>NZ_FOTM01000001.1:677-508832 GCF_900114565.1 Leifsonia sp. CL147
GACCAGCGGCAGCGGAGACCAGCGGCAGCGGAGACCAGCGGCAGCGGAGACCAGCGGCAGCGGAGACCAGCGGCAGCGGAGACCAGCGGCAGCGACCCCAAGCGCCAGCGCTATCTCGGTGAGGTAGGCGAGAGCGTCTCGCGAATGACCCTCTCCGATTCCCGGGCGGGGAAAACGGGCTTCGTGCCGTCCGTGAGGTCCACCCCTCATCACTGCTTCCGCACCTGGGCGCCCAGTTCGCCCCGTTTCACGTGAAACGCCAGCATGTCTGTCCAAATGCGCCGGCGAAGCCAGCCCTCGACTCGAGATCCATCCGCAGCCTCACCGAGAGGCAGACTCAGTTCACGTCGAGAGGCGACAGCGGCGTCCCACTCCTGATCGAAGCAGACAGACCGCGAGCGTCCGCATGTCGTGAACTGGATCCAAGCCGACTCACTTCAGAGACGGAACCAACGGGGGCTCCGACGACCCTCGGTGACTCCTTCCCTGCGCTAGTGTCGTCAGCATGGAGGGCGCGGCCGGCATGGCGATCCTCGTCTGGCTGTCTCCGATTCTCGTTCCGATACTCGCGGCTGGGGTCCTCGTCTTCGTGCAGCCCCTCCTGGTCGGAGTCGCGGTGGCGATAGGCACGTTAGTTGCGCAATCCGTCTATTGATTGACTCCTCGCCAGGACGGGCCGGGCGACGAAGTCCTGGGTTCTGACGACCCCTGGTCGCGTCTCGTTGCTCTCAGCGAATCTCCCCGAGCCCCGGGGGGTGGGGCGCAACCGGCCGACGAGTCGCCTGACCGAACGGTCCCAGGTCCAGAAGCGAACACCACTCGATGACGAAACGCGCGACGTCCGCCTCACACAGGCACATCACATCGCGCGAGCGCGCTGACACATGCGGCTTCCGCGATTGCCACACGTCCCGCTCGCAACGACACTGAAACCACGCGCGGCACGCCACCTCGTTGGCGCCAGCACCTCCGCCCGCGCGCTCGTTCCGAGCAGTTCCGCGACGCCACCCTCGCAAAACCAGGACGAGAAGCCGTCATCGGCAGCCCGAAAAAGAGCGGAAACGGCCGGCCGGCACTCCCACGGAAGGCCTTAGAACGGCTCTCACGCAAGCGAAGCGCGTGCTTCCGTTGTCTAGGAGGCATTCTCGGCCGCCGGCGACGGCGCCGACCTAGCGAATGACGGCCCGAATCACGCGGGTGACTTCATCCAGAACGCCTTCCCCGAGCATCAGAACCTCGATGTCGTGCACCGCGAACTTGCGGATCTCCTTTGCGGCAGCCTCGACCTCGGAGCTGGCGGCGGCGCCCTTCATCAGAACGAGTTCGCCGCCATCGCGAACCAGGGGAGCGGTCAGCGGGAGGAGCTTCCGGAATGCACTGACCGCCCGAGCCGTCACCTGGTCCAGCGGTCGGTCGAGCCGTGCATCCTCAGCCCGCGCGCGGGAGACCGTCACATTGGAAAGTCCCAGTTCATCCACCTGCTCCTTCAGCCACGCAACCCGGCGCTCCATCGGCTCGATCAGAACGAAGGACACATCCGGACGCGCAATTGCCAAGACCAGCCCTGGCAGGCCGGCGCCGCTTCCGACGTCGCCGACAAGGCCGGGCCGTAGCAGGGGAGCGACGATCACACAGTTCAGAATGTGTCGCGACCAGAGGCGGGGGAGTTCGAGCGGCCCGATGAGACCACGTTCTTCACCTTGATCGGCGAGGTTCCGGGAGAACTGCCGCGCGAGCCCGATCCGCTCGCCGAAGAGACCGGCCGCTGCGGAAGGTTCCTGTTCGAAGTCCGTCACTGTTTCACGTGAAACTTACGCAGCGGAGATGACGGTGTGGCGGTCGCGCCCCTCACCGTGCGACGTCGATACGTACCCGCGCTCCGAGACGAGGTCGTGCACGAGCTTGCGCTCATACGACGACATGGGCGGCAACTCCGCCTCGGCGGCGCCTTCCGTCAGTCGCTCGATGGCACGGTCTACGAGCCGCGCAAGCTCCGCCTGGCGTGCCTCACGGGAACCCGCGATATCGAGGATCAGACGCGAATAGCCGCCGGTCTTGTTCTGAACCGCGAGGCGGGTCAGCTCCTGGAGAGCTGCCACGGTGTCCGCCTGCGACAACACAGCGAGGTTGGAATCGTTCTCCGCGTTCACCGAGATGTACGCGCGACCGTTGCGCGTGTCGATGTCGATGTCGCCATCGATATCCGCGATGTCGAGCAATTCCTCGATGTAGTCGGCAGCGATGTCGCCTTCGCGATCGAGATCCGCCGGCGTCGGAGTTTCGGTGTCCTCGACGAGCGGAACGTTCTCGGAGACGTCCGAGGGCTCGGGGGAGGAGGTCTGCACGTCGGTCATCGGTTGGAGGTCCTCACTACTTTCCGGCCTGCTTCTTGGCGCGCGTCTTGCTCACGGGCTGGACGCGCTGGGCAGGCTGTCTCTTCGGCTGCTCTTCGACCGCCAGAACGGTTGAACCATCCTGAACCAGCTTGCCCTTCTTGGCGAGGCGTACCTCGCGCGCCTTCGCGGCATCCGATCCTGGCGTCGGCATGTTGCGGATCACCAGGAACTGCTGACCCATGGTCCACAGGTTCGAGGTCAGCCAGTAGAACATGACACCCAGGGGGAACGCGAAGCCCGAGAACAGGAAGACGAAGGGGAGCAGGTACAACAGGATGCGCTGCTGCTTGAACTGCGGGCTCGCCTTGGTCTCCGGCGACATGTTCTTGGAGACGATCTGCAGCTGAGTGAGGAACTGCGACCCCGTCATCAAAACAACCATAACGGCTGCTATCACCATGACGGCGATCTGCTGAGGGTGGGAGTTCATCGCTCCCTGGAAGCTCTGGTGCAGGGGAGCGACCCCGAACAGGGTCGAATTCCCGAACTGCTCGGCCAACTCTGCATTCAGAGGGCCGACTCCGGCGTGACCGCCCTGCGCACCGTTCAGCACCTGGAACAGCGAGAAGAACACCGGCATCTGCAGCAGCAGAGGGAGGCACGAACTCAGCGGGTTGGTACCCGTCTTCTTGTAGAGTTCCATGGTCTCGCGAGACATCGCCTCGCGAGAGAACTGGTCCTTCTTGCCCTTGTACTTGTCCTGGATCTTCTTCAGCTGGGGCGCGATCTCCAGCATCCTTCGCTGGTTCTTGATCTGTCGCACGAAGATCGGAATGAGGGCTGCACGAACGACCACCGTCAGACCGATGATCGCCAGCACCCAGGTGCCACCTGCTGCGGGGTCCAGCCCCATGAACGTGAAGAGCCCGTGGAAGGCGACCAGGATCAGCTCCACGACCCACTTGATAGGCCAGAGGATGGTACCGAAAATGTCAGGCATGACTAACTGCTAGGCCTTTCCGTGGCTGATGAAGCCGCCGTGGCTGGTGGAGACGACGAATCCGAACCGGGTCACCCGGTAGCGAGGCTTCCTCGCCGGGGGGACGTCGTCGACCCCTCCGGCCGCCCACGGGTGGCAGCGGGCTATGCGCCGGATGGCGAGCACGGATCCCACGATCACGCCGTGCTGCTGAATGGCCTGCAATGCGTAGGCCGAACACGACGGGTAGTAGCGGCAGACATCACCGTAGATCGGCGAGATCACAGCGCGATAGGCACGCAGTACCAGCACGGCCGCGTTCCGCGGCGCGAGGAGCACTGCTGCGATCGCGGTGTTCATGGACGGACGCTGCCCTTACTGGTGTGACTGCGGGTGGAGAAACGGATCGAGGCCCCGAGGAGCTCTTCGTGCAGGCTAGCCCACGGCGCTTGGGCGGAGGCTGGCAATGCGCGGACCACCACATCCACTCCCTGCCCGCCGGAGCGGAAGCCGGGGAGCAGCTCGTAGGCGGCAGCCTTGAGCCGACGACGAACGAGGTTGCGTTGAACCGCGTTGCCCACCGACTTGCTCACGATAAAGCCGAAACGCACCACGTCGGAGCCGGCATCGGGACGGACGTACGTCACAGTGCTCGCTCCAGTGAAGCGAGCGCCGCGTCGTACCACCGCCCGGTAATCCGCACCTCGCGTGATGCGATTCGCTTTGGCGAGCACCGGGAAGGCCCTCTACCGGGGAGGATCAGGCCGACAGCGTCTCGCGGCCCTTACGGCGACGAGCCGCGAGGATCGCACGACCCGCACGCGTACGCATGCGGAGGCGGAACCCGTGGGTCTTCGCGCGCTTGCGGTTGTTCGGCTGGAACGTTCTCTTGCTCATATCAATCTCCGTGGTGGTCTCTTCACAGGCCTGTGCTGAGAAAACGGCCAGCACGGGGAGGCCAGGAAAGTTTCAGGGCAGCCTAAACGGCTGAAGTCAACTGATTAAAACTACGGCCTTGCGGGGGCGAGGTCAAACCGATCGACCGAAAACCACCGATTATGCACGGTATTGGCAGCGAAGCGGCTTGCGACGCGCCGACGTATGCCGCGGATCGGATTTGATCGACGTTCTGTGGACAAGTTACCGTGAGGTCGAAAGTTATCCCCAGCCCATCCCAATTCCGGCCGGAGATCGCTACGGTATTTCTCACACAGCGGTGGATAACTCTGTGAATACCCACCGGCGGCATCCGAGCCGCCAACCCGACGAGAGTCACCGGGGGCGACTCGTTCCCTCGTCGGGCTGACGGCATCCGCAACAGACGAAGACGGGGAACGATGGCAGGCGGCGAAGAGTCCATAGCTACGGCATGGCAGGACGTGCTCGGCAAGCTCGAGACCGATGACCGCATCACCCCCCAGCTGTACGGCTTCCTCAGTCTGGTCGAGCCCAAGGGCATCATGGCCGGGACCTTCTACCTGGAGGTCCCCAACGAGTTCACTCGCGGGATGATCGAGCAGCGCAGCCGGCTCCCCCTGCTGAGTGCCATCGGCTCCCTCGACCACACCCTCGAGGTCAACACCTTCGCGATCGTCGTCAACCCCGAGATCCAGCAGGAGACCATGGCCGCGCCCACGGCCGAGCCCGAGAGCGCACCCTCCTACGTGGATCAGCCGGCCACGATGGTCAGCCCTCCGGCCGAGATCACGGCACCACCTCGTGGCGGCGACACCCGGCTCAACGCCAAGTACAGCTTCGACAACTTCGTCATCGGTCAGTCCAACCGCTTCGCGCATGCGGCTGCGGTCGCCGTGGCCGAGGCACCCGCGAAGGCGTACAACCCGCTCTTCATCTACGGCGACTCCGGGCTCGGCAAGACCCACCTCCTGCACGCCATCGGCCATTACGCCATGAGCCTGTACCCGGGCATCCGCGTCCGGTACGTGTCGTCGGAGGAGTTCACCAACGACTTCATCAACTCGATCGCCAACAACCGGGGGTCGTCGTTCCAGGCGCGCTACCGGAACATCGACATCCTGCTGATCGACGACATCCAGTTCCTGCAGCGAGCGGTCGAGACGCAGGAGGCGTTCTTCCACACCTTCAACACGCTCCACGACCACAACAAGCAGGTGGTCATCACCTCGGACCTCCCGCCGAAGCACCTGACGGGCTTCGAGGACAGGATGCGGTCCCGCTTCGAGTGGGGACTGATCACCGATGTCCAGGTTCCCGACCTCGAGACGCGCATCGCGATCCTGCGCAAGAAGGCGCAGAGCGAGAAGATCCAGGTGCCCGACGACATCCTCGAGTTCATGGCGTCGAAGGTGTCCAGCAACATCCGCGAGCTCGAGGGGACGCTGATCCGCGTCACCGCCTTCGCCAGCCTCAACCGCACGCCGGTCGACATGCCGCTGGTGCAGACGGTGCTGAAGGACCTGATCACGCTCGACGACGACAATGTCATCGCTCCGACCGACATCATCACCAACACGGCGGAGTACTTCAAGCTCAGCGTCGACGACCTCTACGGCTCGAGCCGCTCACAGGCGGTGGCCACCGCCCGTCAGATCGCCATGTACCTGTGCCGTGAGCTGACCAACCTCTCCCTTCCGAAGATCGGCCAGCTCTTCGGCGGACGCGACCACACCACCGTGATGTACGCGAACAAGAAGATCAGCGAGCTCATGAAGGAGCGGCGCTCGATCTACAACCAGGTGACCGAGCTCACCAGCCGGATCAAGCAGAACCACCGCTACGGCAAGTAGTCGACGACTCGTCGAGCGCCTCTGGACCCGCGAGTTATCCACATATCCATCCCCAGAGTGGGGAGAGTGCGTTATTAACACTTGTGGATAACTTGTGGATAGCTTCCGGACAACTCACCCCTTAATGGGGACGAACACCGAGCCGCTGTGAAAAGCGCCGCCTCGGGCCAGGGCCGACGGATCACTGTGAACACCCGGATTCCTCAGGTCATCAACAAGTCACCGCGGTGTAGTTCCCGCTGTTCGCCTGGCTTCAACAGAGTTATCCACATTCTCCACAGCGGTTAACACGATTACTTCTTAACTCTTCTTGAAGGGGGCGGGCGAGAACCTCAAGGGCTGAGGCCTTCGCCGCTTCCGCGTCACAGGCCAGGGGCTAGGATTTGTCACGTCCGTTATCCGTGAGCCGACAGAGGTGACTTCGTGAAGTTCCAAGCCAATCGGGATGTGTTCAGCGAGGCCGTCTCGTTTGCCGTGAAGCTCCTCCCTCAGCGGACCACCCTCCCGATCTTGAGCGGTGTGCTGATCGAGACGACCGACGCCGGCCTCAGGCTGTCGTCGTTCGACTACGAAGTCTCGGCCCAGACCGAGATCTCCGCCGAGGTGGAAGAACCGGGTCGCGTCCTCGTCTCCGGACGACTGCTGGCGGAGATCGCCTCCAAGCTTCCGAACGCACCCGTGCAGTTCTCGACGGAGGAATCGAAGATCGTCGTCCGCGCCGGTTCGGCGAACTTCACCCTGCTGTCCATGCCGGTCGAGGAATATCCGAGCATCCCGCAGGTCAGCGGCGAAGCGGGGCTGGTCCCGGCCGAGGAGTTCGCGGAGGCGGTCGCTCAGGTCGGTGTCGCCGCGTCGCGAGACGATGTGACCCCCGTGATCACGGGCGTCCAGCTCGAGGTCGGGGACAACACCCTCGGACTCGTCGCCACCGACCGGTATCGCGTCGCCGTCCGGGAGATCGACTGGGACAACGGGACCACCTCCGGCGAGTCCGTGACGGCACTGGTGCCGGCTCGGACCCTGACAGAGATCGGCAAGACGTTCGGCCACAGCGGCACCGTCTCGATCTCGATCACCAATCGCGACGACCGTGAGCTGATCGCCTTCACCGCCGACAAGAAGACCGTGACCTCCCTGCTGATCAAGGGCAACTTCCCGCCCGTCCGGCGGCTCTTCCCCGAGCAGGTCGACAACTACGCGGTGATCAACACCGCCGAGCTCATCGAAGCGACCCGCCGCGTCTCGCTGGTTCTCGAGCGCGAGGCAGCGCTCCGCTTCACCTTCACCGCCGATGGACTGACGCTGGAAGCGATCGGATCCGAGCAGGCGCAGGCATCCGAGAGCATCGACGCTCTTCTCACTGGCCAGGAGACGGTGGTTTCATTGAAGCCGCAGTTCCTGCTCGATGGTCTCGGGGCGGTGCACTCGGAATTCGTGCGCATCTCGTTCACCAAGACCGAGAATCCCAACAAGCCGGGGCCTGTGCTCATCACGAGCCAGACGTCGAAGGATCAGTCGGGAGCGGACTCGTACAAGTACCTGCTCCAGCCGAACCTGCTCCTGCGCTAGTTCCCGGCGCCGCTGAAGCAACAGAAGAAGGACAATCATGCACATCGGCCTCATCGGACTCGGACGCATGGGCAACAACATGCGCGCCCGTCTCGAGAAGAACGGCATCGACGTCACCGGTTACGACACGAACCCCGAGGTCTCGGACGTCGCGACGATCGCCGACCTGGTGGCCGCCCTTCCGGCCCCGCGCACTGTGTGGGTCATGGTTCCCGCCGGCGCCATCACGGATTCGGTCATCCGCGAGCTCGAGCCCGTCCTGGAGAAGGGCGACCTGGTCATCGATGGAGGCAACTCCAAGTTCACCGAGGACTTCGCACATTCGGCTCTGCTCGCTCCGCGGGGCATCGACTTCATGGATGCCGGAGTCTCCGGTGGCATCTGGGGCCTCGAGAACGGGTACGGACTCATGGTCGGCGGCTCTGCCGTGCAGGTGGAGCGTGTGATGCCGGTGTTCGACGCCCTGCGTCCCGAAGGTCCGCGCGACGAAGGTTTCGTCCATGTCGGCGAGGTCGGTGCCGGTCACTACGCGAAGATGGTGCACAACGGCATCGAGTACGCGCTCATGCAGGCCTATGCCGAAGGCTACGAGCTCCTCGACACCCGCAAGGACATCATCAAGGACGTCACCGGGACCTTCAAGGCGTGGCAGCGCGGAACCGTCGTGCGCTCCTGGCTGCTCGACCTGCTGGTGCGCGCACTCGAGCAGGATCCGGAGTTCGAGCACATCGAAGGCTACGTGCAGGACTCGGGCGAAGGCCGCTGGACCATCGAGGAAGCGCTCAACAACGCCGTCCCGGTTCCGACGATCAGCGCCTCGATCTTCGCGCGGTTCGTCTCGCGCCAGGAGGACTCGCCGGCGATGAAGGCTGTCGCCGCGCTGCGCAACCAGTTCGGCGGCCACGCCGTGAAGGCTGTGGACTGAGAATCCCGGCCGGCCGAAAATCTCTGTGCGTGTCACACATCTCTCCCTGACCGACTTCCGCAACTACCGCACGGCGGAGGTGCCGTTCGCGGCCGGCGCGAATCTGTTCGTCGGCCGCAACGGCCAGGGAAAGACCAACCTCGTGGAGTCGCTCGGCTACCTGAGCACGCTCGGATCGCATCGGGTGTCGAGCGACCAGGCGATGATCCGCAAGGACGCCGACGCCGGGATCGTCCGCGCCAGGATCCAGCACGACGGCCGCGAGCTCCTCATCGAGGTGCAGCTGAACCGCGGCTCGGCCAATCGGGCGCAGGTCAATCGCGGGGCCATCAAGCCCCGCGAGCTGCCGCGATACTTCTCCAGCGTGCTCTTCGCTCCGGAGGATCTGGCGCTGGTCCGCGGAGAGCCGGGCATCCGTCGCCGATTCCTCGACCAGCTGCTGATCCAAAGGAATCCGCGGTTCTCGGCCGTGATCGCCGACTACGAACGGGTGCTGAAGCAGCGCAACACCCTCCTCAAGTCGGCCCGTGCCTCGCGGGTGCGCGAGGACCAGCTCGGCACCCTGGAGATCTGGGACGACCGCCTCGTCCAGCTGGGCTCTGAGCTGATCGACGCACGACTCGACCTGATCGAACGGCTGAGCGATCCGCTGATCGCGACGTACCGCTCGGTTGCGGGCGACGATCACCATCCCCGGCTGATTCCTCAGCTCACCATCCTCGGCGCGCATGTCGAGGACGACGATGGGGCGGAGCCCGACGATGTGACCGGCTCAGCCGGTGTCGCGACGACCGAGGCGTTCCGCCGCGCACTGTCGGCCGTGCGCCGCAAAGAACTGGAGCGCGGACTCACCCTGGTCGGACCGCACCGGGATGACGTGCTGTTCGAGCTGAACGAGCTCCCCGCCAAGGGCTACGCCAGCCATGGCGAGTCGTGGTCCTTCGCTCTGGCTCTGAAGCTGGCGTCCGCGGAGTTGCTGCGGCGCGAGTCCACCACGGGCGACCCCGTCCTCATCCTCGACGACGTGTTCGCCGAGCTGGACCAGGCCCGGCGTCGGAAGCTTGCAACCGCCGTAGCCGGTTACGAGCAGGTCCTCATCACGGCGGCCGTGCTCGACGATGTGCCCGAGGAGCTCACGGCGCACACCGTGCGCATCGAGGCCGGCGCGATCGTGGAGGATCCGGATGCCTGAACGGATCCCGAGGGGAGTCGATGCAGGCGACAGCAGTGAAGCGAGCGCCGTGTACCTGCGGCTCAAAGCGCTCTTCACCGGAACGCCGTCGCGGGGCCGGCGGACCGCGCGACGCGAGGATCAGCCAGGGGTGAGCAAGCCGTTCGGCTCGGGCCGGGATCCGCACGGCGTCGGGGATGTTGTGGATGCGCTGGCCGCGCAGCTCGGCTGGACCTCGCCGCTGGCCCAGTCCGACCTGCTCGACGGCTGGCGTGAGCTGGCCGGCGAGGAGATCGCGAAGCACGCCATCCCGGACCAGATCGCCGACGGTGTGCTGGTCGTGCGCTGCGAGTCGACCGCGTGGGCGACGCAGCTGCGCATGATGAGGTCTGAGCTTCTCGCGCGGATCGCGGATCGCTTCCCGAACGCGGGCATCGAGTCGATCCACATTCAGGGCCCCGACGTCCCCTCGTGGAAAAGAGGCCCCAGGTCGATTCCAGGGCGCGGTCCGCGCGATACTTACGGCTGAGAGCGCAAAAGAGGTCGCCTCGTGCAGGAAAATGCGTCAGACGGCCGTTTTCGGGCAATTCGCCGCTTCGCACTTGGTAGAATGGAGAGTCACTGTCGAGTGCGGTCAGGAGCCTAATTTCATATGACGATGGAACCGAACAGGGCCGAGGCGGAACACGATTACGGCGCGAATGAGATCCAGGTCCTCGAAGGTCTCGAAGCCGTCCGCAAGCGACCCGGAATGTACATCGGTTCCACCGGTCCCCGGGGTCTCCACCACTTGGTCTACGAGATCGTCGACAACTCGGTCGACGAAGCGCTCGCGGGGCATGCCGACAACATCGAAGTGACCATCCTCGCCGACGGCGCCGTGCGCGTGGTCGACAACGGCCGCGGCATCCCGGTCGACGAGCATCCGGTCGAGAAGAAGTCGACCGTCGAGGTCGTCCTCACGATCCTGCACGCCGGCGGAAAGTTCGGCGGCGGCGGATACGCCGTGTCCGGTGGACTGCACGGCGTCGGCAGCTCGGTCGTGAACGCGTTGTCCGCGCGGCTCGACATCGAGGTGTACCGGCAGGGATACGTCTGGCGCCAGAGCTACCGCAATGGTGTGCCGGAGGCGCCGCTCGAGCAGGGCGAGGCATCCGACCGGACCGGGACCACGATCACCTTCTGGCCCAGCACCGAGACGTTCGAGACGGTGGTCTTCGACTACGAGACGCTCCGGACCCGCTTCCAGCAGATGGCCTTCCTGAACAAGGGGCTGCGGATCGCGCTGACCGACGAGCGCCCGCCGGAGATCGAGCCGGTCGAAGGCGAAGTGGATGACGAGATCCTCACCGCGCGCCACGACGTCTTCCGGTACGAGAACGGGCTGATGGACTACGTCCACTACCTCAACTCCGCCAAGAAGGCGGAGGTCGTCCACGACGAGATCATCTCGTTCGAGTCGGAGGACACCGATCGCAAGATCGCCCTCGAAGTCGCCATGCAGTGGACGACGAGCTACAACGAGAGCGTCTTCACCTACGCGAACACGATCAACACGCACGAGGGCGGAACCCATGAAGAGGGCTTCCGCGCCGCGCTCACCACGCTGGTCAACCGGTATGCGCGCGAGAAGGGCATCCTCAAGGAGAAGGACGACAACCTCTCCGGCGACGACGTGCGCGAGGGTCTGACCGCAGTGATCTCCGTGAAGCTTTCCGAGCCGCAGTTCGAAGGCCAGACCAAGACCAAGCTCGGCAACACCGAGGCGAAGGCGTTCGTCCAGAAGGTCGTCGGCGACCAGCTCGGCGACTGGTTCGACCGCAACCCGAACCAGGCGAGAGACATCATCCGCAAAGCGCTGCAGGCGGCCACCGCCCGCCTCGCCGCCCGCAAGGCGCGCGAGACGGCGCGACGCAAGGGCCTCCTCGAGAGCGGCGGGATGCCCGGCAAGCTCAAGGACTGCCAGTCGAAGGACCCGACGGTCTCCGAGATCTTCATCGTCGAGGGCGACTCGGCCGGCGGTTCCGCGGTGCAAGGCCGCAACCCCGAGACGCAGGCGATCCTGCCGCTGCGTGGCAAGATCCTGAACGTGGAGAAGGCCCGCCTCGACCGGGCCCTCGCGAACAACGAGGTCCAGGCGATGATCACGGCGTTCGGCGCCGGGATCGGCGAGGACTTCAACCCGGACAAGGCGCGGTATCACAAGATCGTGCTCATGGCCGACGCGGATGTCGACGGCCAGCACATCACGACGCTGCTGCTCACGCTGCTGTTCCGTTACATGCGCCCGATGATCGAGCTCGGCTACGTCTATCTCGCGCAGCCGCCGCTCTACCGGCTCAAGTGGACGAACGCCGACCACGAGTACGTCTACTCCGATCGCGAGAGGGACGCGTTCATGGCGGACGGGCTCGCGGCCGGCAAGCGCATCCCGAAGGACAACGGCGTGCAGCGGTACAAGGGTCTCGGTGAGATGGACTACCAGGAGCTGTGGGAGACCACCATGAACCCGGAGACGCGGACGCTGCTCCAGGTGACGCTCGACGATGCGGCCGCCGCGGACGAGATCTTCGCCACGCTGATGGGCGAGGACGTGGAGTCGCGCCGCTCGTTCATCCAGAAGAACGCCAAGGACGTGCGGTTCCTCGACATCTGACGCTGACGCGCCGATGAACTGCTGAGTGACCACGAGGAAGAGAAGACTGTGACGGACGAAGAGAACGTGTCGGGAGACGGAGCCGGCTTCGGCATCCACGGGAGGATCGACCAGGTCGACCTCCAATCGGAGATGCAGCGGTCGTACCTCGACTACGCCATGTCGGTCATCATCGGGCGCGCGCTGCCCGAGGTGCGCGACGGCCTGAAGCCGGTGCACCGCCGCGTCATCTATGCGATGTTCGACGGCGGTTACCGGCCGGACAAGGCGTTCTCCAAGTGCGCCCGTGTTGTCGGCGACGTGATGGGCCAGTTCCACCCGCACGGCGACTCGGCGATCTACGATGCCCTGGTCCGGCTGGTCCAGCCGTGGAGCCTTCGCTACCCGCTCGCGCTCGGCCAGGGCAACTTCGGCTCCCCGGGCAACGATGGCGCCGCGGCGCCGCGGTACACCGAGACGAAGATGGCTCCGCTCGCACTGGAGATGGTGCGCGACATCGACGAGGAGACCGTCGACTTCCAGGACAACTACGACGGTCGCACGAAGGAGCCGGCGGTCCTGCCCAGCCGCTTCCCGAACCTCCTGGTGAACGGATCGGTCGGTATCGCGGTCGGCATGGCCACGAACATCCCGCCGCACAACCTCCGCGAAGTCGCGGACGGCGCCCTCTGGTACCTGCAGCACCCGGACGCCCCGCGCGAGGAGCTGCTCGAGGAGCTCATCAAGCGGATCAAGGGACCGGACTTCCCGACCGGGGCGCAGATCCTCGGTGTGAAGGGCATCCAGGACGCGTACCGCACCGGCCGCGGTTCGATCACGATGCGTGCCGTCGTCACGATCGAGGAGATCCAGGGCCGCGTCTGCCTCGTCGTCACCGAGCTGCCGTACCAGGTGAACCCCGACAACCTGGCCATCAAGATCGCCGACCTCGTCAAAGAGGGCCGTATCGGCGGCATCGCCGACATCCGCGACGAGACCTCCGGCCGCACCGGACAGAGACTCGTCATCGTGCTCAAGCGGGACGCCGTCGCGAAGGTCGTCCTCAACAACCTCTACAAGCACACCCAGCTGCAGGAGAACTTCGGCGCGAACATGCTCGCGATCGTGGACAACGTCCCGCGCACGCTGTCGCTCGAGGGGTTCATCGTCGCCTGGGTCGACCACCAGGTCGAGGTCATCGTCCGCCGCACCCGGTACCGGCTGCGGAAGGCGGAGGAGCGTGCGCACATCCTGCGCGGATACCTCAAGGCGCTGGATGCGCTGGACGACGTCATCGCGCTGATCCGCCGTTCTCCCACCGTCGAGGATGCGCGCGACGGCCTCAAGGACCTGCTCGACGTCGACGACGTGCAGGCGGACGCGATTCTGGCGATGCAGTTGCGCCGGCTCGCGGCGCTCGAGCGTCAGAAGATCATCGAGGAGCACGACAAGATCGAGAAGGAGATCGCCGAGTACCTGGCGATCCTCGACGACCCGGCGCGTCAGCGCTCGATCATCAGCGAAGAGCTCACCGAGATCGTCGACCGGTTCGGCGACGACCGGCGCACCGAGATCATGTTCGGCTACGACGGCGACATGAGCGTCGAGGACCTCATCCCCGAAGAGGAGATGGTGGTCACCGTGACCCGCGGCGGCTACATCAAGCGGACGCGGAGCGACAACTACCGCAGCCAGCACCGCGGCGGCAAGGGCGTGAAGGGTGCGCAGCTGCGCGGCGAGGATGTCGTCGACCACTTCTTCGTGACGACGACGCACCACTGGCTCCTCTTCTTCACCAACCAAGGCCGCGTCTATCGCGCGAAGGCGTACGAGGTGCAGGAGGCCGGCCGCGACGCGAAGGGCCAGCACGTGGCCAACCTGCTGGCGCTGCAGCCGGGGGAGGACATCGCCGAGATCCTCGACATCCGCGACTATCAGGCGGCGAAGTATCTGGTGCTCGCCACCCGCGACGGACTCATCAAGAAGACCGCACTGGACGAGTACGACACCAACCGCACGGGCGGCATCATCGCCATCAAGCTGCGGGAGGGCGACGAGCTCGTCTCGGCGCTGCTGGTCGAGGAGGACTCGGACCTGCTGCTGGTCTCCCGCAAGGGCATGTCCATCCGCTTCACCGCGTCCGACGAGGCGCTGCGTCCGATGGGACGTTCGACCTCCGGCGTGATCGGGATGCACTTCCGCGGCGACGACAGACTGCTCGACGCGTCGGTCGTCTCGGACGAGGGATTCGTGTTCGTCGTCACCGAGGGCGGCTACGCGAAGCGCACCGCGGCCGACCAATATCGCCTGCAGGGCCGAGGCGGACTGGGCATCAAGGTGGCCAAGCTGCACGACGATCGCGGTGACCTCGTGGGGTCCCTGATCGTGGGCGAAGACGACGAGGTCCTTGTGGTTCTTGCCAGCGGCAAGGTGGTACGCTCTGCCGTGGCCGAGGTACCTGCCAAGGGCCGCGACACCATGGGTGTCGTCTTTGCACGTTTCGCCGAGTCGGACAAGATCATCGCACTGGCGAAGAACACCGAACGCGCCCTCGAAGTCTCCCTTCCCGCGGAGGACGACGAGGCGGTCGGGAAGGATGAAACCGTAGATGAGCAGTAGTGTCGCCGAGAAGTTGGCCAAGAAGTCGTCCCGACGACCCGCAACCGCGAAGCAGGTGCGGCTCAAGCTGGTCTATGTCGACTTCTGGTCCACCGTGAAGCTGTCGTTCCTCGCCGGCATCTGCCTGGCCGTCATCGCGATCGTCGGCACGTTCCTCATCTGGACCGTGCTCGACCGCACCGGCATCTTCGACCAGATCAACAGCCTGTTCAAGGACATCTCGGGCGCCGGCGGCAGCGACCTCCGTTCCATCCTGGGTCTCGGGCAGGTCATGGGCTTCTCGCTGATCGTGGCCATCCTCGACATCGTCGTGGTGACCGCTCTCGGCGCTGTTTTCGCCCTCCTGTACAACCTCTCGGTGAAGATCACCGGGGGCCTCCTGGTCGGTTTCACCAACAACTGATCGATTTCACAATGCCTGGGCGGATCGGGTAGTCTCGTATCTGCCCATTCGGGGATATAGCTCAGGCGGTTAGAGCGCTTCGCTGATAACGAAGAGGTCCGAGGTTCAAGTCCTCGTATCCCCACCCTGTGTCCATTCGGGGCCTTAGCTCAGTTGGTAGAGCGCCTGCTTTGCAAGCAGGATGTCAGGAGTTCGAATCTCCTAGGCTCCACATTTGCGGACACGCGCGTGGCGTGTGTCCGCGGGGGAAGCTAGGCTTGACGCGCAGGACGCCCCCGGGCCTCCCGCACCCAGCCAACACCCCGCCCCGCGGGGCGTTGTGTTTTCTACGGGTGCCAGACGTATTCGTCCACCGTGATGGATCGGATGCGCGCGACGATCTTGTAGAGCTGCGTCTGGTTCAGTCGGTGGGCGGGACGACCGGGCGGCTGGGGATCGGGCTCGAGTAGGAGACGCTCGTCGTGACGCTGCCGAGCGTCCCGACCGCGCCGCTGATCTGCTCCAGGTGCCGCATGGAGGTGGCGACCACCTTGAGGATGAAGCAGTCGTCGCCGGTCACGTGATGCGCCTCCACCACTTCCGGAATCCCGGTCAGCAGGTCGTACAGCGGCGAGTACTGGCTGCTCGGGTAGCGCAGCCGCAGGTAGGCGAGGATGCCGTAGCCGAGCCGTTCGGGCTCGACGACCGCACGGTAGCCCGCGATCACGCCTGCCTCCTCCAGCCTCCGGACGCGTTCCGCGACCGCGCTGTTCGACATGTGGACGGTGCGTGCAAGTTCGGCGATCGACTGACGGCCGTCGCGCTGCAACTCCGCGAGCAGCGTTCTGTCGGTGCTGTCGGCGATGAACGGAGAATTGGCGGCCATAGCGGGATTCTTCCACGAGATCGACGGTAGATACTGCCGGATGCCGTCGATCGTCTCTTCAGCGGCGGCCCCGGATTTCCTACTCTCGAAGCATGACGACACAGACCTCAGACGCAGCCCGTCACTTCGCCGCCAAGCTGCGGTTCGAGACCGACCCCTCCGATCTGAAAGCCGCGATGGATGCGGGCGAGCGCATCGTGGTCGTCGACAGCAGACGCGAGCCGGCGTGGCAGCAAGGACGGATCGCCGGCAGCATCCACCTCCCGACCGCCGAGATCGCCGCGCGAGCGGCGGAGCTGATCCCGCTCGACCTGCCGGTCGTCGTCTACTGCTGGGGCCCGGGATGCAATGGATCCACGCGAGCGGCCCTCGCGTTCAGCCTGCTCGGCTACGACGTCCGGGAGATGATCGGCGGCTTCGAGTACTGGGCGCGCGAAGGATTGCCGGTCGTGGACGACGCGGGCGACGTGCACCGGGATGCGGATCCCCTCACCGCCCCGGTCGCCGCGATCGACTGCGCCTGCTGACCGGCCGTGCTCTCCGGCCGCTACTTCAGAAGACGGGAGAGGACGCGGTCGGCCAGCGGCTTGCCGCCGGTCTGACAGGTGGGGCAGTACTGGAACGTCGAGTCGTGGAAGATCACCTGGCGGATGGTGTCGCCGCACACGGGACACGGCTGGCCCGTGCGTCCGTGAACCCGGAGGTTCGACTTCTTCTCGCTCTTCAACTCGGAGGCGGCGAGGCCGTCGGCACGCGACAACGCCTCCCGAAGCGTGGACTGCATCGCGTCGTAGAGGCGGGCGACGTCATCCGCCGGCATGCTCGCCGGCTTGTACGGCGACATCGTGGCGACGTGCAGGATCTCGTCCGAGTAGGCGTTGCCGATGCCGGCGATCACCGACTGATTGCGCAGCACGCCCTTGATCTGGGCGCGACCTTGCGCGGCCAGGATGCCGGCGAGGACATCCACCGTGAAGGACGGATCCAGAGGGTCGGGTCCGAGCCGGGCGATGCCGGGAACGTCGGAGGGCTCGTGCACGACGTAGATGGCCAGGCTCTTCTTCGTCCCGGCCTCGGTGATGTTGAGCCCGCTGCCGTCGTCGAGCACCAGGCGCGCGGCGAGCGGGCCGGAGCCCGGTCGCCCGCTCGGCGGGGGTGGTGGGCCGTCGCGCCAGCGGATCCAGCCCGCTCGGGCGAGATGCACCACGATGTGGAGGTCGCCGGCCGCGATGTCGAGGAACTTGCCGTGGCGGGAGACACCCGCGATCGTCAGACCCTTCACGGCCTCGACGGGAGGATCGAACGTCTTCAGCGCCGCGAACGCGAGGACGTTGAGCCGCTCGATGACGCGCCCCTTCAGCCGACGATCCAGGTCGGCGGCGAGGGCGGTGACTTCCGGCAGTTCGGGCATCGTCACTAGTCTGCCCGTCGCCTCCGACATTGGGCAGTACGTTGGTGCAATGGACATCAGGGTTGCTGCCTACGGCGTGATCACCGAGGGCGACCGGATCCTCCTCGCCCACTGGAACGAGGGCGGCCGGTCGGGCTGGACGCTGCCCGGCGGCGGGATCGAGCCGGGCGAGGACCCGGTGGATGCGGTGGTCCGCGAGATCGCGGAGGAGACCGGCTACCAGGCGGAGGCGGGCCCGCTGCTGGGCATCGACTCCAAGGTGATCCCGGCGGAGCACCGCTTCGTCCCGGAGGCCGGTCCGCTCCACGCGCTCCGGATCGTCTACCGCGCGAGCATCGTCGGCGGTCGACTGACGAACGAGCTGGACGGCACGACGGACGAGGCCGGCTGGTTCTCACTCACCGGCATGCCGAAGCGTCGTGTCGAGCTCATCGATATCGCGCTCGGGATGGCCGGCGCTCTCCAGGATTAGAGGGTCGCCGTCCTCGGCTGCTCGCCCGGGACGATGATCCACATCGCGATGTAGGCGATGAACTGCGGACCCGGCAGCAAGCACGACAGCAGGAACAGCAGGCGGACCGTCCAGGGCCGCATGCCGAAACGGTGTGCGAGACCGGCGCAGACTCCGCCGAGGATTCGACCTTCGCGAGGACGTGTCAAAGTGTTCATGCTGACCAGAATCGCAGGCGGCGCGCGTCCTGCGCCATCGGGGAAACCCCCGAAAAGACCCTGAGGCCGACTACAGCGCGGTGCTGTCGGACACCGGAGGAGTGGCCTCCTCGTCGGCGACCCAGAGCTCGTCGTCGGCGCGGAAGGTCTGCCAGACCGCATAGAGCAGGCCGACGGCCGCAATGACACCGAGACCGATGGCGATGACACCGCCTGCGCCGGGGCCGGACTTCGGCGGGGCCGCCTTCGGCTTCTTGGCCAGCTCTTTGCCGGCCTTCTTGAAGTCGCCGGCGAAGGCGGCAGCTCGGGCGGCGCGGGCGTGGTCGACCACGGAGAGAGCTGTTCCGACAGCTGTCCCGACAGCAGGGATGACGTCGCTCACCACTCGCCGGCGGGCCTGGTCGGCGTAGTGGCCTGCGGTGGACTTCGCCGTCTGGGCCGCCGGCAGCACGTACTGCTCGTATCCCTCACGGACCCGCGGCGCGAGCTCCTCGCGCGTGTAGTACGCCGCCTGCTTGCGGGCCTCGGCAGCCAGCGCGTTGGCGTTCGCCAGCACCTCCTGCTGCTGGGCCCACAGATCCTCGGCTCCGTTGCGCAGTCGCGTGAGCTCCTTCTTGCGCTTCCGTGTCAGGCTCATCTGTTCCTCCGTTGCATCGGGGTGGCGACTGAAGTCCATCTTGCCACCGAAAGGGCTGGGGATGGCCCGAGAGCTCCCGGGACGGCCCAAGTCGGCTATACGCGCTGTGCAAGAATTGGTGCCATGTCTAAGCACACCGCTGTCGCCACGCTCCACACTAACTACGGAGACATCAAGGTCAACCTCTTCGGCAACCACGCGCCCAAGACGGTTCGCAACTTCGTCGGGCTGGCGACAGGTGAGATCGAGTGGACGCACCCCTCGACGGGCGCGAAGTCGAACACTCCTCTCTATGACGGTGTCGTCTTCCACCGCATCATCCCGGGGTTCATGATCCAGGGCGGCGACCCGCTCGGTCAGGGTGTCGGCGGGCCGGGCTACCAGTTCGACGACGAGATCAACCCGGAGCTCGACTTCACGCAGCCGTACATGCTGGCGATGGCGAACGCCGGCATCCAGGGCGGCCGCGGCACCAACGGTTCGCAGTTCTTCATCACGGTCGGGCCGACCACGTGGCTGCAGGGCAAGCACTCGATCTTCGGCGAGGTGGCGGACGACGCCTCGCGCAAGGTCGTCGACAAGCTCGCCGAGCTCCCGACGGACGCACGCGACCGTCCGCTCGACGACGTCGTGATCGAGTCCATCGACGTCGAGCAGCTCTGAGGCACGCGGGCGAACGGTACCCATGACTCAGCCCGTCGACGCCCGCGCGAACTACTGCTACCGACATCCTGACCGTCAGAGCTTCGTCCTCTGCCAGAGGTGCGGCCGGACGATCTGCGGCGCCTGCCAGACTCCCGCAGCTGTCGGCGTGATCTGCCCGGAGTGCATGGCCCAGCAGCGCGCCACGCATCCACGGACCAAGCCGGCGTGGGTCACGCGCGCCACAGGGTCGGGCGCGCCGACGATCACGTACGCGATCATCGCGCTCTGCGTGCTCGTGTTCATCGTCCAGACGTTCGTGCCCTCGGTCACGCAATCGCTGGTCTATGCCGGGGCGTACTCGTACCCGGCATCGGCGTTCGGCGCCTTCCAACCCTGGCGGATGCTGACCAGCATCTTCGCGCACGCCAATTTCATCCACATCGGCCTGAACATGTACACGTTGTGGGTGTTCGGGATGGCGCTCGAGCCGCTCCTGGGCCGGGCCCGCTATCTGGCGCTGTTCCTGATCAGCGGGTTCGCGGGGTCGGTCGGCGTCCTGCTGCTGACCTCACCGTTGCAGCCCGTTCTCGGTGCGTCGGGCGCGATCTTCGGGATGCTGGGCGCGTTCTTCATCATCCAGCGACGGCTGGGCGGAAACGCGACGCAGATCCTCGTGCTCGTGGCGCTGAACCTGGCGATCGGCTTCCTCCCGGGATTCAACATCGCCTGGCAGGCGCACGTCGGCGGTCTGGTCGGCGGGTTCCTGGTCGGGCTGATCTACGTCGAGACCCGGCAGGCGCAGCGACGCCGGTGGCAGCTGCCACTGCTCGTGCTTCTCTGCGTCGCGCTCGTGGCACTGAGCCTCATCCACTTCTTCGTGTAGTTCCCACACCACGTGGATAAGTTATCCACAGGCTTATTAACACTGTGAGGAATTACACCGGCGTAACTCTCCACAGGCTTATTAACACTGGGGACACTGCGGGTGAACACGCGGGAACTACTCACAAGCGCCCTGTGGATAGTGTGGAGAACGACGAATCCGGGCCGGCGCAAGGCCGACCCGGATCCGGGAGACGAGAAGTGCTGGCGCGCTCGGTGCTAGCGCCAGCGCGTGGTCATCAGGAAGCCGATGAAGGCGATTCCGAAGCCGACCAGGATGTTCCAGGCGCCGAGCGCGGGGATGGGGTACTGGTTCTGGCTGACGTAGAACACGATGATCCAGACCAGTCCGAGCAGCATGAAGCCGAACATGATCGGCTTGAACCAGACCGGGTTCGGGGCCTCTTCGCCGGACGCAGCGGCGCTGCGCTCGGCTCGGACCGGTCGCTCGGGTCTCGTCTTCGACTTGCTGCGTGCCATAGCACCCCAGTCTAGCGGGGAAGGCCCAGAGGTTCCTGATGCCCCCGAACGGGGGATACGGGCGGACCCAGGGCTGTGGAGAGCGCGATCGTTTCCCAGCGAAGCTCTCTAGAATCTGGGACATGACCAGCCTCGAGACCCGGCCGCGCCGGCGGCGCCGGCCGCGACGCCGCGTCTCGGTCGTTGGCGTCATCGGAGAGCTGCTGATCACCGCCGGGGTGCTGGTCCTGCTCTTCCTGGGCTGGCAGATCTGGTGGAACAACCTCGTCGTCTCCGGGCAGCAGACGAAAGCCGCCGCCGAGCAGAGTCAGAAGTGGATCGATGACGCCCTCAAGGCGCCGAAGGCCGCTCCGGACACGAAGCCGGCCCAGGTGGACCCTCCCGTGATGGCGAAGCCGGCCCCCTACGAGCCGTTCGCGGTGATCTATGTCCCGCGGCTCGGCCCGGACTGGAAGCGCACGATCCGTCAGACGGTCGACGTCGAGCGCGTGCTCAACAGCTACACCGCCGGTGTCGGTCACTACATCGACTCGCAGCTGCCGGGACAGGTGGGGAACTTCGCTGTGGCCGGGCACGACTCCGGGTGGGGCAACACCTTCATCGACCTGTCGAAGCTGCACATCGGTGACCGTATCTATGTGCAGACGAAGGACGGCTGGTACACGTACGTCTTCCGCAACTTCGAGTTCGTCCAGCCGTCGGCCGTGCAAGTCCTTCTGCCCGTCCCGCGCCAGCCGCAGGCGACGCCGGTGGACCGGCTGATGACCATCACGACGTGCAACCCGCCGTTCCACGCGGGCGAGCGCCTGATCGCGTACAACGTGTTCCAGTCGTTCGCGCCTCCGCAGGACGTGCCGAGTGAGATCGCCGCCGCGGTCGGACAGGGAGGCTGACCGTGTACGGAGCGTTATGGCGCGTGCTGCCCGGGCCGGTGTGGCTGCGCATCCTCATCGTGCTGGCTCTCGTGGCGGTCGTGCTGTTCGCGCTGGTGAGCTGGGTGTTCCCGTGGGTGGATTCGCTCCTCGGTCCCCAGGAAGGTACCGTGGGGCCGTGACCCGAGTACTCGTCATCGACAACTACGACAGTTTCGTCTACACGCTGAACGGCTACCTGCGCGAGCTGGCCGCTGAGACCGTGGTCATCCGCAACGATGACATCGCGGCGGCCGACGTGCCGGCGACGCTCGCCGAGTACGACGCTGTCCTCATCTCTCCCGGTCCCGGGAAGCCGGGCGATGCCGGGGTGTCCATCCCGGTCGTCGAGGAGGTGCTGCGCACCGGTCAGCCTCTGCTCGGGGTGTGTCTGGGCCACCAGGCGATCGCGGAGGCGTTCGGCGGGGTCGTCACGAATGCCGAGGAGCTGATGCACGGCAAGACCTCGCAGGTGACCCACGACCAGAGCCGCCTCTTCGACGGCGTGGCGCAGCCCTTCACCGCCACGCGCTACCACTCGCTCGCCGTGGTGGACGGGACGCTTCCGGAGGACCTGACGGTCACTGCCCGCACGGCGGGAGGCGTCATCATGGCGCTGCAGCACCGCGAGGCACCCATCTACGGCGTGCAGTTCCATCCCGAGTCCGTGCTGACGGAGGGCGGCTACCGGATGCTCGGCAACTGGCTCGAGGTCGCGGGTCTCGCCGGTGCGGCGGAGGCCTCGCGCTCGCTCAACCCGCTGGTCAAGCTGGGCTGAGCGGCTCGCTACCGGGCCGGCTCGCTCAGCCCGAGCAGTAGGTCAGATCGACCGTGCTGCCCTGAGGAACGTCGCCGGGTGCCACCGATTGGGTGTGCACCATCGTGGCGCCCTTGTCCTGCGGACACGTCGGGTCGGGTTTCGGGTTGCCCGTCAGTCCCAGCTGGGACAGGATGCCCGTTGCCGCCTGGATGGTCTGCCCGGTGAGGTCCGTGAGCGTCACCTTGCCACTCGACACATGAAGACCGATGGCGTCGCCCTCGTGGGCGGACGTGTTCGCCGCCGGATCGGTGGAGATGACCACATTTGCCGGGACGCTGGGCGAATTCTCGGTCGTGGTCGGTCCGACCGTCAGCCCTGCTTGCTGCAGCGCCTGCGTGGCCGCATCCACCGTCATGTTGTGGACGTCGGGGACCGACACGGTCTTCTTGCCTGTGGAGACGTAGAGCATGATGGTGTCGCCCGTCGCGACGACGATTCCGGCGGCCGGATCGGTGCGGATCACCTGGCCTTGCGAGTAGGTGGGGCTGGACTCCGTGGTCTGCGACCACTTCAGCTTCATGCCGTCGAGCTCGGAGGTCGCCTTGTCGATGGTCTGCCCCGACAGGTTGGGCACCTTGCGCGAGCTGTCCGGCATCGTGGTGCTCGGAGCGAGACGCAGGACCCACCCGAGCACAGCGACGATCACGACCGCCATGATGGCGATGCCGGCCCAGATCCAGATGACGGGAGGGCGCCGCTGGGTGCGCGTCATCGTCTGGTCCTCGGCGAGCTGACGGAAGGCCGCTTCCGGTCCCGACACCGTGCTGGGCGGGGGGCCGAACAGGGTCTCCGCGAACTCGTCCTCGTGCTTGCGCTTCGGGACGCGGCCGGCCGCGGCCTCCTCGAGGTCGGCCCGGAACTCGGCCACGGTCTGATAGCGCTCGAAGCGGTCCTTGGTCAGGGCCCGGGCGACCACCACATCCATCGCGGGAGAGATCTTGGGATTCACCGTGCTCGGCGCGACCGCGGTCTCGCTGACGTGCTGGTAGGCGATCGCGACCGGGGTGTCGCCGCGGAACGGGGCGCGCCCGGTCAGCATCTCGAAGAGAACGACACCGGTCGAATAGAGGTCGGTGCGAGCGTCGACGGACTCGCCCTTGGCCTGCTCCGGTGAGAAGTAGCTGGCGGTGCCCAGCACAGCCGTGGTCTGGGCGACCGTCGCGGACGAGTCGCTGATGGCGCGGGCGATGCCGAAGTCCATCACCTTCACCTGGCCGGTCTTCGTGATCATCACGTTGCCGGGCTTGATGTCGCGGTGCACGACGCCCGCCCGGTGCGAGTACTCGAGGGCGGTCAGGATGCCCTCGGTGATGCGCACCGCCTCGGACAGCTCGAGCGGACCCTTCGCGATGAGATCTTTCAGAAGAACGCCGTCGACGTACTCCATCACGATGAAGGGCAGTTGCGCCTCGTGCCCGTTCGGCTCGCGCACCGTCTCTTCGCCGGCGTCGAACACGCGGACGATGGTGGGGTGCGTCATGCGGGCCGCGGCCTGCGCCTCCTGACGGAAGCGCGTGCGGAACGCGGGATCGGTCGCCAGGGACGGCTTGAGCAGCTTGATCGCGACCGTTCGCCCGAGTCGGGAGTCGGTGCCGCGATGAACGTCCGACATGCCGCCCCGGCCGATGAGCTCGCCCACCTGATATCGGCCTGCGAGCAGGCGGCTATCTGGGCTCAATGCGGACTCCTTCTGGCGTGATGACTCGGGTTAGTGTAGCGGGACCTGCCTGGAGATCTCCCCGAGCAGCGTCGTCGCGATCACTTGTTCCCGCCGCTCCCGCCCGCGGACGGGGGCGTAGTGGGGCCGCCGACCTCGTAGGCCAGCGCCGGCGACTGGCCCGACTCGACGGACTCCCCGCAGAAGATGGTGTACGTCAGCTGGTAGGTCCCCATGGTGGTCGGCGTCCAGGTCGTCTTGGTGTCGTTCACCGGCGTCTGGGGCTGCCCGTTGACGTACAGCCGGCGGCCGATCAGGTTCTGGCCGGCCGGGCAGGTGGCGGAGCCGAAGCTCACGGCGATCTGCGAGTTCGGGGCGCCCTGTCCCGAGGGCGGCGTGGCGGACACCGTATCGGTGGGCGTCGGGACCGGGGCGACCGGGCCGTAGACCTTGACTCCGATGGTCGCGCCCTTCGGGACCGGACCGGTCGGGTTGACCGAGTAGACCTTGTTCGCCTGATCCTGCGTGGTGGCCGCGGTGCCCTGCGACACGTCGGCGACCATCCCGAGCGACTGCAGCTTCGCGCGCGCCTGGTCCGCCGTGAGCCCGAGGAAGTCGGCCTCGGTGATCTGGACGGTGTTGCTGGTCGGGGTGGCCGAGGGCGTTGGCGACGGAGACGCCGAGTGGCTGGGGGTGTCCGAGGGAGTCGGGGTGGGTACGGGCTTCGGCTGCGCCAGCAGGGTGATGAGGGTGCCGATCAGCACGAGGGCCAGCAGCGCGATCAACGCGATCAACGGCCAGGTCCAGCGGCTGCGCTTGCGCTCCTCGACAGGAGCGACGGTCTCCTCCTCGGTCACCATGGGGGCGACCGCCGTCGCAGGCAGGACCGTCGTCGCCGCAGTGGGTCCGGCCGGCGACGACATGAGCACCGTCGCCGCGTCGGTTGCGACGGCGGCGCCGAGGATGGCCGGGACGGCGACCGCTGCTGCGCGCACATCCCCGCGCCGCAGGGCCTGAGCGGCCCGGGCGAGGTGGGCGGCGGAAGCGGGACGGTCGGCCGGGTTCTTCGCGATGCAGGCGAAGACGAGGTTCCGCACGGGCTCGGCGACCGTGGCCGGCAACTCGGGCGGCGCCTCGTTGATCTGCGCCATCGCGATCGCCACCTGCGACTCGCCGGTGAACGGCCGGCGGCCGGCCAGGCATTCGTAGGCGACGATCCCGAGCGAGTAGATATCGGTGGTGGGGGAGGCCGGGTGGCCGGACGCCTGCTCGGGCGAGAGGTACTGGACGGTTCCCATCACCTGACCGGTGGCCGTGAGCGGCACCTGGTCGGCGATGCGGGCGATTCCGAAGTCGGTGATCTTGACCCGGCCGTCCGGGGTGATCAGCAGGTTGCCCGGCTTGATGTCGCGGTGGACGAGGCCGGCGGCGTGCGCGGCGTGCAGGGCGGCGGCGGTCTGCGCCACGATGTCGAGGGTGCGATCGGTGCTGAGGATGTGTTCCCGCTCGAGGATGCTGGAGAGCGCCTCACCGGGGACGAGCTCCATCACGAGGTAGGCGCTGCCGTCCTCCTCGCCGTAGTCGTAGACGTTCGCGATGCCCTCGTGGTTGACCAGGGCCGCGTGGCGGGCCTCCGCGCGGAAGCGCTCGAGGAAGCCGGGGTCCCCGAGGTATTCGTCCTTGAGGATCTTGATGGCGACGGTACGGCCGATCACGAGGTCGGTGGCCTGCCACACTTCGCCCATGCCGCCGATCGCGATCCGCGACTGGAGCTCGTAACGTCCTCCGAAGGTGAGCCCTGCTGTGGGTCTCATTTATTCAGCACCGCCTCTAGTACTTTCCTCGCGATCGGAGCGGCGATGGAGTTACCCGTGCCGTTCTGACCCTGACCACCGCCATTTTCGACAACAACCGCCACAGCGAACTCCGGATCGTTCGCCGGCGCGAACCCCGTGAACCACAGCGTGTACGGGTCGTTCTCGCCGTTCTGCGCTGTGCCCGTCTTACCGCCGACTTGGACCCCGTCTATTCTTGCATTGCTCGCAACGCCGTGATCGACGCCGTCCACCATCATCTGCTTGATGACGTCGGCGTTCTGCTGGGTCAGTGGACGCGAGAACTCCTTCGGCTGGAAGGACTCCTGCGTCTGCATGTCCGCCGAGCGGATCGTGTCGACGAGGTTCGGCGTCATGAGCGTGCCGCCGTTGGCGATCGCCGCCGAGACCATCGCCATCTGCATCGGCGTCGCGCGGTCCGACATCTGGCCGAACGAGCCGAGGGCGCGCTGCGCCGGGTCCGTGTAGAGCGGGTAGATGCTCTTCTCCACCGGGATGGGGATGTCGAACGAGGTGTTGAAGCCGAACTTCTCGGCCTGGTCCTTGATCACCTCCGGCTTCAGCTGCATCCCGAGCTCGGCGAACGGGATGTTGCACGACAGGATCTGCGCGGTCGCGATGGACACCGTCGCCCCCGGGCCGCAGGTGGTGAGGGAGTCGTTCTTCACGACCGTGCCGGAGCCGGGCAGCGGAAGGGAGGCGACGTTCGGCAGCTGGCTGTCCTTGGTGTACTGCCCGGTTCCGAAAGCGGCGGAGCTCATCACCGGCTTGAAGGTGGACCCCGGAGGATTCAGGTTGCCGCCGATGGTGCGGTTGATGAGCGGGTCGCCGGGCGCGGTCAGCAGCTGGTTGTACGTCGTGTCGACCGCCTTGCCGTCGTGTGAGGCGAGCGTGTTGGGGTCGAACGAGGGCTTCGAAACCATCGCCAGGATCTTGCCCGTCTTCGGCTGCAGCAGCACGACGGCGCCCTGGTTGTCGCCCAGGGCGTCCCAGGCCGCCTGCTGTGCGACCGGGTCGATCGTCGTCTGGACCGTGGCGCCTTGAGGACTCTTCCCGGTCAGGATGGCGTTGATGCGATCGAAGAACTGGGAGTTCGAGGAGCCGCTGAGCTTCGCGTTGAGGGCGCCTTCCAGCCCGGTCGGTTCGCCGTTGATCGGGAAGAACCCGGTGACCGCCGAGTACAGCGGCCCATTGCTGTAGACCCGCTGCCACTTGTAGACGTCTTTCGAGGGCACGGACTGCGCGATCGGCTGGCCGGCCACGAGGATCGCTCCGCGCTGCGCCGAATAGCTGTCGTTCAGTGCGCGCGTGTTGCGCGCATCGGCGCCCAGCGCATCCGCCTGGAACACCTGGAGGATGGAGGTGGACACCAGCAGCGCCAGGAACATGACGAGGACGATCGTGCTCACGCGCTTGATCTCGCGGTTCATGTCAGCTCACCACCAGTCGGGGTTGATTGCGGACCGTGTCGGACAATCGCAGCAGCAGCGCCACGATGATCCAGTTCGCGACGAGGGAGGAACCTCCGGCCGCCAGGAACGGCGTCGTCAGACCGGTCAGCGGGATGACCCTGGTCACGCCGCCGATCACGATGAAGCACTGCAGTGCCACGGTGAACGACAGTCCGACGGCGAGCAGCTTGCCGAAGTCGTCCTGGCCGGCGAACCCGATCCGGAGGCCGCGCGCGGCGAAGATCAGGTACAGCGCGAACAGCGCGAACAGCCCGGCGAGGCCGAGCTCCTCGCCGAGGCTGGCGATGATGTAGTCGCTCTGGGCGACGGGCGTGATCCAGGGCTGGCCCTGTCCGAGGCCCGTGCCGATGAGACCGCCGTGCGCCAGGCCGAAGAGACCTTGCACCAGCTGGAAGCTGCCGCCCTGCGCGTTGTAGACGCCCTGCGAGAACGGGCTCAGCCAGTTGGCGAACCGGTCGTGCACGTAGGGCAGCACCTGGCTCGCGACGACCGCACCGCCCACGATCAGCAGCAGGCCCAGGACGACCCAGCTGATCCGGGCCGTGGCGACGTACAGCATGACGAGGAACAGCCCGAAGATCAGCAATCCGGTGCCGAGGTCGCGCTGGAACACGATCACGGCCATCGACATGAGCCAGACGATCAGGATCGGGCCGAGGTCCCGAGCGCGCGGGAACCGCATCCCGAGGAACTTCTTGCCCACCATGGAGAGCGAGTCGCGTGCCTGGACGAGGTAGCCGGCGAAGAACACGGCGAGGCACAGTTTCGCGATCTCGCCCGGCTGGAAGCTGAACGGGCCGATGCCGATCCACACCCGGGCGCCGTAGATCTCCTTGCCGATGCCCGGAAGCATGGGGAGCAGCAGGAGCAGCAGTGCAGCGAACCCGAAGAGATAGGTGTAGCGCTGCAGGATGCGGTGGTTGCGGATGATCACGACGACGAGGATCGCGCAGACGATCGCGATGGCGCTCCAGACGATCTGCTTGATGCCGGCGCTGTCCCATCCGGAATCCCCGTAATGGATGTCGATGCGGTAGATCTCGGCGATCCCGATCCCGTTGAGCAGGGTCGCGATCGGAAGGAGGAACGGGTCCGCCTGCGGCGCCACGAAGCGGAGGGCGATGTGCGTGCCGACGACCAGGGCCGAGAGGCCGGCGCCGAGGTAGACGAGCGTGAGGTCGACATGACCGAGGGCCCCGAGCTGGACGAGCACGATGGCGGCGGCGTTGATCCCGCACGCGATGACCAGGAGGAAGAGCTCCAGGTTGCGCAGTTTCGCCGGAAGGTGCAGCCGCTTCACCGGCCCGGTGGTGGTCCGGGCCGGTCTGGCTTGCGCGCGCTCGGGGGCTCTACTGTCGGCCGGCATCGCTCAGCTGTTCCACGATCGTCTTGGCCGCCTGGAGGTCGTCGGCGTTGATGGTCTGCTCCACCTGCTGCTTGTCGTACTCGGGGAGGTCGTCGACCGTGACATTCGACTCCTCGTACAGGTGGGAGAGGCCGATCGGACCGATCCCCTGCTGCACGCCCTGGTAGATGGCGACCTTGCCGTCGGGGGAGGTTCCGACGAAGTAGCGGGACTGCGTCCACTCGTAGCCGAAGAAGATCGCGAGCACGATCGCGACGACGAGGGCGATGAGGCCGATCATCCAGGTGAGGCGCCGTCGCCGGACCCGGCGCGCGTCCTCCTCGATGAGCTCGTCGAGGTAGTCCTCGGACTGCGGCTCGAAGTGCGTCGGGCCGGTCGCCGGGCGGATGGGGTGCAACCGCAGGCCGGGAAGGCGCGCCGGGCGGGCGGTCGGCTTCGGCTCGGCGCCGAACTGCAGAGGGGCGGCGGCGGAGCCGACGGTGACCGGCTCCTTCACGATGTCGCCGCGGGCGGTGTCGGCGATGTCGACGATCACGGCCGTGACGTTGTCAGGGGCTCCGGCGTCGAGGCTGTGCTTCAGCAGCCGCTCGGCGACCTGCTTCGGTCCGTCCTTGGAGGCGAGCGCCGCCTGCATGTCGTCGTGCTTCACGACACCGCTGAGGCCGTCCGAGCAGATCAGCCACCGGTCGCCGGGCCGCGTGTCGAGCGTCCAGGTGTCGATCTCGGGGGACGCATCCACATCGCCCAGCACGCGCATCAGCACGGACCGGCGAGGATGGACCATCGCCTCCTCCTCGGTGATGCGGCCGCTGTCGACGAGGCGCTGCACGAAGGTGTGGTCGGTGCTGACCTGTTTGAGCTCGCCGTCGCGCAGCAGGTAGATGCGGGAGTCGCCGATGTGGGCGAACGCGATCTGGTCGCCGACGCGGACCATCGCGCTCACCGTTGTGCCCATACCGGTCAGCTCGGGGTGCTCGAAGACGGTCTCGGCGAGCAGGGAGTTCGCCGCGATCAGTGCCGACTGGAGTGCGAACTCGGCCTCCGGCGCCGACGCGTACTCGCGGTCGGCCTCGCGGATGCGGGACACGGCGATCGCCGATGCCACGTCGCCTCCGGCGTGGCCGCCCATCCCGTCGGCGACGACGAAGAGGTCGCGGCCGGCGTAGCCGGAGTCCTGGTTGTTCGAGCGGATCTTCCCGACGTGCGAGACGGCCGCTGCCCTGTTCGCCGCCACGCCTACCGCCGCAGCTCGAACGTTGTCGTGCCGATCTTGATCGGCGTGTCGAGTGGGATCTGGGTCGGGACGGTGACCCGGCGGCCGTCGAGGAAGGTGCCGTTGGTCGAGTCGAGATCCTGGATCATCCACTCGTCGTTCCAGAGGAGCAGGCGGGCGTGGTGGGTGGAGGTGTAGTCGTCGCGGATGACGAGGTTGGACTCCCCGGACCGGCCGATGGTGATCGGGTCACGGCCGAGGGCCAGCTCGGTGCCGGAGCGGGGCCCGGAGGTGATCACCAGGCGATGCGCGGATTGGACGCTCGCGTTGGCGTGGCCGCCCGCGCGGTTGGCGCCCGATGGGAGGGACGAGACGGGGGCGGCCTTCATCACCGGCTCGGTCGGGCCGGCGGGCACGGGATGGGCGCTCGCCGCTGGGCTCGCTCCGGGGCCGGCCGGGAAGGGGGATGCGCCGCTCGCCTGAGACTCGGGCAGCTTGCGCACGCGCTGCCCGAACAGGTCGGTGCGCAGCGCATAGACGATGCCGAAGACGAACAGCCACAGCAGCAGGAGGAAGCCGAACCGCAGCACCAGCAGCGTCAGCTCGCTGGGGTTCACGAGGGACCCCAGAAGTTGCCGGCGTCGTGTCGGCGCGTCGGGTCGTTCGCTCCTCCACGCGGTGCCGGTGCGGCCTGGGGGAGAACGCGGAAGACGATCCGGGTCCGGCCGATGGTGATGACGGATTCGGGCTCGAGGATGGCCTTGCGGAGGGGCTGTCCGTCGAGCTTGGACCCGTTCGTGGAGCCGAGGTCCTCCGCCTGTGCGCGGTGTCCATCCCACGTGATCATGATGTGCCGGCGGGAGATGCCGGTGTCGTCGAGCGTGATGTCGGCGTCCGCGCCGCGGCCGACGACCGTGCGGGAGTGGCTGAGGGGATAGTGCCTGCCGTCGATGTCGAGCACCGGCGTCCAGGCGACATCGCCCTTGACGTTCTCGGACTCGACCTGCAGCATCCCGACGGACAGATCGGCGTCCTGCACGAGGTCGATGGAGATGCCGCCCGCGAACTGATAGTGCTGGGCGGCGGCATGCTTCTGCACGAAGTCGATGAGCTCGTCGGTGAGCGCGGCGCCCATCGACCGCATCCGCTCGTAGTCGGCTCCGGCCATGCGCAGCACGAAGCGGTTCGGCGCGAGCACGCGGTCGCGCGCGACCACGGCCGCCTTCGTGTCGAGCTCCTTGCGGAGGGCGCTGGTGAGCTCGACCGGCTGCAGCCCGGAGCGGAAGGTCTTCGCGAAGGCGCCGTTGACGGCGCGCTCCAGCCCCCGCTCGAAGTTGTCCAGAATGCCCACAGTCTCCCGCTTCCGGCTCGATGACTACATGCATGTTAGTCGGAACGGTTGGAAAGGCACTGGCTATCGGGTGAAGATCAGCCGTCGGGAGGACGCCACGATTGGTGTGCGATCCGGCCACCGTGTTAGAGTTCCTGGGTTCGCGCGAGTGGCGGAATTGGCAGACGCGCTGGCTTCAGGTGCCAGTGCTCGAAAGGGCGTGGGGGTTCAAGTCCCCCCTCGCGCACGAAGGGTTGGTTGCAGTTCCTACCGGAATTGTTTGCAATACCCTTAGCGAACACATCAGGCGCCCGAGAAATCGGGCGCCTGAGTCGTTTCTGGCCTATAACCCGCTGGTTGAGGCTTATAGGCCAAAAAGAGTGGATGGTTTGGACGTGTCTCATGATGTCCCGGCGGTGAGACCGCTCGTGGGACACGCATTGTCCCGTCCCGATGAAGGCGTGTCCCCGAAGGGGTCTCATCTTGGGTCCCAGGTAGGGGTCGAGTAGATCGGGTCCTTGTCTCTGGCCTTGTCCCTGCCGTGGCGGATATGTGGGGACGTCACTTGGCCTTCGGTAAGGACGTACCGGCCCCGGGGCTTCGCGGGTGTTTCAGTTGACGCCGACGACGAGTGTCCGGATCAGCGAGACCAGTTTCGTGGTGTCGAGTCGGCCCTTCAGCAGTGGTGTGCGGGCGGCGCGAATGATTGAGTCCATGCTGCGGGCGGCGTCCAGCCGTGTGCCTTGCAGTGGCGCCTGGTCCAACTGCCAGCGCCCGATCTCCGACCTGTGCTCTCGAACGACCAGGAGCAAGTTGTAGAGATCGACAGCGTCGCGCGGTGCTTTTCGCGCGTCCCAGGCGAACGCTTTGAGGATCACCGCGCCCTCGAGTGTGGGAACTTTGGTGGTGAACGTGAGCTCGTCACCGTTCGTGAGAAGAGCGGTCACGTCGATGATGATTGGGTCTTCGGCGAGGGGGACGAGCAGCGCGGGCGTGCTGTCGAACGTGTGCTCACCGATGGTGACAGGTTGACTGCGTGCGTCTAGGTCTCGGACCAGCAGGTCGATGACGAGCTCTTCACCGTCGGCCGGCGTTCGAAGGTAGCGGCTGCCTCCTGCGGGCCGCGCTTCGTAACCGCGTTCGGTTAGAGCGGCGTGGATTTCACCGCTGGCGGCGGCTTCTGGGGCAAGGCCGCCGTCGGCGTCCCGTGTGCGCCGTTCGATGGTCCCGGGTGTGGGGAACGCGGTGAGCAGCAACTGGACCATGTGTCCACCGATGATGCGAGCGTTGACCGGTTCGATCGCGTGGCTAAGGTCAGTGAGCGCGCGGAGTGCGAGGTCATCGGCCCGACTTGTCGCGACGAGATGGGCTGTACGGGTCAGGGGTAACGCCTGCTTTCGAGGAACCGTTTGAGTTGGGCGACGGCTTGGTCGGCGTCGCTGTCGGGGGACTGGGTGAGCTCCCACGCTGCGATCACCGGGTCTGTGAATTGCTCCGGTCTCGTGCGGTCTTTCGCCCATGCGCGGGCAGTGTGGAAGATCGAAGCGTCGGAGGGGATCCGTAGAACGATGTTCGCCTCTTCTGGTGATGCTTCGGCGACACCGTATCGGGTCATGTCGATTCCGGTCGGGAAGTAGAGCGCGAGGCGCGTGACCGATTTCCAGGGAGCGTATTCGTCGGCGGCGAGGTCGCCCCCGATCAGGGCGTTGTTGATGCCGATCACGTCGCGCAGCTTGTGCGCAGTCTCGGCCGCATGGTCGAAGCCGTACCAATAGGTGGTGATTCCGCCTGGTCCCGGGTATTCGGTGATCGCATAGTCGATCAGGGCACGGAGGCTGTGGGGACCTTCGAGCTGACCGGGGTCCACCGGAAGGAGCTGACGGTCGCGTAGTTGTCGGAGCGCTTGGCTGACTGCGGCTTGGCTGATCCCGGTTTGAAGCGCGATGGTGGTTTGGCTCTCGCGGTGTCCGTGATGGCGGATGATCTCGCGAACAGTGGCGAAACGACCCCACGGGCGACGTCGGACTGGGCGCTCGGGTGCTTGGTCCTCACCCAGGGTGATCACGTTTCCTTTGAACACGATCGTCTTGTCGTCGAGCCCGATCGCTGCCAGCCGAGGGTTGCTTTGGGTGATCATCCTGATCGTGTTGTTCGTTCGCGGCAGCAGATAGAGGAGAACGTCCGCGTCAGCTTCGTATTGAAGGTCGCGATGGATGTTCTCTGGGCGGGGGATCCGGTGGCGGTCGACGATACGTGCCTGCGTGATGCCGCCGTCATCGATGATGATGTCGCGCGAGGTCACGGGAACAACTTTGAAACCAGCCTGCGCGAGCAGGTCGAGGTGTCTGCTGATGTCCATGTCAACTTCCCGTATAGGTTCCCGCACCGACTCTACATAAGTTCTGATTCTGCAAACCTATAAGTTTTAACCCATTTTTTGGTTATAAGTTTTAACCCGTTTTTGGGATTTCGCTTATATTTGCTGCGCACCACCGAGAGTCCTGTGTTCTCCGAATACCACTTGGAGAAGGTGTTCGCCCCCTGTTTCATGGTGCGGCTCGGCCACTTCAAATACATACTCGTGCACGAGCACGATGAACAACTGTTCGACCTGGACGCCGACCCGGGGGAGCGGACAGACCTGAGCGGGATGCGATGCGACACAACGGCACGCATTGGGACTACGAGCCCCGGTTCGACCCGACCACGCAATTCGTTCGGTGAAGGGACCTCTGCGATCGCATCCACTCTGTTGAACTGTCTGAAGGAAGAGCCGCTGATACCAGGCAGCTTTCGTTTCTGGGCCTGCCGGTCGATACAGCCACGAGTACCGCCGCACACTGAGAGCGTGATGATCGATGCTCCCCTCCGGGGGTGAGGAGGCGGTGGACGAGCATTCCGCTCGTCGCGTCCGACCGCTCACCGCGCGGATCACGTGGATCGGATGCCCGCGAACAGCAGGTCCAGCATCCTCCCCGCCTGCCCGGGTTGGAGCGAGTCCGTGGCGAGGAAGATGCCGACCAGGCTGGCGGCGACATCCTCGGCTCGCACGTCCTCGCGGAGCGTGCCGGCCCGTGCGCCCGCATCCAGGAAGCGCTGCAGAGTCTCGGTGATGAGGGCGCGAGTGTCGGAAACGTTGATCACTCCTGCCTTCGACAGCGCGCGCAACGACTCGGCCATGCCGCGTTTGCGGCCGACGAAGTCGGCGTATTCGTCCATCCAGAGTCGAAGAGCGGTGGCGGGATCGTAGGTGGCGAGCAGTTCCGCGGCGCGGGCAACGACCAGCGCGAGTCCGTCGCGGTGAACGACCTCGACGAGCGACTCACGTGTGGGGAAGTGCCGGTAGAGGGTGCCGATTCCGACGCCGGCTTCCCGGGCGATCGCCTCGAGGCTGACCTGCTCGGCTCCTGAGGAGAACGCGGCGCGTGCCGCCGCGAGGATCCGCTCCCGGTTTCGTTGGGCGTCCGCGCGGACGCGAGGTGGGATTCGCTCCGGGGCGCCGGCGAGCGTCGGCTCGGCGATGGGATGCTCGGGAACCATAAGCGGAGGTGCCTCCGTTAATGCTATCGTTCGGGTTGCGGAGGAGCCTCCGCTACGTTCCAGTATCTCAGAGGAGCACCGCACATGTCAGAAACCACCACCCTCCGGCCCGGCGGCGAAGCGCTCCTGGCCGGCCGCCCTGTCGCGCGCATCGGGTACGGGACCATGCAGTTGGGCGAGCTGCCGGTGCACGCCGGCGCGGAGCCTGACGAGGCCGTCGCCCTTCTGCGTCACGCCGTCGAACTCGGCGTCAACCACTTCGACACGGCACAGTTCTACGGCTCGGGCTTCGCCAACGAGATGCTGCGCCGAGCGCTCGCGCCGTTCCACGACGACATCGTGCTGGTGAGCAAAGTGGGCGCGAAGACCAGCCCCGAAGGCACGGGATTGGTGCCGGCTCAGAAGCCGCACGAGCTGCGCGAAGAGGTCGACGCCAACCTCGCGGGCCTCGGCGTGGACCGGCTGGGAGCCGTGAACCTTCGGCGCACCGGCGGGGGAGTCGGACTGCAGTCGGTCGGCGACCAAGTGGTCGATCTCGACGATCAGCTCGCCGAGATGATCGCCCTGCGCGATGAGGGCAAGATCGGCGGGATCGGCCTGAGCAACGTGACGCTCGAGCAGCTGCAACAGGCGCTGCCCGCGGGCATCGTCACCGTGCAGAACTCGTACAGCATGCTGGATCGCTCCGATGAACCGCTGCTCGAACTCGCCGAGCGAGAGGGCATCACCTGGGCGCCGTTCTTCCCTCTCGGCTCGGCCTTCCCCGGATTCCCCAAAGTCACCGAAGCACCCGAGGTCCAGGATGCCGCCAAGGCCCTCGGCGTCACGCCCGCCCAGATCGGACTCGCCTGGCTGCTGCAGCACTCGCCGCAAATGCTCCTCATCCCGGGCACCCGCAACCTCGCCCACCTCACAGAGAACGTCGACACCGGCCGCATCGCACTGGACGCAGCGACAGTCGCAAAATTGGACGCGCTCGCCGGCGACCAGCGGTGATCGTCCCGCAATAGACGATCGCCGGTCAGAGCGGCGCGGCCTTTTCGTCGAACGTTACGTCGCTGACCAGGTCTGTGTGTTCGGGTCCCATTGTGATGCGGCGTCGACCTGGCCGGAGTAGACCGGGTCAAGAAACGCAACGATGTCGGCGAGCTGGTCATCCAGTTGAGCTCTAGTACGCCCTTCCAGCCCTTCCTTGCGGCACCAGGCGGACCATTTCGCCTGCATGTCGCGGACGGATCCGTACCCGGCGACGTAGCCGACGAGGGGTTCCAACTCGAACCCTCGATGGCGTGCGACAGCGGTCGCAGCCTGATGAATGTCTCCGGCGGCGAAGGTCTTCGACATCAGGAAGCCACGGATGTCCACATAGTCACGCCAACGTGTGCTGGTCGTTCCCCTCTGCAGAATCGTCATCGACTTCTCCGCGATCACGGTCGGAACGGGGTGACCGATCACCCTGACCTCCCTGCCGAGCAGGCGGGGAAGAGAGACCGTCTCCGGTCCATGCCAGATCGGATCACCCGTGCTGACATCGAGCTGGATCTTGACATCCCTGAGATCAAGTTTCGCCTTCACTGTGACCCGCAGCCCGGAGTACTCTGCGTCGTCTCGTATCTGTCCCACGGTTGTGCCGCCGACATCGATGACAATCCCATCGTCATCGCCGAGGGCGGCCACCGCCGCAACGACAGCGCGAAGATGATCCTCATCGAGCTGGAAATCCATAGCCTGGAGGTCAATGTCCCGAGTCGGACGACGCAGCTGGTACGCGGCGACCAGTAGACCGCCCTTGAGGACGAAGTCCTCCGCGAACTCGGTTCGGCCGAGACGGTCGAGGAATCTCTCCAGCGAATAGAGGACCTGCAGCTCGTACAGGTCACGGCCCTGCTCACGCGCCAGGTTGCTGAGCTGGCTGTTGATGTGCGCCGCGGTCGTCAAGACAGGAACTCCAGTGCAGTACGAAGCGGCCCTTCGGACCGAGGGATTTGACGGGCGAGCATGATCAGCTGACCGGGTCGGGCTCCCGGTCTGCGCAACCAGTTCGCGAGTGCCTCGTGCGCTATTTCGTAACCGACATACCCCCGAAGCCGAAACGCGTCGACGATGCACCGCTCGGGGCTGTACATACCGATGGTGAGGTGGGTGCCCTCGATCATCTCCGCCTGACGTTCGAGGTCGAAAGTGCTCCGGTCGAACGAGTGCCAGCGGACCGGAGCTGTCGTCTTCGGAGGCCGCGATCCGCGCGGTAGCGCGACCTCAAGCGCGGACGGGATGGCGTCGACCAAGTCGTATCGGGCCAACGCGGTAGTCAAGCAGATCGTGGATCGAGGGGCGCGAGTCGCGATTTCGATGAGATTGAGATCAGCGACCCCCGCGTTCGCCTTCCTGTAGACGCCGCGACCGATGCGTATGAGGTTCTTTCCGCCGACGAGGTCCTGAAGGTCTCTGGTCTGGAGGCCGGCCGCCCTCGCTTCTTGGAAGCTGAATGTGTCGGCGTCGATGATGTCGATTTTTGACTTCACGAAAGCTCCTCCTGCATCTGATTGCTTACAGATAAGTGTATCTGTAAGCAGTTAGGTGCGGCGGGCCAACCTCGACGTCTGCATCTAACTGTATACAGATAATGCGATCCGTAAACATTTGGATGCAGATGTCGGCTCGCCGAGGACGTGGGCGAAGAAGAACCCCTAGCCCAGGTGGTCGAGGTACCGCAGGATGATGCCCTCGCGGAGGGCCCACGGGCACACCTCGAGCTCCTCCACGCCGAAGGCGCGCATCGTCTCCCGCAGCACGACGCCGCCGGCCACGATCTGGAAGGTGCGGTCGGGCGTGATGCCGGGGAGGGCCGTGCGGGCGTCCGCGGGCATCCTGCCGAGGCGCGGCACCCAGTCGGCCAGTCCCGAGCGGGTGAGGGTCAGCCGGTCCGCCCCTCCGGGGCGCGTGGTGGACGAGCCGGCGAGACGGGCCAGCGAGCGGATCGTCTTGGAGGTGCCGATCACGTGCTCGTCGCCGGTCCGGTCGAAGCCGGACACGGCGGTCTGCAGCAGGCCGCGCGCGTGGTCGCGCAGGGCATCCACCTGTTCGTCGCGCGGAGGGTCCTCGTGCAGGAAGCTGATGGTGCTGCGGCCGGCGCCGAGCGGGACGGAGACCGCGGTGTCGGGGTACTCGTCCGTCCCGGTCGCGAGTTCGAGCGAGCCGCCTCCGATGTCGAAGAGCAGGATGCGGCCGGACGACCATCCCAGCCACCGCCGCACCGCAAGGAACGTCAGCCGGGCCTCGTCGGCGCCGGAGAGGACCTGCAGGTCGACGCCGGTCTGCTCCCGGATCCGCGTGAGCAGGGCCGGGCCGTTCGTCGCCTCGCGAATGGCGGACGTGGCGAAGGGCAGCAGATCCTCGATCCCCTCCTCCTCGGCCACCCGCATCGCGGACGAGATGGCGTCGAGGATCGCGTCGCATCCCTCGTCGCTGATCGCGCCGTCCGTCGTGATGTACCGCATGAGCCGGAGGACCGACTTGTGCGTGGCCGCGGGGATGGGACGTGCGCCGGGGTGCGCATCCACGACGAGCAGGTGAATCGTGTTCGAACCGACATCGAGGACTCCGAGGCGCACCATCAGAGACTACTGGCGGCCGAGGGCTCCGGCCGCCTCGGCGCTAGCGCAGGGTGACCGAGTTCGCCTGGTCGTTCATCGAGCCGAGGCTGGAGGCGTCGACGGCGTAGCCGTAGGAGGCGCCTGAGTAGCCGGTGCCCTGCCAGAGCTTCGTGCTGCAGCCCGAGAAGCTCTTGAACGAGCTCACCCGGCCGGACCAGCCGACGTTCCCCAGGGGTCCGAAGTACCAGACCGTGCTGCCGTTGCAGGAACTCGAGTTCGTGATCTGGAAGAACGCGCCGCCGTAGCCGACGTCGTCGTACAACTGACTCTGAACGAAGGTGGTCTGCACGCCGGCGGGTGTCGCTGAATCGACGACAGCTCCGCGCGCGTTGAGAGGTGCGACCACCCGGAGATGGGCTCGGTCGAGCACGGCGCGGTTCAGGTCCTCACCCGGGTGGACGCAGACGAGGGTGGCGGTGCCGAGGTCGTACGAGCAGGAGTCGCCGGCGCCGGCCGCCCGGGCATCCCGCACTCCGTCCGCCGGTGCCGCCGTCGCGGCTCCCGGCCCGGACAGGAGGGCGGCGAGCACGGAGGTCAGGCCGACAGTCCCCACCACGACGCGCGCACGAACAGCTTTCGAGAATCCCATTGGTCGCTCCCCCTGAAGCCCGGCCCCTGCCGAGCACGCCCATTCTGCACCACGAAGCACTTCGGAACAGGAAATCGACACTTCGTTGAGAGGATTCGACGGGGGGAGACATTACCTGAGTATGAGCGAGTTGGCGGAGCCGCATCCCGCGGCCGACGAGGGGGAGAGGTCCGTCCCGGCGGACCTCGACCTGCTGCGTCAACTCGCCGACGGCAGCAAGGCCGCCTTGGCGGCGCTCTACGACCGCTACAGCCGCGTCGTCTACGCGTACACCGCCGCGCGGCTTTCGTCCCGGGAGGACATCGAAGAGATCAGCCAGGACGTGTTCGTCACGCTCTGGCGGAAGCGGGCGACGATCTCGATCGCCGGCGCTTCCGCCCTGCCGTGGCTGCTGGTCACCAGCCGCAACCTGATCGCCAACCGGCGGCGCTCCCTCCAGGTGGTGGAGAAGCGCCGCAGCGACAGCCCTGTGGACGGATCGCTCGCCGACTCCCGTCCGGGGCCGGAGGAGCTCGCCGAACGCGGCCAGCTCCTCGCCTACGTGGAGGACGTGGTGGCGGCCCTCCCGGAGCCGGACCGCACCGTGTTCGAGCTGTGCATCCGCGGTGACCGGAGCTACGAGGAGGCTGCGGCGCAGGTCGGACTGAGCGAGGGAGCCGTGCGGAACCGGCTCTCCCGCCTCCGCGCGCGGCTCCGGAATGAGCTCCGCACCCTCAGGGGGACGCCATGACCAACCACAACCTCCTCCCCACCGACGAGCGCTTCGAGCAGATCAAGGAGCGACTGCTCGATGTGGTCGCCGCCGACGACCGCCGCCGGACCCGCAAGCACCGGCTGATCGCCATCGGTGTCGCCGGCGCGATCGTCGCGGGCACCACGGGCGCGGCGATCGCGATCGCCCTCGCGTCGCAGGGCCGGATCAACTACGAGACCGACTGCTATGCGGCCGCCGACCTGGGGTCGCGCCACGGGAGCTCGGTCCCGGTGACCGCCGATCTCGGCGAGAAGACGCCGACACCCCTCAGCGAGCGCATCCGCCTCGCCGAGGACATGTGCGCCGCCACCTGGCGGATCGGCACCTTCTCCCCGGAGGGGTCCTCGAGCACGGCCGAGTACCCCGTCCCCCACCTGGAGACCTGCCAGCTGCCCGACGGGCGGCTCGCGGTGTTCCCCTCCGACCAGGCCCTCGGCGAGCTGTGCTCGCGGCTGGGCCTCACCATCCCGCACGAGTGATGAACAGGGGTAGTCCACCACGTGCGGGATAAGGGACGGTGCCCGCCGCATCGAACGCCGGGGGATGGCGGCGGCGGGCACCTACCGACCCGATAGCTGAAGACCGGACCGGATGCACCCAGTGTGGCGCACCGGAAGAGAGGAAGGAGACGGCATGACCGCAATCGATCCGGCCGCTTTGGAGCTGCCGCCGACGGAGCCCGTCGACATGACCATCCTGATCCAGCAGGCGCTCGACCGGGGCCGCTGACGACGCGCTGGATTGATGCCGCTGACGGGTTCCATCGCGTCCATTGTGATCCAGCGCGCGCGCCTACGTGCCCGCGCGCCTGCTCAGCTGCGGCGGGGGATCCGCACCGTGACCACCGCGCCTCCGGCCGGGCGATTGGATGCGTCCACGGTGCCGTGGTGGCGGGTCACCACCTCCGCGACAAGGGCCAGGCCGAGCCCGTAGTGGCGGCCGCGCTCGGTGCCGGCCTGTGCATCCCGTGAGGTGGCGAAGCGCTCGAACGCGCGACTCTCGACACCGGCGGAGAAGCCGGGTCCGTCGTCCTCGACCGAGAGTGTGACGGCGTCCCCGGTGTAGGCCACGGTCACCTGCACCCGGGAGCGGGCGTGGTCGAGGGCGTTGTCGAGCAGCGCGACGATCATCCTCCGCAGCGACACCGGGGCACCGGTGACCAGGGCGCCCGACCCGGCCTCGGCCTCGACCCGGATCCCGCGCTCCTGGATGCTGCCCTCGGCCGAGCGGACGACGGCGGCGGCGAGCTCGCCGAGGTCGACGCCCTCGCTCTCGGCCGTCTGGCGCGGGTCGGCGGCGGTGAGCAGGTCCTGCACGATCTCGGTGAGCGCCCGGCTGTCGTCGACGATCTCATCCAACCCGGACAGGAGCTCGTCGTCCGCGGCCGCCGGCTCCCGGGCGACATGGCGGCGCAGCAGCTGGGCGCGCGTGCTCAGCAGGGTCAGAGGTGTCCGGAGCTCGTGTCCGGCGTCGGCGACGAAGCGCCGCTGCAGGGACAGCGCCTCCGCCATCGGGCGGAGCGAGCGGCGCGCCACCACCAACCCGATCCCTGCCGCGGCCAGTGTGGCGATGAAGCCGGAGACGACGAGGGCCACCAGCAGCCGATTCAACTCCTCCTGCTGCTCGCCCAAGCCGTAGGAGACCTGTACGACCTTGCCGCGGCGGACGTCCGTCTCGGTCAGGTAGCGCTGGCCTCCGGCCTCGACGATGCCGGATTGCGAGCCGCCGCGCCGGAGGACGTTCTGCAGCGCGGCCTCATCCGGGAGTCCCTCGGGCAGGTTCGGCGAGCTGTCGCGTCCCTCCGGGCCGACGACGGTGACCAGGAGGTCGCGCGGGGCATCGTGTACCGAGTCGACCATGGACGCGTCGGACAGCGCACGCTGGGCCGCCTCGACCTGTCCCGCCGAGACGACGCTGAAGACGACGACCCCGAGAGCCACGAACAGGCCCACGATGATGAGCGCGAACTGGGCGGCCAGCCGGAGGGATGCGGTGCGCAGCTCCCGCTCGTCGGAGCCGATCACGATCGGCCGCTCGTCACGAGAGCGAGCCCATCCGGTAGCCGACGCCGCGGACGGTCTCGATCAGCGTCCGGCCGAACTTCCGCCGGAGATGGTGGACGTACGTGTCGACGACGCCGGGATCGTCGGCGTCCGCGAACACGTCCTCGAGGAGCAGCGCCCGCGAGAAGACCTGGGCCGGGCGGCGGGCGAGACACTCCAGCAGGGCCGACTCGCGCTCCGAGAGGACGGTTCTGCTGCCGTCGGTCAGGGTCACGGTCCTGCTGTCGGTGTCGAGGCGTCCACCGGGGAAGCGCACGGTGGGGACCGTCGAGGAGGCGCGGCGCGTCAATGCGCGCACCCGGGCGACGAGCTCGTCGATGTCGAACGGCTTCGCGAGGTAGTCCTCGGCGCCGGCATTGAGGCCGTCGACGCGGTCGGGCGCGGTTCCGAGTGCCGAGAGCACCAGGATGGGCGTGGTGATCCCGTTCTCCCGCAGCCGGCGCAGGACATCGAGGCCGTCGACGGCGGGGAGCCCCCGGTCGAGCACCAGGACATCGAACGGCGAGGTGAGGCCGAGGTGGAGTGCGCGCTGGCCGTCGCGGGCGACCTCGACGTCGAACCCCTCCGAACCCAGCAGGGTGTCGAGCATGCTCGCGAGGCGACTGTCGTCCTCGGCGATCAGCACGCGCTGGTTCTCGGTCACCTGCGCAGTATAGGGCTGGCTTTCCCCGTGGCCGGCCCCATCCGCTTCCGGAGCGATGGCCGTCACCCCGCGCTCGCCGGCTGCGCGAAGGCGAGTTCTCCGGCTCCGAGGATCCGATCGTCGGCGTCGACGGCCAGCACCCCGCGTGCGCCCGCGTCGATCGCCCACGGGATGCCGCTCGGGCCGAGGGCGAACACCGCGGTCGCCAGAACGTCCGCGGTGGTCAGGTCGTCGGCCACGACGGTCACGCTGAGCAGGGAACGCGCGACGGAGCCGTCGCGCCCGTCGACGATGTGGGATCCGCGTTCGTAGGCTCCGGAGGTGGCGACGCCCGCATCGGTCACGGCGAGCACGGCCAGCATCTCGTCGGGCGTGTGCGGAGAACGGATGCCGACGCTCCACGGCCTGCCGTCTCGCGGCGTCCCCGCCACGACGACGTCACCGCCGGCGTTCAGGCAGTAGTCGCGGAGACCGGAAGCGGCGAGTTCCTGTGCGGCGCGGGCGGCAGCCCATCCCTTCACGACCCCGTCGAGGTCCCACGTGCCGTCCGGGCGGCGGATTCTGAAGGCGCCTCCGGACGCGGCGCTCGCCGCGTCCCCGATGGCGACGACCTCGCGGAAGTCCGTGCTGTGCTCGAGTCCGGCCGCACCCGCTGCATTCGCCCGGCTCACTTCGCTCTCGGGACGGTAGGCGCTGAAGCGCTCGTCGGCCTCGCGCAGAACCCGGAAGGCGCGCTCGGCGGCCGGGGCCGCATCCACGTCGTCGCGGATGTCGATCGACATGGGGATGCCCATGACCGTCTCGAGGAACCTCATCGCTTGTCGATCGCCGACTGCACCGACTGGATGTAGCCCTCCGAGGTGTAGGTCGCGCCGGACACCGTGTCGATGTTCGCGGACTGCGAGGAGAGCACCTCCTGCTGGAGGATCGGGAGAGCCTGCTGGTTGATCTCCTGGTCGCGGCCGTTGCCGTCCGGAGCCTGGACGGTGTCGACGGCCGTGATCGTGCCGCCCGTGAAAGTGAGCTTCACCTGGACCGCGCCGTACCGGGTGTCGATGGCCGAGCCGGTCACGGTCTTCGTCGCGGCGGCCTGTGCGGGCGCGGGCGTCGCGGTGGCGGAGGGGGAGGGCGATGCCGAGGCGGAAGCGGAGGCGGACGGCGTGGGCGTGCTCGTCGCGCCGGACGTCCCCGCTGTCGCCGCGGCGGTGGCCGCGTGCACCGAGGTGTCCGAGGCGGTGACCTGCTCGCCGATCCCGTAGAGCTTGAGGCCGACCGTCGCGCCCATCGTGACGAGGATCACGGTGAAGAGGATGGTTCCGCGCCAGGATCTGCTGTTCATGACATGCTCAGTTCTTCTCGGTGGATGAATCGCTTCGGCATCCGCAGGGCCCGGAGCGACGTCTCGGCCGTCTCGCCCATGCCCTCCGGGCCGCAGATGAACGCCTCCCAGTCGTAGAGGTCCGGGATGAGGCGGCGCAGCGCCTCCGGGTCGAGGGGGTCGTAGCCGAGCTCCGAACGCCGGCCCACCAGCGGGATGACGGTCACGCCCGGAAGCGACTGCAGCTCGCCCAGCAGCGCGAGGCGCTGCGCCGACCGCACGCGGTACAGGACGACCGGGCTGGCGCCGCGGCGGACGAGCTCCTCTGCCAAGGCGCGGATCGGGCCGATGCCCGCGCCGCCGGCGATGAGCAGGATGCGTGCGCGGCTCGCCCGGTCGGCGGTGAAGCGGCCGAACGGGCCTTCGACGAAGACCAGCGACCCGGGCTTCACGGCGGGCAGGCGGCTGGAGTGGTCACCCAGCGCGCCGACGGTGATCCGGAGGTAGCCGTCGGCCGGGACGGCGGACACGGAGTACGGATGCGCCGTGGCCAGATGGCCCCAGCTCAGGAAGCGGAAGAGGAGGAAGTTGCCCCCGCGCACGCCGAGCTCGTCGACGTGCGGCCCGGTCAGCCACACGCTGTTCACGCCCTCGCCCTCCGGGACCACGGTCACGACCCGCATCCTCCTCCGCCAGGCGTCGAGAGTCGGCAGGATGAAGCGCCAGGTCAGCACGGCGGACGCCGTCGCCAGGTAGAGAGCGATCCAGATCACCCGGTTGAGAGGGTAGGAGACGAAATGCGCGCCGCCGCTGAGCTGGTGCGAGAACGTCAGGAAGATCGCCACGTAGGTCGTCACGTGCAGCCAGTACCAGATCTCGTACGACAGCTTCGTGCGGAGGAGACGCGCGCTGCTCATCCCCACGACCAGGAACGCGATGGTCCCGACGAGGGCGGCGAGCATGTCCGGATAGGTCTGGAGGATCGACACGAACTCGGTCCACGGAGGGTTGCGGTCCGCCAGCTCGCCCCCGATCACCAGGAACAGCACGTGCGCGACGACGAGGAAGACCACGGAGGCGCCGAGCGAGCGGTGCCAGGAGACCAGCTTGTCGAGTCCGACCGCGTCCTCGAACCAGGGGACCCGGGCGATCAGGAGCACCTGCGCGCAGACCAGGAACGCGCCGACCATCCCGCTGAGCTCGCCGAGCGAGGTCAGGGCGTCGGCCGGGGTGGCCGCGAACCCGGCGGGAACGCTGAACCACCACATCCCGAGCACGCCCAGGGTTCCCAGCACGAGCGCCGCCCGCACCGCGCGCGACCCGGCGCGCGACGGCGTCGGGCGGGGCCGGATGCGCGGCCGGACGGCCGGTGCCGGAACGCTCAGGGTGGGGTCCATAGTGATAACGATGCATTCGCATTCTTGATGGATTCTTACGTGGCCTGTGCGCCGGCTGAAGGTACCGTATGGATCGGGCAGGCTCTTCCGTTCGCCGGTGCGGTAAATTCTTGATGTATCGACCCGCCGCCACGCGGCCCGGCCATCCGAAGGAGAGTGCGGTGCGGCCTTTCGCAGCGGATGACCTGCCCTGCGCACTCGTCGAGCTGGACGACGAGGGCCGCATCCGCGACGCCAACGCCGTCTTCGTCTCGTGGACGGGACTCTCGATGGAGGAGCTCGCGGGCCGGGCCTTCACCTCGCTCCGAAACCGGATCTCCGCTCTCGTCGGCACCTCCGACGGCCTGGTCCGCCTCGCGAACGTCGACGGGACTTCTCGCGCCGTGGTCGTCGGACGTCGCCGGATCGACGGTGGCGAAGTGCTCGCGCTGGTGGATGCCACCGAGCGCGCCGACCGCGAAGAGGCCCTGGTCCGCTCGCAGACGCTCCAGCAGCGCACCCGGAACCGTCTCGAGTTGATCATCGACTCGTCGATCGCCTTCTCCGCCGCCACCGATGAGCAGGCGCTGGTGGACATCCTGGCGACCACGGTCGCGAAGGCGTATCAAGCCGAGCAGTCCGCGGTCTACCTCATCGACGAGACCGGCGGGTTCAGGCAGGCGTCGGGCAGCAACCCCCTGCGCTCCACGGAGCAGACGGACTCGCTCCTCACGCAGGCCGCCGCTCCCCGCCGCGTGGTGACGATCAGCGGCGTCGCAGCCGCGGACGCCATCGCGCGGGTGCTCGGGCAGGCGATGCGGGATGCGGGAGTCGACGCGGTCCTCGTGTCGCCCATCCAGCACGACGATCTGCTCTTCGGGGTCTTCGTGGCGTTCTTCCTCCACCCGCGTCAGTTCGACTCGGAGGCGGCCCCGCTGGCGGACGCGCTCGCCGGCCAGGCGGCCCAGGCGATCACCACCCTGCGGCTGCAGCGACAGCTGGAGCACGCGGCGATGCACGACGAGACGACCGGACTGCCCAACCGGCGGCGGCTGGAGACGGAACTGCTGGAGTACCAGAGCTCGGCCTCGGCGCTGGTCGCCACTCTGTTCATCGACCTGGACGGCTTCAAGCGGGTGAACGACCACCTCGGCCACCACATGGGCGACCTGCTGCTTCGGGAGGTCGGCCTGCGGCTGCAGGCAGCGGTCCGGCAGGACGACCTGGTCGCCCGCTACGGCGGCGACGAGTTCGTCGTGGTGTGCGAAGTGCCGGACGCCGTCTCCGCGGAGGAGGTCGCGGATCGTATCCGGCGCTCCATCGAGCAGCCGTTCTCCGACCTCCCGCAGGACTTCCCGATCAGCGCCAGCGTCGGGATGTCCGTCGCACGCACCGCGGACCCGGACTGGAACCCCGACCGGCTGATCCGCGAGGCCGACCACGCGATGTACTCGGCGAAGAACGCGGGCGGCAACCGCGTGGTCGGGGCGCCGCTGGTCTGACGCGTCGAGTCGGTGGCTACGGGCCGGGCTGCAGGCGCTGCCCGGATTCGCGCGCGTCGTCGGCGACGTCGCCCGCACGGGCCGTGGCCTCCTCCTGCACGGTGGCCACCCCCTCCTGCGCGGCCTCCTTCACGGACTGCATGGCGTCCTGTGCCGGCTCCTTCAGATCGCTCGCCAGCTGCTTGCCCACCTCGGCGGCCTCCTGCAGCAGTGGCTGCGCGGCGTCCTTGGCGGCGGATGCGAGCTCCTGCTCCTTCTCGCTCGGCGGGATGAGGGAGGCGATCAGCGCTCCGACGCCGAAGGCGATGAGGCCGACGGCGAGCGGGTTGCCCTGCGCCTTGTTCACCACGGTGCGGCCGGCGTCCGCGATGGTGTCGCCTGCGTCCGACACCGCCGCTCCCGTGGTGCTCGCCACATCCTCGGCCGAGCCCATGATCTTCTCGCTGAGGGAATGGAATGCGCCCTTCACCCGGCGGCTCTGACGCTGGGCGATCTTGCTGGGCGTGACCTTGTCGGCCAGTGCGTCCACGTCGCCGCTCAGGTTGCGGCGGGTGGCCTCGATGTCGGCGCGGATGGCGTCGGGGTCGTCGGTCATCGGTTCTCTCCGTTCGGTTTCAGAGTTTCTGGGATTTCCTTGACCGTCGCGACGGTCTGTGGGACGCCCTTCACGGTCTCCAGCTGCCTGCGCCCGACCAGATACAGGATCAGCGCGACGATCGCCCAGATGATGGCGACGATCACCGCCGACCAGGCGTTGCCCACCAGGTAGCCGAGCGCCCACCAGAGGGCGATGGACAGGAAGAACACCGCCATCAGGGCCGCGTAGCCGGCGCCGCCGAGAAGCCCGGCGCCTTTGCCTGCGCGGGTGGCGGTCTGCCGGATCTCGGCCTTCGCGAGTTCCATCTCCTGCCGGATCAGGGTCGAGAGGTCACGGCTGGCCTCTCCGAGCAGCTCGCCGAGCGAGGTGTTCGCCGCGCGCTCCTCCGCCGGACTCGGCTCGTCGGTCATGCCCGGCCCCCGGTGTAGCCCGCCCCCGGAAGGTCGGGGAGTTCGTCGCCGGGTGCGATGATGCCGGTGGTGGGAGTGGTCCCGACCGTCGTTCGCGCGGCGCTGTCGCCCGTTCTGTCGCCCGTTCCATCGCCCCCGTCGGCCAGTGCCCGCGTGAGGCGGCCGGCCAGTGCGCCGGCGATGGCCGCGGCCGCGATGAACGTGCCCGGGTTGCGCCGGGCATACGACTTGACCTCGTCGATGAGCGATCCGGGATCGCGCGCATCCAGCCAGCCGGCGATCGCGTGGGTGCGCTGCGCCGCCTGCCGGACGAGATCGCTTGCCACTCCGTCGGTCTCGGATGCTGCGGCCATCTGCTCGAGCTCGTCGCCCACCGAGCGGAGGCCGTCGGCGACCCGCTCCTGCTGCTGCGCAGCCTGCTCGCGCAGCTCCTGCTGGGTCTGGCGGTACAGGTCTCTGGCCTGATGCTTCGCCTCGCCCGCGACGTTCCTGGCCTGCTCCGCGGCGGTGGCGGCGACGTCCTTGCCCGCCTCGGCGGCCGAATCCGCGACGCGCCCAGCCTCTTCGCGGACGCCGCCCGACTCACCACCGCTCGTACCCCCGCCGTAGCCCCCGCCGTAGCCCCCGCTCGCGCCCCCGCTGTAGCCCCCGTTCGGCTGCCCGCCGCTGCCCCCTGGCAGCACGGTTTCGGGCAGTCCCGCCTCCGGGTCGAGAGCGTCGCGCCTGCTGTCGAAGATCGGCGTCTCGGCGGACGGGTCGTCTGACATGGTCATGACTGACGTTTCCTTTCGATGGATGTGTCCGGTTGCGATGTGCCGTCCACTGAAGACACCGCAGAGAGGCGGGTCCAGCGATTGACGGGCCTGCGTCGCGGGAGTACGGACAGCTCTGTCCGCCGGCTGCACCGCGGACTAGCGTGGAGCGCATGGATGTGACCGACTGGCTTCTGGACTCCGATCCGGCTCTTCGCTGGCAGGTGCTGCGCGACCTCGCAGACGCGTACCCGGAGGAGGTCGCCGCCGAGCGCGCGCGTGTCGCCACCGAGGGGTGGGGTGCGAGATTCCTCGGCGAGCAGGCGGAGGACGGCCTCTGGGACGGAGGCACCTACCGGCCGGGATGGATCCCGCCCGAGCGGGACGGCTTCGACGCCTGGAGCGGGACGCACTTCAGCCTCCAGCAGCTGGTCGACTTCGGCCTCGATCCGGAGAGCCCGCACGCCCGCCTCGCGATCGGCCGCGTCCGCGAGAATGTGCGCTGGGAGCACGACGGCGAGCCCTACTTCGAGGGCGAGACCGAGCCGTGCATCAACGGGGTGACGCTGACCATCGCCTCCTACTTCGGCGAGGGCGGCGACACCATCGTGGAGAGCCTGCTCGGCGCCCGCCTGGCGGACGGCGGCTGGAACTGCTGGGCCGAATACGGCGCGCAGACGTCATCGTTCCACTCGACGATCTGCGCGGTGGAGGGGTTGCGGGACTGGCAGCGCGCCGGCGGCTCCGACCCGAGGGTGGAGGAGGCGGCGCTCGCCGGCGAGGAGTACCTGCTCGAGCGCAAGCTCTACCGTCGCCGCTCGGACGGGTCGGTGCCCGATCCGCGGATGACGATGCTCTCCTATCCGGTGCGCTGGTTCCACGACATCCTGCGCGGCCTGGAGCACTTCCGGAGGCAGGACCGGCGCGATCCGCGGCTCGCGGATGCCGTCGAGCTGGTCCGGGGGAAAGCGGACGCCGACGGTCGCTGGACGCTGGAGAACATCCACGAGGGCTCGGTGATCCTCGAGTTCGAGCGGGAGGGCGATCAGAGCCGGTGGGTCACGCTGCGCGCGCTGCGCGTGCTGCGCTGGTGGGATGCCGCCTGACCGGTTCTCAGGACCTGTCGACGCGGTAGTGGAGGGCGACCGTCCCGCCCTCGAAGCGGCGCTCGTCCAGCAGGTCGAGACGGACGAACAGGTCGCGGGGGAGCGCCGGCGTCCCTCCACCGACCGACACGGGAACGAGGATGAGCGTCACCTCGTCGACGAGACCGGCCGCGAAGGCGCTGGCGGCCAGTGTCGGGCCGCCGATCGACACATCCGCGTCGGCATCCTCCACCAGCTCCCTCACCCGCGCGGGGTCGAACCGGCTTTCGAGCCGCGTCCGCGGCGTGCTCACCCCGGTCAGCGTGGAGGAGAACACCACCTTGTCGGCGCCCTGCCAGACCGCCGCGTAGTCGGCGATCACCGGCTCGGGGGAGTCGCCGGGAAGGTCCTGCCAGACGCGCATCGTCTCGTACATCCGCCGGCCGTACAAATAGGTGCCGACGTCGCGTTCGAGGTCGTTGACGAACGCATGCACGTCTCGCTCGGGGTGCGCCCACTCGAACGAACCGGACGAGTCCACGGTGTAGCCGTCGAGGGACGCGATGGCGGAGAAGAGGAGTCGGGCCATGCCCGCGACTCTACGGTCTGCGGGAGGACGAAGGCCAGGGCGGATCAGCCGGCGCCGGGATCAGCCGAGCTGGGGCAGCAACGTCTTCAGCGCACGCAGCTCGCTGTCGAAGATCCACGGGACGGTGACGTTCAGCAGAAGCCCGATCCCGAGCAGGAGCACGACGGCGCCGGCTGCGAGGAGCACGAGGGTCAGCAGCAGCTGCAGGTAGCCGTTGCCGGTGACGGCGGCGAGCAACCCCCGCGCCCGCCGCCGTCCCGGGACCGATGCCGTGCCGAACGTCGGTGCGGTTCGCAGTCCGTGGCCCAGTGTCGTCATCGGTCTCCCCCTTCGCGTCGGGGTCCCGGGCGGGGTGCCCGGGCCGACGTTGTCGAGTCAACCGTTCACGCACCTCTCCGGGCATCGACCCGAGGTCGCGACGGGGTCATCCCCCGGGATGATCCGGCGTACGCGTCAGACGGACGCGACCGTGCACCCGCAGCCCTCTGCGGCTTCCGGGATGCGGTGCTCGGCGCCCACGAGCCGCCGGGCGAGGAGCTCGCGGCGACGTTCCAGCTGGGCGATCGCCGCATCCAGTTCCGCCAGTCCGTCGCGGTAGGCATCGCGGGAGGCCGGGCACTCGTCGCTGTGAGCGTGGCCCGATCCGAGGCAGTCGATGAAGGGCCGCGCCTTGCCCGGCGGGATGCCCGTCGCGGCCAGTTCGCGGATCTCCCGGACGGCGCGCAGATGCTCGTCGCGGTATTCGCGATAGCCGTTGCCGAGCCGCTCCGGCGAGAGGAGACCGAGCCGTTCGTAGTAGCGCACGGCCTTCACGGTCACTCCCGCACGTTCGGCGAGCTCACTGATGCGCATGCGATCCTCCGCTCTCAGGGTAGACCTCGACCCGCGGGGGGAGGGTCCATACGTACTACTATTAATTAGTGCACTAACGAATCGAGGAATGATGGCGGGACGCTTCGCCGGCTGGTATGCGCGGTGGAACGAGAAGCTGATCCGGATCGCCGGCCCGGCACAGCTCGGCGCCGGGCACGCGGAGGCTCCCGACCGCCGTTCCGCGGGCGCGCCCTGCCCGATGTGCGGCCGTCCGATGACCGAGCACGACGTGCTGCGTCCTGGAGGCCAGCGGGAGGCCACGCGCCTGGTGTGCCCGGCGTCCACCGTCGACTGAAGCGGCCGGGTCAGCCGTCCCGGAGGGCCGCAGCGGTGATCCGCTGCAGGCTGTCGCGCAGCTCCTCCAACTCGGAGAGGGGGATCCCGAGTTGCGCGACGATGCTCCGCGGGATCTTCTCGGCCTCCGCACGCAGTTCCCGCCCCGCCGGCGTGAGCCGCACCTCGAGCGCGCGTTCGTCCGCGGTGCTGCGTCGCCTCTCCACGTAACCGGTCGCCTCCAGCCGCTTCAGGAGGGGCGACAGTGTCGCCGGCTCGAGCGCCAGCGTGTCGCTGAGGTCCCTGACCGAGCGCGGTTCCCGCTCCCACAGCGCGAGCATCACCAGGTACTGCGGATGCGTCAGGGAGAGCGGCTCCAGCACCGGCCGGTACAGGCCGATGACGCTCCGCGCGGCGACGGCGAGGCCGAAGCACACCTGGTTCTCGAGCGCGAGGAGGTCATCCGCCCTCCGTCCGCCCTGGGTCTGCGGCTCAGTACTCATCGGTCCGGCGCTCGACGACCCGCTCGCCCGTCGCCGGGTCCACGCGCTCCCGCCGCACGGTCCGGTACGGCCTGCGGCGAAGCGCGAAGACCAGCGAGATCACGAAGATCACGAGACCGGCTCCCATCAGGATGTAGCCGGTGATCCTCAGGTCGATCCAGTCCACCTGCACTTGCACGGCCAAAGCAAGGATCAGCCCGACCACGAAGATGAAGATGCCGCTTCCGATGCCCATGCGTCACGCTCCTCACGTCCGGCCTCAAGCTACTCCTGAACGGTGCCGGCGCGCAGTACAGCGCCGGTGACGGCACGCGACGGTGACGGTTCGATCACTCAGCGCGGGAGAACTCCGACGCGCGCGCGACCTGCTCGGGGGTGAGGGCGACGCCCGTGTAGCGCTCGAACTGCCGGGCCGCCTGCAGGGCGATCACCTCGGCCCCGGTGATGACGTGCCGCTCTGCGGCGCGCGCTGCGGCGATGAGCGGCGTCTCGGAGGGGAACGCCACGACGTCGAAGACCGTCGAGGCACGCTCGATGACGGGGAGGTCGAAGGCGAGGACGCTCTCGGCATCTCCGCGCATCCCGAGCGGAGTCACGTTCACGACGACATCGAACCCCGGCTCCGGGTCGCCGGCGAGCCAGGTGTAGCCGTAGCGCTCGGCCAGCGCCGGGCCGGCCTCCGCGTTGCGGGCGAGGACGGTGAGCTCCTCGAAGCCGGCGCCCCGGAAGGCGGCGACCACGGCCTTGGCCATCCCTCCGGAACCGCGGACGAGCACGCGCTGAGCGGGGTCGACCTCGTGCTCGGCCAGCAACTGAGCCACGGCCTCGTAGTCGGTGTTGGAGGCGGTGAGCAGACCATCCTCGTTGACCACCGTGTTGACCGACTCGATGGCGATGGCCGACGCCTCCAGGTTGTCGACCAGCGGGATGACGGCCTCCTTGAACGGCATGGAGACCGAGCAGCCGCGGATGCCCAGAGCCCGGATGCCTCGGACAGCGCCCTCCAGGTCGTCGGTGGTGAACGCCTTGTAGACGAAGTTGAGACCCAGCTCGTCGTACAGGTAGTTGTGGAAGCGCGTTCCGATGTTGCTCGGGCGACCGGCGAGGGAGATGCAGACCTGCATGTCCTTGTTCAGGATGGGCATGCCTCCATCATCGCAGCGCCCTCAGCGCGTCGTCGCGAGCACAGCGCACCTCGTGCGCGATGAAAGGGCCCGGAGCGTCTGACGCTCCGGGCCCTTTCCCGGTCCGTCCCCCGACAGGACCGGTTCCCCCTGGCCGAAGCCTGATGAAAGGCTAATGCGGGCATTGAGACCCGGACATCGGTGGCAGCACGGATCCGGCGTGCGTGCATTCTCGTCCCGTCACCGCGGACGCGCCGGCCTGGTCGGAGGCATCGGGGACGACGTGGATGCGGTGCTCGCGTCCCGGCGGAGTGCCGCGCGGTAGAACTGCACCAGGTCCGCAGCGCTCGGGCTCTGCGCCGCCATGCCGGCCGCATCCACTCGTCGCGACGCCAGGTGGTGCCGCCACGACTCGGTGGCGCGCCGGTGGTCCCAGGCAGCGGCGGCGGCCGCCTCGAGGGTGCGGCACCAGCCGATGAGCTCGCGTTCGGCGGAGCTCTGGGCCCAGGTCACCACCCGGAACCACACGTCCGGGTTGTTCGGATCGCCGAAGGCGAAGCGCCGGATCACCCCGTACGGCGCTCCCAGCGACCCCTGGCGGAGCAGCCACTCGCTGGGCTGCGCATTCGCCACGGGATGCCAGGATGCGCTCACGGCGTCACGGTATGCGAGGCCGCCGACACGCGCCGCGTTCCGGGGAACGGAGCGCCGACATTCGTGACGAATCGCCGCTTCCTTCGCGTGTAGGTGCACATTCGTGACGAATCGCCGTTTCCTTCGCGTGTGAGTGCACATTCGTGACGAATCGCCGTTTCCCTCGCGTGTGAGTGCACATTCGTGACGAATCGCCGCTTCCCTCGCGTGTAAGTGCACATTCGTGACGAATCGCCGCTTCCCTCGCGTGTAGGTGCACATTCGTGACGAATCGCCGCTTCCCTCGCGTGTAAGTGCACATTCGTGACGAATGTGGGGAGGTCAGCCGACGAGCTCCTGCGGGAGGACCACCACATCCACGAGCGCGCCGTTGCGCCAGAGGGTGAGCTCCATCCGCCGCCCGATGGCACGCTCGACCATGAGGCGCTGCAGGCCCGTGGGATCCGAGACGGGGATGCCGTCCAGCGAGATCACGATGTCGCCCGCCCGTGCGCCCGCCTCCGCCGCCGGGCTCCCCGGTACGACGCTGGCGATCCGGATCCCCTGCGGCGCGCCCACTTTCGCGGCCGCCTCCGGGCTCAGCTGCACCTTGACCCCCGCAACACCCAGCCACGCGCGCCGGACCCGGCCGCTGCTCTTCAGCGCCTCCACGATCTCGAGCGTGCTGGCGTTGATCGGCACCGCGAGGCCCAGCCCGATGCCCGCCACAGCGGTGTTCACCCCGATCATGCGGCCGGCGCTGTCGGCGAGGACCCCTCCGCTGTTTCCGGGATTGAGTGCGGCGTCGGTCTGGATCACCTCGTCGATCACGCGGCCCGACGCGGTCGGGAGCGAACGGCCGAGCGCCGAGACGATCCCCGCGGTCACACTGCCCGCGAGGCCGAGCGGATTCCCGAGGGCGACCACGAGCTGACCCACCTTGAGCCGGGACGCGTCCCCGAGCCGCAGGGGAGGAGGAGTGCCGGCGCGTGCGCGCAGCACGGCCAGGTCGGAGAGGGAGTCCGTCCCCGCCACATCGGCCGCCATCGACGTGCCGTCGCCGAACGACAGCTCGACGGCCGAGGCGCCGATCACGACATGCGCACTCGTGAGGAGGTGCCCGTCGGCGGTGATGACCGACGCGCTGCCCGCGCCCGCGCCTGTCCGCGTGCGCACCGACACCGCGGCGACGGAGGGCAGCACCGCCTCCGCGACGCGGGTGACCACCGCCGAGTAGGCGTCGAGGGCCGCGTCGTCGTCCCGTTCGTCCATCTCGCTCACGGGGACAGTCTCACTCCCGCCGTCGTCCCGTGGCACCCGGTTCGCGCAGGGCGGACGACTCAGGTGAACAGCCGGATGAGCGCGGCGACCACCGCGGCGGCGGGCACCACCACGATGAACGGCACCCGCAGGGCGTACAGACCGGCCGCGATCGCGACCGCCGGCAGGCGCGCGTCGAGCTGCAGCGACTGCCCCGCGCCCAGGGTCTGCACGCCGATGAGGGCGGCGAGGAGCGCCGCGGTCAGCAGGTCGCTCACGCGTGCGATGGTGGGATGGTCGAGAGCCTTCGGCGGAACCATCCAGCCGGCGGCCTTCAGGCCGAGGACGCAGATGGCGGCCAGAAGGATGACCTGCCAGGTCGTCACGGCTTCACCTCCCGCTCCATCGGGACCGCTTCGGGATGCGGCGGGTCGCTCCGCCGCCCGAACAGGTTGAGCACGCCGACGACGATGGCCACCAGTGCCGCCACGAGGACCGGCAGCCCGGGCATGAGGAACGGCGTCAATAACGTCGCGACGAAACCGCCGGCGACGGCGACCGCCTGCGTCTGGCGCGCCTTGAGCCGCGGCCAGAGCAGGCCGAGGAAGGCGGCAGCGGCGGCCGCATCCAATCCGTACGCTTTCACATCGCCGATGAGGTCGCCGAGGAGGGCGCCCGCGAGCGTGGTGAGGTTCCAGCCGACGTAGACCACGAGGCCGGTCACCCAGAAGCCGATGCGCTGCGCGCGCAGCCGGGTGTGGGCGACGGCGACGGCGGTCGATTCGTCGATGGTCAGCTGCGCGGCTGCGGCTCGCCGCCAGAAGCCCGGGCCGATGATGCGCGACAGTCGCAGCGCGTAGAAGGAGTTGCGGACGCCGAGGAGCGCGGCGCTGATGATCGCGGTGCCTCCGGCCGCCGTCCCGCCCGAGGCCAGGACGCCGATGAGGGCGAATTGGGAGCCCCCGCTGAACATGATCAGGCTGAGCACGCAGGTCTGCCAGATGTCGAGGCCGGATGCGGTGGCGAGCGCTCCGAACGAGACGCCGTACGCGGCCGTGGCGAGGCCGACGGCCCAGCCGGAGCGGGCCGCGGAGCGTTCCTCGCTGGTCCGTTCCTGGCGCATCCTTCCGACCCTATCGCCGGGCTGCGCGCTCAGCGGAACAAGCGGCCGACCAGCTGCTCCGCGATGTCGTCCTCGAGTGTCCAGGGCAGGAAGATCACCCGGTAGATGATCGGCGCGATGACCAGGTCGATGATGTCGTCCGCCGTGATCTCGGTGTCCGGGTAGCGCTCGAGCAGCAGACCGGCCTCCGTCCGGCGGTTCCGGAGGCAGTTGGATTGACGCTCTCCGGCCGCGGAGGCACCCCCACGGAGCAGTGCCGCGTTGACCGGGTTGCGATAGTGCTCGACCAGCTCCCGCGCCCAAGCCGTGAGGTCACCGCGGAGGTCGCCGCCGGCAGGGAGGGGCCGCTCGGGATCGAGCTGGTACGTGGCGATGTCGTTGATGAGCGTGGGGAGGTCGCCCCAGCGTCGGTAGATGCTGGTCGGGTTGACTCCGGCGCGCTCGGCGATCATCGGGACGGTGACCCTGTCCTGGCCCTTCTCCTCGACGAGCTCTTCGACGGCGGTCCGCACGTTGTGGATGACCGCGGCGCTGCGTCCTCCCGTCCGCTTCGACGGTGTGGTCCTGGTTTCCATGGGAATAGCTTAAAGCAAATGTTGTTGCTTTTTGTCACCATCCTCCCTATAGTCGCTAAAGCAATCTTCGTTGCTTTAAGGAGTCGACATGACGACAGCTGAAGAGACCCTCCCGACGGGTGGGATGCTCGCCCTCCGGCCGGCGCGGATCAATCGTCCGTGGCGCCTCGGCCCCGGCGCCGCCTTCGTCGGCACGGCCCTCGCCTTCGTGGCCGTCGCGCTCGCCGTCGGTGCGCCCAGTCCGCTCTTCGTCCTCTACGAGCAGGAGTGGGGCTTCCAGCCGTGGCTGCTCACCGTGGCCTTCGCCATCTACGCGGTGACCCTGCTCATCACCCTCCTGATCGCCGGCTCGCTGTCGGACCACATCGGGCGGCGCCCGGTGCTGATGGGCGCGCTCGCGCTGCAGATCGTGGCCATGCTGGTGTTCCTCTTCGCTCCGGACATCGGCTGGATCATCGGAGCACGCGCAGTCCAGGGCATCGGCACCGGCGCGGCGATGAGCACCTTCACCGCTGCGCTGGTGGAACTCGCGCCCGAACGCCTGAAGAAGCTGGGAGCGACGATCGGAAGCACCGCGCCCGTCGGGGGTCTCGCGATCGGCGCGTTCCTCACCGGACTCGCCGTGCAGTTCATCGCACAGCCGACCACCCTCGTCTTCGTGAGTCTCGCCCTGCTGTTCGCGGCCGGGCTGGTCGTCGTCTTCGCCGCGCCGGAGACCGTCGAACGGCGTCCGGGCGCGATCCGTTCGCTCATCCCGCGACTGGCGGTGCCTCGCGAGGCGCGTGCCGAGTTCATCCGCGGGATCCCGGTCTTCATCGCGACCTGGATGCTCGCCGGACTCTTCATCGGCCTGTCGCCGTCCATCGTGCACGGGGTCTTCCACCTCGACAGCGGCCTGCTCAACGGCGCCATCGTCGCGGTTCCGCCCGCGGTGGGCGCGCTCGCCGGCCTCCTGCTGACGAGAGCGCCGGCGCGGACCACGGCGGTGTGGTCGATGGCCGGGCTCGTGGTGGGCGTCGTCCTCGCCGCGATCGGCATCGCAGGTGCGGTGCTGCCCCTGCTGTTCGCCGGGGCCATCGTGGCGGGTGCGGGATTCGGTGTGGGCTTCTCGGCGCCGCTGCGCATCCTGGCGCCGCTGGCTCCCAACGACAAGCGGGCGGAGCTCTTCGCGGGCATCTTCCTGGTCAGCTACCTCGCCTACGGCGTGCCCGCCCTGGTGGCCGGCGAGCTGATCGGCGCGATCGGCCTGCTGCCGACCGCGCTCGGATACACGGTCGCGATCGCCGTCGCGGCCACGGTGGCCCTCGTGGTGCAGGCCGTCAGACCACGTCGATGAGCACCTTGCCCACGGCGCCGTTCTCGACGGCGTCGTGGGCGGCCGCCGTCTGATCGAGCGGGAACCGCGTGATCGGCAGGCCGTGCTCGTCGCCCACGCGGAGCGCGCCGGCGGCGGCCGCGGCGGCCACCGCGCGTACCGCGGCCTCCTTCGTCTCGTCCGAGACCGTGTAGGTGAGGAGGAACTGCCACCGCAGGTTCTTGGCCATGCTCGGCCGGATCGGGATGCCGGCCTCCTCCGCGCCCGGCGCATTGGCGTAGCTCGCGATGGTCGCGTTGCGGCCGGTGACCTTCACATCCAACTCGGCGTTCGCGGTGGCGTTCACCTCGACGACGATGTCCACGCCCCGGGGAGCCAGTGCGCCGATCGCCTCGGCGGTGTCCGGCTCCGTGTAGTTCACGACGTGGTGGGCGCCGGCGGCGCGGGCGAGCTCGGCCTTCTCGTGGCTGCTCACCGTCGCGATGACGGTGGCGCCGGCCCAGACGGCGAGCTGGATGGCGGCGTGGCCGACCGCACCAGCGCCTCCCGCGACGAGGACGGTCCGGCCCTCCAGCGCTCCCGGTGCGAGCTCCGCAGGCACGCCCGCGTGAGCGGTGAGCGCGTGGTGGGCCGTGAGCGCCGGGATGCCGAAGGACGCCCCCTCGTCGAAGCTCACTCCATCGGCCAGGCGGACGGCCTGACGGGCGGGCAGGACCACGAGCTCCTGAGCCGTGCCGTCCGGGCGCTCGTAGGCGGCATCCCACACCCAGACGCGGTCGCCCTCGCCGAGCTCGGTGACGCCGTCGCCCACCTCGTCGACGATGCCGGCGCCATCCTGGTTCGGCACCTGGGGATGCGGCAGATCAGCCGGCCCGCTGCCGGCCCGCGCCTTCCAGTCCGTCGGGTTCACGCCCGAGACGTGGATGCGCACCCGCACCTCGCCCGGCCCGGGATGCGGCTCCGGGCGCTCGCCGAGGGTCAGGACGCCGGAGTCGCCGGTGTTGGAGTACGTGACAGCCTTCATGGCACCAGCCAACCATGCGCGGCGGCGTCGTGCGAGCGTTCAGCCCGCCGAGCTCAGCGCATCGTGCGTCAGCCCGCCGAGCACGCGCCGGAGCTGATGGGCGCCGCGCCCACAGACGAGAGCACAGGTCGCAGCTCTGCCAGCGTGAGCGCATACCCGGTGTCGCCGTCGGTCGCGCTCCGGGCGAAGATGACGCCCGCGACATCCCCCTGGGCGTCGAGCAGCGGGCCGCCCGAGTTGCCGGGTCGCACGACGCCGCGCAGCGAGTAGATGTCCCGGTCGACGCTGCCGCTCTGGTAGATGTCGGTACCGCGGGCCTGCAACCGGTCACGGACGCGTTGCGGCGAGATCGTGAACGGTCCATCGCCGGGGTAGCCCGCGGCGTAGGCGGCGGCACCCGCCGTCAGGTCCGGTCCGATGTCGAGCGCCGGGGCGTTCAGGTCGGTGACGTCGAGCACGGCGAGGTCGCGGGAAGGATCGAAGGCGACCAGGGTCGCCCGCTCGACGTCGCCGCCTCCGGCCTCGCGGACCACGACGGAGGAGGCCCCGGCCACCACATGCGCATTGGTCACGACGCGGCCGCGCTGCACGACCCATCCACTGCCCTCCGAGTCGACTCCGCAGGCGGGCTTGGAGGCGAGGACCGTGACGACGGACTGCTCGGACTGCGCGACGGAAGCCGGTATGGACCCGTCCGGCGCCGGCGCCGGCTTGATCGCCTCGCCGCCCTCGAACACCTTCGGGAGTCCCGCTCCGGCGAGGGCGTCGTCGACGGCGCCGAGCACGGTCGTGGAGGGGACGGGCGCCATCCCGTTGAGGGTCGCGACGACGCGCGAGGAGTTCGCCGCCTGCACCACGGTGGCGAGACTCGTCGCCAGGGCGAAGCCCGCGACCAGCCAGACGACGACGGCCCAGGTGAGGAGTCCGAATGCGGCGCCGACCAGCGAGTCGAGCCAGCGGATGGGGCCGTGGCGGAAGACCTTGCCGAGGATGCTCGCGAGCGCTCCGGCGATGGCGTAGACGGCCCCGGCGCAGACCAGCACGACCACGGCCGCCACGACAGAACGCTGTGTGACGCCTCCGAACCCGGACGCGGCGAACCATCCCACGACGACCGGCGCGAGGGTCAGGCCGAGCCACAGACCGAGGCCCAGGCCCACGAGGGTGCCGGCGGAGCGGATCGCGCCCTTGCTCCACCCCGCCCCGACCGCAAGGATGCCGAGCACGATCAGCACGACGTCCACCACGATCTCCACGCCCATACCTTCCACCACCAGACTGGGCGATGGCTCAACCCGGGGTGGACGTGCGCTGGCCGGTGCCTCTGTGATTCACAGGAACGGACGGCAGGCCGGTGAACCCGGGCTGCGCCGACAGCTTCGGCGGAGGGCCTAGAGGCGGCCGTCCTCCTCGTCGCCGTCGTCGACGGAGTCGGGAGCGGGCTGACGCGCCGGGACGACGTCCGGATCCAGTTGCTCTTCCGGCATGGTATCCGGGAAGTCGGCGGTCTCCTGGTCGCTGCGCTGTCTGGCCATGCGCGAACGTTACGCCCGCGAGCCCGGAAGGAATAGTCCGCTGAGGGACGTTCGCGACCGGGCCGCGGGCGTCGCGGGGCCGAATCAGCTGTCGGTGCCGCCGCTGCTGCCGCTCTCGGTGTCGGTGCCGCTGCCGCTGTCGGTGTCGGGTCCGTCGGTCCCCGGCCTTCTGCGTGCCGGACGCCTCGCGGTGAGCAGCACGATCACCACGCCGATCAGCGCGAGGACCACGATGGCGATCGCGATGCCGATGACGAGGCCCAGATCCACCCCGTCCGGCGCCGGAACCGTCGGCTGCCGAGTGGATGCGGTGGGCGCGGCCGCTCCACCGCCCGCGCCGGCACCCGGCGACGCCGCTGCGCTGCCGCCGCCGCTCCCGCCGCGGCTTCCGCCGCACGGCGTGGTGTCCGATCCGGGCGCACTCGCCGCGCCCGCCGGGGGCCGGTAGGCGAAGGCGTACGACGACGACACGGTGTGCCCGTCGGCCGACACGATCTGATAGGTGACCGTGTACCGCCCAGCCGGTCCCAGTGCGACCGGGGCGCTGAGCTTCGTGTCGGCGACGGTCGCGCATCCCGTCTCGAAATGCCGCTTCGCCGCGTCCGGTCCGGTGACGATGAGCAGATTGGTCGAGCCGCCGCCGGACAGGTCGAGCACCCGGTCGTTGAAGGTGAGCGTCACGGTGTTCAAGGCGCTCGTGACGGTGGCGTCGGCGGCCGGATCGCTGCCGACCAGATAGTCGTGGGCGTCGGCCGCCGCGGCAGGCGCGAGAGCGAGGGCGGTGGCCGCAGCTAGGCCGGCGGCGACGGCGAACAGCCGGTTCCTCATCCCCGTACCGTACGCTCGCGCCCACGCCCCAGGCGGGTGAGCGCGAAGACCGCGACCACGAGGGCGATCGCGCCGAGGACCAGTCCGCCGACGCCGACGGCGAGGGAGACGACGGTGGCGGTGGCGGCGGCGTTGGCCGCCGGGGGATGGGGCGCTGCGCTCGCCACCAGTGGCGTCGCGGAGCCTGCGGCCGGCGCAGTGTCCGTGATGTACAGCGTCGGTGCGGGATGCTCGGGCTCCGTGCCCGAGGCGGGAGTCGGCTGGTCCCAGTTCACGACGGTTCCGTCGGAGTAGTACTGGTGGGTGGGGAGCAGCACGGATCCGGTGTCCGGAACGGCGCCCGCCGACACCGTGAACTGCTGGAACTGCCCGGGAGCGATCCGGACTCCGCTGGCAGCGGTCCAGGTGACCCGGATGGGCGCCTCGGTGATCGTGCCGTCGTCGGTCTTGACCGGCCGGGCGAGCTTCTCGGTGTCGACGGTGGTCGTCCATCCCGCCAGCGGCAGATAGCTGACCGACGTGAACGGCGTCTTCGTCGGCAGGTCGACGACGAGCTTGACGGTACCGGCGGTCGCCGACTCGGTCGGAACGCGGAACGTGAGCGTGGTGTAGCTGCCGGGAGCGGCCTGATCGGGGTCGACGCGCACGTGGGCGCTCGCCGCGAGTGGAGCGCCGAGCAGGAGGAAAGCAGTGGATGCCGCCGCGATGGACGCGGCGAACGTGGTCTTCTTCATGGGGTCCCTTGGATGGTCGGATCGTCGATGAGCGCGTGCGCGCCAGGCCGACGCCGACCGTCGGAGCGGGCGGGTGCCGGAGTCAGAGCGCGCGGGCGATCGCCGGCGGTCCGCGGTGCCGCAGCCGCGCCAGCGGGAGCCCCAGGTCGCGGAGGAGAGCGGGCTCGGCAGCGGCCGGCGCGGCGACGGAGGCCGCGACGGGGACCGGGACGACGACGAGACGGTCGGCGGCGCGCTCGATGCGCACCCGCGCGGTCTCGAAGAGCCCCCAGAACGCGCGCTCGCCGAATCGCAGCGCGATGACGGTGACGAGCACGGCCGTCGCATGCGTCAGCCACATCGACGGGCTCAGCTCGGAGCCGTGCGCCGCCGGCATCGCACCCCCGACGAGAGTGAGGTGGGCGCCGGCGTGCAGGTGCGTCATCCCGCCGAGGCTCGCGGCCGCGCCGGTGCCCGTGCTCGTGGTCGTGAAGCGGGCGTCGCCTCCGCCGAGGCTGAACAGGGCGTGGAGCAGGAACTGGCTGAATGCCACGGCGAGGGTGAGGCGCCAGAGCGAGAGCCGCCGGGCCGTGAGCGCGACCGACCCCAGCGTGGCGAACACCAGGCTGAGCACGAGGGGGATCACTCCGGGGACCGCCCCGCCCCCCGCAACGTGGAACAGCGAGGAGACGAGGATGGCGGTGCCGGAGGCGAGCACGGCGCGCGTCAGGCGAGCCCACCTCGATCCCATGCGCGTCCTCTCCTGAAGCCCCCAGCCAGTCTAGGGATGCGGGGGAATCCCTGGGGAAACGGATCCATTCGTCTGCATTGATGGAACATCCAGTCGAGATCCTGTAGAAATGATCGGTACCCTTTTCGCGCCTCTCCCGGTGCGTCGACCCCGACCGACTCGACCAGGAAGTACCAGCAGCTTGCCCCAGTCCACTCCCTCAGCGCGGCCGCGCCGCAGTCTCAGGGCACCCGTCGTGGTGGATGTGGATCAGCAGCAGACACTCTCCGACGATCCGGTGAGCGCGTTCACGACGCTCGAGGAGCTGACGGCGACGCAGACCTTCCCGAGTCGCCGGGCCGCGCTCGAGGCGGAGCGCTCCCGGCCGCGCAAACGCGAGCGCATCGTCGTCAAGCCGACGCGCGCCGAGCGCGCCCGCCCGGCTCGCGCCGAGGCCGCCCGCCCGGCTGGGGCCGAGCGCTCGGCCGCCGCAGCCCCGCGACCGGTGTCCGCACCCCGGAAGCAGCGCGCCGCACGCCCGGCCGCCGTCGCGACCCCGCCGGCGCGCGCCAGCCGCCAGCGGCGCCATCGCTGGGGCATCCACACGGTCGTCATGCTCTCCCTCGCCGCGTTCTTCGGCACCGCGGCCCTCCCCGCCTACGCCACCACCGGCGAGGGGTCGACCGGCGGCGCGGCCCGCACGGCGCTCGCCGTCCAGACCCTGACCGGGGGTGGCGTGACGCAGGTCGTCGCGCGTGACGGCCTCAACATCCAGGAGAGCCCGCAGGCCCTGGATTCGACCACCAACTCGTCCGTGTCTCCGGCCGTGCAGGCGCTCGCCGTCCAGCTCATGGGCGCCGTCGCCTCCGGTCGTCTCGTCGGTTCGACGCCGAACCACATCCCGGAGATCGCCAACCTCGCCGAGGGCAAGGCCGTCCCGAGCTGCGGCGTCGACTACCGCGTGCTCCAGGCCATCTCGGTGGCGCTCGACAACTTCAACCAGGTGGGCATCAGCGACATCAACCGCCGCTGCACCGGCCAGATCGAGGGAGCCGGAACCAGCTCCGCGCACTATGCGGACGGCGGCGGCCACGCCGTCGACTTCTACCTGCTGAACGGCTCGCCGCTCACCGGCGGCGACGCGAAGTCGATGCAGCTCATCCGCATCCTCGACCCGCTTGTTCCCGACGGCTCCGGCCTCGGGCAGGTGGAGTGCCGGTCCTCGATGAACCTCACCAACTTCAAGCCGTTCGACGACACCTGCAACCACCTGCACATCGACTTCCTCAAGTCGGACGGCGCCACGCTCCGCTACGGCTGACCGAACATCAGCCGAAGAGGTTGAGCGCGGCCCACTGCACGAGGATGACGGTCTTGCCGTCGGCGATCCGGGCGTCCGCGACCATCCCGAGTGCCTCGTCGTAGGGCACGACGACCGGCTCGATCTCCTCGCCCTCCTCTTCCACGCCGCCGCCGCCGGAGACGTCCTCCGGCGCGTACTCGGCCGCATAGAAGTGGACGCGCTCGGTGACCGACCCCGGACTCATGTACAGGTCGAACAGATGTGTGAGCCCGCCGATCCGCACTCCGAGCTCCTCGGCGGCCTCGCGCCGGATCGCCTCCTCCGGCGAGTCGCCGTCGAGCAGTCCGGCCGCGGATTCGATCAGCATGCCGTCCGGATGCCCGTTGACGTACGCGGGGAACCGGAACTGGCGCGAGAGGAGCAGTGTGCGGCCGACTGGATCGTAGAGGAGCACGGTCGCACCATTGCCCCGGTCGTAGGTCTCGCGCGACTGCGTTGTCCACTCGCCGGTGCGGCCGCGATACCCGAAGGTCGTACGGCGGAGAATGTGCCAGCCGTCCGAGGTCACCTCGACGTCGTGGATGCGCACATCCGGATTGCCGGTCAGATCGCGTCCCGCCCGGTGCAGACCCGTGCGGCCTCGGGTGTCCGGGAGGTCGTGGCCGGGCCGCTCGTCGCTCATGCTCCGAGCCTAGGCCGTGCGCCGATGGCCGTCCTGCCCTCCAGATTCGTGACGAATGTTGCGTTCCAGCCGGCCAGAGTGCACATTCGTGACGAATGTCGCGCTAGGTAGGTGGCTGCACATTCGTGACGAATGTCGCGTTGGGCCGCACCGGAGTGCACATTCGTGACGAATGTCGGGTTTGAGGCGGTGGGAGTGCACATTCGTGACGAATGTCGCTACGGGGCGCAGGCGGCAAGCGGCAAGCGGCAAGACGCAAGCGGTCAGCGGTCAGCGGGCGCGCGTGCGGTAGCGGGCGCGGAGCGTGCGCGCGGCGAGGATGTCGCCGGCCTGCACCTCCTGCGCCTTCAGCAGGCCCTTGTCCGACTTGAGCGGGAGGCGCAGGTCGACGTCCGCATCGATGCCGGCAACGAGCTCTCGCACCCGTTCCACCTCCGAGTCGAGTTCCGCGCCGAGCAGCAGCGCGACGTTCGCGATCCAGATCCACAGCAGGAAGACGATGATGCCGGCGAGCGTGCCGTAGGTGCGGTCGTAGTTGGCGAACGTGCCCACGTAGAGCGCGAACAGGGCGGATGCGACGGCGAGCACCACGATCGCCGCGATCGACCCGGGCGTGAGCCAGCGGAGCCGCGGCTGCTTCACGTTCGGCGTGGCGGCGTACAGGACAGCGAGGAGCAGAACCAGCAGGATCGCGACGATCGGCCAGCGGATCACCGACCACGCCACCTGGAACGCCTGATCGAGTCCGATCAGCCCGCCCAGGAAGGAGAGAACCGGGCCGGACACCACGAGCAGGATGGCCAGCAGCGACACGAGCACCAGCGTGAGGATCGTGACCCCCAACTGCACCGGTCGCAGGACGAGCGCCGACCGTCCCTCCCGGACGCCGTAGACCCGGTTCAGGGCGCGCCCGAACGCGCCGACGTAGCCGGACGCCGACCAGATCGCGCCGATGATCCCGATGGCGAGCGCCCAGCCCGTGGCGGGCGAGGAGGCGAGATGCTGGAGCGGACTCTTCAGCACGTCCGTCATGCCGGGCGCGAGGTCGTCGACCATCCCGAACAGTGCGGCGATGCCGGTCTTGCTCTGCCCGACGAGGCCCAGGATGCTGACCAATGCCAGAAGCGCGGGGAACAGCGAGAGGACGCCGAAGTAGGTCAGGCCCGCCGCGAGGTCGGTCGCCTGGTCGGTGGTGAAGCTGCGCATGGTCCGCTTGAGGATGAAGCCCCACGGCAGCCGGAACCAGGGGAGGCTGCGGCGGTCCTCGATCCGGCGGATCGCTTCCGCCCGGGCGCTGCCCACACCGCCCTGGTCAGCCGGCACGCCCGCGCCTCCGCAGGAGGAGGGCGGCCGCGCCCGCCGCGGCTCCGGTCAGGACGATGAAGACCCCCGTGAAGAAGGCGGGATGCGACCGGATCTGCACGCGCAGGTTGAAGGTGGCGAACAGGTCGTCGAGCGTGGCCGCCAGCTCGTCGCGCGTCACCTCCAGGTCGAGCTTGAGCATGTTGATGCCCGCGCCCCGGGGGAGCGGGGGACGCCCGGCGGGACGTTCACCCGCCCGGCGGACCGAGGGTACCGAGTGCGTCGTCACGGCCGCTTTCCCTTCAACGCCTGGTAGTCCGCGCCGAGCTCGCTGCCGAGGTCGTCGGGCACCGGCGGCATCCCGCGCTTGAGGCTGCGCCAGCCGATCAGGCCGATGACGACGGCGATCACGATGAGGATGGCGGCCACGATGAGCGCGGCCAGCCAGGCGGGGAGGATCAGGGCGAAGCCCAGCACGGCCGCCGTCACCAGCACGCCGAACGCGAAGAACAGGAACAGGAGGGCGCCCGCGAGCAGCCCGGCGCCCATCCCGGCGGCCTTCGCCTTCGCGGCCATCTCGGCCTTGAACAGCGCGAGCTCCGACGCGATCAGCCGGCGCAACTGGGCCACGAGGTCCTTCGCCAGTTGCGGCAGCGGACGCAGTCCTCGGGTGGTGCGGCGCCGCTCCCGCGGCAGCGGTGGCTGGTCGGCCATGAAGCCGGGCTCCCTTCAGACGCTGGTAGGCCGAACGTACCCCGCGCCCGCGCACGAGTGAACCCGCTCATGGTGCACACTAGGGGCATGAACGGGAACGAGATCGCCGGTCGGGGTGGCATCCTCGCGGCCGTGGTCCCCGGGCAGCCGGCCGCTGTCGTCGAGGCGGCCGCACGTCTCGCCGGCGACCTCGGCCTGCCGCTGGTGTGCGCGAACGTCGATCCCGATCGCTACCTGGTCTCGAGCTACGTCGACGGAACGGTCGTCGCGCTCCCCTACGACCCGGACCTGCCCGAAACCGAGGAGGAACGGTTCGATCCCGAGCTCGAGGCGCACATCCAGAGCATCCTGGAGGGGCGCGGCATCCCGTACTCGCTGAAGCAGCTGGCCGGCGACCCCGCCTGGGCCCTGGCGCGGCTGGCCGACGAGCTGGATGTGCGGTACATCGTGGTCGGGACGCGGGACGCCGGGCTGCGCGGCAGCCTGCGGGAGTTCTTCAACGGGTCGGTCGCCGTGCACCTGGCGCACCGCCAGCACCGGCCGGTCGTCGTTGTCCCGCTGAATCCGATGCCGGGAGCGCAGAAGCTCCCGTGGGAAGACCCGCCGGTCTAGTGCCGGCGGTCCGTGGACCGGCGCCTGTGCACCTGCACCCGCGCTCCATCCTGCTCGTGTTCGCGGGCGGCGCCCTCGGGACGTCCGTGCGCTATCTGCTCAGCCTGTCGGTGCCGCCCGTGGGCGGAGTTCCTGTGATCACGCTCCTCCTCAACGTCACCGGCGCCTTCGTGCTCGGATGGCTGCTGCAGTCTCTCGCGCTGCACGGACCCGATGAGGGTGTTCGCCGCGATCTGCGCCTGTTCGCCGGGACGGGCATCCTGGGCGGCTACACGACGTACAGCTCGCTCGCGGTGGACACGGACGGGCTGATCGCCGCGCAGAGCGTCGGCCTGAGCATCCTCTATGCCGTCGCCACCATCGCGATCGGCGCCGCGGCCTCCGTCGCGGGGATCGCGCTTGCCTCCACGATCGCCCGGCGTCGCGCGGAGCGGGGGCGACGATGACGGCGCTGCTGGTCCTCGCCGTCGCCGCGGCCGGGGGCGTGGGCGCCGTCGCGCGGCTCGTTCTCGACGGGCTTCTCCGGGCACGGGTGCGCATCGCGTATCCGCTCGGGACGACCGTCATCAACGTCACCGGGTCCTTCCTGCTGGGTCTGGTCACCGGCCTCGCCCTGGCCCACGGCCTCCCTGCGGAGTGGCGCGCGGTGCTCGGGACCGGTTTCCTCGGCGGCTACACGACGTTCAGCACGGCGAGCTACGAGACGGTCCGGCTGGCGCAGCAGCGACGCTACCGGGCGGCGCTGGTCAACGGCGTCGGGATGCTCGTCCTCGCTCTCGCCGCTGCCGGCCTCGGGCTCTGGCTCGGCGAACTCGGCTGATGCCGAGGCCGGCCGGTCAGGGCCGGCCGGTCAGGGCTGGCCGGGCTCCTGCTCCATCCACCACTCGGTGAACTCCTCGGCCCGCCCGTCGGGGGCCAGCCGGATGATCCACAGATTGCTGTAGATCGGGCCGTCGCGGTAGTCGGTGACGCCCTCCACGAACGAGACGGGGCCGTCCTGTCCGAGCAATCGCCACTCGAAGCTCGCGGCGCCGGGGTCGTCCTGGGCGTCCAGCCAGCCCTCCACGATCTCCTGATGGCCGTCCCACGGCTCGGCGAACGGTTCCGTGCGGTAGCTCGCATCCTCGGTGAACAGGGCGCGGATGTCGTCGGGTTCGTTGCTCTCCCATGCGCGCCGGTAGAGGTCGATCCAGTGGGTGATCGCGTCCGCCATGTCCCCGTTATACGCCCTGGGTGCGAGGCGGCGCCATGATCCCGCGCCAACACCTTTACCGTCTGCTAGACAGGGGAGTACAGTCTGGTTCATCTCGAACGGGTCTGGGGGTGATCGCGTGCTGGAGGCGGCCGACGGGCTGCGGATCAGGTTCACCCCTGCGCGCGTGCTCCTCGGTTCTCTGCTCCTTGGAGCGGGCCTGACCGTCGGCGGCTTGCTGCTGGGAGGCTCTCCCGCGTCCGCAGCAGAGCCGGCACCCCCGCATGGTCCGGTGGGTGCACTCGTGTCCGGCGCGGCCGATTCGGCCGGTCAGGCGGTCGGCGCGGTCACGAGTGCCGCCGCCGCATCGCTCCCCGCGCCCGCCGCCGCTGCCGTCGCCCCTGTTGTCTCCACTGTCGTCGCGCCCGTGACCCAGACCGTCGACCAGGTGGCCGACTCGTCGCCGGTCTCGAGTGCCGTCGATCCGGTGGCCTCCGGCGTCGACGCGGCCGTCGAGCAGCTGCCCGTCGTCGGCGCTGTGCTTCCGCCGGCGCCGGTCACCACGGCGACGCAGCCGGTCAGTGGCATCGTCGACCAGGCGGTGACGGATGTCGTCCGCGCCGTCGGCACGGGTGTCGCGCCGCTGACGCCGATCGCCGTAAGCGGCCCGGGTACCTCTCCCCAGCCGGGCTCCTGCCCGGCCGGCGGTCCGGCCACCGCCGGGGCGACATCGGCAGCGGCTCCGGCGAGTGAGCCGAGTGCTGCGCTGTCGAGTTCTTCCCCGCCCCTCTTCGTTCTCCGCGGCTGGTCCGCGGACCTCGGCGGACCTCTGGGGAGTGGCCCATCGGACCCCGCACCCACTGCTCCGCCCGGCCTGCCCGGCGGTAGCCTGCCCGGCGGTAGCCTGCCGGGCGGATCGGCCGCCGGCGGGAGCGCTTCGGGCGGAGCTGTGCCCGCCGCAGCGGCCACCGTCGACGGCTCCGCTCTGCCTTCATCCGGATGGATGGCGCGTGCCGGCACGTTCGCGGACGATCTTGTCCCGGCCGGTCCGGTCGGCGACCACGACATCAGCCCCGACTGAGCGGGTCCCTGCTGCCCCCCTGTGGCAGCACGCGACCACTGCCCGGCACCCGTGTGCCCGGGCCACGACACTCAGCATGAAGGGCATTCTCATGAATAAGTACGTATCCAGAGGGTTGTGGTTCACCCTCTGCGTCGGCGGCCTCTGGCTCGCCGGCACGGCCGCGGCGAACGCGGCCGAGACCTCCAGCGGCTCCGGCGGAACCCAAGCGGTCGTCGGCGCCACGGCGCCGGTGACGATCTCGGGCAACGCCGTCTCGGTCCTCGGCGACTCGACGAGTTCCGGCTCCACGGCCCAGGCGCCTGCAGCGCCCGCGCCCTCGGTCTCGATCTCGCCCAGCTCGATCGGCGGCCTTCTCGGCGGAACGCAGGCGGCGGCCGACGTGGGCGCCCCGGTGACGGTCTCCGGCAATGAGGTGAGCGTGATCGGGGATGCGGGAAGCGCCGGATCGGCGACCGCCCCCGCCGCCTCGAGCGGCTCCGGCGGCTCCGGAGCGACGGCTGCATCGTCCGGTGCACCCGCCATCCAGGCGCCTGTCGCGGCCGCGGTTCCGGTGACCGCAGGCGGCAACGCTGTGGCGGTTCTCGGGGATGCGTCCTCGACGGGATCGGCGGCGACCGCTCCCAGCGGTGCCGGATCGGGCGCCACCGCATCCACGTCCGGAACGAACGGCGGGCTGCTGCCCGGCGTGCAGGCTCCGGTGGATGCTGCAGTGCCGGTGACGGCGGGCGGTAACGCGGTCTCGGTGCTGGGGGATGCGTCCTCGAGCGGTTCCACCTCCGGGGGCTCGGCTGCCGGCACCGGCAGCACGGCGACGTCCGGTTCCAGCGGCGGGCTGCTGCCCGGTGTGCAGGCTCCGGTGGATGCTGCAGCGCCGGTGACGGCGGGTGGTAATGCGGTCTCGGTGCTGGGAGATGCGTCCTCCAGCGGATCGATCCCGAGTGCTCCTGTTACCGGTGGAGCGACGGCGGGCGGCACGACCGGTAGTACGACCGGTGGTGGCCTGCTGGGCGGTGGCGGACTGCTCGGTGGTGGTCTGCTGGGCGGTGGCGGACTGCCGATCGGATTCGGTGTCCCCGTGGCGATCGGCGGAAACGCCCTCGGTCTCGTCGGTGCGAGCACCGGCGACACGTCGACCCCGACCACGCCGACGCCTCCCGGGCCCCCGATCACCCCGGTCGTGGGTGACCGCGAAACGACGGCGGCATCCGTGGGTGGCCCGGGAACGACCGTGGCTTCCGTGGGCGGCGCCGTAGCGCTCGGCGCGAGTAGTGGGAGCCTCGCGGCGACCCTCGCCTCGACAGGCTCCGACAACCTGGGGGTCGGCGCGCTCGGCGCTCTCCTTGCCCTCCTCGGAGTGCTTGCGGTCTTCGCCTCGGCCAACCGGGAGCGTCGCCACCACACGCGCTGATCGGATCGTCGTTCGCTCGGTGCGCGCCTCGACTTCCCGGCACATCGGCTCCCCAGCGCCGGTGTGCCGGGAATCCGGCGTGGGCGGGCCGGCGGGACCGACGTCGGTCAGAAGCCGATCGGCCGGCCGGGCGTGAGTGGTTTGTCGTTCCCGACGAATACCTGGCCGTTGTTGTACTCGGCCTCGCGCCGCTCGACTTCGGCCAGCAGCGCCTTGTTCAGCATCTCGGACCAACTGGTGTCGCGTTCGCCGAACGATGTCTGGCGGTAGGCGGCGCGCGCTCGGTTCCGCATGGCATCCGTGATGTAGAAGGTGACCGTCGTGCGCTTCTTGGGTGGCGTGCGCTTGGGTTCGGCCACAGCGCCAGTGGCGGACACCCGGAACTCCGCGGAGTTCTCGGAGTCTGGTGTGTCGTCCGCAGCTGCGGCGGTGGATCGCTCCATGTCTCCCCTTTAGGCATATTCGATTGTGATCTTCGATTCCATATACTAATCGGTCGATCCGGGGCAGGGCCATTGTCCACAGCGTCTAAGCATGCTTTATATGCCCTAATCACGAATGATCAAGGCATAAAAGAAACAGCGCCGACGAGAGATTCCTTGGGCGACGGGGAGCCGTCAGCTCGAGAGTCGCTCCACGATCGACCCGAACAGGTCGGGGCGCCGGGCGGCGGTCGGGACGATCCGTGGCCGGAAGCGGGAGCGCGACGCCAGCACGAGGGCGGACGTCAGCAGACGGAAGTCACGCGTCGTGATGCGCCATGCCCGCTCGTACTGTTCCGTGCTGCCGGCGCGCACCGCGGCGATGGCGGCACGGGCCTGGGCGAAGCCGACGCGCATCCCTTCGCCGGTGAGCGCGTCCACGTAACCGGAGGCGTCGCCGGCGAGGAGGACCCGGCCGGAGGAGCGCGACCGTGCTCGCTGCAGCAGCGGTCCCGCCCCGCGCGGCTCGGTCACCGCCGCCGCGCCCTCGAGGCGGGCTGCGAGCTCCGGGATGCCGGCGACCACCTCATCCACATCGAGGGGACGCCCGCCGAGTACGGCGACACCCACCAGGCGCTCCGCGACCGGGGTCACGTAGGCCTCCGCTCCGTGCGACCAGTGCACCTCCACGAGCGACGACCACGGCTCGACGGCGAAGTGCTTGCGCAGTCCGAATCGCCGGCGTGTCCCGGACTGCGGCCGTCCGTCGAGACCCAGCATCCGCCGCACAGGGGAGTGCAGGCCGTCGGCGGCGATCACCCACGGCGCCAGGAGCGTCCCTCCGCTGCTCAGGCTCAGCTCCACCGCGTCCCCGCTCTGCGAGATGCCGGCGACTTTGGCCGGGATGCGTTCCGCGCCGAGCTCCTCAGCGCGCTCGGCGAGCGCCTGGTGCAGGACCGTCCGCCGAACGCCGCGTCCCGGCCGGTCGGCGAAGAAGTGCTCGACGCGCGCGTCACGGTCGAGGTAGGCGATGCCGTCCAGCCGGCGCCCGGGCGGATCGACGCCGATCCGGTGCAGGGCGGCCAGCGAGCCCGGCATCAGGCCTTCGCCGCACGCCTTGTCGATTGGACCGGCACGGGGCTCGATCAGCGTCACCTCCAGGCCGTTCATGCGGGCCTCGATCGCGCAGGCGAGACCGATGGGACCGCCCCCGACCACGACCAGCTGTGGGCTCATGCCCGTTCCGGTGCCAGGACCGTCGCGAGAGCCTGGTTCTCGCAGCGGATGCGGACGGCGAGCAGCCACGCGTTGAGGACCGAGAACGCCAGTGCGGTGATCCACGCCGTGTGCACGAGCGGGAGCGCGAAGCCTTCGACGACGACGGCGACGTAATTGGGATGTGTGAACCAGCGGTACGGTCCGCGCGCTACCAGGGGCAGATCGCGGACGACGATCACCCGGGTGTTCCAGCGCGGCCCGAGCGTCGCGATGCACCACCAGCGCAGGGCCTGGCTCGCCAGCACCAGGGCGAGCATCGGCCAGCCGAGCCAGGGCAGGAAGGGGCGGTCCGCGAACCACACCTCGGCGAGGCAGGCGAGCAGCAAGGAGGTGTGCAGCGCCACCATCGGGGGGAAGTGGCCGCGGCCGAACTCGACCCCGCCTCGGGCGAACGACCATCGCGCGTTGTGGGCCGAGACGACGAGCTCGGCGATCCGCTCCGCCCCCGTCGCGAGCACGAGGAGGCCGTACCAGATCATCTGAGCGTCCCGATCGTGGTCATACTGCCCAGGCTACGCAGCCGGCTCGATCATCGACGCCGGGAGCGGCGCGCGGCGCGCGCGGCCATCCGCCCAGCGCAGCAGTACCAGCTCGCTCGTGACACCGGGCCCGAGCGCGAACAGCAACCCGATGGTGCCGGCGGGGTGCGCATCCAGTTGCTCGGCCAGCACGTGCAGCACGGCAGCCGACGAGAGGTTGCCCACAGCGGCGAGCGACCGCCAGCTGGCGTCGAGGGCACCGTCGGGCAGGTCGAGCGCCTCGGCGAACGCCTCCAGCACTTTCGGGCCGCCGGGATGCGCTGCCCAGGCGCCCACATCGGACACCTCCAGGTCGTGCGCGGCGAGGATGCCGCGCGCATCCCCAGCGAAGTTCCGTTCGATCACCTCGGGTACGCCGGCGCTGAGCACGATGCGGAAGCCGGTGCCCCCGATGTCCCAGCCGATGACATCGGCGGTGTCGGGGTAGATGCGGCTGCGCGAGTCGACCACATCCGGACCGGCGAGTCCGAGCCGCTCCGCGCGGGCATCGCCCACCATGACGACGGCCGCTGCGCCATCGCCGAAGAGCCCGCTCGCCACGATGTTCGCCATCGAGTCGTCGCGCGCTTGCACGGTCAGCGAGCACAGTTCCACCGAGAGCAGCACCGCGACCTCGTCCGGATGCCCGGCGAGGTAGTCGTTGACGCGTGCGATGCCGGCCGCGCCCGCGACGCATCCCAGGCCGAAGCTGGGGAGGCGCTTGACGTCGGGCCGCAATCCGAGGCGGGCGACCAGCTGGGCGTCGATCGAGGGGGCCGCGATCCCGGTCACGGAGGTGAAGAGCAGGAAGTCGACGTCGGCCGGAGCCAGGCCCGCCGAGTCCAGCGCAGCCGTCACGGCTCGCTCGGCGAGGGAGGTGCCCTCGGCGATGAAGAAGTCGTTCGACTCCCGGAACGACGCCAGCGAACTGTACCGTTCGAGCGGCATCACGAGGCTGCGCGTCTGCACGCCCGATGCCGCGTGGATGCGGCGCATCACCTGCTGCCGCGCCGGATCCGAGGTGATCATCGCGAGCAGCGCCGCGGTGATCTCCCCCTGGCTGTAACTCCGGGCGGGGAGCACCGGGGCCACCGACACGATTCGGCTCACATGCGAAACGTACCACCCGCTTCCCGGAGCGCTCACGGCTTTCCGCCTCTGCTGCCGCCTCCTCCGTCGATCCCGCCGGAGGCGGTGTGTCAGCGGGTCAGTCGAGGAAGCGATGGTGGAGGCGCTGGACCTCGGAGACGGCCTGCGCGAGGGGGTCGTAGAGGGGCTCGCCGGAGGTCACGCCCATCACTTCTTCCACGATGGCGGGGGCCTCCGCTTCGTCCAGGATGCGCTGCAGCTCGAGGCTCTGGGTGTCCTCCGGCACGTCGAAGCGGAGGGCGGCGGTCACGGCGGCGATCAGGGCGGCCGGGACACCCCCGACGTACTGCGCGTAGTCCGCGGCAGGACCGATGAAGCGGTCGTTGCGTCCCAGCTTCCTGAGTGGCTCGCGGCCGACGCGGGTCACCTCGTCCACCAGGTACGGATTGGTGAACCGGCCCAGGATCTTCGCCCGGTAGGCGGCGAGCTCCTCCTCCGGCAGGCCGTGCTTCGCCGACAGCGCCGCCGACGTCTCCCGAAGCGCGGCCTCGGCGGCCTCGCGCACCGCAGGGATACCGATCGCCTCGCTGATCGTCGTCGCGCCCTCCAGGAACCCCGTGTAAGCGACCGTCGCGTGCCCGGTGTTCACGGTGAACAGCTTGCGCTCGATGTACGGCCCGAGCGCATCCACGAAATGGGCGCCGGGGATGCGGGGCTCCCGCCCCTCGAACGGCGTGCGGTCGACGACCCACTCGAAGAACGTCTCGACCGTCACATCCACTCCGGCGCCCGGCGCCTGGGCGGGCACGATGCGGTCGACCGCCGTGTTGGCGAACACGGCGCGGGCGGCCAGTCTCTCGCGGGTCTCGTCGTCCGGCAGCCCGTCCATCAGCTCGGCCGCCAGAAGGTCGGAGGCGCCGATCGCGTTCTCGCACGCCATCACCGCGAGGCGCGGAGCGCCGTCCGCACGTGCGGCCAGGCCGCGGGCGATGACCGGCGCCACGAAGCGCAGGATGCGCGGGCCGACCGCGGTCGTCACCACATCCGCCGTGGCGATCTCGGCGACCAGCGCATCCTCGTCGGTCGCGCTGTTGATCGCGCGGAAACCGGTGACCGTCGTCGTCTGCGACTCCTCTCCGACCAGGTGCACCCGGTAGGACTCCGCGGCCGCGAGCGCATCGATCAGCTCCGCGTTGACGTCGGCGAACACGACCTCGTAGCCGGCTTCGTGGAGCAGGAGCCCCACGAAGCCGCGCCCGATGTTGCCCGCGCCGAAGTGGACCGCCTTCACGCTACTGCCCTCATCCGACTGCTCCTCATCGTGATCCCGCCTACTCGTTGACGTCGCCGAGGAGGGCGAACAGCGCATCCGCGTCCGGGGCGTCGATCAGCTTCTGGACATCGTCCTCCTCGGAGAAGAGGATGGCGATCTTCGACAGGATCTCCAGGTGCTCGTTGTTCTGCCCGGCGATCCCGACGACGAACCGCACCTCCTCGCCGCCCCAGTCGAGCGGCGAGGAGTAGCGGATGAAGGACAGGGCCGACCGCTTGATCTCGTCCTTGGACTCGTTGGTGCCGTGCGGGATGGCCAGGCCGTTCCCCATGAACGTCGAGACGGTGTTCTCGCGCTCCTGCATCGAGTCGACGTAGGCCGGATCGACGGCGCCCGCCCCGACGAGCAGCTCACCCGCCTCCCGGATCGCGTCCTCCCGCGTGGCCGCGGAGCCCGCGGCCACGACGTTCGCCCGGTCGAGAATGGTGTCGGTCATTTCGTGGCGTCCTCCGTGATCTTCTGCTGGCTGGCGACGAGCTCGACGACCTCGTCGTACTTCGGGCTGTTCATGAAGTTGTCGACCGACACGTGGACCGAGTCGGGCGACTGGCCCTTGGCGCGGTCGGTGAGCTCACGTTGCGTGATGACGAGGTCGGCGGTGCCGTCGAGGTTGCTGATGGCCTGGTTGGTCACCGTCACCCCATCGACTCCGGCCTTCTTGAACTTGTTCCGCAGCACCGAGGCGCCCATCGCGCTCGATCCCATCCCAGCGTCGCATGCGAACACGATGTTCTGCACCAGTCGTGTCGTGGCGTCGCCCTGGGCATCGCCTGCGTCATGCTCGCCCTCCCGGACGAGACCGCCCAGGACCGACGACTGCTTGCCCTTGTTGGCCTCGGTCTGCGCGACCGCCACAGAGAGGTCTCCGGCGTTGCCTGCGGCGATATCGCGCTTGCGACTGGCGCGCAGGATGATCGACGCGACGATGAACGACACGGCGGCGGCGAGGACGACCGAGAGCGTCACCCCGACGATGCTGTCCGCGGGCGATTGAACCAGCACGGCGATGATCGATCCGGGGGAAGCGGGAGCGCGCAGCCCCGAGCCGAACGCGACGTTGGTGGCGATGCCGGTCATACCGCCGAGGATCGCGGCGATGATGATGGTCGGCTTCATGAGCACGTACGGGAAGTAGATCTCGTGGATGCCGCCGACGAACTGGATGAGGGCCGCACCCGGTGCGCTCGCGCGGGCGATCCCGAGACCGAAGACGGAGTAGGCGATCAGGATGCCGAAGCCGGGGCCGGGGTTGGCCTCGAGAAGGAAGAGGATCGACTTGCCGGTCTGCTGCGCCTGCTCGACACCGAGAGGGGTCAGCACACCGTGGTTGATGGCGTTGTTGAGGAACAGCACCTTGCCCGGCTCGATCAGGATGCTGGCGAGCGGCAGCAGATGCGCCGAGACGAGCCAGTTGACTGCGCCGCCGAGCACCGAGCTCAGCCACTCGACGAGTGGTGCGATGCCGAAGAACGCGCCGATCGAGAGCAGCATGCCGACGATGCCGGCGGAGAAGTTGTTGACCAGCATCTCGAAGCCGGCCTTGATCTTGCCGTCCCAGAGCTGGTCGATCTTCTTCATGACCCAGGCGCCGAGGGGTCCGAGGATCATCGCTCCGATGAACATCGGGATGGTCGAGCCGACGATCACACCCATGGTCGCGATGGTGCCGACGACACCACCGCGGACGCCGTAGACCATGCGCCCACCGGTGTTGGCGATGAGCAGCGGAAGCAGATAGGTGATCATCGGGCCGACAAGCCCGACGTACTGCTGGAACGTGTGGCCGCTCGGGTCCTGGGCGAGTACGGTAGCCGCACCCTGCCATCCGATCTTCGCCTGGTCGCCGAAGCCGCCGAGGATGGGACTGATGGCCCAATCGGTGTGCTGCAGCCAGCCGGTCGCGATGAACAGGGCGGTGATGAATCCCCAGGCGATGAACGCGGGGATATTGGGCATCACCATATTGGAGAGGAACGTGCCGAAGCGCTGCACGTGGACGCGCGTTCCGCCCGGCTTCTTCGCCGACTCCAGTGTCGCCGATGTCATTGTGTTTCCTCGTTTCTATCGGCCTGTGCCGATGCGTCGGGGTTTCTTGGGGAGGTGAACCGTTCGGCGGCCGCACGGACCGCGTCCCGGGCTTCGGCCGCGCCATCGGCGGCCAGGGCGGTCCCGGCCAGCGAACGCGCCTGGCCGAGGGTGTAGCGCTTGAGGGACAGCCGCACGTCGGCGAGTGCCGCCGGCGACATGGAGAGGGTGGTCGCGCCGAGTCCGACGAGCACCACGGCCAGCAGCGGGTCCGCTGCCGCCTCGCCGCAGATGCCGACCGGCTTCCCGCGCGCGACCCCCGCAGCCCCGACCTCGCCGATGAGGCGGAGGACGGCGGGATGCCAGGGATCCTGGAACCCGGCGACGGAGCCGAGCAGACGGTCGGCCGCGAGCGTGTACTGCGTGAGGTCGTTGGTGCCGATCGAGGCGAAGTCCGCGACCTGCAGCACCCGGTCGGCGAGGAGCGCGGCCGACGGCACCTCCACCATGACGCCGACGGTCTTCAGCCCGTACTCGCGCCCGAGCTCGGTGAAGTAGCGCGTCTCCTCGATAGTGGAGACCATCGGAGCCATCACCCAGAGGTCGGCGTCGGTCTGCGCGTCGGCTTCGGCGAGGGCGGTCAGCTGCTCGCGGAGGATGTCCTCGTTCGCGCGCAGCGAGCGGAGGCCCCGGAGGCCGAGCGCCGGGTTGTCCTCGTGGGCGTCGTTGAGGAACTCGAGGGGCTTGTCCGCGCCGGCGTCGAGCACGCGCACGACGACCTTCCTGCCGCCACCGAACGCGCTCAGCAGCTTCACGTACTGCTCCCGCTGCTGCTCGACCGTCGGGGCCAGCCGCTGGTCGAGGAAGAGGAACTCGGTCCGGAACAGCCCGACCCCCTCCGCGCCCAGCGCCACGGCCTCCTGCGCCCCATCGGCGGAGCCGAGGTTGGCGAGCAGCGGGATGGCGGTTCCATCCGCCAATGCGCCCGGCTCGAGGGCTCCGGCGAGGGCGGCGGCGCGTTCCGCGATGCGGTGCTCCGCGTCGGCGCGCTCGGCTGCAGTCGGGGAGACGGTGACGGTGCCGGCCGCAGCATCCACGATGACCTCCTCGCCGTCGGCCAGACGGTCAGCACCGGCGGCGCCGACGATCGCGACGATCGACTTCTCACGGGCGAGGATCGCCGTGTGCGAGGTCGGACCGCCCTCGGTCGTGACCAGCCCGAGGACCTTGGTCAGGTCGAGGAGGGCCGTGTCGGCCGGCGCGAGGTCGTGAGCGACCAGGACGAACGGCCGGTCGGACTGCGGGACGCCGGGGGCCGGCTTGTCTTCGAGGGCGGCGACGACGCGCTGCGAGACGTCGTCCAGGTCGCCCGCGCGCTCGCCCATGTAGCCGCCCAGGTCCTTCAGCATGTCGCGGAACACCGCGAAGCCTTCGAAGACCGCACGCTCGGCGGTCTTGCCGCCGTCGATGCGGGAGGCGACATCGTCGGCGAGGGTGGAGTCCTCGGCCATCATCGACTGCGCCTCGAGCACGTCCGCCGCTGTGCCGTCGACGGTGGATGCGCGCAGGCGCAGGTCCGCGGCGACCGCGGCCACCGCATCCCGGACCCGGGCCTTCTCCTCGTCGGGGGTGCGTTCGCTGTGCTCGTCCCTCGGCTCGGGCAGCGGGGCCGACATGCGCAGGACAGGCCCCACGGCGACGCCCTGGCCGATGCCGGCGCCGGTCAGTACGGCGCTCGTGCTGTGCTCGTTCATGGTGTGCTCGCTCATGGTGTGCTCGCTCATGGTGTGCTCGCTCGTGCTCTGCTCGCTCATGCGCGGGCGTCGTGGTCCGTTGCGAGGATCTCGGCCAGGTCGTCCAGCACCGCCTCGCCGTTGTGCGCGTCGGTGGTGAGCACGATCTTGTCGCCGTGGTCGATGCCCAGGGAGATCACCCCGAGGATGCTGCCGGCGTCGACCGTCCTGCCGCCCTCCTTGGTCAGCTTCACGGCCGCGCCGGAGCCGTTCACGGCCTCGACGAAGAGCTTCGCGGGACGGGCGTGCAATCCGTGCGTCGATCCGACGGTGATGATCCGTTCAGCCATGGTTCCGATCTCCTTCGTTCCGTGCGGGCCGGTGCCGGCCGCCGCCATGTGTTCGATGGCACTGCTCACAGTCTCGTCGCCTTCGCGCCGAGGGCCAGGTCCAGTGCGGCGTCCCCGTCGAGCGCGGCCGGTGAGACCAGGGGCAGGACGGCGACGGCGGTGCCGCTGGCGGCGGCGCGCTCGCGGAGGGCCGCGACGGCGGACTCCAGGTGCGCTCCGACGAGCACCACATCCACGCCGGCGAGCGACTCCAGCTGGCTCGCGCTGCCGGGTTCGACCTCGACGCCGACGCCGCGCAGCCGGGCTGCAGTGCGCAGCTTGGCGGCGACGAACGTGCTGGATGCACCGGCGCCGCAGACGACCACGATCTTCATCGATCTTGCCTTTCCGGGTGACGCTGGGTGGGACGGGAGGAACGCCACCATGCTCACCCGGCCCGGGCGATCCCCTCCAGCAGCGATTCTTCCGGGGGTGCGGAAAGATCGCCGGAATCTGTCGCCCGCACGCACCCGGGTGGTTGACTCATCGAGGAAGGTGGTCCCGGTGGCGCTCTCGGCGAAGCAGACGAGGATGCTCGACATCCTCGCGCGTCGTGCTGCCTGGACGACGGCCACGGAGCTCGCCCACGATCTCGGCGTGACGACGCGCAGCATCCGCAGCTACGCCGCCGCGCTGGGAGAGGTGGTCGAGTCCGGGCCGAACGGCTACCGCGTCAAGCCCGACGCGTACGCGGCGTACCTGGCGGGCGACGGGACATCCGAGGCGGGGACGGCCGGCTCCCCCCAGGAGCGGCTCGTCTTCCTCGTGCGGCGGCTGCTCGACGAGCCCGACGGCGTGGACGTGTACGAGACCGCCGAGAGCCTGTTCGTCAGCGACTCGACCATCGAATCCGACCTGACGCGCATGCGGGGACTCCTCGCCGGCACCGAGCTGTCCCTCGAACGCCATGGAGCCGTCGTGCGATTGGCCGGGCCGGAGATCGCGCGACGCAAGCTGCTGAGCCGGCTGTTCCGCGACGAGATGCGGCAGAGCGTTGTGGATGTGGCGCGCATCCAGGAGGCCTTCGGTTCGAGAGGACTGGCCGAGTTCAAGTCGGACCTCGTCGGGATGCTGGATGCTCGCGGCTTCTTCGTGAACGAGTACGGCATCAACGACGTGCTCCTCCACATGGCCGTGGCGCTCGACCGGGTCGCGAAGAACCGCGTGCTGCCGACGGTGGAGGAGCCGGAGACGAGCGAGACCATCCGGACGCTGGCCCGGGACCTCGGCGAGCTCATCGAACGGCACTTCGGGACCGCACTCGACCCCACGGAGCTGCGCTACCTGGCCATCCTCATGCGGACCCGGGTCATCGCGCCGGGAGCCGGCCGGGACGGCGTCGAGGAGTTCGTCAGTCCCGCCGACCTCGACGTCGTCCGGGGGATCATCGATCGCGCCTCCAGCGAGTACCTGGTCGACCTGCACGACGAGGACTTCATCGTCCGGCTCACCCTGCACGTGCAGAACCTCGTCGCCCGCGCGCACGAGAACACCTTCTCCCGTAACCCCCTCACCCGGTCGATGAAGAGCTCGTACCCGATGATCTACGAGCTCGCGGTCTACATCGCCAGCCGCCTGCAGGCCGCGGAGGGGATCGAGGTCAACGACGACGAGATCGCGTACATCGCCATGCATGTGGGGGCGTACCTGGAGCAGCAGTCCCGGCGCCGGGACGCGGTCACGTGCGCGGTCGTGTGTCCCAACTACTACGACATGCACATCCTGCTGCGCGACCGGCTCGAGAGCGTCCTCAGTGACGACCTCGACATCACCAGCGTCATCACCTCGACGGACGTCGACTGGGACACCATGGACGCCGACCTGGTGCTCACCACGATCGACCCGCTGGTCCGCCGCGAGAACACCGTGATCGTGCAGCCGTTCCTGACCGAGACGGATGTGGAGCACATCCGGCAGGCGGCGTCGCGCATCCGTCGCCAACGGCACCGGGCGCGCATCAAGAGCGAGCTGCTGGAGTACTTCGACGAGAGCCTGTTCCTGCGCAACTTCTACGCACGTGACCCGATCACGATGATCCGCGCGCTCGGCGACCGGATGATCGCGGCCGGAGCGATCGACCGCGAGTACGTCGATCAGAGCGTGGAGCGCGAGCAGATGTCCTCCACCGCGTTCACCGACTCCCTCGCCGTCCCGCACGCGATGACGATGAGCGCGAAGCGGACGGCCATCGCGATCGTGGTCAACGACACGGCGATCGATTGGGGGGACGCGCGGGTCAACGTGATCGCGTTCATCGCGTTCTCGGCCGAGGGCCGGGCGTCGTTCCAGACGGTCTTCGACCAGTTCGTCGAGGTCTTCTCGGACCGGGAGACCGTCCTCGGCCTCATCCGCCGCTCCGACACCTTCACCACCTTCATCGACGAGCTCGTCCGCATCATCGACGCCTGACCCCCTCCCGCCTGCCCCCTCCCTCCCTCAAACGCGAACCGCCCACCATCGAGTCCGCAGAGATTGCACGGGAATCGCGGGATTCTGTGCAGTCTTCGTGTAGTCGATGGTGGGCGGTTCGCGTTGGAGGGGGTGGGGTGGAGGCTACTGGGTGGCGGTCACGTTGTAGGTGACGGAGACACCGGGGGTCTTCAGGCCTACGGTGTAGGTGCCGTTTGTGTAGACGGCGGCCGTGTCGGTGGCGCCGGGCTGGACCTTGTAGCCCTTGCCCTCGAGGGCGGACTTCGCGTCGGCGAAACCGGTCTTGCCCGACGGCTGGACCGTGACCGACCAGCCGTTCACCTTGTCGCCCCGCGCCACGACGATGGTGCCGTCGATGATCGGGACGTCGTTCTTGGGGAAGTCGGAGGGCAGAGCCTCCGGCGTGGCGGACTCGGAGGACCCGCCCGAGGACGAGGACGAGGACGAGGACGACGAGGACGCGGTCTGCGGTGTGACATAATTGGAGTTGCCACTGCTGGAGCAGGCCGCCAGCGAGCCGATGGTGAGGGCTGCCACGATGGCGGCCGGGACGAACGGATTACGTGAGCGCATATGGATTCCTAGTGCTGTATGAGGTGCGGTTTCGCAACACAGCAGCCTACCTGTGCAGTCGAGGCTCGCCTAGTCCTCACCGCTGACGGCCGACCGGCACGGGGCCCGCGCGACCCGCTGGCCCGCGCGCTCAGCCGAGCAGCAGCGAGCTCAGCTGGTCGGCCGAGTGGACGACGGCGATCGCACCGGCCGCCTCCGCGGGCGAGCCGTAGCCCCACTCCACGAGGATGGTCGGCAGGCCGTGTGCGCTCGCACCCTCGACGTCGTATGCGCGGTCTCCCACCATGACGGTGTGCCCGAGGTCGATGCCGAGCTCCTCCAGGCGGCGCAGGGCCTCGGCCACCACATCCGCCTTGGCGCTGCGGCTCTCGTCCTCCGTCGCGCCGCTGATGACGTCGAAGTACTGGGCGAGGTCGAAGTGCTCGAGGATCTGCGTCGCCTGGATCTCCGGCTTGCTGGTGGCCAGGGCGAGCGGGATGCCGGCCGCGTGGAGGCGCTGCAGCAGTCCCCGGATGCCGGGGAAGACGGCGGAGTCGAGCGCGCCGTGCTGCGCATAGTCGGCACGGTAGACGGCGAGGGCCTCGCGAGCCGCCGGCTCCGTCATCCCGCCGAAGTCCCGCAGGGAGTCCAGCAGCGGCGGCCCGACGTACTGGATGAGCTGGGCGGGGGAGGGGACCGGTCTCCCGAGCGCTGCGAACATGCGCGCGAGCGAGGACGTGATGCCGGGGGCGGAGTCGGTGAGGGTGCCGTCGAGGTCGAACAGGACGCAGGTCCAGGTGCGAGTGACGGTGATGATCGGGTTGGTCATGGCTGTCCTATGGTATGTGACGTATCTGAGTCAGCGCTCAGCGGTCGCCGAGAGCGGATTCGATGTGCGAGCGTGCGACCACCATCGTGTGCTCGGCGCCCGGGTCGAACTGAACGGCGACGAAGTCGGCGGTACGGATGAAGCCGAGCGCCTCGAGGGCCGGCACGATGACGGCCTGCACCGGTGACCCCTCGCCGCCGGCGGTCTGCGCGACAGCCGCGCGCAGCGCATCCATCGATGTGAAGAGGGGCAGCACCGCCTCGCCGGTGGTGGAGCTGATCGTGCGCAGGCGCGTGTCGTCCGGGGTGGAGCCGGTCACATCCACGACCAGTCCGCCCTGCGTCGCGGCGGCGAGCAGCGCATCCAGGTTCTGGAGGGTGGGCTGCGCCGCGATCACGGCGAGCGCCTTGCGCACCGGGGCGTTCTCGTAGCTCTGCGGGAAGCGTCCCTTCGGGCCCGCCATCAGAACAGCCTGCTCTCGCTGTCGTCCAGCCCGCGCATCGCGTCGTAGTCGAGCACCAGGCAGCGGATGCCGCGGTCCTCGGCGAGCGTGCGGGCCTGCGGCTTGATCTCCTGGGCCGCGAAGATGCCGCTCACGGGCGCGAGGTGCGGGTCGCGGTTCATCAGCTCGAGGTAGCGCGTCAGCTGCTCGACGCCGTCGATGTCGCCGCGGCGCTTGAGCTCGACGGCCACGGCCGCACCCGCTGCATCCCGGGCCAGGATGTCGACCGGACCGATTGCGGTCATGTACTCCCGGCGGACGAGCACGTGCCCGTCGCCGAGAAGATGGATCTGCTCGGCCAGCAGCTTCTGCAGGTGCGCCTCCACGCCGTCCTTCTGCAGCCCGGGGTCGATTCCGAGGTCGTGTGCGGTGTCGCTGAGGATCTCGTGGATGGACACCACGAGCATGTCGGCCGTCTTGGCCTGGGTGACGCGCCAGATCTCGCTGATGCCGGCGGCGCGCTGCAGGTCGTCGGGCTCGTCCACTGTCAGGGTGCAGGGCGGGCTCATCCAGTTCAGCGGCTTGTACGAGCCGCCGTCCGAGTGGACCAGGAGGCTGCCGTCGGCCTTCAGCATCAGCAGACGAGTGGCCTGAGGGAGGTGCGCGCTGAGCCGGCCGGCGTAGTCCACGGAGCAGTTGGCAATGACAAGGCGCACCGGAACATCCTACGGCGAGGCGGGTGGGTGGTAAGGATGGACGCATGACCCGTCACCTCCTCATCGGTACGTACACCGAGCGCCTTTCCTTCGTCGACGGCCATGCGGACGGACTGCTCTCGGCCCGCTTCGACGGGACGGCGGTGACGGACGTCGTGCTCGCCGCGGGCCCCGCTAACCCGTCCTGGGTTGCTTTCGCGCCGGATGGGGCGGCCGCGTACGCGGTCAGCGAGACGGAGCCCGACGGTGCGGTCGTGGCGTTCGCGCGGGCGGACGACGGGACACTGACCGAGCTCGCATCCGTGTCGAGCGGCGGTGCGTCGCCGGCACACCTGGTGGTGCATCCCTCCCGGCCGCTGCTGATCACGGGCACCTACGGGAGCGGGACCATCTCGGTGTTCGCTCTGAACGACGACGGGTCGATCGGGGAGCGGACGGCCTTCGTGCAGCACGAGGGCCGCGGCCCGGAGCCGTCGCGTCAGGACGCGCCGCACGTCCACCAGCTGAATGTGGACCCCGTGAGAGGAGACGTCGTGGTCGTCGACCTCGGGCTCGGCGAAGTGCGCTGGTACGCCCTCTCGGACGACGGGCGGCTGAGCCTGCGGCCGGAGGCGACCGTGGTGCTCGGGTCGGCCGGGCCGCGGCACCTCGCCTTCCTCCCGGACGGCCGGCACGTGGTCGTCGTCAACGAGCTGGACTCCAGCATCGACGTGCTCCGGAGGGAGGGCGACCGGTTCGTGCGGGCGCAGAGCACCACGACGCGCGCGGACGGCGCCCACGGGGACAATGCCCCGGCGGCGGTCTGCGTCAGCGCGTCCGGCAGCACCGTGCTGGCCAGCAATCGCGGGGACGACACGATCGCCGTGTTCGCGTTCGACCCGGACGCGTCGCGGCTCACGCTCGTCGCCTCCATCCCGGTGGGCGGACGGACGCCGCGCGACCTCGTGATCGCTCCCGACGGCGACCGGGTGCTCGCCGCCTGCCAGGACAGCGACGTGGTGACCGTGTTCGCCTTCGACGACGCGTCGCGCACCCTCACCCCGCTCGGCGCATCCACCGTGCCCACCCCCGTCTGCCTAGCCTTCGCCTAACCCGCACCTGCTGCCCCCCGCGCCCCGCCCCCCACCGTCGAGTCCGCACAGATTGCACGCTCGCCCGGCGTGTCGCGTGCAGTCTTTGCGTACTCGACGGTGGGGCGCGGGGCGCAGGCGCGCGGGGCGGGGGGGGCGGGGCGCGGGGGCGAGGCGTCAGGCGGGTTCGGAGGCGTTCTCGCGCGGGGCGGCGGCGGGAGCGGGGGCCGGGCGCACGGCGGAGGAGGCGAGGAGGGATGCGATGAGCAGCGTGAGGACCAGGAAGAGCGCGTTCAGCAGCCCGAAGTGCTGCCCCAGGAAGCCGATGGCGGGCGGCCCGACGAGGAACGCGCAGTACCCGATGATCGCCACGGCGGAGACGCGCGCGGCCGGGTTCGCAGCGCCGTCGGCCGCCGCCGACATCCCGAGCGGGAAGCCGAGCGAGACGCCGAGCCCCCACAGCACGGTGCCGATCACGACCAGCCAGAGCGGTCCGCCGAGGATGAACAGCACCAGCCCGACCGCGCCCATCCCTGCGGTGACGCGGATGGCGGCCACGCGGCCGATGCGGTCGACGACGGGCCCGCCGGCCACTCGCCCGATGGTCATCGCGGCGACGAAGAAGCCGAAGACGACGGCGCCCATCGAGTTCGACTGGCCGTGCCCGTCCACTACGGCGAGCGAGATCCAGTCGTTCGCCGATCCCTCGCCGAACGCCATCCCGAGGATCACGACGCCGATCAGGATGAGGCGCCAGTCCGCCCACACGGCCAGCGCCGCGCGCATGCGCTCGCCGAAGGGGACGCGCGGGGCCTCCCCGACCTCGTCGCCGAGGTCGGCCTCCCGCGGGATGAACCGGATGGCGACGAGGACGGCGACGACGATCATGATCGCGATGACCAGCAGGTGCCACACGACCGCGATGGCGAGCCAGGCAGCGAGCGCCCCGATGCCGGCGCCCACCACCGTGCCGAGGCTGAAGCAGGCGTGCATCAGCGGCAGCAGCGTCTTGCCGACCTCGCGTTCGACGGCGGTGGCCTCGACGTTCATCATGACGTCGACCATCCCGTTGCCGAATCCGAGAAGGATGAGGCCGACCGCCACGATCGGCACGCTGTGCACGAGGGACGAGCCGAGCCCGAGGAGGAGGATGCCCGTGGCGACGATCGCCAGCGCACCGACCATCCCGCGGTGAGGCCCGAAGCGGACGAGCGCGACCGACGACAGCGACAGGCCGACGATGGAGCCGATCGACAGCCCGAGGATGAGCAACCCGATCGCCGCGGGGTCCTTTCCGAGGCCGAGATCGTCGCGGATGCCCGGGATGCGGGCGACCCACGATGCGATGGACAGGCCGGAGAGGATGAAGACGACGAACACGGCGTTCCGCCAGGCGCTGAGCTCGCGACGGGAGCGGTGAGGGGTCGAGATCGGCTGCGACATCGGGGATTTTCCTGTGGGTGTGGTCGGCTCGAATCGTTTCGACTCGAAACGATTCGACTAAGCTATCACACGTGAAAGAACCCCGTACAGCCGTCGCGAGCACGCGGCCCACCCTCGCCGCTGTCGCCCGGCTGGCCGGAGTCTCGAACTCTACCGCGTCCCTCGCCTTCTCGGGCACGGGCCCGGTCTCCGAGGCCACCCGCGAACGGGTCCTCGCCGCAGCGCAGCGGCTCAACTACGCCGGGCCCGACCCGCGCGCCCGCTCCCTGCGCCGCGGCCGCTCCGGCATCGTCGGCGTCGTCATGGAAGAACGGGTGCGGGATGCCTTCCGCGACCCGATCAAGATCGCGCTGCTCGACGGCATCAGCGAAGAGATCGGAGCGATCGATTCGGGCCTCCTCATCCTCACCGATGCAGGGGAGGCCGCCCAGCGCATCGAGGATGCCCCGATGGATGCGGTGGTCCTGATCGGCTGCAGCCCCCGGATGGACGAGTCGGTCGGCATGCTCCGCCGCCGCGGCATCCCGGTCGTGGCCATCGAGGGGGACCCGGCGTTCGGGGTTCCGACGATCGGCCAGGACAACCGCGAGGCGACCCGCGTCGCGGCACAGCACCTGCACGATCTCGGGCACCGCGACGTCGCCGTCGTGACGCTGTCGCTCACCCGGGACCGCGCGCGCGGGCCGCTCACGGCCGAGCGGCTGGCCGCCGGAAGCTCCACCACCGCGGTCGAGCGTCTGGCGGGGGCGCGCGACGTCTTCCCGGACGCCGGCGGGTGGATCACGCGCGGATCCTTCGTCGAGGAGGGACGCGCAGCGGGCCGTGCGCTCCTCGCCGATGTCCGCACCCGGCCGACCGCCGTCATCGCCCAGAGCGACCTGCTCGCCGCCGGCGTCATCCGGGCCGCGGAGGAGCTGGGCCTCGAGGTCCCCGGGGATGTCAGCGTCGTCGGCTTCGACGGCGTCCGCGTCGACGGGCTCTGGCCCTACGACCTGACCACACTCGTCCAGCCCGCTGTCGACAAGGGCCGGGCGGCGGGGCGCGCAGTGGTGGAGATGCTCGAGGGCGGCGTGCCGCATCCCTCGACCTTCACCAGCGTCTTCCACCAGGGCAACACCACGGCGGCGCCCCGGCCGTAGTCGGGCAGCGCGGCGCTGCGTAGGGTGACCGTATGGATCTCGAAGCCCTCTACCGCGACCTGCACTCCCATCCCGAGCTCGCCTTCACCGAGCACCGCACCGCCGGTATCGTCGCCGGGCACCTGGCGGACCTCGGTCTCGAGGTGCACACCGGCATCGCGACGACGGGTGTCGTCGGCGTCCTGCGCAACGGCGCCGGGCCGACGGTGCTGCTCCGGGCCGACATGGATGCGCTCCCCGTCCGCGAGCAGACCGGCCTTCCGTGGGCCTCGACCGCGACGGTCGTCGACGAGCACGGGGATGCGGTCCCGCTGATGCATGCGTGCGGGCACGACATCCACGTCACCTGCCTCCTCGGCGCCGTCGAGGCGCTGGCCGCCGCGCGCGCGGAGTGGTCGGGGACGCTGGTCGCCCTCTTCCAGCCTGCCGAGGAGCAGGGCGGCGGCGCACAGGTGATGGTCGAGGACGGGCTGTACGAGAGGATCCCCGTACCGGACATCGTGCTGGGCCAGCACGTCGTCCCGCACCCTGCCGGGATGGTGGGAGCGCATCCGGGAGCCGCGCTCGCGGCGGTGGACACGATGGAGGTGACCCTCCACGGTCGCGGCGGTCACGGCTCGCAGCCGGAGACGACCATCGACCCGGTCGTCATGGCGGCGGCCACCGTCATGCGCCTGCAGACGGTCGTCTCGCGGGAAGTCTCGCCGAAGGACACGGCGGTGGTCACCGTCGGCAGCCTCCATGCGGGCACGAAGAACAACATCATCGCGGCGGAGGCGACGCTGGGCATCAGCGTGCGGAGCTTCGACGAGGGGGTGCGCCAGCGGGTCCTGGCCGGTGTGGACCGGATCATCGCGGCCGAGTCGCAGGCGTCCGGCGCGCCGACGGCTCCGGAGATGGAATGGGGCGAGCGGTATCCGGTCACGATGAACGACCCGGAGGCCACGGCCCGGGTGAACGCCGCTTTCGCGGCTGCGTTCGGCGAGGAGCACGTACTCAGCCCCGGCGCACTGTCGGGCAGCGAGGACGTCGGAAACCTGGCGACGGCCGCCGGTGCACCGTTGGTGTACTGGCTGCTCGGCGGGAGCGACCCGGAAGCGGTGCGCGCGGCGGTGGCCGCCGGGACGGTCGATCGCGACATCCCGACGAACCACTCGCCGTTCTTCGCCCCGCTGCCGCAGCCGACGATCGACACCGGCGTCCGGGCGCTCGTCGTGGCCGCGCGGGAGTGGCTGCGGTCGTCGTCGGACGGCCCGGCGGCTGAACATTCGTGACGAATGTTGCGTTGGGGCGCGTGGGGGTGCGCATTCGTGACGAATGTTGCGTTGGGGCGCGTGGGAGTGCACATTCGTGACGAATGTTGCGTTGGGGCGCGTGGGAGTGCACATTCGTGACGAATGTTGCGTTGGCGCGCGTGGGAGTGCACATTCGTGACGAATGTTGCGTTGGCGCGCGTGGGGGTGCACATTCGTGACGAATGTTGCGTTGGGGTGCGTGGGGGTGCGCATTCGTGACGAATGTTGCGTTGGGGCGCGCGGGAGTGCACATTCGTGACGAATGTTGCGCCCCGCCCCCGCCCCCCGGGTCGCGGCGAGCGGTCAGACGGTGGCGCCCGCGCGCATCCAGGCCCGACCGTGTGCCCGGAGGCCGAGGGTCGCCGCCCGGGCGCCGAGGTAGCCGAAGGCGAAGGCCGCCGTGAGCGCGGAGACGCCGGCGAGGTCGCGCCCGCCCCACATCGCCGCTGCCACCACCAGCGGGACGAAGACGGCCGCGTTGACGAGGCCGGTGAGCGCGAGGTAGCGCGCGTCGCCGGCGCCGATGAGCACGCCGTCCAGGACGAAGACGTAGCCGCTGAGCGGGGCTCCGAGTCCGACGATCGCGACGATCGGCGGGAGCAGCGCGGCGACGGAGGCGTCGCTCGTGAAGAGCGCGCCGACGAACGGGCTGACGGCGACGGTCAGGGCGCCGAGGACTGCTCCCGCGCCGACGCCCCACCGGAGGCAGCGGCTCAGCACGGCGCGCACGCTTGCCAGGTCGCCGGAGCCGAGTCCTTTGCCGATGAGCGCCTGCGCGGCGATCGCCAGCGCATCCAGGGCGAATGCGAGCGTTGCGAAGATCGTCAGCGCGACCTGGAACGCCGCAAGCTCGCTCGGCCCGAGCCGCGTCGCCGCGAAGACGGCCAGGAGCATAGCCGCGCGGAGGCTCGCCGTGCGCAGCAGCAGCCAGCCGCCCGCACGGGCCGTGCGCCCGATACCGGTCCGGTGGGGGAGCAGGGGAGCGCCGACCCGGCGGGCGTGCCGCGCCACGATGACCGCGTAGACGAGCACCATCGCCCATTGGGCCGTCACCGTTCCGAGTGCCGAGCCAGCGATCCCGAGGCCCGCCACGTAGATGAACAGGACGTTCAGCAGGATGTTGGCACCGAAACCGGCGACGGCCACGACCAGGGGGGTCCGGGTGTCCTGGAGGCCGCGCAGCAGCCCGGTCGCGGCATAGACGATGAGCATGGCCGGGAGGCCGAGCATGGAGAGCGAGAGGTAGTGCGCGGCCTGTTCGGTCACCCCGGGGGAGGCGCCGAACAGCCCGGCGAGGAACGGCGACGTCGCCCATCCCGCAGCGGCGAGGACGATACCGAGCACCAGCGCGAGCCAGCAGCCGTCGACGCCCGCCGTCACGCCTCCGCGTTCGTCGCCCGCTCCCAGGCGGCGGCCCACCGCAGGCGTGGTGCTGTACGCCAGGAACACCATGAGGCCGACCACCGTCTGCAGCACCGCGCTCGCGATGCCGAGGCCGGCCAGCGGATCCACCCCGAGGTGACCGACCATCGCCGAGTCGGCGAGCAGGAAGATCGGCTCGGCCACGAGCGCACCCAGGGCCGGGATCGCCAGGCGCAGGATCTCGCGGTCGACCGGGCGATGGAGCGTGGGGTTCACGACGACTTACGCTAGCCCCACCGCGACGCTGTGTCGCACGGAGGGATGTCGGTGGCCGTCCCTACAGTGGACCCATGAGCCAGCTGATGCCCGAACCGCTCGCCACCTGGACGTGGCGGCTCGAGCGGGTGCGCAGCGGACGCACGGTGCTGACGCGGGCGCAGGCGGCGACGGCGCGCGCCGATCTGGTGAGCGACCGTTCCGCGCACGCCGGCGAGTACGAGGGGTACGACGACGAATACGCGGCGGCGCTCGACGAGCTCGAGGTGCTGTCGCGGCAGGCGAATCGCAGTGACGACCTCCTGGCGGTGCTCGCTGCCGACCGCCGCCGGGCGGAACGGGAGGGGGCCGCCGGCGATGTGCCCGCGACGACGCACGGGATGGGGCGGGCGCGCGCCTCGCTCGCCGGCGAACACGACCGGGTGCCGAAGGGCCTGCCCGACGCGCTCGACCAGTGGGTGCACCGGCTCATCCGCTACCGCGCCGGCGTCAAGGTCATCTCGCCCCTCGAGGCGGCGCGCGCCGAGATCCGGCTGCGCAACGAGGCCGACCTGAATCCGGCCGCTTATCGCACGGGCGTTGCCGCTGGATACTACGGCCGGGTGATCCGGGAGCTCGGCGAGATCGCGACGGCCGAACGCCCCGGCCGACGCGAGGTAGGGAGCCGGGTGCGGGGGCTCGGCGACGTGCTGGTCTGAGGGATGCGGTGGTCCGGCCACCGCGACGGCCCCCTGCGCCCTCGTGTCCGTCAGAGCATCGGACCGGAATGGATGCGCGGCGGCGACGATCGCGCCGGTACCATCGAGCGATACACGTGACGTGATGGGGGGCGGGCCGTGAGTCCGATCGAAGCGGCGGGAGTGCTGGGGGTGTCGCCGTCGGCGACACGGGACGAGGTGCTGCAGGCCTATGCGGCGCGCCTCAGCGAGGCGGGAGCCGACGACACGCGACGGGATGCGCTGACGGCTGCACGGGATGCGTTGCTCGCCGCGACATCCTGGCACCTGCCCGGGCCGCCCGCGCCCGTCGAGCCGCAGCAGGGGCCCAGCGAGCAGCGCCAGGCGCCGACCGCTCCGCAGCTGCCGCAGCAGCCCCCGACCACGCCGCCGTCGCAGCCAGCGCAGCCGTCGCCTTCGCAGCAGCCGATCTTTCCGCAGCCGACGTTCGCCCCGCCCGCTCCACGGCATTCCGCATCACCGAGCGGCCCGCACCCCGGCGGTCCCTACCCCGGCGGTCCGTATCCCGGCTACCCCCAAGCTGTTCCGCCCCAGCCCGGCCCTCCCTACGCCGGGCCCGCTGCACCCGGCCCGTGGTACCCGGGGCCGCCGGCGCGTCGCCGCCTCTCGACCGGCGCGATCGTGGGGATCACCGTGGGCGGCATCGCGGCCGGTCTGGTCATCCTGCTGGTGATGGTGTTCGCCATCACCTCGATCGGCGACAGCACCCGCCGCCTGGCCGAGTCGGGGAGCAGCAGCTCGGCACCGTACGCCCCGCCGTCGGACACGCCGTCGTCCGGTCCCTCCGACGGCAGCACCGATCCGGCGACGGAGGACTACGACGTCGACGGCGTCCACGTCCACTACGTCGACGGCTGGACCTTCGAGCTCACTCCGACCCAGTCGTGCGTGGGTGCGACGATCACCGCCGGGTTCGCGGACAGCGTCGACGGCGACACTCTCGATGAGTGGACCGTCACCGCCGACCTGAAGGCGGGCGTGCCGTACGAGCTGACCATTCCCGACAGCGCCTCCACCCACCAGTACGTGGGAATCGACTCGATCGACTGCACGCAGACCTGATCCGGATTCAGCCCCAACACAAGATTCACAAATTACTGAATACGGTGTAGCATCCCGTTTCATGGATTCAGTGATCGACGTCGCGGGCCTCGAGAAGAGATTCGGCCGCGTACGTGCTCTTGACGGCCTCGACCTGACGGTGACGGCGGGCGCGGTACACGGCTTCCTCGGTCCCAACGGAGCGGGCAAGTCCACGACCATCCGCGTGCTCCTCGGCCTCGCCCGGGCGGACGGCGGCCGGGCGACCGTTTTCGGCGGCGACCCGTGGAGGGATGCCGTCGGCCTGCATCGCCGGCTCGCCTACGTCCCCGGCGACGTGAGCCTGTGGCCCAACCTCTCCGGCGGCGAGGCCATCGACCTGCTCGCCCGGCTGCGCGGCGGCACCGCCGACCGCTCCGGCTACGCCGCCCGCAAGACGCGGCTCATGGAGGTCTTCCAGTTCGACCCGACGAAGAAGGGCCGCGCCTACTCCAAGGGCAACCGGCAGAAGGTCGCGCTCATCGCCGCCTTCGCCACACCGGCCGACCTCTACATCCTCGACGAGCCCACCAGCGGGCTCGACCCGCTCATGGAGGCGGTCTTCGACGCCGAGATCGAGCGCGTCGCAGGCGAGGGCGCGACCGTCCTGCTGTCGAGCCACATCCTGTCCGAGGTGGAGCAGCTGTGCGACCGGGTCAGCATCATCCGTGCCGGCCGGACAGTGGAGACGGGAACGCTCGACGAGCTGCGGCACCTGACCCGCACGGAGGTCGCCTTCAGCGCCGACGGCGTGGCCGCCGACGCCCTGTCGCAGCTGCCCGGCGCACACGAGCTCCAGGTGCAGAACGGGCGGGTGCGCTTCACCGCGGACAGCGACGCGCTGCCTCCGCTCCTCGCGGCGCTCTCGCGCATCCCGGTGAGAGGGCTGACAGTGGCACCGCCGTCCCTCGAGGAGCTGTTCCTGCGGCACTACGGCGACGACCTGTCGGCGGATGCGACCGCGAGCGAGACAGAGCGAGTCGAGGTGGCGCGATGAGCACGGCGACCGCCCGGGTAGAGCCGACGACCCTGGACGCCCGGACGCCGCGCGCTCGCACCGGCGCGACGCTCCGCGCGCTGATCCGCCAGCGGCTGCGGCGCGACCGCTGGCAGCTGCTGATCTGGCTGGTCTGCATCCCGCTCCTCGCCCTGTTCTCGGCGGTCAGCATCCACCAGACGTTCGGGAGCGACGCGAGCCGGGTGCAGCTGATCCGGCTGGCGATCGCCGACCCCACCATCCTGGTTCTGCGTGGACTTCCGCAGGGCACGAGCCTCGCTTCGGTCACGTTCTTCGAGATCTTCTCCTTCCTCGCACTGCTCGCCGGCCTGATGAACACGTTCCTGGCGGTGCGCCACTCCCGGGCGGAGGAGGAGTCGGGTCGCGCCGAGCTGATCGCCTCGACCGCAGCCGGCCGCCTGCTCCCGACGGCCGCGACCGTCCTCTACGCGACCCTCGTCGACATCGTCCTCGCGGTGCTCACGGCCTGCGGGTTCGCCGTCGCCGGTCTCCCGCTCGCCGGGTCGTTCGTGGCGGGAGCGGCGACGGGAGGCGCCGGGCTCGCGTTCTTCGCCGTCGGACTCCTCCTCGCGCAGGTGTTCAGCACCTCCCGCGGGGCCAACGGCTTCTCGTCGGCCGTGGTCGTGCTCGCCTTCCTGCTCCGCGGCATCGGGGATTCGACCGGCACCGTGTTCGGCGACGGCACCCACGTGCGGTCCGCCTGGCCCACCTGGCTGAGCCCGATCGGCTGGGGTGAGCAGTTCGCCCCGTACACCGCCGACGACCTGCGGCCGTTGCTGCTCCAGCTCGGACTGGCGGCTGTGCTCGTGCTGGCGGTCTTCGCACTGCAGTCCGTCCGCGACACCGGTGCCGGCATCATCCCGGAGCGGGCCGGACGCGCCGACGCTGCCGCGATGCTCTCGGGAACGTTGGGACTGGCCTGGCGGCTGCAGTGGCCGACCGTGCTCGGGTGGGCTCTCGGGGGTGCACTGACCGGCCTCCTCGCCGGCTCCCTCGGCAGCGTCGTCGGCAGCTCGATCGCAAACGATCCGAGCCTCTCGGGCATCCGGGATGCGATCGGGCACATCGGCGCGGGCGGGTCCGGTCCGCTCACCCAGCTCTTCATCTCGGCGATCTTCTCCATCGTGGGCGTCCTGGCGGCCGCGTGTGCGGTGCAGGCGGTGGTCCGCCTGCGCCAGGAGGAGGCCGCCGGGACGGCCGAGCTGCTCCTGGCCACCCCGGTGTCCCGCGCGCGCTGGTTGTTCTCCTTCGTCGCGGTCGGTCTCATCGCGGTCGTGGCCGTGCTGCTCGCCGCGGCCGTCGCCTCCGGTCTGTCGGCCGCCGCTGCCGGAGCGGACGCCTCCACCATCGGAGACTCCTTCGCAGCGGCGACCGCACAGCTGCCCGTCGCCCTCGTCTACCTCGGCGTGCTGACCCTGCTCTTCGTCGTACTGCCGAGCTGGACCGTGCCGGTCGCGTGGGCAACGCTCGGCGTGGGCGCGTTCGTGGGCATCTTCGGCGGCCTGATGAACTTCCCCGACGCCATCCGCCACCTGTCGCCGTTCGCCGATGCGCCCGTCGTGGTCGGTTCGGCCGACTGGACGGGGGGATACTGGATGCTCGGCATCACGGCCGCCGCCCTCGTCGGGGCTGCTGCGCTGATCCGCCGACGAGACTTCGCCATCGGATAGCTGGTGCGAACGGAAAGACGGGATGGTGTCCATGGCCAGAGATGAGGCGGCGCTCGCCGAGGTGCTGGAGCATTCGGCTGCCGTCCTGACCGCCGCGGGCTTCCCCAAGATGCCGGCGCGCGTCCTCATGGCCCTGACGGTCACCGAGACACCGGGGCTCACGGCGGCCGAGTTGGCCGCCCGCCTGGAGGCCAGCCCCGCGGCCATCTCCGGCGCCGTCCGCTACCTCTCGACGCTGGGCATCATCCGCCGCCTCTCTCAGGCGGGAAGCCGCCGGGACCGCTACGAGCTCCCCAGCGACTGGTACTCCCTCATGGTGCGCAACAGCCCGATCTACGGCGTCCTCGCGGAGCAGGCCGAGGCGGGTCTCGCCGCCGTCGGCGATCCGGCTTCGCCTGCCACCGAGAGGCTGTCGGACATGGCCGGCTTCTACCGTTTCATCCAGGTCCGGCTCCCCGAGCTCATCGCCGAGTGGGAGCAGGTGCGCGCTGCGCGCGAGCAGTGAGCAGCGAGCCGGTGAGCCGGTGAGCAGCGTCGGCGCTCCCGGCCTCGCGCTCCGCGCCCGACCGGGACTCAGAACACGTACTCGAGCAGGTCGAGCCCGACGGCCCGCATCCCCTCGATGACGGCGAGGCGCTCGGGGAGGCTGGTGTCGTCGAAGTACGTCGAGACGACATAGGTGACGCCCGCGCGCGGGCCGCGCAGGACGCCGACCTCGCTGCGGACCCCCGCATCCGTCCCCGTCTTGTTGACCAGCAGGATGCCGTGCTCCGGGTGGCGGTGGGAGTGCGGATCGAGGCCGAAGGCGCTGGACACCAGCGAGAAGTCGCTGTTCAGCGAGAGCCACGAGACCACGCGCTGGCTGGTGGCGGGGTTGACGATCTCGCCCCGCGCGAGTGCGGAGAACAGCCAGGTGAGCTCGTTCGCGCTGCCCACGGAGAGCTGCGGCGCGTCGTCGGGGCCGCGGTGGTCGCGGACCAGGTCGAGGAGCGCCGTGCGCGTGAGGCCGAGGGATTCGGTGCGGGCGCTCACCGCCTCCAGCCCCACCCGGCGCAGCAGGACGTTGGTGGCGAGGTTGTCGCTCGACGCGCCGACGAGGGCGGCCAGGTCGGCGACGGGGAGGGACGGCACGTGGAGGTGGTGCCAGATGCCCGAGTCGCCGGCGACGTCGCGCGGGTCGCGATCGAGGTGCGCGAGGGGACTCAGCTCACCCGACTGGAGGCGCGCCGCCACCTCGACGAGCAGCAGCACCTTGCCGATGCTGGCCGTCGGCATGACCACGTGGTCGTCGACCGAGAACAGCACCGTGCCGGTCGCCAGATCGGTCGCCCGGGCGGAGACCTGCACACCCGAGACGGCGAGCCGCCCCAGAGCGTCGAACCCGCGGCTGAACGACTCGGTGGACCCAGGAGCGCGATGCCGGCCGCGGCGGGTATTCGCCTGACGGGCCCGGCGTTCGGACTCTTGAGCCTGGATCGTCACAGTGTCGCTGGGTCTTTCTTCCGAGTGTCGTGTACCGGAAACCGCGGCGGCCGTGGTCGGCCCCGCTGCCGCCGCCGCGAGGTTTCCGCGACAGCGACAGGGACGATGTTACCCCGTGTGCGGGGGCCATGGAGCGCCGGATCGGTCGGACATCCGACGGATGCGGCGCCGACTCACCAGATCGTGACGCGCTCCTCCGGTGCCAGCCACAGCGCGTCGCCCTCCGACACCTGGAAGGTGTCGTAGAACGCGTCGATGTTGCGGACGATCTGGTTGCAGCGGAACTCGTTCGGCGAGTGCGGGTCGATCGCGAGAAGGCGGATGACCTCCTCGTCGCGTCCCTTCTGCTGCCAGGCCTGCGCCCACGACAGGAAGAACCGCTCGGAGCCGCTGAGCCCGTCGACGACAGGGGGCTCCTCGCCGTTGAGCGAGAGCAGGTACGCCTTCCACGCGATGCCCAGCCCGCCCAGGTCGCCGATGTTCTCGCCGATGGTGAGCGCGCCGTTCACGTGGTGGTCCGGCACCTGCGCCGGTGCGAGCGCGTTGTACTGCTCGATCAGGCTCGCGGTGCGCTTCTCGAAGGCGGCACGGTCCGCCTCCGTCCACCAGTCCTCGAGACGTCCGTCTCCATCGAACTTGGATCCCTGGTCGTCGAAGCCGTGCCCGATCTCGTGCCCGATGACGGCGCCGATCGCGCCGTAGTTCGCCGCGGCATCCCGCTCGGCGTCGAAGAACGGGAACTGCAGGATGGCCGCAGGGAACACGATCTCGTTGAAGCCCGGGTTGTAGTACGCGTTGATCGTCTGAGGGGTCATGAACCATTCGTCGCGGTCGATCGGCGAGCCGATCTTGCCCAGTTCGCGGTTGAACTCGAACAGGGCGGCCGCCCGGACGTTCCCGACGAGGTCGGTGGGGTCGAGCTCGAGGCGGGAGTAGTCGCGCCACTTCACCGGGTAGCCGATCTTCGGCGTGAACTTCTCCAGCTTGTCCAGCGCGCGTCTGCGGGTCTCCGCGCCCATCCATTCGAGATTCTGGATGCTCTGCCGGTACGCCTCGATCAGGTTCGCGACCAGCGCATCCATCCGATCCTTCGCCGCCGGCGGGAAGTACTTCTCGACGTAGGCGCGGCCGACGGCCTCGCCCATGGCCCCCTCGACGAGCGAGACACCGCGTTTCCAGCGGGCCCGCAGCTCCGGGGTTCCGGTCAGCGTCCGGCCATAGAAGTCGAAGTTCGCCTCGACGAAGTCGCCCGAGAGGTAGGGTGCGGCGCCGTGGATGACCTGCCAGGCCAGCCAGTCGCGCCACGACTCCAGGCGGTCGTCGGTGAGGAGCCCGGCCAGCCCGGTGGTGAAGGACGGCTGCCGCAGGACCACCTCGGCCAGCGCGTTCTGCGGCGCACCGAGAGCCTGTGCCCAGACGTCGAGGTCTGCCGCCTGGCCCGCGAGCGCTCCGCCGTCGAAGAGGGTGGTGGCGTCGGCCCACGAGTACAGGTTGTACGTCTTCTCGGAGTCGCGCGAGGCCACGTTGTCCCAGTGATGCGAGGCGATCGCCGTCTCCAGGTCGAAGACGCGCTGCGCCCTGCCCGGCGCGTCGTCGAAGCCGGCGAGCTCGAACATCCGCTGGATGTGGCCGACGAAAGCCTCACGGATCGGCGCGAAGTGCTCCTCGCGGAAGTACGACTCGTCCGGCAGCGAGATGCCGGACTGCTCGAGGAACACGAGGTACCGCTCGGGGTCGCCCGGGTCGTTGTCGACGAAGAGCTGGTAGAAGCCGCCGAGCCCACGACGCTCCAGCGCGCCGATCGTCTCGAGGAGGCTCGGGATGCTGTCGACGCCCTCCGCGAAGGTCAGCTCGTCGCGGATGGCCTCGACACCGAGCGCGTCGATGCGGTCCTCGTCCATGAAGCTCGTGAAGAGGTCGCCGAACTTGCGATCCTCCGTGCCTTCCGGCGCGTTCTGCGCCTGCTCGACGATCTCCCGGACCGCGGCCTCCGCCTCCTCCGCCAGGATCATGAACGACCCCCAGCGGGCCTTGTCGGCCGGTATCTCGGTGCGGGCGATCCACTTGCCGTTCACGTGCCGGAAGAGGTCGTCCTGGGGACGGGTGGCGGGGTCGAGTTCGTCGATGCGGATGCCGGAGTCGAGCGTCATGCGCCCAGCCTACGGGTCAGGCTGCAGCGCGGGCCACTGACGACAGGCGCCGCCAGGAGAGCGCGAACAGGGCGGCCAGGGCGAGCTCGGCGAGGATGGAGGCGACGCCGGACACGCTCCCGAACCCGGCGGCCGAGAAGCCGATGTTGATCACGGCCAGGAGCCCGTAGATCGCCGCGAGCGCCCCACTGAGGAGGGGCCGGTTCGTCATCCGCCACCAGGGCCGCGCCGCCCGGACGGACTCGCCGCGGCCGCGGAAAAGGCGGCTCGCCAGATACCAGCCGATGATCTGCAGCACCGTCAGGACGATCGATCCCGCTTCGGAGTGGAAAGCGTCGAGGAGGAGCGCGAGCACCGCGCTGATGGCGACGAGCACCCCGATCACGACCGCCTTCTGGCCGGAAGTGGTGAAGCGCATGTCGTTCCCCCTGGTGTTGAGCATTGAGTATGCCAGCACACGCCGCCTGGCGCCGGGAGGCTCGCCGTGCCGCCCGGACGGGGTGGGGCGGGGGAGGCCCCGAGTTCGTATGCTTGCCCGGTGACCATCGCACCCTCCGGCGGGAACCCGTCCCCGGCTGGAACCCCGCCGCCGGCCCGCACCGCGCCGCCCGGCTGGTACGGCGATCCGTTCGACGCGCGCTACCTCCGCTGGTGGAGCGGCGCCGCCTGGACCCCGTACACGTACTCCGTCCGGGCTCTGCAGCCGGCGGCGCGCCCGAAGCTGCCGCACAAGTGGATCGGTCGCTTCGGCGGGTGGATCATCGCGGCAGCCAGCGCCTTCATCTGGCTCTGGCTCTTCGGCTTCAACTGGCTCATCACCGCGATCTCACCGCATCCCGACACACACGAGCCCGCGGTGCTCTCGCCGTTCCTCCTGCTCACCGGTGCAGCGACGGTGGCGACCGCCATCCTCTACACGATGGCCTACCGGCTGCGGCGCGAGGACCGGCTGACGGCATCCCGTCTCGTGATCATCGCCGGCGTCGGCGGCCTTGCGGCCACGCTCCTGGCCGCGCCGGCGAACAGCATCATCGACGTGCTGAGCGGCGGCACGGCCCTGCACCCGAGCGGGCTCGCCCTGGTGCTCGCCGGCGTGGTCGAGGAGTTCGTCAAGATCGCCGCGGCCGTCGTCCTCGCCTGGAAGCTGCCCGTGAAGAACGCACGCATCGGCCTGTTCGTCGGCGGGGCCGTCGGGATCGGCTTCAGCGTCATCGAGAACCTCGGCTACCTGATGGAGGCGTTCGCCCGCGGACAGCTCAACGGTCTCGGCCTGGGCGTGTTCGTGGAGACGGTGATCGGCCGGGAGCTCACCGGGCCGTTCCTCCATCCCGTCTTCTCCGCTCTGCTGGGCGCAGCGGTCTTCGGTGCCGCCCGGGCGGGCCGTTTCCGCCTGACCTTCGGCGTCGTGCTCGCCTACCTCGGCGTGGCCGCCGCTCACGGGATCTTCGACGGCGCCATCTGGCTGGCACAGGTCCTGCCCTGGCCGCTCATCGCCCGCGGGGGCGCGATCCTGCTCTTCTACCTGATGTTCGTGCTGGCGAGCGGGTTGGCGTGGCTGCTCATCGCCCGGCGCATCCGGCGCTCCGCCGAGCGGCGAACGGCGCTGGAGGAGTCCACCGGCTGACTAGCGCACCAGGGTCCCGGCGAGCGCGAGGTACTCGCGGGCCTTCGCGTCGGGCAGGTACGCCCTGGCCAGCGCGTTGCCGATCGCCGGGAGCGCCAGGGCATCCGGATACGCCAGGTAGAGCGTGTCGTACGTCGGATTGAACTTGCTCTTGAACGAGAACAGCGAAGCGAAGCCGTACGCGGGCTCGAGCGTCCGCGCGAGGAACGCGAGCAGCCGATCCATCGTGCCGTCGTCCGGCTCGTCGCCCTCCGCGAGAGGCTTGGTCGCCAACGGGGCACCGGACAGGCTGAGCACCTCGACGCCGGCCTCGCGCATGTGCTGCGCGGCGGAGGCGATCACGAACTCCATGATCCCGGACATCGAGCCGTCCGCCCGCCGCATGAAGTCGATGGTCCAGCCCACCACCCGCCCGTCCCGCCAGCTCGGCAGCCAGCTCGTGACGGCCTGCAGTCCGCCCTCGGGGTCGAAAGCGAGGTAGAGCCGCACGTCCCGGTCCTTCAGCTCGTCGATCCCGCCGAGCGTGAAGCCCATCTCGGGCAGCTCCTTCTCGGACACCCACTGCTCGCTGAGGGAGGTGATCTGCGTCTGGATGAGCGGCGAGAGCTCGTCCCAGGTCGTCCAGAGGGTGGAGATCTGCGCCGTGATCCCGCGGTTGTGCGCCTGCCGCACCTTCTGCCAGGGCTTGCCCACCAGGTCGAAACTCTGGGGGTGCATCAGCGTCTCCTGGCCGACCGGCATCGACGGCCAGCCGAGCGCGTCGAACACGGGCAGGTACTCGCCGTGGATGCTGTAGAACACCGGGACCCAGCTGTTGACATCGCAGAACTGGACGAACTCCGCGATCGTGCGTTCGGCTCGCTCCGGCCGGCAGACCGGGTCGGAGAGGGTGACCGCGATCCCGCCGACGACCCGGTAGGCGATCGCGGACTCGCCGTCCGAGCTGAACCAGTACACGTTGCCGGGCCAGGTGCCCATGAAGCCGAGCGTGCCGCCCCCGCCCAGGCGCAGCAGGGCCCGGAAGTGCTCCTCGTCGGCCAGGGTCCGTCCGGTGAAAGTGGCGCGGTACACCTGCAGGGTGGCGAAGACGAACACCGTCCAGAACGCGGGCCCGACCCACTGGAAGAGGAAGACGACCAGGGGCGTGGTCGGGACGATCGGCGTCCCGAGCGCCGAGAGGAACCCGGCGGGAACGAACCGGCGCAGAGTGGATGCGAACACGTCGCCCACGCCGGCGTCCGGCACGAACTCGGTGAGGGAGGAGAGCGCCGCCACGAGGTAGGCGAGGGCGAGCAGGCCGAACGAGCAGACGACGACGATCACGAACCGGGCGATGGCTTCGCGGGGCGAGCGGATCTGGAACTGCCGCCGGGTGACGACGAGCAGGACGAGCGACGCGACCGGGACGAGCATCGCCGCGAACAGCCACACGAGCACCTCGATGGCGGGAACGAGAGCCTGAGGGCCCTCCGCCTCCAGCTCGATATCGCCGGTGAGCGCGGTGAACGGCAGCAGGAGCATGACGATGTCGACGACGATCCCGAGCAGCAGCGCGAACCGGCGGCCGCGGCGCAGCCCGATCGCGGTGAGCACGAGCAGCGCGAGCGGCAGCACCGAGAGCAGCAGTGCTCCGGGGCCCTGAACGGACACCCTCGTCAGGTCGTCGTGACAGGCGATGGTGTACGAGGCGTCGCAGCGGGCCAGCACTTCGGGGACGTTCACGCGCGGCTGCTCGAAGAGCGCGGCCACGAACGACAGCGGGCCGAAACCGCCCGGCGGCAGCAGGGCGAGCAGCGGACCGAAGGCCGTGATGGCGATGACCGCAGCGACGAGGTTCCGCGTCTCGGCGTGCGAACTGCGGCGCAGCCGGCGGAGACCGTCGCGTCGGAGCAGCACGCCGAGCCCCAGCCCGAGGAGGGCGGCGATCAGCCGGTAGGCGTTGTTCTGGTCGCCGTTGTACAGCACGAACACGAGCAGGATGGCGAACGTCAGGAGCCGGATGCGCCTGCGCCACAAGGAGCTCGCGAACGCGCTCGCCGTGGTCAGCGCACCGACGATGCCGATCGTCGGATCGAGGGTGAAGTCGAATCGGGTGACATTCGCCCAGATCTCGCCGACGCCCGCAGCCGTCCACTGCAGCAGGACTCCGAGAGCGATGCCCACAACGCCCGTGATGAGGAACGCGAGGACCGCCCGGGCGGTGCCGAGCAGCCGCTCCGCCGTGGCCATGACGACCAGAGCGAGGAGCACGGTGATGACCAGTTGGACCGGGTCCTCCGGCACGAACAACGCCGTGAGCGGAGTCCACCAGAATCCGCTCTCGATGGTCGTCGTGACTCCGGCGGCCCACGTCATGGTGCCGCTGCCGGCGGTCGCGGCGCTCCACAGCGTCCCGGTCGCAACCGACGTCGCCAGCACCACGAAGGCCAGAGCGATCGCTGCCGGAGCGATTCGCGCGTAACGCGCCACGACGTTCCGCGTCTCTGCGGTGCTCACGCCGGCCTCTGTCACGGTGGAGTCCGTCCCGGGCCTTCTCCGACCGCCCCGGTCAGATCTCGCGGAGGCGCTCGGCGAGGTAGCGGTCGAGACCCTCGAGCGGGATGCGCTCCTGCTGCATCGAGTCCCGGTCGCGCACGGTGACCGCGTCGTCCTCGAGCGAGTCGAAGTCGACCGTCACCGCGAGCGGCGTGCCGATCTCGTCCTGCCTGCGGTACCGGCGCCCGATCGCGCCCGAGTCGTCGAAGTCGACGTTGCGGCGCTCGCGGAGCCGGTCGGCGAGCCCGCGGGCGAGCGGCGAGAGGGCTTCGTTGCGCGACAGGGGGAGCACGGCGACCTTGACCGGCGCGAGGCGCGGATCCAGGCGCAGGACCGTGCGCTTGTCGGTGCCGCCCTTCGCGTTCGGGACCTGCTCCTCGTCGTAGGCGTCGACCAGGAACGCCATGAGCGCGCGGGTCAGGCCGAAGGACGGCTCGATCACGAACGGGACGTAGCGCTCGTTCTTGTTCTGGTCGAAGTAGCTCAGGTCTTTGCCGGAGTGCTCGATGTGGGTCTTCAGGTCGAAGTCGGTGCGGTTCGCGACACCCATCAGCTCGCCCCACTCGCTGCCGACGAAATCGAAGCGGTACTCGATGTCGATCGTGCGCTTGGAATAGTGGGCCAGTGCTTCCTGGGGATGCTCGAAGCGGCGGATGTTCTCCGGCTTGATGCCGAGCTCGGTGAACCACTCCCAGGCCAGGTCGATCCAGGTCTCGAACCACTGCTCGTCGGTTCCCGGCTCGACGAAGTACTCGATCTCCATCTGCTCGAACTCGCGCGTGCGGAAGATGAAGTTGCCCGGCGTGATCTCGTTCCGGAAGGCCTTGCCGATCTGGCCGATGCCGAAGGGCGGCTTCTTCCGCGAGGTCTGCAGCACGGCGGCGAAATCGGTGAAGATGCCCTGCGCCGTCTCCGGCCGCATGTAGTGCAGGCCGGACTCGTCGTCGACGACGCCGAGGAAGGTCTTCATCAGGCCCGAGAACTGGCGGATCGGCGTCCACTGGCCGACCTTGTCGGGGTGGTCCGGGTCCGCGATGTCGTCGAGTCCGTTGACCGGCGGATGCCCGTGCTGGGCCTCGTACGCCTCGAACAGGTGGTCGGCGCGGTACCGCTTGTGCGTGACCAGCGACTCGGTGAGCGGGTCGCTGAACACCTGGACGTGACCGGAGGCCTCCCACACCGGAGTCGGCAGGATGATGGCCGAGTCGAGCCCGACCATGTCGCCGCGGCCGCGCACGAAGGCGTTCCACCACTCGCGCTTGATGTTCTCCTTCAGCTCCACACCGAGGGGGCCGTAGTCCCACGCCGATCGGGTTCCGCCGTAGATCTCGCCGGAGGGGAAGACGAATCCGCGGTGCTGCGCCAGCGTGATGACGGAATCCAGCCTGGTGGGTGCGGCCATGGTGCTCCCTGTGCGGTACGGGTGGGGTGGGGACCCGTCCATCCTACTGAGGAAGCGCCCGGCGCCGATTCCGCGCCCGCGCGGTCAATCCGCGGCCGGGCGGAAGTCCTGCTCGAGGATGGCGTAGACCGCGGTGTCCGACCATTCGCCCTTGAAGATCTCGGTTTCGCGCAGCAGAGCCTCCTGGCGCATCCCGATGCGTTCGCACAGGCGAGCGGAGGCGTCGTTGCGCGCGTCCAGCTGCGCGAAGACCCGGTGGGCGCCGAGCGTGTCGAAGCACAGCTCCAGGATGCGCTGCGCGGCCTCCGTGGCGTAGCCGCGGCCGTGCACGGCGGGGTGGAAGACCCATCCCATCTCGAACTTGCCCCACGCCGCGTTCTTGAGGAACAGGCTGATGTCGCCGATCACGCGGCCCGCGCCGCCCTCGGCGTCCGCCAGCTCGACGGCGAAGACGATGCCGTCACCGTTCTCGGCGAGGCGATTCATCGCGATGCGTTTGCGCAGGTGCTCCGCCGACTCGTCGTGGTCGTGCACCTCCCAGTAGAGGTAGCGGACGACGTCCTTCAGCTTCTGGTAGGCGTGCACATCCTCGAGGTCGCCGGTGTTGAGGGGGCGCAGCACCAAGCGCTCCGTGCGCAGCAGCTCGGCGGCGTACGGGAGGCCGGTCGCGCCGTGCGGCGCGACGGCCGTCGTGGTGGTGGTCGTCGCGGTCGTGGTGGCTTCGTCGCTCACAGTCGCTCCTTCGAGTTGGCCGGGTCAGGATGCGGGGTCGGGACGCGGGTCGGCATCAGCGGTCAGGATGCGGCCGGCTCGTCGTCCACGGCGGTGAGCGGTGCAGGATGCTCTGCCGCCTCCACCTCCACTCCGAAGAGCGCGGCGACCGCCTCGACGAACGACGGCGCGTCGCCCGCGCGGGCCAGCTCCCGTGCACGCACGGACGGGGTGTGCAGCAGCACTCCGGCGAGGTGGCGGAGGGCCGCCTCGGTCTGCTCGCTCGAGTCCCCGCGGTTCCGCGCCCGCTCGATCTCGGCGTCGAGGATGCCGAAGACGTGCGTGCGCAGGGCGACGAGCGCCGGCGTCACCGCCTGCTCCGCGGTCTGCGCGCGGTACTCGGCGGCCGCCGCATCCACGATGCTGCGTGCGTCGTCCACGCTGCCCTGCAACTCCTTCAGGGGCGCGTGGATGCTGATGGTCTCGAGGTCGAGCAGCTCGACACCCGCGAGCTCGGCGACCGCGGGGTCGACGTTGCGGGGGAGGCCGAGGTCGACGACCAGCCGGCGCTCGGCGGCGCCCGGCCGGCGGAGCGCGTCGGCGAGCAGCGGCTCGGTGAGGACGTAGTCGGTGACGGCGGAGCAGGTCACCACGAGGTCGCTCTCGGCGAGCACGTCGAGGAGCTCGTCGGAGGACACGGCCCCGATGTCATGCGACAGCGCGAAGGCGCCCGCGCGGCCGGAGGGGGAGTAGACCCGCACATCGTGTGCGCCGCGATCGCGCAGCGCGGCGAGGCTCGCGCCGGCGTACTTGCCCGTGCCGACGAGCAGGACGCGCGTCTGCGCCCAGTCGCTGACCCGGCTCTCGGCGAGGTCGAGGGCCAGCCGGACCAGCGACCGGCCGGCGGACATGATCTCTGTACGGTTCTTCACACCGCGGGAGGTGCGGGAGGCGACCTGGAACAGCCGTTCGAGCTCGCCGGTGACCGATCCGGCGCTCCGGGCGATGTCGAGCGCCCGGCGGACCTGGCCAGCGATCTCGCCCTCGCCGACGACCACGGACTCCAGCCCGCTCGTCACCGCGAAGAGGTGCTCGGCGACCGCGTGGTCGCTGTAGACCGCACTGGACTCGCGCAGGGTCTCGGCGTCGATCCCGGATGCCGCGCTCACCGCATCCAGCACCGCCTGTGCCGACGCCGCCTGACCTGCAGGATGCGAGCCGTCGATATCGAGGTAGGCCTCGAAACGGTTGCAGGTGGCGAGGACGACCGACCCGGTCACGGCGCCGGTGTGCTCCGCGAGTGCGGCGGTCACGGCCGGAGCGTGACGCTCGAGCCGTTCCAGGAGGTCGAAGTCCGCCGTCCGGTGGCTCGACGAGAAGCACAGAAGCACGGGCAAAGCCTACGCTCGCGCCGGGGCAACCTCGAATCGTCGGCTCAGCTTCCATTCAGCCCCGGGCTCCGGCTCCGCCGCGCACTGGCAGAATCGAGGTGTGACCACCCTCTCAGCCGACCATCCGCTCGCTTCCGGCCGCACCGCGTCCAGCCCGCTCGTGCGGGCCTATCAGGGCGAGCGGCAGGTGGTCACGCCCGTGTGGTTCATGCGGCAGGCGGGCCGGTCGCTCCCGGAGTACCGCGAGCTCCGCGTCGGCACGCGGATGCTGGACGCCTGCCTCGACCCGGCCACCGCCAGCGAGATCACCCTGCAGCCGGTCCGCCGGCACGGCGTGGATGCGGGCATCTTCTTCAGCGACATCGTCGTGCCGCTCAAGCTGGCCGGCGTGGATGTCGAGATCGTTCCGGGCAAGGGTCCCGTGTTCGCCGAGGCGGTGCGCACCGCAGCCGACGTCGACCGGCTGACCGCCGTCGATCCCGCGTCCTTCGGCGCGGAGGTCTTCGCGCCCATCCAGGAGGCCGTGCGTCTCACGGTGGCGGAGCTGGGAGCCACGCCGCTGATCGGCTTCGCCGGCGCACCGTTCACCCTCGCCGCCTACCTGGTCGAGGGCGGTCCCTCGAAGGATCACATCCGCGCCCGCACCCTGATGCACGCCGATCCCGCCGCGTGGTCGCGTCTGATGGCGTGGACGGCCGATCTCTCGGGCGCTTTCCTGCGCGCGCAGGTGCTCGCCGGCGCGAGCGCCGCCCAGCTGTTCGACTCGTGGGCGGGCGCCCTCTCGCTGCACGACTACGCCGCGCTCGTCGCACCGGCGTCCGCGCGGGCGCTGTCGCACGTGCGTGATCTCGCCTACGAGATCCCGCAGGCCCCGACGGTGGACGGGTTCGAGCCGCCGATCGACGCCGTGCTGCGCAATGTCCCGATCGTCCACTTCGGTGTCGGCACCGGCGAACTGCTGAAGGCGATGCACGAGGTGGGCGCGGACGCGGTGGGCGTCGACTACCGCATCCCGCTCGACGAGGCGAGCCGCCGGCTCGGTCACGTGGTCCCGCTGCAGGGCAACGTCGATCCGGCGATGCTCGATGCGCCGTGGCCGGTGCTGGAGGCGCATGTCCTCGACGTGCTGGACCGAGGGCGCGAAGCGCCCGCCCATGTCCTGAACCTCGGGCACGGCGTCCCTCCCGAGACCGATCCGACCGTCCTCACCCGGGTGGTCGAGCTGGTGCACGGGTGGCGACCCGAATGAGCGGTGAGCGGATGGCCGGCGGCGACCCCGGGTCCGGCGAGGACCTCGGCGACGAGATCCGCCAGGCCATCGAGGCGCCGCCGACCCGCGTCGTCGTCATCGGCGGCGGTGTGGCCGGCCTGGTCGTCGCCCGCGAATGCGCGCGTCCGGGCTTCGAGGTGACGCTTCTCGAGGCCGGCGACCGCGTGGGCGGCAGTGTCGCCCCTCTGGACCTCGGCGGGATGACCCTCGATGCGGGCGCGGAGAGCTTCGCCACCCGCGGCGGTCACGTCGCCGAGCTGCTGCGCGACCTCGACCTCGACGACGACGTGGTCCAGCCGAACCCGTCCGGCGCCTGGGTGCGCCACGGGTCCCGATCGGTGCCCCTTCCGAAGGCGGGACTGCTCGGCATCCCCAGCTCGCCGCTCGCGAAGGATGTGGCGGACGCGATCGGGTGGTCCGGCGCTTTCCGCGCGTACCTCGACCGGCTCATCCCGGTCCTGAAGATCGGGCAGGAGCGGCGGCTCGGCACCCTCGTGCGCAAGCGGATGGGGCAGAAGGTCCTCGACCTCCTCGTCGCGCCCGTCGCGACCGGCGTCTACTCGGCCGCCCCGGACGAGCTGGATGTGGACGTCGTCGCGCCCGGGCTGAACGCCGCGCTGACGCGGTTGGGCTCGCTGTCCGGCGCCGTCGCCGAGCTGCGGTCGGCCTCGAAGGCGGGCAGCGCTGTCGGAGGGATCCGCGGCGGGATGTGGCGGTTGCCGCAGGCGCTCGCCGCAGACGTCGCGACCCGCGGCGGAGTCGTCCGGACGGACGCTGCAGTCGCCGCACTCGAGCGGTGGACAGCGCCGACGGCGGCGGAGACGGCGCGGGCGCTCGTGCAGGGCGTGCTCACGGACGCGCTCGGCGACGCGGTGGACCCGATGGAGGTCGCCCCGGCGTCGGAGGACGAGGAGATCGCGGAGGTCGGGGAGGTCGCGGAGGACGCGCGCCCGGCGCGCTGGCTCGTCCGCCTGGAGGACGGAGACGAGCTCCCGGCCGATGCCGTTGTGCTCGCAACGCCGGCCGACGCCTCCCTCGCGCTGCTCGCCTCCCTCGATCCGGACCTCGCCGCGCTGGGCGACCTCGACTGGCCGGCGGCCTCCAGCGTCGAGCTGGTGACCCTCGTCGTCGCGGACGACCGGCTCGCGACCGCTCCCGTGGGGACCGGCGTGCTCGTGGCCGACGTCCCGGGGAACGATGTCCGGGCCAAGGCGATGACGCACTCCAGCGCCAAGTGGGCGTGGGTCGCGGAGGCGGCGGGAGCCGGTCGCCACGTCGTCCGCCTCTCCTACGGGCGCGCCGGTCGCCCGGCCGAGACCCTGGCCCTGGGGGACGCGGAACTCAGAGCCCAGGCGATCGAGGACGCCTCCCGTCTGCTGAATATTCCGATCGCGGAATCCGCCGTGACCGCATTCGCCCGGACCCCCTGGACGAACGCCCTCCCATATGCGACAGTGGGGCAGCGGGAACGCATCCAGCGGGTCCGCACCGAGGTCGACGGTGTCGAGGGTCTCGAGGTCACCGGGTCCTGGCTGACCGGAACAGGCCTCGCCTCCGTCATCCCGGATGCGCGCCGGGCAGCAGAGCGCGCGCGAGGTCTGCGCTGGAAAGGCCTCACCGAGGCTCTTCACCACACGGACAACTGAGACAGGGAGACGGAATGCGCGGCAAACTCCTCTTCGTCACCGGGGCAGCGGTGGGCTACGTGCTCGGCGCGCGCGCCGGCCGCAAGCGGTACGAGCAGCTGAAGGCCGCCGCCGGCAAGGTGTGGGAGTCGCCCGGGGTGCAGAAGCAGGTGCATGCCGTGGAGGACTTCGTGGCCGAGAAGGTGGGCGAGTTCCCCGAGACGGTGTACGTCACCATCAAGAGGCTCGTGGTCCAGGCGAACGCCCGGCGCCGCGAGGCCCGCGCGCCCTATCCGTCGCCCGCGGCCGAAGCGGCCATCCGTGCGGCGGACGACAGCAGCCCCACGTCGTCCTGACGGGGGTACTGTACGGAAGCGACGAGGGGAGACACGGATGACCGACCGTGAACGGACCGCCGCGGGCGCTGCCGGTACGCCGGGTGCGCCACGCGCGGCGGGCGCGGATCCGGTTCAGGAGGCCCGGGCCCGTGCTCGCGCCCAGGGCGCCCGCAGCCGATCCCTGGTCCAGCTGGTCTCCGACCTGCCCCGCCTGATCGTCGACCTGCTCAAGGCCGAGCTGAACCACCTGAAGGCCGAGTTCGCCGAGAAGGCGAGATATGCCGGGGTCGGCATAGGGCTCCTCGTGGTCGCCGCGCTCCTGCTGTTCTTCGCGCTGGGGGTGCTCATCGCCGCTGCCATCCTCGGGATCGCCGTCGCTCTGCCGGCCTGGGCCGCCGCCCTGATCGTCTTCGGCGGCCTTGTCGTGATCGCGGTCGTCCTCGCGCTGTTCGGCATCCGCTCGTTCAAGAAGATGAACGGGGTGGCGCCGTCGCAGACCATCGAGAGCGTCCGCGAGGACGCCGACGCGCTGAAGGGACTGGGGAAGTATGACAACTGACCGCAGCGACGTCGACCGGGCGCGCGCCGAGCTCGCCGCCACCATGGACGCGATCGAGTACAAGCTCAACGTGCCCAAGCGCGCCGCCGAGCGCGTCCAGCGGCTGCGGGCCGAGAACCCCGTCGCCCTCGCCGGGATCGCGGCCGGTGCGGTGGCCGCGGTGGCCGGTGCCGTGTGGGGCGTCGTCCGGCTCGTCCGCCGGTGAGCCGGCGCCCGTTTTTGGCCTTCTCAGGTTTGCGAGAGAGACTGTGGGTATGAGTACCCCGGCTGCCGTTCCGGCAGAGTCGACCAGCCCAGAAACCCCCAGCGACAACCCGTCCGGCTTCACGGTGTGGGCCGTGCTGCGCCGCGATCCCGCCCGCCCGGACGACCTGGACGGCACCGATGTGCCGACAGCCGTCGAGGAGCTGGAGGGCGTGATCGCCGACATCGAACTCCAGAATGTGACCGTTCGAGGGCTCTACGACGTCTCGGGCCTGCGCGCCGACGCCGATCTGATGCTCTGGCTGCACGGCCCCGAGGCGGACACCCTGCAGTGGGGCCTGCGCCAGCTGCGCCGCACACGTCTGCTGAAGGCGCTCCTCCCGACGTGGAACGCGATGGGCGTGCACCGGGACGCGGAGTTCAACAAGGCGCACGTGCCCGCCTTCCTCCGAGGCGTGGCACCGAAGGACTGGCTCTGCGTCTACCCGTTCGTCCGCAGCTACGAGTGGTACCTGCTTCCGGACGAGGAGCGCTCGACGATGCTCGCCGATCACGGCCGCAAGGGCGCAGCGTTCCGGTCGGTGCTCGCGAACACCGTCGCAGCCTTCGCGCTGGGCGACTACGAGTGGCTCCTGCCGATGGAGGCGGACCAGCTGACCGACCTCGTCGACATGATGCGCGAGCTGCGGTACACCGAGGCGCGCCGCCACGTCCGCGAAGAGGTGCCGTTCTTCACCGGCCGCCGCATCCAGCCCGCTGAACTGGTGGAGGTTCTGCAGTGACGGACGCCCGCACGGGTGAACACGTGGAGGCCGCCGGCACGGCAACGCCGGGCGGGCGAGTGCTCGCCGCGACCGCTGCCGCGGCCGACGGTCCGGAGCACGTGACGGAGCCGGTCGCCTACGACGCGATCCTCCTCGCCGGCTTCGGCGGACCCGAGGGTCAGGACGACGTCATCCCCTTCCTCCGCAACGTCACGCGCGGGCGCGGCATCCCGGACGAGCGGCTGGAGGAGGTGGCGCACCACTATCGCCACTTCGGGGGCGTCAGTCCGATCAACGACCAGAACCGCGAGCTCAAGGCGGCGCTGGAGGCGGAGCTCGCCGAGCGCGGGATCGACCTGCCGGTGCTCTGGGGCAACCGCAACTGGGACCCGTACCTCGCCGAGGCGCTCCGCGAGGCCGACGAGCGCGGCTTCACGAGACTCATCGCGATCGCGACGAGCGCGTACTCTTCGTACTCCAGCTGCCGCCAGTATCGCGAGGACTTCGCGGGCGCGCTCGAAGCCACCGGGCTGGCCGGGCGCATCCAGATCGACAAGATCCGTCAGTTCTTCGACCACCCGGGATTCGTCGAACCGTTCATCGAGGGCGTGCGTGCGGCGATCGACGAACTGCAGCACCGGCTGCCCGGCATCGACCCCGCGACCGAGGTCCGCATCCTTTACTCGACGCACTCGATCCCCTCGACCGACGCCGCCAAGTCCGGGCCGGCCGACCGCGGCTTCGGCGAGGGCGGCGCCTACGCCGCCCAGCACCTCGCGGTCGCGGAGGTCGTCTCGCACGCCGCGACCGGCGGGACGGTCGCCTGGGATCTGGTCTACCAGTCCCGTTCCGGGCCGCCGTCGATGCCGTGGCTGGAGCCCGACATCAATGACCGCATCGCCGAGCTGCCCGCCCTGGGCGTCAAGGCCGTGGTCATCGTGCCGCTCGGTTTCGTGAGCGACCACATGGAGGTGCTCTGGGACCTCGACAACGAGGCGCTGGAGACCAGCGACAAGAACGGCCTGGTAGCGGTCCGCGTCCCGACGCCCGGGACGCACGCGAGCTACGTCCGGGGACTCGTCGACCTCGTCCTGGAGCGCCGGGACGGCGTGGCGGTCGCGCAGCGTCCCGCCCTCACCTCGCTCGGCCCCTGGTACGACGTGTGCCGGCCCGGCTGCTGCGAGAACGTCCGCCTCGGCTTCAAGCCGGCAGTGGCGGGGCTCGCTCCGTGACCGGCTCCGTGACGAGGGTCGAGGGCGCCGCCGAGCGCCGCGACGGAGTGGTGCGCATCGGAACGCGGGGCAGCGCTCTGGCCGTCGCCCAGACGACCACGGTCGCCGAGTCGATCGCTCGCGCGACCGGATCGGAGGTCGAACTCGTCACGGTGACCACGCACGGGGACACGTCGCGCGAGTCGCTCTCGCAGCTCGGCGGGACCGGGGTGTTCGCGACGGCGCTGCGTGAGGCGCTGACCGCCGGCGAGGTCGATCTCGTGGTGCACTCCCTCAAAGACCTCCCGACCGCACCGGCGCCCGGACTCGTGATCGGCGCCATCCCGAAGCGTGCCGATGCCCGCGACGCGCTGTGCGCTCGGGACGGTCTGACGCTCGAGACCCTCCCGGAGGGCGCGCGCGTCGGCACCGGCTCACCCCGGCGCGTCGCTCAGCTGAAGGCGCAGCGCCCGGACCTCGACATCGTGGACCTGCGCGGCAACGTGGACACCCGCCTCGGCAGGGTGGCCGCCGGCGACTTGGATGCGGTGGTGCTCGCCGCCGCCGGGCTCAGCCGTCTGGGGCGGCTGGACGCGGTCACGGACTTCTTCCCGCTGTCGACCATGCCGACCGCACCCGGCCAGGGTGCTCTCGCGCTGGAGGTCCGCGCCGGCGAGGAGAAGGGCCGAGGGCTGGTCGCGCGGGCGCTCTCCGCCGTCGGCCACGTCACCACGCACGCCTCCGTCATCGCCGAGCGCGACGTGCTCGCGGGGCTCGAGGCGGGATGCGCCGCCCCGATCGGCGCCACCGCCATCGTCGATGACGGCCTGCTCTTCCTCACCGCCACGGTGTACCGGCCGGACGGCAGCGAACAGCTCACCGCCTCCCATGCGGCGACCCCCGACTCCCTCAGTGCCGCGCACCTCGAAGAGGCCGCGCACGACGTCGGCGCCCGCGTGGTCGCCGAACTGCTCGACGCGGGCGCGGCGGGCCTCGCGCCGCTCGGGAGCACTCGATGACCAACACCGCGCCGATCCCGAAGCCGCTCGCCGGCTGGCGGGTGCTCGTGCCGCGCGGCGGCCCGTGGGGCGACTCCGTCGCCGCCGACCTGCGGGCGAAGGGCGCCTCTCCGATCGTCGCCGCCATGATCAACTTCGCGCCGACGGCCGATGCGCCGGCCCTCGAGGCCGCCCTCGCCCGGCTCGCGAACGGCGACTTCGACTGGATGACCGTCACCAGTGCGACGACGGTGGATGTGCTCAGCGCCCAGCGGGCCGTCGTGCCCCCGACGACGCGGGTCGCCGCTGTCGGCGAGACGACCGCCGCCGCGCTCGCGGCCGCCGGCTACCACGTCGACCTGGTGCCGTCCGAGGACAACTCCGCGCGCGGCCTGCTCGCCGAGTGGGAGGCGGCCACGCAGGGCGCGTTGCCGCTCCGCATCCTGACGCTGCGGTCCGAGATCGCGAAGCCGCTGCTGACCGAAGGCCTGCGGCGCATCGGGCATCACGTCGAGTCGGTGGTCGCCTATCGCACCGTCGGAGTGGCCGTGCCCGAGAACGTCGTGCGGGATGTCCGCGACGGGCTGGTGCAGGCCATCCTGGTGACGAGCGGCTCGGTCGCGGAGCAGGTGCAGCAGCAGCTCGGCCCCGTTCCCGAGTCGACCCTCATCGCCGCGATCGGCCCGCAGACCGCGCGCGACGCCCGCAGCTTCGGACTCCGGGTGGATGTGGTCGCCGCCGAGCGCACCGCCGCATCCCTCATCGACGCCGTCGTGCGCGTCGCGCTGTCGGGAGCCGTCCATCCGCACCCCCGCACCGACCCCGAAGCCGACGACGCCACCGAGAGCTCCTGACCTCCGGCCTCCTGACCTCCGGCCTCCTGACCTCCGGCCTCCTGACCTCCGGCCTCCCGGCCTCCCGACCTCCGGCCTCCGGCGGCGACGACGCTCGAAGGATTCCGGACCCGTCGTCTGGGAAACCGTCAGCGCCGCGGGCGTAGGCTCGTACGAGTGAGCGAACTGCACCCCGTCATCCGCCCCCGACGGCTGCGGCAGTCGCCGGCGATGCGCCGGCTGACCGCCGAGACCCGCCTCCATCCGGCTGAGCTGATCCTCCCGCTGTTCGTGCGTGAGGGCGCGAGCGAGCCCGTCCCGATCGGGTCGATGCCCGGCGTGGTGCAGCACAGCCTCGACTCGTTGAAGCGCGCGGCGAACGAGGCCGCCGAGGGCGGAGTCGGCGGCCTCATGCTCTTCGGCGTGCCGGAGACCCGGGATGCGGTGGGGTCCGGCGCAACCGACCCGGACGGCATCCTCAACGTCGCGACCCGTGTCCTCGCCGGCGAGGTGGGGGACGCCATCGTGGTCCAGACGGACCTGTGCCTGGACGAGTTCACCGACCACGGGCATTGCGGTGTCCTGGATGCGCGCGGTCACGTCGACAACGACGCCACCCTGCTCCGCTACCGCGACATGGCCGTCGCCCAGGCGGAGGCCGGCTCGCAGCTCCTCGGGCTCAGCGGGATGATGGACGGCCAGGTCGCCGCCGTGCGCGAGGCGCTCGACGACGCGGGCCGCACCGACGTGGTGATCCTCGCCTATGCCGCCAAGTACGCCTCCGGGTTCTACGGGCCGTTCCGCGAGGCCGTCGACTCGCAGCTCTCCGGCGACCGCCGGGCCTACCAGCAGGACCCGGCGAACCGCCGCGAGGGCCTGCGTGAGGCGCGACTCGACCTCGAGGAGGGGGCCGACATCCTCATGGTGAAGCCGGCGCTCAGCTACCTCGATGTGCTCAGCGACGTCGCCGCGATCAGCGACGTGCCCGTCTGGGCCTACCAGGTGTCCGGCGAATACGCGATGGTGGAGGCGGCGGCGGCGAACGGCTGGATCGACCGCGAGCGCATCATCGAGGAGACCCTCCTGGGGGCGCGCCGAGCCGGCGCCGACGCGATCCTGACCTACTGGGCGACCGAGGTGGCGGGGTGGCTGCGATGAGCGACAGCAACGAGCAGGAGTTCGAGCGCGCCCAGCGCGTCATCCCGGGCGGCGTGAACTCTCCGGTCCGGGCGTTCGGGTCGGTCGGCGGCACGCCGCGGTTCCTGGTGTCGGCCCGCGGGCCGTACGTCACCGACGCGGAGGGCCGCGAGTACGTCGACCTGGTCGCGTCGTGGGGTCCGGCCATCCTCGGCCACGCCCATCCCGCCGTCGTGGAGGCGGTGCAGCAGGCGGCCGCGCGCGGCCTGTCCTTCGGCGCCTCCACCCCGGCGGAGACCGAACTCGCCGAGACCGTGATCGCGCGCGTGCCGTTCGTCGAGAAGCTGCGGCTCGTCTCGACCGGCACGGAGGCGACCATGAGCGCGATCCGTCTTGCCCGCGGGTTCACCGGACGCCCGCTGCTCCTCAAGTTCGCCGGTCACTATCACGGCCACTCGGACAGCCTCCTCGCCCAGGCCGGCTCGGGCCTCGCGACCCTCGCCCTGCCCGGATCCGCGGGCGTGACCGAGGCGACCGCCGCGCAGACCATCGTGCTGCCGTACAACGACCTGGATGCGGTGCGGGCGGTGTTCGAGGCGCAGGGCCCGGACATCGCCGCCGTCATCACGGAGGCCGCCGCCGCGAACATGGGCGTCGTGCCGCCCGACGAGGGCTTCAACGCGGCCCTCGCCGACCTGGCGCACGAGTTCGGCGCGCTGCTCATCCTCGACGAGGTGCTCACCGGCTTCCGCGTCGGCGAGGCCGGTTTCTGGGGTCTCGATCGCGGCTACACGCCCGACCTGGTCACGTTCGGCAAGGTCATCGGCGGAGGGATGCCGCTCGCGGCCCTCGGCGGACGCGCGGACCTGATGGACTTCCTCGCGCCGGCCGGTCCCGTGTACCAGGCGGGAACCCTCTCCGGGAACCCCGTCGCGGTCGCCGCCGGTCTCGCCACCCTCGCCAACGCGAATGAGGCCGTGTACGACCGCCTCGACGCGGTCGCCGAGACGGTCTCGGCCGCGGTGTCCGATGCGCTCTCGGCCGCGGGAGTGGCCCACCGCGTCCAGCACGCGGGCAACCTCTTCAGCTTCGTCTTCGGGGAGTTCGCCCGCCCGCCGCGCACCTACGCCGAGGTGCAACGCCAGGAGGCGTTCCGCTACCGCGCCTTCTTCCACGCGATGCTCGACGCCGGCGTCTCGCTGCCGCCGAGCGTCTTCGAGGCCTGGTTCGTCACCGCGGCCCACAACGAGGCCGCCGTCTCCCGCATCCTCGACGCCCTCCCCGCCGCCGCCCGCGCGGCGGCCGCTGCCACCCCGTCCATCCCGCACACCCCGCAGTAGGAGCGCCGAGGTGCTCGTAGGCGCACGCGACACGCCGTCGCGCCCTGCAACAACGAGCACCTCGGCGCCCGGGGCGCAGGCGACCGGGCCGCGGCCGCTGCCACCCCGTCCATCCCCGGCACCCCGCAGTAGGAACGCCGAGGTGCTCGTAGGTGCACGCGACACGCCGTCGCGCCCTGCAACAACGAGCACCTCGGCGCCCTCCCCGCTGCCGCCCGGGCCGCGGCCGCTGCCACCCCGTCCACCCCGTCCATCCCGCAGTAGGAACGCCGAGGTGCTCGTAGGTGCACGCGACACGCCGTCGCGCCCTGCAACAACGAGCACCTCGGCGATCGGACCGGGGCGGAGGCGCGACCGCGCGACCGCGCGACCGCGCGACGGGGGCGGAGGCGGCGTCAGGCGTCCGGCGACGCCGGCTCGCGCGACAGGGACTCGACGTACGTGTACGTCGCGGAAGCCGGCCACCCGTCCGCGTCCAGCAGCGCGTAGACGTCGAAGTTCAGCGACCCTCCGCCCCCCGCTGCGCGCCGCAGCGTCCGCGGCGGTGCGTCGGAGGCCGACCGCACGGTCACCGTCTGCGGCTCCACCCCGGAGCGCAGGAGGCGGGCGCGGAAGGTGGTGGTCCGGGTCATCCCACCACTTTCCCACGCCCGCCTGTCACGACACAGCGGGGACGGCGTCCCTAGGCCTGGCCGTGCGACGCTCGCGAGCGCCGCGACAGCGAGTCGATGATCACCGCCAGCAGCAGCACGGCTCCGGTGATCATGAACCGGTAGGACGAGTCCAGGTTCATGAGCGTCAGGCCGTTCGAGATCGACTGGATGACGAGGATGCCGAGCAGCGCCGACCAGGCCGATCCGCGTCCGCCGAAGAGGCTGGTACCGCCGATGACGGCGGCCGCGATCGCATTGAGGTTGGTGTCCGTTCCGCCCGACGACGCGCTGACCGACGCGAGTCGCGCCGCGGCCAGCAGCCCGCCGACCGCCGCGAAGGTGGAGGTGAGGACGAAGACGCTGATGAACACCCGGTTCACCTTGATGCCGGCGCGTCGTGCCGCCTCCACCGAACCGCCCACCGCGAAGACCGACCGGCCCCAGCGGGTGCGGGTGAGGAAGAAGTTCATCACGACGACGAGGATCACGAACAACAGGAACATGGCCCCGGTGCCGCGGTCCGTGGACAGGTACCAGACGCTGATGCAGAGTCCGACGAGCAGCAGCCCGGCCCGGAGCGCCACCACGGCCACCGAGCCCTCGGACAGCCCGGCCTTCCGGCGGCGGACGTTCCGCCGCCAGTCGGAGAGGAACATCCCGCCGGCCGCGATGACCGCGAGCGCGTAGGCCGCCCACGGCGGGAGGAACGTCTGCTGCGCGAACTTCACGATCCACGAGTCGTACGGGATGTTGATCGAGCTGTTCGGCCCGAGGATCCACAGCTGGAGTCCGAGGAAGCCGAGCAGACCGGCCAGCGTGATCACGAAGCTCGGGACGCCGAACCGCGTGAACAGGAACCCGTACAGCAGGCCGATCGCCGAGCCGGCCAGGATCGCGACGATCACCGTCAGCCAGAGCGGCCAGTGCAGCTGGGTGAAGCCGACGCCCAGGACGGCCGCCGCCACACCGCTCACCGAGCCGACCGACAGGTCGATCTGCCCGAGCAGCAGCACGAGGACGATGCCGATCGAGATGGTCCCGATCGCGGCGCACTGCAGGGTCAGGTTGACCAGGTTGTTCGCGCTGAGGAAGTTCGGGTTGAGGATCTGGAACACGACCCAGATCACGACGAGGCCGATGACGACCGGCAGCGACCCGAGGTCGCCTCCGCGCACGCGGCGCCCGAAGGCGCGTGCAGCGCCGCCGAGGCCTTCCGTGCGGATCAGGCGCTCGTCCTGGAGGTCGGCCGCAAGCTCGGCCGGGCTCTCCGGGGCAGTGGATTGGGCTGCCTTGCTCATGCTTCCGGGCTCCGTTCGGTGGATTCTTCGGCCTCCATGAGCCGCTCGGCACGTCGGACGACGACGTTGTCCGTGGCTCCGGTGATGGCCGAGATGATGTCCTCGTAGCTGACCTCCGGGACGCGGAAGTCGCCGTTGTTGCGCCCGAGCCGCAGCACGGCGACCCGGTCGGCGACCGCCTGCACGTCGGCCATGTTGTGGCTGATCAGGATCACGCCGAGCCCGCGCTCGCGGAGGCGCTCGATCAGGTTGAGCACCTCGGCGGTCTGAGCGACGCCCAGCGCCGCCGTGGGCTCGTCGAGGATGACGACGCGGGGGTCGCCGATGAGGGATCGCGCGATGGCGACGGTCTGCCGCTGCCCGCCGGAGAGCGACGCGACGGCGATGCGGACCGAGGGGATGCGCGCCGAGAGCTGGCGGAGCAGGCTCCACGACCGCTTCTCCATCTCCTCCTCGTCGAGCGTGCCCCGGCTGATCTCGCGGCCGAGGAAGAGGTTGGAGACGACGTCGAGGTTGTCGCAGAGCGCGAGGTCCTGGAAGACGGTCGCGATGCCGAGCTGCCGCGAGGCGGACGGCGTCGGGATGCCGACGACCTGGCCGTCGAACTCGATCGTCCCCGAGTCCTGCGGGTGGACGCCCGCGAGGATCTTGACGAGGGTCGACTTCCCGGCCCCGTTGTCGCCGACGAGGGCGACGACCTCGCCCGGGTAGACCTCGAGGTGGATGTCGGTGAGCGCTTGGACGGCGCCGAAGCCTTTCGATATCCCCCGGAGGGAGAGGACGGGCTGGCGGGTCGACCGCTCTCCGTCCACGATGGCGGATTCCATGGTCACGGCGTTCTCCTTCGAGCTGTGCGCAGCATGTTTCCTGTTCTCAGGGTAGAGCGGAACGGGTGAAACGGAACCTCCCGGCCCGGCTTGCGCTCCCCTTTCGGGTAGGAGGGCGCAGTCCGGGCCGGGAGTCCGTCAGGGGTTACTTGACGCCGTACTTGTCGCAGGCCGCCTTGTATGCGGCCGTGCAGATCTTCGCGGCGGAGTCGGAGCCGTAGAACTCGTCCTTGACGACCGTGCTCTCGATGTTGTCCGCCGTGACGGCGACCGGGGTGAGCAGGAAGGACTGGATCTCGGCGCCGCCGGCCGTCTTGACCGTGGTGTCGCCCTTCGGCTTGTTGCCCTTGGTGAGGTCGATGGCGAGCTCGGCGGCCTTCTCGGCCTCCGGCTTGATCGCCTTGTAGACCGTCATGTACTGGTCGCCGGAGAGGATGCGCTGGATGCCCGCCAGCTCAGCGTCCTGACCCGTCACCGGGGGGAGCGGGTTGAGGTTGGCCGCCTTCATGGCCGCGATCGCACCGCCGCCGGTCCCGTCGTTGGCCGCGTAGACGCCCTTGATCTGGTCCTTGAACTGCGAGACCTGACCGGACACCCAGTCCTGGGCCTTCGCCGGGTCCCATCCTGGTGTGTCGAACTCGGCCAGCACCTTGAAGCCGCTGGAGTCGATGACGCTGTGCGCGCCCTTCTTGAACAGGGTGGCGTTGTTGTCCGTCGGCGAGCCGTTGACCATGAGGATGCCGCTGCCGGAGGCCACGCCGTCCTTCTTGAGCTTGTCGACGAGGGCCTGCGCCTGCAGCTGGCCCACCTTCTCGTTGTCGAACGAGATGTAGTAGTTGCTGTCCGGGCTGTTGATCAGCCGGTCGTAGGAGATGACCGGCACGTTCTTCGCCTTGGCCTCTCCGACGATCGAAGCGGCCGCCTCCCCGTCGAACGGGTCGAGGACGAGCACCTTGACGCCCTGGGTCAGCATCGACTCCGCCTGCTGCTGCTGCTTGCTGGCGTCGCCGTCGGCGTTCGCGTAGAGGACCTTGCAGCCGGAGCAGAGCTCCGCGACCTTGGCCTCGAAGAAGGGCTTGTCCGCCGCCTCGTACCGAGCGGTGACCGAGTCGGGCAGCAGGAGACCGATCTGGGCGGTCGAGGCGCCTGACGTGCTCCCTCCCGAACTGTTTCCGGAACCGTTGGAACACGCTGTGAGGGTGACGGCTGTGAGCAGGATCGCAGCGGACGCGATGACCGCTCTCTTGGTGGCGATCTTCATTGAAAAACCTCCGATTCGGAACCGCCTTCGTTGGCGGCTTCGTTGAGTGTGCCAGTCGGTGGATTTGGCGTCAAGACTTGAAGCCAACGGATTCGATAACGGTTGGGGACGTCTTCGGGGGACACGGCCGTCCTCGACGCAGGGCGAGCGTCAGTACGAGAGGCTGTTCGAGTCGAGCGAGACGCAGTCGACGGCGTAGGCCACGGCGCCGAGCGCGGCGGCGCGCATCCCGAGCTGGCCCTGGACGATGTCGGGCATCAGGTCGGGGTTGACGATGATCGAGCGCTCCACCGCGTGCCGCATCGGACCGAGCAGGAGCTCGCCCGCGCGGGCCAGTTCTCCGCCGACGATGACGCGCTCCGGGTCGATCAGGTTGCACAGGTTGGCCGTCGCGACGCCGATGTGCCGGCCCGCGTCCGCGATGGCCCGGATGCAGCGCGCATCCCCTGCCATCGCCTGCAGGACGAGGTCGCCGAGCTTGAGCGTGCCGAGGTGGTCGCGCAGTTCCTCGAGGATCGCCGGACCGCCGGCGATCGCCTCCAGGCAGCCGCGGTTGCCGCACCGGCAGAGCGGCCCGTTCTCGCGGATCGTCGTGTGGCCGAACTCGCCGGCGATGCCCCGGTTCCCGCGGAAGACCTGGCCGTTCAGCAGCAGCCCCGCGCCGATCCCGTCGCCGATCTCCAGGGTGACCGTGTTGCGTCTGCCCCGGCCGGCGCCGAAGCGGGACTCGCTCAGCGCGGAGAGATTGGCGGCGTTGTCCACGAACACCGGCCGCTTGATCCGCCGTTCCATCGACTCCGCGATCACCACGCCGTCCCAGCCGCGCATGATGCCGCTGCGGGCGGTCGTGCCGGTGGCGCGGTCGATCGGGGCGGGCACGGCGATGCCGACCGCGAGGAGGTCGTCGCGGGACGCATCCACCGACTCCAGCATGTCGTTCAGCAGCAGTGCGACCTTGTCCAGCTCGTTGTCGGCGCGATGGTCCCGCGCCAGCGGCATGTGGTTCTCGGCCACGACCGTGTGGGCGACATCGGCGAGCGCGACGCGCAGATGCCGCGTCGAGAAGTGCACCCCGACGACCAGTCCGAGCGCGTGCGCGAGGGTGACGTGCTGCGCCCGGCGGCCGGAGCGGATGCTCTGCGTCGTGTGCAGGAGCCCGGACGTCGAGAGCTCCTTGACGATGTTCGAGACGGTGGCGGGGGAGAGGCCGGTCGCGCCCGCCAGCTCGACCTGGGTGAGGCCGCCGTGCTTCTTGATGGCGTCGACGATGCGGGCTCGATTGGCTTCACGAAGTGAAGTCTGCGAACCCGGAGTTCGTCGCTGCGTTGCCACGACGAGAAGGATACATGCCCGGGATCGGTCGCTCGCCTTTTGTGAAAGTAATCGCTTTGTGAGGTTCCTGCGCCCATCCGGAGAGGTGCAGTTGGCAGGATAGAGCCATGTCCGACCTGCACGTTCACCCCGACCGCCTGGAGATCCACCTCACGCGGGCCGAGAAGGTGCTGGCCATGAAGCGTGAGGACCTGGTGGTGCCGCGCGACAGCATCCGCTCGGTGGCCATCACGGAGGATCCGTGGATCTGGATCCGCGGCATCCGCGCGCCCGGAGCCGCCGTGCCGCTGACGCTGTCGATCGGCACGTGGAAGTTCCACGGCGGCAAGGACTTCCTCCTGATCAAAGGCAAGCAGCGAGCCGCCGTCGTGATCGACCTCGACGGCGAGGAGTACTCGCGCATCATCGTCTCGACCCCGCACGCCGCACGCCTGGTGGAGGCGCTGCGCGTGGACGGGAGCGAGCTCGCCGCCGACGGCGAAGTCATCGAGTAGTCGCGCTACTCGTTCTCGCCGATCACGAACAGGATGAGGCCGACCAGCGGCAGCGCGCCCTGCAGCACGGCGGTGGCCCAGAAGCGACGGCTGATCGTCAGCAGCACCAGCGACGCCAGGATCATGCAGACGCCGCAGAAGAAGATGAGCCCGAAGCCGACCTGGCGCAGCGTCGTCCAGTAGAGCAGCAGTCCGACCACCGACCCGCCCGCGAGGAACAGATTGTAGAACCCCTGGGTGTACGCCATCGGGCGGACCGCGTCCGCCTGCGACTGCGAGGCCACCCCGAAGCGCCTCCACACTCCGGGCGCCGGCCAGAGCACGCTCTGCATCGCGAAGAAGCTGAGCTGCACCAGCGCCGCCGCGGCGATGAGGACGCTGCCGATGATCGCCATGCCGGGAGGATACGCTTCCAGCCATGGAGACGCTGAACACCACGTGCGTCATCGTCGGCGGCGGCCCGGCCGGGATGATGCTGGGCCTGATCCTGGCGCGCAACGGCGTCGACGTCGTCGTGCTCGAGAAGCACGCCGACTTCTTCCGGGATTTTCGGGGGGACACCATTCATCCGTCCACGATCTCCGTGCTCGGCCAGCTGGGACTCCGGGAGCGTTTCCTCGGGCTTCCGCACACCAGCGTCACGAGCCTCGACGTCGTCGTGAACGGCAACCGGCTGCATCCCATCGATTTCAGCCGGCTCCCGGCGCCGGACGACTTCCTCGTGCTGGCGCCCCAGTGGGACTTCCTGACCTTCCTCACCGAGGACGCGGCGCGGTATCCGAACTTCCGGCTGCTGATGCGAACGGAGGCGACCGAGCTGATCTGGGAGGGCGGCGCCGTGCGCGGCGTGCGGGCACAGGGGCCGGAGGGTGCGCTGGAGGTCCGCGGGCGCCTGACGGTGTCGGCGGACGGCCGCGCGTCGGTGCTCCGCGACCAGGCGGGGCTGCGTCCCCGGCGGTTCGGCGTGCCGATCGACGTGCTGTGGTTCCGCATCCCGAAGCCCGAGGACCTGCCGGCGCACACGCTCGCCTACGTCGGAAGCGGCGGCATGGTCGTCAGCATCGAGCGCGAGGACTACGTGCAGCTCGGCTTCATCATCCGCAAGGGCGGCTTCGATGAGCTGCGCGAAGCGGGCCTCCCGGCCTTCCGCACGGCGGTGGCCGGTGCGGCGCCGCATCTGCGAGCGGTGCTCGAGACGATCACCGACTGGGATCAGGTCAAGCTGCTGAGCGTGCAGATCGACCGGCTGCCGCGCTGGTATCGCCGCGGGTTCCTGGCGATCGGGGATGCGGCGCACGCCATGTCGCCGGCCTTCGGCGTCGGGGTGAACTACGCGATCCAGGATGCGGTGGCGACCGCGAACGCCCTCACCGAGACGCTGCGAGAGCTCGGTCCGGTGGGGGTCGAGGACGCGGGGGCTGAGGATGCGGGGGCGGGGGATGCGGGCGCTGGCGGCCAGGAGGCGGAGCCCGGCGTCGAGCTGCGGTTGCTGGACGGCATCCAGCGGCGACGGATGCCCGCGGTCGCCGGGATGCAGCGCATCCAGCTCGCCGCGCACCGGTTCATCTCGCGACCCGAGGGCGTGCGGCTGCTGCCGGAGCCGATGCCCGGCCCGGCCCGCGTGGCGATCGCCGCGGCGACCCCGCTGACGCAGCTGCTCGCCTCGCGCCTGATCGGCCGGGGGCTGCGTCCGGAGACGGTGGCGCCAGAGCTCCGCTGACGGAGGGGCTTCGCTGACGGGGTCCGGCGCCGCCCGCGTTAGCGTCTTGCGCTGCTCGCGCGAGCCTCCGGCGCCAGTGTCTTGCGCTGCTCGTTCTAGTGCTGCCCGGTTGCGAGCGCGATGAGCAGCAGCACCAGTCCGGCCAGCGGCAGCAGCCCCTGGATGATCGCGGGTCGCACGTACCCGCGGCCCGTGGTGACCAGAACGACCGCCGCGCCGACCATGCTTCCCGCCGCGAAGATGATGAGCGCGAGCCCCGACGCGTGCTGCCCCACACCGTAGAGGATGAGGCCGACGACCGCCCCGATGGCGAGGAACAGGTTGTAGAACCCCTGGTTGTACGCCATCGGCCGCGTGGTGTCCGCCGCCTCCTGGCTGGCGACGCCGAACCGCTGCCAGACCGCGGGACGCGTCCACGCCACGCTCTCCATGAAGAAGATGGCTACGTGGAGGGCGGCGGCGAGGGTGACCAGCACCGTGGCGAGGACGATCATGGCGTCAGCATATCGATCGCTCGACTCAGCGGCGGACGTCGACCACCGTGCGTCCCCGCAGCCGGCCCGCGAGGATCTCGTCCGCGGCCGGAATCGCCTCCGCCAGGGGCACGAACCGCGTCATCGCCGCGAGTGCCTCCTCGTCGAGATCCGTGGCCAGGCGGCGCCACGCCGTCTCCCGCAGCGCAGCGGGCGCTTCCACGGAGTTGATCCCGGCGAGCGTCACCGCCCGCAGGATGAACGGCAGCACCGTCGCGGGGAGGTCCGGGCCCTGCGCCAGCCCGCAGGCGGCGACCGTGCCGCCGTACCGGGTCTGCGCCAGTACCGTGGCGAGGGTCTGGCTGCCGACCGCATCCACGGCGCCCGCCCAGCGCTGGGACTGCAGCGGCCGGCCGGGCACCTCGAACTCCGACCGGTCGATCACCTCGGTCGCACCGAGGTCGGTCAGGTAGTCGCGCAGTTCATCTGCGCGACCTGTGGATGCGGTGACCGGGTACCCCAGTTTCCCGAGCAGGGCGATCGCCACCGACCCGACACCGCCGGCGGCGCCGGTGACGAGCACGCGGCTGCCGCTCGCGGCGACCTCGTGCGGGTCCACGCCGTTGCGCTCCAGAGCGAGGACGGACAGCATCGCGGTGAACCCCGCCGTGCCGATGGCCGCCGCCTGCTCGGATGTGATCGAGTCGGGGATGCGCACCAGCGCGTCGCCCCGCACGCGGGCCCTCTCGGCGAGCCCGCCGTGGTGCGTCTCACCGATCCCGTCGCCGTTCAGCACGACGCGGTCGCCCGGCCGCCAGCGCGGGTCCTCCGACTGTTCGACCGTGCCGACGATGTCGATCCCGGGGATCAGCGGAGACGTGCGCGCGACGCCGGGACGCCCCGCGATGGCGAGGCCGTCCTTGTAGTTGAGGTCGGAGAACTCGACCGCGATCGTCACCTCGCCCGGCATGAGGAACGCGTCCGTCACGCGCCGGACCTCCGCGGTGTGGGCCGTGATCCTCCCGCCGTCGACCTGCTGCTCGATCACGATCGCCCGGAAGTCGCCCATGGCCTCACCCTACGCCGGGGGCCACGGCCGCCCGCGTCGCCGGTTCGCCCGTGTGCTCGCCCCCGTGCCGCCCGCGTGCTCGCACCCGTGTGCTCGCCCTCCTGCTCAGTTCAGAAGGAGCGTGCCGTCGGGCAGTACGTCGCCCGCAGAGAGGTTCTGGGCCGCATGGCGCAGCGCCGTCAGGGCGACGCGCTGCGTCCACGGTCCGTAGGAGACGCGCGCGACTCCCAGCTCCTGAAGTCGCGCGGGAGGGACCGATCCGGGAACCGCGATCACGCTGAGCATGCGCTCGCCGAGGCCGTCCACCAGCCGTTCGATCGTGTGCTCGTCGAGCTTCCCCGGGACGAAGACGCAGGTCGCGCCCTCGGCGAGGAAGGCGCGCCCACGGCGGACGGCCTCCTCGATCTTCTGCTCGACGGTCGTCTCCTCGGCTGAGCTCGCGCCTCCGACCGGGGGAGCGGAGCGGAGGAAGACGTCGGTGCGGGCGTTCAGGGCGAACGGAACCCCCTCGGCATCCGCCGCTCGCACCGCCGCGCGCACTGCGGTGACGGCCTCGTCGAACGGTGCCATCGCGTCTTCGAGGTTCGCCCCGACCGCGCCGACACCGATCGCACGCCGGATCGTCTCCCCGGCGTCGCCGTAGCCGCGTTCGAGATCCGCGCTGACCGGCAGCTCCGTCGCCGCGACGATCCGGCCCACCATGTCGAGCATCAGGTCGCGCGGGATCTTCTCGCCGTCCTCGTAGCCGAACGTCGCCGCGATGGAGTGGCTGGCCGTGGCCAGTGCCCGGGTCTCCGGGAGCTCGGCGATCACACGCGCGCTGACGGCATCCCACACGTTCACGACCTGGAGGAGTTCGGGAGCCGTATGGAGCCGCCGGAGTTCGCTGCCGCGTGCCTCGATACTGGTCATGCCGCGATCCTAGAGGGACCGCCGCCGCGGAACTGCACTGAGGGTGCGGGCGGCCGTGACTCTAGGATGGCGGCATGGCCCACGCGGAGAAGCCGCAGGAGGTGCCGAAGACCCGTTCGGCACTGGGTCACCCTGCCTCCCGCAGCACGGTCGTCGACTACGTCTCCTTCGTCTTCGGCGGCGTCTCCGCCATCTGGCTGGCCTGGCTGGTGCTCACCGAGAGCTTCGAGTGGGGCTGGTTCCTCATCCTGTTCTTCGTGCTGTTCTGGATCGTGCTGGCGTACCTGGTGCTCCCCCGCCTGCACCGCATCCTCACCGAGATCTACGTCCCGGACTATTTCATCGGCCGCGCCCGGACGAGCGACGGCCTCCTGGGGGACCCGATCAACCTCGCGCTCGTGGGATCGGAGGCGCAGCTGGACGACGCGATGCGCGAGGCCGGCTGGACACGAGCCGACGACGTGACCTTCCGGTCCAGCTGGCGGATCGTGACGTCGACGCTGTTGCGCCGGAGCTACGACGAAGCGCCGGTCAGCCCCCTGTTCCTGTTCGGGCGCCAGCAGGATGCGGCGTACCAGCAGGAGGTGAAAGGCAACCCCGCGAAGCGCCACCACGTGCGGTTCTGGCGCTGTCCCGACGGCTGGCTGCTGCCCGGGGGGCACCGCGTCGAGTGGCTGGCGGCCGGGACCTTCGACCGCGCGGTGGGCTTCTCCCTGTTCACCTTGCAGATCACGCACAAGATCGACGCCAACACAGACATCGAGCGGGACCACATCGTGTCGACGCTGCTCCGCGCCGATGTGGGCGTCGAGGTCGCCGTCCTCCGCGACTTCTCGAGCGGCTACCACTCCCGCAATGGAGGTGGCGACAGCATCGAGACCGATGGGGACCTGCCCGTGGTCGACCTGACACAGGTGCCCGTGGATCCGGAGGGCGCGGGTGTCGCCGCGGACGCTGCCGCCCGCCGGCTGGCCTTGGCCGAGCGCCGTCCGGTGCCGACGACCCTCGGCGTCCTGTTGATGGTCCTCCGCGTCGCCGCTGGCGTGGGATACGTCGTGCTGAACGTGCTCGACTGGCACCGGTTCGTCCTCTCCGAGGTCGCCGGTTCCGTCACGCCGGGCGACGAGGCGACGGCGAGCCTGGTGCTGGGCGTTGCCATGGGCGCTTTCGGTGCAGGCCTGGTGCTGTACTTCCTCCTCGCTCTGCTGGTGTTCTTCGGAAGCAACTGGGCCCGCATCGCGGCCATGTCGTACAGCGCCCTCATCATCGTCTTCTCCGCGGTCGACTACCTGGACGGAGGCCCGCAGGTCTCCCTCCGCAACAATCTCCTCGGCTTGGCCCTGGACATCCTCGTGGTCCTGGCGCTCTCCTCGAAGCGTTCGCGGAGCTGGGCCCGGCGCCCGCGCACACGGTCGGCGGCGCCCGCTCGCTCGGGCAGGGGGAGGGGCGCTGTCCTCCCCGACGACGCGGCAGCGCGCGCGGCTCTCGACGCCCCCGCCGATCAGACGCGCCTGCGCTGATCCGTCTGTGCTGATCTGTCCGTGCTGATCTGCCTGTGCTGCGCCGTTTGCGCTTGCCTGCGCTGATCCGCCTGCGCGCGTGTCAATTCAACCGGGTTCACATGAGCGACTTCTTCCCCTCGGCGCCTCCGGCCTTGAGCGCGGATTCCTCGGCATCGAGGAATGCGAGCACCGAGCGCACGGCCGGTTCCTGATACCGTCCCTCCGCCCGCGCTTCCAGGACCGCCTGGCGCTCGGCGCCGATCATCGTCCGACGCAACCGGCGGTATTCCTGCGGAAGGTCGGCGCTTTCGCCGGGCGATGGATTCTCCAGCGCGTCGGAGAGGAACAGCGCGTTGATCCGAAGCCGCTCGATCACCCGCTCGTCCTCGTCGCCCGTCACCTGGGATTCCAGGTGTTCGAGGCCCGCGGACTGCGCTTCCGCGAGAAGTCGCTGCATCTCGCTCGCTTCCTGTGCGAAATCGGGTGGCGGCAGCTTGAGCCGGCGGATGACCCACGGCAGTGTCAGGCCCTCGAGCAGTGTCGCCACCACGACGACGAAGGCCAGGAACTGCAGGAACTCTCGGTGGGGTGTCTGCGCCGGCAGGAGGAACACTGCTGCGAGTGTGACCACTCCGCGGATCCCGGCGAACGACACGGCGACGCCGGTGGGCCAGGACCAGCCGCGCTCGCGCAGGCGCTGAGGCCCGTAGCGGTAGAGGGCCGTCGTGCCGATCATCCAGACGAATCGGGTCAGGAAGAGCGTCAGCAGGACCACGATGCTGATGACGACGGTCTGCGGAATCGTGATCCCGGACGCGAACGCGGCCGTGAGGATGGAGCGCAACTCCAGCCCGATGAAGAGGAAGACGGCGTTCTCCAGCAGGAAGCTGACCGTCCGCCAGTTGATCGTCTCCGCGATACGCGCCTCCGCGGTCTGGATCGTGGGGGAGCGGTATCCCAGGTAGAGGCCCGCGACGACGACCGCCAGGATCCCGGAGCCGTGCAGGAGCTGCGCCGGGATGAACGCCAGATATGGCGTGATGAGGGCGAGCGAGGTGTCCAGCACCGGGGATCGCAGCTGTTTCCGGATCGTTGCGAGCACCAGGCCGATGACCAGCCCGACGCCCACGCCGACCACGACGGCCAGCACGAAGTCGACGCCGATCGCGACCGGGTTCACGATGCTCACGATCGCCGCGATGCTCGCGTTCAAGGCGACCAAAGCGGTGGCGTCATTGAGGAGGCTCTCGCCCTCGAGCACGGTGACGAGTCGTCGGGGAAGCCGGATCCGTCCCGCGACGGCTTGGACTGCGACGGTGTCGGTCGGAGCGACCACCGCTCCGAAGGCGAACGCCGCCGCCAGGGTGATGGCCGGGACCGCCAGGTAGGTGGCGAACCCGACGACCACCACGGTGAATGCCACGAGCCCGACGGAGAGGAGGAGGATGCCGTCGCGCCGGGCTCGCACATCCACGATCGAGGTCTGGATCGCTGCGGCGAAGAGCAGGGGCGGCAGCAGCCCGAAGAGCACCACCTCCGGCTCCAGAGCCACCTGGGGCACTCCCGGCACGAACGAGGCGGCCGCTCCCACGACGACGAGCACGACGGGGGCGGACCAGCCGACCCTGCGGGACAGGCCGGTGACCGTGACCGTGACGAGAACGAACGACACGATCCAGACGATGGTGGTGACCGGATCCATGCTGTTCATGATGGCGGCAACGCGGAGAGGCCGCCAAGATTTCCCCGAGCCCGTGGATAAGTCGTACGCCGCCGGCGATGTGGACGATTACCCGCCCCCGGGAGGCGCTGTCCGGGTCGTGCAGGTCGGCTATGCGGCGTGAATCGCGCAGGCGGCCGATTCGCACTCCTCGCACACCACCAGTTGCTCGCGGCATGCGGGGTCGCTGCAGTTGCGCATCCTGCTCGTGGGTCCGTTGCAGGTCACGCAGCGGCCGAGGACCGCCGGGTTCTCGCTGAAGGTCATCGTGCCCCGGCCGTCGAAGACGTAGAGCGATCCCTCCCAGAGACCATCGTCGCCGTGCGCTTCTCCGTAGCGCGCGATGCCGCCATCGAGCTGGTACACCTCCTGGAACCCGCGGTCGCGCATCAACGACGACAGCACTTCGCAGCGGATGCCCCCGGTGCAGTAGGTGACGATCGGCTTGTCCTTCAGATGGTCGTAGATCCCGCTGTCGAGCGCGGCGACGAATTCGCGGGTGTTGGCGACGTCCGGCACGACCGCGTCGCGGAAGCGCCCGATCTCCGCCTCGAATCGGTTGCGACCGTCGAAGAAGACCAGGTCGTCCCGCTCCGCCGCGAGCGCGTGGAGCGCATCCGGATCGAGCCGGGTTCCGCCCCCGACCACCCCGTGCTCGTCGACGCGCAGCTCGTCGGGAGCGCCGAACGACACGACCTCGTCCCGCACTTTGACGGACAGGCGGGGAAAGTCCCGGCTCGTATTGTCCGCATTCAGTCCGGATCCTTCGCTCCATTTCGCGTCGAGCCGGCGGAACGGCCCGTACTCCTTCGTCACGCGCAGGTAGCGCTTGAGCGCATCCAGTTCGCCGCCGAGCGTTCCGTTGATTCCCTGGCTGGAGAGCAGGATGCGTCCCCGCAGGCCCAGCCGCTCGCAGAGCTCCCGCTGCCACAGCCGGATCGCGTCCGGGTCGGGCAGCGGGGCGAACACGTAGAAGAGGAGGACTTTGGGCACAGCCACCGCCTCATCGTAAGGGAGCGCTTCCCGCGACGGGTTGATCGTAGGATCGTGGAAGCTGTGAACGCCGGAAGCCGCGTTCGCCTGCCGTTCAGGCTGGTAGGACAAGGTCGGTGCGTTCCCCGGGGCGTGCCCCAGACAGAGAGGCGGGTTGTTGCGAACCCTGGTCATCATCCCGACCTATAACGAGCGTGAGAACGTCGGCTCGATCGTCGGACGGGTGCGTGCATCCGTTCCGGAGGCGGACGTCCTGGTCGTCGACGACGGTTCTCCTGACGGGACCGGCGAACTCGCCGACGCGCTCGCCGCGACCGACGCGAACGTCCACGTGCTTCACCGCGCGGGAAAGGACGGGCTGGGCGCCGCGTATCGCGCCGGCATGCGCTGGGCGCTCGACGCCGGGTACGAGGCGATCGTCGAGATGGATGCGGACGGGTCCCATCAGCCGGAGCAGTTGCCGCGCCTCCTCCATGCCCTTCGAGCGGATGGGACGTCCGGCGGCGCTGACGTCGTCCTCGGGTCCCGCTGGGTCGGCGGAGGCGGCGTCGTCAACTGGCCGGCACGCCGACGGATCATCTCGAAGGGCGGCAGCGCCTATTCGCGGATCGCACTCGGACTCCCGGTCCGGGATGTCACGGGAGGCTATCGCGCCTTCACAGCAGACGCCCTGCACCGCCTGCAGTTCGACCGCACCGAGAGCCAGGGGTACTGCTTCCAGATCGACATGACCCGGCGCGCCCACAACGTCGGACTCACCATCGTGGAGGTTCCCATCACCTTCGTCGAGCGGGAGCACGGGGCGTCGAAGATGGGAGGCGGGATCGTCGTGGAGGCGATGCTCCGTGTGACTCTGTGGGGTCTCGCCGGCCTTCCGAAACGGTTCCGCAGACGTCCGTCACCGGCCGAGCAGGAAACGGTGCAACGGGCGTAGCGTGGCGTCATGACACGTGATCCTTTCGAGCGCTTCGGCGCCGTTCCCTCCTTCCTCGTGTCGAGCGACGACGTCTCCGACGGCCGGCCGCTCGCGCGGGAGCAGTGGGCTGTGGGATCGGGAGGCGGCGGCATCTCGCCGCAGCTGTCGTGGAGCGGCTTTCCTCCGGAGACGAAGAGCTTCGCCGTGACCGTCCACGACCCCGACGCACCCACCGGCTCGGGATTCTGGCATTGGGCGGTCTACGACATCCCGCCCGCTGTGACCGAGCTGCCGACCGATGCCGGAGCGGAGGGAGGCAACAACCTCCCGCAGGGTGCGGCGATGCTTTCGAACGAACTGGGTTCGAAGAGCTTCACCGGTGCTGCTCCCCCTCCGGGGACCGGCACGCACCGCTACGACATCGTGGTTCACGCTCTGGACGTCGAACGACTGGACATCGGCCCGGATTCGACTCCGGCGGTACTCGGGTTCAACGCGCACTTCCACACGCTCGCCCGCGCCGTCATCTGCCCGGTCGCTACGGCCGGCGACATCTGACCCTCTCGCCGGTCAGTGCCTCTCGCCGGTCAGTGCTTCACGCCGGTCAGTGCTTCACGCCGGTCAGTGCTTCACGCCGGTGAGGGCCAACACGCCGCCGAGCCCGATCATCAGGACGCCCCCTGTCGCGCCGAGACGCTCCACCCGCCGGGGCGACCGCCCGAACCATTGCCGCGCCGTGCCGGCCGCGAGCGCCCACATGCTGTCGGACACCAGAGCGAGCGCGAGGAATACCACCCCGAGCTCGAACAGCTGCAGGGGGATCGCGTCCCGGCGATAGTCGACGAACTGAGGCAGGACTGCGACGAAGAAGACGAGGGACTTCGGGTTCGTCAACCCGACCACGAAGCCTTCGCCGAGGAGGCGCAGCGGGGATCGCCGTGGCGGCGTCGCCTCGTGCGTCACGGCCGTGTGCCTCCGGTGGCGGATGGCCTGGATCCCCAGATAGATCAGGTATCCCGCACCGGCGAACTTGATGATCGTGAAGAGCACCACGGACTGGGCTACCAGCGCTCCGACGCCGAGTGCGACCGCGATGATCAGCGGCAGCGTCCCGAGGGCGTTCCCGAGCACGCTCAGCAGACCGCCCAGCCTCCCCAGTGCCAGCGACCGGCCGATCACGAAGAGCACGCTCGGACCGGGGATGACGATGAGAGCGAGCGAGGCGAGCGCGAACGTCAGCAGCGAGGGACCCGAGACCATCTGCCGAGCGTACGGGAGGTAGGTTCGTTGCGCGAAGCTCCACGACGTTCGTCTGCACTCCAGCGAGGGAACCCGGGAACCGATGCTGGGTGAGATGCGGCATCGCGCTGAGCTGTACGACCTGATTGACTACGAGGGATGGAACGCGTTCGACACTCCGGTGTATGACTTCGAGGTACGCCACCAGCGTCCTCCCACCGCGACGCCGCCGTACGACGGCGACTCTGCCAGCTGCGAAGGAGCTCACATGTCCGATCAGGAGATCCACAAGGGACTCGCCGGCGTCGTCGTGGACACGACGACCATCTCGTCGGTGAACCCGGAGACGAACTCGCTGCTGTATCGCGGATATCCGGTTCAGGAGCTGGCGCGGCACTGTTCCTTCGAGGAGGTCGCGTATCTGCTGTGGCACGGCGAACTGCCGACGGCGGACGAGCTGGTCGCCTTCGAGTCGCTCGAGCGTTCCCTCCGTCGTCTCGACGACCGTACCCGGCGGGCCCTCGACGACGTGCCCGTCTCCGCCCACCCGATGGACGCGCTGCGCACCGCGGTGAGCCAGCTCGGTGGTCTGGATGCGACGCTCCACCAGCCGGACGGCATCCTCGATACCGACCTGAACGAGGGGCGGGCCATCTACCTGCTCGCCCAGTTGCCCACGATCGTGGCGTACATCCAGCGCCGTCGCCGGGGGCTCGAGCCGATCCAGCCCCGCGACGACCTCGACTACTCCCGGAACTTCCTCTGGCTCACCTTCGGTGAGGTCCCGGATGACGTGGTCGTGGATGCCTTCCGCGTCTCCCTCATCCTCTACGCAGAGCACTCGTTCAACGCGTCGACGTTCACCGCCCGCGTGATCGCGTCCACCCTGTCGGATGTCTACTCGGCCGTCACCGGTGCGATCGGCGCCTTGAAAGGCCCGCTCCATGGCGGTGCGAACGAAGCGGTCATGCACGCGTTCGACGAGATCGGGTCGGCCGACCGGGCCGCCGGATGGCTTGACGCGGCACTCGCTGAGAAGCGCAAGATCATGGGCTTCGGGCACCGGGTCTATAAGAACGGCGACTCCCGTGTGCCGACGATGAGGGAAGCACTCGTCCGCCTGGTCGAGCACTACCAGCGGCAGGAGATGCTCGACCTCTACGACGCGCTCGAGCGCGGGATGGCGGAACGGAAGAACATCAAGCCGAACCTCGACTACCCGTCGGGACCGGCCTACAACCTGATGGGCTTCGACACGGAGACCTTCACGCCGCTCTTCGCCGCGGCGCGGATCACGGGCTGGACGGCACACGTCTTCGAGCAATACGCCGCGAACTCCCTCATTCGTCCGCTCTCTCAGTACACCGGGCCGGCGGAGCGCCACCTGGAGCGGTAGCGATCCCGCCGGCAGCGATCCCGCCGGCAGCGCTCGCGCCGGCGCCCGTCCGCCCCGCGAAGGGTTCAGCGGTAGAGCAGCAGGGCGTCTCCCTGTCCGCCACCGCCGCACAGCGCGACCGCCGCCCTGCCGGAACCGCGTCGCGCGAGTTCGTGCGCCGCATGGCCGGCCAGCCGTGCCCCCGAAGCCCCGATGGGGTGTCCGAGGGCGATGGCGCCACCGTGGATGTTGACCTTCTCGGAGTCGATGCCCAGATCGGCCATCGATTGGAGCGCGACTGCGGCGAATGCCTCGTTGATCTCGATCAGGTCCAGCTCCGAGACGCTCCACCCTGCGCGCCGCAGGGCCGCGTCGATCGCCCGCGACGGCTGCGAATGGAGCGAGTTGTCGGGGCCAGCTACCTGACCACTTGTTCCGACGAGTGCCAGCCAGTCGAGCCCGAGGCGATCGGCGTTCTCGCGACTCGTCAGCACGAGGGCGGCTGCTCCGTCGCTCAGCGGTGAGGAGTTGCCTGCGGTGAGGGTGCCGCCCTCGGCGAAGCTCGGGCGCAGCCGCGAGAGCGTCTCTGCTGTCGAGTCGGGACGAATGCCCTCGTCCGAACTGACGACCACCGGGTCTCCCTTCCGCTGGGGAATGCTGACCGGTGCGATCTCCTCGTCGAACACGCCATTCGCCGCCGCCGCGCCGGCCCGCTGATGCGACTGCGCCGCGAACGCGTCCTGAGCCTCGCGCGTCAACCCCAGCTTCTCGGTGTAGCTCTCGGTGGAAGCGCCCATGGAGATCCCGTCGAAGGCATCCGTCAGGCCGTCGTGGTCCGCCGAATCGAGCGCCTGGATCGAGCCGTAATTCCAGCCGCTCCGTGATCCGGGCAGGATGTGCGGAGCGTTCGTCATCGACTCCTGGCCGCCGGCGACGACCACGGTCGCCTCGCCGGTCCGGATGAGACGTGCCGCATCGGTCACGGCGGCAAGCCCGGAGAGACAGACTTTGTTGATCGTCGTCGCGGGGACGTTCCACCCGATGCCCGCACCGATCGCCGTCTGTCGCGCCGGATTCTGGCCGGCACCCGCCTGCAGCACCTGGCCGAACAGCACGGTGTCGACCGCCTCCGCCCCGAGGCCGGAGCGTTCGAGGGCTTTCCGCAGCGCGATCGTTCCGAGTTGGACCGCACTCAATGACGCGAGCGTCCCCTTGATCTTCCCCAGCGGTGTCCGCGCGGCGGACAGGATGACGACGTCGTCGGTACTCATGGGCTACTCCTTCGTGCCTGGTCCTTCCATTCTCACACCGCCCCGGCCTTCCGGAACGGGGTGGCCGGCACCGGGCCGGAGAGCCGGAATCGGGAGCCTCCCGGGCGCACCGGTAGGCTTGTGGCTCGTGACCGAACGCGTTTTGATCAAGGACCTTGCCGCTCTGCCCGACGGACTCGTGAGCGTCGCAGGATGGGTCGAGACCGTCCGCGACCAGAAGAAGGTGCAGTTCGTCGTCCTTCGCGACGAGTCGGGTGCTGTCCAGCTCGTGAACCCGCGCACCGTCGGCGAAGACGGCACCGTGCTGGCCGATGAGCCGGCGACGACGATCTCTGCGCTCTCCCAGGGCACCTTCGTCCGTGCCACCGGTGAGCTCAAGCATGATGAGCGCGTCAAGCTCGGCGGCATCGAGATCCGTCTCTCGTCGCTCGACGTGGAGACGGCCGCCATCCCCGAGACTCCGATCGCCGCCGACAGCGGGATCGACAAGCGCATGGACTGGCGGTTCCTCGATCTGCGCGAGCCCCGGCACAATCTGATCTTCCGCGTGCAGACCACCTTCGAGCATGCACTCCGGCAGTACTGGGTCGACAACGGCTTCGTCGAGATCCACACGCCGAAGCTCATGGCCTCCGCCTCCGAGTCGCGCGCAGAGCTGTTCGAGCTGCCCTACTTCGAGACGACGGCCTACCTGGCCCAGAGCCCCCAGATCTTCAAGCAGATGGCGCAGGCGGCCGGCTTCGGACGGGTCTTCGAGATCGGGCCGGCGTTCCGGGCCGACCCGAGCTTCACGAGCCGCCACGCGACCGAGTTCACGAGCATCGACACCGAGCTGAGCTGGATCGACAGCCACGAGGATGTCATGAAGGTGCACGAGGAACTCCTCGTCGCCGGCTTCACCGCGGTCAAGGAGAAGCACGGCGAAGAGATCGAGCGACTCTTCGGGGTCGAGGTCACGGTGCCGTCGACGCCGTTCCCGCGCATCCCGCTGGCGGAGGCGAAGCGCATCGTGGCGGAGCACGGCTACCAGGTCCAGCGCGATGACGACGACATGGACCCGGAGGGCGAGCGCCGGATCTCGGCCTACGTCAAGGAGACGTACGGTCACGAGTTCGTCTTCCTGACGGACTACGCCTCGACGATCCGCCCGTACTACCACATGCGTCATGCCGAGGACCCGTCCATCACCCGCAGCTACGACCTGATCTTCAACGGGGTGGAGATCTCCACGGGCGCCCAGCGTGAGCACCGGGTCGACACCCTGGAGCAGCAGGCGATCGAGAAGGGTCTCTCGGTCGACGAGCTCGAAGACGTCCTGGCGTTCTTCCGGTACGGCGTTCCTCCGCACGGTGGATTCGGTATGGGGCTCGCGCGCGTTCTGATGCTCATGCTTCACCTCTCGAACCTCCGTGAGACGACCTATCTCTTCCGCGGCCCGACGCGCTTGACCCCGTAGTCCCCGACCCGATCGTGGGCAGCGCGTTCCAGCTGTCGCCCGCGACGAGGATGTGGCCGAGGAACCGGAGACCGAGTGTCGCAGCGGACTGGTCCAGGCGGCGCGTGAGCATGAGGTCTGCGACGGATGCATCGAGGACCCCCGAGGGATGGTTGTGCGCCACGGCGAACGATCTTCCGCCCCGCGTGAGAACCGCCTGGAGAACATCCGCCGGCTGAACGCTCGTCTCATCCACTCCGCCGTCGCGCATGAGCACGATCTCGAGAGGCCGGGCGGCTCGGTCGGCCACCACGACCAGGAACCGCTCAGAATCGCGATGCAGCAGCTCCGGCCGGACGACGCCGGCGACGGCCTTCGCGTCGACCAGTCGCGTCCAGGTGGACGATGCTCCGGCACGCCGCCAGATCTCCGTGATCGCGACCAGGCGGCCCGCCGTCGCCGGCCCGACTCCGGGCAGCCGTTCCAGTCGAGCGAAGTCCATCGTCGCAAGGCCGGGGAATCCGCCGGTCCGCCGGAGCACGGACCTCGCCAGGGCGAGGACGCTCCGACCGGTCTGACCCGAGCCGAGCACGAGCGCGAGGACCTCGTCATCGGTGAGCGCACCGATACCCAGGCGCCGCATCCGTTCACGTGGGCGGTCGTGGTTGGGGATGTTCGCAAGCGCCTCTCCTTCTTCTTCGTCATCGGCCATGAGTCGACGCTACGAAGAAGCGCAGCCGGCCACCGGCAGAGGAGAGAATCTGTGGATAACCGGCGAGAACCGTCCACCGGTGGAGAGATCACCGGGAACTGCCGCGCGGGCGCTCAGTCAATTCAAGGGAACCCGGTCCGTAGACTGGAGCCGTGGTAGCGAGCCAAGTGCACCTCGTCCGTCATGGCGAGGTGTTCAACCCCGACGGCATCCTGTATGGCAGGTTGTCGGGGTTCGGCCTCTCCAAGCTCGGCCACCGCATGGCGCAGGCCGCCGCCGACGAGCTGGCGGCGCGCGAGCGGCCGATGAGCGCATTGCGCGTGTCTCCCCTTCAGCGCACCCGCGAGTCCGCCGCTCCCATCGCCGAGGCATTCGGCCTGGATCCCGTCATCGACGACCGGATCATCGAGCCCACGAATCGGTTCGAAGGCACGAAGATGCGGCTCGCCCTCCGCAAGCCGATCTACTGGCCCTACCTGGTGAATCCGCTTCGACCCAGCTGGGGCGAGGCTTACGCCAGCATCGAACGCAGGATGCTCGCGGCCATCGACGAGGCCTTCGAATCCGTCGAATCGGGCGACGTCGTGCTGATGAGTCACCAGCTTCCGATCTGGGTCGCGCACCTGTCCGTCGCGGGCGAGCGCTTCCCGCACGATCCGCGTAAACGGCGTTGCTCCCTGTCGAGCATCACGACATTCGAGCGGCCGCCCGCCGCCGAAGGCCCGGCGGATGCGGTGGATCCGGACCCGGGCACACCTGCGAAGCCGCACGAGGCACGGACAGCTTCGGCTCCGCGTCTCGTCGAAGTCGGCTATGCGGAGCCCGCCGCGAGCCTCCAGGTCGCCGCGACCGACGTGGGGGCCGTGTGAACGCCGCACCCCGGCTCCGGTCTCGGATCCTGCTCCCTGCCGCCGCCCTTGCCGCCGCCACCGCCCTGGCGCTGAGTGGATGCACGGCCAACGACTCCCTCGCCACCCAGTACCGCTCCGGAAACGGGCAGAACTACATCGCGGGCGACGGCACGGTCAGCGAGTTCGCCGCGGGCAATCGCGGCGAGCCGGTCTCTTTCACCGGGACGCTGCAGGACGGCAGCACCGTGAGCTCGAAGCAGTACGCGGGAAAGGTCCTCGTCGTCAACTTCTGGTACGCCGGCTGCCCGCCGTGCCGCGTCGAAGCGCCGGACCTCCAGTCGCTCAGCCAGAAGTACGCCGCACAGGGAGTCGAGTTCCTCGGAGTCAATCTCTACGACTCCGTACAGACTGCGGAGAGCTTCGAGAAGGACAAGGGTGTGACCTACCCCTCCGTCCTCGACCGCGACACCGGCTCGGTCCTCCTCGCCTTCAGCAAGACCGTGCCGCCGAAGGCGACCCCGACGACCCTGGTGGTGGACAAGAAGGGACGCGTGGCGGCGCGCATCCTCGGCGCACTCCCGGGCAAGGGCATCCTCGACTCCCTCATCTCCGACGCCGTGGCCGAGCACTGAGGTGGGCGGCGTCGGTCAGATCGTCTTCAGCGGCCAGCTTCTGCTGGCCCTGCCGATCGCCCTTCTCGCGGGCCTGGTCTCTTTCGCCTCCCCGTGCGTGCTCCCGCTGGTGCCCGGATACCTCGCGTATGTGGGCGGCGTCAGCGACCCCGGCGCCAAGCGCGACCGATCGCGCATGCTGACGGGGGTCGCCCTCTTCGTCCTCGGGTTCGCGGTCGTGTTCGTCGCCTACGGTGCGGCCTTCGGCGCTCTCGGCTTCTGGCTGGTGCGCTGGCAAGAGGTCGTCATCCGCGTGCTGGGCGTGCTCGTGATCGTCATGGGGTTGGTCTTCATCGGCCAGTTCTCCTTCCTCCAGCGAACGATCAAGCCGTCCTGGCGCCCAGCGACCGGCCTGATCGGCGCGCCGCTGCTCGGCATCGTCTTCGGGTTGGGATGGACGCCGTGCATCGGACCGACGCTCGCCGCGATCAGCGCGCTCAGCGTCGGCAGCGGCTCGCCGTGGCGCGGCGCCTTGCTCGGGCTCTTCTACTGCATCGGGCTCGGCATCCCCTTCCTGCTCGTCGCCCTCGGTTTCGACTGGGTGGCGGGTTCCGTCGCCTACCTCAAACGGCACATCCGGGCCATCAACATCATCGGCGGCGTGCTGCTGGTCGTCATCGGCATCCTGATGGTCACCGGCCTGTGGAGCGAGCTCATGTCCCAGTTCTTGGCGGTGATCCAAGGTTTTGAGCCGGCCCTCTGATCACATCGACTCCGCTCCGCCTCGAGAGGATCCGGACGTCGTCCAGCCGAAGCTCGGCCCCCTCGGATGGCTCCGGTGGTTCTGGCGGCAGCTCACGAGCATGCGCACAGCGCTGTTCCTGCTGCTCCTGCTCGCTATCGCGGCGGTGCCGGGTTCGTTGGTGCCTCAACGCAGCTCCGATCCCAACGGCGTCACCAAGTACTTCAGCGAGAACCCCCAGTTGGCGCCGGTGCTCGACAAATTGCAGGCATTCGACGTCTACACGTCCGTGTGGTTCTCGGCGATCTATCTCCTGCTGTTCGCCTCGCTGATCGGCTGCATCATCCCGCGTACCACCCACCATTTCCGGGCGATGGGCGCCAAGCCGCCGAGGACCCCGGCCCGGCTGGAGCGGATGGCCGGTTTCCAGGCCAGGATCCTGCCCGCCGCGCTCCGCTCCGCCGCACCCGACCCGATCCTCACCGCGCGCGATGTGCTGAAGGCCAACCGCTACCGCGTGGCGCTGTACCAGGATGCACGCTCCACGTCCGTCTCCGCCGAACGCGGCTATCTCCGCGAGACGGGCAACCTCGTCTTCCACATCGCACTGCTCGGCGTGCTCCTCGCGATCGGGGTCGGGGGAGGATTCGGCTACACGGGGCAGAAGATCGTGGTCGAAGGTCAGAGCTTCGTGAACAGCCTGCCGTCGTACAACTCCTTCAACCCGGGCCGGTTCTTCAGCGACGCATCGCTCGCGCCGTTCTCGATCGCCGTGAACAAACTGGATGTGCGGTACGAGAGGAAGAATCGTGACGCGATCGGCACCCCCTTGGACTACACCGCGCATGTCACCACGACCGGGCCGGGAGACGCGAACTCCGACACGACGATCAAGGTGAACGAACCGCTGGCCATCGGCGGCACGAACGTCTATCTGCTCGGCAATGGATATGCGCCGACGATCACGGTCCGAGACCCCGCCGGGAAGGTGGTGTTCAGCGACTCCGTCCCGTTCATCCCCCAGGCGGATCCGAACCTCACCTCCCTCGGCTTCGTGAAGGTGCCGGACGGACTGAAGGAGCAGGTCGGGATGATCGGCTTCTTCTATCCGACAGTGACCGCCAGCCAGACTGCGCAAGGCGCGCTCGCCTCGAAGTTCCCGGGTCTCGACGACCCGGTGCTGAGCCTCAACGTCTATGCGGGCGACCTGGGGGTCGACGACGGAGTTCCGCAGTCCGTGTACAGCCTGAACACCGACACGCTCGAACAGCTGGCCGGTCCGCCGACGAAGACGAAGGCGCTCGAGCTGAAACCCGGACAGACCGTGAAGCTGCCGAACGGTCTCGGTACCATCTCACTGGACGGGGTCAAACGGTTCGCCACGCTCGAGGTCCACCACGACCCGGCTCAAGGATGGGTGCTGCTGTTCGCCATCCTCATCCTCGCCGGCCTCCTCACCTCCCTGTTCGTCCCACGGCGCCGGATCTGGGTGAAGGCTGTCGAGAATCAGGACGGATCGCTCATCCTGGAGTACGCGGGCCTCGCCCGCGGCGACGACCCCAACCTCCTGGCAGCGGTGGCCGCCGTCGCCGATCAGCACTCCGGAGCCATGGCGGGCTCCCCGAAGACGTAGGCTTGCATCGTGACCGAGACCCTCGCACAACTGTCGACCGTGTTCCTGTACGCGGCGATGGGCCTCTACGCGGCGGCATTCATCGCCTTCGCCCTCGACCTCGCACGACGAGGCGCTCGCGCGACCGCGGTCGAGGCAGCCGTCGTGCCGAGTGCCGTCGCGCGACGGGCTGAGGTCGCCGCACCGGTCGGCGCAGCCACCACGACCGTCATCGGCGAACCGCCGAGGGAGGCGCCGCCCGGCCCGACTTCGGCTCTCGGCCGGCTCTCCTCCCGCATCAGCACCCGCGTCGAGGACGACTTGCTGAACGGCTCAGAGAACTCCGCGTCCCTGCGGTGGGCGTTCGCGCTCACGATCATCGGGTTCGGGTTCCACGTCGTGGCGGACGTTCTGCGGGGTGTCGCCGCAGCTCGAGTCCCGTGGGCGAACATGTGGGAGTTCTCGATGACGGGGACACTCGTGATCATCGGGGTCTTCCTGGCGGCGAACCTGAAGTGGCAGATCAAGTACCTCGGCACCTTCGTCCTGGGATTGGTCCTGGTCCTGCAGGGCATCGCGCTGCTGCGGTACTACGTGCCCGTCGTCCCGCTTCAGCCCGCACTCCAGTCGTACTGGCTGGTCATCCACATCATCGTGGCCGTGCTGGGCACGGCGTTCTTCGCACTCGGCTTCGCGCTGTCGGGGCTGCAGCTGCTCCAATACCGCCGCGAACGCCAGGTGGCGGAGTCGCGTCCTCAGCAGTTCGCGTTCCTGACGACCTTGCCGGGCTCGGTCGCGCTGGAGAACCTGGCCTACCGCATCAACATCGTCGGATTCATCGCCTGGACGTTCACGCTCATCGCCGGTGCCATCTGGGCCGAGAAGGCGTGGGGCCGGTACTGGGGATGGGACACCAAAGAGGTCTGGACCTTCATCATCTGGGTGATCTATGCCGGCTACATCCACGCGCGCGCCACCCGTGGGTGGCGCGGATCCCGCTCCGCGTGGCTGGCGATCATCGGCTTCGCTGCCGTCCTGTTCAACTTCGGCATCGTCAACGTCTTCTTCCACGGGCTCCACGCATACTCGGGACTCTGACGCACGGAGACCCGCAGAAACCACGACCCCTTCGAGCAGTCCGCTTGGAGGGGTTTTCTGTCGGTCGCGGAGGACCGAGCGGGGAAGATCCGCATGATTCCGCGGAAGTGGAGCACGACACGCCCGGGATGATGGCGGAATTTGCACGTCCTCCAGGGCCTGCGTAAAGTACTTACTTGTCACCCCAAAGGTGCGGGAGAGCGGAAGAGCTCCCCGGCCTCAAGCGGGACCGAATCCCAAAGCCAAGCGGCAATCTGAACTTGAATTAGTTCGGTCGCTGAGCTTAGGATTAACACCCACTCACAGAGCAGGTCTGACTGGTTCAGTTCGTGAGATCGGTTGTGCCCTTATACGGGTCAACGAGATCACGGCGCGCCGATTTGACAAACTGACTGCGAGTGGTAAAGTAGAGAAGTTGCCTCGCGGAGACAGCCGGAAGGTTGAAAAGCGAGAGCGTCCGATCCTTGAGAACTCAACAGCGTGCACAATGTCAAATGCCAAATAACCTCGGCATTGACTGTCTAGACCTAGTCTAGCGGTCGATGCGAGATTCCTTTGGATTAGAACAGAATGTCAGTAGATATTCGAAACTAGTCAAGACAAACTCGCAGTGCCCGGACACATTTCCTGTCCGAGCCTGCACCATGTTTCCCGATCGCTTGCGATCGCGGAGCTAAACATTTACGGAGAGTTTGATCCTGGCTCAGGACGAACGCTGGCGGCGTGCTTAACACATGCAAGTCGAACGATGAACCCGGAGCTTGCTCTGGGGGATTAGTGGCGAACGGGTGAGTAACACGTGAGTAACCTGCCCTTGACTCTGGGATAACCTCCGGAAACGGAAGCTAATACCGGATACGACGTACGGAGGCATCTCCTGTACGTGGAAAGAACTTCGGTCAAGGATGGACTCGCGGCCTATCAGGTAGTTGGTGAGGTAACGGCCCACCAAGCCTACGACGGGTAGCCGGCCTGAGAGGGTGACCGGCCACACTGGGACTGAGACACGGCCCAGACTCCTACGGGAGGCAGCAGTGGGGAATATTGCACAATGGGCGCAAGCCTGATGCAGCAACGCCGCGTGAGGGATGACGGCCTTCGGGTTGTAAACCTCTTTTAGTAGGGAAGAAGCGAAAGTGACGGTACCTGCAGAAAAAGCACCGGCTAACTACGTGCCAGCAGCCGCGGTAATACGTAGGGTGCGAGCGTTGTCCGGAATTATTGGGCGTAAAGAGCTCGTAGGCGGTCTGTCGCGTCTGCTGTGAAAACCCGAGGCTCAACCTCGGGCCTGCAGTGGGTACGGGCAGACTAGAGTGCGGTAGGGGAGAATGGAATTCCTGGTGTAGCGGTGGAATGCGCAGATATCAGGAGGAACACCGATGGCGAAGGCAGTTCTCTGGGCCGTAACTGACGCTGAGGAGCGAAAGCGTGGGGAGCGAACAGGATTAGATACCCTGGTAGTCCACGCCGTAAACGTTGGGCGCTAGATGTGGGGACCATTCCACGGTTTCCGTGTCGCAGCTAACGCATTAAGCGCCCCGCCTGGGGAGTACGGCCGCAAGGCTAAAACTCAAAGGAATTGACGGGGGCCCGCACAAGCGGCGGAGCATGCGGATTAATTCGATGCAACGCGAAGAACCTTACCAAGGCTTGACATACACGAGAACGGGCCAGAAATGGTCAACTCTTTGGACACTCGTGAACAGGTGGTGCATGGTTGTCGTCAGCTCGTGTCGTGAGATGTTGGGTTAAGTCCCGCAACGAGCGCAACCCTCGTTCTATGTTGCCAGCGCGTAATGGCGGGAACTCATAGGAGACTGCCGGGGTCAACTCGGAGGAAGGTGGGGATGACGTCAAATCATCATGCCCCTTATGTCTTGGGCTTCACGCATGCTACAATGGCCGGTACAAAGGGCTGCAATACCGTAAGGTGGAGCGAATCCCAAAAAGCCGGTCTCAGTTCGGATTGAGGTCTGCAACTCGACCTCATGAAGTCGGAGTCGCTAGTAATCGCAGATCAGCAACGCTGCGGTGAATACGTTCCCGGGCCTTGTACACACCGCCCGTCAAGTCATGAAAGTCGGTAACACCCGAAGCCGGTGGCCCAACCCTTGTGGAGGGAGCTGTCGAAGGTGGGATCGGTGATTAGGACTAAGTCGTAACAAGGTAGCCGTACCGGAAGGTGCGGCTGGATCACCTCCTTTCTAAGGAGCAACTGGCACCCTCGGGTGTCCAGGCGCCGGATCTGAGGCTGTTCTTACCAGTTCGGTAAGACTCGTTCTCAGCCGGTTAGCTCATGGGTGGAACATTGACATTGGTGCAGAGCCGAACGGCTCGAACTCAGTACATCCGCTTGCGGATCGGAAAGGTTCGATTCTGGAAGCACTGCACATGCACGCTGTTGGGTCCTGAGGGACCGGACCTCATCCGATCGGATGAGAACCGAATCCTCTGGACCTTTTCTTGTCGGCCATAACTCGGCCGGCGGAGAAGGTACCGCCCGTACTTTGAGAACTACACAGTGGACGCGAGCATCTTAGATTCGAACCTTCGGGTTCGGATCACAAAGATCAACAAGCAGTACTTCATGTACTGACTTATAGATCATTGGTCAATCTGCTCATCTTTTGATGGGCCGATCGATTCAAACTCATGTGATTTCAAGTTTCTAAGAGCAAACGGTGGATGCCTTGGCATCTGGAGCCGAAGAAGGACGTAGCAATCTGCGATAAGCCTCGGGGAGTTGATAAGCGAACTTTGATCCGAGGATTTCCGAATGGGGAAACCCCGCTGGGCCCTTTATGGTGACCCAGTGACTCCCGCCTGAATATATAGGGCGGGTAGAGGGAACGTGGGGAAGTGAAACATCTCAGTACCCACAGGAAGAGAAAGCAAAAGCGATTCCGTTAGTAGTGGCGAGCGAAACCGGAAGAGGCTAAACCGATCATGTGTGATAGCCGGCAGGCGTTGCATGGTCGGGGTTGCGGGACTTTTCAGCAGATTCTGCCGAACTGCAAGCGTTACAAAGGATCATAGGTGAATGGCATTGAAAGGCCAGCCACAGTGGGTGCAAGCCCCGTAACCGAAATGGTCCAATGGCGCGAAGAGTATCCCAAGTAGCACGGGGCCCGAGAAATCCCGTGTGAATCTGTCAGGACCACCTGATAAGCCTAAATACTCCCAGATGACCGATAGCGGACAAGTACCGTGAGGGAAAGGTGAAAAGTACCCCGGGAGGGGAGTGAAATAGTACCTGAAACCGTTTGCTTACAAACCGTTGGAGCCTCCTTGTAGGGGTGACAGCGTGCCTTTTGAAGAATGAGCCTGCGAGTTAGCGATATGTGGCGAGGTTAACCCGTGAGGGGTAGCCGTAGCGAAAGCGAGTCTGAATAGGGCGATTCAGTCGCATGTCCTAGACCCGAAGCGAAGTGATCTATCCATGGCCAGGTTGAAGCGACGGTAAGACGTCGTGGAGGACCGAACCCACTTAGGTTGAAAACTGAGGGGATGAGCTGTGGATAGGGGTGAAAGGCCAATCAAACTTCGTGATAGCTGGTTCTCTCCGAAATGCATTTAGGTGCAGCGTTGCGTGTTTCTTGCCGGAGGTAGAGCTACTGGATGGCCGATGGGCCCTAAAAGGTTACTGACGTCAGCCAAACTCCGAATGCCGGTAAGTGAGAGCGCAGCAGTGAGACGGTGGGGGATAAGCTTCATCGTCGAGAGGGAAACAACCCAGACCACCAACTAAGGTCCCTAAGCGCGTGCTAAGTGGGAAAGGATGTGGAGTTGCACAGACAACCAGGAGGTTGGCTTAGAAGCAGCCACCCTTGAAAGAGTGCGTAATAGCTCACTGGTCAAGTGATTCCGCGCCGACAATGTAACGGGGCTCAAGCACGCCACCGAAGTTGTGGCATTGACATTATTGGTAGGCCTTCGTGGTCCAGCCGTGTTGATGGGTAGGAGAGCGTCGTGTGGCGAGTGAAGCGGCGGTGTGAACCAGCCGTGGACGCCACACGAGTGAGAATGCAGGCATGAGTAGCGAAAGACGGGTGAGAAACCCGTCCTCCGAAAGACCAAGGGTTCCAGGGCCAGGCTAATCCGCCCTGGGTAAGTCGGGACCTAAGGCGAGGCCGACAGGCGTAGTCGATGGACAACGGGTTGATATTCCCGTACCGGCGAAGAACCGCCCCAGTCAATCCAGTGGTGCTAAGAGTCCTAATCCTGGACACCGATCCCTTCGGGGTGACGGTCCGGGCCTAACGCTCGACCCCATGCTGGTGCGGCTAGCGTATTAACAGGTGTGACGCAGGAAGGTAGCCCAGCCGGGCGATGGTAGTCCCGGTGTAAGTGTGTAAGCCGAGAGATAGGCAAATCCGTCTCTCACATAGGCCCAGGCACGATGCGTAGTCTTCATTGACGAAATGGGTGATCCTATGCTGCCAAGAAAAGCATCGACGCGAGGTTCCAGCCGCCCGTACCCCAAACCGACTCAGGTGGTCAGGTAGAGAATACCAAGGAGATCGAGAGAATCGTGGTTAAGGAACTCGGCAAAATGCCCCCGTAACTTCGGGAGAAGGGGGGCCTGAGGCGTGAACGGACTTGCTCCGGGAGCGTTTGAAGGCCGCAGAGACCAGTGGGAAGCGACTGTTTACTAAAAACACAGGTCCGTGCCAAGTCGCAAGACGATGTATACGGACTGACGCCTGCCCGGTGCTGGAAGGTTAAGAGGAAGGGTTAGCTTCGGCGAAGCTCAGAATTTAAGCCCCAGTAAACGGCGGTGGTAACTATAACCATCCTAAGGTAGCGAAATTCCTTGTCGGGTAAGTTCCGACCTGCACGAATGGCGTAACGACTTCCCAGCTGTCTCAACCGCGAACTCGGCGAAATTGCACTACGAGTAAAGATGCTCGTTACGCGCAGCAGGACGGAAAGACCCCGTGACCTTTACTACAGCTTGGTATTGGTGTTCGGAGTGGCTTGTGTAGGATAGGTGGGAGACTTTGAAGCGGACACGCCAGTGTTCGTGGAGTCAATGTTGAAATACCACTCTGGTCACTTTGGATATCTAACTTCGAACCGTAATCCGGTTCAGGGACAGTGCCTGGTGGGTAGTTTAACTGGGGCGGTTGCCTCCCAAAAAGTAACGGAGGCGCCCAAAGGTTCCCTCAACCTGGTTGGCAATCAGGTGTCGAGTGTAAGTGCACAAGGGAGCTTGACTGTGAGACTGACAAGTCGAGCAGGGACGAAAGTCGGGACTAGTGATCCGGCAGTGGCTTGTGGAAGCGCTGTCGCTCAACGGATAAAAGGTACCTCGGGGATAACAGGCTGATCTTGCCCAAGAGTCCATATCGACGGCATGGTTTGGCACCTCGATGTCGGCTCGTCGCATCCTGGGGCTGGAGTAGGTCCCAAGGGTTGGGCTGTTCGCCCATTAAAGCGGTACGCGAGCTGGGTTTAGAACGTCGTGAGACAGTTCGGTCCCTATCCGCTGCGCGCGTAGGAAATTTGAAAGGATCTGACCCTAGTACGAGAGGACCGGGTTGGACGAACCTCTGGTGTGTCAGTTGTTCCGCCAGGAGCACCGCTGATTAGCTACGTTCGGGATGGATAACCGCTGAAAGCATCTAAGCGGGAAGCCGGCCTTGAGATGAGATTTCCATGCCTTCGGGCGAGAGGCTCCCAGCTAGACTACTGGGTTGATAGGCCGGATGTGGAAGTGGGGACTAAAGACCCATGGAGCTGACCGGTACTAATAAGCCGATAACTTGATAATCACCACTCTCATACATGTTGTAAGGCTGGTATGAGGGGCTGAGATTGCACGCGTCCACTATGTGGTTCTCGATGTACGGTCGAGAACTGATTCAAGCGAAGCTTGATCGTTCACTTTGATACATCAATAGTGTTTCGGCGGCCATAGCGAGAGGGAAACGCCCGGTTACATTCCGAACCCGGAAGCTAAGACTCTCTGCGCCGATGGTACTGCAGGGGGGACCCTGTGGGAGAGTAGGACACCGCCGGACTTCTTTGTGAGATGGCCACCCAGTGATGGGTGGCCATTTCGCGTTAACGGGGTCGGTTGCAGCAGGAAGCATAGGCTGGGCTCGACCCGCCAACTCGACAGGAGAAGCCGTGAGCGACACACCGGCAGACGAGAACGCTCGGAACGACGAGCCGCGTCGTCGCCAGCAGCCGGGTCGCCCGGCACGAGGCGGCGACGGATACCGGTCGTCTCGGAACGATGGCGATCAGCGTGGCCGTCCCCGAGCCGGCGGCGCTTCGCGCGATCGCTCGTCGACCGGCGGCGACGGACCGCGGAGAACGGACCGAAGCGGCGGAGGAGACCCAGCTGCGCGGCGCTCGGACGGGTCCCGTCCTCGCCGCGAAGGCTCCGACTCCTACCCCAGCCGTGACCGGAACGCGGCGCGCGGATCCGAGCGCCGTGGCGAGGGGGGACCGTATCGCGGGCCCGACCGCGACTCCCGCGACGGTTCTCGTTCGAGCGGCGGACAACAGCCGCGAGGCGCCTCCGATGGTCGATACGACCGCCGAGCCGACAGCGGTTCGCGCGGCGGCTCCGGCCGCAGCGACGACCGGGGTGCGCAGGGTGGCTATGGTCGTCGTGATGATCGCGGTGCGCGAGCCGGCTACGGTGGCCAGGATCGTGGAGGCGATGGCGCCCCGCGGGGCGGCTACCGTCGCAAGGACGACGATGGTTCGCGCGGTGGATACGAGCGTGGAGGTGACCGGGGCGCGCGGCGGGACGGCGATCGCGCCGGCGCGGGCCGTTCGCGGGAAGAGCGGCAGCCCCGCGAGTGGAAGCCTCGCGCTTCCGGAGACGGAGCTCGGACGGGGCGTCCGAGCGGTTTTGCGGGGCAAGGACGCACGGATCGCCGTGAGGGATATCGTGGCCAGGACGACCGACGAAGCGATGGGCAGCGGTCGGAACGTCCTCGGTCCGATCGGAACGACGACCGACGGCAGCACGGCTCCACGGGCGACCGTTCGGGCTCCCGTCCCTGGTCGGCCGCGCCGCAACGGGAGCAGCGCTCGGGCGCCCAACGCGCCGGCGGCTCACGAGGCGACTCGGGCACTTTCCGAAAGGACGGGCCGCGGCGCCCCGACCGCGACGATCAGCTGTGGACGCGCGACGGACGTCCGGCGCGCGGAGACAAGGACGCCCGCGATCAGTCTCGCTGGGATGACGAGGACGCACGGCTCGCGCGGGAGCTCCAGTCCGTGCGCCCGCGCCACGATGACCCGCTCATCCCCGAGGATGTGCAGGCACGAGACCTGCCGGGTGCGGCGCGGGTCGAGCTGAAGACCCTCAGCAAGGACAACGCCGACTGGGTCGCCAAGCACTTGGTGATGGCCGGTCGTCTCATCGACAGCGATCCCGAGCTGGCGCACCTTCATGCCATGTCGGCGTCGCGTCGCGCAGGTCGCGTGGGGGTCGTTCGCGAAACGCTCGCGATCACCGCGTATGCGATCGGCGACTTCGCACTCGCCCTCCGCGAACTGCGCACGTACCGCCGCATCTCCGGATCCAACGACCAGCTGCCACTCATGGTGGACAGCGAGCGCGGCGTCGGCCGCCCCGATCGGGCACTGGAGCTCGGCCGATCCGTCGACCGCACCAGCTTGCCTGCGGATGTCCAGGTCTCTCTCGCCATCGCCATGTCGGGCGCGCGCCTGGACCAGGGGAACCCGGAGGCCGCACTCGCCGAGCTCGAGATTCCGCAACTGGACCCGAACCGGGCCTTCGCCTACAGCGCCGATCTCTTTCACGCCTACGCCGAGGTGCTCGAGGAGCTCGGCCGCAGCGAAGAGGCCGCACGCTGGCGCGAGCGGGCGGCAGCCGCAGAGGCCGCCTTCGACCAGGCGGACGTCGAAGAGCACGAGACGGTCGACATCATCGAAGAGGACCTCGGCTTCGGCGAAGACGAGCTTGCCGCCGACGATGAGCCGAACGACTCCGATGAGCCGGACCACCCGGACGACGCGGCGGAAGAGTCCGCGGCGAGCCACGACCACGAGGAGGGCGAGCCCGACGATGGCACTGTTCCGACGCAGCCCTGAGGACCGCGCTCCGCTCGACGGGGTCGACCTGCTCCTGGCTGACCTCGACGGTGTTGTCTACACGGGCGCGGAGGCCATCCCCTATGCGGTGGAGAGCCTCAACAGCGCGGCAGAAACCTGTCGAGTGGGTTACATCACCAACAACGCGTCGCGGACGGATGCCACGGTTGCCGCGCACCTCAGAGAACTCGGCCTGAGGGTCGAGCCGAGCGATGTCGTGACGTCGCCGCAGGCGGCGGTTCGGTTGCTCGCCCAGCATGTGCCGGCCGGCTCCAGCATCCTCGTCGTCGGGGGCGATGGTCTGGTCGACGAGCTCCAGAAGGGCGGCTTCACGGTGACCCGGTCCGCCGAAGACGAACCGGCCGCGGTGATCCAGGGATTCGCTCCGGAGGTGGGATGGACGCAGCTCGCCGAGGCCGCGTTCGCTCTCCAGGGGCGCAGTGACGACGAACGTCCGTGGATCGCCACGAACACGGACTGGACCATTCCCGTCGCCCGCGGGATCGCGCCAGGCAACGGGACGCTCGTCTCCGCGGTGCATACCGCCGTCGGGCGATTGCCTCTGGTTGCGGGAAAGCCGGAACGAGCGATCTTCGACGAGGCGGTGGCGCGCTTCGGCGCACGGCAGCCGCTCTTCATCGGCGATCGCCTGGACACGGACGTGCTCGGAGCCAATCGGGCAGAGATCGCGTCGGTCCTCGTGCTCACCGGAGTCGATCGAGGCAAGCAGTTGCTCTCCGCGGCTGCGGACCTGAGGCCCACGTACATCCTGCGGGATCTTCGCGACCTCACCGCGCCGTATCCGCGGCCCCACACGGCGCGCGATGGAGCGGTGACGGTCCGCGATGCGACCGTGGCGATCGTGGGAAACGAGGTGCGCATCCTTTCCGAAGGCAGAGACGACGTGGACCTGCTGCGTGCAGCCTGCGAAGCCATCTGGAGTTCCGGACGTGCCATCTACGGCCTCGACGTGCCGGAGCGGCTGTACGTCTGAGGCCGGTCAGAGGGCGGCGGCGTGCTCGATGAAGCGGTAGCTCCGCCGAATCCGTCCGTGCCACCACTCGGTGCGTTCCTCGTCGGCGCGGAGCGCATCCAGTCGTGAGGACGAAACGGCCGGGCGCACGACCGGGATGCTGCCGTCCACGGGAACGAGCGGCTCGTCGGCGACGTCGTCCACGAACATCGCGACCGTCCCGAGGCCGCAGTCGAAGTCGAGGTCCGGAAGGGCGGCGGCGAGGTGAGCGCCCATGGCGATGCCGACCGACGTGTCGAGGGCGCTGGAGACGACGGCCGGCAGCCCTGCTGCTGCGACGATCCGCTGGGCCGCATGCACTCCGCCGAGCGGCTGCGCCTTGACGACCACCAGGTCGGCGCCGCCGGCTTGTGCCACGGTGAGCGGATCGGCCGCCTTCCGGATGCTTTCATCCGCGGCGATCGGGATGTCCATGTAGGCGATGCGTCGACGGAGTTCGACGAGTTCGTCGACGGTCGCGCACGGCTGTTCCACGTATTCGAGGTCGAACGGGGCGAGGGCGTGGATGGCGTGCTCCGCCTCGTCGAGATTCCACAGCGCGTTCGCGTCGATCCTCACCCGGCCCTCCGGACCCAGCACCTCCCGCACGGCACGTACCCGGGCGATATCGTCGGCGAGCGTCTGCCCGGGCTCCGCCACCTTGACCTTCGCGGTACGCGCGCCGGGATATCTCGTCAGGATCGCCGCGACGTCATCCACCCCAACGGCGGGGACCGTGGCGTTGACCGGGATGCGCTCGCGCAGTGGTGCGGGCGGTTCATGCCAGCCGAAGTCGACGGCTGCGCGGAGCCAGGCGGAGGCCTCCTCGTCCTCGTATTCGAGGAAGGGTGAGAACTCGGTCCACCCCAATGGCCCCTCGAAGAGGACCGCCTCCCGCACCGTGATTCCTCGAAAGCGTGTGGTCATCGGCAAAGAGACCACGCGCGCAGTTGCTAACAGGTCAGCGAGGTCCGGCAGCATTCCACCAGTTTTGCACGACGGGCTCGTCCGAGAACCGCGAACCGTAGTCTGGACGCATGCAACCGGACGTGTCAGAACTCTTCGATCCCGACGTGTGGCGCGAGGTCCCCGGCTTCGGCGGCCTCACCGACATCACCTACCATCAGGATGTCAGCGGGCGGATAGTGCGGGTCGCCTTCGACCGCCCAGAGGTACGGAACGCGTTCCGCCCGCACACGGTCGACGAGCTCTACTCGGCTCTCGAAGACGCCCGGACGAACCCCCGGGTCGGCGTGGTGCTGCTGACGGGAAACGGCCCCAGCCCGAAGGACGGCGGCTGGGCCTTCTGCTCGGGAGGAGACCAGCGGATCCGAGGTCGCGACGGCTACAAGTACGCCGAGGGCGAGAACGCCTCGGGCATCGACAGGGCGCGAGGGGGCCGGCTCCACATTCTCGAGGTGCAGCGTCTGATCCGGTTCATGCCGAAGGTGGTCATCGCGGTCGTGCCCGGTTGGGCCGCGGGGGGTGGGCACTCTCTCCACGTCGTCTGCGATCTGACGATCGCGAGCGCCGAACACGGTCGCTTCAAGCAGACGGATGCCGATGTCGGATCGTTCGATGGAGGGTACGGGTCCGCGTACTTCGCTCGGCAGGTCGGGCAGAAGTTCGGCAGGGAGGTGTTCTTCCTGGCGCGCGAGTACTCGGCACAGCGCGCGTATGAGATGGGCGCGGTCAACGCGGTGGTCCCGCACGCCGCGTTGGAGACCGTGGCGCTGGAATGGGCCGACGAGATCCTGACGAAGTCTCCGACGGCCATCCGGATGTTGAAGTACGCGTTCAACGCGGTCGACGACGGCATGGTGGGGCAGCAGCTGTTCGCCGGGGAGGCCACCCGGCTGGCCTACGGGACCGACGAGGCCGTGGAGGGCCGGGATGCGTTCCTCGAGAAACGCGAACCGGACTGGTCGCCGTTCCCCTGGCAGTACTGAGGCGCGTGGATGTGGGGCGCGTGGATGTGGGCGGGCGGATGACACGGCGGTTGCGAGTGGTGGATGCCGGCCACCCGGAGGACGTCTTCGTCGCGCTCCGGGACGCGTTGACGGGCGGAGGCGACGCGGTCCTGCCGCGGGCCGGTGAGGCGCAGGCCGGTGAGTCGACCGCGGAGGAGGGCGAGCTGGTGGCGCAGAATGTCGCGCTCGTCATCGAGACGTCCGGTTCGACGGGAGTACCGAAGCGTGTCGCCTTGTCGGCGGACGCTCTGCTCGCCAGCGCCGCCGCCTCTGCGGGCGCCCTCGGAGGCCAGGGGCAGTGGCTGCTCGCGCTTCCGGCGCACTACGTCGCCGGTGCACAAGTGCTGGTTCGGTCGCTCGCCGCCGAGACGGAGCCCGTGTACTACGGGACCGGGCATTTCGACCCCGAGCGGTTCGCGGAGCTCGCTGCCGGACTGCACGATGGGCCTCGATACACCTCGCTGGTTCCCGTCCAATTGGGGCGGCTGCTCGACGCTGCCGAGAGCGGATCGAGGAGGGTGGCCGATGCGCTGAGACGATTCGACGGCATCCTGGTCGGTGGGCAGGCGTTGAGTCCGGCGATCCGAGAGCGTTCCGAGCTGGCGGGTGCTCGCGTCGTCACCACGTATGGGTCGAGTGAGACGGCGGGCGGGTGCGTCTACGACGGGACACCGATCGGCACGACCATGGTGCGCGAGGTGGAGGGGCGCCTCGAGATCACGGGAGCCGTGCTCGCCGAGGGGTATCTGGGCGATCAGAAGCGAACCGCGGAATCGTTCTACGAGCGCGACGGTCTCCGGTGGTACCGCACGGGGGATCTCGGCGAGGTCGACGCGCACGGGCGGGTGACCGTGTCCGGGCGAGCGGACAACGTCATCATCTCGGGGGGTGAGAAGGTCCTTCTGGATGCGGTGGAGCGGGTCGTGAAGGAGGTCCCGGGGCTGGAGAACGCGGTCGTCGTCGCGGCCGGGCATCCCGAATGGGGACAGGTTCCCGTGGTCGTCGTGGAAGGGAGAACGCCGGCCGGGCTCGCCACGATCCGTCGTGCCGTGACGGAGCAGCTCGGGCGCGCGGCGGCCCCCGCCCGGCTCGTCGAGGTGCCTCGGATGCCGCGGTTGTCGAGCGGCAAGCCAGACCGGCTGGCGCTCGCCGAGGTGGCGAGGGAAACGGAGGCATAGCCGATGTTGTTACGATTCGGCCTGTGATGAGTCAGAACAAGCCACGCATGGAACGGATGACGCCGCCGATGGCGCGCGGACCCCGGGGCGGCCGGAGCAGACGGCCGGGCGCAGCAGCCGCGGCGGCGAAGCCGGCGACCACCGCCGACTGGATCGCCGGAGCGCGGCTACGGACACTGCCGTTGGCGATCGCCCCGGTGCTGATCGGTGTCGGCGCGGCGAAGGTGGCAGAGGGACCGGGCATCTGGCATCCGGTACGGTCTCTGCTCTGTCTCGCCGTCGCGATCCTGCTGCAGATCGGCGTGAACTACGCGAACGACTACTCGGACGGAGTCCGGGGAACCGACCAGTTCCGGGTCGGCCCGAGCCGGCTGACCGGGTCGGGGAGGGCCGCACCCCGCGCTGTGCTCACCGTCGCTCTCGTCTTCTTCGGCCTGGCGGCGCTCGCCGGACTCATCCTCGTCATCCTGACGCACTACTGGTGGGTGCTGCTCGTCGGCGCGGCGGCGATTGCGGCCGCGTGGTTCTACACCGGCGGCAAGCGTCCGTACGGGTACTACGGGCTCGGCGAGGTGTTCGTCTTCATCTTCTTCGGACTCGTCGCCACCGCCGGCACCACGTACATGCTGGCGGGCACGGTCAACCAGGAGGCCTGGTACGGCGCCGTCATCGCGGGTCTGATCGCGTGCGCAGTGCTCATGGTGAACAACATCCGGGACAGCGCGGCGGACAAGCAGGCCGGAAAGCGCACCCTGGCCGTGCTGCTCGGCCGGATCGCCTCCCGCATCCTGTTCTGCCTGCTGCTCCTGGTGCCGTTCGGGATCCTTGCGGTGCTCGCGGTGTTCTATCCCTTCGCCTGGTTCGGGATGTTCGCGCTGCTCGCCGCCCTGCCTGCGTGCATCATCGTGCTGTTCGGACGTTCCCCACGCGAACTGGTGACCGCGCTTCAACTCACGAGCGTCGCGGGCTTGCTGGTCGGCCTCGCGCTCGGCATCGCCTACGCGTTCTGAGGGGGTGTGGCCGAATCGCCGGCGTCGACCCGACGGGGTGCGGCCGAATCGCCGGCGTCGACCGCACGGGGTGTGGCCGAATCGCCGGCGTCGACCGCAGCATCCTCGACGTCGTCGTCTTCCGACCGTGAGGGCGTGGTGCGGTGGCGGACGGCGTACAGCTCCGACGAGACCGCGTTGCGCGGCCGGGTGAGGAAGATGTATGACAGGCAGAGTCCGATCAGAGCCGCCGCGATGACCGAGAACCACCAGACGACGCCGAACAGAAGCAGGATCGCAAGCGGCACCGCGAACACCAGCAGGCGCAGCACGGTGTAGGTGATCCAAGAGGGAATCCGCTTCACCCTCCCAGCTTAGAGACCGTCTCTGAGAGTTACGATTGACCCATGGTCCGCCTCTGGATAGCCCTCGGCGTTGCAGCCCTGGTGTTCTATATCTATTCGGTGGCCGACTGCGCCCTGTTCGACCGTTCTCGCGTGCGTGGCCTTCCGAAGCCCGTGTGGGTTCTCGTCGTCATCCTCTTCCCGATCATCGGCGGCATCCTCTGGTTCCTGGTGGGTCGGGGACGCCGGAAGGCGGACCTCGCGCGTCGAGTGACGGCGCCCGACGACGACCCTGCGTTCCTCGGAAAGCTGCGCCTGGATCACGACCAGGAGGAGCGCATCCGCCGGCTCGAGAAAGAACTGGCCGAACTCGACGACAACGGTCCCGACAACGACCAGACCGGCCGCCGGGATGGGTGACCGCCCACACCGGGGCGGGGTCACCACGGTGGGGGCTGCGGACGCGGTCGCAGGGGTGCGCACGGGCAACCCGGCGAGCGACTTCTCGGTCGCGCTCCTGACCGCCTTCGTCCGGAACGGAGTCCGCGACTTCGTGGTGAGCCCCGGTTCGCGTTCGCAGGCGCTCGCGCTGGTCGCCGCGGAACTCGAGAGGTCGGGGTCCGCCCGCCTGCATGTGCGGATCGACGAACGCTCCGCCGGCTTCCTCGCCCTCGGTCTCGCGCGCGAGACGGGTGCACCGGCCGTCGTCATCACCACGAGCGGAACGGCGACGGCGAACGTGCATCCCGCCGTGCTCGAAGCGCACGAGGCCGGCGTACCGCTGATCGTCGTGACCGGCGACCGTCCGCAGGAGTTGCGCGGCATCCGGTCCAATCAGACGACGCAGCAGGACGGGATGTACGGGGCGGCCGTGCGATGGTCGGCCGATGTCGACGCGCAGGCGTTCGGGTCCGAGGGGGACGACACGGCGGAGCTCGCCCGCGCGGCGGTGCGATCGGCCGTCGGGTCCGAGACCGCGGATCCGGGACCGGTCCATCTGAACGTCGCGTTCCGCGAACCGCTCTCGGTCGCGGTCCCGCCGCTTCCCGCCGCGGTGGCCGGCAGCCTTCCGGCCCGGGCGGGCGCCGATGCTCTCGGGCGCGAGACCATCGCCATCGACGGAGCACGCCGGACGGTGGTCGTCGCCGGAGCCGACGCCGGTCCGCGCGCCGAGGAGTTCGCCCGCGAGGGCGGCTTCCCACTGCTGGCGGAGGTGTCGAGCGGTTCGCGCTTCGGCCCGAACCTCGTCGCGTCGTACCGTGAGCTGCTGCACGACGAAACCTTCGGCGGCGCCGTCGAGCGGGCGATCGTCTTCGGGCATCCGACGCTCAGCCGCGAGGTCCCAGCCCTCCTCTCGCGCCCCGACGTGGAGGTGTTCGTCGTCGCTCCGACCGGTGCACAGGCCTACAACCCGGGCCATCGTGCTCGCGTCGTGGGCGGCGTGCGGGCCGGCGACGGAATCGATGTCCGTTCGCCGGAGGTGCGCGGCTGGGTCGGCCGGTGGGTGTTCGCCAGCAGGCGTCTCGCCGAGCAGGCGGAAAAGGAGGCGAACCCTTCCGCGGCGGCTCCCGATGTGGCGAAAGCGCGCTCGTTCGAGCCGGCTGATGCACTCGCCTTCGCCACCGCGGAACTCGCGGCGATCCGCGCGCCGATCACCCGGGCTCTGCTCGCGGAGACCATCTGGCGCTATACCTGGCCGCACGATCGGCTGATCCTGGGCGCCTCCCGGCTCATCCGGGATGCCGACCGCATCGTGCCGGGGAAGAAGATCGTCGTACATGCCAACCGCGGTCTCGCCGGGATCGACGGCACGATCGCAACAGCCACCGGCATCGCGCTCGCCAGTCAGGCGGAGGCGGAGCAGGCCGGGATGCCGAGTGGAGTGACCCGGGCGCTTCTCGGCGACCTGGCCGTGCTGCACGACGCCGGCTCGCTGCTCCTCGGGGCGGGCGAACGTCATCCCCACCTGCAGGTGGTCGTCGGCAATGACGGCGGCGGCACCATCTTCGACGGGTTGGAGGTGGCCGGCAGCGCGTCGGCGGAGGCGTTCGATCGCGTCCTCTACACGCCGCAGTCGGTCGACCTCGCTTCGCTCGCGCGAGCCTATGGCTGGCATCACAGCATCGCCCGCACGAAGGGTGAACTGGACCAGGCGCTGTCCGCGCCGCCCGCCGGGGTGAGCATGCTGGAGGTCCCGCTCACCCGCTGAGGGACGGGCGGCTTGGGCCAGGCGGCCCAGCGCCTGATGCGTAACGCACAAGGCGCATCCACTGGGTCTCCGCGTTGTTTGGAGAGAGCGCACAACGCATGCGACCGTTCGCGTGCGGATCACTACCATGATCGGGTGCACATGATCTTCCGGACGATGCTCCACGCGATCCTCTCGCGCTTCGGCGCCCGGCTCGATCACTGGGATGTGGCGCGGACCAGATTCCGTGTGCTGCCGACCGACCTCGACATCCTGAGGCACATGAACAACGGGGTGTACCTGTCGATCGCGGACATCGGGCGCTTCGACCTGCTGCGGCGCAACGGTGTGTGGGCGATCTTCGCGAAGCGCGGGTGGTATCCCGTGGTCGCGTCGGAGACGATCTCCTTCCGGAAGTCATTGGAACTGTGGCAGCCGTTCGTGGTGGAGTCGCGCATCCTCGGCTTCGACGAGAAGGCGGTCTACGTCGAGCAGCGCTTCACGGTCGACGGCGAGATCTACACGCAGGCCTTCATCCGCGGGCGCTTCCTCAAGCGCAGCGGTGGCGTCGTCACGATCGCCGAGTTGCTGGAGGCGGTGGGCCCGTCGCCGACGGACGTCACCGTCCCGCAGTGGTTGCGCGAGTGGGGCACCGACGCCGCGCTCCCCTCCACCCGCGTGGATGCGCCGAGCATCTGGAGCGAGTGAAGCGGAGTGCGCGGGGGAGCGCGTGACGGAGCACGTCGGGGAGCGCGGGGGAGCGCGTGACGGAGCACGTCGGGGAGCGCGCCGGAGGTCAGGCCGGCCCGAAGGCGAAGACCCGCTCCGGGTCCCATTCGCGCCGGACCGCCTCCAGCCGTTCGAAGACAGCCGGCGGCCAGACCTTCTCGAATGCCGCCCGGTCGGCGATGTCGCCCGCGAGGTTCACATTCGTGACGGAGGAGATCTGGTCCTGGAGGGCGTTCGCGATCGCGCGGGCACGCTCGGGTGCCGCCTCGGCGAACGTGGACGGGTCCGCCGCGAGCAGACTGAGGGTGAACGCGCTGTCGCGACCTCCCACCGAGGTGCCGTCTTCGGGGTCGCGTGCGGTGGCCCCGCCGAGCTGCCGCAGCTCGACCGCGAGGAAGGGCGATCCGGACCCCGGTCCCGCGAGTTCGAGGAGTGCGTCCACGGCATCCTGATCGAAGGAGTCGAGCATGTAACCGCGGATCCAGCTCGGTGCGCCCTCCTCCGGATCGTTGTGGATGCTCGCGATCGCCGTGGTCGGCATCTCGGCCACGAAGTCCAGATACACCGGCGCTGCGCTCCGAATCGGCGCGAACAGGCGCTCGCCCTCGATCGCATCCCCGGGATAGGCGAAGCGGACGCTGAGGACGGTGCGGCCGCGCAGGGGCGGCGGGGGCCCATCCACATCGGGGATGCTGAGGAGGACGACCGAGGTGGTGGCCTCATCCGGCAGCTCCGTCGACCAGTCCACCCAGGCGCGGAGCGCGGGCTCGATCGCGCCGCCCTCGAAGAAGACGCTCCCGCCGTAGAGCGTGCGCAGGGGGACGAGTTCGAGGGTCATCTCGGTGACGATCGCGAGCCCGCCCTTGCCGCCTCGCAGCGCCCAGAACAGCTCCGGGTTGGTGACGGCGTCGGCCGTTCGGACGGCGCCCTCGGCCGTGACGACGCGGAAGCCGCGCACCCAGTCCGCCGTGAAGCCGTAGCGGCGGGCGAGCGGCCCGATTCCGCCGCCCAGCGTGTAACCGACCGCTCCGACGCTCGTCGACGAGCCGGTGACGGGAGCGAGGCCGTGCTCAGCTGCGGCCACGATGACCGGTGCCCACCGCACGCCGGCGCCGATGCGTGCCAGCCCGGACCCGGCATCGATGGACAGGCCGTCGAGGCCACGCGTCGACACGATCATGCCTCCGGAGATGGGCGACTCGGCACCGTGCCCGGTGGCCTGGACGCGAACAGGGAGCCCGGCGGTGCGGGCGAACCGCACCGCCTCGGCGACGTCGCCCTCACTCGTTGCGGCGACGACGATGTCGGGGTCGTGGCGGATCGCCGTGTTGAAGCAGGCGACCTCGGCGGCGAGGCCCTCCTCGCCGCGGAGGTAGACGGTGCCGGCGATCGAGTCGCGCAGGCGCGCGACGGCAGACGATTCGAGTTCGATTCCCATGGCAGAAAATGTAAAGGAGCCCACCGACATCCGGGAAGACCCGGCTCCGGCGTCAGCGGGGTGACGTAGCATTCCTGCATGACCGCCCTGCTGCCCGCTCCCCGCGACACCGCGGATGCGGCCAGCGCGGCGGATGCGGCCAGCGCGGCAAGCGCCGCAAGCGCCTGGGCTGCGGCGCCGGACGCCCGGACCGTGTATCGCCCCGCCGATCCGGTGGACCTGGGCAGCATCCTGGGCCAGCTGGGCCGTGGGCCGTACGATCCGACCACGACGTGGGATCCGCGCGGCGTCTGGCGCACCTGGCGGACACCGGCGGGTGCGGCGACGCTCCGCATCCAGCTCGCGCCGGTCGAAGGCGGGGTCGCGGCGTTCGCCTGGGGACCGGGCGCGGAGTGGGCGATCGCCGGCGTGCCCGAGCTGCTCGGGCGCAGCGATGACTGGTCGGAGCTGGACGTGAGCGGTCATCCCCTGCTCCAGGACAGCAGGCGGCGCAATCGCGGCCTGCGGCTGGCGAGGACGGGTCTGATTCTGGAGGCGCTCCTCCCCGCGATCATCGAGCAGCGGGTCACCAGCATCGAGGCGTACCGGTCATGGTCGCGGCTGTTGCGGTGGTACGGCGAGCCTGCTCCCGGTCCGGCGCCCGAGGGGATGCGGGTGGCGCCGACGCTGGAGCAGTGGCGCGGCATTCCCTCGTGGGAGTGGCACCGGGCGGGTGTGGACCCGCGACGGGCACGTGCGATCCAGGCGGTGCTGGCCGTCGCGCCCTCCCTCGTGCGCGCAGTGCAGCGGGCGGGAACGCTCGACGCAGCGGAGTCGGCACTCGAGACGATTCCCGGCGTGGGTGTGTGGACGGCGGCGGAGACACTGCAGCGCTCGCACGGGCACCCCGACCTCGTCTCCGTCGGCGACTACCATCTCGCGCACCAGGTGGGCGAGGCGCTCATCGGGCGACGGGTGGACGACGACGGGATGCTCGAACTGCTCGCGCCGTGGGCGGGACATCGCCAGCGCGTGGTCCGGCTCATCTTCGCGAGCGGGTTCCGCTTCCAGCGGCGCGGGCCGCGGGTGGCACTGCAGGACCACCGCTCGCATTGAGCGGCGCAGCGCCCGGTCGTCGCTGCTCGCGGGCTACTCGGTGATTCCCGATCGTGCCGCCGCGAGGCGCTCCGAGCGGAGGTCCCGGTCGAGTTCTCTGCAGAGGGTGCGGTAGTGCTCCCGCATGACCGGACCGTAGCTGTGCCAGTCGGGCATCGGCTTGCGATCGTGGGCGGCGACCAGGCGGTCGAGATAGTAGTCCCAGCGGGGGCCGTCGTCGGCCTCGCCGACGACCGAACGCAGGCGACGGCCGAACGTGACCGCGGTGTGCCCGCTCGCCTCCGTGAGATGCACGAACATCCGGTGGGATGTGCCGGCGGGCCCGACATCGGCATGGAGGCGATGGGGCGCGGTGCATTCCATGATGGAGACGTCCTGCCACTCGGCCGGCTCGCCGTCCGCGGTCATGCGGAACTTCACGGCGCCGGTCGAGCCCGTGCCCTTGTACTCCCCGAGCCATTCCGCCAACCGCGGCGAACGGCTGAAGTAGGCCCACACCTCCTCGATGGGAGCCTTGAACATCCGGTCGAGGACGAGGTAGACCCCATCGTCCTTGCGGACGAGTCTTCCTGTCGGCTGCGGCATCATGGTGACCTCCGTCGGCTCAGCCTCTGGTGATCCATACCTTAGTCACGCCGGCACGGAATAGGCAGAGGGCGCGCTTCGAGGGCTCTCATCCTTCGAGGATCGCCATGGCGGCGTTGTGCCCGCCGAGGCCGCTGACCGCCCCGCCGCGTCGCGCCCCGGCCCCGCACAGCAGGATGCGCGGATGGCGGGTCGCGACTCCCCACCGCTGCGCAGGAGTCGCGAGCGGCTCGTCGTCTTCCGCGAAGGGCCAGGAGAGCGGCCCGTGGAAGATGTTCCCGCCCGGCATGGCGAGCGCCTGCTCCAGGTCCCGCGTCGTCTTGGTCTCGATGCAGGGGTTCCCGTCGGCGTCGCGCAGGAGGAGGTCTTCGACGGGCTCGGCGAGTACCGAGTTCAGAGAGGCGAGCACCGCATCCTGAAGCCTCTGCCTGGTGGCATCGTTGTTCTCGTCCGAGAGCCAGCGGTCGGGGGTGTGCAGACCGAAGACGGTGATGGTGTGCGCGCCCGATTCTGCGAGCTCAGGGTCGAGGATGCTCGGGTCGGCGAGCGTATGGCAGTAGATCTCGCAGGGGAGCAGCTCGGGCATCACGCCCCTGGTCATGCCGGAGTGGGCCTCCTGAAGCTGCGTGTAGGTCTCGTTGATGTGGAAGGTCCCGCCGAACGCCGCCCTCGGGTCGAGGTCCGCATCCCGGAGCCGCGGCAGTCGCTCGAGGAGCAGGTTCACCTTGACCTGTGCGCCCTCGGCCCTCGGCCGCGGCGGTTCCGGCGATTCGCCGAGCAGCTGGTCGAGGATGTCCGGGGCCGCGTTGACCAGGACGTGGCGGCCCTCGACGCGTCGCTCATGGCCGTTGCGCCGGTATTCGACGGCTCCGTCCGGGTGGATGCGCGTCACCTCGGCTCCGGTGACGATGCGGGCGCCGGATTCGCGAGCGACACGGGCGAGCTCGCCGGTGACAGCGCCCATGCCGCCGATGGGAACATCCCACTCGCCGGTGCCCTGACCGATCACGTGGTAGAGGAAGCACCGGTTCTGGTCGAGGCCGGGATCGGACAGGCTTGCGAACGTGCCGATCAGGGCGTCGGTGGCGACCACGCCGCGGACGACGTCGTTCGCGAGTCGCGATCGGATGAACTCGCCGATCGGCTGCTCGATCATCGCCTGCCACACCTCGTCGTTCCCGACCAGGGCCTGGGCCTCTGAACGCGTGAGCAGGGGCTCGGTCATGGTGGGCCAGAGGGCACGTGCCAGCTCTCCCGTGCTCTGGTACACCGAAGCGAAGCCGGCACTGTCCTCCGCTGCGTCGATTCGCGCGAAGGATGCCTCCGTCGCCTGCGGATCGGAGTTGTCGATCAGGAGCCCGCGGCCGTCCGGATCGCCGGGAACCGGCGTATAGGAGGAGTAGCGCCTCCGGGCGAACCGGATGTCGAGACCGAGGTCGTCGATGATCCGCTGGGGCAGCAGGCTCACGAGATAGGAATATCGGGAGAGCCGGGCTTCGACGCCCGGGAACGCCTGGGCGCTGACGGCCGCCCCTCCGACCTCGTCCAGCCGTTCGAGCAGGATGACGGACCTTCCGGCCCGCGCGAGGTACGCGGCCGCGGTGAGGCCGTTGTGGCCTCCTCCGACGATGACGATGTCGTGGGTCGCGGAGGAGGGGGAGGAGGGGCCGTCGGTCATGGACTCGACTCTAGGACTTATCCACAATCTCCGGACGGTTCCCGGAGCGCCCAGCGCCGGGTAATAGTGTCGTCATCATGGTCGACAGAACGGATGACACCGCGGTGCGGCCGGCCGAGATCGCTCACGAGGCGGTCGAGCTGGTGCAGCGTTGGCTCGCCGAGAGCGCGCGCGCCGGCGACGGCCCCGCGCCCCGGCAGGACCCGTCGGCGGAACGGCTCGCCGGTGTTCTCAGCGACCCGCACGGTCTCGATTTCGCCGTGGGGTTCGTCGATGGTGTCGCCCGACCGCAGGACGTCTTCGTCGCGGGGAACAACCTCCACCGGCTCGCGAGACGCATCCCCGCGTTCCTGCCCTGGCATCTGCGGCTGGCGATCTGGCTGGGCGGTGTCTTCGGACCCGTGCTTCCGTGGGTGGTGATCCCGATAGCCCGCCGTGTGCTGCGTGACATGGTCGGCCACCTGGTGGTCGATGCCACCCCGGAGAAGCTCGGGCCCGCGATCGCGCGGCTCCGGGCGCCCGGCGACCCGCAGGGCCACGGCGCGCGACTCAACCTCAACCTCCTCGGGGAGGCCGTGCTCGGCGAGAAGGAGGCGCTGCGCAGGCTGGAGGGGACGCGTGCGCTGCTGGCCCGTGACGATGTGGACTACGTGTCGATCAAGGTGTCGTCGATCGTGTCGCAGGTCTCGATGTGGTCATTCGACGAGACCGTGGAGCGGGTGGTCGAGCGGCTGACGCCGCTCTACGAGTACGCTGCGGCGTCGCCCACCCCGAAGTTCATCAACCTCGACATGGAGGAGTACCGCGACCTCGATCTCACCGTCGCCGTCTTCACGACGATCCTCAGCCGGCCCGAGCTCCTCCGGCTGGAAGCGGGAATCGTGCTCCAGGCGTACCTGCCGGATGCGCTCGACGCCCTGCAGTCCCTGACCGAATGGGCGACTCAGCGGCGCATCGCCGGGGGAGCCCCGGTCAAGGTCCGTCTCGTGAAAGGCGCGAACCTCGCGATGGAGCGGGTGGATGCGGCGATCCACGGGTGGCCGCTCGCCACGTACGCGACCAAGCAGGCCACGGATGCGAACTACAAGCGCGTCCTCGACTGGGCGCTGACGCCCGAGCACGTGGATGCGGTGAAGATCGGCGTCGCCGGCCACAATCTGTTCGATATCGCGTATGCGTGGCTGCTGGCATCGCGCCGCGGCGTCACGTCGCGGATCGACTTCGAAATGCTCCTGGGGATGGCGACCGCCCAGGCCGAGGCGGTGAAGCGCACCGTCGGCGAGCTGCTGCTCTACACACCTGTGGTGGATCCGCGCGAGTTCGACGTGGCCATCTCGTACCTCATCCGTCGCCTCGAGGAGAACGCCAGCCCCGAGAACTTCATGTCGGCTATCCATCGGCTGGGCTCCGAGCCGGCACTGTTCGCACGAGAGCGCGAGCGGTTCCTGGCCTCGGTCGCCGAGCTGGAGTCGGACTCCGGCCCGCGTGGCGCGGCGCCCGTGCCGCACCGCCAGCAGGACCGTACGCGGGAGTGGGAGGAGGCGTCCGGGCGACCGTTCACCCGTCCGGCTGCCGTCCAGAGCTCGTCGGCGCCGGCCGGCGACGGTCTGACGAGTGTCGTCCTCGGTCTGAGCCGGGGGTCGGACGGCATCGAGCTGCCGCCCCCGGCCGCAGCCGCGCCCGAGACCGGAGCGGCTGCGTCGACGATCGCGGGGCCGGAAGCGGAGGTGTTCCGCAATACCCCGGACACCGACCCGTCACGGGCGGCGAACCGCGCGTGGGGACGACGCATTCTCGCGCGCTCCGCCACCTCGACCCTCGGTGCCGACACCATCGCCGCGGCGAGGGTGACTGACGCGGACCGTCTCGACGCCATTCTCGGGACCGTCTCGCAGGCCGGGGTCGTGTGGGGGCGGCGAACCGGCCACGACCGCGCGGCGACCCTCGATCGCGCAGGCCACGCGCTGGAGGCGAATCGCGACCGGCTGATCGAGGTCATGGCCGCCGAGACCGGCAAGACGATCGGCGAAGCCGACCCGGAGGTCAGCGAAGCGGTCGACTTCGCGCACTACTACGCGGCACAGGCGCGCGAGCTCGACACCGTGCAAGGCGCGCGATTCGTTCCGTCGTCGCTCACCGTCGTCGCGCCGCCCTGGAACTTCCCGGTCGCGATCCCCTCTGGATCCGTTCTGGCAGCGCTGGCGGCCGGCAGCGGCGTCGTCATCAAGCCGGCACCGCAGGCGCGGCGCTCCGCCGCCGTGATGGTGGAGGCGCTGTGGGAGGCCGGGGTTCCTCGCGAGCTGCTGGCGCTGGTCGACGTTCCCGAGAACGAACTCGGCCGGCAGCTGATCTCCGACCCTCGCGTCGATCAGGTGATCCTGACCGGCTCGTACGAGACCGCCACGCTGTTCCGCTCGTGGCGGCCCGATCTGCCCCTGCATGCCGAGACCAGCGGCAAGAACGCGATCATCGTGACGCCGAGCGCCGACTACGACCTCGCCGTGGCGGACGTCGTGAAGAGTGCCTTCGGTCATGCCGGCCAGAAGTGCTCGGCTGCGAGCCTCCTCATCCTCGTCGGTTCGGTGGCCACGTCCGACCGGTTCCGAAGCCAGCTCGTGGATGCGACGACGACCCTCCGGGTCGGCTATCCGCAGGATCCGGCGAGTCAGATGGGCCCGCTCATCGAGCCGGCGACCGGAAAGCTGCTGCACGCTCTCACTACCCTCGGGGCGGGCGAGGAGTGGCTCGTCGCACCGAAGCGTCTGGACGACACCGGGCGGCTCTGGTCGCCGGGCATCCGGACCGGGGTGCAGCCCGGATCGTATTTCCATCTGACCGAGTTCTTCGGCCCGGTGCTCGGCGTCATGACGGCACGAGACCTGGACGAGGCGATCCGGTTCCAGAACGCCGTGGAGTACGGGCTGACCGCCGGGCTCCATTCCCTGGATTCCGACGAGCTCGCCCTGTGGCTCGACACCGTCGAGGCGGGGAACCTCTACGTGAATCGCGGCATCACCGGAGCGATCGTGCGGCGCCAGCCGTTCGGCGGCTGGAAGCGGTCGTCCGTGGGGACCGGAGCCAAAGCCGGCGGCCCGAACTATCTGCTGGGCCTCGGAACGTGGGTTCCGGAGGCCGGCCACTCGAGCTCCAGCCTGCACCTGCGCGGACTCGAGCCGCGGGTGTCCCAGCTCATCGAGTCCGGGCAGGCGTCCATGGACTATCCGTCGTTCGACCTGGTCCGCCGCTCCGCGCTGAGCGACGCGATCGCCGTGGCCACCGAATACCACCGGGTGAAGGATGTGTCCGGGCTCGGCATCGAGCGGAACCTGTTCCGCTACCGGCCCGTCCCGGTCGCGATACGGCTGTCCGAGGGCAGCTCCCTCCCGGAGCTCCTGCGCGTGATGGCCGCGGGGACGGTGGCGCGCTCGGCGTTCACGGTCAGCACCCCGGTGGCGCTGCCGAGGGGCACACTGGCGCTGCTGCGGGAGCGCGAGGTCGAGGTGGTCGTCGAGTCCGATGCGCACTGGCTGTCGAGGGTCCGCTCCCGGCGGATCGGCGCCCACCGGATCCGGCTCATCGGGGGAGACCCGAGGGCGCTCGCCGCGGCTCTGGGCGGAAGCCCGGATGTGGCGGTCTACAGCGGACCGGTCACCCCGTCCGGGAGGGTCGAGCTGCTGACCTTCCTCCACGAGCAGGCCATCTCGATCACCAACCATCGCTTCGGCAACCCCAGCCACCTCTCCGACGAAGTCATCTAGAACACGCTCGCCCCGAAGAGAAAGGCACGTACCGTGACGGACAGGACCGCATCCATCCCTTCGTTCGCGCTCGACGGCGGGGGCCGCATCCCTCGACTCGGCCTGGGGACGTGGCCACTCGACGATGCGGAGGTCGAGAAGGCGGTCGTGGCCGCCGCGGCGATCGGCTACCGGCACGTCGACACGGCGGTGAAGTACGGGAACGAGGTGGGGGTCGGCCGCGGCCTGTCCGCGAGTGGTGTGCCGCGCGACCAGTGGTTCGTGACCACCAAGCTCGACGGGGCCTACCAGGGCGAGGATCGCGCGGTCTCCGGGCTCGACGCCAGCCTCCGGAGGCTCGGCCTCGACTACGTCGACCTGCTGCTCATCCACTGGCCGCTGCCGCAGCGCGACCAGTACGTGTCGACCTGGGAGACGTTCATCCGGTTGCGCGAGGCGGGAAAGGCGCGCGCCATCGGCGTCTCGAACTTCAAGCCGGCCCACCTCGATCGGATCATCGCGGAGACGGGCGTGATGCCGGCGGTCAACCAGATCCAGCTGAGTCCGGCCATTCCACGCCGCGAGCAGCGGGCGTATGACACCGAGCACGGCATCGTGACCGAATCGTGGAGCCCCATCGGGGGCACCGGCGACCTCCTCGCCGAACCGGTGCTCGCCGGGCTGGCCGAGAAGCACGGACGGACGCCGAGCCAGATCGTCCTGCGCTGGCACCTCCAGAACGGACTGGTCGCCATCCCGAAGTCCCGCAACCCGGAGCGCATGGCCGAGAACCTCGCCGTCTTCGATTTCGAACTGGACGCAGAAGATCTGACGGCGCTCGACCGACTCGACGAAGGACCCGACGCCGGCGTCGACTCCGACCGCACCGGGCACTGATCGAGAGGAGCCTCCTCAGTCGCGGCGGATCGGCAGCGTCACCGTCACGATCATCCCGGACGGCCGCCCGTTCGCCAGGACGACACGGCCGCCCGCCGCATCCGCGAGCGCGCCCACGATCGCCAGCCCCAGGCCGCCACCCGACTGACCGGTGCGCGCTCCGTCCGCCCGCGTGAACCGATCCAGCGCCACGGGGATGAACTCCTCCGGCATCCCCGGCCCTGTGTCGGTCACCGTGAGAACAGCGGCCTCTCCGCCGCTCTCGTCGAGTGTCAGGACCAGCGATGCCGTGACGGTGGCCTCCGGCCGCTCCTCGCCCGATGCTCGGATGGCCGTGATCGCGTTCCCCAGCAGGTTGTCGAGGATGCGGCCGAAGTCGGTGGGCGACAGCGCGACGCGCGCTCCCGGATCGGGCCGCCGTCGCGGGTCGTATTCGAAGTCGACCGAGATCCCCGCCGCCTCGTCGTCACTGCTGACGAGAAGCCGCGCCCGGTCGATGGCGTCCGTCAACTCGTCCACGAGCGTGCGCCAGTCGATGCGTCCGCTCGACGGGCCGGCCTCGATCCTCGACAGCTCGAGCAGGTTGTTCGCGAGTTGCGCCAGCCGGATCGCGGTGGCGTGCGACGACCGGATGTCTGTCAGGAGCGCGTCCGGATCCCCCGCATCCAACTCCGCGAGCTCGAGTTGGCCCCGCAGGACGGCCAAGGGGGTGCGCAGCTCGTGGCTGGCATCGGACACCATCTGCCGCTCGCGGTCGGCCGACGCCCGCAGCCGCACGATCAGGTCGTTGAGTGTCGTCGCGAGCTCGGACAGCTCGTCCTGCGCCGGCCCCACCGGCAGCAGCCCGGGTTCGTCCGGTGTCGAACCCGCGATGCGATCCGCCTGCTCGCGCATCCTGCTGACCGGCCGGAGCGCCGTGCGCGCCAGAAGCCAGGACGCGCCGCCGAACGCGAAGATCAGGATGCCCGCCCCCGCCAGGAGCGCCGCCGTCAGCCGGTCCAGGATCAGCGCGGTGGTCTCGTCGTTGCGGGCCGCCACCACGTGCATCACGCCGTTCGGGGTGGCGACGCTCCGGGTGAGGACGAGGTAGTGGTCGTCGCCCACCTGGACGCTGTGGGGGTCGGCGCCCAGCCGGATCAGGGTGTGGATGCGGTCTTCCAGCCCGTCCGGCATGGTGGACGAGAGGATCGAACCCTGCGCATCGACGATGGCGAGCTCCTGACCCCCGCCCGGGAGATCGAAAGGCCCCGTCGGCTTGGTCAGCAGCGACTGGGCGGGCGCGGCCACATCGTTGCTCAGCAGCGTGACGGTGGCGTTGTGGAGGATCGACGACACCCCGATGCGGATGATGACGACGGCGACCAATCCGAACAGCGCGGCGACGATCAGGCTCCCGATCGTGATCCGCGCCGTGATCGACAGGCGCCGCAGCCAGCTCACGGCATCGAGGCCGCGTCGCGGTTGCTCGCCGCCGACTCCGTCCCCTCGCCGGACCGCCTGCCGTCGGCCGCGTTGCGGGCGTCCAGCCGGTAGCCGCGGCCGCGCTCGGTGACGATCGACAGCCCGGCGCCCGCCGCATCCAGCTTCTTGCGCAGGTAGGAGACATACTGGTCGATGACGTTCGTGCCGATGTTATCGGTGGTCCCCCACACCGACTCGAGGATGTCGGAGCGCGACAGCGTCTTGTCCGGGTTGGTGGCGAACAGCCGCAGCAGCGTGAACTCCCGGCGGCTCAGCGGCATCTCGTGACCGGAGACGAGCGCCTGGTGCTCGTGCGAGTCGATCGTGAGCCGGCCGACCGTCACCTGGGGACGCATCCCGGTCGGCTCGCGGCGCAGCAGGGCGCGCACGCGGGCGGCGAGCTCGGCGAAGGCGAACGGCTTCGTCAGGTAGTCGTCGGCGCCGGAGTCGAGGCCGTGGACGCGGTCCTCGATGGCATCCCGAGCCGTCAGAAGCAGGATCGGCATCGGATTGGACGCCTCGCGGATGTGCCGGCACAGCTCGAATCCGCTCATCCCGGGCAGCATGACGTCGACCGCCGCAGCCGAGTAGCTGTCGCCGCGGAGGGCGATCAGCGCATCCACACCGTTGGTGACGAGGGTGACGTCGTACCCCTCGGCCGCGAGGCCGCGCTGGACGAGGCCTCCCATGTCCGGATCGTCTTCGACAACGAGCAGCTTCATGCGCCCATCGTGCCACTGTTCACCGTGCTGCCGCTCGGGATGGACCGCTGCGGGCTGAGCGCGGGCTGAATGTTCTCGCAGAACGCCGCCAGTCGCGCGACAGTCGCGCGCCGGTCGCGCGTCCGTCGCGCGTCAGCCGCCCTCGACGACGGACTTCAGCGACTCGAGGACCATGCGCCAGTTGCCGCTGAGTCGCTCCGCTTCCGCGTCGTCGGCGCAGCCGTCCTGCGTGAAGGTCACCCGGGTGCCGGGACCCTCGCCGCCCTCGGGCTCGTCGGAGAGCGTGTACGTCAGCGTCACGTAGCTCTCGGGCGCATCCGGCTTGCCGCTCAGCGGACTGAAGTAGCTGCTGACGAGGCGCTCGCCGGGGACGACCTCGAGGATGGTCCCCTTGTCCTCGTACGGCTTGCCCTCCCACTCGCCGCGGTAGACGATCGGGCTGCCGGGCTTCCAGTCCGTCGAGACCCGGCTTCCGAACAGGTACTTCTCGATCTGGCCGGGGTCGGTGAGCGCCTCCCACAGGCGCTCGCGGGAGGCGTCGATGCGGATGTCGGCTCGTGCGGTGGTGGTCATGGGGCCAGTCTCATCCCTCGTCCGGCGGATCTCTTGAAGATTTGCGACGCCGGAGCGCTCAGAGGTTGCCGCGGTTGATCAGGCGCGACAGCACGATCGCGCTGCGCGTGTGGTCCACGTTCGGCGCCAGCCGCACCTTCTCGAGCGCCGCCTCCAGGCTCGGGATGTCGCGGGAGCGGATGTGGACGATGGCGTCGGCGCTTCCGGTGACGGTCCCGGCGTCCACCACCTCCGGAACGGCGGACAGGATGCGCAGCAGCTCCTCCGGCGATACGGTGCCGCGGCAGAACAGCTCGACGTAGGCTTCGGTGCTCATGCCGTCGATCGCCGGGTCGACCTGGATGGTGAAGCCGCGGATCACTCCATCGGCGACCAGGCGGTCCACGCGTCGCTTCACGGCGGAGGCCGACAGGCCCACCACGGAGCCGATGTCGCCGTAGCCCGCGCGCGCGTTCTGGCGGAGCAGGTCGAGGATGCTGCGATCGAGGTTGTCCACGGGCCTGAGTTTATGGTGAATCGTTGCGTCCTGGTGTGAAAAGCGACCCTGATGTGCGCGCAGTGCACGAAGCGTGCGCCTCGGGACGCATCGGCGCCTCTGGGATACTGTCCGCATGGCTGAGATTCTCGCGGTGTGCCGGGTCGCGCAGTTGCTTCCCGATTCGGGCTCGACCGGCGTGACGGCCATCGACAAGCGGCCGGTAGCGGAGCGGCTCCGGGTGCGCCGGCTGGGAGTACGCGGCGATGTCCAGGCCGACCGCGCGCACCACGGAGGCGCGTCGAAGGCGCTCTACGCCTATGCGGACGAGGACGCGGCTTTCTGGGCCGCCGAGCTCGGGAGGCCCATCCCCGCCGGGCTGTTCGGCGAGAATCTGCGGACGGGCGGACTCGACGTCAACGGGGCGGAGATCGGCGAACGCTGGGCGATCGGCGACGAGCTCGTGGTCGAGGTGACCTGCCCGAGGACGCCGTGCGCCACCTTCCAGCGGCGGATGAGCGAGCCGCAGTGGGTCAAGCGCTTCACGCAGGAGGGGCGTCCGGGTGCGTACCTCTCGGTGGTGAAGTCCGGCACCGCCGGCGCCGGCGACCTCGTGCGCGTGCTGTCGCGCCCGGGTCACGGCGTGACGATCGCATCCTGGTTCATGGGCGCGGATGCGGCCCAGGCGGACGCGCTGGAGGCGGCCGAAGCCGCCGGCCTGCTGACGCTGGCGCCCGAGATGCGTGAGTCGGTCGACGGCGTGCGGTCCCGCGGTTTACTTGTTCTTGACAAGTAAGCTTGCAAAGAGCAAGCTAAGGGCATCGGACCATTGACCGGAGGGAAATCATGCCGACCAACATCTTCGTCAACATCCCCACGACCGACCTCGACCGCTCCAAGGCGTTCTACGAAGCGCTCGGCTACAGCATCAACCCCATGTTCACCGACGAGAACGCCGCCTGCGTGATTCTCAGCGACACGATCTACTTCATGGTCCTGACGCGGGAGTACCTCGCCACCTTCACCGACAAGCAGATCGTCGACACGAAGACGCACGCCGGGGCCATGATCGCACTCAGCCAGGAATCGCGCGACGAGGTGGATGCGCTCGTCGGCAAGGGCATCGAGGCGGGCGGCATCGAGCCGCGCCCCGCTCAGGACTACGGGTTCATGTACTCCCGCGACCTGGAGGACCCGGACGGCAACATCCTCTCGTACCTCTACATGGTGCCGGAGGCGGCCGAGAAGGGTCCGGAGGCGTACCTGGCCGAGCACGGGGCCGAGGCTCCTGCTCAGGCCTGATCCGGCTCCCGGATGGCGGCACGGGCCCCGCGGGGCTTCGGACAGTTCGGCGGCGTCGCGCGCGCAGTCGAGCGGGTCGGCGAGCGATGGGCACTCCTCATCGTTCGCGACCTTCTCGGCGGCGCCCGCAGGTACAGCGACCTCAAGGCCGGCCTGCCGCGCATCCCGACCAACATCCTGAGCGACCGGCTGAAAGAGCTGCAGCAGGCCGGCGTGATCCGCCGCGTGCCGACGGTGCGCGGCGGGTATGAGCTGACACCGCTCGGCCGGGAGCTCGAACCCGTGGTGCTGGGACTGGAACGGTGGGGCTGGGCGGCCCCGGTGGATCCCGCCGACGGCGAGGTCCTGTCCGCCGACGGCCTGTCGGTGACGCTCCGTGCCGCCTTCCGGCGCGAGGAGGCCGCCGGCCTGCCGGCGACCGAGTACGTCGTGCACGCGGGCGAGGCCTCGGTGAGCGCGATCGTCGTCGGCGAGGTCGTGGATGTGATGGACGTCGGACCGGCGGCCCTCCCGCAGCCGCAGCGCCGGCTCGACATCGGCGCACCGGAGGAGGTGCTGGAGTTCCGGGTCGGCCTCTCCGAGCTGGGGGCACTGCTGGGCGACGGGATGCCGGCGATCGACGTGCTTGCGGGAGGGGACCACCTCGTCCTGCGGTTCCGGCGGACGTTCCACTTCGATGCCGTCTCCGGTGCCGGGGAAGCGGCGGCGGGCGCGGCCGCCTGAGCCGCGAACCCCTGTCGGGGTCGCATCCACGCGGGTTGTGGGAGCATCCCGATTGAGCAGTACGATCGCTGAATGGAACTGCGTCAACTGGAGCACTTCGTCACCGTCGCCGAGGAGCGGCACTTCACGCGCGCGGCGGAGCTGCTCCGCATCTCGCAGTCGGGGCTGTCCGCCTCCATCCGCTCCCTCGAGCTCGAACTCGGTACGTCCCTGTTCGTCCGCAGCACGCGGAGGGTGGAGCTGACGGCCGCCGGACAGGCGCTGCTCGCCGACTCGGTCCGCACGCTCGCCAGCGCCGCTGCCGCCCGGGATGCGGTCGCCGCCGTCCGGGGCCTGGTCCGCGGCCGGCTGACGATCGGCGCGGAGCCGTGCCTCGGATCCGTCGACCTCCCCGCCGAGCTGGCGGCCTTCCGTACGGCCAATCCCGGAGTCGAGGTGCGCCTGCGCTACTCCGGGTCGGAGGAGCTGGTGGATGACGTCGCCGGCGGTCGCGCCGACGTCGCCCTGGTGGTCGACACCGGGCACACGCACGCGGGCGTGCGCCTGCGCCGGCTGAGCACGCAGGACATGCTCGTGCTCTGCCATCCGGAGCACCGCTTCTCGGCGGAGGACAGCATCCCGCTCGACGAGTTGCGCGCCGAGCCGCTGGTGGGGTTCCAGGAGGGATGGGGTGCTCAGGCGCTCACCCGTCGCGCGTTCGCGGCGGCCGGGTTCGACTACCGCGCCGCGATGGAGGTGAACGACGTGCACCCGCTCCTCGACCTGGTCGGCTACAACCTCGGCGTCGCCGTCGTCCCCGCCAGCTTCGCCGCGAAGCGGCCGGACGCCCTACGGGCTGTCCGCCTGCAGGGCGCTCCGGCCTGGACGGTGGCCGTCGCGGTCGCCGACCAGCCGAGCCCCGCCGCCGCCGCGTTCCTCACGCAGCTCGGCCCGGCCTGACGAGCCCGGGCGTTCGCCTGGGTCTGTGCGCGCGGGCGCGGCTCAGGCCGCGTTCAGTCGCGTGAGTTCGTCGGGGGTGAGCTCCACCTCCGCGGCGGTCACCGAGTCGCGGATGGTCTCCGGGCGCGACGACCCGGGGATCGGGATGACCTGCGGGCTCTGTGCGAGGTGCCAGGCGAGCGCGACGACCTGGGGGCTGATCCCGCGTGCGGCCGCGACCTCCTGGAACGGCTCGAAGCGACTGCCGAGCGCCCGCGCCGACGAGATGCCGCCGAGCGGGCTCCAGGGGAGGAAGGCGATGCCGAGCTCGTCGGCCACCCGCAGCTCCGGCTCACTCGAACGGAAGTCGGGCGAGAACTGGTTCTGAACCGAGACCAGGCGGCCGCCGAGGATCTCCTGCGCCTCTCGGATCTGCTGCGGGTTCGCGTTCGAGATGCCGGCCATCCGGATGACGCCGTCATCGAGCAGATCGCGGACCGCGCCGACCGACTCCGCGAACGGCACCCGGGGGTCGGGGCGGTGGAACTGGTACAGCCCGATCGCATCCCCGCCGAGCCGGCGCAGGGAGGCCGCGGCGGCCTCCTTCAGATACTCGGGCCGTCCGTCCTGCGTCCACGAGCCGTCGCCCGGGCGAAGATGGCCGCCCTTCGTCGCAACGAGAACGGAGGACGTGTCGCCGCCCCAGGTCCGCAGCGCCTCCGCGATGAGCTCCTCGTTGTGGCCGGCCTCGTCCGCGTGCAGGTGGTACGAGTCCGCCGTGTCGATGAACGTGACGCCCTCGTCGAGCGCCGCGTGGATGGTCCTGATCGAGCGCTCGCGGTCGGGCCGGCCCTCGATCGACATAGGCATTCCGCCGAGGCCGATCGCCGAGACCTGCATGGTGCCGATGGTGCGTGTGTAGTCCATATCGGCAACTCTCCGCTGCGGTGAGTCAGTTGTCCAATAGGTGATCTGGATGGGATTGTGCCGTCTGGGTGATCAATGCGGCGAGGAGGCGCACCTGCCGTCAGGCGCGGAGCGCGGCCTCGAGCTCGGGATCGGTCGGCTCCACCAGGTGGCGTCCATCCGGGAAGACGACCACCGGGATGTTCGTCCGGCCGCTGATCTGCTGGGCGCGGTCCGCCTCCTCGGGGCGAGCGACGAGGTCGATGTAGTCGTAGTCGGCGCCGAGTCGATCGAGGAGGGACTTGGAGCGGATGCAGTCGCGGCACCAGTCGGCGCCGAAGACGGTCAGGCGATCGAAGGACGGGGTAGGGGAGGTCATCGTTCCATGCTATGCGTGCGCGGCTGCCAGATCGCTGACCCCGGCGGACCCGCCGGAGCCGTCCACCACGAGCGTGGCGCGCGCGGCTGACGCCTCGATGAGCACGGCATTGGCACCATCGACGTCGCGCGCCCACGCCGCCGCCGCCTCCGGCGTGCGGCCGTGGCGGGTGTGCCGGTCGACCAGCCGCCGCATCCGCTCCTCCTCCGGCGTCGCCACGAACCAGCTCTCGGCGAGGAGCGGCCGGATGCGGGCCCACGGATCCGCGTCGACGAGCAGATAGTTGCCCTCGGCGATCACGATGCGGGTCCCGGGCGGAATGGGGATGGAGCCGGCGACCGGCTCGTCGACGGTCCGCTCGAAGGCGGGCGCGTAGACCGGATTCCCCGTCTCGGCGAGGACGCGCTCGAGGAGGGCGACGAAGCCCCAGCCGTCGAAGGTGTCGATGGCGCCTTTGCGGTCATGGCGCCCGAGCGCATCCAGAGTCGCGTTGGCGAGGTGGAAGCCGTCCATGGGCAGATACACGGCGGTGCCCGGGCCGGCCAGCTCCTCCACTCGGCCGGCGACGCCACGGGCGAGGGTCGTCTTGCCCGAGCCCGGGCTGCCCGCGATGCCCACGATGGCGCGGCCCTCCGCGGGTGCGAGGGCGAGGGCACGGCGGGCGAGCGCATCCAGATCGGTGGTGGTCACGCATCCATTCTCCCCGCGTCGCGGGCGTCCCGCATACGCGGGGCCGCGCGCGCAGCCGGTGTCAGGACGTGCGCGTCGCCGTGGCCTCGGTCTCCTCGAGCTCCTCGCGGAGCACCTCGCGCGGTGCGAGCACGACGCTCGGACGCATCCGGGTGAAGCGGACCCGCAGCCCCCGGTACTTCACGAGGTAGAAGACGCCGGTGAGCGCGGCCGCGAACCCGCTCGCCGCGCCGACGCCCAGCGCCCAGCGCGGCCCCAGCGTGTCGGCCACCCAGCCCACGACCGGCGCCCCGATCGGCGTGCCGCCCATGAAGATGGCCATGTAGATCGCCATCACGCGTCCGCGCAGTTTGGGGTCGGTCGTCATCTGGACCGTGCCGTTCGCGGTGGTCATCAGGGTCTGAGCCGAGACGCCGATCACGATCAGGGCGATCGCGAACAGCCAGTAGTTCGGCATCACCGCCGCCAGCGCACAGCCGAACCCGAAGAAGGCGGCTCCTGCGAACAGCAGCGAGACGCGCGGCCGGTCGCGCCGGGCGGAGAGGAGCGCTCCGACCACGGATCCGACCGCCATGATCGACGACAGGAGGCCGTACTCGCCGGCGCCGCGATGGAACACGCTCACCGACATGGTCGAGATGAAGATCGGGAAGTTCAGGCCGAAGGTGCCGATCAGGAACACCATGACCAGGATCACCAGGATGTCCGGACGACGCCGGACGTAGCGGAAGCCGTCGATCAGGCCACCGCGCGACCGCGTCGCGCGCTCGGTCCGGTACAGCTTGTCGCGTCGCAGCAAGGCCAGCGACAGCAGCACGGCGCCGAAGGTCGCCGCATTGATGAGGAACACCCAGCCGGCGCCGACAGCAGCGGTCAGGAGGCCGGCCACGGCCGGCCCGATCAAGCGGGCGACGTTGAACGAGGCCGAGTTCAGCGCGACGGCGTTGGAGAGGTTGGGCCCGGCGACGAGCTCCGAGACGAAGGTCTGGCGCGCGGGGGCGTCGAAGGCGGCGACGACGCCGAGCACCAGCGCGAACAGGTAGACATGCCAGAGCTGCACGGCGCCGGTCACGGTGAGGATGCCGAGGCCGAGACCCAGAGCGCCCATCGCTCCCTGAGTGGACATGAGCAGCTTCCGCCGGTCCAGGTGATCGGCCGCCCATCCCGTCACCGGCAGCAGCAGGAGCTGCGGGGCGAACTGCAGCGCCATGACGAAGCCGACCGCGGACGCGTTGTTGTGGGTCAGCTGGGTCAGGACGATCCAGTCCTGCGCCGTGCGCTGCATCCACGTGCCGACGTTGGAGACGATGGCCCCGCCCGCCCAGATGCGGTAGTTGACCCCGGCGAGGGAGCGGAACATGGCGCTCACGATTCGGCCAGCTCCCGGATGATGTCGGCGGCCTGAGCGAGGATCGCCCGCTGCTCGGGCGAGAGGGTGCGCAGGCGCTGGTGCAGCCACGCGTCGCGCCGCCGGCGGGTCTCGGCGACCAGCTCGACGCCGCGCTCGGTGGGCACGACGACGACCTTGCGGCCGTCGGCCTGGTCGGCCGTCCGCTCGACGTAGCCGGCCTCCTCCAGGCGGTTCACCGTGCGGTTCATCGACGGCGGCGTGACGCGCTCGTACTCGCTCAAGCGGCCGATCGTGCCGGACCCCTCGCGCACGAGGTAGGCGAGGATCGCGGTCTGCGAGTCGCTGAGCTCGTGGTCCTCTTTCTCGGCGCGGAGCCGACGCGACAGCCGCGCCACCGCGATGCGGAGAGCGGTGCTGAGGTCGTGCGTCGACAGCCGTCCATTCATGAATAGTTAGCCTAACAAATTAGGTTGGCTAAATAAACCCCCGAAGGGCCCGGCGTGCGCCAGAATGAGCCCGTGCGCAGCGAACAGGGCAGGACCTTCGAGGACGACGACGGCGTCCGCGTGTACTTCGACGTCTACGCTCCGCATCCCGAGGGGACGCGGCCCGCGGCCGCCATCCAGCTTGCACACGGAGTCGGAGAGCACGCGGGCCGCTACCGGGAGCTCGCCGAGCACCTCGCCGCTGCAGGGTTCGCCGTGTACGCCGACGACCACCTCGGCCACGGACGCACCGGGATGGAGCAGTGGGACGGCGACGCCACCCGCCTCGGACGGCTCGGCCCGGGCGGCCTCCGAGCAGCTGTGCGCGATGTGCACGCGTTCAGCGGGCTCATCCGCCAGGAGAACCCCGGCCTGCCGTTCGTCTTCGTGGGCCACAGCTGGGGGTCGCTGATCGGGCAGCTGCTGCTCAACCGGTACAGCGACGAGTACGACGCCATGGTGCTGTCGGGCACGGCCTACCGGATGCTCGGCTCGATGAACGGCGGCGACCTGAACAAGCGCCACGCCCACCTCGGCACCACGGGCGCCGAGTGGCTGAGCCGCGACCCCGCGGTCGCCCAGGCGTTCGTGGACGACCCGCTCACCACGCTCACCCCCCTCCAGAAGCTGTTCGGGACGGTGGATGCGGCGCGGCTGCTCGGGCGGCCGGCCCGCCGGCTCGCGCACGACCTGCCGGTTCTCATCCAGGTGGGATCCGACGATCCCCTCGGCGGACCGGTCAGCGCCCGGCGCCTGGAGCGCGCCTTCCGGACGCGCTCCGGTCTCTCGGACGTGACCACGATCGTCTACGAGGGCGCGCGCCACGAGGTCTACAACGAGACCGACCGCGCCGAGGTCTACGCCGACCTCACCGCCTGGCTCACCGCCCGTTTCCCCTCCCGCGCCTAACCCCCCACCGTCGAGTACACAAAGATTGCACGTTTTCGGGGGTCGCAACGTGCAATCTTTGTGGAGTCGATGGTGGGGCGGAGGGGACTTAGGGTGGGGACATGCATGGTGAGTACAAGGTCCCCGGGGGAAAGCTCGTCGTCGTGGATCTGGAGATCGTGGAGGGGCGGATCGCCGGCTTCCGGCTCGCCGGCGACTTCTTCCTCGAACCCGACAGTGCGCTGGAGGCCATCGACGCCGCGGTGAACGGGCTGCCGGCCGAGGTGGACGCCAAGACCATCGCTGCGGCGGTGAAAGAGGCCCTCCCCGCGGGCGCCTCCCTGCTGGGCTTCTCGCCGGAGGCGGTCGCCGTGGCCGTCCGCCGGGCGCTCGCCAAGGCGACCAGCTGGCGCGACTACGACTGGCAGATCGTCCACGCCAAGGCTGTGTCGCCGCAGCTGCATCTGGCGCTGGATGAGGTGCTCGCCAACGAGGTCGGCGAAGGACGCCGTGGCCCGACGCTGCGGATCTGGGAGTGGGACGAGCCCGCCGTGGTCATCGGCAGCTTCCAGTCGGTCAAGAACGAGGTCGACCCCGAGAACGCCGCGAAGTACGGCATCCAGGTGGTCCGGCGCATCTCCGGCGGCGGCGCGATGTTCATGGAGGCCGGCTCCGTCGTCACCTACTCCATCTACGCCCCGGCGGACCTCGTGCAGGGGATGAGCTTCGCGGACAGCTACGCCTTCCTCGACGAGTGGGCGATCATCGCGCTGAAGTTGCTCGGCATCGACGCCGTGTACCAGCCGCTCAACGACATCACGAGCCCCACCGGCAAGATCGGCGGCGCCGCCCAGAAGCGGCTCGGCTCCGGCGCTGTACTGCACCACGTCACCATGAGCTACGACATGGACGGCCAGAAGATGACCGAGGTGCTCCGGATCGGTCGCGAGAAGATCAGCGACAAGGGCATCACCAGCGCGGCCAAGCGGGTGGATCCGCTGCGGAGCCAGACCGGACTCAGCCGGTCCGAGATCATCGAACAGCTGAAGCTGACGTTCACGAACCTCTACGGCGCCACCGAGGGCGACATCACCGACGCCGAGTACGCCGAAGCCGAGAAACTGGTGGCCGAGAAGTTCGCGACCGAGGAGTGGCTCTACCGCGTTCCCTGAGCGGAAGCCCCCCCCCGGCAGCGGCACGCAGCCATCGGGCATCCACCGGCGTCCGCCCAGGAAGCCCACAGGTCCTCCGGTACCCTGGAGGGCGTGAATTGGTGGGTGGTGGGGATCGTGGCGGCCTTCGCCGCCGCCATCGTGGTGGCCGTGAAGCTCGGCTGGATCGACCTGTCGAACAAGGCGCAGCGCGGGTCCGGATCCCTGAGCGGGGCCCTCGGGGGACCGCTGGACGAGGTGTTCGCCCCGACCCGTCACGAGGCCCAGCAGGAGCTGGACCGCCAGTCCTTCCTGCCTGCTCCCGCACCGCTGCCGGGCGACGGCGGTGAGAGCGGCTTCGAGGGCGGCAAGATCACCCTCGACCTCGGTGTGGCGGGTCAGGGTCAGCGGGCCGAAGGCCGCGCGCCCAGCGAGGACGGTCGCGCTACCGCTTCTGCAGGTCCGCGTAGCCGGGATGCTGGCTGAGCCACCTCCGCACGTAGGGGCAGGAGGCGATCACCCGGAGTCCGGAGTGGTCGCGCACATCGTCGAGGGCGGTCTGAACGAGGGTCGACGCCATCCCCTTCTCGCGCTTGTCCTCGTCGATCTCGGTGTGGGTGAACACGATTGCGTCGTGCCGCAGGTCGTACTCGGCGACGCCGATCACCTCGCCGTCCTGCAGCAGGGCGTAGCGGGACCGATCAGGCTGATTCTCCACGCTCAAGCTCATGCGTCAACGCTACTCCGTCAGCACATCGCACCCTCCGGCGTCTTCAGAGAGTGACGGCGATCCTGCCGTCCTTCTGAGACGAGGAGTCGCGAGTGCCGAGCGGTGCCCCTGTCGTCCTCGGTAGTCGCTCGGTAGTTTCGCCGTTCCTGCGGCCGGACCGCGGATTCGAGCCTGAGGTCACCGATTCGGACGGTTTCGAATCGGACACCGACCGAGGAGAGACGATGGCCGCCATCACCGTGCGCCCGACCGACCTGGAGCTCGTCCACCGCATCCGCGGCGGCGACAATGCGGCCCTCGGCGAGCTGTGGATTCGCTACCAGGGCTGGGCGCACCGGGTGGCACGCAGCACAACGACGCGCTTCGACTCCCAGGACATCGTGCAGGAAGCGTTCACCAAAGTTCTCATCGCGCTCACCAACGGCAAGGGGCCCACGCGCGGGTTCGGCAACTACCTCGCCGTCGCGGTCCGGACGGTCGCCGCGACCTGGGGCGTCCGGGAAGCGCGGCTCGCTCTCGTGCCCCTGGAGGACGACTCCGGCGTCGGGTCCCACGAGTTCGAGGTAGCCGACCTCGGAGACCTCGAACAGCCGTTCCGCTCGCTGCCGGAGCGCTGGCGGCGCGTCCTGGTGCTGACCTGCCTGTACGAACTGCCCGTCGGCGTGGTGGCCGAGGAGATGGGGATGACGGCAGGGGCGGTCAGCGCGCTCGCCCTGCGGGCGAGGAAGGGCCTCCGAGAGGCGCTGGTGACCGCGCGCGGGGGCCTGGTTCTCGCCGCCTGAGTGTCCGCCCCGGAGGGCGTGTGCGCCAGCGGCGCCCTCCGGGTGAGCGGTCACCGAGGGGCCCGTCACCGCCGGGATCAGTCTCCGAGGGGCCCGTCCCCGAGGGCCGTCACCGCCGGGTCGGGTGCTCGCGGTACCAGAGCGCCAGCTCGGTCCGTGAACGCAGGCCGAGCTTGACGAGCGCGTTCTGCACGTGCGTCTCGATGGTGCGGATGGACACGAACAGCCGGCGAGCCATCTCCTTGTTCGACGCGCCGTCCGCTACGAGGGCCGCCACCTGGGTCTCCCGCGCGGTCAGCGGGGAGGCTCCGGGCAGGGACGGCACGCCGGCGCGACCGTGCGCCTCCACGATGCGGTGCAAAGCGAACTCGATGCTCTCGTCTTCGCTGAGTGCCGCCCCGTACCCGAATGCACGGTCGAAGGCCGGGTCGCCGAGGCGATGGCGCACCGCCCGCTCGGTCCTGTCGCGGTCGTAGAAGTACGGAGGGTAGTTGCCGCGGAGCGCGCCCGCCTCGCGCCAGCGGGCCGCCGCCGCGCCGAGCAGGCGGGCGCTGCGGACGGGGTCCGATCGCTCCCTGGCGACATCGGCGAGCAGTTCCAGCGCTTGTGCGACGCCCAGTCCGTTCCCCAGTCCCCGCTTCAGCACGAGAGCCTCCCGTGCCGCTGCCTCGGCGGTCGTATAGTCCCCGACAGCGGCGGCGGCGGTCGCGCGCGTCGTCAGCAGGAACGACCGCTCGAACCGGTCTCCTACGGCGACGGCCCGCTCCACGATCGCAGCGCCGACGGCGTCCGCCGCCTCCGTGTCGCCGAGTGCGTACAGCCGTGCCGCCAGCCGCTGCGGAGTGTTCATCAGGCCGAATCGGTAGGCATCCTCGCCGAGTTCGTTCAGGAGGCTGCGCAGGAGGATCGCCGCTTCACCGTCGTCGCGCTCGAGCGTCTCCGCGGCGCTGCGGACGGCCGCGTCGCAGGTGCGGGCGATGTCGGGGTCGTCGCCGGAGAGGACGATGTCGCGTGCGGCCCCGGCCTGCTCCAGCTCGGCGGCCGCGAGTCCCGGCTTCCCGCTCTGGCCGAAGATCGCCGTCCGGAGAGCGTGGCCCAGAGCCGCCCAGCGCGGCGACGGGGTGCCCGCCTCCAGTGCCATCGCCACCCAGGTCGCCAGCTCGTCCTCGCTCCCATGGATCTGGAACGCCTGCCGCCACCCGGTGACGACCACCTCGACGGCCCGATCGGTGTCCCCGAGCGCCGCAGCCGTCTTCACCGCGCGCCGGATGTTCGGGATGTCGCCACGCAGGCGGCGCAGGATCTCCGCCTGCCGGCCCGAGAACCAATGGTCCTCCGCATCGTGCAACCGCCGAATCATGCAGGTCACGAAGTGTCGCCGGACCTCCGGCGGATCCTGCAACCGCTCCTCGCCGAACTCACGGAGGGCGGGCAGCAGCTCGTAGCGGACCCCGCCCTCGAGACGCCGGCGGTGAACGATCGAGCGCCGGATGAGCTGCTTGACGACGGCCGTGGCAGAATCCGGCTCCGGCACGCTCAGCGCCGCCATCGCTTCACCCAGTTCCAGGTCCCAGCCCGGAGCGAGCACCGAGAGATCCGTCCAGACCCTCCGCTCGGCGGGATCGCATCGCTCCCAGCTGTCCTCCACAGCCGCCCGGAGGGACCGGTAGGCGGAGCCCGACGGCTCCAGGGTCCGCAACTGGCGGTCCATCCGCTTGGCGAGCGTGCGCACATCCAGGAACTGCAATTGGGCGGCGGCCAGCTCGATCGCCAGGGGAACGCCCCCGGTCGCCGCGCAGATCCGGATCACGTGCGGGAGGGTGCCCTCGTCGACGGCGAAGCGGGCATCGGCGGACGCGGCCCGGTCGGCGAACAGCCGGACGGCGTCGCTCGATGCGGTCAGGTCGTGAGCGCCGAGCGGCCCGAGGGCGACGAGGACATTCCCGGCAGAGGCGATCGGCTCCCGGCCGGTGACGATCAGCCGGGCCCCGGGGCAGGAGGTGAGGAGCACATCCACGAAGGCGGTCGTCTCGGCGACCGCCTCATCCACGTCGTCCAGCAGCAGCACGCAGTCGCTCTCGCCGATCGCGGCAGTGACGGCGGACAACGCATCCTCACCGCTGTCGACCTTCAGCTCGTGGGCGACGGCTGCGGCGACCTCGCCGCCGCTGCCGCTCACATCCACGTACCAGACGCCCGAGACCGACCGCTTCAGCGACTCGGCGGCGGCGATGGCGATGCGGCTCTTCCCCACGCCGGCAGCGCCCGTGATGGTCACGGCACGGGTGGAGGTCTGCAGGAGCCGCCGGATCAGCGAGAGCTCCTCCCGCCGGCCGATCAGAGAGTCGAGGCGCACCGGGAGACCGGACGCCGAGGTGGATGCATCCCCGATCATCCCCGAAACCTCCCATTCCGCGTCATAGGAGAGCGAATCCTCAGTCCTAATAGTCGGAAGCTTCTTCGGGCAGTGGCTTCTCTCAAGGGGTGGAGGGCACCGACGCGTTCGGGTTCGCTCGGAAATCGCCCTCCACCCTTTTCCGTCTTCTCACCGTGGCCGCCGATGCGCCGTTCGACGACTGCCGGATCATCCCTCCGGCGAGACACATCGTGCACCTGCGCCGGCCTCACGCACTAGACGATCTTCCCGCCGCCGGCTCAGCCCGGTCCCCCGCCCCGCGTGGCCGGCCTCACGGACGCGGTCGGCCACTCCAGTTCGATGCCCGAGCGCAGGCGGACGCGGACGACGTCACCGATCTGCTTCACCCGCTCGACATCGGGGTGAGTGAAGACCCGTTCCCAGTGCCGCTCCCCCGATTCCGGCGGCCGGCCCGTGTCATCGGTCATCGCATCCACCTCTTCCCCAGCCATTCACGATGAGCGAACAGCAGCTAGCTTGGCGAGGCAGGGCGCCGCTTGGCTAGAGCGCGTGATCTTCAGGACCCGGGGAGTTCCGTGGTGAGGTACCGGTACATGGCTTCGCGGGGCCAGTCGTCTGCGGCGACGAGCTCATAGACGTCCATAGCGCTGCGGTCGGAGTCCGTGGGAACGCGAATGCGTACGGGCGGCCGCGCGGCGAGGATCGGGAGTTCGATCGGCCGATCGAGCGAGGGAGTCGCAGGGTGCACGAGAAATGCCGTGAACGTCTCCTCGCCGGAATGCATGCATTCACATTACCGGCGGCGTCGGGGCGATGAGGGGCATGGCACGAGGCGTCGGTGGAATTCACCCTGGGTATGAGGCCCAGCGGATCGATCAGACCGTGCGCTGCACGCCGGCCGCGACCTTGAAGCGGTCGATGATGCGGTAGTTGTCTCCGGGGCCCGCCTCCTCGACGCGAACCGTGTCATAGACGCGGAAGTCGAGCGTGCGCAGCTCGCGGAGCCGCAGGGCGCGCTCCCTGAGGAGCGCCGAGCGCAGGGGGGAGTCGGGGTCGCGCGGGATGAGGGGGGTGACCAGTTCTCCGCGCCAACCGTCGGTGTGAGCGATGACGAGCCGCGCTGCACGCTCGCACGGATCGCCGCGTGTCGCGCTCATCTCAGGGTCTCGCTTCTCGTCGGTTCTTTCCCATCGTGGTGATCTTCGTTTTCCTGGCGTTCCTGGCGTTCCTGGCGTTCCTGGGGTTCCTGGGGTTACTGGCGTTGGTATTCCTGGCATTCCTGCCCGGATCGGTGGAGCGGCCCGGCTGGCCCGCTACCCGACGGGACAGGCCGGACCGCTCCACGTCGGAGTTCCCCAAGAACGGGTCCCTCCTGGTGAGAGAACGAAGCCCTGAAACGCCCTCTCACGTTATGAAGACGTTGGCCGGAGCGAATGATGACGCGAAGTCATCCACCGCACAGAGACCACTGCGATCGGATCTGGTCGGCGGACAGAGCCGTGCCGTAGACGGCGGCGTAGGCCAGACTGCCGGTGAACTGGTATCGGCTCGGAGTGCCGGGTCCCCAGTTGGCGAGGCTGTCGTAGCCGATGCGCCAGAATCCCCCGAAGTCTTCGCCGTGAGTCACCGTCGAGTCGCGGGCTACCAGCTCGCCGTCGACGTAGAGCGCCATCCCGTCGTTCGAGAGGGTGGCCGTGGCCTGGTGCCAGCGGCCGTCGCTGTACGACCGGCTCGACTCGACGGTGTGGACCGCCTCGGGGAAGACGCCGAACACCAGCCTGCCGTCATCCGTGAGGAACAACTGGCGGTCGTGATAGAGCGAGGGCCCTCCGGGAGACGAGCTGAACCCGAGGAGGCGCCCACCTCCCACCGTGGTCGTGAACCAGATCTGGATGCTGAAGACGTCCGTCGCCGGTCGGCGGGTGCTGTCCGTGAGCGACCAGCCGGCCTCGCCCGGGAAGCCGTCGTACTGCGCGGTGCCGCCGTGCGCGAGGTCGGTGGCGACCATCGAGCCTTCCGGGTCGTCCAGCGCGTACGCCAGGAGGGTGTCCGCGGAGGGAACAGAGCGGAGAGCCGCTTCGCATCCGCCGGGTGCCGCCTCGCGGCCGGGACCGCCAGTTGTCCCGTCTTCGTTCTGCCCGGTCCCGGGACCGGCCGGTTCGGTGGGGGACGGTTCGGCGATCGTCGGTTCGGTGGGGGCCGGTTCGGTGACCGTCGGTTCGGTGGGGGCCGGTTCGGCAACCGTCGGTTCGGCGGCTGGGCCTCCGGCAGAGGAAGACGCCGAAGCGGGGACGCTCGCGGCGGGAGGGGCAACGGCGCTCCCGGCGTCCGTCGGCAACGGCACGGTCGGCAGGATGCCGGGGGCAGGGAGGGGACCCGGTTGCGAGGGAAGCTCCGCCTCATTCCGGCCGGCACCTGAGGTGTGCTCCGGGCCAGAGGATGGTGTAACGCCCGCGGAGGCGGACGCAGCGACCGGTGACTCCGGCGGCGCCATCACAGCTCCCGCCGTCAGAGCTGCTGCCACGACCATCGTGGTCGCGGTGGCGACCATCCCGATGTTGCTTCCGCCCGTGCCGGCACTCAAGAAGTGCCGCAACCGCGCGACGTGGCGAATGCCGGCCGCAGGATCGGGCAGGGTCGCAGCGACCGCCGCGCCGCCGGGATCGCTGGTCATGGTCCATGCCGAGTACGCGGCCGCGCCCGCGATGCCGAGGAAGAGCGGGAGGATGCCGAGCGCGAGCCGGTATCCCACGTCGTCGGCCTCCGCGGCGGCGTCCGAACAGGCCGGGCAGGCCGCCAGGTGCTGCTTCACCTTGCGGCGCTCCGCTGGCGAGAGCTTGTCCCGCACGTATGATCCGAGCTTGTTGAGGGTCCAGGCGTGAGCCGGATCGGTGCTGTTCGACTCGGCGAGGTGCGCGGTGATCCACGCCTGCCTGAGCCCCTCCCGAGCGCGGAAGGCCAGTGCGGACACGGCATTCGGTGTCAGCCCGAGAAGGGGCGCGACATCCCGAGGCGCCATATCCTCCACCTCGGTGTACCAGAGCACCTCCTGCCAGCTGTCGGGCAGCGCGTAGAACGCCCGCGCGATCGTCTGACGGTCGATGCGGTTGAGCGCGGTGACCTCGCTGTACGTCCAGTCCTCGACGCTGTCCGGATCCTCGATGTTCGGTGTCGTCTTGCGACGGGACCAGTCGATGGCGACGTTGCGGATGGTCGTGGCGAGGTACGAGCGGAAGCCGGACCTCGGCCCGCTGCCCTTCTCGACCGCCTTGAGGATGCGCGCGAACGCCTCGGAGGCCAGGTCGTCGGGTTCGAAGCGCCCGGTGATGGACGCCGCCATGCCGCGCGCAGCGGGCCAATGGCGCTTCCAGAGCACCCCATAGGCGTGGGAATCGCCCTTGCGGGCGCGGACGATCAACTCGGTGTCGGATAGGGCGTCGAGCTCACGGGTCATAAGGGTCGGGTCCTTACGGGCAGTACGGGCGTTTGTCTAGAAAGACGCTCCGGATTGCCGTTCGTGACGCGTTCGCAAAAAGAATCTTCCGCCGGCGGGCGGACACCGCAGGCGGAAGAGGACACGCACGAGCTCAGCCCTGAGGCCGGGGGAGGCGCTCAGGGACTGGGCGGACGAAGGGAAAGGGGCTCAGTGCGCCCGTGCGCGCGAGCGGCCCCGAGTGGCGAGGTTCCACAGGCCGCCGATCAGGAATGCCCCGGCGACGCCGTTGAGCACGCCACCGATGAGATCGGTTCCGTAGTGCACGCCGACGTAGAGCCGCGACCAGGCCACGGCGAGCACGAAGAGGGCGCCGAGGATGAGCACGATCGCGCGCGCGAGACGGGTCCGGCAGACGAACAGGATCCCCGTCACCAGAGCGGCGGCGAACACGACGTGCCCGCTGGGGTAGCTGAGAGTCGCGGGCGAGATGTGGAGCAGGTGCGTCAGCCCCGCCGTCGTCGGCCGCGGCTGGGCGACCACGGCCTTCACGATGAGGGTCGTCAACCAGCCGGCGCCCGTGGCGATGCAGGCGCCCAGGGCCCTCCGCCAGCCGACGACCAGCAGCAGAACGACGAAGACGATCACGAGGATGACCCCGACGACCACCGGACTGTCGAGCCGGTCCAGCAGGAGGGCGGCGTCATCGAGGAGCGGTGAGTTGACGCCGTTGACGGCCGCATCCAGCCCGTTGAAGCGCAGAGCGGGCACTGCTTTCGCCGCGAGCCCCAGTCCGACCGTCAGGACGAAGAGCACGACTGTCCACACGATCCAGTGGATGGGCAGGCGCAGCGACCAGGAGGACTCTCGGCGGGAGTGCATCCCCCGAGCGTAGCGAAGCCGGAGCGATCGACCCTGAAGGTGCGCCGTCCGGCCGTATGACAATGCTCAGCCTCGGGGCGGTCCCGATGGCGGCGGGCCGCCGCGGCCGTACACCGACACGAGTGCGATCAGCCGCCAGGTCGAGCTTCCGTGACCCTTCGGATGACGATCCAGGCGGGCGCTGGTAATCTTCCTCGGGTATGCCTTCCGCATCCGTCCCCTCCGTTCCCCGCGGCCGCCGCTCGGCGGGCCGTCGTGCAGCTGTGCCCTCGCGACGGGTGCGCATCCGGTTTCCGAAGCCGGCGAAGCGCGTCCTCATGCCCCTCCACCATCGCTTCGGCGTCACCCTGACGGTGATCGGCCTGGTCTTCGCGTTCTCCATCGTCCCCACGGATGCTGCGCTCGCCTCCACTCTGCTCGTGGCACCATCGACGGCGCTCGCGGACGGCGGGCCAGCGGCTCCTCAGCAGCAGCTGCTCGTGGATGCGACGATCGCGGCGCCCGTCGTCGACCGCGAGAGCATCGGGGCGACGGACGGGATCGACACCCTCGCGCACATCGGCACGAACGAGTCGTGGGCGAAGCTGGTCCTGATGTTCGGCGGATGGCCGCAGACCGACGCGAACGTGACCCTCATGCTCCGCTGGATGCGACAGGAGAACGGACCGCCGGACTGGTGGAACCGCAACAACCCGCTCAACAACGGGTACGGATCCGGCGGAGGCGCGGGCCTCGGCAGCTACCCGGACCTCGTCACGGCTGCGCAGTACTGCGCGAAGAACCTGCAGCGCGGATACCCGGGCATCGTCGCCGGGCTCCAGGCGGGGACGTCGGCCGACACCACCGCAGCGGCCATCTGGGCATCGCCCTGGGCATCCAGCCACTACGGCAACGGGACCCACTGGAGCACGCGACCCGTCGAGATCGTGCGGGCCCCCGCGTCCGCCTGGGGCTTCTGACCCGTCGCTCGCTCGCGGGCGCTCCCGTTCCTCGCGCCGCGTGCGCGCGCCGCTGCCTGCGCGTGCGTTCCCCTGCGCCGCGTGCGCGCGTTCCCTCTGCCGAAGTGCTCGTTGTTGCACCCTCGGACGGCGTGTCGGGTGCACCTACGAGCACTTCGGCAGAGGGGAGGGGGGTCAGGAGGGGTCAGGAGCGGGTCAGGAGGGGGGCAGGAGCGGGTCAGGACTTGGCCAGGAAGGTGCGGAGGCGCGGCAAGGGCCAGGTGGTGATGATGCGATCGGCGGGGACGCCGTTGGCGGCGGCGCGGGCGGCGCCGTAGGCGAGGAAGTCGAGCTGACCGGGCGCGTGCGCATCCGTGTCGATGGAGAAGAAGCAGCCGGCGTCGAGGGCGAGCCGGATGAGCTCGTCCGGCGGGTCCTGCCGTTCGGGCCGTGAGTTGATCTCGACTGCGACCTGGTTCTCGGCGCACGCCGCGAAGACGGCCTCGGCGTCGAACTCCGAGGGCGGACGGGTGCCCCGGGAGCCCTGGACGAGCCGGCCGGTGCAGTGCCCGAGGATGTTCGTCTGCGGATCGCGGATGCCGCCGAGCATCCGCTCCGTCATCGTCCGGCTGTCCGCCCGCAGCTTCGAATGCACGCTGCCGACCACCACATCCAGCCGTCCCAGCAGTCCGGGCGTCTGGTCGAGGGTGCCGTCCTCGAGGATGTCGACCTCGATCCCCGTGAGGAGGGTGAGCGGTCCGGTGTCGAGGGCTGCGATGGTCTCGAGCTGCTCCTCCAGCCGCTCAGCGCTCAGGCCGCTCGCCACCGTGAGCGTGGGGGAGTGGTCGGTGACGGCCTGATACTCCCGGCCGAGGGTCGCGGCAGCGGCGGCCATCACCTCGATCGGCGTCGTCCCGTCGGACCACTCGGTGTGGCTGTGGAGGTCGCCCTTCAGCTGCGCGAGCAGCTCGGCGCCACCCGTGTCGAGAGGGGCCGCGTTGCGTTCGCGGAGATCGGCGAGGTAACCCGGCACCTCGCCGTCGACCGCCTGCGCGATCACCTGGAAGGTGCGGTCGCCGATCCCCTTCGTGCGCTTCAGGCGGCCGTCGGCGACGCGCGTCGCCAGCTCCGCGGCATCCAGCGGGGCGATGGTGGCCGCCGCACGGCGGAAGGCCTGAACTTTGAAGCTCGGCGCGAGCTCGCGCTCCAGCCAGAAGGCGATCTCGTTCAGGGCGTCGACGGCATCCATGCGCCCCATGCTCCCACTCTGTCGGTGGTCGCCGGTACTTTCGCCGGCATGGGGAGAATCGTCTTCGACACCGCCGCGACACTCAACGGGTGGATCGCGGATGAGCACGACTCGCTGGCGTGGCTGTTCGCGGTGCCGGGTGGGGAGGTCCCCGATCCGGAGCTGCTCCCCACGGAGGCGACCGTCATGGTGGAGGGGCGCACGACGTACGAGTGGGTGCTGCGCGAGACCGGCATCCTGGCGCATCCGGAGCGCTGGCAGGAGTTCCACGGAACGCGCCCGGCGTTCGTGTTCACCCACCGCGAGCTGCCGGTTCCCGAGGGTGCGGACATCCGCTTCGTGTCCGGGCCGGTGTCCGGCGCGCTGCCGGCCATCCGCGAGGCGGCGGGCGACGGTGACATCTGGGTGGTCGGTGGCGGAGACCTGGCGGCGCAGTTCTTCGACGCGGATGCGCTGGACGAGCTGGCCGTCTCGATCGCTCCGGTCGCGCTGGCCGGTGGCGCGCCGCTGTTCCCGCGACGGGTGGAGTCGGATCGGCTGCACCTGGAGTCGGCGACCGCTATAGGCCAGTTCGCGCGGCTCCGCTACCGGGTGCTCCCCCCGGGCGACGCCTCCTGATCTATCGTTGTTCGGACGCGATGGAGGGAATCGACGATGACCGCAGCGGCTGACAGCCACGACCTCATCCGTGTCCAGGGGGCACGGGAGAACAACCTCAAAGGATGTGAGCGTCCAGCTGCCCAAGCGACGGCTGACGGTGTTCACCGGGGTCTCCGGTTCGGGCAAGAGCTCGCTGGTGTTCGCCACGATCGCGGCCGAGTCGCAGCGGATGATCAACGAGACCTACAGTGCGTTCGTGCAGGGGTTCATGCCCTCCTTGTCGCGGCCCGATGTCGATGTCCTCGAGGGACTGACCACCGCGATCATCGTCGATCAGGAACGCATGGGCGCGAATGTGCGCTCGACCGTGGGCACGGTGACCGATGCGAACGCGATGCTGCGCATCCTGTTCAGCAGGCTCGGGCAGCCGCACATCGGCTCCCCGCAGGCGTTCTCGTTCAACATCCCCTCGCTCACCGGCAGCGGCGCCATCACGGTCGGCGGCAAGACCGAGAAGCGGGAGTTCGCCCAGACGGGAGGGATGTGCCCGCGCTGCGAAGGGATGGGGACGGTCACAGACCTCGACCTCGCCCAGCTGTACGACGAGAGCAAGTCGCTCGCCGAGGGCGCGATCACCGTTCCCGGCTACACGGCCGACGGCTGGTCGGTGCGGATCTTCAGCGAATCGGGCTTCTTCGATCCGGGCAAGCCCCTCCGCGACTACAGCGAGACCGAGCTGAACGACTTCCTGTACCGCGAACCGACGAAGGTGCGGATCAACGGCATCAACCTGACCTTCGAGGGGCTCATCCCGAAGGTGCAGAAGTCGATGCTCTCGAAGGACGTGGAGGCGATGCAGCCGCACATCCGGGCGTTCGTCGAGCGTGCGGTCACCTTCGCGGCCTGTCCGGAATGCGGCGGGACGCGGTTGAGCGAGGGTGCGCGATCCTCGAAGATCGCGGGCGTCAGCATCGCCGACGCCTGCGCCATGCAGATCACCGACCTCTCGGATTGGGTGCGCGGGCTGAACGAGCCGTCGGTGGCGCCGCTGCTCACCAACCTGCAGCACCTGCTCGACTCGTTCGTCGACATCGGACTCGGCTACCTCTCGCTCGACCGAGCCTCCGGAACGCTCTCCGGTGGCGAGGCGCAGCGCACGAAGATGATCCGCCACCTCGGGTCGTCGCTCACCGACATCACCTACGTCTTCGACGAGCCGACGGTCGGTCTGCACCCGCACGACATCCAGCGCATGAACGAGCTGCTGCTGCAGCTGCGCGACAAGGGCAACACGGTGCTGGTGGTCGAGCACAAGCCGGAGGCGATCGCCATCGCCGACCATGTGGTCGACCTGGGGCCGCACGCCGGCTCCGCGGGGGGCGAGGTCGTCTTCGAGGGGACGGTCGAGGGCCTGCGCGCGAGCGGGACGCTCACCGGGCGGCATCTGGACGACCGTGCGCGGCTGAAGGAGACCGTGCGGACCGCGAGCGGTGCGCTGGAGGTGCGGGGCGCGTCCGAGCACAACCTGCAGGACGTGGACGTCGACATCCCACTCGGAGTCCTGGTCGTGGTGACAGGGGTCGCCGGGTCGGGCAAGAGCTCCCTGATCCACGGGTCGGTCGCGCCCCGCGAAGGGGTCGTCGCGGTGGACCAGGGCGCGATCCGGGGCTCGCGTCGCAGCAATCCGGCCACGTACACCGGGATGCTGGAGCCGATCCGGAAGGCCTTCGCCAAGGCCAACGGGGTGAAGCCGGCGCTGTTCAGCGCCAACTCCGAGGGCGCCTGCCCGAACTGCAACGGGGCCGGCGTGATCTACACCGACCTCGGTGTGATGGCGGGCGTCTCCACCGTGTGCGAGGTCTGCGAGGGGCGGCGCTTCGACCACTCCGTGCTCGAGTACACCCTCGGCGGGCGCGACATCAGCGAGGTGCTGGCCATGCCCGTGTCCGAGGCGGAGGAGTTCTTCGGCAGCGGGGAGGCGCGCCTCCCGGCGGCCCACGCCATCCTCGATCGTCTGGTGGATGTGGGGCTCGGCTACCTGACGATCGGCCAGCCGCTCACGACGCTGTCGGGCGGGGAGCGCCAGCGGCTGAAGCTCGCGACGCACATGGCGGAGAAGGGCGGGGTGTACGTGCTGGACGAGCCGACCACCGGCCTGCACCTCGCCGACGTCGAGCAGCTCCTCGGGCTGCTCGACCGGTTGGTGGACTCGGGCAAGTCGGTGATCGTCATCGAGCATCACCAGGCTGTGATGGCCCACGCCGACTGGATCGTCGACCTCGGTCCCGGCGCCGGCCACGACGGCGGCCGCGTCGTCTTCGAGGGCACGCCGGCCGACCTGGTCGCCGCGCGCTCCACCCTCACCGGCGAGCACCTCGCCCGCTACGTCGGCGCCTGAAGCCCACCCCGCGCCCTCGTCGCCGTTCGCTCTCGTCGGCCTACGCCCTCGCCGGCCTACGCCCTCGTCGGCCTACGCCCCACCGTCGAGTACACGAAGACTGCACAGTGGGAGCGCTCTCGATGTGCAGTCTTCGTGTACTCGACGGTGGGGCGGGCCGGGTTAGGCGGTGGGGCGCTTTTGGAGGCCGGCGGCGGCGATGACCGCATCGCGGAGAATCGGCGTCAGCTGCTCCGCGGTCGGACGGCCAGCGGGGTCGGAGACCGTCATGCTGTGGAGGATCCGTCCCCAGTCGTCGGGCAGGTCGTCGGGGATGGGCGGCTCGTGATCGAGCCTGGCGAGGGCCGACTCCACCGCAGTGCCGGGATACGTCACGGAGCGGGTGAAGCACTCCAGCAGCACGAGTCCGAGCGAGTAGATGTCGCTCGCCGAGGTGGCCGGCTGGCGCAGCGCCTGTTCCGGGCTGAGGTAGGCGGCCGTGCCGGTCGTCTTGCCCTCCTCCTGCTGCTGCGAGGCACCGGCGATCCCGCTCGCGATGCCGAAATCGGTCAGGCGCGCCCGTGCGCGGAACGTCGTGGTGCCGTACGAGACGAGCAGGATGTTCGACGGCTTGATGTCGCGATGCACGACCCCGTTGGCATGGACGTACTCCAGCGCCTCCGAGATGTCGTAGGCGATCTCAGCGATCTCCTCGAGTGTCAGCTCCCGCTTCGCCAGCATCGCCGCCAGGTCGGTGCCGGACACGAGCTCCATGATCAGGAAGGGGCGAGGGTCCTTGGGCGAGGAGTAGTCGATCCCGGCGTCGATCAGCGACACGATTCCGTGGTGACTGAGCCGGGCGAGTGCCGCCTGCTCCGTGCGGTATTGCGCCATCTCCTCCTCGCCGGCGGAGCGGTACAGCTTGATGGCGACCTCGCGGCCGAGGAGCTCGTCGGTGGCGCGGAAGATGCTGGCCTCCCCGCCGCGGCCGATGACGTGCTGCGGCCGGTAGCGGCCGAGCAGCGCCGGGATGGTGGACTCGGGCATCAGGTGCTCCTCGATCTCAGGAGTGCGAAGGCCGACTCGCCGAGGATGACGCTGGTGCTGTCATTGAGGGCGAGCTCCGGGTCGCTGGTGAGCTCCAGCTCCCAGGCGGCTCCCAGCGGGTCGGGCAGGACGAATTCGACGCCGTTCCCGGCGGCGTTGAGCATGAGCAGGAAGGAGTCGGAGCGCTCGTGCCGCAGCTCGAAGGCGATCGAGCGCGCCTCCGGGTCGGACCAGTCCTCGCCGGTGAACGGCTGTCCGTCGGCGCGGACGATGCACACCACGTCCGAGCCTCCGACCTCGGGCGCCTGCCGGTACCACTCCGGGCGCAGGGCGGGTTCGGCGCGCCGCAAGTGGATGAGCTTCGAGGTGAAGTCGTGCAGCTCCCAGTCCGCATGCTCCCAGTCGAACCAGGAGATCTCGTTGTCCTGGCAGTAGGCGTTGTTGTTGCCGCGCTGGGTGCGGCCGATCTCGTCGCCGCCGAGGATCATCGGCACGCCGGCCGAGAGCAGCACGGTGGCGAGGAAGTTCTTGCGCTGGCGCGTCCGGAAGGCGTTGATCCCCTCGTCGTCGGTCGGGCCTTCGACGCCGTAGTTGCTCGAACGGTTGTCGGATTCGCCGTCGCGGTTGTCCTCGCCGTTCGCCTCGTTGTGCTTCTCGTTGTAGCTGGTGAGATCGGCGAGCGTGAAGCCGTCGTGGGCGGTGACGAAGTTGACGCTGGAGAGCGGGGCGCGTCGCGAGTCCTCGTAGATGTCCGGACTGCCGAGGACCCGCTGCGAGAGGGTCGGCAGCACGCCGAACGTTCCCCTCCAGTAGTCGCGCACGTCGTCGCGGAACTTGCCGTTCCACTCCGACCAGTCGGCCGGGAACCCGCCCAGCTGATAGCCGGCCACATCCCACGGCTCGGCGATCAGCTTCACCTCGGCGAGCGTCGGGTCCTGCTGGATGAGGGTCAGGAACGCGCTGTGCAGGCTCATGTCGCCGCCCTGGCGGGTCAGGGTGGTCGCGAGGTCGAAGCGGAAGCCGTCGATGTGCATGTCCTCGACCCAGTAGCGAAGCGAGTCCATGATGACCTGGAGGGCGGCCGGGTTGCTGACGTTGAAGCTGTTCCCCGTCCCGGTGGTGTCGAAGTAGTGGGCGCCGTCGCCCGGGACGAGCCGGTAGTACGAGGGGTTGTCGATGCCCTTGAAACTGTAGGTGGGACCGAGGTCGTTGCCCTCGGCGGTGTGGTTGTAGACCACGTCGAGGATCACCTCGATGCCTGCAGCGTGCAGCGCCTTCACCATGCCCTTGAACTCGTCGACCTGGTGGCCGGTGTCACCGGTCGCGGCGTACTCGTTGTGCGGAGCGAAGAAGCCGATGGAGTTGTAGCCCCAGTAGTTGCGCAGCCCCTTCTCGAGGAGGTGCGCATCCTGGACGAACTGGTGGATGGGGAGCAGCTCGACCGCGGTGACGCCGAGGTTCTTGAGGTATTCGACCGCGGCGGGATGCGCGAGGCCGGCGTAGGTGCCGCGGAACTCCTCGGGCACCCACTCCATCAGCTTCGTGAACCCCTTCACGTGCAGCTCGTAGATGATCGTCTCGCTGAGAGGGATGCGCGGCCGCTGGTGGTCTCCCCAGTCGAACTCCTTGCGGTCGATGGCGACGCCGAGTGCGACGTGCCTCGCCCCGTTGGTGTCGCTGCGGCGCCTCGGCCGCCCCAGCTGGTGGCCGAAGACGGCCTGGGAGTTGTCCCACGAGCCGGTGACGGCACGCGCCTGAGGCGGGAGGAGGACCTTCGCCGGGGAGAAGCGGAGCCCGTTCGCGGGGTCCCACGGTCCGTTGACGCGCAGCCCGTATCGCGTGCCCGGCACGAGTCCCGGGACGAATCCGTGGAAGACGTGGCCGGTGCGGTCGGTGAGGACGGTCTGGGTCTCCCGGCCGCGGGCGTCGAAGAGCGAGACGATCACCCGGTCGGCGTTCTCGCTGTACACGGCCACGTTCGAGCCCCCGTCCTGCAGGGTGATCCCGAGCGGGTAGGGCGAGGATGCGGTCACCGCGACGTCTTCTGCCAGGCGGGAGCGCTGGGGATGGTCCGGCGATGGGGCCGGGGGCAGGGCTGCGGCACGGTGCCTCCGATCGGGTAGAGGGCCACGATACCGGGGAAGGACCTCATGCCTAAAGGCATTGACAGCGGAGAGGCGGGACGTTAGGCGCGCGTCACGCGCCGGCGACGCGGGTGACGCGGACGGCCTCGCCGAAGGCGGCGACCGCGTCCAGGGGCGGAGCGCCGAGGGCGGTTCCGGAGAGGCTGGTCTCCACGAGGAGGCCGCCGCGCGTGAAGCGGAAGACCCCGGCCTCGTACGCCACCTCCGTCGCGCGGGCGTCGCGCGGGATGGTGCGCCGCAGAGCGGCGAGCGCGCGGTACCACTCCAGCATCCGCGCGTTCTCACGTCCGGACAGTTCCGACCAGTCGAGCTTCGAGCGCAGGTAGGTCTGCGGATCCTGCGGATCGGGGACAACGGCGGGGTCCCATCCCATCCGCGCGAACTCCGCGATGCGCCCTTCCGCCGTCGCCTTCCCGAGCTCCGGCTCCGGGTGCGAGGTGAAGAACTGCCACGGGGTCGTCGCCGCCCACTCCTCGCCCATGAACAGCATCGGCGTGAACGGGCCGAGCAGCGTCAGGGCGGCGGCGACGGCGAGACGTCCGGGGTCGAGGGTCGCCGTGAGGCGGTCGCCCGCGGCGCGGTTGCCGATCTGGTCGTGGTCCTGGCTGAATGCGACGAGCCGGGTGAACGGGATGTCCGGGTCGAGGGGGCGGCCGTGGTGGCGCCCGCGGAAGCTCGACCAGGTGCCGTCGTGGAAGAACCCGCGCCGGAACACCTTCACGAGCGCCGCCGGATCGGCGAAGTCGGCGTAGTAGCCGGCGTCCTCCCCGGTGAGTGCCGAGTGGATGCTGTGGTGCACATCGTCATCCCACTGCGCGTGCAGCCCGAAGCCGTGGTGGGAGCGGGCGCGGACCAGTTTCGGGTCGTTGAGGTCGCTCTCGGCGATGAGCGTGCGCGGGCGCCCGGTCTCCCCGGCGAGCTCGTCGGCGAGGACGGCGAGCTCTTCCAGCAGGGTGGTCGCGCGGGTGTCCCGCAGGGCGTGCACGGCATCCAATCGCAGGCCGTCGACGTGGAGCTCGCGCAGCCAGTACTCGGCGTTGCCGAGGATGTAGCGGCGGACCTCGTCCGACAAGGGACCGTCCAGGTTGACGGAGGCGCCCCAGGTGTTCGCGCCCTGACCGAGGTAGGGTCCGAACTTCGGCAGGTAGTTGCCGCTCGGGCCCAGGTGGTTGTACACGACGTCCTGGATGACCGCCAGCCCGCGCCGGTGGCACGCATCGACGAACCGCTGGTACGCCTCCGGGCCGCCGTACGGCTCGTGGACCGCGTACCAGAGCACGCCGTCGTAGCCCCAGTTGTGCGTGCCGTTGAAGGCGTTGACGGGCAGGAGCTCGACCGCCTCGACTCCCAGCCGCACCAGGTGGTCGAGTCGCGCCGCAGCAGCGTCCAGGGTGCCCTCCGGCGTGAAGGTGCCGATGTGAAGCTCGTAGAGGAGCGCGCCGGTGAGGTCGCGGCCCTCCCAGGCGCCGTCCGTCCACTCGTGGCTCCGCGGATCGAACTCGCGGCTCAGCCCGTGCACGCCGTCAGGCTGCCGGAGCGATCGCGGGTCGGGATACGGACCCTCGCCGTCGACGAGGAAGCCGTAATCCAGGGGAGAGCCGGGGAGGGCAGGCGCCTCGGCGAGCTCCCACCAGCCGCCGGACGGTGCGTCGGCGGAGGCCGGGACGGGAGTGAGCGGGAAGGTCCCCAGGCCGCCGAGCACGACATCTACCGTCCGGGCCTCCGGCGCCCAGACCGGGAACCGGCGCTCGCCGCCGGGCCCGCTCACCGGGCCACCGCCAGGAGAGCGACGGGGTAGCGGTCGAAGAGGGAGGCGAGAGGCACGCGTCCGCGATGCTCGCGCCCCGTCAACTCGTCGCGCAGCAGGTCCGCTCCGACGTCGACGCTGGTGTCGGCCCACCCGCCGCCGGCGGAGAGGCCGACGGGCAGCCGCGTGGCGAGCGCGAGTGCGCCGCCCCGGTCGAAGCCGACCAGGTGCCCGGCGCGCGAGCCCTCCGCGTAGACCGGACGATAGGTCGTGAAGAGCTCCGGCCGGTCGCGGCGCAGACGGAGTGCGCGGGCGGTGACCAGCACCTTGGCCGCGCCCGACGAGTCCACGGCGGGGAGCCATCCCTCGTCGAGGTGCGCGAGCAGGCCGGCGGCGGCGTCGAACTCGACAGGCCGGCGGTTGTCGGGGTCCACCAGCGACCGCTCCCAGCGCTCGGAACCCTGGTAGACGTCCGGGATGCCGGGGGCCATGAGTTGCAGCAGCTTGGCGCCGAGGCCATTGCTCGCGCCTGGCGCCTCGATCACGGCCGCCAGCGCCTCCACCTCCGCGCGGACGCGCACATCGTCGAAAGCCGCGTCGATCGCCGCGGCCATGGCCGCCTCGAACCCCTCGTCGGGGTCGGTCCAGCTCGTCGAGGCGCCGGCCTCGCGCGCGGCCTTCAGCGCGTAGGCCTGGAGGCGCTCCCGAGACGCCGGCCACGCGCCGAGGACCGACTGCCACAGCAGGTTCTCGAGCGACCCGTCGCCGAAGCCGACGCGGTCGCGCACGATCCGCAGGAACCGCTCCCAGCGCTCCGGCAGCTCGGCGAGCACATGGATGCGCGCCCGCGTGTCCTCGCCGCGCTTGGTGTCGTGGGTGGAGAGGGTGGTCATCGACTCGGGCAGGCGACGCCGGCGGTCGGCCTGCCGGCGGTGGAACTCCTCCGGAGAGACGGCGAACTCGGAGGGATCGCCGCCCACCTCGGTCAGCGAGACGAGGCGGGTGAAGCGGTAGAAGGCGTTGTCCTCGACGCCCTTCGCCATGATCGCGCCGGTCGTCTGCTCGAACCGGGCGCCGAGGCGGCCGGCGATCTCGTCGAGTTCTGCTGCGAGGTCCGGACGGGAGTCGCGGGCGGCCTCCCGTGCCTCGTCCCGGTGATCCGCGCCGAAGGGGAGGTAGCTGCGGTAGACGGGGAACCAGGCGGCCAGCTCGGCGACGGCGTCGGCCGTGCGCCCGGGGTCGCGGCGCTCCGCGTGGGTGTCGTCGTCCGCGGCGTCGTCGGCGCCCGCGTCGTCGTCCGCGGCGCCCAGCTCGCGCACCACGCGGAGCACCTCCGAGCGCAGGATGCCGTCGGCCACGGCGCGCTTGCGGCGGTGCACCAGCTCGGCCCAGTCCTGGTTCTCGGCGCGCGCATCCACCTCGGCGGCCAGCTCCGTCAGCGGTCCCTCGCCGGACGGGTCGACGAAGACGCGGTCGACGATGCCCAGGGCGTCGTAGCCGGTCGTGCCCTGCACCGGCCAGGCCGGCATCCGCTCGTCGCCCTCGAGGATCTTCTCCACCCAGATCGGTGCGCGCCCGGCGAGAGCGCGGAGGCGGTCCAGGTAGCCGCCGGGATCCCGGAGGCCATCCGGATGGTCGACGCGGAGCCCATCCACCAGGCCCTCGCGCAGCCAGCGCCCGATCTCGCGGTGGGTGTCGTCGAAGACCTGCTGGTCCTCGACGCGGAGCCCGGCGAGGGTGGTGACGGCGAAGAAGCGGCGGTAGTTCAGCTCGGCGTCCGCGCGGCGCCACGACATGAGCTCGTAGTGCTGCCGGGCGTGCACCTCGCGCGGGGTGCCGCCCCCGGTGCCGGGGGCGATCGGGAAGCGGTGATCGTAGTAGCGGAGCTCGCCGTCCCCGATCCGCAGGGCGTCCTCCTCGTCCGGTCCGTCGCCGAGGACCGGCAGGCGCAGGCGGCCGCGGCCGAACTCCCAGTCGATGTCGAAGTGGGACGCGTAGCGGGAGTCCTTTCCGTGCGTGAGCACATCCCACCACCAGACGTTCGCGGCGGGGGTGGCGACGCCCATGTGGTTGGGGACGATGTCGACCAGGACCTTCAGTCCCCGGTGATGGGCCGCCTCGGAGAAGTCGTGCAGCGCTTCCGGGCCGCCCCGAGAGGCGTCGACGCGGCTGTGGTCGACCACGTCGTAACCGTGCATCGAACCGGGTTCGGCCTCGAGCAGCGGTGACAGATAGACCCAGTCCGCACCGAGTCGCTGGATGTGGTCGAGCACCTGCGTCGCGTCTCGCAGGGTGAAGGACGGGCTGATCTGCAGACGGTAGGTGCTCACCGGTTCATTCTGCGGGAGGAATGCAGTGCTCGTGTAGGGCTTGAAATTCGTCGTGGATACCGCAGGGCGCCGATTCGTGCCTCGATTCCGCGGCTCCCGGCTTGATTTCTCAGGCGATCCGTCGGGGGTAGACGTTCGACGGGACGGGTGGGACCGTCGTTGTCGAACCGGAGCAAGGAAAGGGGACCTCAATGGGACTCGACGACAAGATCGAGAACGCGGGCGAGAAGCTCGGAGGCGACGCCAAGGAGGCCGCAGGCAAGGCCACCGGCGACGAGCGCCTCGAGGCCGAAGGCAAGGGCGACCAGACCAAGGCCGACGTTAAGCAGGCCGGCGAGAAGATCAAGGATGCCTTCAGGGAGTGATGCGCCCGACCGAGCCCCCGCCTTGCGGCGGGGGCTTCGTCGCGTGCGGGGCTTCGTCGCGGCGGGCGCTTCGTCGCGTGCGGGGGCGGGTGCCGTGCCGTGCCGGGAGTCCCGGTGCCGCGAGGGGTGCGCAACCGGTGCGATGCCTACCGCCGAGCGGCCACGCGGAGTACTTTCCGGTGCATGGGAGACCGCGCGGATCGGGTGAGGGCCTGGCGAAGGGCGGGCATCGGCTTCGCACTGGCCGCCCTCGCGCTGGTGGCGACGATCGCGCTCGCCGTGGCCATCCCGACCCAGGGTGAGAATCCGCGGGCGTGGGGCGTCATCGTCTGCGGCCTCGTCACGGTCGAGGTGTGCGGACAGGTCGCGCTGCGCAATTGGCGGCTGCTCCGCCACTACCGGGGCGACGACCTCGCCCCGCGCGGTCATGCCCGCGCGAAGGCGGCGCGGTAGCGGGTCGGCGGCACTCCCACTTCGGAGTCGAAGTGGTGGCGCAGGAGGGTCGCGCTGCCGAATCCGCACTGGCGCGCGACCTCGTCGATCGGGAGGTCCGTCGTCTCCAGCAGCAAGCGGGCGTGCAGGATGCGCTGGGTGGTCAGCCACTGCATCGGCGGCACTCCGGTCTCCGCGACGAAGCGGCGCGAGAAGCTGCGCGTCGACATGTGGACGCGGCCGGCCATGCTGCTCACGCTGTGCGGCTCGTCGAGGCGGTCCGTGAGCTGGTCGAGCAACTCGCTGAACGTGTCGTCTTCGCAATCGGAGACGGGCTTGTCGATGTACTGGCGCTGGCCCCCGTCGCGCTGCGGCGGGACCACCATGTTGCGCGCGATGGTGTTGGCGACCGCGCTGCCGAGCTCCCGGCGGACGAGGTGCAGGCTGGCGTCGATGCCCGCTGACGTCCCGGCGCTCGTGATGATGCGGCCGTCGTCGACGAACAGCACGTCGGGGTCGACCCGGGCCTTCGGAAAGCGGCGCTGGAGCGCGTCGGCGAAGCGCCAGTGCGTGGTGCAGTCGCGGCCGTCGAGCAGGCCCGCCTCGCCGAGGGCGAAGGCGCCGGAGCAGACGCTGAGCAGGATCGCGCCGCGATCGTACGCGCGGCGGAGCGCATCCAGGAGCTCCTCCGGGTACTCGTCGCGCACGGTGGCGGCCGGAACGGCGATCAGGTCGGCGTCGTCCATCGCCTCGAGGCCGTACTGCGCCGTGACCGTGACCCCGATCGGGCTGGGGACGGGTGCCCCGGGGTGGAGGGAGCACACCCGGAAGTCGAACGGCTCCAGGCCCGCATAGCTGCGGTCGAGGCCGAACACCTCGCACACCACGCCGAATTCGAACATGGCGAAGTCGTCGATCAGGGGGACCGCGACGGATCGGATCATGGGCCTCAGTGTACTGGCCGAATTTTTGCGAAGATAGACCTGAAGCCATCTCGTGTCCGGATCTTTACGTTCGTAACGTAAGTGTCATGGCGAACACGACATGGACACAAGGAATGGAGCACGGCTGGGTGGCCCATCCGGCCGTCACGAACGGCGGGGAGCCGGTGCGCCGGCGCCGCTTCGTCCTGAGCGACTGGCTGCCGGCGGCGATCCTCGCGCGCGGCGGCCGGGTCGACCGCGAGACGGAGCGGGCGCTGAGCGACCTGCGCGCCGTGCAGTCGGCGCGCGAGAGCTGACCGCGTCCTGCGCGACCACTCGATCGCTGTCGGGAGGCGGCGGCGAGTGACAGCGTCGTGGTTCGGCTATGAGGCGGGCGTCTGCGGCGACACGGCGTCCTGCCGGCTGCCGCCGTCGGCGAGCACGCGCGCGTGGATCTCCTGCGTCAGGGCGTGGATCGTCCGGGTGAGCTCCGTGTTCTCGCGCAGGAGCGCCTCCTGGTTCTGGTAGTCGCGGTCGGCCTTCGCCTGCTGGAACGACGCCTGCCGGTTCTGGCCGATCATCACGAAGGTGGAGAGGAAGATCGCCTCCAGCGAGACGATGAGGGTCAGCGTCGGCCACGGCGAGGTCTCGAAGGTCAGCATCCACACGATGAACAGCAGGACGTGGAGGTAGACGAACCACATCGAGCCCGCGAACGCCGTGATCGCGTCGGCGATGCGCAACTGGATGCTCGCGGCCCGGTGCTCCGCCTCGGCCAGCACCGTGGGATGCACCGCGTCGAGGTCGGCACGCTTCAGCAGCACGCGCGGGCGCAGGCGGGGGATGGGATGCTTCGCCGTGCGGGCGGGCGCGGGTGTCTTCGTCATCAGTGTCTCCGAGCTAGGAGGCGGGCCAGTCCCACCGGTGTCTGACGAGAGTAGAGCCCGCCGGTGTCCGCCGCGGACGGTCAGCCGCTCGCGCGCCCTGAGAAACCGTACACGGAGCCCCTCACCGCGACAGCGCCGCGGTCGACCCGACCACCTGATCCACGAACCCGTAGACGCAGGCTTCGTCCGCCGTGAACCAGCGGTCCCGGTCGCCGTCCTCGATGATCTGCTCCACCGGCTTGCCGGTCTGCGCGCTGGTCAGCTCCGCCATCCGGCGCTTGAAGTGCAGGATCTGCTTGGCCTGCGTCTGGATGTCCGCGGACGTTCCGCCGAAGCCGCCGTGCGGCTGGTGCATGACGATGGAGGCGTTCGGGAGGGCGTAGCGCTTGCCGGGCTTGCCGGACGAAAGCAGGAACTGCCCCATGGAGGCGGCGAAGCCGAGCGCGAGGGTGGCCACGTCGGCCTTGACGAAGTTCATCGTGTCGAAGATGGCGAACCCGGCCGTGACCGATCCGCCCGGGGAGTTGATGTAGAGGAAGATGTCGCGATCCGGAGCGATCGAATCCAGCAGGAGCAGCTGGGCGCAGATGTCGTTGGCGACCTCGTCGGTCACTTCGCTGCCGAGGAACACGATCCGCTCGTCGAGCAGCCGTTGCACGGGGGAGGTCTTGTCGGTGTCCATGGGGCCAGTGTGCGATCTCGGGACCGGTGTTGTCTGCGGCTTCTGCCGCTCGCGAATCTGCGCAGGGCAGACCGCCGGCCCGGATCCGCGGGCGTTCTATAATCGAACGCGTGACCCCCACTGATGACGGCTCGGCAACCGCGGCGGTGCCGGCGGCGACCCTCCAGACGCTGTCCCGCGGCATCCGGATGCTGGAGCTGCTCGCCGACGCCGGCGAACCGCTCAGCATCCCCGCCATCGCGGCGCGGCTGGGCCTGCACCGGTCGATCGCGTACCGCATCCTGCGCACCCTCGAAGACCATGGGCTCGTCGTGCGTGACGCTGCCGGTGCCGCCGAGCTCGGACCCAGGATGGCGACGCTCGCCCGCTCCGTGTCGCGCGACCTGCAGTCGGCGGCGCTCCCGCAGCTCACGGCGATCGCGAACGAGCTGTCGATGACGGCGTTCCTCGCGGTCCTCGACCGGCACGATGTCGTCACGCTGGTGGCCGTGGAGCCGTCGCACGCGCACGCGACGGTGGCGCAGCGCCCCGGCACGCGCCATCCCTTGGCCTCAGGAGCGCCCGGCATCGCCATCCAATCGGTGCTCACCGAGGAGCAGTGGCGTGCGCTGCCGGGCGAGCATCCACGGGATGACGCGGCCCGCGCCCGCGAACGCGGCTACGCCACCAGCCACGACGAGGTGATCGCCGGCCTCGCGTCCGTCGCCGTGCCGGTGCAGGCGCCCGGGCAGCCGGTGGCCTCCCTCGCGGTCGTCTACGTGGCCAACGACGTCGACACCGCCGTGATCGGAGCGCGCCTCCGGCACGCCGCCGCCGCAATCCAATCCGACCTGCGCTGACCCCCGCCCCCCCGCCCCCCCGCCCCCGCTTACGCCCCACCATCGAGTCCGCAGAGATTGCACGCTTCGGGGGCGTGTCGCGTGCAATCTCTGCGGACTCGATGGTGGGGCGGGGGGAGGGGAGGGTTAGGGGGTGCGCAGGATGGGGCGGAAGAACGCGGCGAGCTCGGCGGTCGCGTGCAGGGGGAGCACGGCGGAGACGTACTGGTCGGGACGCACGACGACGATGGCGCCGCCGCGGTCGATGCCGCGCTCGGCGAAGATGTCGTGGGCCGGGTCGGTGGCGTACACCTTCTCGTAGTCGATCAGCTCGAACGGCCCGACCCGAGGCAGGAACAGCGCGGGCACGGCCCCCAGGTCGACGGCCGTGTGGTCCTGCTGGTACACGACCTTCACGTCGAACCACGCATCGGGGTCGGCTCCTGCCGGTGTGGCGGCCAGGGGGGACTCGGGCGAGGACGACATCCACTCGGCCAGGTCTGCGACGGCGGAGGGCTCGCCGGCGTGGGCCGCGTCGGCGAAGACGTAGACGCGCCAGCGTCCGTCGGCCCGCGCGTGGTGCCCGAGGTGCATCGGGTTGCCGTCGCAGACCCGCTCGACGGTCGCCGACTTGAAGCGCTTGCCGATCGGGAAGCCGGTCGCGAGCTCCTGATGCGCCGGCTCCCCGACGATGAGCGACGGCGCATACTGCGTCATGAAACCGGCCGGGAACTCGGCCGTCCGGACGTAGAAGTCCTCCAGCTCGGAGGGACTGGCGAACTCCTCCGGCTTCATGGCCATGAGCGTCGACCACTCCTTGTCGAACTGGATGAGGTCCTTCGCCACGACCTGGCGCTCGGCCGAGTAGGTGGCGAGCAGGCTCTCCGGGCTGCGGCCGTCGAGCACGTGCCCCAGCTTCCAGCCGATGTTGAACCCGTCCTGCATCGACACGTTCATGCCCTGACCGGCCTTCGCGCTGTGCGTGTGGCACGCGTCCCCGGTGATGAAGACGCGGGGGGTGCGCGCCCCGAGCTCCTCCGGCAGCACGTCGTCGAACCGGTCGGTCAGACGGTGACCGACCTCGTAGACGCTGTGCCAGGCGACGTTGCGCACATCCAGCGTGTAGGGGTGGAGGATCTCGTTGGCCTTGGCGATGATCTGTTCGATCGTGGTGGAGCGCACCGCGCCCTGGTCGTCCGGCGGCACCTCGCCGAGGTCGACGTACATCCGGAACAGGTAGCCGCCTTCGCGCGGGATCAGCAGGATGTTGCCGAACTCCGACTGGATCGAGCACTTCGTGCGGATGTCGGGGAAGTCGGTCACGGCCAGCACATCCATGACGCCCCAGGCGTGGTTCGCCTGGTCGCCCGCGAGGTGGCAGCCGATCGACTCGCGGACCTTGCTGCGGGCGCCGTCCGCGCCGACGACGTACTTCGCGTGCACGACCCGTTCGACGCCTTCGTCGGGCCCGGCGACGCGGCGGAGGGTGACGGCGACGGGATGGTCGCCCCCGCCGACCTCGAGCCGGACGAACTCGTAGCCGTAGTCCGGCCGGATGCGCGAGGGCGAGTTCGCCATGACCTCGGCGAAGTAGTCGAGCACGCGCGCCTGGTTGACGATGAGGTGCGGGAACTCGCTGACGCCGGTCGGATCGTCGATCGGTCGCGCCGTGCGGACGATGCGGGTCGGGTCGGCGGGGTCCGGCTTCCAGAACGCCATCTCGGTGATGCGGTACGCCTCGGCGATGATCCGCTCCGCGAACCCGAACGCCTGGAAGGTCTCGACGCTGCGGGCCTGGATGCCGTCGGCCTGCCCGATCGCGAGCCGCCCGGGACGGCGCTCGACGATCCGGGTGACGACGCCGGGGAACTGGGACAGCTGAGCGCCGGCGATCATCCCGGCGGGGCCGGTGCCGACGATGAGCACGTCGACCTCGTCGGGCAGCTCGTCGGGGCGATCGATGCCGGTGCCGGCGGGCTCGTGGATGCGCGGGTCGCCGGAGACGTAGCCGTGGTGGTGGAACTGCACGCGGTCCTCACTTCGTTGTGGTCGTTCACTATCCGAACGCCGTGTTCGCATAGTGCACGACAAGGATACCGCAGTGCCGTCGGCGGAGGGCCGCATCCCGGTGCCGTCGTCAGCGTCACCGCTTTCGGCTAGGCTGGCGGGCTCGGCGCCGACCGGGCGGAACGGGAGAAGCAGGATGTCGTCCTTCAGCGACGCGAACAGAGCCAACTGGGATGAGCGCGCCAGCATCCACGCCGACCGCAGCGGCCAGGGATATCGGATCTCCCAGTTCATCGAGGACAGGGAACTCCTCTCCGGCGTGGTGCGGTTCGATCTGCCGCGGCTCGGATCGATCGCCGGCAAGCGCGTCGTGCACCTGCAGTGCCACATCGGGACCGACACCCTGTCGCTGGCCCGGCTCGGCGCCCGGGTCACGGGCCTCGACTTCTCGCCGGTCGCCATCGAGGAGGCGCGCAAGCTCGTCGCCGACACGGGCGACGACGCCGACTTCGTCGTCTCGGATGTGTACGACGCCGCCTCGGTCCTGACGCCCGGATCGTTCGACCTCGTCTACACCGGCATCGGCGCCCTCTGCTGGCTTCCGCGCGTGGATCGCTGGGCCGCGGTCGTCGCGGAGCTGCTCGCGCCCGGCGGCTCCCTGTTCCTGCGGGAGGGCCATCCCATCCTCTGGTCGATGGATGAGACCCTCGACGACGACCTGCACCTGCGGTTCTCGTACTTCGAGCGACCGGAGCCTCTGCCGTGGGACTCGGACACCACCTACGTCGACACCTACCGCCGGCTGACCGCGACGCGCACCTACGAGTGGAACCATTCGCTCGGCGAGATCGTGACGGCACTCCTCTCGGCGGGCCTGCGCATCGACCTCCTCGAAGAACACGACAGCGTCCCGTGGGAGGCTCTGCCCGGCCAGATGCTCCGGAGGCCCGACGGCGAGTTCGCGCTGTCGGAGCGCGACGGCGTCGCCCCGCTCAGCTACACACTGCGGGCGACGAAGCCGGCGTGAGGGCCAGAATGGCCTGAGCGTGCTGCGACGCTGATCCTCTCGTCGCTGCCGGCTCCCGGGAATGACACCCGGGCCGAGCGGGTTCGCCCTTTCATGACTGCGGCGCTGACTCCGACCCGTGCGGCGGCTCCCGAGCGGGCCGGCCTGACCGAGCTGGAGGCCGTGCTCGCCCGGCTGGAATGGAACCTGCTCGACTTCTCCCGCACAGCACTCGCGCGGGGGAGCGGCATGGCGGGATCGCCCGGGTCGGTCCGCTTTCACTATGTCGTCTCCGGCGCCGTCGAGATCAGCGGAGGCGAATCGCCCGTCCAGCTGGACGCCGGTGATTTCCTGATGCTGCCGCGGGCCGGTGCTCGCCGCATCCATGCCCTCCAGGACACCGTCCTCGCGTCCGGCGAGCTGGAAGCCGCCACTTCGGCCGGGCTTCCGTTCGCGGCGGCGCTTCCCGGGATGCTCGTGGCCTGTGGATTCGTGGTGCGCGAACCGCACATGGGGCCGCTCATCGAGACGCTCGGCCAGGAGTTCGGGGGGATGCGGGCAGGCAACGCGGTCATGGCGAGCCGCATCGCCACGGTCATCGCGTCGGCGGCCGTCCGCTCCTGGGTCGAGAACGGATGCGCTCCCGACGATTGGCTGGTCAGCGTACGCGACCCGCACATCGCCCGTGCGGTCGCCGCGATGCGTGAGGCGCCGGGCGAGCCGTGGACGGTCGACAGCCTCGCACGGGTGGCACGCGCGTCCCGGACAGTGTTCGCGGAGCGCTTCCACGAGCTCGTCGGCGATTCGCCCAGCCGCTACCTCGCGGGTCTCCGGATGGAGCAGGCCAAGGACCTGCTGCGCGAGGGGCGGCTGAGCGTGGGCGAGGTGGCGCTCCGCCTCGGCTACGGCTCGGATGCCGCCTTCAGCCGGGCCTTCCGTCGCCACACCGGGATGAGCCCGGCGAGCTGGCGGCGCGAGTCCGCCGCGAGGGCGTCCCTCCTCACCGCGTGAGCGAACCGGTCGAGCGCCGAGCCGACCCGAGCAGCACTCCGCCCGCCACCGCCGCGACAGCGCCGGCGACGAGCGCGTCCTTCACCCCGGCGCCGTCGACGAGCATGCCGCCTGCGGCAGCGCCGAGAGCGATGGCCACCTGGAAGGCGGAGACGACGAGTCCGCCCGCGGCCTCCATCCGCTCCGGCTCCGCCCGGGCCGCCCAGGTCTGGACCAGGGTGGGCACGCCGCCGAAGGCGAACCCCCACAGCCCGACCGCGACGAAGGCGAGCGGGACCTCGGCCGGCAGCAGAGCGAACACCGTCACCGCGGCTCCCAGCACGGCCGGCATCACGACGAGAGCCGTGCGCAGCCGGCGATCCGCTACCACTCCGGCGATGATGTTCCCGACGAAGCCGCCCGCGCCGTAGACCGCGAGCAGGATCGCCAATCCTCCCGTCGTCAGCCCGGGGATGTCCGCGGCACCCAGCCGGATGTACGTGAATCCGGTGAAGTGGCCGCCGGCGAGCAGCGCGATGCCGATCAGGCCCACGATCATGGTGGGCGAGCGGAGGGTGGCCACGAGACTGCGGACGCCCGATCCCCGGGCGGGGGCGATCGGCGGAAGCAGCACGAGCTGCGCGACGGCGGCGGCGACGGACATCGCGGCGACGAGGAGGAACACGGCACGCCAGCCCCAGAGGGCGCCGAGGAAGGCTCCGAGCGGCACGGCGACCACGGTGGCGAGCGAGACGCCCGTGTTGACGATCATCATGGCTCGTCCGAAGTGCTCCGCAGGCACCAGCTGGGCCGCGACGGCGACGGCCATCGACCAGAAGCCGGAGATCGCGATCCCGAGCAGCACGCGAGCCACCAGCAGCAGCCAGAACTGCGGGGCGACGGCCACGAGCAGGTTGGAGGCGGCGGCGAGGACCGCGAGCCCGACCAGCAGCATCCGCCGGTCGAGCCGGGGGAACAGGGGCCCGATCGCGGGACCGGCGACCACCCCGATGAGCGCCGTCGCGGTGACCGCCTGGCCGGCCGTCCCCTCGCTGATCCCGAGACCCGCGGCGATGGGCGACAGCAGGCTGGCCGGCAGGAATTCGCTGGTGACCAGCGCGAACACCCCCAGCATCAGCGCGACGACTCCGCCCCACGAGGCCCGGCGCACAGCGGGGCCGGCGGCCGGCACGGAGGAGGTGTTCGGCTGGGAGGAGGTCTCGACGCTCATGACCCCAGCCTGGCAGTCCGCCCATCCGCCCGCCCGGCCGATCGTCCGTGACCCCTGATCGCTCGTCCGGAATCCCCGGGCGCATGGCCGGAACTGTCCGGATGGTCCGCCGGACGGCCGGCACTGCTAGGGTCCGAGGCGTGAGCATTCAGACATTCGGGCAACCAGGGCCGACGTTGGTGCAACTCGGCAACGTCACCGCGAATGAAGCATGGGTCGTGACGCCGGCGGGCACCTGGCCGATCGCCGAGGTGAACGTGACGACAGTCGACCAGACCAACTCGACCAGCCACACTCCGGCCTGGGCGATCGTCCTCGTGGTGGTCTTCATCTGGTTCTTCCTGCTCAGCCTGCTGTTCCTGCTGGCCCGGGAGGTGCGGGTCGGCGGGTACATCGCCATCCACATCAGTGCTCGCAACGGTCAGACCTACACGGAGCAGGTGCCGGTCTACAGCGCGCAGCAGCGGGCGGACGTCTTCGCTCGTGCGGGTTACCTGCAGGCCCTCATCGGGCACGCGCGCGCGGTGCGCGGCCAGGGCTGACCGGCGAACCGCTGACCGCTCACTCCCGGAGGAAGTCGGCCATCCAGAGCGCGCTGCGCTTCGGGGTTCGCGTCTGCGTCCGGTAGTCGACGTGGACGATGCCGAAGCGGCGGGAGAAGCCCCAGGACCACTCCCAGTTGTCCATCAGCGTCCAGAGGAAGTACCCGCGCAGCGGCAGTCCGGCGGCGACCGCATCCCGAGCGGCCTCGAGATGCGCCTGAAGGTACTCTGTGCGCTCACCGTCGTCGATCCGGCCGTCCGAGCCTTCGCTGTCGGGATAGGCCGCGCCGTTCTCGGTGATGTAGAGCGGGAGCCCGGGCGCCAGGTCGCCGGCCATCCGCAGCACGTCGAGCATCCCGTCCGGGTGCACCTCCCAGCCCATCTGCGTCGACGGCGCGCCCGTGTCCACCACGCGGACGTGCTCGCTGCCGGGGTAGGAGCTCGGGGGTGCGCCGGCGGCGGGCGCGGAGGCGGAGGCCACGATGTGGCGGCTGTAGTAGTTGACGCCGAGGAAGTCGATCGGGGCCGAGATGCTGCGCAGGTCCTCCTCGGTCGCGTTCTCCGCGAACCAGCGCGTCTCGCCCAGGTCCTCGAGCACGTCCGCGGGGTAGGTTCCGGTCAGCACCGGATCGAGGAACAGCCGGTTGCTGAGCCCGTCGATGCGACGGGCGGCATCCGCGTCCCCGCCCGAATCCCCCGCCGGCTCCACGGGGTAGAGGTTCAGGGAGATGCCCACGCGGGCCTCCGGCGCGGCCGCCCGCAGCGCCTCCACGGCGAGACCATGGCCGAGCAGGAGGTGGTGGGCCGCGTGGGCCGCCCGCGAGCCGAGGGCCCGGCCCGGCGCATGGATGCCGCTCGCATAGCCGAGGAACGCCGAGCACCACGGCTCGTTGAGGGTGATCCAGTCGGCGACCACGTCGCTCAGCCGGTCGGCCACCTCGTGCGCGTAGTCGGCGAACCTGCGAGCCGTGTCGCGCTGGAGCCACCCGCCTCGATCCTCGAGGGCCTGCGGGAGATCCCAGTGGTACAGCGTCGCCCACGGCGTGACGCCGTGCTCCCGCAGAGACTCGGCGAGGCGACGGTAGAAGTCGATCCCGGCCTGGTTCGGGCGGCCCCGGCCGTCGGGCTGGATGCGCGGCCAGGCGATCGAGAACCGGTAGGCGCCGAACCCCAGGTCGGACATCAGGGCGACGTCCTCCGCCCAGCGATGGTAGTGGTCGTCCGCCACGTCGCCGGTGGTGCCGTCGGCGATCGCGCCGGGCACACGTGAGAACGTGTCCCAGATGCTTTCGCCGCGGCCGTCCTCGCGGGTGGCTCCCTCGATCTGGTACGCGGCGGTCGCCGATCCGACGACGAAGCCCTCCGGGAGATCGCTTCTGCGCATTGACATTGCTCCTTCGATCACCTGTCTCTGAACCCTCTCAGATGTTCGGCACCGGCACCCAGGGTGACGCGCCCGCGATCCGGGATGCTGGGTGGATGCGCAACAAGGTCCCGGCGGTCACCGCTCTTTTCTGGGTGACCAAGCTGCTCACCACCGCCATGGGCGAGACGACGTCGGACTTCCTGGTCAAGACCATCGACCCCTTCGTGGCGGTGGGAGGCGCCTTCGCCGTGTTCGCCGTCGCGATGGTGCTGCAGTTCGCCGTCAAGCGCTACATCGCGTGGGTCTACTGGTTCGCCGTGCTCATGGTCGCCGTGTTCGGAACGATGGTGGCCGATGTCCTGCACGTCGAGCTCGGGGTGCCGTACGCCGTGTCGACCGTCGGCTTCGCGATGGCGCTCGCTGCCGTGTTCGCTGTCTGGTACGCGACGCAGCGCACGCTCTCCGTCCACCGCATCGACACCCGGGCGCGCGAGATGTTCTACTGGTGCGCGGTCCTCGGCACCTTCGCCCTGGGCACCGCCTTCGGCGATCTGACGGCCACGACGCTGGGACTCGGCTACTTCGGTTCGGCGCTGGTCTTCGGGATCCTGTTCGCCATCCCCGGAGTCGCCTACCGCTGGTGGGGTCTGGGTGGGACCGCCGCGTTCTGGACGGCCTATGTCCTCACCCGGCCGTTCGGCGCCTCGCTCTCCGACGGCTTGGCCGTGTCGCACGCGCGAGGCGGACTGGACCTCGGCACGGGGCCGGTGAGCCTCGTGCTGTTCGCGGCGATCGTCGTGTGCGTCGCCGTGCTCAGCGCCCGCGACCGCGCCGCTTTGGAGCCGGTCGGCCTCGCCTCCCCGTCCCTCGACGATGCGGCCGACGCGTCCCGCCCCTAGAGACGCCCGGACGGCGGTGTCCGTCAGCAGGTCGCCGTCGCCCACCCGGAGCCGGGCGCTCGCCTCCCAGCGGCCGCCGGGCTCCAGCCGCAGCTCCTCCCGGTCGAACGGCGCCGGCCCGAAGCCCGGATACTCCGTCGAGCGCACGAACCAGGACGACGGCGACGGCGCCTCCAGAACCACGCTCGCGGCGCCATCCGGTCGGATGAGTGCCAGCCATCGCGCGCGCGAGCCGAGGAAGCCGTCCGCCGGCCCTGTCCTCCCGTCGTCCGCCGTCGCGGTGGCGTCGCGGAACTCCGGCGCGAGGCGAAGGAAGAGGCCGCCGTATCCCGCGCCCGCGCGTCCCCTCGTGGCAGGACTGCCCAGCGTCAGGCGCTCTACCGCTCGCACCCGCGACGCCCAGTCCAGCATCCAGCCGCTCCCGGTCGGGACGAACCTGAGCAGCCGGTCCTCGACGGCCAGCGGAGCTCCGCGGGCGTCGCGCCAGGTGAGCCGCGACCGGATGCTTCCCGAGGGGTCCAGCTGGACGCGGTCGGTGCGCATCGACCCGTTGTCTCCCGCGTCGAGGTAGGCGGCTGCGGCCCGGTCCCAGCTGCGCCCGCCCCAGAGGTTCGCCCTGCCCACGACGGGCAGCGCCAGCGAGAAGCCGTGGTGCCACGGGTGGTCCGCGGGCTGGAAGTCGGCCACCGCCACGCCTGCCGGAGTGGCGATCGGGTACAGGTACGGGCGAGGCGATTCGACCGCGGGCGTGTCCGGCGCGAAGACATAGCGGGCGATCCGCCGTCCGTTCAGGATGATGTCGACTCCGGAGGCGTCCTGCCGTGCGGTCAGCGCCACGGGAGCTCGTCCAGCTCGCCGAACAGTCGCTGCGTCTCGACGGCGCGCCGCACGGCGGCCTCCGCGTCGACCAGCACGGGGCGCCGGGACGGTCCGTGGCCGTCCCAGCTGACGTGCCGGGCGTCGATCGGCGCGACGGGGGCGTCCCCGACCGCCTCGATGACCCGGACGAAACCGCCGGTCGCCGACAGCGGCGAGAGCAGGGCGTCTCCGTCGCGCCGGGCGTCGAGGAGGTTCTCGAGCAGGTCGCGCCGGCCGTACTGCCGCTCCTCGGTCCGGCCCTCATGCGTCGATACGGTCAGCCGGTCGGTCGTGTACCACAGGGTCGCCTCGGCGGCCGTGCCCCTGACCAGGATGGCCGGGTCGGCCTCCATTGGTCCCGCGAGCGTGAATGCGCAGGTGAGAGCCCCGCCGAACGCGAGCGCCCCCTGCTCCGACGGCCGCACCCGGATGGCGGAGGTGTCATCCACCTCGATCGGGTTCACGCGCCGCAGGTCCGTCTCGACACTGCCGATGGCCTCCGGCGAGTCCCAGCCCGCGATGCGCACTGCGGTCATCACGGCGTGCGCGAAGGGATTGGCGACGGCGCCGTCGGCCACCCGCGCTCCGTCCAGGACGCGGCGCCCGGCCCAGCGGGCACGCGTCCAGTAGCCGCGCGGCCTCGTCCACGACCCGCGCGCGCCGATCGACACGAGCTCGCCGAGCGCACCGGCGTCGATCAAGCGCAGCAGTTCGGCGAGGGCGCCGGAACCCAGGCTCTGGAAGCCGACCTGCACCAGCCCGCCGGTCTCCTGCGTGGCCGTCTCCAGCCGGGCGAACGACGCCAGGTCCGTGACCGGCGGCTTCTCCAGCAGCACATCCGCACCGGCGCGCAGCGCGGCGCAGGCGAGGGTCTCGTGGGTGTGCAGCGGCGTCGCCACGATCACGACGTCCACCGGGATGCTGCCCAGCAGGTCGTCGATGTGGTCCAGCCGGATCGGCAGCCTGTCGTCCGGCACCCGGACACCGTCGCGGACCAGGGGTCCCCGCGCAGGGTCGACCAGGGCGACGAGCTCGACCAGACCCCGGTCCTCCAGCTCCAGGGCGTTCAGGATGTGCGCAGTGCCGTAGCCCTGCACCCCGACGACGGCGACACGAGGGGGCGTTGCGGGGCTGGACGCGATCGCCGGGGCGGCGAGGTCCGCTGGGGCCGCGGTGTCGCGCGGAGCGGTCCCGCTCATGCGGCGATCCCGGCGGTCCCGGTGGCGCGCAGGCGCACGGTGAACCGCGCGGGCACCATGCCGCCCACGAGCAGCCGGACGCCCCCGACAGCGTCCGTTCCGGAGAGGAACGCGTAGTCCTCGCCCGGCCAGTACGGCGCAGGGTCCGCGACGGGGTCGAGCCCGTCGAGCCCGACAGTGATCGCGTCGTCGCCACACGTGTACCGCGCGTGCCGGCCGGTCAGGACGTGTGCTCCGTCGCCCGGGCGGGGACGCGCATCCACCTCGTCCCCGTCGACCGCGGAGCCGGCCACGCGCAGCGTACCCCCGTCGCGGAACGCGAGCTCGAGCGTCCACGGGCTCGACGGCCCGTCGAGGGCGACCTCGAGGTCTGCGCCGTCGTCGCGCAGGACGACCACGACCCTCGACTGCAGCGCGACCTCCTCGGCCGGCCGCTCCGGGAAGGACATCGCAGCGGAGAACCGTCCCTCGTCTGTCAGGGCGTACCGGCCGTCGTCGCGTCGTCGGTCGGGCGGCAGTGGCTGGTAGTACCGCGCTGCGACCCGCTCGCTCAGCTCGATGCGCGCGTCGTCGAGAACGCGGAACCCGTCGGCGCGGAACGGACCCAGGCCGAAGAACGTTCGCGAGAGTCGCACGGAGTCGAGCACCGCGCCGCCGGCGAACAGCCGCAGGAACGTCGGATCGTTGGCCAGCCCCGACCGGATGCGCCCCTGGCTGCCGTGATCCGAACCGCCGTACACGACGGTGTCGGCGTCGGCGCCCCGGTGAACGGCGAGCGACACCCCGCGGTGCACTGCCGTCCCGTCTCTCTCCGGCGCCTCCGCGTCAGGGAGGGTGTCATCCAGCCCGGGATGCAGCAGCAGCTCGGTCAGCAAGCCCGGATCGTCGACGCCCTCCGCGACGGCGAGCTCCGCCGCCCAGGCGAAGTCGCGACGTCCGGTCGAGAGGGCCAGCGACCGGAACGGGGCGGCGTACGGCGAGAGCGGAAACCGTGCGCCCTGATCCTGGCGCCGCGAGGGGAGCGACTCGACGGTCCGGTCCGGATGGATGAGTGCGAGCGTCAGCTCGAGATTGCGCTCGACGATCCGGCGCAGCTCGGGGCGCTCCAGGATCTCTGCGATCGCGAGCAGCGACGGATTGGTCACCGCCGAGGCATAGTTCGGGCTGCGCTCGGAGTAGTACCCGTCGTCGTCGATGTCGACCGCCTCGGCCAGCCACTCGTCGACCCGGTCGACCAGACGCCGATCCGGGAACGAACGATGGATGCGCGCGAGCGCGGCGCCGAGCTCCCAGCGGTGATTCGGCGTGTGCACTCCACCGGTGAGCAGCGGTGGCGTCGCCTTCCGGATGATCGTGGCGAGCGCATCCCTCACCCCGACGAGCCGCGGGTCTGCGGCATTGCGCAGCAGCTCGTGGACGTCGCAGGCGTCGTTGATCGTGAAGGCGGTGTCCGGAGGGGACTGCACGTTGTCGCCGCCCTCGAACAGGCCGGTCGTCGTCTGGAGCCGATCGAGCTCGCCCAGCAGGGCCAGGGCGGTGTCGACGCTCGCCGCCGGCGCGCTCCCGGGAGAGGACACGACCAGTGACACCAGGGTCCTCACCCGCCGCATCAGTTCCCGGTGCGGGACGCCGGCGAACGGCGCGGCCACCGCATCCCGGGCGGCCCGCAGCGCAGCATCCCCGGCCGCCGCCATCACGGGGGAGGCCTCCACGTCGTCGCCCATCAGTCCTTCAACCCGGCATTGAGGTCGGCGTTCATCACGTACTTCTGGAACACCAGATACAGGAGCACGAGTGGCACGATCGCGATGACGGAGGCTCCGAGCAGCACGGACCAGTTGATGTTCTGCGCGCCGACGATGCTCTGGATGCCGATCTGCAGGGTGAACTTGTTCGGGTCGTTGAGCACGAGCAGCGGCCAGATGTAGTCGTTCCACCTCCACTGGAAGGAGAAGATCGCGAGCGTCAGCATGATCGGACGCGAGATCGGGACCATGATGCGGAAGAAGATCGCCAGCTCCCTCGCCCCGTCGATCCGGGCGGCCTCCACCAGCTCGTCCGGCACCGTGAGGAAGAAGGCGCGGAACATCAGGACGCCGGTCGCGGTGAGCACCGACGGCACGATGATGCCGGCGAGGGAGTTGTACATCCCGAGGTCGCGGACCACGAGGAACGTCGGCGCGAGCATGACCTCGGTGGGGAGCATCGTCGTCGCCAGGATGCAGACGAAGAAGACCTTGAGCCACCGGTTGTCGTACTTCGCGAGGGCGTAGCCGGTGCAGCAGCTCGCCACGACGGTGAGGATCGTGGTCACGATCGCGACCAGGAAGGTGTTGGCGAAGAACTGGTAGAAGTTGAAGCTGCTCCAGGCGTCGATGTAGCCCTGGACCGTCCAGGACTTCGGCAGCAGCGAGAGCGGGAACGAGAACAGGTCGCCGGCGGGCTTGAACGAGCTGAGGACGAACCAGAGCAGGGGGAAGCCGTACGCGAAGGCGAGCACCCAGAGGAGAGTGGTCGCGCGGATGGTGCGGCCGAGCTGCCTGGTCCCCGTGCGCGTGCGCGCGGGCGTAACGGGGGCCGACGGCTGCCGGGTGGCCCGGGGTGCGGTTGTCGCGGTCATCGGCGGCGCTCCGTCCTTCGGTTGACGGTCAACTGGATCACCGCGACCACCATCAGCAGGATCATGAGCACGAAGCTGGCCGCGCTGGCGTAGCCGATCTGGCCCTGCTGGAAACCGGTCTGGTAGATGTACTGCACGAGCAGGTTGTTGGAGGTGCCGGGACCGCCGTTGTTGAGGGACTGGAAGAGCGCGTACTCCTTCATCGCGTTCAACGTGGTCAGCAGGATCACGATGAACGAGGTGGGGGCGATGCTCGGCAACGTGATGTCGCGGAACAGCCGCCACGGGCCGGCGCCGTCGAGCGCCGCCGCTTCGTAGTACGAGACGGGAACGTTCTTGATCGCGGCGATGAACAGCAGCATCGAGAACGCCGTGCCTCCCCACGTCGCGGCGATCACCACGACCATCAGCGACAGATCGGCGTTCGACTGCCAGGGCACCGCCCCGCCGCCGAGCGACTCGATCACGAAGTTGACCAGACCGAAGTTCTCGCCGAACAGCCACCGCCAGATCACGCCGGAGACGATCGGCGAGATCAGCCACGGCACGAAGAGGATGATGCGGGCGACCAGCTTCCCCTTCGCGAACCGGTCGACCATGAGGTTCGCGGCCAGCAGCGAGAACACGAAACTCGTCGGCACCACGACCACGGTGAACAGCACGGTCCTGCCCAGGGCCGCATAGAACGCGGAGTCGCCGAAGAGCTGCTGGTAGTTCGAGAGTCCGATGAAGTGGAAGGAACCCACGCCGGTGTAGTCGGTGAACGAGTACACGAGACCGATCACCGCGGGCCAGGCGAAGAAGGCCGCGAAGAGCACGACGTTCACCAGGATGAGGACGAGCGGCGCGAACCGGTAGTGGTTCAGCCGTCCGCGTGCCCGTCGCGCTCCGAGTCCGCGTGCGGCGGTCAGCCGCGCGGCGGCCGTGCCTGTAGCCGACATGGGTCCCTCCCCTCCCGTCCTACTTGCCGACCTGCTTGTCGTACCCGGCCACGATGTTCTTCACCGCGTCCGCTGAAGACTGCTGACCGTTGATCGCTTTGCCGATCTCCGTCACCGTCGGGTCGGTGGTGAGGGACTTGCCCTCGAGTGCCCATTTCACCTGAGCCTGGAGGAAGTAGCCGGAGATGGGCTTGTAGACCTGGAGCTCCTTGTTGTAGAGGCCGAAGGCATCCAGTGCGGCTTTCGACGTGAAGTCGTAGGTGACGTCGAGACCCTTCTCGACGGGCAGGTAGCCGTTGGTCTCTGCGAGCTTCGTGTATTGGGCGGGTTCGTACATCCAGTCGAGGAACGCCTTGGCCGCTGTGCCCTCGGCGTCGCTGTTGTTGAAGCCGACCACGAGGCCGCCCGCATTCACGTCGGCGGCCTGCACCGGCTGTGCGGGAGTGGGGACGCTGGCCCAGTCGAAGGAGGTGATGCTGGTGGCGAACGCCGAGACCTGCCATACGCCGGACCAGTAGGCGGCGACCTGGCCGCTCTGGAAGAGGGCCGACGGGTCGGCGCCGCTGGTCCACACGGACTTGGGCATCGTCTTGTCGTCGTTCAAGCCGACGAAGTAGTCGACGGCCTTCTCGGTGGCGCTGTCGGCGGAGAACTTTCCGTCGGAGCCCTGCTGCATGTACTTTCCGCCCATCTCGTAGATCATGGCGCGCAGGCGGGAGGGGGAGGCGTCGTACACGAGCGAGTACTTCGCGCCCGTCGACTCGCGGACCTTGTCCGCCGCCGCGATGAACTCCGTCCAGGTCCACGTGCTGTCCGGGGAAGACGGGAACGTGACGCCGGCCTTCTCCCACAGCGACTTGTTGATGAAGAGGCCGGTGGACGTGACATCGGAGGGGATCGCGAGGGTCGCCCCTCCCGTGCCCTTCGCAACGTAGCTCTGGTTGATGTTGTTCGAGGCTTTGCCGCTGATCGACCGGAGATCGATCAGCTTGTTCTTCCAGATCGGATCGAGGGCCGGGACGTTCGCGATGTCCGGGAGCGCGTTGGCCTGGGCGGCATTGTGGAGCTTCGCCGCGTATCCGGAGTACGGGATGTTGACGACGTCGACCGAGATGCCGGTCTTCTTCTTGTAGTCGGCGGAGAGCTGGTCGAAACCCTTCTGCTGGGCGGCACTGGAGGAGAGCCAGAGAGTCAGCTTCTTGACGTCGCCGGTGGAGCCGCCGCCGCCGGAACAGCCGGTGAGGGCGAGAGCGCCTGCTGCGATGATGCTCGTCGCAGCGAGCAGTCGTCGACGCCGGGAAATGCTTCTGAAGCGGGAAGTGAGATTCATCGTTGAGTCCAAATCGTTCGAGAAGTGGCCGACGGTCAGCGTGCTCCGCGAACCGTTGCAGACTTTTCTATCACTACGATGGATATATGGCAACAAAATGCAGGCACCCGGTAGGGTGAGAAGCGGGCGGGCCCTGCCGTGATGGCGCACGGGACCGCTGGAAGATTTACTCACCGCGATGTCAAAGGGGGCGCCATGGGGGCATCGGACGGCCCGCGAACCGCAACCACGCGCGATGTGACGGAGATCAACCGCACCGCGATCCTCGACCTGCTGCTCGCCGCCGGGCCCCTCTCGCGCCGCGAGATCCGGGAGCGCACGGGGCTCGGTTCCGCCACCGTCGAACGCCTCACCCAAGCGCTCATCGACGAAGGCGAGCTCGAGATCGCGGGGCTCGACCGGTCGTCGCCCGGCCGGCCGTCCGGCCTGCTGCGCTATGTGTCGAGCCGCCGTGCCATCCTCGCCGTCGACCTCACCGAGGCGAACGCCCGCGGGCGGATCGTCGACCTCGCCGGCACTGTCCTGCACGAGCAGTACCTCCCCTTCCGCTTCGAGGGCTCCGATCCGGGAGCCGCCCGTCTCGACGGCCTGCTCGAACTCGTCGACACCCTCGTCTCCGGCGTGCCCGGAGTCCGGACCCCGGTGACCGGCATCGGGATCGCGGTGCCCGGCATCACCGACGACGGTCACGTGACGAAGGCGAGCGAGCTGGAGTGGCGGGATGTGCCGGTCGCCGATATCCTGCAGGAGCGCACCGGACTCCCGGTCCTCGCCGAGAACGACGCCAATGCGACCGTGTACGGCGAATACCTTCACGGGGCGGCGCGAGGCGAGGAGAGCGCCATCGCCCTCGTGCTCGGGACCGGGATCGGCGCCGGGATCGCCAGCGAGGGCCGCATCCACCGCGGTTTCCGCTCGGCAGCGGGTGAGGTCGGGTACCTGCTGACCTCCACGACCTCCTTCTCGCGCTACTTCACGGACCACGGCGACACGGAGAACGCGATCGCCGCCGAACTGGCCGCATGGGTGGACCGCGACGGCCCGCACGTCGACCGGCGCATCGGTCCGGCCTTCCGGCGCATGATGGCCGCGGTCGAGGCGGGCGAGGACCTCGCCGGCCAGGCCCGCGACGAATTCTTCGACCTCATCGGCCTGGTCTGCGCGGCGATCTCGGTCGTGATCGCTCCCAGCGTCATCGTCCTCGCCGGAGCCTTCGGCCAGTACAGTGCCCTCTCGGTCGACCAGCTCAGCCGTCGGCTCATCGGCCGCATCCCCTCCCCGCCGCGCCTGGTCGCGAGCAGTCTGAGCTTCGACGCGGCGATCACGGGAATCAGCGCGCTCGCGATCGAGAAGGCGCGCGCCGCGACGTATCTCGTCTGAGCCGCCCTCCGTCGTGGCGCAACTGCACATTCGTGACGAATGTTGCCCTGGGCCGCGTCTAACTGCACATTCGTGACGAATCTCGCCCTGGGCCGCGTCTAAGTGCAAATTCGTCACGAATCTCGCCCTGGCCGGTTCGCGAGAGCTTGGGGGTGGAGGGGAGATTCGTGACGAATGTTGCCTTGGGCCGCGTTTAAGTGCACATTCGTGACGAATCTCGCGTGGCTGGTGCGCGAGAGCATGGGGGTGGAGGGGAGATTCGTGACGAATGTTGCCCTGGGCCGCGTCTAAGTGCACATTCGTGACGAATCTCGCGCCGTGCCGTGCCGTGCCGCGCCGTGCCGTGCCGTGCCGTGCCGTGCCGCGCCGCGCCGTGCCGCGCCGCAGCGCCGGCGCGCCGCCGCGGCGCCTAGACCTCGGTGTGCCCGAGCCGGAGCTCGGGGACGAAGGCGGCGATGGGTTCCGCAGCCGACTCCAGCTCCAGCACGATGAGCTCGTTCCGTCCGGCTCGGACCACACCGCGCGGGACGTACAGCGTCTGCTGCGGTCCCCGAGTCCAGTACCGGCCCAGGTTGAAGCCGTTGATCCAGGCGACGCCCTTGCCCCAGCCGGTCGTGTCGAGGAACAGCGCTCCCGCCTCCTCCAGGTCGAACACGGCGCGGGCGAAGACCGGCCCGGCGAGTCGCTCGGGCGCAGCATCCCCCGCCGCCGCGTCGAGGGCCGCGCGCACCGGATCGATGGATGACAGCTGCAGCGGGAGCACGCTCCAGCGCCGCAGCTCCTCGCCGTTGAGCTGCACAGGTCCGACCAGGCCCTTCGGCTCGCCGATCCGGATGCCGTAGTCGACGCGGCCCTGGTCCTCGACCAGCACGGTCAGGGTGCCGCGGCTGGGGGAGAGCGCGATGGCGGAGTCGTGGTGGTCGCGGGCGAGCACGCCCAGGCGGCTGGAGCCGACCGACACGTAGGCGCGGTCCCGGACTTCGCCGAACTCGAGCACGGCGGGCTCCGTCGTGTCGATCTCGGTCCGGTAGAGGCCGAAGCCCGTGTAGTGGCCCAGCTGGTCGAACGTGGGCAGCGTGTCCGTGTGCACCCAGTCGCCGAGCCGGTCGGCCACCGCCCACAGCGGGACCGCGACGTCGAACGGCACCGTGAACGACGGTGCCGCTGCCGCGACGACGGGCTCGAGCTCGGGGACCGGTGCGTGCTTCGCGATGACGTCGCGGAACGCCCAGTACTTCTCGGTCGGTTCGCCCGCCTCGTCCAGTGGCGCGTCGTAGTCGTAGCTGGTGACGATCGGCTGGTAGACGCCCTTGTCGTTGGCGCCGTTCGTGAAGCCGAAGTTGGTGCCGCCGTGGAACATGTAGACGTTGACGGAGGCGCCCAGCGCGAGCAGCTCATCCAGTTCGGCGGCGGATTCCGCCACCGGCGTCGTGTGGTGGTGGCCGCCCCAGCTGTCGAACCAGCCGTCCCAGAACTCGGAGCACATGAGAGGACCGGTCGGCTGGTGGCGCCGCAGCGTGGCCAGACGCTCGCGCGAGCGGGAGCCGAAGGAGGCGGTCTTCAGCACACCGGGCAGCGAGCCGTTCTCCAGCATCCGGTCCTCCGGCTGGTCAACGGTCATCAGCGGAACCGTGATGCCTGCGTCGCGGATCGCGTCCGCCAGCTGCTGCAGGTACTCCGTGTCGTCGCCGTACGCTCCGTACTCGTTCTCCACCTGGACGAGCACCACGGGGCCGCCCTCGGTGATCTGCAGCGGCCGGACGATGTCGAGCACGTTCTGCAGGTAGCGCTTCAGGGCCGCCACGAACTTCGGCTCGGAGCGGCGGATGCCGACCTCGGGATCCGTGAACAGCCACGCGGGCAGTCCGCCGTTGTCCCACTCGGCGCAGATGTAGGGTCCGGGGCGGACGATCGCGTGCATCCCCTCGTCGGCGATCGCGCGCAGGAAGCGGTCCAGGTCGAGCGGGCCGTCGGCACGCCACTCGCCCTCCTGCGCTTCGTGCGCGTTCCACGGGACGTAGGTCTCGATCGTGTTGAGCCCCATCAGGCGAGCCTTGTGGATGCGGTCGGCCCAGTCATCCGGATGCACCCGGAAGTAGTGGAGGGCACCCGAGAGGATGCGGTGGGGTTCTCCATCGAGGAGGAAGTCGTCTCCCGCGATCTCGAAGGTGTTCATGGTTCTCCTGAGGGGTGGGAAAGCCGTGGCCGGCCGCGACGCGCGCGGCCGGCCACGTGCCGATTACTACTTGCCGGTGACCGTGAAGCCCTGCTGGTTTCCGTAGGTCACGAGCGCCTTCTGCCAGGCCTGGAGGCCCGGGTTGAGGCTGCTGTTGGAGCTGTACGACTGCCCGACCGTGTCGCCGTAGATGCTGTTCGCGTAGACCTGGAACGGCAGGTAGTGCCATCCGGTGGAGACGTTCTTGGCGCCATCCACGAGCACCTCGTTGATCTTCTGGCCGCCGAAGTACGACGGGGCGGTGGCCAGGAAGTCGGACGAGTTCAGGTCCTTGGTGGTGGACGGGAATCCGCCCGACGCCAGGAAGACCTTGATGCTGGCCGGGTCGTTGTTCAGCCACTTGAGGAAGCCGGCCGCGAGAGCCTGGTTCTTGCTCTGCTTCAGCACCACCTGGGCGCCGCCGCCGTTCTCGGCGTTGGTGGGCGTCCCGTCGTAGGTCGGGATGGGCGCGACGCGCCACTGTCCGGCGCCGTCCTTCACCGACGACTCGAGCACGCCGGGCATCCAGGCGCCGGTGACCAGGGTCGCGATGGAGCCGTTGCCGAGCGCCTTGAACCAGTCGTCGCTCCAGCCGGGGACGGTGGAGAGCAGCTTGCCCTGCACCAGCTTGTCCCAGGTCGCCGTCCACTTCTTGGTGCCGTCGTCCTGCAGGTTGATCGACACCTTGGTGCCGTCCGCGGAGAACGGCCGGCCGCCCGCCTGCCAGATCATCGACGTCGTGAAGCCGGAGTCGCCGGAGTCGCTGGTGATGTAGGCGTTCGGGTCGGCGGCGTGCAGCTTCTGCGCGTCGGCGACGTACTCGTCCCAGGTCTTCGGGACGGTCAGGCCGTACTTGTCGAAGACGGTCTTGTTGTAGAACATCGCCATGGGCCCGGAGTCCTGGGGGAGGCCGACCAGCTTGCCGCCGACGTTGACCGAGCCCCACGGGCCGGGCGTGTAGTCGCTCTTCAGCTTGTCGAAGCCGTACTTCGTCAGGTCGACGAGCGAGTCGGAGAGGGCGAACTGCGGGATGGCGTAGTACTCGACCTGCGCGACATCCGGGGCGCCGGAGCCGGCCTTGATCGCGTTCTGCAGCTTCGTGTACTCGGTGGTGTTGGTGCCGACGTTCGCCAGCTTGACCTTCACCTTCGGGTACTGCTTCTCGAACGCGGCGACCTGGGCCTGCGCGGACGGGGTCCACGACCAGTACGTGATGGTCCCGCCCTGCTTGAGGGCTGCGTCGACGTCGGAGGCGCCTCCGCCGCCCGACGAGGTGCCGCCCGAGCAGGCGGCGAGCGAGACGCCGACGACGGCGCTGACCACCGCGGCCGTGACGATCCGGCGGAGGGGCCGGGACGCAAGTATGCGCTTCATGGAGCTTCCTTTCACTTCTTTGTGGAGTGTGATTGCGGGTTACTGCTTGACGCTTCCGGCGGCCAGACCCGACTGCCAGTAGCGCTGGAGCACCAGGAACGCGGCCACGATCGGGATGATCGTGATGAGCGATCCGGTGATCACGAGGTTGAAGATCGGCTGAGCGCCGACCCCGGTCGCCTGCGCGCTCCATTGGCTGAGGCCGACCGTGAGGGGGTACAGGGTCGGATCGCTCAGCATGATGAGCGGCAGGAAGTAGTTGTTCCAGGTGGCGACGATCGCGAACAGGGCGACGGTGACGATGCCGGGCGCGAGCAGGCGCAGCGAGATGGTGAAGAACGTGCGGAACTCGCCGGATCCGTCCATCCGTGCCGCCTCCAGAAGCTCGGTCGGCACCGCCTCGATCGTGTAGGTCCAGATCAGGTAGAACCCGAACGGGCTGATGAGCGAAGGCAGGATGACGGCCCAGGGCGTATTCGTGAGCCCGACCTGGCTGAAGAGGAGGAAGGTCGGGACGGCCAGGGCCGTTCCCGGGACGGCGATGGCCCCGAGCACCACCGCGAACACGGCGCGCTTCCCGGGGAAGTCGAACTTCGCCATCCCGTATCCGGCCACGGTGGCGAGGAGGGTCGCCCCGCCGGCGCCGACGACCACGTAGAGGAGGGTGTTGCCGAGCCACTGGACGAAGATGCCGTCACGGTAGGTGAAGGTGTCGGCGATGTTCTGGAAGAGGTTGAAGTCCTTGCCGAACCACAGTCCGAACGTCGAGTAGAGGTCCGGCTGGCTCTTCGTGGCGTTCACGATCAGCCAGATCAGCGGGATGAGCGAGTAGAGCACCAGGACGACCATCACGATCGTCAGGAGCGGCGACTTCCGGATCCGGCGTCCACCGGCGGCGTCGCCCCGGTTGCGGGCGGCCGCCCGCGAGGGGGCCTTGCGTGCGGGAGCCTTGCCGGCCTGGCGGCTCGTGGTGTCGGTCAGGGCGGCCATCAGCGGAGCTCCTTCCTCGAGCCGCGCAGTTGCACGACGTACGCGATGACGGCCGTGACCACGCCCATGACGATCGCGACCGTCGCGGCGTAGTTGAACTGCTGTCCGGCGAACGAGAGGTTGTAGGCGTACATGTTCGGGGTGAAGTAGCTCGTGATCGCGTTCGGCGCCAGCTGCTTCAGGAGGTTCGGCTCATTGAAGAGCTGGAAGCTGCCGATGATCGAGAAGATCGTGGCGATCACCAGGGCGCCGCGGATGGCCGGGAGCTTGATGCTGAACACCGTGCGGAACGCGCCGGCTCCGTCGATCTCGGCCGCTTCGTACAGCTCGCCCGGGATGACGCGGAGCGACGCGTAGAAGATGAGCATGTTGTAGCCCATGAACTCCCAGGTGACGACGTTGCCGATGGAGCCGAGGACCCACTGGTTGGTCAGCGGGGCGAGCGCGGTGCCGAGCAGGTGGTTCACGCTCGCCGTCAGGCCGAACTGGTCGCCGTAGATGAAGCCCCAGATCAGGGCGGCGACCACTCCCGGCACGGCGTAGGGGAGGAAGAGCGCGATGCGGAAGAAGACCGCTCCGTGCAGCCGGGCGCTGTCGAGGGCGAGCGCGGCGACCAGCGAGAGGACCAGCATGATCGGCACCTGGACCACGAGGAACAGGGAGACGCGTCCGAGCGACTCCCAGAACTTCGCGTCCTGGAGCAGGGCGACGTAGTTCCCGAGGCCGACGAACTCGTTGCCGCCGATGAGCTGCTGCCGGAACACGCTCAGGTAGAGCGCGTACACCACGGGTGCGATGATCATCGCCGCGAAGACGATCATGAAGGGGGCGACGAAGGCCCAGCCGCGCCAGTCGCGGCGGACCCGGCGCGCCGGCCGGGAGATGGACGTCGTTGTCATGCTCTTTCCTGAGGTGTGTCGGGTTTGATGTTTACGTCAACATCGTGCGCGCTACTCTAGCATGTTGACGTCAACATGACGCAAGGTCGTGTTGCAAGGGGAATAGTGGGGACCATGGCAGAGTCGATCGCCGAAATACCGCCCGCCCGTTCGGCAGGGCGCAAGCGCGGGCCGTCGCTGGGCGACGTCGCCCAGCACGCCGGCGTCTCAACCCAGACGGTATCGCGTGTCGCCAACGGACTCGCCAACGTGGAGGACTCCACGCGGCAGCGCGTCCTGACCTCGATGCAGCTGCTCGGCTACCGGCCCAACCGCGCGGCGCGCGCACTGCGCTCCGGGCAGTTCCGCAACATCGGCGTCGTCATGTTCACCCTCTCCTCCTACGGGAACATGCGCACGCTGGATGCGATCGCCGTCTCGGCCGCGACCGCCGGCTACTCGATCACGGTCATCCCCGTCGAGCGCCCCACCCAGCAGGATGTGAGCGTCGCCCTCGGCCGCCTCCTGGAGCAGGCCGTCGACGGCATCATCGTCGTCATCGAGGCGCACATCGTCGACCGGGCCGACGTGGAACTGCCGCCCGGACTCTCCGTGGTCGTGATCGACTCCACCGAGCGGCCCGACTACCCGCAGGTCGACACGGACCAGGCCGAAGGCGCGCGCCAGGCCACCCGGCACCTCCTGGACCTCGGCCACACCACCGTCTGGCACATCTCCGGCCCCGAGGACTCGTACTCCGCCGGCCGCCGCGAGGAGTCCTGGCGCCGGACGCTGGAGGAGGCCGGCGCTCCGGTGCCCGAGGTGTTCCGCGGGGACTGGTCGACCGCCGCCGGCTACCGGCACGGCCAGGAGATCGCCTCCCGGCCCGAGATCACCGCCGTCTTCGCCGCGAACGACCAGATGGCGCTGGGCGTTCTGCGCGCACTGCACGAGGCGGGTCGCCGGGTGCCGGAGGAGGTGAGCGTCGTGGGCTTCGACGACATGGCCGAGTCGGACTCCTTCTGGCCGCCGCTCACGACCATCCATCAGGAGTTCGAGGCGATCGGCCGCCGGGCGCTGGAGCTGCTGGTCGCCGAGATCGAGGAGCGCCCGGAGCCCGTGCGCTCCTCCGTGCTGCACACCCGGCTCGTGGTCCGGTCGAGCACCGCTGCGCCTCCGTCCCGCTGAGTCGGGGTGCGGCGGCGGCTGGGCGCTGGCGGCGCCTGAGCGCTGGCGGCGGCGCTATGGGGCAGCGGGGAGGCGAAACGAAAAGCCCCACATCGCCGGCGATACGCCGGTTCAGCGGGGCTTCTCCACTGTCTCAACCAGTGTGCGCCACGAGGGATTCGAACCCCCAACCTTCTGATCCGTAGTCAGATGCTCTATCCGTTGAGCTAGTGGCGCATGATCCGCACGGACCGGGTTAGAGCTTACATGACCCCTTCCCGCACCGCCAATCGCCCGCGCATCCCCTCTCTTCCCGAGGTGCTCGTTGTTGCGTGCGACACGCCGGCGAGAGGTGCAACAACGAGCACCTCGGTGAGGGACCCGTTCTCGCACCGCCAATCGCCCCAGCCCTTGCCCGCCCCCGCCCTTGCCCGCCCTTGTCCGCCCCGCCCTTCCCCGCCCCGCCCTTGCTCGCCCTACCCTTCCCGCGCATCCACCCCTTCTCTTCCCGAGGTGCTCGTTGTTGCGTGCGACACGCCGGTGAGAGGTGCAACAACGAGCATCTCGGCGAGGGACCCGTTCTCCCACCGCCACTCGCCCTGCCCTGCCCCGCCCTTCCCGCCCCGCCCTTCCCCGCCCCGCGCATCCACCCCGTCTCTTCCCGAGGTGCTCGTTGTTGCGTGCGACACGCCGGTGAGAGGTGCAACAACGAGCATCTCGGCGAAGGACCCGTTCTCGCACCGCCACTCGCCCTGCCCTTCCCCGCCCCGCGCATCCACCCCGTCTCTTCCCGAGGTGCTCGTTGTTGCGCGCGACACGCCGGCGAGAAGTGCAACAACGAGCACCTCGGCGAGAGACGGAGCGCGGAGGGACGCGGAGGGACGCGGAGGGAAGCGGAGGGACGCGGAGGGACGCGGAGGGACGAGGACGGACGCGGAGGGACGCGGACGGACGAGGACGGACGCGGACGGGGACGAACGAGGAGGGGCGCGAGGCGCGCTCAGCGGAACACTTCGTCGAGGAAGCAGACGAGGGCGCGCCAGCTGCGCGCGTCCGCGACAGGGCGGTAGCGATCGGTCCCGGGGATCGTGAATGCGTGCGGCGCCCCGGAGTACGTGGTCACCTGCCAGTCGACATGCGGCGCGCCGCGCAGCTCCTCCTGGAAGGCGGCCACCGCAGCATCCGGCACCACCGGGTCGTCGCCTCCCGTCAGGACCAGCAGGGAGGCGGCGATCTGCGCCGCGTCGGACGGCTCGTGGGCGATCAGGCGGCCGTGGAACGACACGATTGCGCGGGCCGGCGCTCCAGTGCGCGCGAACTCGAGGGCGGCGGAGCCGCCGAAGCAGTAGCCGATCACCGCCAGCCGGGCCGGATCGACGGCGGGATGCTGTCGCAGCCAGCTGAATCCGGCCGCCACCCGGGAGCGTAGCAGGGGCAGATCGTCGTAGTACTTTCGTGCCTCGGCTGCAGCCGCATCCCCGGTGGGCCGGACGCCCGCTCCGTAGAGGTCGGCCGCGAAGGCGACGTACCCGCGGCGCGCCAGCATCTGCGCGCGCATCCTCACGTTGTCCGCGACACCGCTCCAGTCGTGCACGACGAGCACCGCGGGGCGCCGTTCGTCCGCCTGGATGTCGCGCGCCAGGTATCCCTCGAGCGGCAGGCCTTCGTGGTCGTAGGCGACGGTCTCGGCTTCGATCACCGAGTGCTCCCCGATCGGCACCTGCTCGAGCAGGGCCTGGAAGGCGGGGGCGAGTGCGGGCGACGGGGTGTCCAACGTCACGGTCGTGCTCCAGGGTCGTCACGTCGCACGGTCGGCGGGTGCCGCCGGCGGCCGGGTCTGCTGTGACGTGGTCGCGGGATGCGCGCGGGGACCTGAAGGTGCGGGCCGGGTTCCCACAGCATCACACTACCCGGCTTCCCGCGCGAGTCGACGGACGTAGCATGGGCACATGGGCACGGAGTTCAGCGATCAGAAGGACGCCAGCCGCTACGCGATGCACGTCGACGGTGAGCTGGTCGGCGTGCTCGACTACCGCATCCTGGGCGATTCGATCTCGCTGACCCGGGCCTTCACGGTGCCGCACCACCGCGGCAAGGGGTATGCGGCCCAGCTGGTCGGATACGCGGTGGACGACATCGAGAAGAGCGGCGCGCTGCGGATCGTTCCGATGTGCTGGTACGTCGCCGACTGGTTCGAGTCGCACCCGGAGCGCGCAGCCCTGCTGCAGCGCCGCGCCGGCTGACGGCCGATGGGTTCCTCAGAGCACGACATCCCTTCCCGCCTCGTCGCCCGGGTCTCCCGTTTCGGCGACGCGTCGGCGATGGTGCTCGCCCGGGAGGCTCTGCCGGCGCCGCGCGGCACGGACGTGGTGGTCCGCGTGACGTACGCCTCCCTCGGTTCGACCGATCTGCTCGCCCGGCGTGGGGGCTATGTGCTGCAACCCCGGCCCGGGTTCGTGACCGGGTACGACTTCGTAGGTGAGCTGGTGACGGAGTCGGCCGTCTCGCTGGCGCTCGGCCTCCGGGAGGGCGCTGCCATCGCCGGCGTGCTGCCGCGCATGGGCGCGCATGCGACGTTCCTGACGATCTCCCCGACGTTCCTCGTCGCGCTGCCGAGCGGGATGGATGCGGCCGCGGCCGCGGTGCTTCCCCTCGACGCCGTGACGGCCGCCCGCGCCCTCGAGCTCGCCGGTCCGGCGCGACGCGTGCTGGTGCAGGGCGCGTCCGGCGCGGTGGGTGCGCTCGCCGTCCAGCTGGCGCGGCGGGAGGGGCGCGTCGTCGTCGGCACGGCGTCCGAACGCGGCCGGGATGCGGTGGAGCGTCTCGGAATCCCGTTCGTGGATTACGCCGCGGCGGACTGGCCGGCCCACGTCCGCGAGGCGTCCGGGGGAGGCGTGGATGCGGCGATCGACCACACGGGTTCGCCGCGGGTCCGCGAGGCGCTGGCTCCCGGCGGGGCGGTCATCCACACGGCGTTCGCCGGGCGCCCCGGCCACGAGCGCGGCGACGCTGTGCGCGGCTCCTTCGATTCCGCCGCACACCTGCGGGACCGTGTGTGCAGCGTGCCTCTCTACGTCGCCACGCGTCGGGCCGAGTACCGGCGCCTTCTCGCTTCGCTGCTCGCCGATGCCGCGAGGGGTTCGCTCCGCGCGGCGGAGCCCGTGCTCTTCCCCCTCGGCGAGGTCTGGGAGGCGCACCGGTTCGCCGAAGCGGCCGAAGCCGGCCGCAAGGTCGTCCTCGCCGTCGGCTGACGCGCCGTCGGCTGACGCGCCGTCGCTGATTCGGCTGACGGGCCCGCAGCTCAGAGGTCGTCGGGTGTGCCGATCACGACCGGCACGCACTCCGAGAACCGGTACCGGATGACCTCCGGCCAGAAGGAGGAGTCGCAGAGGTCGAAGACGTCCATGACGGCGGCCCCGCCGATGTGCGAGGGGAGGCGCAGCTCGAAGGGGGGCTCGCTCGTCCGCTCGAACTCGATCTCGAACGCGACGTCGTCGCGTTCGAGCACGGCGATCACCGTGTCCACGCGCATCCCTCCCTCGTCCCGTCTCTCGGCTACGCACATCCATACGCCTTCACCGAGCCCGTGGAAACCCCCTATGGGCGCATACCGGATTCACGGACGATTTGTGGCATCAAGTGCCATAATCGAGATCCCACCCCCGGACGAAAGGGACGGCGATGACCGATCCGAAGCCTCTGACCGCACACAGCACCATCGGCGAGTGGCTGGCGCATCCCGAGGGCGCCCCGCTCATCCAGGGACTGCTCGCGCAGGCGGGCGTCGGCGAGGAGATGCTCGCACCGGTGCGCGGACTCCCGCTGCAGCAACTCGTCGCCCTCAGTCAGGGTCGGATGCCCCAGTCGGTCGTCGACGATCTCGTCCTGCGGGTGAACGGCGGCGTCATGCCCGAAGATCTCGAGTCGGGATGGGTGGAGAAGGTCACGCCCGGACGTTTCGACGGCAAGACCGTCATCGTGACTGGCGCGGCATCCGGGATCGGGCGTGCCACCGCATCCCGCATCGCGCGCGAAGGCGGTCGCGTGGTCGCTGTCGACATCTCGGCCGCGCGGTTGGGCGAGCTCGCCGCCTCCCTCCCGGACGGTTCCGTGGTGACGGTGACCGGCGACATCACGCAGCAGGCCGACATCGACAGCATCGTCGCCGCGGCGGGCGATCGCATCGACGCCCTCGCCAACGTGGCCGGGGTCAACGACGACTTCTCGCCGGCGCATGAGACCTCGGACGCCGTGTGGGACCGCACCATCGGCATCAACCTGACGGGCGGATTCAAGCTCACCCGCGCCGTCCTGCCGGTCATGCTCCAGGCGGGCACCGGATCCATCGTCAACGTCGCGTCGGAGGCGGGCCTGCGCGGCAACGCGTCGGGGACGGCGTACACCGTCTCGAAGCACGGCGTCGTCGGGCTGACCCGCAGCACGGCGTTCATGTACGGCTCGCAGGGGATCCGTGTCAACGCCGTCGCGCCGGGTGGCGTCGCGACCGGCATCCCCATGCCCGCGCATCCGTCCGAAGCGGGCACGGCGCGCCTCACCCCCTTCCAGCAGCAGATCCCGACGATCGCGACGGCGGAGCAGCTCGCGGCGTCGATCACCTTCCTGCTCAGCGATGACGGCGTCAACATCAACGGTGCCGTCCTGCCGAGCGACGGCGGCTGGTCGGTGCAATAGGGCCCCGGTCGCCCCGGTCGCCCCGGCCAAACCTTTGGGCGGACACCTCTGTCCGGCCAGTGAAGGAGAATCGAACGAAAACCGTCCGAATCTCCTTCACCACTGCCATCCGAAGGAGATTCGACACCCGATCTCCTTCGATAGCGGCAGACCGCGACGGCTGTGGGGCGGCAGCCCGGCCGAATCCGGTCTCCGCATTCGCCCGCCCAGCCCGTATGCTGTTCCGGGGGAAAGGGGAGTCGGATGGGCGCGATCGCTGTGCACGAATTCGTCTCGCTCGACGGCGTCTTCGAGGATCCGAGCTGGACCTTCGACTTCGGCTTCGACCCGGCGATGGGCGAGGACATCGGGCGATTGACGCGAGAGTCGGATGCCATCCTGCTCGGCCGCCGCACCTTCGAGATGTTCGCTCCGGCCTGGTCGACGCGCACCGCGGAAGACGATCCCGGGGCTCCGTTCTTCAACGACAGCCCGAAAGCCGTCGTCAGCTCCACGCTGGACGACGAGACCGCGGAGCGCACCTGGCGCAACTCCCGCTCCCTCGGCGGATACGACGTTGCGCGCATCCGGGAGTTCGCGGACGGCTTCAGCGGCGGCGTCTACATCAGCGGATCCGGCTCGCTCGTGCGCAGGCTGCTCGGCGACGGACTCATCGGATCCCTGCACCTCTTCGTCTATCCCCTGGTCCGCGGAACAGGCGCCCGCCTCTTCCCGGAGGGCAGCCCGCCAGCTACGCTACGGCTGCGCCAGCACGACGCCTACGACAACGGCGTCCTTCACCTCCACTACACCGCCGCCTGACGCGTCATTATTGAGGTCGCCCCGCGTCCTCAATAGTGAATAGCGTCGAAGGCGTCGCGCATCGTCGACACCGATATCCACACACAGCACACCCGGGACTCACTGTGACTCTGCTCCGCCTCTCCTTCCGCTTCGTGCGCCCCTACTGGCGCTCGGTGACCGCGGTCGTGATCCTGCAACTGATCGCGACGATGGCCGCCCTCTACCTGCCGACCCTCAACGCCGACATCATCGACAAGGGCATCTTCACCGGCGACACCGGATTCATCTGGCGCACCGGCGGCCTCATGCTGATCGTGTGCTTCGCGCAAGTGATCGCGGCCGTCACCGCCACATACTTCGGCGCACGGGCCTCGATGTCGGCAGGCAAGGACATCCGCCGCTCCTTCTACCGCAAGGTGGATGCGCTCCCCTCGCTCGACCTCGCCCGCTGGGGCACGCCGACTCTGATCACGCGGAACACCAACGACGTGCAGCAGGTGCAGATGCTCCTGCTGATGACGTTCAACTTCATGGTGTCGACGCCGATCATGTGCATCGCCGGCATCATCTTCGCCGTCCGCGTCGATGCGGGTCTGTCCTGGCTGATCTGGGTGTCCGTCGCCGTCCTCTTCGTCGTGGTCGGCATCCTCGTCTCCCTGCTGCTGCCGATGTTCCGCATCATGCAGGAGCGAATCGACGGGGTGAACGGCGTCATCCGCGAGCAGATCGTCGGTATCCGCGTGATCCGCGCCTTCGTCCGCGAGCGGTTCGAGACGAAGCGCTACGACGACGCCAACGCCGCTCTCACGCGCATCTCGGTCAAGGTCGGCAACGTCTTCGTGCTGATGTTCCCGGTCATCATGCTCATCCTCAACGCCGCCACCGTCGCCGTGCTGTGGTTCGGCGGACACCGAGTGGATGCGGGCGACATCCAGATCGGCGCCCTCACCGCGTTCCTGCAGTACCTCCTGCAGATCCTCGTCGCGGTCATGATGGGCGTGTTCATGGCCATGATGATCCCCCGCGCGATGGTCTGCGCCGAGCGCCTCGAGGAGGTGCTCGGGGCCGAGCCCAGCAGCACCCAGACGGGCGCGGGCGGAGCGGCCCTCCCGACGAGCGGGCGCGTCGAGGTCCGGGATGTGACCTTCGGCTATCCGGGGGCAGAGAAGCCCGTCCTGAACCAGGTGTCGTTCACGGCCGAACCCGGTGAGGTGACGGCGATCGTCGGCTCCACGGGTTCGGGCAAGACCACGCTGGTGTCGGTGATCGCAAAGCTGTTCACCCCGCAGAGCGGAACGGTCCGGGTCGGCGGCGTCGCGGTCGACGGTCTCTCCCGGCAGGAGGTGGCGGGCGTCCTGGGACTCGTGCCCCAGCGGCCCTACCTCTTCTCGGGCACCATCGCCTCCAACCTCCGTTTCGGCCGGCCGGACGCTACCGACGACGAGCTGTGGGAGGCGCTGCGGATCGCGCAGGCGGCGGACTTCGTCCGCGCCAAGGAGCACGGGCTCGACGAGCGCATCGCCCAAGGCGGCACCAACGTGTCCGGAGGACAGCGTCAACGGCTCTGCATCGCCCGGGCCCTGGTCGCCCGGCCGAAGGCGTTCCTGTTCGACGACTCGTTCTCGGCGCTCGACGTCGCGACCGACGCGCGCCTGAGACGCGCGCTCGCCGACTCCATCGGGGACGCCGCGCTGATCGTCGTCGCGCAGCGCGTCTCCACCATCCGCGAGGCCGACACGATCATCGTCATGGACGATGGCCGGGTGGTCGGACGCGGCACCCACGACGAACTGCTGGAGACCAACGAGACGTACCGCGAGATCGTCGAGTCGCAGCTGAGCCTGGAGGTGGCCTGAGATGGCACGCACCACGGAACGCAAGAAGCGCGGCGGCCGCCCCGAGGAGGGGCAGACCCCGGCCGCGAAGGACATCGTGCTCGACCAGCTCGAAGAGGACTACGACTTCACGCCCGGCGAGGGCGACGGCGACATGTTCGGCGGCGTGCCCGCGAAGAAGGCCGAGAACTTCTGGCCGTCGTTCAAGCGGCTGATGGGCCTGCTGAAGCCGGAGTGGCTCGGGATGACGTGGGTCACGCTGCTGACGGTCGTCTCGGTCGTGCTCGTCGTGATCGCGCCGAAGATCCTCGGCGACGCGACCAACGTGATCGCCCGCGGTGTCTACGGACCGCACAAGGGCATCGATTTCACCGAGCTCGGGCGCCTGCTGACGATCGTGCTGGCGATGTACTTCGTCGCCGCGCTGCTGCAGTGGTGGCAGGGCTACCTGCTGAACGCCCTCGTGATGCGCGTGGTCTACGGGCTGCGCAAGGACGTCGAGGCGAAGCTCAACCGCCTCCCGCTCAGCTACTTCGACACGCGCCAGCGCGGAGACCTGATGTCGCGCGTGACCAACGACGTCGACAACATCCAGACCGCACTGCAGCAGGCGTTCTCGCAGCTGATCCAGTCCGTGCTCATGGTGCTCGGCATCGGCATCATGATGTTCATCGTGTCGTGGCAGCTCGCGCTGATCGCGCTGATCTCCATCCCGCTCTCCGGGGTGATCGCCGGTGTGATCGGCTCGCGCTCGCAGAAGCTGTTCAAGGCGCAGTGGGCATCGACCGGCACGCTGAACGGCCACATCGAGGAGTCGTACTCGGGACTCGACCTGGTGCGGGCCTTCGGCCGGGATGCGGTCATGCTGGAGGAATTCGACGCACGCAACGCGAAGCTGCACAAGGCTCAGGTCGGCGCGCAGTTCGTCTCGGGCAGCATCATGCCGGCAATGAACTTCGTGTCGTACCTGTCCTATGTGCTCATCGCCGTGGTCGGTGCGCTCCGGGTGGCAGCGGGGCAGCTGACCATCGGCGACGCGACCGCGTTCATCCAGTACTCGCGCGAGTTCTCGCAGCCCATCGGTCAGATCGCCGGCATGGCCAACATGCTGCAGTCCGGCGTGGCCTCGGCCGAGCGCACCTTCGAGTTCCTCGACTCGGAGGAGCAGGAGGCGGAGACGGCGACCGAGCACCTGCCCGAGCGGGCGGACGGCCGGGTCGAGCTCGACCACGTCGACTTCTCCTACGACCCCGAGGCCGAGCTGATCCGCGATCTGTCGCTGAGCGTCCAGCCGGGCAGCACGGTCGCGATCGTCGGCCCGACGGGTGCGGGCAAGACCACGCTCGTCAACCTGATCATGCGGTTCTACGAGCTGACGGGCGGCGCCATCCGCCTCGACGGCGTCGACACCAGGCACCTCTCGCGGGACGAGCTCCGCGGTCAGGTCGGCATGGTCCTGCAGGATGCCTGGCTGTTCTCGGGGACCATTCGCGAGAACATCCGCTACGGCCGTCTCGACGCCACCGACGAGGAGGTGATCGCCGCGGCCAAGGCGACCATGGTCGATCGTTTCGTGCGCCAGCTGCCGGACGGCTACGACACGGTGATCGACACGGAGGGCGGAAACGTCTCGGCCGGCGAGCGACAGCTCATCACGATCGCGCGGGCGTTCATCGCCAACCCGTCGCTGCTCATCCTGGATGAGGCGACCTCGTCGGTCGACACGCGCACCGAGCTGCTGGTGCAGCACGCGATGGCGGCTCTGCGCACCGACCGCACGTCGTTCGTCATCGCGCACCGGCTCTCGACGATCCGTGACGCCCACACCATCCTCGTGATGGAGCAGGGGCGGATCGTGGAGCAGGGCGACCATGCCACTCTGCTGCAGCGACGCGGCGCCTACTACGACCTGTACATGACGCAGTTCCGTGGCGACGACGCGGAGGCCGAGCAGGAGCGCGAGCAGGAGCAGGAGCTCGCCGACGAGGTTCCCGCCGGCTGACGCCGGCGGCCGGAAAGGGAGGTGCGCGAGCCGCCGATCGGGGTTGATGCCGCTCGCGCACCGGAACCATCTGATCGTGGCCGCCCTGCCGTGGCCAGTGATTGACACCTCAGCGACGGGGTGCGCCTAGAACGACCGGTTCAGCCGAATCGGCACCCGCGTTCGGCCGGTGCTTCGGCCGCCCTACACCGTTTCGCTAGGCAGGTGAACGAGTTGTCCCTGCGATCACGGCGCCGTAGAACGGGAGCATGACGAAAGACGAGCGCGCGTCCCTGCCTCCCGGGCCGGAATTCTCCTACGGCGGGTACACGGTGCGGCTGGAGCCCGAGCACGGACGCACCGGGCGGTGGCGCGTCGTGGACGACGGGAGCTACTACGGGCTCATCGCGGCGGCGGACCCCATCCACGGTGAGCCGGAGGTGCACTTCGCGGCGCATTTCCCCGGCGAGGAGGACATCCCTCCGATGAAGATCGTTCCGCTGTGGACGTCGGCCGTGGAGTTCCTGCTCGACGCCGGCCACGGCGAGGCCCTGTGGGGACTGCCGGAGCAGCGGACCGCGCCGCATCCCATCGTGGTGGACGAGTTGCCCGATCCGGACGAGGAGAGCGAGTCCGAGGGCGCCACGGGGAACTGAGCACGCAGAGAGCCCGGATCCAACCGGATCCGGGCTCTCTGCGCGGGATGCTAGCCGTTCACGCCGATGGCGAAGCTGACGGCTCCCTGGTCGTCGACCTGTGCGTCCAGCACCTTGTCGTCGAGCACCTCGGCGGCCTGCGTCTCCAGGAAGATGCGGGCGCCTCCCGACTCCACCACCTGGTCGGTGGCTTCCGGCTCCGGCGCGACGTTCGCCGCGAACGCGGTGCTGTCGGGGTTGCTGCTGCTGATCCGCAGGCCGGCCGTCTCGTCGGGGGACTGGTCGGTCAGCGTCTTGACGATCGTGCTGGCGTTCTCCGTGAGGGTGAGCATGTGCTCTCCTTCCGTTCGATGGTCCAGGAGTGCCCCACGCTCCCGCAGACCCCGCCCGGTCGCAACCGGCATGGAGGTCATTGCCAGGTAATGCGGACCGGCCTCCGACACGCACCTACTCGAACGCCGCGACCAGCTCCCGGCAGAACGCCGGCAGATCGTCCGGCTTCCGCGAAGAGACCAGTGGGAACGGCCCCTCATCGACCACGACCTCCCGATCGACCCAGGTGGCGCCGGCGTTCCGGTAGTCCGTCTGCAGGCTGGGCCAACTGGTCACTGTCCGTCCGCCGACCACGTCCGCCTCGATCAGCACCCAGCCGCCGTGGCAGATCACCGCGATCGGCTTGCCTGCCTCGGCGAACCCTTTCACCAGCGACACCGCCTCCGGGAAGGTGCGGACCTGATCGCCGTTGGCGACGCCGCCGGGAAGCACCAGGGCGTCGAACTGATCCGCGTTCGCCGAGGCGAGGGTCGCATCCACCGGAAAGGTGTCGGCAGGCGTGAGGTGGTGGAATGCCTGCACGGTGCCCGGCTCCTTCGAGACGAGCTTCGGGCTGCCGCCGGCATCCTGCACCGCCTTCCACGGCTCCACCAGTTCGGCCTGTTCGATACCCTCCGGACCGACGAGGAACGCGATCGTCTTGCCGGTCAATGCCATTGTGGTTCTCCTTCCGTCATCTCACGTCTACGCTCCGGTCCGGGCAGAATGAACCCATGGCGAGCATCCCGGAGCTGACTCTCAACGACGGCAACTCCATCCCGCAGCTGGGCTTCGGCGTGTACAAGATCCCGGAAGCCGAGACAGCGGATGCCGTGGTCGCCGCCCTGGAGGCCGGGTACCGTCACGTCGACACGGCCGCCTTCTATGCGAACGAGCACGGGGTCGGCGAGGGGGTTCGCCGCAGCGGGCTCGACCGGTCGGAGGTCTTCGTCACGAGCAAGGTGTGGTGGACCGACAACGGCTACGACTCGACGCTCCGCTCGTTCGACCGGAGCCTCGAGCTTCTGGGCTTCGACACGATCGATCTGTTCCTCATCCACTGGCCGGCGCCGAAGAGCGACCGCTACGTCGAGACCTGGCGCGCGCTGGAGCGCGTGCGCGACGAGGGCCGCGCGCGGTCCATCGGCGTGGCCAACTTCCACACGCACCACCTCGACCGGCTGGCCCGGGAGTCGGGAACGGTCCCGGCCGTGAACCAGGTCGAGCTGCACCCGTGGCTGCCGCAGGAGGAGGTGCGAGCCTACGACGCCGCCCGCGGCATCGTGACGGAGGCGTGGTCACCGCTCGCGCGCGGCCGGATCCTGGGCGATCCGACCCTCGCCCGGCTCGCGGACAAGCACGGCGTCACGCCCGCGCAGGTCGTCATCCGCTGGCAGCTGCAGCTGGGCAACGTCGTCATCCCGAAGTCGACCTCCCCGGAGCGCATCCGCTCGAACCTCGACGTGTTCGGCTTCGTGCTCGACGCTGAGGATCTCGCGGCCATCGCGGCGCTGGAGAGCGGTGAGCGCACCGGGAAGGACCCGGACGATCTCGGCTGAGCCGTTCGTGCGGGTCGCGCCGCGTGCCGCTAGGATCGCTCCAGCGACGGGTCGGAGCGTGCACGGTGCACGCAGGGCCTCCGGGGGACGCGTCGTTGGGGGAGTCTCTCGATGAAGGTCCGTCTCGTCGCCGTCGCCGGCGCGCTCGCCGTCCTCGCCGCAGCGCTGCTGACCCCGCAGCCGCGCTCCGCTGCTGACTGCGGTCGTTCGGAACGTCTGCGCCCGGTCGACCCGGCGCAAACGTTCCGAACCGGCGCAGTCACGCGCGGGTGACCGGCTGGCGCGCCTCACTCACCCGACGGGTGCGACCCCACGACGTCGAGCAGCCACGCGAGCGCGAACGCCCGCTCGCGCCAGGCGGCGTACCGGCCGGAGACGCCGCCGTGACCGGCGGCCATCTCGATCTTCAGCAGCACGTCCGCATCCACGTCGCGCAGTTTCGCCACCCACTTCGCCGGCTCGACATAGAGCACGCGCGTGTCGTTGAGGCTCGTGATGGCGAGGATCCGCGGGTAGTGGGTGGCGTGCACGTTCTCCAGCGGCGAGTACGACTTCATGTAGTCGTACACCTCCGGGTCGTGCAGCGGGTCGCCCCACTCGTCCCACTCGATCACCGTGAGCGGCAGCGACGGGTCCAGGATGCTGGTCAGCGGATCCACGAAGGGCACCTCGGCCAGGATGCCCGCGAACTCGCGCGGCGCCAGGTTCGCCACGGCGCCCATCAGCAGTCCACCCGCGCTGCCGCCCTGCGCGGCCAGGCGCGAGGGCTCCGTCCAGCCCTGGTCGACGAGGTGGCGCGCGGCCGCCACGAAGTCCGTGAACGTGTTCTTCTTGTGCAGCTTCTTGCCGTTCTCGTACCAGAGTCGGCCGAGCTCGCCGCCGCCGCGCACATGCGCGATCGCGAAGACCACGCCGCGGTCGAGCAGGCTGAGGCGCGGGATGCTGAACGACGGATCCATGCTCGCTTCGTACGAACCGTAGCCGTACAGCACCAGCGGCGCCGGCTCGCCGGGGGTCACCAGGTCGCGCCGGTAGACCAGCGAGACCGGGATGCGCGCACCGTCCTCCGCGACCGCCCACTCCCTGCGCTGCGCGAACAGCGACGGGTCGAACCCGCCGAGCACCGGCTGCTGCTTGCGCAGGGTCAGCTCACGCGTCCGCACGTCGTAGTCGTAGACCGTCGACGGCGTGACGAAGCTGCCGTAGCCGAGGCGCAGGAAGGGCTGCGTCCACTCGGGGTTGCCGCCGACGCCGACCGTGAACAGCTCCTCGTCGAAGTGCAGCTCGTGCGGGGTGTCGTCGGCGGGCTGCTCGCTGTCCGGCTGGGGCACGCAGGCGACCGCGACCCGGGTCATCCCTTCGCGGCGGTACTCGACGCTGACGAAGTCGCGGAACGCATCCACTCCCTCCAGGCGCACGGCCGGGTCGTGAGGGAGGAGCATCCGGCGGGGTCCCTGCGGGTCGTCGGCCGAGACGCTGACGAGCTCGAAGTTGACGGCGCCGTCGTTGTGCACGATGAGCAGCCGGTCGTGGCCGCCGACGATCGCGTGCTCCACGTCGTACTCGACGCCCTCCTTCCGCGGCCACACCACGGTGAACTCGCCGGTCGGGTCGTCGGAGCGCAGCAGCCACGCCTCGCTGGTGATGCTGGATCCCGCCTCGATGACGAGGAACCGGCGGCTGCGGGTCAGCCCGACGCCGATCCAGTACCGCTCGTCGGGCTCGTGGAACACCTGGACGTCGCTGGTCGCCGGGTCGTCGCCCACCCGGTGGCGCCACACCGTGTCCGGCCGCCACGAGTCGTCCACGGTCGTGTAGAAGAGGTAGGCGCCGGTCTGGTCGAAGAGGGCACCGGCTCCCGTGCCCGTTATCTCATCGGGGAATGTGACGCCGTCGTCCACGAGGGAACGCACCCGGATGGTGTACCGCTCGTCGCCCTCGGTGTCCACGGCCCAGAGCAGGCGCGTGCCGTCCGCGCTGACATCGAAGCTGCCGAGGGAGTAGAAGTCGAGGCCGGCCGCCTCCACGTTGTCGTCGAGCAGGATCTGCTCGCCGGGGAGCCCGCTCTTCTGGGCGTCCTCGTCCAGGGTCGGGGGTACCCAGTCGTCGGGCGAGGCGATCGGAGCACGACAGTGGATGCCGTACTGCTTCCCCTCGACCGTCCGGGTGTAATACCACCAGTCGCCCTCGCGGACGGGCACGCTCAGATCGGTCTCGCGGGTGCGGGCCTTGATCTCGTCGAAGATCTGCTCGCGCAGCACCGCGAGGTGCTCGGTTCGTGCGTTCGTGTACGCGTTCTCCTCGTGCAGGTGCGCGATGACCGCCGGGTCGTCCTTCTCGCGCAGCCACTCGTAGTCGTCCAGGTAGACGTCGCCGTGGTGGGTGCGTTCGACGGGTTTCTTCGCGGTGACCGGCGGGGTGAGCATGCTCCCAGGCTAGCGGGCCATGCCCACCCCGGGCGTGGCCGGTGCGGGTCCGTCCGGGTCGGTCAGGGCCGCAGCAGGACCTTGCCGACGCGTCCCGGCTCACTGCCCGCGGCGACGGCCGCCGCGATGTCGTCGAGCGAGTGGATGCCCGCCACCGGCAGGGTCAGTGTGCCGTCGAGGATGCGGGCGATCAGCTCCCCGAACAGCCGGCCGCGCTGGTCGGCCGGCATCTCGCGGCTGACGACGCTGCCCCAGAAGCCCTTCACTGTCGCCTGCTTGAAGATGAGATCTCCGGAGGCGAGCTCCAGGGTCGGGGAGGCCATGGCGCCGAAGACGACCAGGGTCCCGCTCTCGGCAAGCGTCGAGAGGACGTCGCCGGCGGCCCTCCCGCCGACCGAGTCGACCCCGGCGCGGAGGGGCGCTCCGCCGGTGATCGCCGCCAGGGCATCCCTCCAGCCTGCGTCGTCGGTGGCGACGACCCGCTCGATGCCCTGCGCGCGGAGCTCGTCGACTCCGGCTGCGCGCCGGACGAGCCCGACCACGTTGAGCCCGCGTGCGGTGGCGAGCTGAGCGACCATCCGGCCGACCGCCCCGTTGGCGGCGTTCTGGATGAGCCAGTCGCCCTCCTGCAGGTCGAGCGATTCGAGGAGGCTGATCGCGCTGAACGGCATCGAGACCAGCTGCGCGGCGGCCTCGTCCGGCAGTGCCTCCGGCACCGGGATGAGGCTGGCGGCGCGGGCGACGAAGTACTCCGCCCAGACGCCGAAGGTGCCTCCGGTCACGACCCGCTGACCGACGGCCAGCTGCTCGACGCCCTCGCCCAGCGCATCCACGACGCCGAGCGCTTCGGTGCCGGACGCGGCAGGCAGCTCCGGCTTGAAGCCGTACGTTCCGCGGACGGTCCACAGGTCATGGTTGTGGATGGGGGAGAGGAGCACCCGGACGCGGACCTCGCCCGGACCCGGCTGCGGAAGCGGACGCTCTCCGACGGCCAGGACCTCGGCGGGGTCGCCGAACTCGGCGTGGATGAGGGCGCGCATGGTCGCATTCGTGTCCGTCATGCCTCAGTCCTCCGTGACGGTGATGGTGACATCGATGTTGCCGCGCGTCGCGTTCGAGTACGGGCACACCTGGTGCGCCGCGTCGGCCAGCGCCTGCGCCTGCTCCGCCTCGATCCCGGGCATGACGACCTCGAGCAGCACCGACAGCTGGTAACCGCCCTCGCCGTTGGGGCCGATCTTCACGCGACCGCCGACGGCGGAATCCTCGAGCTTCACCTTCTGGATGCGGGCGACCGCCTGAAGCGCCGAGTGGAAGCAGGCGGCGAAGCCGGCGGCGAACAGCTGCTCCGGGTTCGTGCCGGCGCCGGAACCGCCCATCTCCTTCGGGATGGCGAGATCGAGCGCGAACGAGCCGTCGCTGGTGGCGACGCGGCCGTTGCGGCCGGCCCCCGTCGAGAGGGCTTCCGCGGTGTAAAGGGTGTCCAATTCGGGCCTTTCAGGTGGTTCTTGGCTGGTGGTTCGGTGGTTCGGTCGTACGTCAGTTGGTGTGGTGCGCTCGGCTCGGGGAGACCTGCTGCTGCGCCGAGACGGCGTGCATGGTCTCCGTGAGCCGGTGCAACGTGTCGATGAGGGCGGCGGCCGCCTGCTCGTCGGGGAGGCCGGTCCCCGCGGCGATCCGTCCCGGGATGTGGGCGAGCTGCGGGCGCAGCTCCCGCCCGTGCTCGCCGATGGCGACCGTCACGACGCGCTCGTCCGTCGAGCGGCGCTCGCGCCGGACGAGCCCGGCCTGTTCCATGCGCCGCAGCAGGGGGGACAGTGTCCCCGAGTCGAGCTGCAGGTGCTCGCCGAGCGACCCCACGGTCTGCTCCCCCTCCACCCACAGCGTCACGAGGACGAGGTACTGCGGGTAGGTGAGTCCCCACGGCTCGAGCAGGGATCGGTACGCCTGGGTCGTCGCGCGGGTCGCTGCGTATAGCGAGAAGCACACCATCTCATCGGTCACGGGCATGTTGCAAGCATTGCACGCAATCAAGTTGTGCACAACTCGATGAGTGGATGCGCCGGTCCCGGATGACCGTCCTCACCGACTCGTATCGGGCTCCGGGTCGCCGCGCAGGGCGTGGGCGAGTGCGTCCAGAGCGTCGCGCGTCCGGGCGAGTTCGATGGGCGCGGCGAGGCTGCGTCGTGCTCGACCGATGCTCGAACGGAGAATCTCGCGGTCGCGCTCCTCCGAACCGTCGTGGGCTCGCGCCAGCCGGGCGTCGAGGGCAGCAGGCAGGGCGTTGGCCGCCTCGATGCAGTCGATCGGGAGGATGACCGGACGACGCCGCAGGAGCCGGGCGGCGCGATGCGCAGGCGCGAGCTGCTCCACGCGCGCGACAGCCGAGCGGAAGGCGGCGACCCGGGTCCGCCGATCCGGTGCCTCACGGGGGAAGACGTCGCTCAAGGCCGTCAGCATCTCGGACAGTCGTCGCCGCAGCACGTCGACGCTCCGCACCGGCAGCACGAACCAGCTCGCCGTGATGCCCAGGGCGGCACCGACGACGATCGCCAGCATCCGCTCGGCGAGCATCCCGGTCTCCCCGGTCAGCGTCGCGGTGCCGATGAGCTCCTGCAGCAGGGACAGCACGAGCGTCACCGTGAGCGCCCAGAAGGCGTAGCTGTACGCCCGGAGCGAGGTGGCGGCGAAGAGCGCCACGAAAATCACGGCGATCGCAGCGATTCCGGACTCCTGAGGGGCGGCGAAGCCGGGAACCCCGGGCGCGACGGCGATGAGGGCGACCGCTCCGATGGTGCCGCCCAGCGCGCCGAGGATGCGCAGCGCGCTCTTGTGCACCACATCCGCCCGGCCGCGGTTGCCCGAGCAGACCAGGAACGCGGTCAGCACGACCCACATCGCGTGCTCCGGGAAGACGAGCCAGCCGACCACGAATGCGGCGGTCAGTGCGATGGCCAGCTGCAGCGCCATCCGGGTGCTCGCGGGAAGCCGGGCGGGTCGCGCCCGTGACAGCGACGGCGACGGAGCCGCCGACGGCGAGGCCGACGGAGCCGCCGACGCCGACGCCGACGGAGCCGCCGACGCCGACGGAGCCGCCGACGGAGCCGCCGACGGAGCCGCCGACGGCGACGGCGTGACCCGGCCGGGCAGCAGCCTCGCCGCCTCGCGGCCCAGCGCAACCCAGAGCGCTGCGACGACGCCGGAGAGCAGGACGATGACCGGCGCAAGCCACGGCGGCCCACCGGTGGCCGGCCGGACGGGCGCGACGAGGATCGCCGTCAGGGGCAGAGCGATCAAGGCCCCCAGCCGGGAGGCGCGCGGGCCGAACCTGCGCAGCCAGACGGGCACGCTCATCCCCGCCACGAAGAGGGCGGCTCCCGCGGGCGGCAGGGCGACCATCAGCCAGCCGACGCCGCCGGCGGCGAGCCCGATCGCCGGCAGCAGCGCGGCCGAACGCGCGAACTCGGCGCGCGACGCGAACGCGCGGCGACCCAGGCTGAGAGCGACCACCGTGGCGAGCACCATCCCGCTGGCCACGCTCGTGCCCGCCTCTGCGCCGGCAAGCAGCGACGCCAGCCACCCGATCGTTGCGCACGCTCCCGCCGCGGCGGCGGTCGTGATCAGCGCCTCCGCAGCCTCTCGCAACACTGTCGCGGTTCGCTCCCTGCTCACCGCCACATCCTCTCACTGCCCAGGATTCGAGCTCCAGGAGAGGTCGGCTGAACCGTCTCAGGTCGCGACCGCCTTCGACCGCGGGCGTCCAGCCACTTCGACCGGGAGCCCGCGTGCGAAGACCAGCGACAGCAGGCTGATGGCGATCAGACCGACGAAGGCGACACGCAATGAGTCGAGTTGTGAATCGCGGTAGATCCCCGCGAGCTTGTCCGCGTCGGCGCTGGACAGCCCCGCGCTCGCCGCGATTTCATCGACGCTGGCGGCGGGGACGATGCTCACTCCGCCCTGGGTCTTCTCCTGCACGATGGAGATCGTCTCGGGGGAGAGCCCGCTCGTCGCGACCCCGGACGCGAACGAGCTCGACAGCGCACCGATGAGGATGGATCCGATCAGCGCGGTGCCGAGCGACGACCCGAGATTCTGGAACACGCCCTGGAGGCCACCCACCTCGCTGGTCTCCTTGTCGCTGACGCTCGACATGTTCACGTTCCCCAGCTGCGACGCCAGGAGCCCCAGCGCGGAGCCGGTCAGGAACATCCCGGCGGCGAACAATCCGCTTCGCAGGTCGGTCGTGACCGACGAGAGCAGAAGGAACCCGCTGAGCACGAGCACCAGTTGCCCCACCCAGACGATCCGGCGCGGCGACCACCGGCGCGACAGCCGGGTTCCGACGATCGAGAAGAGGATGAGCGCAACCGACAGAGGGAAGATCCGGATACCCGTCTCCAGGGCGTCGAGGCCGAGCGTCATCTGAAGGTAGACCGGGACCATGAAGAACAGCCCGGCGGTGACCGTGTACTGGGCTCCCAGCACCGAGAGCCCGCTGCGCAGCCGCCTGATGGAGAACATGCCGACATGCACGAGCGGCGCTCGACCCTGCTCGACCAGCGACTCCTGACGCCGGGCGAACAGGAAGAGGAGGACAGCGCCGGCGGCGATGAACCACGCCGTCAGCGACACTCCGAGCGGGGCAATGGGCACGCCCCCGATCTCCGGCGAGGACTGCGGCAGAACCCATCCCCAGGTCTTGCTCTGCAGCATCCCGAAGACGACGAGCACGAGCCCCGCGGCCGACAGCAGCACGCTGAGCACGTCGATGCGCACCTTCTGGGGAACAGCGGCGTCATTGACGCGTCGCGCGAGGATCGCGACCACCGCCATGATCACGACTTCGCCCGCGAAGACCAAGCGCCAGCTGGAGTAGGTGGTGATGAATCCACCGATCAGGGGACCGGCGGCGACCGCTGCACCGGAAACCGCGCCGATGATCGCAAAGGCAGTGATCCTGTCCTTCCCCGAATAGTTGTCCGCCAGGAGCGCTGCAATGGCAGGGATCACCAAGACGGCGCCGAGGCCCTCGATGATGGACCAGCCGAGGAACAGTACCTGGATGTTTCGGCTCAACGCCGTCATCAGTGACCCGAGACCGTAGACGCAGGACCCGATCAGGAAGGCCCGTCGACGGCCCCAGACATCGCCGAGCTTGGCTCCGAACAGCATCATGGAGGCCATCGTCAACGTGTAGAAGGTGATCGCGGCCTGCATCGCAGAGACGGTCGTGTTGAGATCCTTCACCACCGTCGAGATCGACACGTTCATGACGGTCCCGTCGAGGACCATCACGAACTGGGCGCACCCGAGGATGACCACCACCGACCACTTCTTCATACGAGGGCACCCATCGCCGTAGCCTCCCTCTGGGCCTGCCCCGCCCGTCGCGCTCACAGTAGCGCCGCCGCTCGACGCGGCGAAAGGCGGTGTGTCCTTCGGCGACCGGATGCGGTTGACTGGGGTTGCTCCATCTCGACGCTTGCCACGATCTCGCTCGGAAGGATCCATCATGACGACTCCGCAGACTCCCGCCGCCGCGCCCCTCGACCCGCCGCTGTACGGCGCCTCGTTCGGCGACAGCATCCGCCGCTTCTTCAAGAAGTATGCCGACTTCTCAGGGCGGGCCAGCCGCAGCGAGTTCTGGTGGTGGTTCCTGTTCGCGGTGATCATCGCCGCCGTCTACGAAGTCCTCCTCCTGGTTCTGGGAAACGTGGGTAACGGAGGCCGCGGGCTCGGCCCCATCGGGTACATCCTGATCGTGATCTACGTCGTGTGGGGGCTGGTCATCCTCGTGCCGAGTCTCGCGTTGAACTGGCGCCGACTGCACGACGCCAACCTGCCGGGCCCGATGTGGTTCCTCGGTTTCATCCCGCTGGTCGGCTGGATCATCCTGCTGGTCTTCTACCTGATGCCGTCCAAGCCGGAGGGTGCGCGCTTCGACCGCCGGCGCGCCTGACGCTGGGCTTGAGCACGAGGAGCCAGGAGAGGTAGTGCTCGGCGACCGCGCCACCCAGCTCGTCCACTGCCGAGGCGGCCATCGCGTCGAAATGCATCGGGTCCCTCACGCCGGAATCATGATCTCGGTCCGCGCGGGCGTCCCGCGACCGTGTACGACGAAGCGATCGGCTTGCGCACGGCAGCCGACGGGTGTGGGATGGGCGGCACGGACGAGGGGGCGGCGATGGGCAACTACGTGGCACGGGCGGAGATCGAGGTGGACGCGCCCCGGCGCGCGGTGTGGCAGGTGCTGACGACGAACGGGTCGCGACCGGAGATCATGTTCGGCGCCGAGGTGGTGTCCGAGTGGAGGCTGGGGTCGCCGATCGTCTGGCGCGGCGAGTGGCAGGGGAAGACGTTCGAGGACCACGGCCGGGTGATCGAGCTGGAGGACCAGCAGGAGCCCTGGCGGATCGTGCTCACGCACTACAGCCCGCTCAGCGGGCTGCCCGACGAGCCGGAGAACTACCACACCCTCCGCTTCGAGTTGGATGAGATCCCCGGCGGGACGAGGATCACCCTCGACCAGGACAACAACCCTACGCGCGAGGCGGCCGCGCACTCGCAGGCGAACTGGGCGCAGATGCTCGAGGGCGTGAAGACGGTCGCCGAGCGGGAGTCACGGTAGCGGTCAGTCGCCGAAGGCCTCGCGCAGGAAGGCCCCGAGGAAGACGTCGAACGCCTGCACGGTGGCGGAACGGTCACCGCTGATCAGGAAGCCGAAGTGCAGGCCCGCAGCCGAGTCGACCATCCAATGGGCGAGGACGCCGGCGCGGCGCGACTCGATCCCCTGCGCCTTGAGCCACGCCTTGACGGTGTCCCGCCACTGCGTGAACGAGGTGGTGATCCGTTTGCCGATGTCCGGGTCGATCGGCTCGAGCGTTCCTGCTTCGAACTGCAGCCGGAGGCCGGTGCGGTTGCTCTCGCGCAGCGAGTGCCGGAAGGCCTCCTTGTACCAGTCGCGGAACTGCTCCCGGTCGAACGCGGCCACGTCCACCGCCCGGAGCGATTCCGTCTGCTGCCGCACGCCCTCCTCGAGGATGGCGTCGATCATCTCCTGGCGGGACCCGAAATGGTAGACGAACGAGTAGGTGCTCACACCGAGCGCGCTGGCCAGACTGCGGAAGGTCATGCGTGAGAGCGGCTCGGTCGCCACGTGGTCCATGATGCGGCCGAGGAGCTCTGGCTTGCGGTTCGGATCTGGAGTTCGTCCCACGCGATAACACTAGTCCGAATATCGCTCAGGATGGATAGACAGTTCGGATCACGGCTTGCCCTTCGGGGGACCGCCCTTTCCGGGGGTGCCGCCCCCGCCCGTGCCGGGTGCGGGAACTGTCGGGGTGGTCGGTTTCGGCGGCGCCGGTGCCGTGACGAACTTGCCGTTGGGCGACGGGAAGGCCGTCCCTCCGTATGCGGCGTTCAATGCGGCGATGATGCGCTTGGCGATCGCGAACTTGACGTTGCCACCGCCGATTCCCTGGAAGCTCTGGCTCCGCAGCGCGACGGCGCCCTCTACGTTGCCGACCCAGGTCGCCTGGGCCACCTTCGTGCTGGAGGTCACCAGCCAGTTCTCGATGGAGTTGTCCGTCGTCCCCGTCTTTCCGAAGATGGGGATGCCGTCGTTCGGGTTCGCGGACGCCGCGGTGCCGCCTCCGCGGAGGACGCCCTGCAGCGCGTAGATGGCCGCCGCCGCGATCTGGGGGTCGATCGGGGTGGTGGAGCACTGCGACTTCGGCACCGCATGCGCGGCACCGTTCGCGTCAACGACCTTGTCGATGGCGACCGGGCTGCAGGCCACGCCGTTGTTCGCAAGGCCCGCGTAGGCGGTCGCCATGGTGATCGGCGCGATGTAGTTCGTGCCGAGCACCGAGGACGGGTTCGCCATGAAGCGGTTGGCGGACTCGTCGGCGCCGTGGACCAGCAGGTCCTGCGCTCGCTGCTTGATGCCGCAGAGATCCAGCTGGGTCGCCATCTTGGCGAAGATCGTGTTGATGGATTGCGCGGTGGCGTTCATGACCGTGGTGGATGTCACGGTCTCGCCTTCGTCATTGGAGACCGGCCACGGCGCTCCTCCGATGTCCTCGCAGGGCTCGCTCTCGTGGAACGCCGTCTGGGGGAAGAGATGCTGGGTGCCGCTGACCGACTGGTAGAGCGAGTGCCCCTCCTGCAGCCACTCCAGCAGGTCGAACACCTTGTACGCCGATCCGGTCTGGAAGCCCTCCGAGCCTCCGTAGTCGTAGTCGGTGTTGTAGTTGACCGCCGTGGTCGCCGGGGACGGGGTCGCCGTGTTGTCGTAGGGCCTGTTCTGCACCATCGTGACCACGCGTCCGGTCCCGACTTCGACCGAGACATTGGAGGAGCCCAGGTCGAGGGCCGGATCGGCCGGAGGGATGTAGGAACTGATCGCCGCCTGCGCCTGTGCCTGCAGGTCGAGGTTCAGCGAGGTGTAGATCTTCAGCCCGCCCCGGGTGAGGAAGTTCGAGCGGTCGTCTTCGGTCTTGCCGAAGATCGGGTCCTGCTCGATGATGCGCTCGACGTAATCGCAGAAGAACGCGGCGTTGTACTTCTGCGCGGTCATGCAGCCGTTCGACATCGGGCTGATCTTCGGCTCCACCTTGGTGGCACGAGCGGCGTCGTGCTCCTCTTTCGTGATCTTGCCATTGGCCAGCATCCGGTCGAGGACGTAGTTGCGGCGCTCCAGAGTGGCCTTGTAGCCGTTGGCCGCCCCGTTGTCCTTGCTGTCGGGCCTGTCGATCCGGAGGTTGTCCGGATTGTTCAGGATGGCGATCAGCGTCGCCGCCTGTTGCAGGTTCACATCTTTCGCTGCGACCCCGAAGTAGTACTCAGCTGCGGACTGGACGCCGTACACGCGGCCGCCGAAGAGCGCGATGTTGAGGTAGCTCTGCAGGATGTCGTTCTTCGAGTACTCCTTCTCGAGGCCGATGGCGTAGCGCATCTCTTTGAGCTTGCGGGAGGGGTCGACCTTGGTGGCGTCGTTGTAGCAGGACTCGTAGATCGTCAGCTGCTTCTTCTGCACGGCCTCGCTCGCCGTCGGGTCCGGCTGCTTGTTCTCGCAGCGCTGCACCAGGATGTTCTTCACGTACTGCTGCGTGATGGACGAGCCGCCCTGGACCGACTTGTGCAGTGCCGTGAGCACCGCTCCGCGGAGGGTGCCGCTGACGTCGACACCGCCGTGCTCGTAGAAGCGCGGGTCCTCGGTGGCGACCGCCGCATCCTTCAGGTTCTGCGAGATGGCGTCCCAGCCGACCTCGATGCGGTTCTGGGAGTAGAAGGAGGCGATCGGTACCTGCTGCCCGTTGCTCTGCGCGTACATCGTGGAGGCCTGCGCGAGCGGTTCGACCTTGATGTACTCCGGCAGCCCGTCGAACACGCTGATCGTCGAGTCGGCCGCGCTTCCCGTGAGCGCCACCGCCGGCGTCACCGCCGCCGCGGCGAGCACGCCCGCCAGGCCGCTCAGCGCGACGAATCCGACCAGGGCAGGCGCCCATCCCCATCTCATGCGTCTTCCCCTCGTGGTGAAACCATTCGTCCGTGGCCGCAATGATACGCGGCGATTTCGACGGCTTCGGGAGGTCGACGCTCAGGTTGGGGGGAACAGCGAAGGCCGCCCGGCCTGTGGAGAAATCGTCAGGAGTCCAGGCGCAGCTTGTCGCAGAGCTCGGCGAGGGTGTGCAGCTCCTCGGTGCTCAGCCGGGACCCGACGCGATCTGTGATGGTCTTCATGTGCTCGATCGCCACACGCCGGAACAGGTCGTAGCCGGCGTCGGTGAGGCGGATGACCGTGCCCCGTGCATCGGACGGCTCCGGGCACTTCGCGACCAGCCCGCGGGAGACCAGACGGTCGACGAGGCGACTGACGCTCGGCTGCGACAGCAGCACGTGCGTGTTGAGATCGCGGAGCCGCAACGTGCGGTCGGGCTGGCGCGACAGGTTGAACAGCACGTCGTACTCGTTCAGCGAGATGTCTTTGGTCGGGAACTCGGCAGCCAGGGTGCGCATCACGGCGACCTGGGCGCGGAAAAGCGACTCCCACGCTGCCACCGCGCTGATCCTGGCACGCTTGTCCGGTTCCGTCGCCGTCGTGCTCTCGGCCATGGCCGTCCTCCTCCGCCAGCTCAATGCATTCGCATCTTCTCATCATGCGCGCGCGAGCGACATCCGTGCCACTACGGGGCAGAGCCGACGGCCGGGAGGAGGTCACCGGCGGGAGGGCGAACGTGGCGGACCGGAAAAGATCGAGGGCCGACCGCAGAGGCTAGCGGCCGGCCCTCTCCCTTGCACCAAGAGTGTCCTGCAATCACATTCCGCGATGGCTGCCACAGCAAACAACCATTGCCCTTGAACTATATAACGAAGAGGTAACGGCATCTAGTTATCAAGTCGTTATTTTTTCTGCGAGTTCCCTATGCGTCCCTCTGAGCTCGTGCGGAGTCGGTCGGCCGAGGTGCTCGTTGTTGCAGGCGCCTGCGGCGTGTCGCCTGCAACAACGAGCACTTCGGGGACTCGGGCAGCGCGAGACGTCGTCGGCGTCCCCGCCCGGCGACGGACCGAGCGCGTCCGCACGAGCGGGAAAAGGGAGGAGGATGCGCGTCGTATCGAACCCGATCGCCTCCCCGACCGGCCGGATCGCGGCGTGTCGCATCCCGCATCCTCCGTTCCCCACGCACCCCGTGCAGTGCTGAGCAGACCGACAGGAAATGCCCGCATGGTGACGGCCTTCGCTATGCGTCCCTCTGAGCGCGTGCGGAGGCGCGTGCAGAGGTGGTTGCGGAGGCGGTCGCGGAGGCGGTCGCGGGAGCGATCTCGCCGGAGCCGCGCACGATGAGTTCGACGGGGAGGACGAGGTCGGTCGCGGGCAGCTGCTCGCCGGCGTGGATGCTCGCGAGCTGGGCGAAGAGCCGCTCGGCCGCCGTCCGGCCCATCGCGACCGGATCCTGCGCGATCACGGTGACCCCGGGGTCGAGGAGATCTCCCAGCTCGATGTCGTCGAAGCTGACGAGGGCGACCTCGTGCTGGCGGCCGAGTTTGCGCAGGGCGCGGACGACGCCGATCGAGATCAGGTTCTGGCCGGCGAAGATCGCGGTGGGCGGAGCGGGGGAGCCCAGCAGGGCCAGCACGGCCGCCTCCGCGGCTTCCGCCGTGGTCACATCGTCCACGATCGTGTACGAATCCGGCGGGATGTCGAACTCCTCCAGAGCGCCGAGGAAGCCGATCTTGCGCTGGGAGGCCGTCCAGATCCCGGAGCGGTCGAAGATTCCCGCGATCCGCCGGTGGCCCCGCGCGAGCAGGTGCCGGGTGCCGAGCGCGGCCCCGCCGACGTTGTCGGAGCGGACGACGTCGGCCTCGTAGCCGAAGGGCTCGCGGTCGATGAAGACGACGGGGATGCGCGGGGGGACCAGCTCCTCGAGGTAGGACTGGTTGCCGGTGGAGGTGGTCAGGATGAGACCGTCGACCTTCCGCCGGATGAAGTTCTCGACCGCTGCGACCTCGCGTACGGGGTCCTCATCCAGGCTGGAGGCGAGGACCGCCACGCCATGCGAGGCGGCGACGTCTTCGATGGCGCGATGCGTCGTAGCGGCGAACGGGTTGTCGACGCTTCCGAGCAGCAGCCCGATCGACTTCGTCCGGGTGTGCGTCCGCCGCAGGTTGCTCGCGTGGGAGTCGGGTTCCCACTGGAGCTGGGCGATGGCCGCCTTGACCCGTTCCGCTGTCGCGGCGGAGACGTTCGGCTCGCCGTTGATGACCCGGGAGACGGTCTTGATGCCGACGCCGGCCTGCTGGGCGACATCTCGGATCGTCACGCGGCCGGAGCCGCGCCCGATCGACTTTGATAACGATGTCATTACCAGCCTTCCGAATGTGAGGAAAGTGTAGCGTTTTCCTCCGTGTTGTGTCAGACTTCTCGTTGACACCGTTGTCAGGGTGTTCATTCACCCCCGATGAAAAGGAAGCAAAGATGCCCACCCGATTCTCACGTCGCTCGCGCACTGCCGCGATCGCCTCCCTCGCGGCGGCCTCCGCTCTGGCTCTCTCCTTGACGGCGTGTTCGTCCGGAAGCTCAGGCGGAAGCTCAGGCGGGAGCAACGACCACGTCGGCGTCTCTCTGATCGTGAAGACCACCAGCAACCCGTACTTCGTCGCCATGGAGACGGCTGCGAAGGCGGACGCCAAGAAGAACAACGTCACCCTCACCCTCGCCGCAGGCAAGAAGGACGGCGACACCGACTCCCAGATCCAGGCCATCGAGAACGCCATCTCCCGCGGGGACAAGGGCATCCTGATCACGCCGAACGGATCGGCCGTCAACAACGAGATCCAGAAGGCGCGCCGTGCCGGCCTCTACGTGATCGCACTCGACACCGTCCCCACCCCGGCGAGCACGGTCGACATCACGTTCGCGACCGACAACTACGCTGCCGGCCAGTCCATCGGCAAGTGGATGGCGAACACCCTCGGCGGCAAGAAGGCCGTGATCGCCATGATCGACCTCTTCTCCGACCAGATCGTCTCGGTCGATGTGGACCGCGACCACGGCTTCCTCAACGGCATGGGCATCGACGTGGGTGACAAGTCCAAGAACGGCGGCGAGGCGTCCAGCGGCTCCTACACCGGCGGCAAGGGCGGTCAGTACCAGATCGTCGGCCACCAGCCCTCGCAGGGCGCTGAGGATGGCGGCCGCACCGCCATGGAGACGCTGCTGTCCAAGAACCCGGACATCAACGTCGTCTACACCATCAACGAGCCGGCGGCGTACGGTGCCTACCAGGCGCTGAAGGCGGCGGGCAAGCAGAACAGCGTGACCATCGTCAGCATCGACGGTGGCTGCACGGGTGTCGGCTACGTGAAGCAGGGCATCCTGGGCGCCACGGCTCAGCAGTACCCGTCCAAGATGGCGTCGCTCGGCATGGAGGCCATCGCCAAGATCGCGCGCGGTGGAGAGAAGCCCAAGCCCAGCAACGGCCTCGACTTCTTCAACACCGGCTCGACGCTCATCACCGACCACCCGGTCTCGGGCCTCGACAGCGTCGACGCTGCCAAGGGCGGGACCACCTGCTGGGCGAACTGACCTCGCGGGAGGGCGCCCGATGCGGCGCCCTCCCGGAACGTCAGGCCAGCTGAATCGTCAGGAGCACTCATGTCCCAATCGAAAACCGCCTCGCCTCCCACCTCGTCGCTGAACCTCGCGGATGAGTTCATCAACCGGCAGACTCCGCTCATGCGGGTCCGCTCGGCCCTCCACCGGTACCCCGCGCTCAGCCCGGCCATCGTGCTGGTCATCTCGATCATCGTCTTCGGCGTGATCAACCCGCGCTTCCTCGCACCGACGAACCTCTCGCTGATCACTCAGCAGGTGGCCGTCATCGGCACCCTGGGCGTCGCGGAGACCCTCGTCATCCTCACCGCCGGCATCGACCTGTCGGTCGGCGCCGCCATGGTCCTCAGCTCCATCGTGATGGGGAACGCGGCCGCCAGCCTCGGGATGCCCGCCGTCGTCGCACTGCTGCTCGGCCTCCTCGCCGGACTTGCGACCGGTGTCCTCAACGGTCTCCTCGTCACCCGGCTGAACCTTCCGCCCTTCATCGTGACGTTGGGAACCCTGAGCATCTTCACGGCCCTGACGCTGTTGATCTCGAACGGCGCCACCGTGCAGGGCAACCAGTTGCCCGACATCCTCACCTGGACCGGGCTCACGGTCCGCGTCTTCGGTGTGGACATCACCTACGGCGTCATCCTCATGATCGTGGTCTACCTCATCGCGGCCTTCGCGCTCGGACGGACCTCCTGGGGACGCCACGTCTACGCCGTCGGAGACGACAAGGAAGCGGCCCGACTGACGGGTATCCGCGTCAGCCGCGTGCTGCTGAGCGTGTACATCACCGCCGGTGTGGTCGTCGCTCTCACCGCGTGGATCCAGATCGGCCGCGATTTCGGGTCCAGCCCGAACGCCGCGGTCGACGCCAACCTGAACGCCATCACCGCTGTGGTGATCGGCGGGACCAGCCTGTTCGGCGGTCGCGGCAACGTGTGGGGCACCCTCCTCGGTGCTCTGATCGTCGGCGTGTTCCGCAACGGTCTGGCCCTCGCCGGCCTCGACGTCCTCTACCAGACCCTCGCCGTCGGGGTCCTGGTGATCGTCGCCGTCTCCATCGACCAGTGGATCCGAAAGGTGCGGAAATGAACGCCATCGACACGCAGGACTCCGTGACCCCCACCGAGACCCGGACCCCGGTCCTCTCGGCCCGCCGCCTCGTCAAGACGTACGGCCACGTCGTCGGCCTCGACGGCGTCAGCCTCGAGCTGTTCCCGGGCGAGGTGCTCGCCATCATCGGTGACAACGGCGCGGGGAAGACCACGCTCATCAAGTGCCTCACCGGAGCCGAGATCCCCGACGAAGGGGAGATCGAGCTGGACGGCAAGCGGGTCCACTTCCGTCGTCCGCAGGATGCGCGCGAGGCCGGCATCGAGACGGTGTACCAGTCGCTGGCCGTGTCGCCGGCGCTCGACGTCGCCGCCAACATGTACCTCGGCCGCGAGCTGCGTCGTCCGGGATTCCTGGGCTCCGTGCTGCGGATGGTCGACACCAAGACCATGCGCGCCCGCGCGCGGGCGGAGCTCACCGAGCTGGGCATCTCCACGCTGCAGGATGTCGCCGTGCCGATCGAGAACCTCTCCGGTGGTCAGCGGCAGGCTGTCGCCGTCGCCCGCGCGGCCGCTTTCGGCTCGAAGGTCGTCGTGCTCGACGAGCCCACCGCCGCCCTCGGCGTGCGGGAGTCGAACCAGGTGCTCGATCTGATCAAGCGCCTGCGCGAGCGCGGCATCCCCGTCATCCTGATCAGTCACAACATGCCGCATGTCTTCGAGGTCGCCGACCGGATCCACATCCAGCGGCTGGGCAAGAAGGCGGCGACGATCACGCCGCAGTCGCACTCGATGACGGACGCTGTGGCCATCATGACCGGGGCGAAGCGCGAATGAGCACCTCCAAGTTCCTGTATGCGGAGTTCGAGGCCCTCCCCGGCCATGCGGACACCGTGACAGCCCTGGTGGAGGAGTACGGCCGGACGGTGCGCGCGGAGCCGGGCAACCGGCGCTTCGACGCCCACCGCCTGGCCGACCGCCCGGAGCGCTTCTTCGTCTACGAGGAGTACGCCTCCGACGTGGCCTTCCAGGCTCACGTCGAGGCCGACTACTGCCACCGCTTCAACGAGGCTCTGCAGCCCCTGGTGGCGGGAGGCGGATCCACGCTGACGTGGCTGGAGCCGGTCGGATGAGCATCCAGCCGGCCCCAGCGGGCGGTGCGGCCGCCGGCGTCCTCACCGGCGTGCTCGTCGTCGGCGAAGCGCTCATCGATGTGGTGGACCGGGACGGGGTGCGCTCCGAGCATCCCGGAGGAAGCCCGATGAACGTCGCGTACGGCCTCGGACGGCTGGGCTTCCCGACGATCTTCGCCACCCGGTTCGGCGATGACGACCGGGGGCGGGCCATCGAGGCGCACCTCCACGGAGCCGCTGTGCAGGTCATCCGAGGGCGGTCCGCCTGCCGCACCTCGACCGCCACCGCGCGAATCGATGAGACCGGCTCAGCGACCTACGAGTTCGCCTTCGACTGGGAGCTCGAGCCGTTGCAGTTCCCCCGGACGGCGGCTCTTCACGTCGGCTCGATCGGAGCCTTCCGCGAGCCCGGGGCGACCGTGGTGCGGCAGCTCGTGGATGTGCGCCCGGCCGAGACGTTCGTCTCCTTCGACCCGAACATCCGGCCGGCGCTCATCCCGGACGTCGAACGCTCGCGCGAGCTCGTCGACTGGTACAGCGGCCGCGCGCACCTGGTGAAGCTGAGCGACGAGGATTCCGCCTGGCTGTATCCCGGCGCATCCGACGACGAGGTGCTGGATCGGCTCCTCGCCAACGGTGCCCGTATCGCGGTGCTCACCCGCGGGGCCGAGGGGAGCCTCCTGCGCAGCCGTGAGGCGTCGGTGAGCATCCCTGCCGCCGCGACCACGGTCGTCGACACGATCGGCGCGGGCGACGGCTTCATGACCGGGCTGATCGCCGGCGCTCTCGAGCACGGGACGCTGTCGCTCCTCGCCGGGCCGGCATCCGAAGAGGTGCTCCTGGGCATCGGGACGCTCGCCGCGACCGTGGCAGCCATCACGGTGTCGCGCGCCGGCGCATCCCCGCCCGACCGCCGAGAGGTGGATGCCGTCCTGCGAGCCGAGGCCGCCCCCGACGTCATCCGGTAGCCGCGGGCCGAGCACAGGCGGGGAGCACCGCGGGGAGCGCCGCCGGGGAGCGCCTGGAAGCACCGCCTTCTGCGGGGACCCTGCCCGAGCAGGGCCGCTCCGGTATATCGTCAGCACCGTGGACGACGACGCCGCGGCCTTCCGGGACTCCATCCCGGAGCACTACGACTCCGGCCTGGGGCCGGTGCTGTTCCGTCACTACGCCGAGGTGCTCGGTGCTGCGGTCGCGGCGACGGATCCGCAGCGCATCCTGGAGACGGCCGCCGGCACCGGGATATCATCGGCCGCGATCGCGGAGCACTGCCCGGGCGCGCAGCTGACCATCACCGACCTCAACGAGGGGATGCTGCAGCTCGCCCGTGCGAAGGTGCCGCCGGCGACGCGCATCCGGACGGCGGACGCCCAGGCGCTTCCGTTCGACGACGGCAGCTTCGACGCGGTCGCCTGCCAGTTCGGCATCATGTTCATGCCCGATCTGCCGGCGGCTTTCCGCGAGCAACGCCGCGTGCTGGCCCGGGGCGGCGTCTTTCACTTCAGCGTCTGGGACAGCCACGCCAAGAACCGCTTCGCCGCCGTCATCCACGGGCTGCTGGTCGAGACGTTCCCGGACGATCCGCCGCCCTTCTACCGCGTCCCGTTCGGGATGAGCGAGGTCGATCCGCTCCGGAATCTGGCGCAGGAGAGCGGCTTCGGCCGGGTGACCATCGATGTGGTGCCGCACGACGCGCCTGTGGCCTCCTGGGAGCGGTTCGCCGATGGACTCATCGTGGGCAACCCCGTCGCCGACCAGGTGCGAAAGCGCGGAGGGGATCTGGATGCGCTCGTGCGGGAGGCGGAACGCCGGCTGACGGACGAGTTCGGGCCCGGGTCCACGACGACCCCCGTGCAGACGCTCTTCTATCGCGCCGTCGCCGTCTGAGATTCCGAACCACAGGGCTGGACACGACCACTCGATATCGAATACTCTGGATCGAGTAATCGATTCCGGAGGTGCGAGATGTCGAAGCACGTGGTGGCCAACCCGTTGGCGCTGGCGGTGCTCTCGTGCCTGTGGGAGCGGCCGATGTATCCCTACGAGATGACCACGACGATGAAGGAGCGGGGCAAGGAGGACAGCATCCGCCTCAACTTCGGCTCGCTCTACTCGGTCATCAAGTCCCTCGAGAAGCACGGCTTCATCCGGGTGGCCCAGACGGAACGCGAGGGCAACCGTCCCGAGCGCGTCGTCTACGCCATCACGGACGCGGGCCGCGCCGAGGCCGAGGAGTGGCTGCGCGAGCTGGTCGAGATTCCCGTCAAGGAGTACCCCGCGATCGAGACCGGGCTGTCGCTGCTCCCGATGCTGCCTCCGGAGACGGCGGCCGCCCTGCTCGAGAGCCGGCGTGACCGTCTCGACGCCGAGCTGGCCGGGCGGCGGGCCGTCGCCGAGGAGGCGCGCGCGCTCCCAGAGCTGTTCATGGTCGAGAGCCAGTACCGGATCGCCGTGCTGGACGCGGAACGCGACTTCGTCGCCGACCTCGCCGCCCGCATCCGCGACCGCTTGATCGGCGGCTACGGCTGGTGGGAGCAGCTGCACCGGCTGCTCGGCCAAGGGGTGAGCATGGAGGAGCTGAGCGGCCGGATCGCCGCCGGCGACTTCGGGGAGGAGGCGGCAGCACTGTTCACATCCTGACACCGCAGAACGATGGCCGGAGAGCGGCAACTCTCCGGCCATCCACACCTTCAGTCGTTCCGTCAAGGAACCTGCGTCAACAGTCACCGAGGGCTGTCTTCAAGGATATCCCGCGCCGGTGGCTGCCAACCAAGAAAGAAAGGACAGCCACCATGGCATCCGCAACCGGTCCGGCGCTCGTCGCCGACCATCTTGTGAAGACCTACAGCGGCGGCAGGGGCAAGCCCTCCGTCCGCGCCGTCGACGACCTCGGATTCGAGGCGGAGACCGGAACCGTGTTCGGCCTGCTCGGCCCCAACGGAGCAGGCAAGTCGACCACCATGAAGATCCTGTCGACGCTCGCCCGTGCCGACGCCGGCTCGGCATACGTCGCGGGGATCGATGTCACCCGGCATCCCGCTGGCGTCCGCCGGGCCATCGGCTTCGTCGCCCAGAAGCCGGTCTCCGATCCCAACGACACGGGCGTTGAGAACCTGGTGCTCGCCGGGCGGCTGCACGGCATGTCCGGACGGGATGCGGCGGCGCGCGCACGCGAGCTGCTCGAACGCTTCGGACTGACCGAGCATGCCGGCCGCCAGGTGAAGACCTACTCGGGCGGGATGGCCCGCAAGCTCGATGTGGCGATCGGCCTGATGCACCGTCCGCAGGTGCTCTTCCTCGACGAGCCCACGACGGGTCTCGACCCGGAGGCGCGCGCCGAACTGTGGCTGGAACTCGAGCGGATGACCACCGCCGAGAACCTCACGGTCCTGCTCACGACGCACTACCTGGACGAGGCCGACCGCCTGGCGGACCGCCTCGCGATCGTCGACCACGGCCGCGTCGTCGCCGGCGGGACCCCGGAGGAGCTGAAGAACGACCTCCGGGGGGACGCGGTCGTCGTCGAGCTGGCCGGGGACGCCGATCCCTTCGCCGGGCTCACCGCGCTCCAGCGGGTGGACGGGCTCCGCGAGGTCGGCGGGGACGGCCGCACGCTCCGGGCGCGCGCTGACAGCGGCGCCGCGACCCTCCCGCTCGCCCTCTCGGCGCTGGAGGCCGCCGGCGTCGCCGTCGCCTCCGCCACGGTCGCCCGGCCCAGCCTGGACGACGTTTACCTGCGGCACACCGGCCGCACCTTCACGCGGGCGCAGGAGTCCGCCGAGCTCGTCCTGGAGAACGCATCATGACATCCACAGCCCTCACCTCACCCCGGTCGCTGCGACGCGGCGGCCCGACCTTCGTGACGCACACGGCGCTTCTGACGGGCCGGCTGCTCCGGGCCGCCTGGCGGATGCCGGTCTTCCTCGTCATGAACCTGGTCCAGCCGATCATCTGGCTGCTGTTGTTCGGACAGCTCTTCAAGGCGGTCGTCGAGATCCCGGGCTTCAGCGCGGGCGGGAGCTACCTGGAGTACCTGACGCCGGGTGTCGTGATGATGCTCGCACTGTTCGGGAGCGCGTGGTCGGGGACCGTGTACATCCAGGACATGGATCGCGGCGTCATGGATCGCCTCCTCACTTCGCCGACCAACCGTGCGTCGATGATCGTGTCCACGCTCGTGTACCAGTCCATCCTCGCCATGGCGCAGTCGCTCATCGTGGTCGGGATCGCGTTCTGGACCGGTGCCCGGTTCGAGGGCGGCTTCAGCGGGATGCTGCTCCTGCTGCTCGGCGTCGTGCTGCTGACCGCGGTGTTCTGCTCGCTCTCCAACGCGGTCGCACTGCTCGCACGGGATCAGACGGCGCTGATCGGGATCTCGCAGCTGATCACGCTCCCGCTCATGTTCCTGAGCTCGGCGATCATGAACACGAAGCTCTCACCGGAGTGGGTGCGGAACGTCGCAGCCTACAACCCGTTCGAATGGGCGGTGGTGATCGGACGGGAGGCGCTCAGCGCGCATCCCGACTGGGCCTCCCTCTGGGGCCACGCCGGCCTCCTCGCCGCGCTCGCCGTCGTCATGGCCGCCTGGGCGACGAGCGCCTTCCGCGTCTACCAGCGCTCCGCCTGACCCGTCCCGCTCTCCCCGGGCGAGCCCCACCGTCGAGTCCGCACAGATTGCACGCTGTACCGTCGAAAATCGTGCAATCTTCGTGGACTCGACGGTGGGGCGCTCGCGCGGGGGAGGCGGGGGAGGTGGGGTCAGAAGAGGTCGGGGGAGGGGGCGCCGGCGTAGCGGATGGAGACGTCGGCGTGGCGGTCGAAGCGGTAGCCGAGACCGCGGACCGTGCGCACGATGTCCTCGTAGCGGCCGAGCTTGGAGCGGAGACGGCGGACGTGCACGTCGATCGTGCGCTCGTTGGGGACCTCGTCCTCATCGGCGCCGCTCCACAGCGAGCTGATCAGCTCGGAGCGCTCGATGGTGCGGCCCTCGCGCAGCACCAGGTACTGCAGCAGCTCGAACTCCTTGTAGGTGAGCGCCACGGTCTGGTTGTCGAGCACGAGCCGCTTGCGCGAGATGTCGACGACGACGCCGGAGGCGGCACGGTCGTCGTCCTCGTCGACGGTGGCGGCGTGGCGGTGCTTGGCGATCGCGGCCGGGTCCTGCAGGGCCAGGCGGACCACATCCACGTCGCGTCCACCGGCGCCGGCCGGGGCGAGCGCCACAGCGGCGTACGTCTCGGCGGCCGGGGCGAGCTCGGCGGTGAGGCGCTTCAGCGCATCCACGATCCGGCCGAGGTCGGTGCCGGCAGCGGCCGCTTTCGCCTCGTCGATGCCGACGTAGAGGACGAAGCCACGGGCTTCCGTGCCCTCCGGGACGGCGCGGATGCGGGGCGCCGGGTCGGCCGCGGCGGCAGCAGCGGGCGCGGCGGCAGCGGGCTCCGCGGCGGGACGGATGGGGCTGACGGGCGAGACGGCGGAGGTGCGGGCGAAGGGGGTGTCGATGGTGGCCAGAGACATGGGAATCGAGTCCTTAGTGATGATGGTCCGCATCCCGGTACGTGGGCCTCCGCGGGTACGGCAGAGGGACGGGATTGTGCGGGGAGTGTCGTGTTGTGGCCCTACAGAACGGGCCGGGTGCACGGAAGCGTGAGTGTGGCGCTCCCGGGGAGCGAGTGCCCGGTCACGACGCGATGGCGTCGGAGGGCGGCTGCTCGGCGAAGGGTCGTCAGATCAGCGACACATTCGGCAACACATGACGGAGTCGCGGCTGGCCATCATCATGCCAGCATTCCCAAGGGCCTCGAAGGAGGTCAGGGTACGCGAGTTGTCAGTCATGCGTCACAGTAAAACGGACAGTGACTCGGCGTGTCAAATCATTACGCAGAATTGCGGGCGGTTACACAGTTCCGTAGAGGCGGTCTCCGGCGTCGCCGAGGCCCGGGACGATGTAGCCGTTCTCGTTCAGCCGCTCGTCCAGCGCACCGAGGACGATGGTGACATTCCGGCCCTCGGTCGCTTTCTCGAGGGCCGCGAGACCCTCGGGCGCTGCGAGCAGGCAGATGGCCGTCACATCCACGGCGTTGCGGTGGAAGAGGAACTCGATGGCTGCGCCCAGCGAGCCGCCGGTGGCCAGCATCGGGTCGAGGACGAAGCACTGCCGGTCGGAGAGGTCCATCGGCAGCCGCTCGGCGTACGTGGTCGGCTCGAGCGTCTCCTCGTTGCGCACCATCCCGAGGAAACCGACCTCGGCGGTGGGCATCAGCCGCACCATCCCCTCGAGCATGCCGAGGCCGGCGCGGAGGATCGGGACGACGAGCGGGCGCGGTTCGCTGAGCGCGACGCCGGTCGTCGTCGTGACCGGCGTCTGGATCTCGACCGGCTTGACCCGGACACCGCGCGTCGCCTCGTAGGCGAGCAGCGTGACGAGCTCCTCGGTGAGCTGCCGGAACACCGGAGACGGCGTCCTCACGTCGCGAAGCACCGTCAGCTTGTGGGTGATGAGGGGGTGGTCCGCAACGTGCACTCGCATAGGCTCAGGCTAGCCGAACATCCCCGGCACCCCAGCCCAGGAGGACCGCCATGAGCCTGGCCGTACCCGCCGCCTACGAGCAGTGGATGCGCCGCGCGCTCGCCGATGCGCGGCTCGCGTTCGGCACCGGTGACGTCCCCGTCGCGGCGCTGGTGGTCGACGGGCTCGGCGACGTGATCGGCACCGGCCGCAACGAGCGCGAGCTGCGGCACGACCCGACGGCGCACGCCGAGGTGCTGGCGCTGCGGGAGGCCGCCGCGAGCCGCGACGACTGGCACTTGGAGGGATGCACCCTCGTCGTGACGCTGGAGCCCTGCGTGATGTGCGCCGGCGCGGTGCTCGCTGCGCGGATCCCGACCGTGGTGTTCGGCGCCTGGGACGAGAAGGCGGGGGCCGGCGGCTCCGTGTACGACGTGCTGCGCGACCGGCGGCTCAACCACCGGGTCGAGGTGTTCCCCGGCGTGCTGGCGGAGGAGTGCGGCGAGGTGCTGCTGGACTTCTTCCGCGCGAAGCGGTGACGACGCGGCGTTCGTCGCTCAGGCGTCGAGCCCGTTGAGCCACTCCGAGAAGGCCGCGCGCGACGCCTCCTGCATCCGGGCCGAATAGAGCTCCCGGTCGCGCCTCAGCGCCTCCGGGTCGATGGCGAGCTCATCCAATTGGCCGCCGCCCGACGGGTCCGTGCCCGCGGCGACCCAGGCCTCGTGCATCTCGTCGGTGACTTCGGGATGGAACTGCACCGCCAGGGCGAAGTCGCCGATGGCGAACGCCTCGTTCGAGTACTCGTTCGACGACGCCAGCAGCGTCGCCCGCTCGGGCAGCTCGAAGGTGTCGCCGTGCCACTCCATGACCGGGACGCCCTCGAAGTGCCGGATGGGCGACGCCGCGCCCGCCTCCGTCGTCTCTACGCGCCGGTAACCGATCTGGGTGGTGTCGCCGCGGTAGACGCGCTCGCCGAGGGATCCGGCCATGAGCTGGGCGCCGAGGCAGACCCCGAGCGTAGGTCGCTCCGCGTCCAGCCGGGCGCGCAGCAGCTCCCTCTCGGCCGCGAGGAAGGGGAACTCGTCCGTCTGGTACGCGCCCATCTCGCCGCCCAGCACCACGACCAGGTCGGCCTCTGCGGGGCCGATCGCCGAGAGGTCCTCGGACGACGTGTCCACGATGCGCAGCTCATAGCCGTGCTCGACGAGCACCGGGCCGATGTTGCCCAGGTGGATGCTCGGGTCGTGCTGCAGGACGAGGGCCGTGCGGGTCACTCGAGACCCTTGATGACGATGGTGTCGGTCGCCGGTGACTGCACGTTCGGGTCGATCCACACGTCGGGCTCGATGTAGATGACCCTGGCTGCGGGGACCGCATCCCGGATCCGCCGCTCGACGGTGTCGATCGCGGCCGCGACGTCCGCCAGCCGATGCTCGCCGGAGAAGGCCAGCTTGGCGGCGACCATCAACTCGTCCGGTCCGAGGTACAGGGTCTTCATGTGGATGATGCGCTCCACCTCGGGGCCGGAGGTCACCGCCCGCTCGATGGCCGTCACATCCACCTCGCTCGCGCCCTCGCCCACCAGGAGGCTCTTCGTCTCGACGCCCAGCACGACGGCGACGGCGACCAGCAGGGCGCCGATCAGCAGCGTCCCGATCCCGTCCCAGACGCCGTTGCCCGTGATGATCGTGAGGCCCACGCCGAGCAGGGCGAACACCAAGCCGGTGAGCGCAGCAACATCCTCGAGCAGCACGACGGGCAGCTCGGGCGCCTTCGCCCTGCGGATGAACTGCGGCCACGAGAGGCTCTGCTTGTGCGGCCGGGACTCGCGGACCGCAGTGCGGAGCGAGAACGACTCGAGGCCGATCGCGATCAGCAGCACCAGGATGGGCAGCCACGCGTTCTCCAGCGGGTGCGGGTGTGCGAGCTTCTCGATCCCCTCGTAGATCGAGAAGACCCCGCCGACCGAGAACAGGATGATGGACACGACGAAGGCGTAGACGTAGCGCTCGCGGCCGTAGCCGAACGGGTGCTCCTGGTCCGGCGCGCGCCGCGACTTCCGGCCGCCGAGCAGCAGGAGCAGCTGATTCCCCGAATCGGCCAGGGAGTGCACGCCCTCAGCGAGCATGGACGACGAGCCCGAGAACGCCCACGCGATGAACTTGGTGAGGGCGATCCCGAGGTTGGCTGCCAAGGCCGCGACGATCGCCTTGCTTCCGCCCGATGCGCTCATGCACCTCATCCTAGGATGGCGGAATGGACGACGCGCAGAACGTGACCCTTCCCACGATCGCCATGCTGGGCGCCGGATCGATGGGGCGCGCCATCCTGAGCGGGCTGCTTGCGCCGGGCGTCCAGGTCGCCGGTATCCGGGTGACCAATCGGTCGGCGGCGCGCGCCGCAACGCTCGCGGGCGCACCCGGCGTCACGGCGTATGCGACCGAGACCCGGGCTGATGCGAACCGGCTCGCCGTCGAGGGCGCGCAGGTCGTGCTCGTGGCGGTGAAGCCCGCGATGGTTCGCGACCTGCTCGCCGAGATCAGCGACTCGCTCGCGCCAGGGACGGTCGTCGTCAGCGTGGCGGCGGGGGTGACCGCCGCAACCATGGAGTCTTTGCTGCCCGACTCGATATCGGTCGTCCGGGCGATGCCCAACACGCCCGCCGTGGTGGGCAAGGCCGTGACCGGCGTCAGCGCGGGCTCGCGCACCGAACCCGAGGACCTGTCCCTCGTGCGCACCCTGTTCGAGACCGTCGGCGAGGTGGTCGAGGTGCCCGAGTCCCAGTTGGATGCGCTGAGCACCATCTCCGGCTCGGGCCCCGCCTACGTGTTCCTCCTCATTGAAGCGCTGACCGAGGCCGCGGTTCAGAAGGGGTTCACGCCCGCTCAGGCGGCCACCCTCGTCAACGGGACCTTCCTCGGCGCGGCCGAGCTGCTGGTCTCCTCGGGCGAGGAGCCCGCCGAGCTCCGCCGCCGCGTCACCAGCCCCAACGGAACGACCGAGCGGGCCATCGCCGTCCTCGCCGAGGCGGACCTCCCCGCCCTCTTCGCCCGCGCGACCGACGCCGCCCTCGCCCGCGCCCGAGCCCTCGCCGCCGGCTGACCCCCCGCGCGCCCCCCTCCCCCTCCCGCGCTTGCGCCCCACCGTCGAGTACGCAAAGACTTGACGCTTTGAGCCGAATTTCGTGAAGTCATCGTGTAGTCGATCGGTGGAGAGCTCTGCGGACGCGCAACGCCACCACGTCGAAGGGATCCGCCGCGGTGACGAAGATCACGTCCCAGCCGAGGTCGACGAGCCGCTCGCGCCGGTGGATGTCGTTGCGGAAGACGGTCTGATCGACGCGGTGGTGATCCCCGAGGTACTCGACTGCGACGTGAGCGTCGGGATAGGCGAGATCGATCATGGCTTCGATCCGTTCACCGTCATCGGACCGGATCACGTGGTTCAGCTCCGGCGTGGGGAGCCCGGCGTCCTCCAAAGCGATCCGGAGGCGGGACTCTTGCGGTGAGAGGGAGCCGTACCGGATCCGATCGAGGGCGAGGCGCAGTGTTCGTACTCCACGGCGCCGGCCATGACGCCGCACCGCCGCCTCGAGGTCGTCCCGTGCCAGCGGCGGGGGTGTGCCCGAATACGGCTCGTCACCGGTGATGAGATAGTCGCCGATCGCGACCAGGTCGGCGAGCGGCAGCCGCGAACTGAGCTGAGCCCACGCATCCTGTGCCGCAATGACGCGCAAGCCTTCGACGAACGTCCACCGGTGGTCGTCCGGCGTGAGCTGGTGGGAGAGGACGCCGCGCAGCCGGGGCGGCCGGCAGGGCTCGAACACGGCGACCTCCACGTCGGTCGGTTCCGCCCAGCGGGGCAGGGGCATCCCGTGGATGACGGCAGCTGATCGATGGCTGAAGAGCGCATCCCGGGGCAGCACGACCGAGGCCGCGCGGCAGCGCGCGAGATGGCTCTCGGGCGGCGTTTCGGTGCGCATGCCGTAGAAGGGACGGTGGAATCTCGTCCCGAAGACCGCGCGCCACGGCACGCCGTCTCTGAGCAGTTCACGTGTCCGGGTCCCGTTCTCGTCCATCCCCCCAGCCAACCCTGGCTGCGCACCCTCCGCCCCGTTATCCACAGCCCCACCGTCGAGTCCGCAAAGACTGCACAGGACACGCCGCCGTAGCGTGCAATCTATGCGGACTCGACGGTGGGGCGCGTGCGGCGGGAGCGGCGGGCGGGCGGGTCAGGCGTCGAGGGCGGCGAAGCGCTCGATGTCGCCGGAGGTGCCGGAGACGATGACGAGGTCGTGGTCGGAGACGACGGTGTCCGGCGTCGCATGGGTGAACGGCTTGCCCGGGCTCTTCACACCGACGACCGTGATGTTGTACTTCGAGCGGACGCCGGATTCGCCGAGAGGCAGTCCGCGGATGGGCTTCGGCGGGTACAGCTTGACGAGGGCGAAGTCGTCGTCGAACTGGATGAAGTCCAGCATCCGGCCGGACACCAGGTGCGCCGCGCGCTCACCCGCCTCGGCCTCGGGGTAGATGACGTGGTTGGCACCGATCCGCTCGAGGATCTTGCCGTGCGACTTCGAGATCGCCTTCGCCCAGATCTGCGGCACCTTCAGATCGACGAGGTTCGCCGTGATCAGCACGCTCGCCTCGATCGACGATCCGACGGCGACAACGCCGATGGCGAAGTCCTCCGCCCCGATCTGGCGCAACGTCTCGATGGACCGGGCGTCCGCCTGCACCGCGTGCGTCACCCGGTCGGCCCACTTCTGCACCAGCGCGGAGTCGGTGTCGATGGCGAGCACTTCGCGACCGAGACGGTCGAGCTGTCCGGCTGTCGCCGCGCCGAAGCGTCCCAGGCCGATGACGAGGACCGGCGCGTTGTGTCTGATCCGGTCAACCAACGAGCGGCCTCTCCTCCGGGTTCTGGTACAGCTGCCGCCGCTGGCTCTGCGCCAGCGCCGCGGCGAGAGTCACTGTACCAACGCGGCCGCAGAACATCGTCGCGGCCATCACGTAGACGCCGGCGTCGGGGAGCCGCTCGGTCAGGCCGGTCGAGAGGCCGCACGTGGCGAACGCCGAGATGACGTCGAACAGCACGTGGTCGAGCGGCGCCCGGGTGATCTGCAGGATGAGGATGCTCGACACGGCGACGATCGTCGCGCCCCACAGCGCGACCGCGACGGACAGTCGCAGCACATCGATCGGGATGCGCCGGCGGAACGCATCCATCGCATCCACTCCCTTGGCTTCCGCGAATGCGGCCAGGAACAGGACAGCCAGCGTCGTCACCTTGATGCCGCCGGCAGTAGATGCCGACCCGCCGCCGATGAACATCAGCATGTCCGTGACGAGCAGGCTCGACCCGTTGAGGTGGTCGATCGGAATGGTGGCGAAGCCACCCGAACGCGCCATCGTCGACAGGAAGAACGACTGGAAGATCGTGTGACCCGCGTCGAGATGCCCGAACGTCCTCGGATTGTCGTACTCGAGCACGATGTACAGCACCGCGCCAGCGACCAGCAGGATCAGGGACGTCAGCACGGTCAGCTTGACGTGGATGGACCACCGTCGGCGCTTCTTCCGGAGGTTGGTCGCGATCGCGAAGATGACGGGGAACCCGATGGCGCCGAGGAGCACGCCGACCATGAGCGCCCCGAGGAACCAGTAGTCCGTCGCGAACGCCTGGATGCCCTCGGCGTTCGGCGCGAATCCGGTGTTGGTGAACGCCATGGCGGAGTAGTACGCCGATTCCCACGCGGCCGTGCCGACATCGATCCCCGCGATCAGCATCCTCGGAAACAGGAGCAGGGCGACCGCGGCCTCGATGACCACCAGACTGATCGCCACCGTCGTCAGGAGTTTTCCGACCTCGCCGAGGCGGACCGCCTGCCCTTCCGCCACCGGGCCGGCGTGCATCCGGAGGGGGTTGCTGTCGCCCGCCGCCAGGAGTTTGGCGCGCAGCCCGAGCTTCCGCGAGATGACGAGGCCGAGGATGGATGCCATGGTCAGGACGCCCACCGCGCCGACCTGAACCCCGAGGTAGACGAGCAGGTGGCCGAAGAGGGACCAGTGCGTCGCCATATCGACCGTCGCCAATCCCGTCACGCAGATGACCGAGACGGCGGTGAACAGGGAGTCGGCGAGCGGTGTCCATCGTCCGTTCGCGGAGGAGATGGGCAGCGAGAACAGCAGCGTGAAGACCAGGATCAGCATCGCGAAGACCAGGATCGCGAACCGTGAGGGGCTGCGTGCGGCGAAGTCGTCGATCCCCGCGCGGAGGCGGGCGACCGGCGAGATCGCCTGGCCGCGGACAGCGCGGGTGGCGCTCATTGCTCGTCCTCCCCGTCGTCTTCCTGTCTCGGCCGGGCTCCCGACATGGTACTGCGCCGGGGGAATGGCTAGCCTGGGGACATGGCCGACATCTTCGACGTGATCGCCGATCCAACGCGGCGCGAGATCCTCCGCGTGCTCCTGGACCGCAACACGGAGGTGACGCATTCCGTCGGCGAGATATCCGTGTCCGAGATCGTGGCGAGTCTGGAATTGAGCCAGCCGACCGTCTCCAAGCACCTGAAAGTGCTGCGCGAGGCGGGTCTGGTGTCCGTTCGCGAAGAGGGCCAGCACCGCTACTACCGCCTCGACCCCCAGCCGCTGGAGGCTGTCGAGGACTGGGTCATTCCCTTCACGGCATCCGATGAGGATGTGGCCATCAGCGTCCGCATCGCGGAGGAGACCCGCGAGTTCGCGAGCACCGTCGGCAAGGTCCTGGCCGACACCCGCCACCGCGTCTCCTCGGCGACCGAGCGCGTGACCCCGAAGAAGTGGCGCAAGGACTGACCGTCCCGAGTACGATGACCGGGAAGAGGAGGTGACGATGGCTCACGATCTGAAGGACGTGCGCTTTCTGACGGTCGCCGAGGTGGCCGGCATGATGCGCGTCTCCCGCATGACCGTGTATCGCCTCGTCCATTCGGGCGAGCTGCCCGCCATCCGCTTCGGCCGGTCGTTCCGCGTCCCGGAGTCCGCGGTCGAGCACATGCTGCAGGCGGTCACCCTCGAAGAGGGCGGCGTCGCGGACTCGGCGTGACGTCGGGTAGACTGACACCTCGTGTCGCCGCGCGCCCCGCGGCATACCCCTGATTCTTTGTGAGGTCCACGTGGGTTCCGTTATCAAGAAGCGTCGCAAGCGTATGGCGAAGAAGAAGCACCGCAAGCTGCTTCGCAAGACGCGCCACCAGCGCCGCAACAAGAAGTAGACCCCGGTCTACCGCTCAAGCGTCGGTCCACTCGGTCCGGCGCTTGTCTTGTCTCTGCAGGAGTTCGTGCACCATCCGCTCCGCTTTAGAGTGGAGGGGTGCCCACCGTCTCGCTCACCCTCATCGGCAAGCCGGGCTGTCACCTGTGCGATGACGCCCGGGAGATCATCCGCTCGGTGATCGCCGAGCTGCCCGCAGACGCGCCCGCGGTGACGGTGGATGAGCGGGACATCCTGCAGGAGCCCGATCTTCACGAGAAGTACGTGGAGGAGATACCCGTCGTCCTGGTGGACGGCCGCGTCCACACGTATTGGCGCGTCGATCCCATCCGCCTGCGCACCGCCATTCTGGAGGACCGATGACCATCCGCCACGTCGTCTCGTGGAAGCTCGCGACCACGGACGAGACGGAGCGTGCTCAGCACGCCGCCGGCATCAAGCGCGGCTTGGAGTCGCTGCCCGCCGTGATCCCGCAGCTGCGGTCCCTGCAGGTGGGAGTCAACGTCGCGCCGGGCGACAACTTCGATGTCGTCCTGATCAGCGATTTCGAGACCCTGGACGACATCCAGGTGTATCAGGAGCACCCCGCCCACCGTGAGGTGGCGGCGTTCATCCGCTCGGTCGTGTCCGCGCGCACGGCCGTCGACTACGAGGTCTGACCGCCCGGATCCTGCGTCAGAAGACGGGGCTCCCGGCGATCTCGGAGTCGCGGCGACGGTAGTCCTCGAGGAACTGCGTCAGCGTTCCCGCGTACAGCTCACGGACCAGGTCGCCCGCCTTCGCGCCGTCGCGGTCCTTGACGGCGGCAAGGATTCCTGCGAGCGCCGCCGCGAGATCCTCGACGCCGAAGGGCGTCTGCCAGACGGAGATGTACCGCAGCAGCTGGGGGCTGAGCCCCTCGCTCACCGTTACCAGGACAGAGTTGTCGCCGGCTCGCTCCAGTTCGAGGAAGAAGTCGTTGAACGCGTGCCCGAGGCCAGGGATGTCTCGCGCCTTCGCGGCCTTCTTGACGTCCTTCTGCGCCTTGTCGAGGCGAGCGACGGTCGCATTGTCGACGCCCGGGACGATCGTGCGCGCGGCATGCTCGTGCAGGAGGCCGGTGGTGTAGATGGCCTCGTCGATCGCTTTGAGGTCGATCGGCGCGACCCGGGTGTAGCGGTTCGGGGCCATCTCGACGAGCCCGATGTCGGCGAGCTTCATCAGGGCCTCGCGGATGGGCGTGCGCGAGACGCCGAGCCAGGCCGTCAGCTTCTCGTCGAGGAGCGTCTCTCCGGGCTCCAGCGTGCCGTCGAGGATTCCGTCGTACAGGCGGCTGTACACGACGTCGCGCAGCAGCCGGCGCTCGACGGGGGCGGTGTCACTCACGGGCAATGGCATCAGCGGAGCTCCTTGCGGGATGCGGCGAACTCGTCCGCGATGGTGACGAGCGCCTTGTCGAAGATGTCGGCGGCGGCGCGAGCCGCCTTGTCCGCCTTGCCCGCCACGGCGGCGTCGACGAGCGCCTTCAGCGGAGGCCGGGCCTTCTCGTGCGCCGTCTGAGACGGTGCGGCGTTCAGTGCGCGGAGCACCTCGGGCAGGTGGCGCTTGAGCAGACGGGCGATGGTCGCGTTGTCCAGACGCCGGATGAAGACGCCCAGGAAGCCGTCGCTCGAGAGGCCGGTGCCGATGGAGGACCTGTCGGCGTCCTCGAGGATGGCGCGCAGCGCATCCCGATCGGCCTCGGTGAGCAGAGGCGTGGTGTCGCGCACGATCCCGGAGATGAGCACCCCGACCGTGACGATGAGCTCGCGGAGCCGGGACGGTTCGATCGGCGTGACGCGGGTGCGTCGCTGCGGGAGGATCTCGACCAGCCCCATCGCCGCGAGCTGGTTGAGCGCTTCGCGGACCGGGGTGCGCGAGACGCCGACCCACCGTTCGATCTCGGCGTCGTAGAGCTGCTCGCCGGGAAGCAGGTCTCCGTCGACGATCGCGTCGAGGAGGCGGAGGAAGACTTCGTCACGAATGAGCCGCCGGGGGCTGGAGGCTTCGGTCACGGGGACGGGCATAGATGAATGTTATATCCAGCTGGACCGGTTTTGTCGTTGAAGTACAGAGTGTCGGGTAGGCAGGCCCTGTGCTGTTCGCCGACGTGGAGTGGTCCGGCGTCCTGCGCCCACCGGGCGCACAGCGAGGCGGGCGTAGGCTGGGCCGGTGAGATCAGCCCCGACCGCTCGACGTGAGACGGGCGTGGCGGTCCTCGAGGTCGAGACCGCACCGCTCGACGACCTCCGCCGGCTCATCCCCTTCCTCGACGCGCGCGCGCCGCTGCTGTGGCTGCGCAAGGGCGACGGGATGGCCGGGATCGGCCAGGCGCTGCGCCTCGACTTCACCGGGCCCGACCGCATCCAGCAGGCGTCCGCCGCGTGGCGCGAGACCGCCGCAGCAGCCGTCGTCGAGGATGCCGTGCACACGCCCGGCACGGGCCTGGTGGCCTTCGGGACCTTCGCGTTCGACGACGAGAGCACGGCGACCAGCACGCTCATCGTCCCTGAGCTGGTCCTGGGACGGCGTGGCGGCCGGAGCTGGATCACGCGCATCCGCCGGGCCGGAGAGCCCGCGCACTCCGTGACGCCCCATCCCACCCCCCTCGGCGACGAGTACCGGCTGGCGCTGCTGCCCGGCGAGCTCGGCGCGGATGCGTACCGGTCGGCGGTCGCCGCAGCGGTCGAGCACATCCGGGAGGAGGATCTCTCGAAAGTCGTCCTGGCGCGGGATCTGCGTGGCCACCTCCCGCTGGAGTCGGACCTTCGGCGCGCCCTGGTGGAGCTCGCGCTCGGCTACCCCGACTGCTGGACGTTCGCCGTCGACGGGCTGGTGGGGTCGTCTCCGGAGACGCTGGTCCGCGTCCACCACGGCACCGTCACGGCTCGCGTGCTCGCAGGGACGAGCTCCCGCGGGTCGGATGCCGCGAGCGATCAGGCGGCCGCCACCGCACTCGCGGAGAGCACCAAGGACCAGGGCGAGCACCGCTTCGCCGTCACGAGTGTGATGGATGCGCTGCGCCCGCACAGCGCAGACCTCGCCGCCAGCGACGAACCGTTCACCCTGAAGCTGCCGAACCTGTGGCACCTCGCGACCGACATCGCAGGGATGCTGAGCGACGGATCGAGCTCGCTCGACCTGGCGGCCGCCCTCCACCCGACGGCTGCGGTGGCCGGGACGCCCCGACGGGAAGCGCTCCATCTCATCCGCGAACTGGAGCCGTTCGACCGCGGCCGGTACGCCGGACCCGTCGGCTGGGTCGGCGGGGACGGCGATGGCGAGTGGGCCATCGCGCTGCGCTGCGCGCAGGTCGCACCGGACGGCGACCTGACCGCCTACGCGGGCGCAGGCATCGTCGCCGACTCGGATCCCGACCGCGAGCTGGCCGAGACCACGATGAAGTTCCGCCCGATCGTCGAGGCCTTCGGCTGACGAACGGTCAGGATCGCGCCAGGCGGCGCTTCTGCTCCTCCACGTCGTATTCGGGGACCGGCCAGTCCAGGTCGAGTCGCTGCAGGGCGTCGATCAGGATCTGCTGGACGGCGACGCGCGCGTACCACTTGTGGTCCGCCGGCACGACGAACCAGGGTGCGTCCTTGGTGCTCGTGCGGTCGAGGATGATCTGATACGCCTCCGCGTAGTCGTCCCAGAGGAGCCGGTCGTCGACGTCGCCGGGGTTGAATTTCCACAGCTTGTCGCGGTTCTCCAGCCGGGACGCCAGCCGCTTCCGCTGCTCGTCCCGGCCCAGATGCAGCATGACCTTCACCACGGTGGTCCCCGACCGGGAGAGCTCCCCCTCGAACGAGTCGATGGCCCCGTACCTCCGCTCGATTTCGTCGGGCGGCGCGAGGTGACGGACGCGGCCGACCAGCACATCCTCGTAGTGGGATCGGTCGAACACGCCCACCTGGCCGGCCGCGGGCAGCTGCCGCCAGATCCGCCAGAGGAAGTCGTGCGCGAGCTCCTTGGGTGTGGGCTTCTCGAATGCGGCGTAGTGCACGCCACCCGGGCCCATGGACCCGATCACGTGGCTGACGATGCCCCCTTTGCCCGCCGTGTCCATCGCCTGGAGTACGAGCAGCACGGATCTCGGGTCTCCCTGCCGGCCGCCGGCGTACAGCTGTTCCTGCAGGTCGGCGAGGAGCTTGGCGCCGTCGGAGAGCGCCGAGCGCCCTTCGCGCTTGCCCCCACGGAACCCCGGCGTGCCGTCGGTCGGCTGCTCGGCGAGGCTGAAGCCCGGACCGACGCGCAGCAGATCGCCGGGATCCGCTTCCCAGTACGTGTCGTGGGCCACAGCCGCCTCCTCGTCCCGTCGGCCGCCGCCGCTGGCGAGTCCCGGGGCGCCCATCGTAGTCCTGCCCGGGCGACGGCACCCTGCCTGGGCGGAGGACACAGGAACAGCGGTTCCGGCTCTGAATGCACCGGGGGACGCCGCAGCCTAAGCTGGTGGGGTGAGTAAGGCCGACCTCAGCAAGCAGCCCGACCAGGTCGCCGCCATGTTCGATCAGGTGTCGACACGCTACGACCGGACCAATGCCGTCCTGTCCGTCGGCAACGCGGCCCTCTGGCGCATTGCGACGACGCGGGCCGTGAGGCCCCGGGCGGGCGAGACGATCCTCGACGTCGCCGCCGGGACGGGCACCTCGAGCGCATCGCTGGCACGCAATGGCGCGTCCGTCGTCGCTGCCGACTTCTCGGAGGGGATGATCGACGTCGGCCGCCGCCGCCAAGCCGGTAATCCCTTCATCCGGTTCGTGCAGGCGGATGCGATGGCCCTGCCGTTCGAGGACGACCGGTTCGACGCGGTGACCATCTCCTTCGGGCTGCGGAACATCATCGACCCGAAGAAGGCCCTCGCCGAGTTCTTCCGGGTGGTCAAGCCGGGCGGCCGGGTGGTCGTGTGCGAGTTCTCGCAACCTCCTCTCGCTGCGATCCGCGCCGGTTACGCCGCTTACCTCAGGTTCGGGATGCCCGTGCTCGCGCGGCTCGCGAGCTCGAACCCCGCCGCCTACGAGTACCTCATGGAGTCCATCCAGGCGTGGCCGAACCAGCCTGCTCTGGCCCAGTGGATGCGCGAGGGAGGGTTCGAGCAGGTCGCCTTCCGGAACCTGACCGCCGGGATCGTGGCCCTGCATCGTGGCTTCAAACCCGAGCGTCCCGCGGTGACTCCCGCGCCGGCCGCGAAGCGCAGATCCACGGCACCGAAGCGCAAGCCGGCGGCCGCGGACACCGAACCCGCGGACACCGAACCCGCGGACACCGAACCCGCCCGACCCGAGGGGGAGTAGTGCCACGAAGCGTCCCTGCTGTGCGCCGTCCCTCGCTGACCGGCCAACTGGGCTTCACGGAGCGGATCCTCCTTCGGGGGGACGATCGCGAGCTCGCCAACGCAGTGGATGCGGGGCTCGCCAAGGTCGAGGAGGGCCTGCACCGCGAGATGCGGTTCGCGGACAACTTGGCCGACGTCACCGCTCGCTACCTGTTGGAGGCCGGTGGCAAGCGTGTCCGCCCGATGCTCACCCTGCTGACGGCGCAGCTGGGCGGCGGCACCAACTCCGATGTGCTCCAGGCCGCCGAGGCGGTCGAGATCACCCACCTGGCATCGCTGTACCACGATGACGTCATGGACGACTCGCAGATGCGCCGGGGGGTCCCGAGTGCGCAGTTCGTCTGGGGCAATTCGGTGGCCGTCCTCACCGGCGACCTGCTGTTCGCCCGGGCGAGCAAGCTGGTCTCCGCGCTCGGCGAGCGCGCCATCCAGATGCAGGCCGACACCTTCGAGCGGCTCTGCCTCGGCCAGCTGCACGAGACCATCGGCCCGCAGGAGGGCGACGATCCGGTCGAGCACTACATCCGGGTGCTCGAGGACAAGACCGGATCCCTGATCGCCGTCGCGGCTCAGATGGGCGTCGTCTTCTCGGGTGCGCCGAAGGAGTACGAGGAGCCGGTCGTCGTGTTCGGCGAGAAGATCGGGGTCGCCTTCCAGCTCATCGACGACGTCATCGACCTGTCGTCGGAGGGCGTGGCCGAGACCGGCAAGACACCCGGCAACGATTTGCGGGCGGGCGTCGCGACGCTGCCTGTCCTGCGCCTGCGCGAGCGCGCGGCGACCGACCCGGAGGCCGCCGCCTTGCTCGAGCGCCTCGAAGCGGATGTCATGGGCTCGGCCGAGGATGGAGAGGTGACGCCGGCCGCCATGGAGGCGATCGCCGCGCTCCGGGACCACGATGTGACCCGTCAGACGCTGGAAGAGGCGCACCGCTGGGCGCGCGAGGCGGTGGAGGCGCTCGCGCCATTGCCCGACGGTCCGGTGAAGAAGGCTCTGATCCGCTTCGCGGACACGATCGTCGACCGCTCCAGCTGAGCGGAACGGAATCCCAGAAGGAATCAACGAATGACCAAACTGCGACTGGCCATCGTCGGCGCCGGGCCGGCGGGGATCTACGCCGCCGACATCCTGCTGAAGGCGGAGCGCGGCTTCGACGTCTCGATCGACCTGTTCGAGCAGCTGCCGGCTCCGTACGGGCTCGTGCGCTACGGAGTCGCCCCCGACCATCCGCGGATCAAGGGTATCGTGACGGCCCTCCGTGAGGTTCTCGACCGCGGTGACATCCGCATCTTCGGGAATGTCGAGTACGGCCGCGACATCACCCTCGACGATCTCAAGCGCCACTACAACGCCGTCATCTTCGCAACGGGAGCCGTCCGCGACGCCGACCTCGAGATCCCCGGTGTCGAGCTCAGGGGCTCGCACGGCGCCGCCGAGTTCGTGAGCTGGTTCGACGGGCATCCGGATGTCCCGCGGACGTGGCCGCTCGAAGCGAAGTCGGTCGCCGTGATCGGCAACGGCAACGTCGCGCTCGACATCTCGCGCATGCTCGCCAAGCACGCCGACGACCTCCTTCCGACCGAGATCCCCGACAACGTCTACGACGGCCTGAAGAGCTCGCCGGTCACCGACGTGCACGTCTTCGGCCGGCGCGGACCTGCGCAGGTGAAGTTCACACCGCTGGAGCTGCGCGAGCTGGGCGAACTGCGTGACGTCGACATGATCCTCCACGACGAGGACTTCGACTACGACGAGCAGTCGAAGGCCGCCGTCGCCAGCAACAAGCAGGTGATGGTGATCGACAGGGTGCTGCAGCAGTGGCGTCAGCGCGAGGTCGGGAAGGCCTCCCGCCGGCTGCACTTCCACTTCTTCGCCAAGCCGCTGGAGGTGGTCGGCGACGAGAACGGGAACGTCCGCGCCTTCCGCTACGAACGGACGGCGTCCGATGGCGCCGGCGGCGTCCGCGGAACCGGCGAGATCCGCGAGCTGGAGATCGACGCGATCTATCGCGCGGTCGGCTATTTCGGCTCCCCGCTGCCGGGCATACCGTTCGACCGCAAGCACGGCGTGATTCCGAATCACGAGGGCCAGGTGCTGCGCAAGGGCGACAACGAGCGCATGTACGGCGTGTACGCGACCGGGTGGATCAAGCGGGGCCCGGTCGGACTCATCGGTCACACCAAGTCGGATGCCATGGAAACGATCAAACATGTCATCAACGATCAAGGAAACTGGTGGGCTCCTGCAGACCCCGACGAGGAATCTGTGGAGAACCTGCTCCGCGAGCGCGGTGTGGAGTACACGACGTTGGACGGCTGGCACAACCTCGACACCCACGAGCAGGCGCTCGGAGCCGAACGCGGCCGGGCCCGCGTCAAGGTCGTCCCCCGGGACGAGATGGTGCGGGTGTCGAACGCGTCCGTCACGGGAGCATCCGCGGGCGCATCCGCAGGAGCGCCCGCAGCAGGCAACGCGGCCGAGTAGCCGGCCGGGCAGGGGGACATGGCGACGACGCAGGCATGGCGACCGGACATCCTGGGTGAGCCGTTCGAACAGCTGACCCTGCCTCTGCGCCCGGACGCCGAGGGCGAGGCCGTCGCCACGCTGGTGCGCTACTCGCCGCATCCCCGGCTGCGGCTCCACCACGGGCCGGCTGCCGATGCCGACGTCCTCTACGTGCACGGCTGGTCGGACTACTTCTTCCAGACGGAGCTGGCGGCCTTCTGGCATGACCAGGGCGCGCGCTTCCACGCGCTCGACCTCCGCAAGTACGGACGCAGCCTCCGTGACGGGCAGACGCCGGGCTTCGTGAACGATCTCACGACCTACGACGAGGACATCCAAGCGGCACTGGAGGCGATGGGCCACGGTGGGCAGGACGCGCCCAAGCGCCGGCTGATCCTGCTCGGCCATTCGACGGGCGGGCTGACGTTGAGCCTGTGGGCCGACCGGAATCCCGGCCGGGCCGACGCGCTCATCCTGAACAGCCCGTGGCTGGAATTCCAGGCGCACTCCGCCGTCCGCGCGGCTCTCACCCCGCTCATCGACCTGCGCGCTCGGCTGGGCCCGAAGGCGACCATGCCGAGTGTCGACCTCGGCTTCTACTCGCGCACCGTCTCCCGCACGATGGACGGCGAGTGGGACTACGACCTGGCCTGGCGTCCGGTGCGCGGGTTCCCCATCCACCCGGCCTGGCTCACGGCCGTCCTCGCCGGCCACGCCCGTGTCGCCGCCGGCCTGCACATCGACGCACCGGTGCTCACGCTGCTTTCGGCACGATCCACTCTGCTGCCGTACTGGACGCCGGAGATGCTGTCGTCCGACGTCGTGCTCGTCGTCCGGGACGTCGCGCAGCGCGCGCTCGCTCTGGCGCCGACCGTCACCGTCTCGTCGGTGAAGGGCGCCGTCCACGACGTGTTCCTCTCGCGCCGGCCCGTGCGAGAGTCCGCATACGGCGCGGTCACGCAGTGGATGCGCGGTTACCTCACCGCAGGTTGACGAACTGCAGCGCGACGTCCAGGTCGGCACCCTTGAGTAGTGCCATGGTCGCCTGAAGGTCGTCGCGGCTCTTCGAGCTCACGCGCAGCTCGTCGCCCTGGATCTGCGCCTTGACGCTCTTGGGCGCCTCGTCGCGGATCAGCTTCGAGATCTTCTTGGCCGCATCCTGCTCGATGCCGTTCTTCAGACCGACCTCGATGCGGAACTCTTTGCCGGATGCGTACGGCTTGCCCTCGTCGAGCGACTTCAGGGTGATGCCGCGCTTGACGAACTTCGACTCGAGCACCTCGAGCACGGCCTTCACGCGCTCCTCGGTGCTGGCCTTGAGCAGGATCTTCTCGCCGCTCCACTTGATGGACGCGCCCACGTTCTTGAAGTCGTAGCGCTGGTCCACCTCTTTGCGGGCCTGATTGACGGCGTTGTCCGCCTCCATCTTGTCGACTTTGCTGACGACGTCGAACGAGGAGTCTGCCATGGAAAATACCCCAATCTACCAGTAAACGCTGATCAGCTGTCAATTCCGCAGGGCTCGTGCTGAACCCGCACTCTGGCAAATCGAGTCTACGGCGATGGGGGTCACGTTTGCTGCGCTTCCGACTGCCCCGGATCCGCTGCCGGGAGTGGCTGGGGCGGGGCCGCCACATTCGCGATGAACCGCGTTGGCATAGCCGGAAGCCCGGGCGTCCGGCGGCCTTCGGGTTCGCCTGGAGTCGTCGTAGGAACGCCGTTTACCACCAGAGAGAATAGATCTGAGCCATTCACAGATCAGAGGCAATGCGCATGAGTAGTCGGCAGCCACGTCGAAAGACGACCGCCAAGTCGAACGGTCAGTCCTTCGGGCCAATGGAGCGTTCTGACCCGCAGATAGAGCCAGCACCGGGCGCCTCTGAGACCGGCATGGAGATCTACTCATCGCCTGATGGTGTGGTGAGTCTTCCGGTGCGTTTCGATGGCGAGACCGTGTGGGCGACACAGTCGCAGATGGCCGAGTTGTTCGGGACAACCCAGCAGAATGTCAGCCTGCATCTGCAGAACGCGATCGACGAGGGTGAGCTCGACCACGAGGCAACTCACAAGGATTTCTTGTCAGTTCGGCGCGAAGGTACCCGGAACGTCCGACGGACCCTAACCCATTACGATCTCGATGCCATCGTCTCCGTTGGCTACAGGGTCCATTCGCCCAGAGGCGTTCACTTTCGCAGATGGGCTACCGGGATCCTCCGAAAACAGATCCTGGACCAGAATGCCGCTCAGCTTTACCGCGCACATCAGGTAGCAGAGTTGCTCGCCACCTCTCACGATGAGCAACTGGCAAGCATAGGCCGGATCATGCAGCGGTACACCGGAGACCTCGACCGCCTTGCCGACTATGACCGAGGGAACCTGGCTATCCCCGCCGAGGAGGTCGTTGCCACCGCACGCATCGACATCCACGACGTCGAACGCATAGTCGGAGAGCTCCGCAGTCGTTACCCGGAAGACGAACGACTCGGCGTAGCGAAAGACGATTCGATTCGCGGAGTCATCGGGCAGATCGACCAGACCTTCATGGGTCAGGACCTTTATGCGAGCGCGCAAGAAAAAGCCGCGAACCTTCTGTACATCCTTGTTAAGGATCACCCTTTCGGCGATGGCAATAAACGCACCGGCGCGGCGTTGTTTGCCTACTTCCTCGACCGAAACGGGATTGAGATCGACAAGGCGATCCCCCGCAACATGCTGACTGCGCTTACTCTCATCGCCGCCGCAAGCGACCCCAGCAAGAAGGACGAGACGGTGGCCCTGATTCGAAGCCTCATCTCGGACGAGTAAGGAAATACGCGCGAGAAGCTGACCCGCATACGGTCAATGGAGTTCATAAGCTCGGCTTCTCAGAGGCTGAGCGTCCATCACAGCAAGCGGACGCATCCTCAGCGCGTGAAGTCCTCATCCACGCGGCCGCCCAGCTGGTCGTAACTCCAGGTCGTGTGCGGACGGCTGTGGACCCCGCAGGAGTCGCGCCTCCGACCACTCCCGGAGCCGCTCGAACTCGGTGCCCGCGCGGAGCACCGTGCCTTCGGTCAGGAGGTAGGGGAGCACGGGATGCACCGATGCGAAGTCCCGTTCCGCCCAACCGCGGTAGCCCTCTTCGGTGTACGCGAAGACGTCGATGCGCTCTCCGTCGCGGTGAGCCACGCGCGCCTCTGCCTGCGTGGAGCCGCTGTCTGCGCGCCGGAGGGTCGGGGCGATCAGAAGGATGTCGATGTCGCTCGTGCTCGTCCGCCGGCCGGTGGACGCGCTACCGCCCAGGACGATCGTCGTGGCGCCCGGGTACTCCCGGTCGCAGAAGCGGGCCGCGAGGAGCGCGGCGTGGGGGTCAGGCGCCGCCATTCGATCCGGGCCCGGAGGTCAGGCCGTCTGCGCCAGCTCGGCGTAGTAGGTGACGTGGCAGCCGTCACCATTGCACTCGACGCAGAGGGTGATGTCCTCACTGTGCTGAGCGGGGTCGGCACCCGTCCCGTCGCACCGTTCGCAAATCTCCAAGGTTCTCATGCCCACGATTGTGCGCCACACCACCGACATCGGCGGAAGGCCGACCGGGGTGTCGCGATCGTGCCGCATCCATTCGGGGCCGCATCCATTCGGGGATTCTGCTCACAGCAGAACCGCCGCAATCGGTAGGCGCGGACGCGCGGCTTCCGACATAGGCTGGCCGCATGCTTCTCAGGCATGCGATCGGCTCGGTGCTCCGCCGGATCAGGACGGAGCGCGGTACGACGCTGCGCCAGCTCTCCGAGTCCTCGCGCGTCTCCGTGCCGTACCTCTCCGAGATCGAGCGCGGTCGCAAGGAGGCCTCTTCCGAGATCCTCGCGGCACTCTGCCGGGTGCTCGGGATGACGGAAGGCGAACTCCTGACACGGGTCGCCGCCGAGTTCGGCAGCGGCCAAGTGCTCAGTCTCGTGCCCGGGCCGGCGGAGGCGCCGGAGGTCCGCACAGCGGTCGAACTGCAGTCCGTCGGCGTGAGCGCGGGCCGCAAGACCTCGGATGTGGTGGCGCTCGCCGCCTGAGCCGACTCGGTTCTGCGAGCAGGGTGGCGCCTGGGCGCCCGCTGATTTCGTCTGCGGACGTGCGCCGAGTATTCTTGTGTGGCGCCTTCGGTCACGAGAACAACCCGTGGTCGGGAGCGCCAATGGCGAGTTACCCAAGCGGCCAAAGGGATCTGACTGTAAATCAGCTGTCATCGACTTCGGGGGTTCGAATCCCTCACTCGCCACCCAGTAAAGCAAAGGGAACTCGAGCCATCGCCGAGTTCCCTTCGCTGTTCCCCTGCCGATTGTGTAAGCGGCGCGCGAATGAGTACCTGTCATGTCGCGCGGTGGTCCTACCTGGACGCCTTGCGCTCGATCAAGTCGGCGGCTCTGTACAGGTCACTCAGTCGCTTCTCGATAATCTCGATCTGCTCCCGCACGTCGAGAGCCATCGTCATACCCCACGCTCTGTAATCGGCGGGGTTCGCTTTGGCTGCGAAGTCTGCGATCTTCCTAAACTTCCGCGCAGCGTGCTCCATCGTTGCCACTGCGTCTAGGAGCCGACGGGTATCCGCGCGAATTGCCATGCACCGCACTCTAACGGTGCGTTAGTGCAAGGCGAGCAAGATGTCACCCGCAAAGCTGAGAACGATCCCGACAGCAATGCGGCGTAGGTCAAGCTTCACCGCTGTAGGTGCATCTCGCATGTCGTTGATAAGGGTTGGAACGAGAACGTCCATATATCCCATGCGCAATGATGCTGGATCATCCATTGGTAGTTCGATCCGCCTGAGCACGTCGCTACGTGCCTTCGCCCGGCGGTAGAGCCCTTGCAGTCCCCACAGCGGGAGCAACGTGCCTGCGACGCGGAGTAGCCACCCAAAGATCATGAATGCGATCATGGTCCGCACTCTATCGGCGGTGGGCGGGGCCATCCCCTTACTTGACTGAGGCGTTGACTACGTCGACGCATGTGTCGCTCGCGTGTAGCCGCCTGCTGCGAAAGCGGCCATATCTTGCGGCAATTCGGCGTTATGCGCCGCAGATTGACCGTCCGTTCGTTGCGGCGGTGCCTGGTAGGCCTCGAATACCTCAATACCGCCCGTCCTGGGGTGTTCCACGGGAGGAGGCAGCACGCTACCATCCGGGGCATGGCACAGGATCCGGGAATGATCTTCGATGATGAAGCGCACACGGTCAGGAGCGGCGTGCCAGACCGTGCCCCTATGAGCAATCCCGCTGGTCTCGCGCTCATTGTGCTTGGCGCGGTCGCTGTCGTCCTCGGCGGCATCCTGTGGGGTGTCGGCGGGAACCAGCTCAAGCATGACCAAGACGTCACCGACCTTACGCATGCCATTGGCCTCGACAACGGAATCAACCTACCCGCGACCAGCTCGGCCGTCGACGCTGACAACGCCATGATCTGGTGGGGAATTGCCCTCGTAATCCTCGGCGTCCTCTTGCTCGTGGCGCGCCTGGTGATCGCAGCGGCGCAACCGAGGACCCAGACTGGACCTGCACATAGGCCTTCCTTGCCCGAACGGAACAGAGAGCGCGGGCACGGCGGCCAGGCTGGGGAAAGGTAGTCATCGGCCGACGCTGCGTCGACGCAGGCGCAAGGAAGACAGGTGTCAGAACTCACTAGCCGCCATAATCCCCTCGCGCTAGCACGACTGCGCACCGAGCGAGAGCCCCGGGCCACCGATTTGGAAGCCCCGCACTCCTCGTATCCCACGGAGTCGGGGCTTTCGTTTTTCCGGAAATTCGCTATCGCTTTGACGGTCGATTTGCCGAGCGGATCGAGCAGGTTTCGAGGCGACGGTTGAGTGCTGTTCCATAAAACGGGGTGTTCCACGACCTGTGGAACACCCGCCAACATGGAACGCTGCTCGACTCCCGCCGCTCTGGTCCCTGGCCGCATCTGCGAGGCTGGGGGCATGACCTCTCACGCTGAACTGCTCGAGATCGCCGCCACTGTCGCCCGCCGCGCCGCAGCCTTCGCCCTGCAGCGCCGGCGCGACGGGGTCGAGATCGCGGCATCGAAGTCGTCGCTCAGCGACATCGTCACCCGAGCCGACCGTGAGACCGAGCAGCTGATCCGGGATGCGCTTTCCGCCGCGCGGCCGCGCGACGGATTCCTGGGCGAGGAGTCCGGCGGCGGGAGCAGCCAGAGCGGACTCACCTGGGTGGTCGATCCCATCGACGGGACGGTCAACTACTTCTACGGCATCCCGACGTGGGCGGTCAGCATCGCCGTGGTCGAGGGCGATGCCGACCCGATGACCTGGCGGACCCTCGCGGGGGCCGTGGTGAACCCCGTCGCCGGGGAGGCGTACACGGCGTACCTCGGGGGAGGGGCGCGCCTCAACGGAGCGCCGCTCCACGTGAACGAAGGAGTGGAGCTGCCACTCGCGCTCGTCGGGACGGGTTTCGGCTACGACGCCGAGGTGCGCCGTCGGCAGGCGTCCTTCCTCGGCGACCTCATCGCGGATGTGCGCGACGTCCGCCGCATCGGCGCGGCGTCGCTCGACCTGTGCAGCGTCGCCGCCGGGCGGCTCGACGCGTACTTCGAGCGCGGCCTCAATCCGTGGGATCACGCGGCCGGCGCGCTCATCGCTTCCGAAGCCGGCGCCCGGGTCGCCGGGATCGGAGGAGGCCCGGCCGGCCGCCGCCTTCTGGTGGCGGCCGCGCCGGACCTCTTCGAACAGCTGCATCCCCGGGTGGAGCGCTTCTACAGCGCCTGGGAGTGACTTCCGCCACCCGGGCCCGGCGTCAGACCAGCCAGACCGTCGTGTCCGTGGGCAGCGTGCGCCCGTCGACCACACCGCTCGCGAGCACGATCTCGCCCTCGGGAAGCGCCACCGGAGCCGTGCCGAAGTTGACCACGACGGTCACCGCTCCGGAGCGGAAGGCGAGGGTGCCGGCGCCCAGATCGATCCACTGCGGGTTCTCGAAGGCCAGGTCGTAGCGGCGGCGCAGCTCGAGCGCATCCTGATACATCGTCAGCGTCGAGCCGGCCACACCCTCCTGCGAGGAGCGGGTGTAGGTGGCCCAGGTCGCGGGCTGGGGCAGCCAGCTCGCCGAGCCGGGGCCGAAGCCGTACGAGGGCTGGGCGCCGTCCCACGGGATCGGGACGCGACAGCCGTCACGCCCGTACCGCTCGCCGTTGGTGCGGAACCACGTCGGGTCCTGCCGGGCGTCGTCCGGGAGGTCGATCGCCTCCGGAAGTCCCAGCTCCTCACCCTGATACAGGTAGGCGGAACCGGGGAGTGCCAGCATGAGGGCGGTCGCCGCGCGGGCGCGGTGGAGGGCGAAGACGGGATCGGGCAGTCCCTTCGTCTTCGGGCCGATGCCGTGGCCCTGGAGGTTCTCGCCGTGCAGGGCCAGACGGGTCGCGTGGCGGACGACGTCGTGGTTGGACAGCACCCAGGTGCTGGGTGCGCCGACGCTGCTGAACGCGGCGATGGAGTCGTCGATCACGCTGCGCAGGGCCGCCGCGTTCCAGGGCGTCTCCAGGTAGGCGAAGTTGAAGGTCTGCTGCATCTCGTCCGGGCGGACCCAGCGGGCCAGCTTGTCCAGCGGCTCCACCCAGGCCTCGCCGCAGAGCACGCGGTCACCCGGGTACTCCTCCAGCACCCGGTGCCAATCGCGGTAGATCTCGTGGACGCCGTCCTGCGCGAAATACGGCGGCGTCGGCGGCTCGGAGGAGGCGTGCGCTGCGATCTCCGGCTCGAGCGGGATGCCGCCGGTCTCGAGAGTCGGCGTGGCGGTCCCGCCCATGCTGCCCGCATGGGCCGGAGGCGTGTAGTCGGGAAGCCCGGCCTCCTTGATCATGCCGTGCGCCACATCCACCCGGAAGCCGTCGACCCCGCGGTCGAGCCAGAAGCGAAGGATGCCGCGGAACTGCTCGCGCACCCACGGGTTCTCCCAGTCGAAGTCCGGCTGCGACTTGTCGAAGAGGTGCAGATACCACTGGCCGGGGCGGCCGTCGGCCTCGGTGACACGCTCCCAGGCGGGGCCTCCGAAGATCGACTCCCAGTTGTTCGGCGGAAGCTCGCCGTTCGCGCCCGTACCATCACGGAAGAGGTAGCGCGCGCGCTCGGCACTGCCGGGACCGGCGGCCAGCGCCTCCTGGAACCAGACGTGGTCGCTGGAGGAGTGGTTGGGGACGATGTCGATGATCACGCGGAGCCCGAGGCCGTGCGCGGTCTCCAGCATCGCGTCGAAGTCGTCCAGCGTCCCGAAGAGCGGGTCGATGTCGCAGTAATCCGAGACGTCGTAGCCCGCATCGCGCTGGGGCGACCGCTGGAACGGTGACAGCCACACCGCATCCACGCCGAGTGCGCGGAGGGCGGGGAGGCGGTGGGTGATGCCGGGCAGGTCGCCGATGCCGTCGCCGTCCGCGTCGGCGAAGGAGCGGGGATAGACCTGGTAGATGACGGCCGAGCGCCACCATTCGCGGCCGGGGCCGGAGGGAGCGACGTCGGACCGGATGGGCGAGGAGCTGGGGACGGGGGATGTTGCGGCGATGGGGGTCACCTCGTATTCGTAACGGTTTCGGACGGGGGTCAGGGGGAGGGAGCAGTGCTAAAGCGCACGATCAGGTCGGCGCGGGCCGTGTGACCGACCGGCTCGGGAGGGGCGACGACGCCGTTCCGGCGCGGCTCCAGCGCGGCGAGCAAGAGGGTGGCCGCCTGCTCACCCTGCCGGCCGGGATGCTGCGCCACGGTGCTGAGGCCGAAGAACTCGGCGAGCGGGTGGTCGTCGATGCCGATCACGGAGAGGTCCTCCGGCACGCGCAGACCGAGGTCCCGGGCGGCCAGGATGGCGCCGATCGCCATCTCGTCGGAGGCGGCGAAGACGGCCGTCGGGCGATCGGGCGCGTCCAGCAGCTGCTTCGCCGCATCGTAGCCACCCGGGATGGTGAAGTCGGACGCCCGGTGCAGAGCCTCGTCGACCGGCAGGCCGGCGTCGCGGACAGCCTGTTCGTAGCCGAGCCGGCGATTCGTCGGGATGTGGAATTCCAGGTCGAACTCGTGCGAGCCGCCGATGTGGGCGATCCGCCGGTGGCCGAGGGAGATGAGGTGCTCCGTGGCCAGGCGGGCGACCGCGACATCGTCGAGCCTGAGCGTGCTGACGCCGGGCAACGGCCCGCCCACGCCGACGAGGGGCTTGCCGATCCCGAGGAGGCTGCCCACCTCGGCTTCGGAGAGCTTCAGGCAGATGGCGAACACCGCATCCACTCGGTTGCGGAGCAGGTGGTGCTCGAACACCCGCCGCCGTTCCTCGCCGTCACCGTTGAGGTTGTAGAGGGTGAGGTCGTATCCCCGGCGGAGCAGGACCCGCTGGGCGCCCTCGATCACCGAGGTGAAGAACCAGCGGTCGAGCCGCGGGACGACCGCTCCGATGTTGCGCGTGCGACCGGACGCGAGGCCGGAGGCGTTGGAGGACACGACGTACCCGAGCTCGGAGGCCGACTGGATGACGCGGGCCCTGGTCGTCTCGGACACCGGCCCGTTGCCGCTGAGCGCACGGGAGACGGTCGCGGTGGAGACGCCGGCATGGCGCGCGACATCGTCGATGCCCGGCATCCCACCTCCTGAGCTGCAGTGCGCTGGCGGCGCACGTTCCGCCGATGCCCGGGATGTTACCGTGCACAGTTGGGGAGTATAGCGAGTCCGGTGGAAGCGTTTGCAGAGTGTGACTCCCCGCGACGGCCGGGCGATCAGCCCCAGTGCGACGGACGGCTGAGCGTCAGCGGGAGCCGGGTGGCAGCATCCCCGGTCGCGGAATTCACCTGGACCTGGGTGAGGTAGATCGCGTCGCGGAGGTCTGCGCCGTCGAGGCGGGCGCCGCGGAGATCGGCGCCGATCAGCTCGGCGCGGGAGAGGTCGGCGTCGCGCAGGTCGGCTCCGAGGAGGAGCGCGCCGCGCAGCTCAGCGCCGCGCAGGTCCGCACCCCGGAGGTCTGCGCCGACGAGGTCCGCGCCCGGGCGCAGCCGCGAACGGGCGGCGTGCCGGGGGCCCGCGCCGATCGGACCGGACTCACGCGCCAGTCGTGCGGCGTCGCGCAGGAGCAGGGCGGCCGCCCCCCGGAGCTCCTCGAGGCCGGTCTCGCCGATCGTGACAGCGGCCGCTTCCGTGACGGACCGGACCTCCGAGCGCGCCCGGCGGAGGGCGGGATGGAGGGACGCGGCCGCGGGCAGCGCCAGCGCATCCTCGAGGTACCAGAGCAGTTCGTGCAGCTGACGCATCACCGGGAAGACGGCGAACATCGAGGCGCGGATCTCCGCCCCATCCCGCCAGCTCGCTCCCGCGAACGTGTGCTGGGTCACCTGCTGACCGGCGCCGAAGCAGTCGAAGACCGTGCAGCCGGCGAACCCGCTGTCGCGGAGCCGGGGGTGGATGCTGCAGCGGTCGTCGCCGTCGAGGTTCACGCACGGATCGCCGGCCGGCTTGTCGAACGCGAAGTCGGCGGAGCGGGCGAATGCCAAGGCCACGCAGCACAGGCCGACGCACTGGGAGCAGTCCGCCCGCAGGTCGTGACGGGAGTCGTCGACGGAGATCACCCGTCCACAGTACGTGCTCGACGTCGTCTCTCCACAGCTTCGAGGACCGCAGGAATAGGGCTCGGTCGACCGCGTTAGCGTGAAGCAGGAACAACAACGAAGGAGACCAGAATGACCGCACCGCGTCGCACCATCGGCTCGTCCGAGCTCGAGGTCTATCCGCTCTCGCTCGGGGGCAACGTGTTCGGCTGGACGGCCGACCGCGAGACCTCGTTCGACGTCCTCGACGGGTACACCGCTGCCGGAGGAGACTTCGTCGACACGGCCGACGGCTATTCGGCCTGGGTGCCCGGAAACACGGGTGGCGACTCGGAGCGGATCCTGGGCGAGTGGTTCGAGGCGCGCGGCAACCGCGACCAGGTCGTCCTCGCCACGAAGGTGAGCCAGCACCCCGAGTTCCGGGGGCTCGCGGCCGACAACATCCGCCGCGCCGCCGACGCCTCGCTCGAGCGTCTGCGGTCGGACTACATCGACCTGTACTACGCGCACTTCGACGACGAGACGGTTCCCTTGGAAGAGACCGTCGGTGCCTTGTCGGCCTTGGTGGATGCGGGCAAGGTCCGGTACATCGCCATCTCGAACTATTCTCCGGAGCGGATCGACGAGTGGTTCCGCATCACCGAGCGCGAGGGCTTTCACCGCGCGGTCGCGCTGCAGCCCCACTACAACCTCGTCGAGCGCGCCTACGAGACGACGTATCGACCCATCGCCGAGCGCGAAGGCCTCGGAGTCATGCCCTACTTCGCACTGGCTGCGGGCTTCCTGACCGGCAAGTACCGCGACGGCGTGACCGTGGACAGCCCCCGTGCCGGCGGCGCCGCGAAGTACCTGGACGAGACCGGCCGCACGGTCTTGGCGACGCTCGACGACGTCGCCGCGGCGCACAGCGCATCCGTCGCCTCCGTCGCGCTCGCCTGGCTGGCCGCTCAGCCGACGATCACCGCTCCGATCGCCAGTGCTCGCACGCGCGAGCAGCTCTCCGACCTCCTCGCGTCGGTCGAGCTGGAGCTGTCGGATGCCGATCTCGACACCCTTGCGGACGCTTCGGAGGCCGCCGCGGCGGCCTGAGGCCGGGCGGGGCCGGGCCAGGCCGGGCCGGCGGGGCCGGGCGGGGCCGGGCCGGGTATCGTCGATCGTCGGCTCCCGTCCGCGGCCGCTCCGAGATGGTTCGGGGCGGCCCGTCGTGGATGGTATCCTCATACGGTTGCCGAAATCGTCCTGCCCTCGTGCAGGCGTCGGCTGCGCCCCCTTAGCTCATTGGTAGAGCACTTCCTTGGTAAGGAAGAGGTAGTGGGTCCGATTCCCACAGGGGGCTCCGTCTCCCCGCCGCTACGGCGACGGGAGGCCGCGGCGGGGTAGCTCAGGTGGTTAGAGCACACGGCTCATAATCGTGGTGTCGCGGGTTCGAGTCCCGCCCTCGCTACATTGGTTGAAAGCACGGGAACGGCGGCTGATGATCAGCCGCCGTTTCGTCGTCTCGGGTTAGGCGCCGCTTCGGCTTATAGGCCAAAAAGAGTGGATGGTGTGGGCGTGTCGGCTGTGGCCGGCCCAGCCTGATCGTGTCCAGAAGCCTTCTTCGGGGTTGAGGCCGGTGTCGTAGAGGGCTGGGCCGATGGGTTCGTCGTTGGCGCTGGTTGGTGGTGCTGGTTGTGGGATGTGGGCGTGCTTGTGGGCGTGGTCGGTAGTGATCTCGTGGAGGAGCGGGAACCATGTAGACGGCGTTCTCGGCGACCATGAGCCGCGTTCGGAACGTGTCGAGCTGACCGCGCCGGCAGGAGTGTGTGCGGCGGTTGGGAACGTATGCGGTTGCGCGCGCGACCGCAAACGTTCCGAAAGGGTGCATACGCCGTTCGCCCCCGGGCATGGTTGCGCGCGCGACCGCATACGTTCCGAAAGGGCGCATTCGCCGTTCGCGCCGGGCGCCGCCGTCCGCCCAGGGGCGCCGGTCGGTGCGTCGGTCGGCTGACGCGAGAGCCGCGATGATCGCGTTCGTCGCGGATCAGCTCGAGTAAGCCTCCTCCTATGACGGGGCCAAGGTGCCGCCGATGCCCAGGATGGCGCCCCAGATATGAAGAGCCGGCGGGAATCCTCTTCTCGGCGAGAGCACGCCGATCATAGCGATCCGCGACGATCGCCACGCAGAGGTTCGACGGGCGGCGCAGACGTTCATCCACGGCGCCGTCGACGAATGACGTCGACGGAACCTCGCATTTGCAATGCCACGGGCTTCCGCCTGGTCACGGTCGACCAGGCGGCCGGCTTCAACATGACCCCAAAAACTGCGCACTTCCGGCAAATCGCGCGTGGTTCCCCGGCGTTCCCAAGGCACGACTAGAGCATACGGCTCACAATCGTGGTGTCGCGGGCTCGAGTCCCGCCCTCGCTACATGGCTTGAAATCGCGAACCGTGGCTTCCTCGCGGACGAGGTCATTCACGCTACGTGAAGGGTGCGCAGTCCTGATACTTGCTAGCCAAGCGACTACGTCGTGGGGGATCATGCGGACGTTCCGTCGCATCTGAAGGGGGTTGCACATGACCGAGCGCACGCAGGGGTCCGTGATCGGGGAGCCGCTTCCGCCGGCCCGGACGCTGCCGTTCCCGCCGAAACGGTCCGGCAGCGTTGCCGGGCGCACCATGCAGGAGTCGACGTACTCGCCGCTCCCGCCGGAGAAGCACCTGAGACCGGACGCCCCGAACATCCTGCTGGTGCTCATCGATGATGCCGGTCCGGCGCTGCCCGCGCCCCTCGGGGGGAAGGTGGCGACGCCGACGCTCGAGCGCATCTGGCAGAACGGCATCGGCTACAACCGGTTCCACACGACCGCGATGTGCTCGCCGACGCGCGCCTCCCTGCTCACCGGCCGCAACCACCACCGCGTCGGCGCAGGCCAGATCGCGGAGTTGGCGAACGACTGGGACGGGTACTCCGGCCACATCCCCAAGAGCAGCGCGACCATCGCCGCGGTGCTCGCGCAGTACGGCTATGCCACCGCGGCCTGGGGGAAGTGGCACAACACCCCCGCAGAGGAGACGACCAAGGCCGGGCCGTACGACAACTGGCCGACCGGTGTCGGCTTCGACTACTTCTACGGCTTCCTCGCGGGCGAGGCGTCTCACTACGAGCCCAATCTCGTGCGCAACACCACCAGCGTGCTGCCGCCGAAGACCCCCGAGGAGGGCTACCACCTCAGCGAGGACATCGCGGACGACGCGATCGCGTGGCTGCGGGACCACAAGGCGCTCGCGCCCGACCAGCCGTTCTTCCTGTACTGGGCGACCGGCGCCATCCACGGGCCGCACCACATCATGAAGGAGTGGGCGGACAAGTACACCGGTGTGTTCGACGACGGCTGGGACGTCTACCGGGAGGAGGCGCTCGCCGGGGCGAAGGCCGCGGGCTGGGTCCCCGAGGACGCCGAGCTGACACCACGCCCCGAGTCGCTGCAGGGGTGGGACGAGATCCCCGAGCACCAGCGGCCGTTCCAGCGCCGGCTGATGGAGGTGTGCGCGGGGTTCGGCGAGCACGCCGACGTGCAGGCCGGACGGGTGGTCGACGAGGTCGAGCGACTCGGCTACCTCGACAACACGATCGTGATCTACATCTGGGGCGACAACGGTTCGTCGGGTGAGGGGCAGAATGGCACGATCAGCGAGCTGCTCGCGCAGAACCAGATCCCGACGACGATCGACCAGCACATCGCCGTGCTCGAGGAGCTCGGCGGCCTGGATGTGCTCGGCACTGCTCAGGTCGACAACCAGTACCACGCGGCCTGGGCGTGGGCGGGGTCCGCGCCGTACCAGGGGATGAAGCTGCTCGCGTCGCATCTCGGCGGCACCCGCAACCCGATGTTCATCCAGTGGCCGGAGCGCATCGAGCACGACCCCGTGCCCCGCACGCAGTTCCACCACGTCATCGACATCGTGCCGACGCTGTACGAGATCCTCGGCATCTCCCATCCGGAGATGGTGGCCGGCATCCCGCAGGACCCCATCGACGGCATCAGCCTCGCCTACTCCATTGACGACAAGGAGGCCTCCGGTCGCCGGCGCACCCAGTACTTCGAGATCATGGGCAGCCGCTCCATCTATTCCGACGGCTGGATCGCCTCGGCGCCCGGCCCGCGGATGCCGTGGGTTCCCGGGTCGCCTCCCGGCATCCGGACCTGGACGCCGGACCAGGACACCTGGGAGCTCTACGACTTGGAGCACGACTGGAGCCAAGCGCACGACCTGGCCGCCGAGCACCCCGAGAAGCTCGCCGGGCTGCAGGAGCTGTTCGCGATCGAGGCGGCGCGCAACGAGGCCCTCCCGATCGGCGGCGCCCTGTGGGTGCTGTCGATGCACCCCGAGGACAGGATCGCGCCGCCGTACACCGCGTGGGAGTTCTCGGGCGACACCGTGCGCGTCCCCGAGTTCTGCGCGCCCGCGCTCGGAACCCGGGCGAACCTCGTCGCGATCGAGGCGACGCTGGGAGAGCGGGCGAACGGTGTGCTGTACAAGCTCGGCGGCGCCGGAGGCGGCCTGACCGCGTTCCTCCTGGACGGGGTGCTCACCTACGAGTACAACCTCTTCCTCATCCAGCGGACGATCATCCGGTCGGCGGAACCCGTGAGCGCAGGAGACCACACGATCGAGATCGAGACGACCGTGCTCGAGCAGCGGCCGGCGTCGCCGCTGCGCGTCGAACTGCGCGTCGACGGCACCATCGTCGGCTCTGATACGGCCCCGGTGAGCATCCCGCTGCTGTTCTCGGCGAACGACTGCCTCGACATCGGCCGGGCCTACGGCGGACCGCCGTCGCGCGCCTACGCCGACCGGATGCCGTTCGCCTTCGACGGCGACATCAGCCGTGTGCACATCGCATACACAGGATCGTGATACGCCCGTACCCTCTCGCTCAGACCCTCACGAGGCACCGTCGGAACGCGCCCGCGGAATTCAGCACGTACTGGCCGGCGGGCCGGGTGGAGGCCGCCCGGAACCTGGTCCGGCCGGCGGCCAGGGTGAACTCGGGGTGAAAACCGGCCGGCGACCCTTTCCGTTCCAGTAGCTTGAGCCCGGGTCCGATCATTCTCGGCCCGCATTCGGCAGAGGGACTGGGATGAGTCGTCACAGCGAGAGGTCGCGCCCGCTCGGCCGCCACCGGGCACCCATCGGAGCATTGGCCGCACTTCGGGCGCCGTTCTGGCATTCCGGGGAGCCGACGGTCCTGTTCCGCGCGATGGCCGCCACGGCCGCCGTCCTCATCGCTGCGGCGTCGCTGTCCGCGCTTCCGCAGCCCGTCGCCGGAGCGGCGCAGCCGCCTGCGGCCAGCCAGTCGTCCAACGCCCTGTCGACCGTGTCGAAGTCCGGCACGGACACCTCCACGAACTCCACCGCCGTCTCGGGAGGTGCCGCAGGCACCGCCAACCCGGGCGACACCATCAACTGGGTCACCGACTACACGAACACGACGACGTCGTCGGCGCAAGTTCAGTGGAAAGACCCGATCACGGCCGGGCAGTCGTACGTTCCCGGGTCCCTTCAGCTGCCGCCGGGCATGGCACCGCAGTCCTCCACGAACGGCGGAGCGACGTACACCGCCGGCGCACCGGCAGCGGGTGCGACGGGCGTCGGCGCGACCGGGACCACCGATCCCGCCGCCTCGAAGACCTCGACGACGTTCTCGAACTCCGTCGCGAGCTTCAACACTCCGGGCGGCGACGGATACAGCGTCGAAGGCTTCGGCGGGAACATCTACACCGTCTACCACCACGACCCGACCACCTCGACGGTCTTCTGCTCCACCTTGGGCAATGCGATCTGCCCGGGCTGGACCGCACACGCCTCGTACGTCTCCCCGGCGGCGGGGACGCCGCTCGGCACGGGCCCCATCCAGTACACGACGGCAGGCGTCAACGGCTCCTTCATCAGCAACGGCTCGCTCTACTGGCCCGTGGAGGCCCTCGCTCCGACCAACGGCGTCTACCCCGTCGGACTGCAGTGCCTGAATCTGACCAGCCTCCTCAGCTGCGGGTTCACCCAGCTGGATACGGTGGCGATCGCGCCGGTCTCCGGGATGTACGGGCAGATCGCCGGCGACGGCATCCAGGCGGCCAACGGTCGCTACTACTACGCCGACACCAATGGCAACCTGCTGTGCTTCAACCCGGCGACCTCCACCAGCTGCGGTGTGACGAACGGCGGAATCGGCGCCGTGTCGGTTCCGGTCGGCTACTTCGCCGAGGTGGGCACCTACGGGAACTATCTGTACTTCACCTACACGACCGGCAACAACGACAACTACCTCTTCGGCTACAACATCGCCTCGGCCACCCCGACCGTGGTGACCGGCGCCTTCGTCGGGCCCACTCAGTCGGGTTCCCCGAGCGAGGTGCTTCCCGTGCTGTCCAGCACCGGCGCCGTGCTGGGGGCGTGCTCGGTCTTCCACGCCGCCACGAACACGGGATGCTTCAGCATCACGAACCAGCAGATCGCCAACCCGTACGCGCTGAGCCAGTACTCGTTCGGCCCCGGCTCGCTCGGATTCGGCACCGGCGTGACGATCGGGACCAAGTACTACATCACCTACGGCAGCACCTCGACACTGTGCTTCGACTTCGCGCTGCGCGTCGGCACCGGGCAGGTTCCCGCGTGCACCGGGTTCACCGGCCCCGCCGACTCGCAGAGCTACACGGTGCGTCCACTGGCGAACCTCCCGGGCTGCATGGCCGACAACGGCAACGGCGCCCAGATCGTCGTCTTCAACGGTGCCACCGGCGGCCCCTGCGTGACGGCGACCACGTCCGTGTCCGTGCAGGCTCCGAGCTGGTGCGACGGACAGGCGCACTCCCTGACCTGGGGAGTCGTGAAGTTCAACGGACTGTCCGGTTCGGAGTACTCGGGAGGCGCGTCCGTCACCGTCTCGGGAACGGCCGGTCCGGTCGCCGGCTTCAACGGCCTGACGCTGGCGCCCAACCAGACGACCCTCGACATCTCGTCGATCCCGGCGACGGGGCCGACGGCCAGCCTGACCGTGAGCGTGAACCTCTCGGGCGTCACCAACCAGGCAGCGGTCGCCGCCTCCACCATCTCTCTCACGCGCACCGGGGACACCTACTCGCAGATGTGCTACTCGACGACCGTGAACCCGGTCGTCTGCACGACATCCTCGTCGATCTCGAACGTGTTCACGGCGATCACGACCACCGGCGCCTCCGCCGACGCCCCGGCCGGCAATCCGACCGCGCCGACCCGGTTCACGGTCACGCCGACGGCGGCCCAGTGCACGCTCACGCTGACCAAGACCCCATCGGAACAATCGGGCCTGCCCGGCGACAAGGTGACCTACACGATAGCGGTCACCAACTCGGGCACTCTCGCCTACACCGCCGGCTCGCCCGCGACGTTCAGCGACAGCCTCGCGAACGTCCTCACCGACGCGGCGTACGGCAATGACGCGACCGCCTCGGCGGGTACTGTGAGCTACACCGCGCCGACGCTGTCCTGGTCCGGCCCGCTCGCGGCTGGTGCGACGGCCACGATCACGTATTCGGTCACGGTGAACAAGCCCGACACGGGTCCGCACAGCCCGGCGAACACGGTCGTCAGCACGCTGCCGTCGAACTGTGCGGCCGGCTCGACCGACCCCCGCTGCACTGCGATCGTTCCGATCTCCGACCTCACGATCGTCAAGTCGGCGAGCCCGAGCGACGCCGCCCACTTCACGGTCGGCCAGGTCGTGACCTACACGTTCCTCATCACGAACACGGGCGGCTCGACCCTGACGGACGTGCACCCGGTGGAGGGCGCGTTCAGCGGCTCCGGCACGATGTCCGCGCCGGCCTGCCCGGCGGAAGCAGCCTCCCTGGCGCCGGGTGCTCAGGTGGCCTGCACCGCGACCTACACGGTGACGCAGGCCGACGTGGATGCAGGAAGCATCACGAACGCCGTCACCGCCACCGGCACGCCGCCCTCCGGCCCGGACCCGGTCTCGCCGCCGTCCACGGTCACGATTCCGGCCCCGCAGACTCCGGCCGTGACGCTGGTCAAGTCCGCGACCCCGGCGACCATCACGGCGGCCGGACAGACGGTGACGTACTCGTTCGTGGTCACCAACTCGGGCAACCTGACCCTGACGAACCCCACCGTGGCCGAGAGCGCGTTCACCGGGAGCGGCACCGCACCGGTCCCGGCGTGCCCGCCGGCGACGCTGGTGCCGGGCGCGAGCGTGACCTGCACCGCGACGTATGTGGCGACGCAGGCGGATGTGGACGCCGGGTCGATCACCAACACGGCGGCCGCGACGGCAACGCCTCCATCCGGATCGCCCGTGACTTCGGGTCCCTCGACCGCGATCGTCACGGCCACACCGGCGCCGGCCCTGAAACTGGACAAGTCGGCCTCCCCGGCGACGGCGGGCGCGGCGGGTGACCCCATCGCCTACTCGTTCGTGCTCACGAACACCGGCAACACGACGCTGACGAACGTGACGGTGGACGAGGGCGCCTTCAGCGGGACCGGGACGCTGTCCGCAGTGTCGTGCCCGGCGGGCGCGGCGTCGCTGGCGCCGAATGCCAGCGTGACCTGCACGGCGTCATACACGCTCACCCAGGCGGATGTGGATGCCGGGAAGGTGACCAACACGGCCACCGCGACCGGCACACCGCCCACCGGGCAGGACGTGACCACGCCGCCGTCGACGGCGACCGTGACCATCCCGCCCGCCTCGAGCGTCTCGCTGGTGAAGTCGGCGACTCCGACGACCGCCGGCGAGGCCGGCGACCCGATCGCCTACTCGTTCGTGGTCACCAACACCGGCAACACGACGCTCGCAGACGTGACCGTGGACGAGGGCGCCTTCAGCGGGACCGGGACGCTCTCCGCGGTGACCTGCCCGGCCGGCGCCGCGTCCCTGGCGCCGAACGCCAGCGTGACCTGCACGGCGTCCTACACCCTGACGCAGGCGGATGTGGACGCCGGCCAGGTGACCAACACGGCTACCGCGACCGGCACGCCGCCGTCCGGTCCGGCTCCCGTCTCGCCGCCCTCGACGGCGACCGTGACCATCCCGCCTGCTCCCGGCATCACCCTGACGAAGTCGGCGACCCCGACCACGGCCGGAAAAGCCGGCGACCAGATCGCCTACTCGTTCCTGGTGACCAACACAGGCAACACCACGCTCACGAAGGTCACCGTTGACGAGAGCAGCTTCACCGGAACCGGAACGCTGTCGGCGCTGTCCTGCCCGCCGGCCGCAGCGTCGCTCGCACCGGGCGCCAGCGTGACCTGCACCGCGTCGTACACGCTGACGCAGGCGGATGTGGATGCTGGGAAGGTGACCAACACGGCCACCGCGACCGGCACGCCGCCGTCGGGGCCGCCTCCCGTGTCGCCGCCGTCGACGGTCGTGGTGACCATCCCGCCGGCCTCGGCTCTGACGCTGGTGAAGTCCGCCTCCCCGTCGGACCAGGCGCACTTCACGGTCGGGCAGTTGATCACCTACTCGTTCGTGGTGACCAACACCGGCAACACGACCCTGAAGGATGTGACCGTCACCGAGGGTGCGTTCAGCGGCTCCGGCACGTTGTCCCCGGCGACGTGTCCGGCCGGCGCTGCGTCGCTGGCACCGGGTGCGCAGGTGACCTGCACGGCGACCTACACGGTCACCCAGGCCGATGTGGATGCGGGAAGCATCACGAACGACGCCACCGCCACCGGCACACCGCCGACCGGTCCCACGCCGGTCTCCCCGCCGTCGACGGTCACCATCCCGGCTCCGCAGGATCCTGCACTGACCGTGGTGAAGTCCGCGACCCCGACCACGATCACTGCCGCCGGGCAGACCGTGAGCTACTCCTTCCTGGTCACGAACACCGGTAACGTCACCCTGACCGACGCCGGTGTCGCCGAGACCGCGTTCAGCGGAACCGGCGCCGCACCCGTGGCGACCTGCCCGGCCGGCGCGGCCTCCCTGCTGCCCGGGGCCTTCGTGACCTGCACCGCGACGTACACGGCGACGCAGGCGGACGTGGATGCGGGCTCGATCACCAACACCGCGATCGCCTCGGGCATCTCGCCGTCGGGATCGACCGTGGAGTCGGCGACGTCGAGCGCGACGGTCACAGCCACTCCGGCCCCGGCGATCTCCGTGGTCAAGTCGGCGTCCCCGTCGGACCCCGACCACTACACGGTCGGTCAGGTCATCACCTACTCGTTCCTGATCACCAACACCGGCAACACCACGCTGGCGGACGTGACGGCGACCGAGGGCGCCTTCACCGGCTCCGGCACCATGTCGGCGGTGAGCTGCCCGGCCGGGGCGGCCTCGCTGGCGCCGGCCGCGCAGGTCACGTGCACCGCCACCTACACCCTCACCCAGGCTGACGTGGATGCGGGCAGCATCACCAACGACGCGACCGCCACCGGCACACCGCCGACCGGGCAGAAGCCGGTGTCGCCGCCGTCGGAGGTGACGATCCCCGCTCCGAGCACCCCGTCACTGGCCCTGGTGAAGTCCGCCACCCCGTCCACGATCGCCACGAGCGGACAGACCGTCACCTACTCGTTCGTTCTCACGAACACCGGGAATGTGACCCTCAAGGACGTCATCGTGACCGAGACCGCGTTCAGCGGTACCGGCACCGCACCGGCGCCCACGTGCCCGGCCGGCGCCGCCTCCCTGGCGCCGGGCGCCAGCGTCACCTGCACCGCCACCTATGTCGCGACGCAGGCCGATGTGGATGCCGGCACGATCAGCAACACGGCGACCGCGACCGGAACGCCGCCCTCCGGCCCGACGGTGGACTCGCCGCCGTCGACCGCGGTCGTCACCATCCCGCCGACCTCTGCGGTGACTCTCGTGAAGTCGGCGTCGCCCTCCGATGAGGCGCATTACACGGTGGGCCAGCAGATCACGTACTCGTTCCTGGTGACCAACACCGGCAACACCACCTTGGCGGACGTGAACGTGGAGGAGGAGTCGTTCAGCGGCTCCGGGCCGCTGTCGGCCGTGACGTGCCCGGCGGGCGCCGCCAGCCTGGCGCCGGGGGACAGCATCACCTGCACCGCCACGTACACGCTCACCCAGGCCGATGTGGATGCGGGCAGCATCACCAACACGGCGACGGCGAACGGGACGCCCCCGACCGGGGCGGAAGCGGAGTCGACGCCGTCCACGGTCAGCATTCCGGAGATCCCCTCGCCGGCGCTCACCATCCTGAAGACCGCCGACACACAGACCGCCAGCCACGCCGGACAGGTGATCACGTACACGTTCCTGGTGACCAACACCGGAAATGTGACCCTGACCGCCGTCAAGCCGGTCGAGGGGACCTTCACCGGCTCGGGTGCGCTCTCCGCGGTGAGCTGCCCGGCGGCAGCGGGGTCCCTGATCCCGGGCGCCCAGGTCACGTGCACCGCCGAGTACACGGTCACCGCGGCCGACGTGGCTGCCGGGAAGAAGCTGTCGAACACCGCGACGGCCACCGGCGTGCCGCCCGAGGGACCGGCGATCGTGTCCGACCCGTCGGTGGTGGCCATCAGCACACCGGCCGCGCCGCCGGCTCCTGGGCTCGCCTCCACCGGCCAGCTGGTCAGTGGCTGGCTGGTCTTCGGCGCACCGACCCTGCTGCTGCTCGGCCTGGGCACCCTGCTCGTCGAACGTCGTCGGCGGCGCCGGGCCTGAACAGGAGAGACACCGTGATCCGCTTCACCGCCCGGCTGACCATCGCCGCCGCGCTGACCGGAGTCGCCGGAGTCGGCTGAGCCTCCCCTTCCTTTCGAAGGAGATCCGGTGCCGATTCTCCTTCGAATGGCAGTGCTGAAGGAGATTCGAACGCGATTCGTTCGACTCTCCGCGCCCGCGAGCTCGCGGCCACGGATCGCTTCCTTGGTCGTCGACCTCGCGCACCTCCCGCATCCGGTAACCGGGCGCCTGGACCCGCTCGCCGATGCCCATCCGGTCGGCGACCTCGAACCCGGCTCCGACGATCAGCACCTTCATGACGACCTCCTCGCCGTCCGTGATGCCCGTGGGTGCTTACACGCCCATCACCACACCAGGGGGATATAACGCGACGTCTTCGCGGCCCAACGATCGAACTCGTCGCCGTAGTGCGCCTCCAGCCGCCGGTCCAGGGCGGGGATCGCTGCGAACACGAAGCCGGCGGCCATGATCGCCGGGATCACCAGTGCGACCCAGGAACCGGTGACCGCCGCGAACCCGGTGAACAGGAGGGTGTCGCCCAGATAGTTGGGATGCCGGCACCAGCGGAACAACCCGAGCGTGTACAGGTGTCCCGCATTCTCGGTGCGGGCCTTCCATGCCCGGCGCTGCAGTTCGGAGAACGTGTTCATCCACGAGCCGAAGACGTAGAGCACGACGCCCAGCACGGTCCAGCCGTCGAGGGCGGCGCTCACCTGGGCGGCGACGAAGCCCATGGTGACGTGGATGACGAGCATCCAGCCGCCCACCAGTGCGGCCTCCGCATACGTCACCCGGCGTTGCACGGTCACATAGGTGGTGACGACCACCCGGAGCACGTAGACGACAGAGAAGGCGACCACGAGCCACGCGCGCGCGGGCGTCGCGACCGAGACCGGGCCGAGGACCAGGAAGGCGGCGCCCGCGGCACCGAGCATGTTCGCGCCCGTCAGCACCGCACGCGGGCCTGCGCTCGTTTCAGGACTGCTCACCGTCATCCCATCTCTTTTCCAGTGAAGTGGAGGCCGCGTCCCCGCGCGGCCCGGAGTCAGAGGCCGAGCGTCAGCAGGTCCTCCGGTGTCGGCTCGCCCGCAGCCGTCGAGAACAGCTCCAGGGCGGCGATGATCTGCTGCTGCTCGCCCGTGGTGAGCGAGGTGAGCACGGAGGCCACCTGGCGGCGCCGGCGCTCGGTGACCTGGTCGACGAGCCGGCGTCCGTTCTCCGTGAGATCCACGAGGATCTCCCGGCGGCTCTGCGGACTCTCCTGCCGCGCCACCCAGCCGCCGTCGACCATGCGGTCGATGGTCCGGCTGAAGGTCGACGGCACCGCGCCGACCCGCGCGGCCAGCGCCCCCATCCGCATCGCCCCGGACCCCGCAAGCACGACCAGTACCCGGAACTGGGGCAGGGTCACCTGCTCCAGCGCGTCCGAGACCGAGCGCGCGACGATCCCGAGCAGCGCGCGCGACGCTCGCAGCGTCGCCTCGGTCGCCTCGTGCGGGAAGCCGTGATTCTGCATGGTTCCTCCAGTGTTACCCTATTGATGCAATTCTGCAACAGTTGCATTTCTACATGATTGGAGCTTCGTGTCGGCCATTCCGGCGAGGACGGCGGCCGCGGCTGCGAGAGCGATGATTGCACCGAATAACCCGGTCGAGGATTTTGTATTGCAAAAAAGAGGCTTTTGTCATACAATTTAGGTATGGGAATCGAGTTCGCCCGAAGCGCCGGGAAGCATGGCATCTCGGAGCAGGATGCGCTGTACGCGGTGCAACATGCGGTGTACTCGAGCGACCGAGTGAAGGTCAATAACGCGGGCCGGCCGGGTGGTTCTCGTCGGGTGTTTGTTGGTCCGCAGCATGCCCAGACGGAACGGTTGATCGAGGTGGTTCCGGGCGGGTTCGTGGTCTATCACGTGATGCCGCTCGGTTCGTACTACCGGGCGCAGATGGAAGGAGAACGGTGATGGGGATCTCGGAGAAGGATCAGGACCGCTACGCCCACATGGCCGCGGTCGAGGAGGTTGTGGGCGGTCAGAGTGAGTCGGGCACGAGCGTGCATGGCACCGCAGCTGCAGCGCTCGGTCAGCAGTTCCTGCTGGACGCCCTCGGAAGCGTTGAGGAGGTCGAGCGCGCTGTCGGTAGGCCCCGAGTGGACAAGGCAGGTGCCAAGGGCGAAGGCTCACCGCTGGTGCAGGTGCGCATCACGGCCGCGCGCAAGCGTGAACTGGAGGCTCTGCGGGTGCAGATGCACCGGAAATCCACCTCGGATGTCGTACGGGCGGCGATCGACGAGTACGTCGAGCGACACCGCCTCAGCGCCTAGCGGGGTGCCGAGGAGTTTCGGCGCCGGCAGAGCAAGGGCTGATCCGGCTTCGCCGTCTCCCCGCGGGCAGCAGTCCTGGGGGTGGACCTTCTGGTTCCACATCGTCGAGGAAGACCCGGCCCGGCTGGCCGCCGAATGGCAGAACGCGTGGGAGCAGGCGCTGGTCTACACCACCGGCGCCGGCGGCCGCTGCGACACCGTGGCCGAGATCATGACCGACGGCGATTCCCTCGAGAATCCTGCGGTGCTGGCCACCGTCATCCCCGCCCGAGTGGTCGGCGATGAGCCTCTTGAACCGCACCGAGATCTAGCGGTCGTCGCCGACGACGTGCTCGTCGGATGGCTGGCATCCGCCGACGTCCTCCGTGCCGTCACCTCCTGACGACACCGCGACGGCGGCGCGCGCACTGCGACAAGCCACCGAAGAGGTCTCGCCCCACCGGGTCGAGGGTCAGCCCACTCCGCGGATCACGCAGAGGGTCTTCGGTGCCGCGGCGAAGGCGGGAGCGATGCTCCAGTCCTGCTTCTTGCCGGCGTCGACCGTGACCTTGGTCTGGCCGGACTTGATCACCGTGGCATGCTCCGTGGTGAAGAAGACGGTGATCGTGCGGGTGACGGGCTTCTTGCCAGGGTTGGCGATGGTCCCGCCGGCTTTCCACCCGGTGTCGGTCTTGGCACACGTGCTCAGCTGCAGGGTTGCACGGGCCGCCGGGTCGTTCGGGATGTCGGTCGGCAGGCTGGCCTCCTGCTGAACCCCGGCCGGCAGTCCTGGGATGTTCGTGGCCGCTGCCGTGCGGGTGGCCGTCGGCGCCGGAGCCGTGGATGTGCATCCGGCCAGCAAGGCACCAGCAGTCAGGACGATGGCCGCGACGGCGGCGGTTCGGAGGTTTCGCATGGATTTCTTTCTCAGATCACTTCTCGACAGCGGTGGTGCACGTCAGGCGTTCCTGCGCCGGCGGTACCAGAGCAGCAGGACCAACAGGATACCGGCGCCCAGCAGTCCGGTCCCGACGACGATCCGGGAGGTGCCGATCACCGATCCCGTGGCTGCCAGCGGCGGCCCAGCGGCCGGCGGTGTGACGACGGCCGGGTCTTCGAGCACCTTCGCCACGGACGGCGGCGAGGTCACCGTCCCTCCGTTCAACGCGGTACCGACCGCGGTCGCCGTGTTGGACAGGTTGCCACCGGCCACGAGGTCGCCCTGGACGACCGTATAGGTGGCCGTGCAGACCACCGTCGCCCCGGGGAGCAGGGAGGCCGCGGCCGCCGGGCAGGTCGGCGTCGAGACCACGCCCTTGCCGGTGAACGCCCCTTCGATCGGCTTCACATCGGTGAGGCTCACGTTGCCCGTGTTGGTGATGGCGAACGAGTACGTCACCACCTGGCCCACTGCGGTCACGTGCGCTGTGCTGGCGGTCTTCACCACGCTCACCGCGGGCGCAGGCGGGTCGGGGATGCTGACCGTCGACGGCGGCGATACCGGCTTCTCACCCGACGGCGAGGTACCGGTGGCGGTGGCCGTGTTGGTCACCTTTCCAGCATCCACATCCGCCTGTGTCAGCGCGTAGGTGGCCGTGCAGGTCACCTGCGCGCCCGGAGCGAGCGACGCTGCGCCGGCCGGACAGGTCGGTGCACTCATCGTCCCGCTGCCGGAGAAGGCGCCCTCGGTCGGGACGACATCCTTCAGAGTGGTGTTGCCGGTGTTCGTGATCACGAACGAGTAGGTGATCACGTGACCCGCGGTGAACGACACCGGACCCGACGGGGACGCCGACTTCACGACGGTGATCGCCGGGGTCTGTGCGACGTCGACCCTCGCGCTCGAGGCCGGCGAGGTCACCGCCACGCCATCGGAGGTGTCTGCGCTCGCGGTGGCCGTGTTGGTGATCGTGCCGGCATCGACATCCGCCTGGGTGGCCTTATAGGTGGCCGTGCAGGTGATGCTCTGGCCCGGGACCAGTGAGCCGGCAGGGCATACGGCGACGGGCGTGGCGCCGGTGCCGCTGAACGCGGTCTCGTCGATCCGTGGGTCCGTCAGCGTGACGTTGCCGGTGTTGGTGACGAGGAACGAGTACGTCACAGTCTGCCCGGCCGCCGTGATCGTCGCCGGGGTCGCCGTCTTCCGGAGCGTGAGCGCCGGATTCGAGGGAGCCGGGATGGCCACCTGCGACTGCGGCGAGCTCACCTTCGCACCCGAGGGCGACGTGCCGTGCGAGGATGCCGTGTTCTGCAGCGATCCGTGGTCCACGTCCGCCTGGGTGAGCGTGTAGCCGGCGGTGCAGATCACCTGCGCGTTCGGGGCCAGAGCTGCCGCGCCGGCCGGGCAGACAGCCGGAGACATCGTCCCGGAGCCGGTGAAGGCGCCCTCATCGATGCCGACGTTCGTCAGTGTGGTGTTGCCCGTGTTCGTGATCACGAACGAGTAGGCGATCGTCTGGCCCACCGTGTAGTGGGCGGCATCGTTCGGCGTCGCCGACTTGACGATGCTGAGCGCCGGAGCCTCCGGGATGGTGACCGACACCGTCGATTTCGGCGACGTGACCGGTGCACCGGTGGTGGAGGTGCCGGTGGCGGTGGCGGTGTTCGTCACCGTTCCGGCATCCACGTCCGCTTGCGTCAGCGTGTAGGTCGCCGTGCACGTCACCGCCGCGCTGGGAGCGAGGGATGCGGCACCGGCCGGGCAGGTCGCTGCCGACAGCGTGCCGGTGCCGCTGAACGCGCCTTCGTTCACGGTCACGTCGGTGAGCGTGGTGTTGCCGGTGTTGGTGATCAGGAACGAGTACGTTACCTGGTCGCCGGCCGTGCCCGCGGTGGCCGGGGTCGCCGACTTCACCAGGCTGATGCCCGGCGCCGGTGTCGCGGTGACGGTGGCGGTCGACGGCTTCGAGGTCACGGTGGACCCGGTCGGCGTCGTGCCCGACGCGGTTGCGGTGTTGCTGACCGAGCCCGCATCCACATCGGCCTGCGTCGCCGCATAGGTGGCCGTGCAGGTCACCTGCGCACCCGGCGTCAGAGTGGCGGGCGGGCAGGTGACGATCGGCGCGGTGCCTGTGCCGGTGAACGCGGTCTCGGTCACGGCCGGGTTCGTCAGGGTGACGTTGCCGGTGTTGGTGACCACGAACGAGTACGTCACGGTCTGCCCGGCGGCGGTGATCGTGGCGGGGGTCGCCGACTTCACCACCGTGATGGCCGGGGCCGAGGGTGCCGGGAGGGTCACCTTCGACGGCGGGGACACCGGCGGCGGACCCGATGGCGGGGTGCCGGTCGCGGTCACGTCGTTGGTGATGGAGCCGCGGTCCACATCGGCCTGGGTGATCGTGTACGTGGCCGTGCACGAGACCTGGGCTCCGGGCGCGAGCGACGCCGCGCCCGCCGGGCAGCTCGGCGCCGAAAGAGCGCCGGAGCCGGTGAAGGTCCCCTCGGTCGGGTGGACGTTCGCGAGCGTCACGTTGCCGGTGTTGGTGATCACAAACGTGTAGGTGATCAACCGGCCGACCGTGAAGTGGGCGGCGTCGCTGGGCGTCGCCGACTTGAACACCGTCAACGCTGGTGCCGGAGTCGCGGTCACGATCGCTGTGGAGGGCGGCGAAACGGGAGCGGGCCCGGTCGGCGGTGTGCCCGTCGCGGTCGCGGTGTTCGTGAGCTGGCCGGCGTCCACATCCGCCTGGGTGGGGCTGTAGGTGGCGGTGCAGGTCAGGCTGGCCCCGGGGGCGAGGGACGCTGCCCCCGCCGGGCAGGCGATCGCCGGCAGCGGGCCGGTGCCGCTGAACGCGGTGTCCGTCACCGATGCGTTCGCCAGAGTGACGTTGCCGGTGTTGGTCACCACGAAGGAGTAGGTGACCGTCTGACCGGGCGCGGTGATGGTGGCCGGCGTCGCCGACTTCACCAGCGTGATGCCCGGCGCGGGGGTCGCGGTGACCTTCGCGCTCGACGGCGGGGACACGGGGGCGGGTCCGGACGGGGGCGTACCGGTCGCGGTCGCGGTGTTCGTGATGGTGCCGGCGTCCACATCCGCCTGGGTCGCGACGTACGTCGCAGTGCAGGTCACACTCGCGCCGGGGACCAGCGCTGTCGGCGCGCACACCGGGACCGGTGCGGCACCGGTCCCGCTGAACGCGGTCTCGGTCACGGCCGGGTCGGTCAGGGTGACGTTGCCGGTGTTGGTCACCTGGAACGAATAGGTCACGGTGTCGCCGGCGTGCGCGATCACAGCCGGGGTGACCGACTTGACCAGGCTGATCGCAGGGTTCGACGGCGCCGGGAGGGTCACGTTCGACGGCGGGGAGACGGGAGGCGGGCCCGACGGCGGGTTACCGGTCGCCGTCGCGTCGTTCGTGATCGAGCCGTGGTCGACGTCGGCCTGCGTGAGCGTGTACGTGGCCGTGCACGCGACCTGGGCGCCGGGGGAGAGGGATGCTGCGCCCGCCGGGCAGGTGGGTGTGGACAGCGCGCCGGAGCCGTCGAAGCCGCCTTCGGTCGGATGCACGCCGGTCAGGGTCGTGTTGCCCGTGTTGGTGATGAGGAAGGTGTAGGTGATCACCTGGCCGACCGTGAAGTGCGCCGCATCGGACGGGGTCGCCGACTTCACCATCGTGAGCGCGGGGGCCGGGGTGGCGGTGACGACCGCCGTCGACGGCGGCGATGAGACGGCAGCGCCGGTCGGCGGGGTTCCGGCCGCGGTGGCGGTGTTCGTGACCTGGCCCGCATCCACGTCGGCCTGGGTCGCCACGTAGGCGGCGGTGCAGGTGACGCTGCGTCCGGGGGCGAGGGATGCCGCACCGGCCGGGCAGGTGATCGCCGGCGGAGTACCGGTCCCGGTGAACGCGGTGTCCGTCACCGACACGTTCGACAGGGTCACATTTCCGGTGTTGGTCACCTCGAACGAGTAGGTGACCGTCTGACCGGCCGCAGTGATGGTGGCCGGGCTCGCCGACTTCACCAGCGCGATCGACGGGTCCGCCGGCGCGGGGATCGTCACGGTGTCCGGAGGCGAGGTCACCGTGGTCCCGGAGGGATCGGTCCCGCGCGCGGTCGCCGTGTTCTGCACCGAGCCGCGGTCGACGTCCGCCTGGGTGATCGTGTACGTGGCCGTGCAGGTCACCTGTGCGCCGGGCGCCAGCGAGGACGCGCCGGCCGGACAGGTCGCCGGGCTCATCGAGCCGGATCCGGTGAAGGCGCCCTCATCGATCCCGACATTCGTCAGAGTGGTGTTTCCGGTGTTGGTCACCAGGAACGAGTACGTGACGACCTGGCCCACCGTGTAGTGGGCGGCGTCCGACGGGGAGGCGGACTTCACGACGCTGATCGAGGGGTCCGGCGTCACGCCGACGATCGCCGTCGACGGCTGCGAGACCTCCGTGGAGCCGGACGGGTCCGTGCCGGTCGCCGTGGCCGTGTTGGCCACCTGGCCCGCATCCACATCCGCCTGGGTCAGCGTGTAGGAGGCCGTGCAGATCACCGACACGCCAGGCGCCAGCGACGCAGCACCTGCCGGGCACGTCACCGCGGACAGGGTCCCTGTGCCGGTGAACGCACCTTCGTTCACGGTCACACCCGTCAACGTGGTGTTGCCCGTGTTGGTGACGCGGAACGAGTAGGCGACCGTGTCGCCGGCCTTCCCGACGGTGGCAGGGTTCGCGGTCTTCACGATCGCGATACCCGAAGCCGGCGGAATCGGCACGATGAACGTGGACGGCGGCGACACGGGCGGCGGCCCGGACGGCGGGGTGCCCGTCGCGGTGGCCGTGTTGCTCACCTGGCCGGCATCCACATCCGCCTGGGTCAGCGTGTACGTGGCGGTGCAGGTCACGCTCGCACCGGGCGCGAGCGATGCCGCAACTGCCGGGCAGGTCACAGCGGACAGGGTGCCCGTGCCGGAGAACGCGCCCTCGTCCACGGTCACGTTCGTCAGCGTCGTGTTCCCGGTGTTCCTGACCAGGAAGGAGTAGGTGAGCTTGTCACCCACCTTGCCTGCCGTGTTCGGTGTGGCCGTCTTGGTGACGGTGATGCCCGACGCCGGTGGGATGGGGACGATGAACGTGGACGGCGGCGACACCGGCGGCGGCCCGGACGGCGGGGTGCCCGTCGCGGTGGCCGTGTTGCTGACCGTGCCGGCATCGACGTCCGCCTGCGTCAGCGTGTACGAGGCGGTGCACGTCACCGATGCCCCGGGCGCCAGGGATGCGGCCCCGGCGGGACAGGCGGCCGGCGAGAGCGTCCCCGTTCCGGTGAAGGCGCCTTCGCTGACCTTCACGTCGGTCAGGGTGGTGTTCCCGGTGTTGGTGACCAGGAACGAATAGGTGAGCTGATCGCCGACCTTCCCGGCCGTGGCCGGGGTGGCGGTCTTCACCAGGCTGATGCCGGGCGCAGGCGCCGCGGTCACCGTCGCGGTCGACGGAGTCGACGTCACGGGGGACCCGGTCGGCGGGGTGCCTGCGGCGGTGGCGGTGTTCGTGATCGAACCCGCATCCACGTCGGCCTGCGTCGCCACGTAGGTGGTCGTGCAGGTCAGCCGGCCGCCGGGCAGGAGGGTCGCCGGCGGGCAGGTGACGGACGGTGCCGTGCCCGTTCCGGAGAACGCGGTCTCGGTCACGGCCGGGTTCGTCAGGGTGACGTTGCCGGTGTTGGTGACCAGGAACGAATAGGTGACCGTCTGCCCTGCGGCGGTGATCGTGGTCGGCGTGGCCGACTTGACCAGGCTGATCGCCGGAGTCGACGGCGCAGGGATCTTCACCGTCGAGGGCGGCGAGGTGACCGTGCCGCCCGACGGGGAGGTGCCGTCCGCGGTCGCCGTGTTCTGCAGCGAACCGCGATCCACGTCCGCCTGGGTGATCGTGTACGTCGCCGTGCAGACGACCTGCGCTCCCGGAGCGAGGGATGCGGCGCCCGCCGGGCAGACCGCCGGAGACATCGCCCCCGAACCGGTGAATGCGCCTTCGGCGATGCCGACCTCGGTCAGCGTGACATTGCCGGTGTTCGTCACCACGAAGGAGTAGGAGATGACCTGGCCGAGCGTGTAGTGGGCGGCGTCGTTCGGCGTCGCCGACTTCACCACGCTGATCGCCGGCGCAGGGGCGGCCGTGACGACCGCGGTCGACGGCGGCGACACCGGGGCCGGGCCGTTCGGCGGAGTACCGGTGGCGGTGGCGGTGTTCGTGACCTGGCCCGCATCCACGTCCGCCTGCGTCGCCACGTACGTGGCCGTGCAGGTCACGGTCGCGCCCGGAGCGAGGGATGCCGCAGCAGCCGGGCAGGTGATCGCCGGCGCAGGGCCGGTGCCGCTGAACGCGGTGTCGGTCACCGTCACGCCGGACAGCGCCACGTTGCCGGTGTTCGTCACCGCGAACGTGTAGGTGACCGGCTGCCCGGCGGCCGTGATGGTCGTCGGCGTCGCCGACTTCACCAGAGCGATGGCCGGGATCTGCACCGGGGTGCTGGTGGAGCAACCGGTGGCGGCGCACGAGCCGCCCGAGCCGGTGGGCACAGCGGTGTTGTTCAGGGTGAGATCCCCGGTGTCGGGGGAGTCGACCTTGACTTGATAGGTGATCGTGACCGTGGAGCCGGCGGCGGGGGCCACCGCCAGAGGTCCGGCCCACGAGATCGTCGTCCCGGACACCGACACGACGCCGGCGCTGGCCGTCGCCGATCCGGGGACGTAGGCCGCATCATCCGTGACGCCGCTCAAAGCATCGCGGAACGATGCCGCTCCGGCTCCGGTGGCCGCGTAGGCGGCCTGGCCGGTGTTGGCGACGGTGACCGTGTAGGTCACTACGCCGCCCTGGATCGTCGCCGCCGGCGACGCCGACTTCGCGACCGTGTAGGTCTCCACCGGTGTGGTCACCGAGCAGGTGGGGTCGACGCTGCCGGGCGCGCAGTTGCTCACGCCGGCCGGTGTGACCACGGTGTTCTTCAGCAGCTTGTCGCCGGTGTCCGGGCTGTTCACGGTCACCGAGTAGGTGATCGTGATGGTCTGTCCCGGCATCAGGCTCGCTGCCGTCCAGGCGAGGGTGTTGCCGGTCACCGTCGGGATGCTGCCGGCCGAGGATGCCGCATCCCCGTTGTAGGTGGCGTCATCGAGCACAGCGGAGAGGTCGTCGCTGATCGACGGGTTCACGGCGGGTGCCGCACTCGTCGCCGGCTCGGTCACCGTGACGGTGTAGTGGACGATGGAGCCAGGTGCGGCTGCCGCACCGGCATCGGAGGTCTTCTTCACCACGTACGGGGACGGGACCACGAACCCGGCCGGGTCGCTCACGTTCAGCGCGGGCCCGGACGGCGGGGTCACCGACGCCGATGCGGTGTTCACGGTCGTGCCGACGCTCGCGGTCAGCTGGCAGGCGAACACCTGGGTCGCGCCGGGTGCCAGAGAGGCGATCGTACCTCCGCATCCCGGTGCCTGGGGGTCGGAGACGACCACGTTGGTGAGTGTTCCCGTGCCCTTGTTGGTGGCGATGACTTCGAACGGGACGCTGTCACCGACCGCGTACTGCGCGAAGCCGGCGACCGTGTTCGCGTCCATCCACGACGAGTTGGCGGACGGGTCGGCCGGAGTCGGAGTGCCGCCCTTGGCCAGTACGTACTTCTTCAGATCGAGGGCGTAGCAGTCCCCGATGGTCGTCGTCGCCGACGACAGCATCGGCAGACCAGTGTGTCCCGCGATCGAGTTCGCCGAGTTGACCATGACCTGGCCGGGCTTGTTGTCACTGGATGCCGGGGCCGCGCAGCTCGTGCCGGCCGGCGTCGTGAACGCGATGCGGATGTTCTGCGTGGCGCCGGGCGCGAGCGCCGGGCCGATCACGCGAACGGCTGTCGGCTTCGCCGGCTTCACCGTGGTCCAGCCGACCGTGTTCCCGGTGATGCTGCCCGGTGTCCCACCGTTGGAGGCCGCACGCGGGTCATTGCTCAGCGACGCGGGGGAGGCGGTCGAGTAGTACACCGTCGCTCCGGCGACGGCCGTCACTCCCGTCACCGTGTAGGTGCCGTCGATCGTGGTGCCGCGGCCGTCGGCCGTGCTCGGCAGGATGTCGATCGTGTCCGTATACGGGTTGTTCACCGGATCCTGGGAGCTCACCAGCAGGTCCCACGCGGACGAGTCGCCGTAGAAGGAGAGGGTGTTCGCCTCGACCGACTTGCCGAGAGTGGTCGCGCCGTTGTTCGGGACGGTCACGCTCGCCGTCGCCTGCCGTACGGCCGCCGGGCGATTGTCGCCAGGAACGTCGACCTCCGCAGTGTTGGTGAGCACGGTCCCCGGAGCGATGGCGCTGTTCGAGGCCGTCTGCGCCTGGTAGGTGATCGGCTGCGCGGTGTTCGCCGGAACGTTCGTGAACGTGTAGCTGAGCACCTGCTGTCCCGAACCGTTCGTCGTCACCGTGGGCGCCGGGGAGCCGGAACCCGCGACGTAGGTCATCCCCGCCGGGAGAGTGTCCGTGACGGTGAAGGACTGGTTCGGCGGGCTCTGCACCGCAAGATCGGCCTCGGCGCTGAGGTTGTAGGTGATCGGAACCCCGGGCTGCGCCGTCGTGCTGGCTGTCGTCTTGGTGATCGCACCGGTCGGGCCCTGGATCCGCATCGCGTCGCGGATCCCATTGGTGTTCGGGCCGTAGGTGCTGCCCGGGATGGTCGCGATGACGTTGGGATTGGTGCTGATGTTGATGTAGTTGTTCAGGTTCGGGTAGCCCGGGAACGTCGTTGCGGTGTTATAGGGCGCGTTGAACGCGCCGACCACCCACGACTCGGCACCGATCGGAGCCGTCGGCGGGACGTAGCCCCACACCCGCAGGAAGTGGTGGAACTGCTTGTCCACGGCCGGGTTCCAGGTCATCTTCACGGCAGTGACGCCCGCCGGAACGCTCACGATGCACTTGTCGTCGGAGTACGCGGGCGAGATCGACGCTGTCTGAGTGGAGCAACCGGCCGGCAGCGGTGCCGAGATCCACGGGCTCCCCGCCACACCGACCGGCTCCCCGCACGTCTCGGTCTTCGTGTTCAAAGCATCGGTCCGGTACCAGAGATGCGCTGTCGTCATGTTGGAATACGACGCACCGTCGGCCGCCAGGAAGTCCACATATCGCGGAGTGAACGCGGCAGGGTTCTGGATCATCACACAGGACCCGGCCAGGTCCGCACCGCCAGCACCGCTGTAGGTGGACCAGGTCACGCTGTCGGCCTGGCCGCCGAGCGGCTGATCGGCGAGGGTATACGGCCCGGGGTTGGTCGAGGACCCTGCGGCCGGCCAGGGGAAGGTCTTGGTCTGCGCGGTCCCGGGTGCGGCCCACAGATTCGCGTCCCACGGGGAGCGACCGGCAGTGGGGCTGCCCATCCAGATCATCGAGAAGACACCGGGAGTCACAAGGGTCGTGCCGGAGACATCGTTGGAGGTGTTGGTCTCAGCCTGCGTGACACCGTCGGTGAAGGTGAACGGCGTGGGAGTCGCCCCGAAAGTCACTCCGGTGGTTGAGGTGATCGGGCTCGTGTAGCTGAAGTGAAGCTGACCGGAGGCGACGAAAGTGCTCGTCGACGGGATCGCATTGCCGAGACTGTCCGTCGTCGGAACCTGCTGGAGGCTGTAATCGAGCCCGCTCAACGTGACGGTGTAATGGGTGCCGCTCCCGCTGATCGTGCATGTCGGCGCGTTGGTCCGGTTGGGGAAGGTGGACGCCGAGTAGGGGATCCCTGTCGCTTGTGCCGAGTTGTCGACCGGCGCGCATCCCTCCCACTGCAGTCCGGGCAGCTGGCCGGCGACGGACACGGCGATGTCCACCGTGAACGAGTACGTCGACGGCCCCGGAATGCTCCCGGTCGTCATCGCGACGCCGTAGTCGACGACGATGGACGGGCGGTTTCCGCCGCTTCGACTCGAGATCGTCGACTGCTGGTAGTTCTGGTTCGGCGCACTCAGCACCAGGTCCATGCCGTGCGTCCCGGTGATCGGCAGCCCCGGCGTCGCCGCGGGACCCGCCGTCGCGACGGCCGAGTCGGAGGTGACGGTGCCGGACACTGAGAGCTTTGATCCGATGCCTCCCGTCGCCCTCACGGGCGCCTGAATGACGGAGGCGGTGCCCTCGGTGATGGTGCCGAGGTTGCAGACCAACGTCGTCCCGTTCGCCGAGATCGACGAGACCGGCGTCACGCCTTTCGTCTTGCAGACCGCCGGGATGCTGCTGAAGACACCGTTGGTCGCAGTCAATGTGACCCGCACATTGTCGACAGGATTGTTCGCCTGCGGATTCGTGGCGTCGTTGGTGCTGATGTGCCATTCGGAGGTGACCGCCGCCCCGTAGGGCGCTGCCGCCGGGTTCCCCACCCAGTTCGTGGTGATCTCGTGCACCGCAGTCGTCGCCGCGGTGGCAGCTCCCGCCAGGCTGAACACGGAGATGGTCCCGACGCCGATCGCGACCAGCGCCGAGAGCACGCGGAACCCGCGCGTCGGCGAGTCCCCGTACCAGAACAGCGACCGGATTCCCCGCCCGGAGCGAGCGTGCGTGCCGCCCCCCGTGAGCACAGCGTTACGACGCGCCACAGCTATTCCCTTTCCCGCAGGACGACCGCCGGACGCCAGACAGGCACACGGTCAGATCACAGCTAAGTGGATAACGGCACCCCAGCGCCAACGGAATGCGAAGAGTTCACCCTCTAATCACCCTGGCCGGTCCTGCAGCCAGGGTCTGATACGCGGTAGAGCCCGCGGGTGGGCGCGGTCAGTTCCGAGGCGGTCGGTGGCTGTGCTCCCGATCGTGAGACCGTTATGGCGGCGGCGCGCGCCGCGAATTCGCCGACCTCGCGTAGCTGGCTGGGGGTGATGGCGTGGGGGTGGTGTCCGGCGGTGAGGAGCTGGTGGAGCATGGCTGCCATGTAGCTGTCGCCGGCTCCGATGGTGTCCGCCACGATGGTGGGAATCGGTTCGATGTGCACGAGGTGGTTTCCGGCGGCTAGAAGCGATCCTGCGGCGCCCATGGTCAGCGCACCGATCCCTCCCTGCTCGGCCAGGGCGACGGCTACCGCGTCGGGGGCGGTGCCGGGGTAGAGATAGGCCGCGTCTTCATCGCTGAGCTTGACGATGTCGGCTCGGGCGGCGAGGCGGTGGAATCGCGTGCGGGCAGCCTCCGGGTCCCCGATGAGGTCCGGGCGCACGTTCGGGTCGAAGCTCACCGTGGCCTGCGCGGGCATGTCCTGCACCAGGTGTTCGATCTGGTCGGCTCCGGGGTCCAGGAAGGCTGAGATCGAACCGATGTGCAGGTGGTGCACCGCTGGAACGCGGACCGGAGAGGGGAGACGCCAATCGATATCGAAGGCGTATTCCGCTGCTCCATCGCGGCCGATGGTGGCCTGGGCGATGGAGGTCTGGGTGAGGCTCCAGGACTCGGGGAGGATCTCCACCCCGGCCGCCCCGAGCCATGACGCGATCCGCGCGCCTCGCTGATCGCGGCCCAGCGCGGTGAGGAACCGGGTCGCGGTATCCAGTCGAGCAAGGCCGAGGGCGACATTGGCCGGCGACCCTCCCGGGTGCTCGGTCTCGTTCTGGCCTGCACGAATGACATCGGTGAGCGCTTCGCCGGCGACGAGCACTTTCGATCCAGGGCCTGCGGCTCCGGCTCGTGCCTGGATCGGTTCTGACGAACACATCGGGATCATCCATTCCTCTCTGTCGATGCACACTTCCCCCGGCTGATCACCGCTTCGAGGGAGTGCGCGTGCGCATAGGGCGGCCCCGGTCGACCGAGTCGACCGGGGCCGCTGTCGGGTGACGCTTAGACGTAGACGTTCAGTTCCGCGATCGACCACCAGCTGCCCGAGCTCCCCGTGTTCACGATCCTGAGGTAGCGAGCGGTGTGCGAGGGGAAGGAGACGGATTCGACCGGCTGACCGGTGGCGATGGTCCCCACCGTGGTCCAGTTCGTGCCGTCGGTCGACACCTGGACGTCGGCACTGGGCGCGTAGTCGCTGGTGCTGCTGCCGGAGTCGACGACCACCTTGTCGAAGGTCTGCTCCTGGCCCATATCCACCTGCACCCACATCCCGTCGGTCAGGGATGCGCCGGAGCTGTACCGGGTGCTGATGTCCCCATCCAGGATGTGGGTGAGGGCATCGTTGGGCCATGGGCTGGTGTTCGACGCGGTCGGCGTCCAGCCCGTCCGGGACAGCGGCGTGCTGCCGATCGGAGCGGTGCCGTCATGCGTGTACACGTTCAGTTCGGCGATCGACCACCAGCTCCCGGATTCTCCGGTGTCCACGACCCGGATGTAGCGGGCCGTCACCGCCGCGAAGGTCGCGACCTCGACCGCCTTCCCGGAGGTGATGGATGCCACCGTCGTCCAGCCGGTGCCGTCGGTGGACACCTGCACGTCCGCGCTGGGGGCATAGTCGCTGGTGCTGCTGCCGGAGTCGACGACCACCGTGTCGAAGGTCTGCTGCTGTCCCGTGTCGACCTGCACCCACATCCCGTTCGTGAGGGATGCGCCGGAGCTGTACCGGGTGGTGAGGTCGTTGTCGAGGATGTGGTCGAGCGCGTCGTTCGGCCACGGGCTGGTGTTCGACGCCGAGGCGACCCAGCCCGTCTTGGGAAGGGCGGCCCCGTAGTCGACGGGGGCCGATCCGTCGGTGTAGACGTTGATCTCGGCGATAGACCACCAGTTGCCCGCACTCCCCGTGCTGACGATCTTGAGGTATCGCGCCGTCTGGGATTCGAAGGTCGCCACCTCGACGGGTTGCCCGTTCGTGATGGAGGTCACCTTCGTCCAGGTGGTGGCGTCCTGCGACACGTAGACGTCTGCGCTGGGTGCGTAGTCGCTCGTGCTGGTCCCGGAGTCGATGACCACGCGGTTGAAGGTGCGCACCTGCGCCATGTCCAGCTGGATGGCCATCCCGTTGGTGAGGGACGCGCCGGAGCTGTAGCGGGTGGTGAGGTCGCCATCCAGGACATGCGGGAGGGCGTCGGCAGGCCACGGGCTGTAGCTCGTCGCTGTAGCGGCCCAACCGGCACGCGACAGCGGTGTTCCGTAGACCGGAGTCGCGGTGCCGCCGGTGTACACGTTGAACTCGCCGATGGACCACCAGTTCCCGGAGGTGCCGGTGGTCACCACCTTGATGTAGCGGGCCGTCTGCGGCGCAAACGTGACCGCCTGGATCTGCTGCCCGTCCGCCGTGATCGCCGCGACCTTCGTCCAGGTCTCACCGTCGGAGGAGACGAAGACGTCCGCGCCACGGGCGTAGTCGCCGGTGCTGGCGGTGGAGTCCAGCGCGATCGTGTCGAACGTCTGCGCCTGGCCCATGTCCACTTGCAGCCACTGCCCGGGGGTCTGCCCCGTGCCGGAGCTGTACCGGGTACTGGGATCGCCGTCCAGGAGATTCGGCAGCACGTCCGTGGGGTATGGGCTCTGGTCCGACGCCTTCGCGCTCCATCCGCTGCGTGAGAGCGGGGTCCCCAGCCCGTTGACGGTGTAGGTGGCGCTTCCGGCGGTCTGGCCGCTGGCTGCGTTCACCGACACCGTGTACTTCCCCGACGGCAGACCGGCAGGCACGTACGCGGTGATGCTGGTGTCGGTCCACGCGGTGATGTCGGCCTGGTTGCCGCCGAAGTACACGGTTCCGAGTCCCTGGGTCGCACCGAAGTGGGTTCCGGTGATGGTGTACTGGGCTCCTGGAATCCCGGTGCTCGGGCTGAGACCGCTGAATGTCGGAGAAGGGGCGCTGGAGAGATCCCGCGTGGTGAACATCGCGGAGGTTCCAGCCGGCAGCGTGTACGTGTACGAGTCGTCGGTGGAGGCGGAGAACGTCTGCGGCTTCTCGCTGCCGTTGTACACGACAGTGACTTTCGCGCCGTCCGGGCTGGTCCAGTTCTGCAGTTGGAGTCCCTTGCCGACCGAGGCCGGGCTCTGGAGCGCACCCGTCTGCTTCTGACCTCCGACCACGGTGATGTCACCGATGGACCAATGGAAGAAGAACGACGGCGCGGTGCTCACGACGCGGAGGTAGCGGGCGGTCTGCGGCTGGAAGGTGATGGTGGTCTTGCCGAGGGCGCCGTTGCCGTCCGCGACCGCGGTGCCCCAGTTCTTGCCGTCGTCGGAGACGTAGACCTGGTATTGGAATACCGAGTCGAATGCATTGTCCGCCGTGTTGTCGAGCACGATCTGGCTCACGCTGGTTCGAGATCCCAGATCGACCTGGTACCAGTCGCCGCTGGCCATTTTGTTCGCCGTCCGCCAGCGGGTGCTGAGATCGCCGTCGGTCGCGGCCGCCGCCGGGTCACCGGCCTCACTCGAGGATGCGCTCACCTTCCAGCCGCTGCGGTCGAGCGGCTTTCCGGGGGAGTGGATGCTCGCTCCCACCGGCAGCGAGTACGTGGTGAGAGTGCTGCCCGCGACCGCGGAGTTCTGCAACGGCAGCAACTCGGGGTCGTACGTGACGGTCTGTCGGCCCGTGACGCCGGACGGCGCCTTGAACTCGAACGTGTGCTGCGGGTCCTTCACACTGGCTGCGGGAGTCGTGCCGTGCTGCTTCGGGCCGGTGTAGGTGAAGGTCGCTGCCGCGCCGGCGTTCAGCGTGTAGTCGAAGGACTCGGTGCCGTCGGCCACGCTGAAGGTCTTGGTCTGGGTCGAGTCGTTGTAGGCCACGACGACCTTCGAGCCGTCGGGGTTCTGGAACGCGACGTCGTTGATGCTTCCGGCCCCGAAAGTGTTCGACGAGATCCGGTGGGCGCCGGGCTTCACGAACTTGCTGACCTGCGCGAGCGCGTAGTAGTCGGGGTTGTAGGTGACCGACTGGGTCTTCGGGTCGATGGTCACCACTCCGCGGTTCTCGCCGATGCCGTTCGTGTCCGCGTTCAGCGGACCCATGTCGGGAGTGAGGGCGAGGTTCCACAGCATGGTTCCGTTGCCGTAGTTGCGGGTGGAGTCGATGATCCAGGTGTCCAGGGCGTCGTGGAAGAACGCCTGGGCGTTCGGCTGGTTGATCCCGCCGGTGGCCTCGGTCAGGTAGACCTGCTTGCCGGGGTAGTCGTTGTGGGCCTGGGTCTGGTAGATCGGAGCTCCGCTGTAGATGTGGAACCCGGCCCCGATCGCGTACGTGCTCGCGGTCGGGTCGTTGTAGATGGACTCGGGGTAGGACGGGACGTCCCAGTTGTGGTCCCAGCCGATGATCTGGGTCGCGAGATGGTTCTTCTCGAATGCCGCGCCCATCAGGTTGATCAGCGTCGTCTCCTGGGCGGGAGTCATCGCGGATCCGGGCCAGCTCGGCGCATTGAGAGGCTCGTTCTGCGGCGTTACGTAGGTGACGGGCACACCCGCCTTCGCGTATGCCTGGACGTACTTCACGAAGTAGTCGGCCAGCACGGGGTAGTCCTCGGGAAGGAGGGTGCCGCCGATCATGGACCCGGAGGTCTTCATCCAGCCCGGCGGGCTCCAGGGCGTCGAGGTGACCTTGAGGTCCGGGTTCAGTGCGCGGGCCTGCTTGAGTTCCGGGATGATGTAGGCCTGGTCGTGCTGGATCGAGAACTTCGACAGGGTGGGGTCGGTCTCACCGGCCGGCAGGTCATCGTAGGAGTAGTTGCCGGTGGCGGTGAAGTCGGTCGCGCCCATCGGGGAGCGGACCATGCTCAACCCGGCGCCGCCAGAGGGACTGAACAGGTTCTGCATCAGGGTGTCTCTGGTGCCGGCCGGCAGCCCGTTGATCAGGTACGCCGCCGAATCGGTCAGCGCCGCCCCGTACCCGGTGATCTTCTGGTACTTGATGCTGTCGTCGACCCCGATGGTCAGCGGGTTCCCGGTCTGCCGGGTCTGGAAGGCGACCGGTGCCTGTTTGGCGAGCCACTGGTTGCCTCCGACGTCGGTCAGCCAGACCTGCACGGGGCTTCCGGTCGATGTGGGTTTGGCTGCGCCGAGAGCGGCGGCGTGCGCCGGAACCGATTGGGCGAGGGGTGCCGCTACGGCAAGGGCCGCGCTCAGCGTGATCCCGACCAGCAAGCGTCCGTGTTTCCTCATGCGAGTCCTCCGGGGGGTGGGGGTGTTGGGGTGTGCTGCGGAGGTCGCTGAGCTGCCGGCGGTGGCCGGAGAAGTGATCGCCGCAGCACTGCGACGATTCCGATCCGAGGAGCGGATTTGCCAAACTCGAACTAACCCGAGTTAGTGACTGAACTATAGAGTCCGTCGATCCCTCCCGTCAAGCGCTCTTCAGCCCCGGGTCGGGGGAGCAGTGGAGCCGCGGAGGAGGACCGGGCAGTGGACCAGGGTGCGGGCGCTGCCGGCCATGGCGGGCTCGACCAAGCGCTCAGCGGCGAGCTGACCCATCAGGTCGTAGGGCAGGCGTACGGTGCTGAGGGCGGGTCTGACCTCGGCCGCGAGCTGGAACTGGTCGTCGTATCCCATCACCGAAACGTCCTCCGGAACCCGGATCCCGGCCTCGAAGAGCGCGAGCAGCGTACCGACGGCCATCCGGTCGTTTCCGCACAGGATGGCCGTCGGCAGCGGGCCTCGGCGCAGTAGCTCCCGGGTCAGGTCGTATCCGGAATCGGCGTGGTAGTTGCCGGAGAGCACCACTTGATCGTCCGGGTCGAGGGCCGCCTCGCGAAGCGCGCCGCGGAATCCCCGGAGCCGGGCCTTGGTGGACCATTGGGCCGGCTTGCCGGTGAGGTACGCGAATCGCCGGTGCCCGAGTCCCAGCATGGCGCGGGTCGCCTCCCGGCCGCCGCGCTCCTCATCGGGAAGGATCGCCGGGGCGCGGTCGTCGGCTGTGTAGCAGTTCAGGAGGACGGTCGGTGCCTGCAGGGCCGCCTCGGGCACAGTCACCGCACGCGTGCCGACCGCGGCGAAGATGAACGCGTCGGTGCGCCTGTCGAGAAGATCGGCGATCAAGTGCTCCGCCTGCCGGTTCGAACCTCCGGTATTCACCAGGAGCAGCAGATTGCCGTGACGGAGGGATGCTTCATGTGCTCCCTTGATCGCCGCCGCCGCGAACTCGCCGAAGTCGACGTCGTGGTTGACGAAGCCGATCGTCGCGCTCGTTCCGCGGTGGAAGCCCTGGGCGGCGCGGTTCGGCCGGTAGCCCAATTCGGCGACGGCCTGCATGACCCGTTCCCGGGTCTCGGCGCTGATGGTCTGCCCCGCCGTCTGATTGAGCACGAACGAGACGGTGGCGGGCGAGACCCCGGCCAGCTGCGCCACATCGATTCGACGTGGGCGATTCCCGGGCGGCCGCCCCCATCCGTTATCCGGCACGCGGCAACCGTATCAGCCGCTCAGCCGGTGCTCCGGCGGGACGGGTTCACCTCGTCTCGCGTCGCGCGGCCGGGTCGAGCTGGGCGACGGAGTCGCGCAGCCTGATCGGCATCGTGACCAGCTCGACCCCCGGCTCGCGCAGCCCGAGCACCTGCTCCACCCCGATGGCGGCCATCTCGTCGTAGGGAAGACGAACCGTGGTGAGCCCGGGGCGGAGGTACCCGGCCAGTTCCTCGTCGTCGAACGAGATCACGGAGATATCGTCAGGGATGCGCAGGCCCGCCTGCCAGAGCGCCTGGTAGGCGCCGAACGCGACGTTGTCGTTCGCGGCGAGGATGGCCGTGAGCCCGGGATGCTCGCGCAGCAGCCGGGTCGTGACGTCGTAGCCGACGTACGGGCGCCACTCCGGGACGACCGTTCGGACCGGTTCGATGCCTGCGGCGTCGAACACCTCGTAGAGACCCTGGAACCGGCGCGCGATCGTGACGCTCCGACGGGGATCGCCGGCGACGTGGGGTACCTCGCCGATGACGCCGATCCGGCGGTGACCCGCGCGCACGAGCACGTCCGCCACCATGCGGCCCGCCTCGTACTCGTCGGGCAGCACCGAGGGGAGGCCGTCCGGGGTCGCACCGTTCACCACGACCACCGGAAGCGACGACGGCATCCGGATGTCGATCATCCGAGCGTAGGTCAGGCCGAAGACGATGCTGTCGACGTGCCGGTCCAGCATGCTGTCGATGGCGCGCTCGAGCCGTGACGGGTCGCCCTCGGTCTCGGCGATGAGAAGCGTGTGGTCGTTCGCCTCGGCGGCGCGGATGGCGCCGCCGATCATTCCCGAGGCATACCGTTCGATGGTGACCCGGTCGGAGATGAAGCCGATGGTGCGAGTGCGCTTGAGGCGCAGGCTCTGCGCCATCGGGTTGGCGACGTATCCGAGCTCAGCGGCCGCGGCGCGTACCCGTGCCGCCGCGTCGGCGGAGAGCCGCGATCCCGGGCGATCGTTCAGGATCTTGCTCGCGGCGCCTTTCGAGATCCCGGCGCGTTCGGCCACGTCCGCCAGAGTCGGCCGTCGGCCCTCCAGCGGGGTCGGATCTCCGTTGCGCATTCCCCCAGTATCCTCAGATTCGAGGAAGACGGCGCTCTCGCGACGGAGCCGGTCGACGTATCCGAGCTGTCGGAGGGCAGCCCGTCACGACAGCAGGGCGTGTGGCTGGACGCCCTCCGCGATCGGTTCCCCGAGACGGATGCATCCGTCGTGGATGGCGATCGGTCGAGGATCGCTGACCCCGCTGACGAACTCCCCGTCCATGTTGGTGTTGTGGAAGGCGAGGAACAGGGGTCGCCCGCTGTCGCGTTGCTCGACGACCCGGCCGACGTAGAGGTCGCTGCCGGTCACCTGTTGGGCTGTGCTCGGATCCCAGACACCAGCCGCGTCGGCCAGGACCGCCCACACGCCTCCTGTCGTGCCGGTGCTGCGGCGCTCTTCGGCGAGGTCGGCGGCCAGGCACGAGAAGAAGAGAACGTGTTCGCCGTCGATGTGGGCGGTGTTGAGCACCTCCAGCTGGCCGAAGCCGCTGCCGGGCTGGCTGAGCGGTGGCTGGAGTTCCCAGTGGTCCAGGTCACGCGACACCGCGGTTGCTATCACGCCGCGATCGTCCGGCCGGCCGTGGTTCGAGCGCGCCGTGATGAGCATCCGCCAGGCGTCGATGCGCTCGTCCCGGTACACCCACGGGTCCCGGAAGGCCTCGTCGTGCCAGTGACCATCGGACAGCCGCTCGTACCAGCGGGTGTCCGCGGTGAGGATCGGGTTGCGGTCGCTCTTGGTCCACTCGTAGAGATCGGGCGAGGTCGCCATGCCGATGCTCTGCACGTTGCCCGCGTCGGTGAGGACGGTGCCGGTGTAGAACATCCGCCACAATCCGTTCTCGTCTCGGACCACGCTGCCCGTCCAGGTGGCGAGCTCGTCGAACGCCGGGGCGTCGCTTCGCACGAGAGCGTCCACGACGCGTGTCCAGGTCACCAAGTCGTCGGAGACGGCGTGGCCCACGGACGCCCGGTAGTGCCGCGTGTCCGGGTCTTTGAGCGCCTTCGAGGCGTACAGGAAGAACAGGTGGTACTGCTCTCCGTCGTCGGCGATCCAGAAGTCCCAGACCCAGCTTTCGGGGAGTGCGAACATGCGTCAGCCTTTCAGCCCTTGTGAGGCGATGGAGTTCACGAACGACCGCTGGAAGGCGATGAACAGCGCCAGGACCGGGATCGTGATGATGCTTGCGTAGGCCATGATCTGGCCCCATGAGGTATTCAGCTGCTTGAAGTAGTCGATTCCGACCATCGCCGGGCGCACCGCTTCGCTCTGGGTGACCATGAGCGGCCAGAGGTACTGGTTCCAGGCGGGCAGGAAGGTGAGGATGGCCACGGTCGCGATCGCCGGACCGGCCAGCGGCATGATGATCGACCGGTAGATGCGGAACCAGCCGGCGCCGTCGACGCGGGCGGCCTCGTCGAGCTCCTTCGGGATGGAGTCGAAGTACTGGTAGAAGAGGAAGATGGAGAACGCGTTGGCGATGAAGGGCACGATCTGCACGGTGTAGGTGTCCAGCCAGCCCTGCACGAGCTGGGACCCGTCGAAGTACGGGAGCTGATTCACCTCCCACAGCAGCGGCAACGCCATCACCTCGAAGGGCACGATCAACGTGGCGAGGATGACGCCGAGCGCGATCCTGCCGCCCGGGATCCGCATCCGCGAGAGCGTGAACGCAGCCAGGGAGTTCACGATGATGCCGAGCACCACGGTGCTCACGGAGATGATGATCGAGTTCAGCAGGAACTGGGCGAACGGCACCCGGTCGAACACCCCGAGGTAGTTGTCGAAGCTGAGCTTGCCGACCGGGAGGAAGGCCTGGATGCCGCCGAGGTCTCCGAAGATCTGGGTGTCCGGTTTGAAGCTGGAGACGATCATGAACACCAGCGGCAGCCCGAACACGAGGGCCAGCAGGATCTTGAGTGCGAGGGTCAGGCCGGCGCGCCAGCCGGCACGGCGACGAGTCCTCTGTGCCGTGTGGGCGGTCTCGATGTCGGCGATATCGCGGATGGTGGCGGTCATCGTCGTGCCTCCTTGTCGCGGGTGAGGAAACGCTGGATGAGTGTCACGATCAGCACCAGGACGAAGAACACCAGCGAGATCGCTGACGCGTATCCGGTCTGCTGCTGCTGGAAGCCACTGCGCACGGCCTGGAACACCAGCGTCGAGGTGGACTTGATCGGGCCGCCCTGAGTCATGATGTTCACCTGCGAGAACAGTCCGAATGCGGCGATCGTGATGGTGATGAGGATGAAGGTGCGCGTTGCGCGCAGGCCGGGCCAGGTGACGTTGACGAACTGCTGCCACGGCGTCGCGCCGTCCAATGAGGCGGCTTCGTAGAGCTCAGCGGGGATTGTCTGCAGTCCAGCCAGCCAGATGATCATGTGGAAGCCCATCGCCTGCCACGCCGACATCAGGATGATGGCCAGGAGCGCCCAGTGCGGGTCGCCGAGCCAGTCCGGGCCTTGGATGCCCACCCGGGAGAGCAGCACATTGATCAGACCGTTCTTCTGGTAGAGGAACAGCCACAGCATGGACACCACGACGATCGAGGTGACCACCGGAAGGAAGTACACGGTGCGGAAGAAGGTCGTCCCGCGCGTTCTGGTGTTGACCAGTAGGGCGAGGACGAGGGCGAGGCCGGACTGCAGAGGCACGATCACCGCGGTGAAGATGATCGTGTTGCGCAAGGACGCCCAGAAGGTGTCGTCGCTGAAGAGGGCAGTGAAGTTGTCCACGCCGACGAAGTGAGCGGGCTCGGGTGACACCAGCCGGGCGTTCGTGAATGCCAGACCGAAGGTCAGCCCGATGGGAATCAGCAGGAAGGTGATGATCAGCACTGCTGCAGGAGCGAGCATGACCCACCCCACGATCCCTTCCCTGCCGTGGCCCCGGGTGTGCCGTGCCTTGGCGCGAGGCGGGTGGTCGGCGTTGCGCTCGGCCTGAAGGCTCGATTCGGCCCTTGTGATGGTTGTCATGGTGACGTCCTTGTCCGTCCGCCGGGAGGCCGGCCGCCCGCGCAGCGGACGACCGGCCTCCCATCGGGGCTACTTGAAGTAGTTGTTCGACTTCTGGTTGGCGTCGATGTCCTTGACGGCCTGGTCCAGAGTCGCCTTCGGGTCTGCGCCGTTGACGATATCCTGCGCCGCCGTGCCGAAGGCGGTTGCGATGAACGGGTAACCCGGGGTGACGGGGCGGACTACCGCCGACTTCTTGGAGATCTCACGGAAGATCTCGTCGTCCCCACCCGGCTGGTAGGCCGGGATCTGTGCGGCGGCGGCATCCGTCGCCGGAATGTTGCCGGTGGCCTTGGACACCAAGGCGACGTACTTGTCCGCGGAGGCGAACTTCAGGTACGCCTCGGCGCCGGCCTGGTCGTTGCAGGTCTTGGACATGCCCCACTGCCAGGAAGCACCGCCGACCTTCGCACCGTGGCCGAGGTCGACCGAGGGCAGGAAGACGGCGTCGTCCTTCAGCGAGGCCCGGATCCCGTCAGCCACCCAGTTGCCGTCGTAGAGGATGCCGGTCTTGCCGTTGATGAAGTCCGCTGTCGGGTCGGCTGCCGACTTCGCCGCGATGTCGCCGCTGCTGACCAGGCCGCGCATCCACTTGGCCCAATCGATGGCCGCGGAACCGTTCAGCACGCCGTCGGCGGTCTTGTAACCGTCTCGGTTGATGAGGTCCCCACCGAAGCTCTGCAGGAACGGCGAGTAGGCGTACGGCCACCATTCACCTGTCTGACCGGTTGAAAGGTCGGCCGGGTACTGGAACTTTCCGGTCGCCTTCAGCTTGTCCAGCGCGTCCTGGAACTCTGCCTTCGTCCACGGCTGGTCGACCGTGGGGATGCGGATCCCGGCGGCGGTCAGGGTGGACTTGCGCGAGATCATGGCGAGCGCCGCGTCGTAGAAGCCATACGAGTACGTCTGCCCGTTGTACTTCCCGACGGTTGAGGGAAGGAACGTCGACAGTGTCGCGTCCAGCCCGGTCAGCGGCGCGAGATAACCCGCCCACGCCCAGTTCGGCACGTTCGGCCCGTCGATGTCCAGGATGCACGGGAGCTTCTTCGAGGCCGCGGCCGCCGTCACCGACTGGTTGTAGGAGTCCTGCGGGAACGCCTGGACCTTGACCTTGTACTTCGACTGGGACTTGTTGAAGTCCGAGACGATCGTCTCGATCGCACCCAGTTCGCCCTTGTTTCCGGCGTTGTGGGTCCAGAGCACCAGCTGTCCGCCGCTCGAAGAATTGCTACCGCCGCCTTGAGCGCAGCCGGTGAGTGAGAGGGCCGCGGTGGCCGCGACGACGGCCGTGGCGACCAGTGCCCGGCGTTTGGTAATCCTCACGATGTGATCCTCCATTGGATATGTGATTGCCGGACTCGACGGGATGCGGGTCCGTGGTAAACGCGTTTAGACGCTCCCTAAACCCGTTTAGCTTGGGAGAAAGTAGCACTAGTATGGAAGCGAGCGCAAGTGGATCGTGACTTCGGTCCGCCCGATGCGATCGGGACCACAGAGGGAGGGTAATGGTCGAGCGGGTGACGATCGCCGATGTGGCAGCCAGAGCGGGGGTGTCGAAGGCCGCAGTGAGCCTTGTCCTCAACGACCGTCCCGGTACGTGGCTCTCCGCCGAAGCGGCCGATCGAGTCCGCCGCATCGCTGAGGAGCTCAACTACCGGCCCAATCCCGCAGCTCGGACCCTCCGGTTCGGGAAGGCGCCGCTGATCGGCTTCGTCTCCGACGATGTGACGCTCACTCGTTACGCCTCCGCGATGATCCGGGGCTTGCTGGATATCGCAGAGAGCCAGCAGCATACCGTTCTGATCGCCGAGACCGGGCATCATCCGGAACGGCTCGAGGGCGTACTCGGCGCCATGTTGGACAGCCGCGCAGCGGGTCTCATCTTCGGATCGATGGCCGCGCGGCAGATGAGCCTGCCACCACTGCCCAAGGATGTCCGCGTCGTGATGCTCAACGCCACCACGACGACCGCTCATCCGGTGGTCCTCCCGGATGAGCGCGCAGCGGGCGCGGCGATGGCCCGGCTGCTCGTGGAGGCAGGGCATACCCGGATCGCTCTCATCGGCCGCGTCGCGCCCGAGCTGCTCCCACCGGAGGAGTCGGTGACGATCCTCGACCGTTTCGCCGGCATCGACAGTGTGCTGGCCGCCAGCGGAATCCGGCTCGTCGCCGACCTGCACTCGAGAGTGTGGGAACCGCACCTCGGCTATCGACTGGCCACCGAGTTGATCAGGAGTGGCGCGGAGGTGACGGGACTCATCTGCCTGAACGACAATCTCGCCTTCGGTGTCTACCAGGCGTTCCAGGAGCAGGGTATTCGAATACCCGACGACATCTCGATCGTGTCCTTCGACGACGACGTCTTCGCTTCCATCCTGAGGCCGACGCTTTCGACGGCGAGGATCCCGTACGAACAGATGGGGAGACAGGCCATGGAGCTCGCGCTGGCAGGCGAAACCACTCCCGCCAGGCATCTCATCCCCATGCCCGTCATCCAGCGCGAATCGATCCGCCGGTTGTGAGCAGCGATCGACTATCGGCCGTTGTCTGACCTGGCTGCGCCGAGCATCCCGGTCGTGGGGTGGCAGTTGTGGTATTCGAAGTGCTGTTCTTCGCGCCTGAGGACGTAGACCTCGTGGCTGAGGCGGAGGCGGGCGCCGGCGTTCGCCTGGAGGAACCTCATGGCGGAACCGAAGATGGCCAGGTGGGTGGGATGCGAGCTCGCCCAGCGCTCCAGGTCCTCCAGGCTGCGCCAGAAGCTGAGGCCGAAGGTCTGAGGGAGCAGTCCGCCGTCGGCGCCGGTGCTGGTCAGGTATCTGTTCGCGTAGCAGCCGATCGAGGAGCCGCCGGCGGTCAGGAAGTCCATGCCTGCACGCAAGTGGGGCTCGACATCGCCGAAGTAGGAGTCGCGTTCGGGCTGCTCGCAGCCGCTCCAGTCCTGACCTGAGCGGATGATCGCGAGATTCTCGTGGGGCTCGACGTGAATGATGCCGGAACCGCCCGGCACGGAGGGTGCGCCTTCCGGATCGAGCGTCTCGGTCTGCGAACGGGGGAGACGATCGCGCATGCTTCCCCAGTACCCGTGCTCGCGGATGTCCGCGCTGAAGCCATCGGCGGCCACCTGTGCGACCCCCTCCGGGAAGGTGTTCGACGAGTACAAAGTCTCCAAGCCTGTCGCGGCCGGGGTGACGGCTTCGATCCACCGGCCGTGGTCCGCAAGCTCCGCGTTCGAGCCGATCACGGAATCGCGGTTGCCGGTGAACCAGCGTCGATAGGCCTCGACGTCGTCCCAGTAGGCGATGATGACCAGGTTGTCGAACCCCTGCTCATCGGTATGGGTCGCCCGCTCGCGCGATGACGGCCCGTTCTCTCCGGAGCAGAGCTCCCAGATCTCGGCCGAGGCCGCCCTCGCCGCGGTCGACAACGGTCGAGCGCTTTGAACGCCGAGGAACGCGCACGCGACAGCACGGACGGTTTCGGGGAAGCGTGCGGAGTAGGACGGGTACGGCGGCGTCCGGCCATCGTCCCCGCGTGGTGACCGGCTTCCCTCGACCCTGAGGTGCGCCGGGATGGCTGATTCAAGCCCTGTCTCGTTCGAGTCCATGCTCTTCCCTCTCGCAATCGGCTGCCGGCCGGCAGCTCTTTATGGCAGACCGCTCCGTACACCGTCAAGGTCCCGGACTCGCTCTCCCAGTGATCTCAACGGACTCACCCCCGGATGGGGGTGATGCGGATGGTCACGCCTCGTGGGTGCTCATGCGGCGCCAGGCCGCGGCGGCCGGCCGGGATCAGGGTCGGGTGAACGGGAGCTGGTCGCCGTGCCAGAGGGTGCGGAACCGGTTGCGTGCCCGCATCGCGAGGATGGTGGTGGCGTTGTAGCTGATGCCGAGCTGTGACGCGGCGGCGCGCACGTCGTACCCATGGACGAGCATGAGAACGAGGATCTGCCGGTACTGCGGAGGCAGTTTTGCAAGAGTCTCGCGGACAGCGAGGCGGTCGAGCGAGGGCAGGGCATCGGGATCGTCGAGGCTGTGCTCGTCGAGCGTGACGGCAAGGCTGAGCGACGCGCGAGCGCGAGCGTGCCGGATCGCTGAGCGGTGGACGGCGGTGGCCAGGTAGGGCCGGAATGCGGTCGTGGGGCCGCCGCCGGCCCGCAGGACCACGTAGACACTGGTGAAGGCTTCGGAGACCGGGTCTTCTGGGTCCCCGTGCGGATCGGTGTGCCGGGCGACGCTCAATGCCAGAGGTCGATGGCGGATCCAGAGTTCGGCGTAAGCGCTGGTCTGCCCTTGCCGAACCCGGGAGATCAGCTCCGCGTCGGCGTCACGAAACGTGTCGTCCATCACGACCCGCACTCAATGGGCTGCGCATCTGAGATCTCCTTCGCCGGTGACCGCATGTGGTCGGCCCACGCTATCAGCTCAATCGGTTGAGCACCATGAGATCGTGCGGTGACTAGCCGGGAGCCACGGAAAGACGCTGCTTGAGGCTCTCGAACGTGTGGTCCTTACCGATGCCGCAGGTGCACGCCATGGCGATGGGGGCGCCATCTCTGCTGCTGAGGTAGATCTCGAGGTGAGCGCTCTCGTCACGGTCTCCGCCGGCGCCCGCGGCGAAGTGTTCGGGTTCTGCGCCTGGATCGGCGGGATCCGCGAAGGTCATCGCTGACGCTCCGGGTCTCGGTTGTCACGTCGAAGTGCGCCGGAGAGGATGCCGGCGGCGATGTCCTCACGGGGCATGCCGCTTTCGGCGCTGCGGATGGCAAGGTTGTCTGCGATCTCCCGGGGGACGTGGATGGTCAAGGTGACGGTGGCCCCTTCGAGGAACGGCCGGCCTCCCTGAGGCAGGGGGAGGCGGATGGAGGTCTCATTGGCGAGGAACCCTTTGCTGCGGAGCGTGTCCATGTAGCGGATCGCGCCCCGGCGGCGGACGGTGAGCGACCCGTCACGGATCGCCAAGGCCACCCGGAGGGTCGGCACGTGCAGGGTGCTCGTCAGGCTGACGAGGGGCACGAATCGGGGCAGCTTCTCGATCAGGTCCTCGGCGATCGCCGCGCGCAGCAGGACCCACGGCGGGTCATCGCCCGGGGGCGTATCTGCGGTCTTGGTCATCACGTCCATCTGGAACCTCGCTCTCGCCTTAACAGATGAGATTCCCGCTGTTCTATTTCACTCACGTGCACCGTCGTTTCCGGGAAGGGTTCCACCTGCTAGGCGGAGACCGCCGCGAACTCTTCTCCGAAGGCCTCCGCGTCGGACTCGGCCGGCCGGCTGGTGACCTGCTCGACCGCCTCGCGCGCCTGGGCTACGGCGACGCAGAGCGCGCTGGAGGTGAGCCGGGCGATGCCCGCCGTGGGTCCGATCGCCCAGATCCGTTCCGGCTGCTGTCGCCCGGGAAGGACCACCCGCAGGGTGTCGTCGAGCTGGGTGATGGGCCGCGTCCCCGCAGTCGGCGGGCCGAGCCGCAGCCCCGTCGAGCTCCCGTGGAGGGGGTAGGCGTCGGTGCCGATCGCCGACACGACGAGCGGGAACGCCTCCACGTCCACGTCGTCCAGCCGGGCAGGGGTGACCGCACCGGTTTCGATGTGGCGGTTCAGCATGGTGGCGGTGGTGGCCATCACCGAGGTCAGGTGGCGCCAGACGAACGCAGGCGGGTCGCTGAGTTGCAGCGATCTCGAGCCCAGCAGGTAGACCACATCTGCCAGTGCATCCTGCCACGGTGTGTCCTCGGGAGAGGCGGCGTCCAGGTCGCGCCGAAGCTGATCCGCGGGGTGACCGGCGGGTTCAGGGAAACCGGCGAACGAGCCCTGCCGGTCGATCGAGAACCGCTCGAGCACCGTGCGCAGGTGCAGTTGCTCGCGCCCTGGCTCGACCATCACCGTGCCCGTGCGCAGAGTGCGGGTCCGGACCGCCGGGAAGTATCCGGATCGCGAGACGATGGTCACCTCCACCCCGGCGTTGGCGAGCACGAGCGCCGCATCGATTCCGCCCGATCCCATCCCCACCACCACCGCGCGCTCGGGAGTCCGGTCGAGCAGCGGGGTGGTCGGGTACGGTGACACACTCGGCGGGCCGGGCACCAGGCGTGCCGGCCCCGGCCCCATCGCGAGGATCACGTCCGTCGCGGTGAGCGGGGCCCCCGCGGCGAGGCGCACGAGGTAGCCATCCGGAGCCCGGGTGATGCTCGTCACCGTCCCGCGGACAGTGACCGTCTCCACTCCCCGCGATGCCGCCACCCGCCGGTAGTGCTGGAAACGCGAGGCCGCGTACCGCCCGACCAGATACCGGGGCACCCCGTTCGGATCCACGCTCGGCGGCAGGTACGACAGGAAGTCATCCGGAACCTCGGGAAGCAGTGACCCGATGTGCGCCGACGTGTTGCACAGCAGATGCGGTGCGGGATCCCCGAACACCGCGGGATAGTCCTCCAGGGCCGGGTCCACGATCGTCACCCGCGACCCGGGGCTCAACTGCGTCGCCAGTTGGATGAATGCTGCCGTTCCCGTCAATCGGCCGCCCACAACCATCACATTCTGCATTTTCGAGACCTCCCGATCGTCACCGCACAGCGCCTGCCGAAGTGGCATGCGACCCGACCCCGCTACGGCGGATCGAACGCAGCGCTAACAGTGGCGACCCTCCCGACCCGACCGAAAGTCCTCACTTACACGGACAGTGCAGTGCACTCGTTGCCGGGACGACGTGTCTGCGCCGACCGGCCGGCCGGACCAGCATCGCCTGTTGTCCACAGGCTGAGACGGGGATCGCGCGACGTCGTCGGCATGCCGTCGGGCCGGTGCCGACCGTCCCGATCGGGCATGGCCCATACCCCCCGAACTGGGGCCGACAAAGCTGGGATCCAGGTGTAATCCATGGCTGCAATTCGGCTCTTAACCTGTGAGGCGGCTTATACGACCCTTCGGGGCGGTCGTCTCGCACTTCTCTGGAAGACCGCAAGGTGAGGGGCCGAGAATGAGTTCGAACACAGCAGCCGTACTGGAGCTGACCGGGGGGTCACGCGGGCCGCGTCACCGCGCTCGCCTACGCGATCGTCGCTGGCAGCCCAGCCGACTCGTCGCGTTCGTGCTCGCGATCACGACGGCACTCATCGGCATCACCATCGGCACCAGCCCTGCGTCCGCGGCTGCGGGTTCCCCATGGAGTACGACGACCCCTCAGGTATTTATCTCGACGAACACTGCCGGCGGGACGACCCTTTACCAGGCGGTAACGGACGGAACGGGAACTACCACGTTCTCGGCACAGGGCGTAGCGAGCAACTTCGTGTACAACTCGATCGGGTTCTGGACGGTAGACGGGTACATCTACGGCGTCGCGTCGACTACTGGTACGACGAGCAGTGGGCAAACCGTCAACGCCGGCGACCTGATCCGCATCGGGCAGGGCGCATACACCACGCTAGTGAAGACGGGACTGACCCCAGGGACGACAGGCACTGGGACAGTGTGCGGCAACACGTATTACGTGATCGGCGGGGCCGGCGCCAGCACGACGCTTTACTCGTACAACCTCAGCACAGGCGTGGTGTCGACCACCACAATGTCGTCGGCAGCGCCTTCGAATTCCGCCGACTTCACCTGTATCGGTGGATTCCTGTGGGGTGCAGATAACGCCAACCACATCTACCGGCTGAACCCCACCACGGGTGCGCTGACGGTGTACACCGTCTCGTTCCTGGAGACCGGCAACCTCGGCTTCGGGGCGGCCTGGACCTACGGCAACGGCAACCTCGGCATCGATAACAACTCCACCGGAGACATCTACCAGATTAAGATCACCAACCCCGGAGGCGCCACACCGACCTTCACCCTGGTGGCCATGTCCAACGGCCCCTCGGCTGGCGGCATCGACGGAACCTCAGTGCCGGGCAACCCAACGGATCTGTCGATCTCCAAGACCGGACCAGCAGCCTTCTTGCCCGGAAACACGATCAGTTACACCCTGACGGTAACCAACAACGGAACAGGAACATCGTCCGGATTCGTTGTCTCGGACACCGTTCCTTCGCCGCTGACGAATGTCGCCGCCAGCAGCAGCGGCTGCTCGATCAGCGGGAACGCCGTCACCTGCGTCAGCGGCACTCTGGCGGTGGGGGCGTCGCAGTCGTTCACGATTACCGCCTCGACGCCTGCCGGTATGACGGCGTGCGTGACCAACACGGCCAGCGTCACGGCTAATGAGACGGATCCGACCAGTGGGAACAACACCTCGAGCGCGACAAGCTGCCCGGCGGCGGTGTCGTTGGTGAAGACGGCGAGTGTGCCCAGCTACAGTGCGGCGGGTCAGTCGGTGACGTACACGTTCACGGGGAAGAACACCGGTGCGGTGGCGTTGCACAATGTGCAGATCGCGGAGGGCACCTTCACCGGGTCGGGGACCCTGTCGGGGTTGACGTGCAACCCGGCGTTGGGTGGCACGCTCGCGGCGGGGGCGTCGATGGTGTGCACGGCGACGTACACGACGACGCAGACGGATGTGAACGCGGGCTCGTTGGCGAACACGGCCACGATCACCGGCCTGGACCCGTTGAACGAGACGGTGACCGCGAACAGCGGGGTGACGGTTCCTGCGACGCAGTCCCCGGCGATCGCGTTGCTGAAGACGGCGACGCCGACGACGGTGACTGCGGCAGGTCAGGCGGTGGCGTATTCGTTCCAGGTGACCAACACCGGGAATGTGACGTTGACCTCCGTGGGGCTGACGGAGAGCGCGTTCTCGGGCACCGGTTCTCTGTCAGCGATCTCCTGCCCGACGACCACGTTGGCGCCGGGCGCGTCGACGACCTGCACGGCCACCTACACGGTGACGCAGGCGGATGTGGATGCGGGGAAGGTCGACAACACGGCGACCGCGCACGGCACTCCGCCTGCCGGGGCTGCGGTGGTGTCCACACCGTCGACCGCGACGGTGACCGCGACTGCGGCGCCGGGTGTCGCACTGGCGAAGTCCGTGTCGCCGTCGACGGTGACCGCGGCGGACCAGTCGGTGACGTATTCGTTCAAGGTCACCAACACCGGGAACGTGACTCTCACCGGTGCGGGGATCACCGAGACCGCGTTCACCGGGACGGGAACCCTGTCGGCGATCACCTGCCCGACGACGACGTTGGCGCCGGGCGCGTCGACGACCTGCACGGCCACCTACACGGTGACGCAGGCGGATGTGGATGCGGGGAAGGTCGACAATACGGCGACCGCGCACGGTACCCCGCCCACCGGGGCGGCGGTGGTGTCCACCCCCTCGTCGGCGGAGGTGCTGGCTCCGGCTGCGCCCACGTTGACGCTGGTGAAGACCGCGAGCCCGAACACGCCGGCCAGCTACACCGTGGGCCAGCTGGTGACGTACTCGTTCCTGGTGACCAACACCGGCAACGTGACCCTGTCGAACCTGTCGGTGAACGAGACGGTGTTCACCGGATCCGGCACCATGTCGGCGACCACCTGCCCGGTCACCACGCTGACGCCGGGCGCATCGACCACCTGCACGGCCACGTACACGCTGACGCAGGCGGATATCGACGCGACCAAGGTGAACAACACGGCGACCGCGCAGGGCACCCCGCCCGGCTCGAGCACCCCGGTGCTGAGCAACCCGTCGAGCACGCAGGTGCCGATCACCGGGAACCAGGCGATCAGCCTGCTGAAATCGGTGTCCCCGTCGTCGGTGACCGCGGCCGGTCAGACGGTGACCTACTCGTTCCAGCTCACCAACACCGGCAACGTCACCCTCACCGGTGCGGGGGTGACCGAGACCGCGTTCTCCGGGACCGGAACGATGTCGGCGATCTCCTGCCCGACAACGACGTTGGCGCCGGGGGCGTCGACGACCTGCACCGCGACATATGCGGTGACGCAGGCCGATATCGACGCCGGAACCGTGACCAACACGGCTCTCGCGCACGGCACCCCGCCCACCGGCCCCGACGCGGTCAGCACACCGTCGTCGGCGACCGTCACGGCGACCTCCCTCCCGGCGATCGGGCTGGTGAAGACCGGCGCGATCACGACCGGGACGGGGAACGCGGGGGACACGATCACCTACACCTTCACCGCGACCAACACCGGCAACGTCACCCTCACCGGAGTGGCCATCACCGACCCGCTTCCGGGACTGTCCGCCCTCACTTATGGCACCTGGCCGTCGGGCACCGCGGGAACGCTGGCTCCGGCGGAGTCGGTCACGGCGACCGCGACCTACACGATCACCCAAGCCGACGTGGATGCGGGCGCTGTGACCAACCTGGCCTCCGCGACCGGAACCCCGCCCTCGGGCCCGCCGGTGACCGGGACGGACGGGGTCACCATCCCCCTCACCCAAGCTGCGGGAATCACCCTGGTGAAATCCGCCACCCCGACGACGGTCACCGCGGCTGGTGACACCGTGACGTACTCGTTCGTGGTGACGAACACCGGGAATGTGACTTTGACCTCGGTCGGGGTCACGGAGACGGCGTTCTCCGGGACGGGGACGGTGTCGGCGATCACCTGCCCGGCCACGTCGTTGGCGCCGGGCGCGTCCACGACCTGCACGGCGACGTATGCCGTGACGCAGGCGGATGTGGATGCGGGTTCGGTGACGAACACGGCGACCGCGACCGGCACCCCGCCGGTGGGTGCTGCGGTGGTCAGTGCGCCGTCGACCGCGGTGGTGACCGCGACGTCGGCTCCGGCGATGTCGATTGTGAAGTCGGGGACGATCAGCTCGGGCACGGGGAACGCGGGTGACACGATCACCTACACGTTCACGGCGACCAATAGCGGGAACGTGACGATGACCGGGGTCACGATCAGTGATCCGCTGCCGGGCTTGTCGGCGCTGACCTACGGCACCTGGTCGTCCGGGACCGCAGGGACGCTGGCTCCGGGGCAGTCGGTGACGGCGACCGCGACCTACACGATCACCCAAGCGGATGTGGATGCGGGCGGTGTGACGAACGTTGCCACGACGACGGGGAACCCGCCGTCGGGTCCGCCGGTCACCTCCCCGCCGGGTGGGACCACGATCCCGCTGCCGGCGACCCCGGCGATCACCCTGACCAAGACCGCCACCCCCACGGTGGTGACCGCGGCTGGTCAGAGCGTCGACTACTCGTTCGTGGTGACGAACACCGGGAATGTGACGTTGAGCTCGGTCGGTGTCACGGAGACGGCGTTCACCGGCACCGGGACCCTGTCCGCGATCTCCTGCCCGGCCACCACGTTGGCGCCGGGTGCGTCGACGACCTGCACCGCCACTTACACGGTGACGCAGGCGGATGTGGATGCGGGGATGGTGACGAACACGGCGACTGCGACAGGGACCCCGCCGGTGGGTGCTGCGGTGGTCAGTGCGCCGTCGACGGCGGTGGTGACCGCGACGCAGGCGCCGGCGGTCACGGTGGTGAAGTCGGCGTCGCCGAACGCGCCGGCAAGCTACGTGGTCGGTCAGCTGGTGACGTATTCGTTCGTGGTCACCAACACCGGGAATGTAACGCTGTCGAACGTGTCGGTCACCGAGACAGCGTTCACCGGTTCGGGGACGATGTCGGCGATCACCTGTCCGGCGACGACGTTGGCGCCGGGGGCGTCCACGACGTGCACGGCGACGTATACGTTGACGCAGGCGGATATCGATGCCGGTCAGGTGGATAACACTGCGACTGCGCAGGGCACGCCGCCGGGGTCGGGCACTCCGACGGTGAGTGGCCCGTCGAGTGCTCGGGTGCCGGCGTTGCCGGATCCGGCTGTCAGCCTGCTGAAGTCGGGGAGGGTCACCTCGGGCACGGGGAAGGCGGGTGACACCATCACTTACTCGTTCACGGCGACCAACACCGGGAACGTGACTCTGACCGGGGTGAGCATCACCGATCCGCTGCCGGGGCTGTCGGCCCTCACCTATGGTGCGTGGCCGGCGGGGGCGGGGACGTTGGAGCCGGGGCAGTCGGTGACGGCGACCGCGACCTACACGATCGCCCAGGCCGATGTGGATGCGGGGGCTGTGACCAACCTGGCGACTGCGACCGGGAACCCGCCGTCCGGGCCGCCGGTGCAGGGGCCGGGCGGGAGCACGGTTCCGTTGCCGCACGCGCCGGGGGTGAGTGTGGTGAAGTCGGTGTCCGCGCAGGGTGTGGTGCAGGCCGGGCAGGCCCTGACCTACACGTTCGTTGTGACGAACACTGGTGACACCACTCTCACCGGGGTCACGGTCAGCGACCCGCTCCCGGGGCTGTCGGCGCTCACCTACGGGGTGTGGCCGTCCGGGACCACCGGCACCCTGTTGCCGGGTGAGGAGGTCACTGCGACTGCGACCTACACGGTCACCGCGACCGACGCGGCCGCCGGGAAGGTGGTCAATACCGCCACCGCCACCGGGAACACCCCGGGCGGTGGGACGGTGCACACGCCCAGCAACACGGTCACCGTGACCGTGCAGCCACCGGCGCTGCTCACCACCGTCGGCGGGGTCCTCGCCCACACCGGTGCGGACATCTGGCCCTACCTGGGTGCCGGGGCGCTGTCGCTGCTCGCCGGGGCCGTGCTGCTGGGCACCGCGATCATCCGCCGGAGGAAGAGCGCATGACCCGCGTCGCACGCGCACCCATCATCGGTGCCCTGGTCCTCGCGGCCGTCGGGGCAGGGCTGGCCGGGTGCACCCCGGCCAGCCCCCACCCCGCCCCGACCGGTGCGGCCAGCACGGCCACCCGCACCCCCAGCACCGGGCTGGTCCAGGACCTGACCCACCAGCCGGGGTCGCAGAAGGACTACGTGGGCGCGCTCAAAGACGTCACCGTCACCAGTTGCGACACCGGCAGTTCACCCGCCGCGTTCAAAGGGAAGGTGACCAACCCGACCACGAGTGAGCAGTCGTATCGCATCTACGTGTCCATCCTCGCCGGCGGGAACACCCTCGGCATCAGCGAAGTCGATATCGCCCATGTCCCCGCGAACACCACCAAAACCTGGACCGGAAGCCTGAAGCTGTCGAGCCCCGGAGCCCGCTGCGTCCTCCGCGTCGAACGCACCGACAACAACTGACCCGGTGACCGAGAAACAAGACACCGGCCGGCCCGCGTCCACCTCCAGCCGGTCACGCGCCCACGCCGGCAGGGCCTCGGATGCGGAGCTCATCCAGGCAGCGCGGGGTGGGGACAAGAACGCGTTCGGTGTGCTCTGGCAGCGGCACTGGACCGCCGGACGTGCGTTCTCCGCGGCGATCACCACACAGGATGCCGATGACGTGGTGTCGGAGTCCTTCGCCCGGATCTTCAAGGCCATGCAGTCCGGGAGCGGACCACGCGGCGCGGGATTCCGCTCCTATCTATATGCAGTGATCCGCAACACCTCGGCCGAGTGGGGGAGGCAGAGCAAGGAAGTCGCGGTCGAACCAGGAACACTGGACCTGATCGAGGACGACACCTTCGGCGAGAATGCGGTGATCGCAGCCCTGGATCGCACCCTCACCGCGAAAGCCTTCAGCACCCTGAACCCGCGGTATCAGGAAGTGCTCTGGTACAGCGAAGTCGAGCAACTGCCGCCTGCCGAGCTCGCACCCATCCTCGGGATCAAACCCGGAACGGTCGCCGTGCTCGCCTTCCGTGCGAAGGAACGCCTCCGCCAGGCATGGATCCAGGCTCACGTATCCTCGGCCGAGCCCGGAACCGAGCACCACTGGGTGGTCAGCCACGCCGGCGCCTACGCCCGCAACAAGATCGAGCCGGAACTCGCCTCCCGTGTCGAGGACCACACCGGCGAGTGCACAGCATGCGCTCTCGTCATCGGCGAAGCCACCGACGTCGCCGGCCGGCTGCGGGCCGTCCTGCCCCTGATGCTCCTGGGCGGCGGGGCCGCCTCCGCATACTTCCTCAACGGGCCGGCACCGTCGGCTCAGGCGGCCACGCTCGAGCATGCTCACCAGGTCACAAGCTCCAGCCGCGCAGCACCCGTGAAGCACGCAGCTCTCCTCATCGGGCTCGTGGCCGGCCTGGGAGCAGTGCTCCTCGCCAGCTGGAATTGGCGGGGAGACCCCCGGCCCACCACCTACGAGGTCGCAGCCCCGACCGCCGCGGCCTCAGCCACCCCGGCGCCGACCCCGCCGGTTACGGCCCAGCCTGTGCCGACGCCCAACCCCGCACCCACGCCGTCACACCCCGTACCACCGCCTTCAGCCGCGCAGTCTGACTCCCCGCCGCCCCCGGTGGTCATAGTCGTGCCGATCGTGCCCGGGCCACCGGTGACCGTGACGGTCATCGACCAGGGAAGAACCGGGCTCTTGCTTCCTCTGCTGCAGGGAACCGCCGCGCCCGGCGCCCGCGTCGTCCTCAGCGACCAGGGCGGCGTCATGGCCTTTACCACAGCCGACGCCTCGGGAGCCTGGTCCGCTCCACCGCTGACCGGGCTCGCCGCCGGCGAATACACCCTCACCGCGGCGACCCCGACGGGCAGCACCACCGCCTCCCTCGTCGTAGCCACACCCCCCGCCCTCGGCTATACGGCCGCGGCGGGTGGACTCACCCTCACCCTGAACGGCGTGCCAGGCGCGACCGTCACCCTCCGCGGTGACGGGAAGGCCGGGACCTGGTCCGATCAGACCATCGGCAGCAGCGGGACCACTCAGGTATGGCTTCCCTGGACACCGGGAACGCACACCCTCACCGCCCTGTACGGCACCGGCGACCGCACCGGAGCAGCAGTGAACGCAACGGTCACCATCCCCGCCTCCTGATAACCACGACCATCTCGCGGTGGGCGGACTGTAAGAATTCGGCGCATGTGACATCTGTAATAGTGACGGCGAGACCGGGTCTTCGCCGCAGGAGGGGATCGGGATGCTTCGGGCGCAGGATCCGGTCCCCTCCCTCCCGGGTTGGTGAACCTCGGCGTCGCCGACCTGGTCTGGGGTGGACTCGAGTAGCGCAGCGCAGGGCTGCCGTCAGCGGACGAGGACTTCTACGCCGAGCACATTGCAGAAGGTGATGAGCTGTGCACGCCCATCGAGTGGGTCGCCAAAGTTCCAGCTATAGGTGGGGTCCCGGTCGAACGCATCGTCGGTCCGGTCCCCGAAGAACACGTAAGCCCGGTCGGAGTTGCACTGTCTGCTCATGTAGACAAGTCCGTCGAAGCCGGCCGTGTGGGCTGCCTCGGCCCACAGAACCGTTCGGTCGTAGTGCGCGGCCGGCGTGGTCGTGACCTGGTCGGCGGCAACACCGAGCCTGCGCAAACCGAGTCCCATGAATGACGCGAGACGCACGTCTCGATTGGTCTTCAGCTGAGACATGCGGCGGTCTTGGTAAGCCGACTGGGTGAGCTGGCCTCCGGTGAGGGGAATGTCGTGGAGGAGGCTCTCGGCAATCGCTGCCCGCTCGGTCTCCGCCGCATACAGCACCGGCACGACAGGATCCCCGAAGAAGGCGAATCGGGTCCCCTTGCCCGCACCAGGATTAAACTCCTGTCCGCCCCGGTTCTTGTTGTGCACACGGAACAGTTCCTGACCCGCTTGCAGCTCGAAGGGTTCTGGATCGAACGGCTGGGGCGGATCAGGAACTACCACTCCACGCCCCAGGCGCGCTGGGCCACTTCGAGCACCTGCTCCGGTTCGGCGTCCAAGTGATCGACTGGTCGAGACTCGTCCTCGAAGTACGTGGTCGGGGAGCACAGCCAGAGAACCGCGTCCTCCAGGTCCCAACCGCTGGCCTGGGCCAGTTCCACAAGACGCTTCACGCTCGGGCGGACGCGACCGAGCGAGCGGTCGAACTGAAACCCTGGGTAGAGGAATTTGTTGAGACGACGGACGTACAGCAGCTCACCGCGACCGCGCATATCGTTGGCCAGCGATCGCATCGCCGTCGGCATCGACGCCGAGCCGAGCAGCTGTGCGACCTGGGAACTCGTGAGTAGTCCGAATTCGTCCTCGATCGACTTCACGGCGTTCTCTGTCGCCTGCGCCGCTCGCGCAGTCGCCGGAGGCAGCCTGTCGAATCGAGCCATCGCGTCAGTCAGTTCGTCCAAAGCGCTCCGCTCACGTGCGAGCTCGACCACGCGGCCGACTTCGTCCGGGGTGAGATCGACGCCGGCTTCCTCCAGGAGCGCTTCGCGGACACGCGCGTAGGTGCGTCCTCGCTCGCGCGACGGGCGCCGTTCGAGTGTCGCCATGGTGTACCTCCGATTCCTACGCTTCAGTGTAACGAAGGATTCGTTGGAATCATAGGCCTGCGCGCTGATTGGGATGAGCCAGGCGTGCTGCGCGTTCCTGCCCAGCCGCCTTGGCGGCGTGGTACCGCGCGACGACGGCCTCAGCGATGCACGCAATCGCCCGATGCGGGTGTAATGCTGCGCGATTCGCGGCCTCTTAACAAATAGGGGAACGGGTCAGTGCTTCCCAGGTGAGGTGAGGGAGGTTCATTCAGAAATGAGCACGCTGTCCGAGATGGGCGCTGAAGCGCCGGGAGGGGACGTGGGCGGATGCGACGCGATCCTGACCGCGGAGCTCTCACCGATTCACGACAACGGGCGCCGATGATCGAGACGGACAGCCCCGCGGGCGCCTCCGATGCGCGAACGCACACAGCGTCGCCTTCGTACCCATGGGAGGGCAGCAGTGGCCGGTTCGCCCCGACACTGCCACGCCACGTGAAGGCGGTCCTTGTCCTTGCGCACACTGCAGAGCTCACGGCAACGGGTCCTGAACGCCGCCGGGCCTTTCAAACGATGCGGATCCTGCTCGGCGGCGCGCTCGATGCCGGTTACAGCCTCGCCGCGATCAGTGAGTGTCTGGGTGTCAGCCCTTCATCGTTGCGCGGTCGCGCCGAGACGGGTCGAGAACTCTCCCTCGACGCCATGCAAGCGCTCGGTCTTGACCCCGGCGCCCTGCAGGAGATGGGTCACCCGAGGATATTCGGCTCTCCGCGGAAACACCACGATGGGCAGCGCTACTACTCCGCCGCTGCCATCCTCCGCGGCTTGGGCATCCTCCCGTGAGCGTTCAGCTTCCGCGCGTGGTCTTCACGGTGTGTCGGCCGTCTGTTTGATCACTTCACCCCGGAGCTGACCACGCTTGCCACGAAGTAGCGCTGCAGCAGGAGGAACAGAATGATCATGGGCACCACGACCAGCACTGCTCCCGCCAGGAGGAGGCTGTAGTTCGTGGAGTCCTGTCCCTTCGAGAACAGCGACAGCGCGATCGGGAGGGTGTAGGTGTTCTCGCTCTGCGATGCGACGAGTGGCCAGAGGAAGTTGTTCCACGATCCGAGGAAGGTCAGGATCGAGAGCGTGGCGATCGGCGCACCGCACAGCGGAAGGACGATGCGCCAGAAGATGCCGAACTCGCTAGCCCCGTCGATTCGGGCTGCCTCGATAAGCGCATCCGGGATGCCCATCATGAACTGGCGCATGAGGAACACTCCGAGCGGTCCGACGAGGAAGGGCAGGAACAGTCCCGCGTAGCTGCCGAGGAGGCCGAGTTTGCTGACGAGCACGAACAGCGGGACGAAGGTCACCGTTCCCGGTGTCATGAGCGTGATCATGACCAGGATGAACAGGACTTTCTTGCCGGGGAAGTCGAGTTTTGCCAGGGCGTATCCGACCATCGAACAGAAGATGACGTTGCCGAGGACGGTGCAGACGGCGACGATCAGGCTGTTGGCGAAGAACTGCTGGATGTCGTTCTTCTGGAACCATTCCATGTAGTTGCCGAGGGTGAAGGCCTTGGGAATGAGGGATGTCGGGTTGGCGAGGATGTCGCCCTGGGTCTTGAGCGAGCCGGACAGCATGATGATGAACGGTGCCAGGAAAGCAATGAGCCCGACCGAGAGGGCTGCATAAGTCACGATTCTGAGCCAGCGCGGGGTTCCGAGCGGGTTCCCGGTGCGGCGCCGCTCCGGCCCTCTTCGCCGCTCCGGCCCTCTTCCCGCTCGAGTGACGTGTCCCTCGCCGACCGTCCTGGTCGCCGTCAGAACTCCGGTCGTGCCGTTGTCCGTCTGCGACGTCATGATTGTCCTCCTGAATCGTTGGAGCGCAGAGCGCGGAACTGCACAAGCGATATCAGCGCGATGATGATGAACAGCACATAGCTGGCGGCCGATGCTGTTCCGTACTTTCCGAAACTGAACTGGTTGAAGATGTAATACGCGGCGGAGGTCGTCGAACCGAGGGGCCCGCCGTTGGTCATCACGAACGGCTCTTCGAAGAACTGCAAGTAGCCCACCGACGTGAGCACGGCGCCGAGCAGCAGCGTCGGACGCATCAGCGGAAGGGTGATGTGGATGAACCGCTGCCAGATTCCCGCCCCATCCAGCGCAGACGCCTCCTTCATCTCCGGCGAGATTCCTTGCAGTCCGGCCAGGAAGATGATCATCAAGGTTCCGGTGTTGCGCCACACGGCCATCAGGATCATGGCGGGCATCGCCCACGTCGTCGAGTTCAGCCAGTTGGGTCCCTGGATGCCGAACCAACTCAGCATCGCGTTCATGAAGCCGTCGTTCTGGAGGATGAACCTCCAGATCACCGCGATGGCGACGATGGAGCAGACCACCGGGAGGTAGAACCCGACCCGGAAGAAAGCGCGGAATCGGTTGATTCCGCTGTTGAGCGCCAGAGCCAGCACGAGAGCCAGGCCGATGGTCAAGGGCAGCCCGACGACCACGAAGTACGCGGTGACGCCGAGCGAACTCAAGAACTGGCCGTCGCTGAACACCGAGACGTATTGGCTCAACCCGACGAAGTCGACAGCCAACGGGTTCTGGACGTTCACCGCCGTGAAATCCGTGAACGACATCGCCAGCGACGACAGGATCGGGATCAGCATGAAAACGCTGAAGAACAGCGCGAACGGGAGAGAGAAGCCCCAAGCGACCAACGCCCGGCGGGCACCGCGAGATGCCCGCCGGGAGGTGGCGGCCGGGCGAAGGCCGATCGTCATCGCTCCTACTTCGCCCCGATGGACTCTGCTTGGGACTGCAGGCTCTTCGCAACCGCGGCAGGACTCTCGCCGCCGCGGACGAGCTGCTCGATCGCCTTATCACCGGCAGCGCTGACCTCGGTCCAGGACGTAAGCGAAGGCGGCGAATCCGTGCTCTTCAACTGCTCGCCGAAGACCTTCAGCAGCGGGTCGTCCTTGAGCGTGGGGTCGTCCCATGCAGCCTTGACGGTCGGCAGATCGCCGACAGCCTGCTGCCACTTGACCTGGACGGCGGGCGTGCTCAGCCAGCGGATGAACTTCCACGCGGCGTCGGGGTTCTTGGAGTTCTTGAACACGGCGAGGTCGCTGCCGCCCAAGAAACTGGTCGAGCTCGTGTCCGCGGGCACCAGACCCACACCGATCTTGTCTTTGTACGAGGCGCCGCCGCCGGCTGCAGCGATGGTGCTGATCTCCTGGCCTCCACCGATGAGGACCGGGATGGACCCGTCGACGAACGCCGCCTCCGAAGAAACCGCCCCGTCCGGGTTCGGGTTCGCGATGCCGTCGGTGAAGAACGACTTGTAATACGTCAACGCCTTCACCATCTCAGGCGAATCGAGGGTCCACTTCGTCTGGGCTGCGTTGGTGAGGTGAGCGCCGGCCGAATACGGGAACACCAGCATGTCCTGCAGCGACTTGACGGTGAGGAACACCCCCCACTTGGCTCCGGCCTTGGTTTGCAGTGCCTTGGCGAACGTCTTGAATTCGGCCCAGGTCTTCGGGAACTCCGTGTACCCGGCCTTCTTCGCCAGATCCTTGCGGTAGAAGAACGCGCGCAGATCTGCGGTCCACGGGACCGCGAGGGTCTTCCCCTTCACCTGCACGACCTTCAACGCCCCGTCGAAGAAGCCCGACGTGCTGACGCCCGTGGGAACAGGAGCAAACGAGTCAGCGAAATTCGGCATCCATGTCGTGCCCATCTGGGCCATGTCAGGAGTCGTCCCGGAGGCGATCGCGGTCTGGTACTTGCTGTAGGCGGCATCCCACGGCAGCGGGGTGACATTGATCTTCAGGCCGGGGTTGAGCTTCTCGAACTCGGCGGCGAACTTCGGCAGCGCCTCCGCTTCAGCGGCCTGCGCCCAGATATTGAGCTCGCCCGTAGCCGGCTTGTCGTCGACTGCCGACGAACCCGCTGCTTGGCCGCTCTGCGTTGTGCCGCAACCGGCGAGAAGGAGGGCGGTCAGCGCCACCCCGCCCAGTATCGAGAGGCGGCGAGTGTTTCTCCACGTGAACATCTTGGTTCTCCAATTACTTCGTTGGGCCTGTCATCCGAAGCCGGTCGACGGTGCGGATCCACGAATCGGTGACGGGACAGGTCGTCGTGTGCGGTTCTGCCAGGGGATCTCGTGCCGGCGCAGCCGGCGGCGGGCGTGAATCGGGGATACGTGCCGACGCCCCGGAACCGACGATTCGACGTGATGAGCGAGGGACTCCACCCGACTGTGCGCACAATGCGGAGGACACCAGTGTCTTCATCAGCGGTCTGTTTCCTGTCTCGTCGGTGAGGAGGGTGCGGCAGGTCGGTGATCTCGATTCGAGATGCACCGGTTCCGGAACCGGTTGCGGTATCGGTTCCGGAAACCATAGCAACGCCTCCGGAGAAGGTCAAACGGTTTAACAACCGGTTACGGAACCGGTTACGGCTATGCTGAGGGCGTTTCCGGAAAGGAGGGGCTTTCGATGGGTGTCACGATTTCTGATGTCGCCTCGCGAGCCGGCGTGAGCAAGACCACGGTTTCTCGGGTGCTGAACGGTAAAGGCGAGCTCGCACAGAGCACCGTCCGGCGGGTTCAGGAGGCGATCTCCGAGTTGGGTTTCGTTCCGAGCGCCGGCGGGGTCGGATTGGCGCGCGGTCGCACCCGGATGGTGGGCCTGTTCGTCCCGTCGCTCTCCGAGAACTGGGTCGCGCGCCTCGCGGAGGGGGCGGTCGACGCGCTGGAGAGCAAGGGGTTCGGTTTGCGCCTCTTCACCTTCCGTCGCGGAGCGGAGTCGCTCCGAGGACTGGGAGTGCATGCCGCCGCGAAATCCATCGACGGGCTGATTGTGATCGACCCGCTCGGAACCGAACCCTTCTTCTCGGAGCTTTATCGGGCCGGATTGCCGGTGGTCATGGTGGATGACCGCGGTCACCTTCCCGAGCTGCCGCACGTGACCTGCACGAACAGTGCCGGGGGTGCAGCTGCGGCCGATCACCTGCTGGCGATCGGACGCATCCACCCTCTCGTCGTGAGGGGGCCGTTGGAGTATGGATGCACCCACGACAGGCTTGCTGGGTTCTCCGATGCCTATTCCGCAGCCGGCCATCCAATCGATCAGCGCTTCATCGTGGATGGAGCACTGAGCTATGAGGGAGGCCAGTCGGCTGTTGCCCGAGCCCTTGCCGAGGGACTGCACTTCGATTCGCTGTTCGCACATAACGACTTGTCCGCGGCCGGTGCTATCAGGGCCCTCCGTGACGCGGGCCTCCAGGTTCCGGAGGACGTCGCGGTTGTCGGTTTCGATGACGTCGAGATGGCATCGCGCACCGACCTGGCACTGACAACAGTGCATCAGCCATTCGCCGAGATGGGAGCCGCCGCTGCCGAACTCCTCCTCGACCATCTTCAGGACCCGCACAACGCCGCACCCTCGCGCACCCTCGCAACCAGCTTCGTCGTCCGCGGATCGGCCTAGCGACCGGGAGATCCATTCATTGCGCATTGAGGGTCTAGTGAGCGTTTCAGCCGTCCTTTGGGCGACCCTTGGTCCTGTCGGGCTGTTCCTCGTTGTGACTGGGATCGCCAATTACATGTCCATCCCATGGAACAATCAGCGGAAGGCTGCCCTTAGAGTCACGCAGGCAGATTCGCTTATCCTCACTGGCCTCTTCGGGTTCGAGTCACACCGCGTTATCCGCGCGCTGGCCGCAGTCCAAGGGCTCAAGCCGAAAATGTCGTTCGGGCGGTTCTCACGCGCTCATTGTCGTTCGGGCTCTCATCCGCGAGGCCTGGTATAGCCAGCGCTGGGACGAACGGCCTTCCCGCAACCCTTTCCCGAAAGGTCGCGCCACCGAACGGAAGCACCGTCGAATCTGGCAGATGGCCCATGACAGGTGCGTTAGCCCGACCCTATGAGATAACAAGTCAGGCTGGGTTCTGCGGCTTCCCACGGGCACCGCCGCATGTTGCGCTCAACGTCTCGTCCCGGCCGTGTAGTGGCCGCAATCACATCGTCTCGCGAGCGTGCGTTCCTGCGGCTGGTAGGTTGACGGACCAGCGGGTACGCACATCTTTGCCGTGCCCGATGTGGTGGCCAGGGGATAGATGTCAGCGGGAAGAATCGTTTCGAGCACTGCCGGTGCCGACGCGGCGGTCAATGAGTTGGTCGGTGTCGACACCTCAGGGTACGCCGACCAGCAGGTGACGTTCGGGTTCGCCGCCGGCATCTCGGGAATGGACGCGGGCCGGGATGTCACGAACGAGATGTTCCAGACCGACAGCCAGTTCTGTGCTGCGGTCTTGGGTCAGGCGAACAAGTTCCGGAGCTCGGAGCATGATCCCTGGGGCCTCTTCGGCGTTCTCATGAACATCGGCGGACCAACCTTCGAGAATCTGGTCGCTGCGCAGGGAGTCGCTGCATTCCTGAAGAAGTTCCCCACCAATGGGGAATGGGATATGAAGGTCTACCTCGCCAAAGACTACGGCTATGAAAGCGGCTTCTTCTACCTGCATGACGACCAGGGACGCGTTGTCCGGTCAGACGTGTTCGGCAACGTGATGTACGGGTCGATGCTGGCCCACTGGGACGTCCACCCCGACACGGCCCTTGGCGGCGCCAATTTGGGTACCCAAGCTGGCATTGACGCGGGGAAGGGCGACGATCCACTGGATGATCGGGCCGTGCAATTCGGCTACGACCTGTATAAGAGGTATCCGAACGGGCTGTCTGAGAAGCAGTTCTACGAGGAAGTCGCGAATGCGCGCCTTACGGACTAGGGCATGGCTGCTTCTCGCGGCGACGTTAGGTGTCCTTTCGCTAACAGGGTGCACTGGCCTCTTTACGGACACAGTCACGTGGAAGGGCGGCACGTTCTACACCAGGGAAACGGGCATTAACCAAGAGGCACGCGGACCCATGTCTCTAACGCTGCGGGCTGACGGAACCGGTTACGCGGTCGGTATCCCGCGTGGGAATCCGAAGGCGCCCGGCAGCTTGTGTACTCAGGTGCTTACTGAGATGACTTATAGCGGGAACGTTTCTTGGCGTAAGGTCACCAACTTCCAGTTCGAAATACAATTCCCGGATTCTCACTATCAACTCTCCGCTCGACCCGAGAAATTCGGCAGCGGAGATTGGGCTGAGGTGCGCATCCATGCCTGCGACGGAAAGCGTGGATTTTGGGCCATGGGTCTCAGCTGTGCGCAGCCAGGTCTCGTCAACAAGGAGATTCCACCCTGTCGTGATTAGCGGCGCTCGGGTCTGCTGCACGGATCGAGCAGATCGCTAACGACTTCGGGGTCCATCCGATGACGTTGCAGAAGTGGTTGCCGAATTTGTCGGAGGCACCAGCTACCCCTATGACGGTTTGGGTCGCTCGGTGGGGGAGACAAGGCGCTCGGCGGAGGTTTGACATCTGGGAAGAAGTTTCCAGACCTCTCTCCGGGTCATACAAGCGCACGTGCCCGCCTCATCGCGAGGCCCGGCCCACGCGCACGCATCTCAGCCGATCTCTCTCCCCTGGTCGTTCGCCGCACTGGCGTCGACCGCGCGTTGATAACGGCCCAGGATCTTGCTGAGTGACTCCACCAGCTCGGGCGAGTCCACGACTTCGAAGTCGGCGTCGATCATGCCGAGGTAGAGCGCAAGCATCTCCGGATAGTCCGAGCCGGGCTCGAAGGCACAGCGATCGCCCGCCAAGGGCTCCACGTCGACCGGGATGGGCAAGCGATCGCGGACATAGGCAGCGGACGCGTGCACGATCACGCGTGCACGGTACTTCCAGTGGACCTGGTCAACCGCACTCGTTACCCGCCGCGCGATCTCGTCGTCTGGAGGCAACTCGCGCCGGGTGAACCGCGCTCCATTCGGTGAGCGCAGGCTCATTCTGTCCACCCTGAACGTGCGCCAATCGTCTCGTTCCAGGTCCCAAGCGAAGAGATACCAGCGTCGTTGGTCATGAACCAACCGATACGGCTCGACCGAACGCCGGGTCGAAGCCCCGGAGTGCGCTGTGTAGTCGAACCGCAACCCTTCCAGGTCCCGGCACGCGGATGCGATCACGGTCAGCACATCGGCGTCCACCTGCGGTCCACGTGCCGACATCGGCACGGCGTACGACTGGAAGGTGCCGATTCTGCGGCGCAGACGCGACGGCAGCATCGGCTGCAGTTTGGCCAGAGCGCTCACCGAAGCCTCGCCGATCCCGGCGATGGATCCGCTCGCGGCCAAGCGCAGTCCCAGAGCGACGGCAACGGCTTCGTCGTCGTCGAGCAGAAGAGGCGGCAGGCTTCCGCCTGCGCCGAGCCGATATCCACCGGCCACACCGGGGCGGGCCTCGATCGGGTAATCGAGTTCGCGCAATCGCCTCACGTCATTGCGGACGGTGCGCGGGGTGACACCGAGTCGGTCGGCCAGCTGGGCGCTGGTCCAGTGACGCCGTGACTGGAACAGCGCAAGCAGCCGCAGCAACCGGCTCGAGGTTTCCCGCATTGGTCGATCTTTATCCACTCTAGGAACGTGTGGTTCCGCATTTGATTCTACATTTGTGGGACTGGAAAACCGCTAACAAGGAGGGACAACAATGAGCGAGGAGATCATCCCGTTCCGCATCGAGATCGATCAGGACTCGGTGGAGAACCTGCACTTGCGGCTCGACGCGGCTCGCTGGCCCACGGAGCTGGCCGGCCAAGGCTGGACTCGCGGCATCCCGCTGACCGAGATGAAAGAACTGGCCGAGTACTGGCGTGAGGGATATGACTGGCGCGCGGCCGAGGAACATCTCAACGAATACCCTCAATTCACAACCGAAATCGATGGTCAGCGCATCCACTTTCTGCACGTCCGATCGGATCAGCCCGATGCCAAGCCGCTTCTGATCACCCACGGCTACCCGAGCTCCGTCGTCGAGTTCCAGCGCCTCATCGATCTGCTCGTGAACCCAGACGACGGGCCGGCATTTCACGTCGTCGCGCCATCGCTGCCCGGCTATGCGTTCTCCTCGCCCCTGAGCTCCGCGGGATGGGCTATGGGGCGCACTGCTCATGCCTGGGTCGAACTGATGCGTCGTCTGGGCTACGAGCGGTACGGCACGCATGGCGGTGACGTGGGAGCGGCGATCTCCGGGATGATCGCAGGTTTCGACGAGGAACACGTCATCGGCGTGCACGTGGTCACCGATCCGTTCACCGCGGCCAACGTCGCCAGCTTCATGCCTGGAATGTCGGACAGGCTCGACAAGGACGATCCCGTCGACAAAGTCCTCCTCGACAGGATGAACGAGTTTCGATCCGAAGGCTCCGGCTACCTCGCGATCCAGAACAGCAGGCCGCAGACGATCGCATACGGGCTGGTCGACTCGCCAGTGATGCAGCTCGCGTGGATCGCGGAGAAGTTCGAGGAGTGGACCGATCTGCCGATCGACCGCGATCAGCTCCTCACCAACGTAAGCCTGTACTGGTTCACGGGATCCGGCGCGGGCGCTGCACACACCCTGTATGAGCAGGCACACGCCAGTGACTGGGGCGCCCCGACCAGCGTTCCGCGTGGCTTCGCGATCTTCGGGGCTGACGCGACCGTGCGTCGAGTGGTGCCGGCGCCGCCGGACGCGCATTGGACCGAGTTCGAGCGGGGCAGGCACTTCCCGGCGATGGAGGCGCCCACCCAGCTTGCCGCAGACCTCAAGCTGTTCTTCGGCTCCCTGACCTGACTGAAACCGTGAGCGAAACGCTGGGTGCGCGTGAACTCAATCGCGCCACACTATCTCGCCAGCACCTCCTCGCCCGAGTCGCCGTCCCCGCGCTCGACGCGATCGAGCACCTGGGCGGCATGCAATCCCAGGCCCCGCTGGCTCCATACGTCGGGCTCTGGACCCGGCTGGAGGCGTTCGACCCGTCGGAGCTGTCCCAGCTGACCGAGAGTCGTCAGGTTGTCCGGTTGAACATGATGCGCAACACGATGCACCTCGTGAGTGCGCGCGACTGCCTCGCTTGGCGCGGCCTGTTCTCGCAACTGCACAGGGCCGACTTCCGTGCGCACTTCTCGAAATCGTTCGAGCAGGTCGACCTGGAAGCTCTTCTCGACGTCGCCGTGCCCTTGCTCGGCGCGGGGCCCGTCACGCGCGCGAAGCTTGGCATGATCCTCGCCGAGCACTGGCCAGGGGTCGATCCGCGTGCGCTCGCCTACGCCGCAACGCATCACCTCGCACTGTGTCAGGTGCCACCGCGCGGCGTGTGGGGGAGCGTCAACGGCACCGCAGAGTGGGTATCCGTCGAGACGTGGTTGGGCCGTCCACTGCGCAGTGAACCAGTGGACGAACTGGTGCAGCGCTACCTCGGCGCCTTCGGCCCGGCAACCGTGGCGGACATCCAGCAATGGTCCGGGTTGACGCGACTGCGCGAAGTGGTCGAGCGCTTGCCGTTGAGGAAGTTCCTCGGCGAGGACGGACAGGACATCTATGACCTGGCTGACGCAGCACGGCCTCCTGGTGACACTCCCGCTCCACCGCGATTCTTGCCGGCCTATGACAACGTGTTGCTGTCCCACAAAGACCGTTCCCGGGTGATCTCGGGCAAACGTCGTGTACCGCTTCCCGCCGGCAACGGCACCAGCGAGGGAACCTTCCTCATCGACGGGATGTGGCACGGAACATGGAAGATCGTCGGCCGCGCGATGCACGTCTTGCCGTTCGCCCCCCTGTCCCTCGCGGATCGGGATGCGCTCACGAGCGAGGCCGAGCGCTTGCTGTCATTTCTGGGACGAGACGATGGATGGGAGCTGATCGTCCAGTGAGTCGGCATCGACGAGGGCGTCAAGCCAAGATCGATCTTCCTCTGGCCCGGGTTCGGCTTGCCTAGACGATCCTGTGGAGGGCCGCGTCGGTGTCCGCGATGGCGAGGGCCTTGTTGATCTCGATGCCGGCCAGGGCGCCGGCGGCAGCGGAGGCGCCGACCTGTGCTGCCGCATCGGCGACGTTGCCGGCGACCCACACACCGGGCACATCGGTGGCGCCGGCCACCCCGGAGGCGAGGCCGCGGCTCGCGTTCGGCAGGTCCTGAACCGGCAGGCCCAGGCCCTCCAGTGCCTGGATGCGGGCCAGCATCCTCGGGGCGACGCCGAGGACGCGGCGCGCCACGACCTGACCGTCGGCCAGGCGCACCCCGGCGAGGGTACCGTCCTTGGCGTTGACGACCTCGGTGACCGGGGTGTCGATGACGCGGATGCCGCGGGCCGCGAAGCGGGCGCGGGTGTCATCGTCGAGGTCCGTGCCGTGGGTGAAGTAGGTCAGGTCCTCGGTCAGCTGACGGAACAGAAGCGCGTGGCCGATCGAGGCCGTGCCGGTGGCGAGGATACCGATGGGCTCATCGCGCACTTCCCAGCCGTGGCAGTACGGGCAGTGCACGACGCTGTGCCCCCAGTGCTCGGCGAGCCCGGGCACGTCCGGCAGCACATCCGTGACGCCGGTGGCCACCAGGATCCGGCGGGCGGTGATGCTGCGGCCGTCGGCCAGGGTGACGGCGAACCGCAGGTCCCCGTCCCCCGAGGGGGCTGCGGGCTCGGCCGAGACCACCTCGCCGAACGCAACGTGTCCGCCGTACTGGCGCACCTGTTCCCGACCCCGTCGAAGGATCTCGGTCGGCGGGGTGCCGTCCAGCGCGAGGAGACCGTGCACCGCCTCCGCGGGCGCGTTGCGCGGGGAGCCGCTGTCGATCACGACGACCGAGCGGCGGGAGCGGGCGAGGATCAGCGCACCGTTCAGCCCTGCGGCCCCTCCGCCGATCACCACCGCGTCGATGGTCCCCTCGGCCAGTTCGTCGCTCGCATACGGACGAGTCGTTTCAGCCATGGTGCCCTGCCTTTCGTTATCAGTCATAGTTCGGTCAGCCTTTCGAGTTCTGAGCGGTTGCAGCGGGCCGGATCGCGATGGGTCAGGCTGTGATCAGTTCCGGTGGTACCGGCAGTGTCATCAGACGAAGGAGTTCAGCGACTTTGGTGTCGAGTTGTGCTCCGACCTCGGCGATGTGGGAATCGCCGAAGCTGGCGAATTTGCTCGAGGGCTGGTCGATGCTGAGCTGTACGTGGCCGGAGGCAGTCTCGTAGATCGCTGTGCGCAGCGGGGCGTACAGGATGATGCCGGGGTCGTGCCGGAACATGGTTTCCGCGATGACGTTGTTTCCCATCATGTAGGTGACGGCGCGGTTTTGATGTCCCGATAGCCGCATCACCGGCGTTGGGTCCATTGTCCAGAAGATGGCGAACGAGTGGGGTGTGTGGTCGGCGGTGTAGGCCTGCAATCGTGCGAGATCGCCGGTTGCGACCACTTCGGTGAGTTCGGCGAAGTCGATGGCGGGAACCAGTGATTCGTAGCGCCGGCGGACGTCGTCGAAGGAGTCCTCGGTGTCGATGACAAAGCGGTTGACAAGATGGGCGACGGTTTGAGTCATGGTGCTTCCTTTATTTCTTGACGGGGATGGGCGCGGTGTCGGTCGATCAGGGTCAGGCGGCGTCGAGCAGGATGCGTGCCATCTCGTCGGGGCGCTCCAGGGCAGAAAAGTGGCCGGTGCGGGGCACGGTGATGCGCTGGACGTCCGGGAGCACGTTGGCCACCCGGTCTCGTTCCGCGGGCCGGGACCAGTCGTTTTCGCTGTAGACGAGGGTGACGGGTACCGACACGCGCGGGTAGCGCTCGCGGGCCTGGTCGAACCCCTTGAGGCTGCGGAAAATCCCTCGTGACACCTTGTCGTAGTCCGTGCGGTGCCCGCTCCTCAGCAGTTCGGTGATGAAGTCCTCGGGCAGCCGGGTCTTGTCGACGTAGCCGCCCTGCAGAATTGCCCGAAAGATGGGGCGTGGCTCGAGGTGGGCGAAGACGCGGCCCAACACGGGCATCCGTACGCTGGAGATCATGAGGCGGGAGATCCAGTTTCCGCGTTCGCCTCCTTGGGGGTAGTCATAGCTGTTGAAGGCGACGACTCGGCTGGCTCGATCCTTCAGGTCGATCGATGCCGACAGGGCCAGGGCACCCCCGAGGGATTCCCCCGAGAGCGTGACGTTGTGAAGGTCCAGTCCGCGGACGAATTCGACGACCGCCGCGCGCAGCTGCGGTTCCTCGTACTGCGCGTCAGGGACGATGTCGGACCATCCCATCCCGGGCAAGTCCAGCGCGTAGACCGTGTAGTGGTCCCACAACTTCGGAATCACCCGCTGGAAGTAGTCGAGCTGGCCGCGGACGGTGTGCATCAGTACGAGGGCGGGGCCGGTGCCCACTGTGTAGTAGCGCAGCCGCGAGCCATCGGCCCGGGTGAAGAACTGCACCTCGCCGCGGCCGTTGGTCCAGGCGTTCGTGTAGGACGCGTCGGGAGAGTCGTTGCGTTGCATTGTTGTCCTTAAGTGCGAGGCGATCACGGGACTCGCCCTCGGGCGGCTTTCCGGGGGGACCCCAGGAAGGTTGTGTACTGAACAGTCAGGAACCTAACGGGTTCTGTACTAATTTGTCAAATACGCCAGATCCGCTCTACCTTTGGTGTATGGCCAGACCTCGAAGCTTCGACCGCAACCACGTCCTGCATGCCGCCGAGCGGCAGTTCCGCAGCGCGGGCTACAACGGCACGAGCGTCGACGACATCAGCGCCGCCACGGGCCTTGGCCGCGGCAGCCTCTATGCCGCGTTCGACGGCAAGCACGGCGTACTGCTGGAGGCGATGTCCGGGTACTTCGACCGGCTGGGACAGCTTGCCCCGACGGCACTCGCCGGACCGGACGAGGACGCCATGGAACGACTGCACGCGTACTTGCTCAGCGCGGTTAACGGGGTGCCACTCGCTAACGACGTACCCGCCGCCCCTGACCGGGCGGCTGCGGCCTGCTTCGCCACCAAGATGGTCTTGGAGCTCGGCGCCTCCGACCCCGAAGTGCAACACATGGCCAACCACAGCTTGTCCATACTCGCGACGGTGGTCGCCGAGTGCGTACGAGCGGCGCAGCGCAACGGCGACATCGACCCCGAGGCGGATCCTGAGGACCTTGCGTACCTACTACTGACCATCATCCGCGGGATGGATGTCGTCGGCGCGCATGGCAACAGTCCTGCCCGCCTGACCTCCATCGCGGAGAGCGCCTTCGCATTGCTGCCTCGCCGACACGACAGCTGACAAGGACACCACCTGCCTCGTCGAGCAGGCGCGGCCGGCTTGATTCGGCTGGTCTATCGCCTGCGACGGGCGATGACGACTACCACGATCGCGACTACGAAGAGCGTGGCGAACACGGCGACCACGCTTCCGATACTGGTTCCCATGCTTCCGCCTCTCGGTTGCTAGCGGTGGGAGATTATCAGTCTCGGCGTGCACTGCTTTCCGAGGTGTCCGCAGAACTCGGCATGACTGCCCGTGGGCGTTGCACTCATGCGGATCGACGGCGTCGCACCGTGATGGCGAGAATGATCACACCACTGACCAGCAAGGCGAGGGCAGCTGCAATGCCCGGGATGCTGTCACTTCCTGTAGAGGCCAGGTGGCCGTTCTGGCCGGAACCGGTCGCCGCCGGGTCCGACGGCTGGCCGGCGCCAGACGGGTCGGACGGGCCGCCCCCGGGAGGTGTGGGCCCGCCTGGTGCAGTGGCGGTGACGACCTGGGCGGTGGACGCGTTGGAGGTCGGAGCGGTCACACCCTCCGGCGCGGAGGCCGTGGCCGTCGCGGTGTTCGAGATCGAGCCCTGCGCCACATCGGCGGCGGTGATCGTGTAGCCGGCGGTGCAGGTGACGCTCTGTCCCGGCGCGATGCTGGTGCTCGCCGGGCAGGTGACGGCGGAGAGGGTGCCGGACCCGCTGAAGCTGCCCTCGTCGATGACCGGGTCGGTCACGGTGACGTTGCCGGTGTTGGTGACCTGGAAGTCGTAGGTGAGCGCCTGTCCGGCCGTGTACGAGGCCGCCTTCGCGGTCTTCACGAGGGTGAGTGCGGAGGCACGCGGAACGGTCAGCGTCGCAGTCGAGTCCTTGGAGGTGACGGTGGCGTTCTGCGGCGACAGGCCGGTCGCGGCGGCGGTGTTCGTGAGCTGTCCGGCATCCACATCCTGCTGGGTCACCGTGTAGTCGGCGGTGCAGGTCTCGACCTGGCCGGGCACGAGCGCGCCGGTCGGGCAGACGATCGCCGAGATGGTTCCGGTGCCGGTGAAGGAGCCTTCGTTCACCTGAACCGCGCTGATCGTGACATTGCCTGTGTTCTCGACACGGAAGCTGTAGACGACCTTCTGGCCGGCCTTCGTCACGGTCGCCGGGTTCGCCGTCTTGTCGAGCGTGAGCTCGGGGGCGGCGGGTGCGCTGGTGTCCACCTCCGAGACGGCGGAGACGACCGGGGTTGTGCTTCCGGTCGGCGTTCCGGACGCGGTCGCCGAGTTCGTCAGCCCGCCCGCGTCGACGTCGGACTGCTGCACCGCGTACGTCGCCGTGCAGTCCATCTGCCCGCCGACCGCAAGGGTCGTGTCCGGGCAGGTCACGGCCGACAGCGAGCCCGCGGGGGCAGTGCCGTCGAGCCGCGTGAACGGGCCGTCAGCGATCGCGATGCCGTTCAGCGCGACGTTGCCCTTGTTCTCCACGTCGAAGTGGTAGGTGAGCGTCTGACCAGCGACGAGCTTCCCGGAAGCACCCAGGTCAGCGGACTTGACCAAGCCGATCCCGGGCGCGGGCGCCTGGGTGGGGGTGGTCGCAGTGTCCGTGTTCGACGTGACCTGCTCGGAGTTGCCGACCGCAGTGCCGGTCGCGCTCGCGGTGTTGACCACGGAACCGGCTGAGACGTCGGCCGCGGTGATCGTGTACGACTGGTCGGCCGAGCAGGTCTCGCTCTGCCCGACGGCGAGCACGGTCAGCTGGCACGTCGCCGGACCGGCCTTCGGGTCATCGACCACGATGTTCGTCATCGGCACCTGACCGCTGTTCGTCACCGTGAACGTGTAGGGGATGGTGTCCCCGGCGTCAACAAGCCCGTCGCCGTTCACATCGACCGGCGTGCCCGCGTGCTTCTGAAGAGTGAGCCCGCGCTGCAGACCGGTGTTCGTGATGGTGCAGTCGACCACGTCGCCGATGCCGACCTGCACATCCGCACTGGCACCGGCGGCGCCGCTGGGGAGGCTGGCATCCGCGGCGCCGTTGCGGGTGCAGGCCCATGCGTGGTCGTAATTGCTCAGCGAGCCGGCGGAGGCGGACTCGGCCAGCTGCAGCGTCGTGGCACCGGTGTCGGCCACGAGCGGGATGTACCCGGTCGACGCGCTCGTGCCGCCGTTCGTGTCCGAACTGCCGAGCACGGTGCTGCCGTTGGCAACCGAGATGCCGAACGAATCGCCTGCGTACCCGCTGGTGACGGTCTTGTTCAGCTGCACGCTCGAGATCAGGACGCCGAATGCGACACCCTGCCGACCCGAGGTCGCGTCGCCCATCGACTGCGCGAAGGTCGCCGGGTGCGTGGAGGAGAGGATCGGCGTGCCGGTCTTCGTCCCCGTGCTCTGCCCCGTGCAGGTGACGGAGGTCGTGCCCACGCCGGTGAACCCGCCCGCACACGCATTGCCCAGGCCGTTGCCGCCGGCGTTCGCGGTGAGCGAGTCGATCGGCGCCGACGACGTCCAGGTGATCGACTCGCCGTTGTCCGACGACTCGGCGTCCGCGCCCACGAGCGCGTATGCCGTGACCACGGCGCCGTTCCGGTCGGTCATCGTGATGTTGCTGAGCGTCATCGTCGTCGTGCCGCTGCCGTTCGCCGTGTGATACAGAGCGGGCTTGCCAGCCACACCCGTGTAGTGCGAGTTGTTGCCCAGGTACGCGCCCGACCAGGTCGGCAGGGCGGTGGCCGCGATCGCGCGTCCTGAGACGGTCATCGTGTACGACAGCGTGTAGCCGCCAGGCACCGCGGCCGTGAACGACTGGCCTCCAGCGGTGGTCGCGACCGTCGGATCGTACGCGGACATGTCGAACCAGCACAGGCTCTTCGCGTACGTGCCGGTTCCCACCGTGGCGAAACTGCAGCTCGCGGGTGAAGCAGCACTCGCAGCACCGACCGGTGCCAGCGCGAGAAGGCCGGCGGTCGCCAGCGCGACAGCGGCGACGGCGGAAAGCAACCGGGAGACGGGTCGAGGCAGGCGGAAGCCAATCGAGGCGTTCATAACATCCTTGCAGCAGCATCGACCGCGGGCGGCGACCGATGGAGTCGGGTAATCGGGTAGCTCGGCTGTTGCATGCAGCACGTATCAGCGCCTACCGGCGAGAAAGATACGCATGTATTTGTTGCGGACGGGAGCATAACACACTCGTGCAACGACGGCGGGACGGAGACTCCTGGCGAACGCTTCGGGGTGTTGTCCGCGGTGGGACACATCACGAGGCCGCAGCCGCGGATACCCTGGTCGCGACGTTCCCAGGGAGGGTGAAGGCGGGGTGAAAGACGAGGTGAACGGTCGTTCTACCCGCTAGTCTGCAGCTTTATAACCACATTGACAGGTGGTTTGGAGCTTTCAAGCATTCACGTCGCGCCGACCTGCGACAGCTAGGGGAACGTCTGTGTCGAAAACTGCCCGTGGCTTTTGGCCCGCATCCGCCCGTCACGTCGAATCCGTGCGGCGACCCTCGCGGTGGCTGTCCGGGTTGCTGAGCGCCGCGCTCGTCGCAGCGAGCCTCGCGCTCGTGGGGACGGTAGCTGCAGTACCGGCGCCGGCTTCGGCCGCCCCGGTCAGTGAGTGCAGTATCGCCTCGAACGGCTCCTTCGAGGAGCCGAACATCCAGGGCGACCCGGCCAACCCGCAGCCGGGGGATGCGTACATCAACGGGTACAACCAGTTCCGTACCAGTAATGCCACGATCAGCGGTTGGCAGGTTGTTGCGGGAACGATCGATCTGCTGCGTTACTACAACAACGCGAGCGATGGAGCCCAGAGCATTGACATGTGGGGTACTGCCCCGGCGACAATTCAACAGACCTTCACGGGACTGGTTCCTGGTGCCCAGTACAGCTTCTCGGTTGACTACAGCGGTCTGTCGAAGACCCAGTCGATTGCGACCGTGCAGTTGAGTCAGGGTGGTGCCTTCACGACGCTGGCGACGTTGTCGCCGGTCGCGGATGGCGTTCTGACCAACCCGACGGGTGGCACCCCGACGACGCCCTTCGAGACGGTCACGTGGTCCACCTACTCGAACACGTTCACAGCAACCGGAACCTCGGCGACCGTTCGCCTCCAGAACACCGCGGCGCCCGCCGTCAATAACACGGGATTGTTCGTCGACAACTTCACGTTCGCCAGCGACGGTCCGTGTCAAGACTTCGGAGACGCGCCCGACAGCTACGGCACGAGCCTTGCTGCCAACGGCGCTCGCCACATCGTCACCGGGTATGACGCGACGAACCACACCGCTCCGGTGATGCTCGGGTCAGCTATCGACACTGAGGCGGACGGTCAGCCCACCGCGTCAGCGAACGGCGATGACGTCGCCGGCATCGACGATGAAGACGGAGTTGCCGCTCCCATCACCATCACGCAAGGTCAGCCGTCGAGCGTGACGGTCTCGGCGACCAACAACTCGGCCGTCGACGTCACACTGGCCGGATGGATCGACCTGAACGGGGACGGACAGTTCCAAACCGCGGAGCGCGCCACCGTCACGGTCCCGGCGAACTCCGGAACCTCTGACTACGTGCTGAGCTTTCCCGCCGGCACGCTGACGGCCGACAGCTACGCACGGTTCCGTGTCTACGGGGCGGTCGAGGCCGACCCGCAGCCGATCGGCAATGTGACCGGCGGCGAGGTCGAGGACTACCCGGTCATCGTGCAGATTCCCGGCCTGTCGGTCGTCAAGTCGGCGTCGCCCTCCGATGCGGCCTCGTACACGCTGGGCCGTGTCATCACCTACACGTTCGTCGTCACAAACACCGGCAACGTCCCGCTGACCGGCGTGGTCGTCAACGACTCGGGCTTCACCGGAACGGGCACGCTTGGTCCGATCACCTGCCCGCCGGGCGCTGACACGCTGGCGGCAGGCGCACAGGTGTCCTGCACGGCCACCTACACGCTGACCCAGGCCGACGTGGATGCCGGCAAGCTGACGAACTCCGCCACCAGCACAGGCACCCCACCGGGAAGTCCGGACATCACGACGCCGCCGTCCCAGATCCAGATCCCGGTCAACCCTGCACCCTCGATCGACCTCGCCAAGAGCGCGACGCCTGCCACAGCGAACCGGGCCGACGACACCATCGCCTACTCGTTCCGGGTCACGAACACCGGAAACGTCACCTTGAGCGACCCGACGATCAGCGAGACGGCCTTCTCGGGAACGGGAACGGCACCCGCCGTGACCTGCCCGACCGGATCGATGTTGCCGGGGCAGGTCCTCACCTGCACTGCCGGCTACACCTTGACGCAGGCTGACGTCGACGCCGGTACGGTGGTGAACACCGCCACTGCGTCGGCCACCCCGCCGACTGGTGCGGCTCCGGTCTCGGCCCCGTCGACAGCGGCGGTGTCCATCCCCGCGGCCGCCGGGCTCACCGTAGCCAAGACGGCCGCGGTCACCGGAGCCGGCGTCGCCGGTGACGTGGTCACCTACTCGTTCCTGATCACGAACACCGGGAATGTGACCATTGCCGACGCAGGTGTCACCGAGGGGGCCTTCACCGGCACCGGAACGCTCGGCCCGGTCACCTGTCCCGCCGGAGCCGCCTCGATGGCCCCCGGGGATGCCGTGACCTGCACGGCCGCCTACACGCTGACCCAGGCCGACGTGGATGCCGGCTCGATCAGCAACACCGCCACGGCGACCGGCACGCCGCCAGGCGGGGGCGTCCCGCCCGTGTCGCCTCCGTCGACGAGCACCACACCGCTGACCCGGACCGCGGACCTGACGGTCGCGAAGACGGCAACGCCCACGACCATCACCACGGCCGGCGCGCTCATCGACTACAGCTTCCTGGTGACGAACACCGGAACAGTCACTCTCACGGACCCGGTCGTCAATGAGACGGCGTTCTCCGGTACCGGGCCTGTCCCGACCGTGGTGTGCCCGCCCGGTACCACCCTCGCTCCGGCTGCGACAGTGACGTGCGACGCGTCGTACACGGTCACCCAGGCAGACGTCGACGCCGGCACGATCAGCAACACCGCCACCGCGACTGCGACCCCGCCGACCGGTGTGACTGTCCCCGTCTCCGACCCGTCCAGCGCGAGCGTCGCCGCGACCGCCGCACCGGCGCTGACAATGGTCAAGTCGTCGGATGTGAGCACCATCACCCACGCCGGCCAGAAGGTGACCTACACGTTCCTGGTGACGAATACGGGCAACGTGACCCTGTCGGGCGTCGCCATCGACGAGGGCGCGTTCTCCGGCACCGGGACCCTCCCGGCGGCCGTGTGCCCGCAGCCGAACCTCGCACCCGGCTCGAACGAGACGTGCACTGCCGTGTACACGGTGACTCAGGCTGACGTCGACGCGGGCACCCTCACCAACACCGCCACGGCAACAGCGACCCCGCCAGGGTCCTCCACTGTCGTGGTCTCGCCTCCGTCGCCCCACACGGTGACGGTGGATCAGAACCCGGGTCTTTCGGTCGTCAAGTCGGCCGCCCCGGCCGCCCCGGCGGACTTCCACGCGGGCGAAGTGATCACCTACTCGTTCGTGGTGACCAACACCGGCAATGTGACCATGTCCGGCGTCGCGATCGCGGAGGGGGCGTTCACCGGTTCGGGCACTCTCCCCGCCCCGACCTGCCCCGCAGGTGCCGCATCACTGGCACCGGGCGCGCAGGTCATCTGCACCACCGACTACACGGTGACGCAGGCTGACGTCGACGCGGGCACGATCGCTAATACCGCGACCGCGACCGCGACACCGCCAGGGTCGGAGTCCCCGGTTCCCTCGGACCCGTCGTCGGTGACCGTGCCGGAGCCGGCCAGGCCCGCGGCGACGGTCTTGAAGACCGCTGACACGCAGAAGATCACGCAGGCCGGCCAGGTCATCCACTACTCGTTCACCGTTACGAACACCGGAAACACGAGTCTGAGCGACCCGAAGATCAACGAAGGCGCGTTCACCGGTCACAGCACCGTCACCACACCGGTGTGCCCGGCCGACCCTGCCGGCCTCCTCCCTGGTCAGATCATCGTGTGCACCGCCACTTACACGGTGGTCCCGGCGGACCTCACGGGCGAGGCGCTGGCGAACACGGCCACCGTCACGGTGACGCCACCCGGCGGTGACCCGATCACCTCGGATCAGTCGACTGCGCGCATCAGCGATGTGGCCGCACCAGTCAAGCCTGCCGACCCGCTCGCGTCGACCGGATCCACGATCGCTTGGGGTATCGGAGCTGCGGCACTCGCCCTGTTGATAGCGGGTGGGGCTCTGCTGCTGATTCGCCGCCGCCGCGCGACCGACTGAACCGGCCACGATGTGGTGGTTCAGCCGACACGGCTGAACCACCACATCCACAGAGATCGATGTACGCCGGCCGGCTCTGGACGTGCCGGCTCGTCGTCCCGAGCTGCGGCCTCCCCGTCCGCAGGATGGTGTGGCCGCACGGTCGGACGTGCGGCCGCACCGCCCTTCGCGACCATATAACGGCCCCTCTCGAGCCCGTCTCGAACCGACCACGAGCACCAAGGCCCGACGGTGCGGCTACCACTACGCCGATTGTCGCGATCCCGACGAGCTGACCCTGCCAGCGGGAGTGTGTGCGGCCGTTGGGAACGAATGCGGTTGCGCGCGCGACCGCATACGTTCCGAAAGGGCGCATTCGCCGCGCGCCCGGGCACGGGCGGTCGCCGGACCGCATACGTTCCGAAAGGGCGCATTCGCCGCGCGCCCGGGCACGGCCGTTCGCCCATGGGCGCCGGTCGGTGCTTCAGCCGGTGCCCGCGCCGGCGGGCGCGGAGCGAGTGCGGCCGTTTGGAACGAATGCTGTAGCTCGCCCCGCCGCAGGTGTTACGAAAGGGCGCACACGCCGCTGCCGCCCGCCGACAGCGATCGAGCGCGCGACGGCCTCAGCGGGGGGCTCCGCGGCCTCCCACCGGGCCGGTGGAGTCGCGCATCACGAGTGTGGGCGGCGGCAGGAAGCTCGGGCGGTCGGCGCCCTCGCCGATCTCGTTCAGCAGCGAGACGAGAGCGTTCTTACCCTGCACCCGGAAGTCGAGGCGGACCGTCGTCAGCGCCGGAGTGAAGTACGCGGATTCGGGCGTATCGTCCACTCCGGTCACGCTGACGTCGCCGGGGACGTGGAGGCCGCGCTCCGCGAGCGCGTGGATGGCTCCGAGGGCCATCTGGTCGTTGCCGGCGACGATCGCGGTGGGAAGCGACTCCAGGGGGAGGGCCATGACCGCTTCGTAGCCGGACCGCGCCGACCAGTCGCCCTGTGCCGTTCCGGCGGCCTCCAGCCCGAAACGGCTCAGCGCCGCTTCGAACGCGCGGCGACGGTTCCTGGCCGCTGAATACACTTCGGGTCCTGCGATATGCAGCAGCCGCTTGTGGCCCAGCCCGACGAGGTGCGAGACCAGCTGGCCTACTCCGGGCCGGTCGAAGGACGACTCCACCTGGAAGTCCTCCTCTTCGGCCGCGATCAGGGCGGGGACGCCGAAGTCCATCTGCTCGAACACGGCCTTCACGCTGTCCGTCGACGCGAACGCCAGGATGCCGTCGAGGTCGTACTGCAGGAGCTGGCCGAGGGCCTGGTCGAGCTCGTCCGGGTCCGCCATGTCGAGCGCGATCACATCCAGCAGGTAGCCGGCCTCGCGCGCAGCGGTGGTGGCGCCCTGGATGATCAGGCCGGGCCCGTACTGGTTGACCTCGTGGGTGAGGGCGCCGATGCGGTGGGAGCGGCCGGTGATGAGCGCCCGGGCGGAGAGGTTGGGACGGTAACTGAGGGTCTCCAGCGCCTTCTCGATCTTCGCTTTAGTGGATGCTCGCATATCGAGTCCGCGCATGTAGCGGCTGACCGACTGGTGCGAGACATCCGCCGCCCGGGCGATGTCGTAGATCGTCGTGCTCCGCCGTGCCGTAGCCGAGTCGGCTCGCCCGGCGTCGCGCGGACCGGGCGTCGGTGCCGTTTCCGCGAGTTGCTCCTCCACGTCGTGCCCCCCGTCGGTGTCCATTCGGTCAATTCTCGTGCCTGACCATCATGGCATTTGCATTTGCTTACTTTTATCGGTAACAATGTACGGCATCCAGAAACTGTTATCGGAAACAGTTTGGAATCCACACACGACGGAGTACCCGAAACCGATGCCTGCAACGACGCCCGCCCTCCCCCCGGAGATCCTCTTCGGGGTGGCCTACTACCCCGAGTACCACCAGTCCGATCGGCTGACGCAGGATCTGGACCTCATGGTCGCCGCGGGGATCACGGTGATCCGTGTGGGCGAGTCGGTGTGGTCGACGTGGGAGCCGCGTGACGGTCACTTCGAGCTCGAATGGATGGCGACCGTCCTCGACGAGGCGCACGCCCGCGGCATCCGGGTCATCCTCGGGACCCCGACGTATGCGGTGCCGCCGTGGCTGCAGACGGCCTACCCCGAGATCGCGGGAGAGCGCGCGACAGGCGAACGCATCGCCTGGGGCGCCCGGCAGGAGATCGACTACTCGCACCCGGCTTTCCGGTTCCACGCCGAACGCGTCATCCGGCGGATCGTCGGCCGGTACGCCGTCCACCCGGCCGTGATCGGCTATCAGGTCGACAACGAGCCCGGTCTCGAGCTGCTCCACAACCACGGTGTGTTCACCGGATTCGTGCGATCGCTCCGCGAGAAGTACGGCGACGTCCAGACGCTGAACCGCGAGTGGGGGCTGACCTACTGGTCGCACCGCATCGACGACTGGAGCGAGCTCTGGCGGCCCGATGGGAACACGTTCCCGCAGTACGACCTCGCGTGGCGCCGCTACCAGGCCGAGGTCACCGCCGACTTCATCTCGTGGCAGGCGGGGATCGTCCGGGAGTACGCCCGCGACGACCAGTTCGTCACCACCTGCCTGCAGTACCCGCGCCGCGGAGTCGACGACCGCACGGTGTTCCGCGCGCTCGACGTCACCTCGGGCAATCCCTACTACGGGATGCAGGACCGGCTCGACGCCTCCAGGGAACTGGGCAGGCTCAACGACTGGACCACGACCGGCGTCGCCGGGCTGTTCCGCCAGGCCGACCGGCTGTACTCCTCGAAGCAGGCGCGCTATCTGATCACCGAGACCAATGCGCAGTCCATCGACGGGCCGAGCTGCAACTTTCCGCCGTACCCCGGCCAGTTGCGCCAGGCGGCCTTCGCCTTCATCTCCCGCGGCGCCGCGATGATCGAGTACTGGCACTGGCACACGCTGCCGTTCGGCGCCGAGACCTACTGGGGCGGGGTGCTCCCGCACAGTCTCGTGCCCGGCCGGATCTACGGGGAAGTCAGCGAGCTCGGCGCACAGCTCAAGGCGCTGGGATCCTCGCTCGACGGGTTCGTCCCCGACGCTGAGGTCGCCGTCCTGTGGTCGAACCCGAGCCGGTACGCGCTGCAGTTCATGCCGCCCTTCGGCCTGAGCGCGGACGACGACGCGTACGAGCACCTGGTGGATGCGTTCTACCGCGGAGCGCTCGACGCCGGCCGGCAGGTCCGCATCCTCCACATCGAGCAGGCGCGGGTGGCCGGAGTCCGTGAGCTCGTCCGCCGGTTCCCGGTGCTCATCGCCGCGGGGCTGTACATCAGCACCGACGAGGACGTGGCCCTGCTCCGCGACTACGTGGCTGCGGGCGGCCACCTCGTCCTCGGCCCGCGGACGGCGTACGCCGACGACGAGGCCCGCGCCCGGGTGGAGGTCGCGCCCGCGGGGCTCGCCGAGGCCGCCGGGGTGATGTACGAGGAGTTCTCCAACCTGGAAGCCCCGGTCGGCATCGAGTCAGATCCCGGGTCCGGGATCCCCGCCGGTGCCAGCGGCACGCTGTGGGTCGACGGGCTCCTCCCGACGGGCGCCGAGTCGCTCGCGCGGTACGCGCATCCACGGTTCGCCGGCTTCGCAGCCGTCACGAGCGCCGTCCACGGAGAAGGGCGCATCACCGTCGTCGGAACCGTGCCCGACGCCGCGCTCGCCGCAAGCGTCGTCGCCGGTGCGGTGACCGCGACGCTGCGGACGCCGTTCCGGGAGACCCACCCGGCGGTGACGGTGTCGTCCGGGACGGCGCAGGGAGCCCGCGTCTGGTTCGTCTTCAACTGGGGCTGGGAGCGGCGATCGCTCGTCGTCTCGTCGCCGGTCACCGACGCGGTGAGCGGAGTGGAGATCGCCGGCGGGACCGAACTGGTGTTGAACGCGTGGGACGTCCGTGTCCTTCGCGAGGAGTCGGAGGATGCACGCGCATGACGGCCATTCAGGAACAACGACGCAGTGAGGTCGCAGCCCCTGCCCGGACGACACCGAGGAAGGCGAAACGGGAGTGGGCCGGCTGGCAGTTCACGGCGCCGTTCGCGGCGGTCTTCGTCCTCGTCTTCATCGCCCCGCTCGGATACGCACTGTATCTGAGCCTGTTCCAGAACAAGCTCATCGGCGGGAACGCGTTCGTCGGCCTCGACAACTATGTCCACGCACTGAGCGACCCGCAGTTCTGGGACGGCTTCGGCCGCGTCCTGCTGTTCCTCCTCGTCCAGGTGCCGATCATGCTGATCCTGGCGCTGGTGGCTGCGCTCGCGATCGACGGCGCGCGGCTGTACGCGAGCGGCCTGTTCCGGATGGTCATCTTCCTTCCGTATGCGGTCCCGGCCGTCGTGGCCGTCCTGCTGTGGGGCTTCATGTACGGCAACAACTTCGGCCTGACCGCGAACATCAACCACTTCCTGGGCAGCGAGGTGCTGCAACCGCTCAGCGGGCAGTGGATTCTCGCCTCGATCGGCAACATCGTCACCTGGGAGTACGTGGGCTACAACATGCTCATCTTCTACTCGGCGCTGAAGACCATCCCGGCCGAGCTCTACGAAGCCGCCGAGATCGACGGCGCCGGACGCTTCCAGGTCATCCGGGCGATCAAGCTGCCGGCGGCGCGGGGCGCGATCGTGATCGCGACCATCTTCTCCATCATCGGCAGCTTCCAGCTGTTCAACGAACCGAACGTGCTGAAACCGCTGGCCAACAACGCCATCTCGTCGTACTTCACCCCGAACCTGTACGCCTACAACCTCTCGTTCGCCGGGCAGCAGTTCAACTACGCGGCGACCGTCGCCATCGTGATGGGCGTCATCACCGCGGTGATCGCCTACGTCGTCCAGCTGCGCGGCACCCGGAAGGAAGACCGATGACCACCACGCTTCGCACCATCTCCCCGAAGGCCCGGAAGGCGTACTCGTTCGCGCGCCCCCGGAAGTCGATCGCGCTGACGATCGTCATGCTGGTGTTCCTCGTCTACGCCCTGGTCCCGCTGGCCTGGCTGGTGATCAACGCGGGCAAGACCCAGTCCGACCTGTTCGGCACGTTCGGTCTCAGCTTCGGCAGCAGGTTCGCGCTCTGGGACAACATCGTCGAGACCTTCACGTACAAGGACGGCATCTTCGTCCGCTGGCTGGGCAACACGCTGCTCTACGTCGCGGCGGGGGCCGGGGGAGCGACCCTGCTGGCGACGCTGGCCGGGTACGGGCTGGCGAAGTTCAAGTTCCCCGGCAAGAAGGCCTACTTCGCTGTCGTGCTCGGCGCGGTCGCCGTCCCCGGCACGGCGCTCGCGGTGCCGACCTTCCTGCTCTTCAGCCAGCTGGGCCTGACCAACACGCCATGGTCGATCATCATCCCGTCACTGATCACGCCGTTCGGGCTCTACCTGATCTGGGTCTACACGATCGACTCGGTGCCGACGGAGCTGCTGGAGGCAGCGCGTCTCGACGGCGCGAGCGAGCTGCGCACGTTCTTCACGATCTCCCTCAAGCTCCTCACCCCGGGCGTTGTCACGGTCGCCCTGTTCTCCATCGTCGCGACGTGGAACAACTACTTCCTCCCGTTGATCATGCTCAGCGACCCCACCTGGTACCCGCTCACCGTGGGCCTCAACCAGTGGAGCGCGCAGGCCGGCGGGGTCGGCGCCCAGCCGATCTACAACCTGGTCATCACCGGATCCCTGATCACGATCATCCCGATCGTCCTGGTCTTCCTCTTCTTGCAGCGCTTCTGGCAGTCCGGCCTGAGCGCTGGAAGCGTCAAGCAGTGACCCGAGAACACTGCACGATGCCGCACTGATCCCTTCTCGAACAGCGAGGGACCTGCCCCTCCACAACGAAGTGAAAGGAAACACATGTTCACCAGCAAGAAAGGCACGCGCCGCAGCCGTGCCGTCGCAGCACTCGCGGTCGCTGCGCTGTCGGCGGTCGCCCTGTCCGCCTGCAGCTCGGGTTCCACCGGCACCGGCGGGTCCGCATCCGACCTGGACTCGGCCCTCAAGAAGGGCGGCGACCTGACGTACTGGACCTGGACGCCCTCCGGACAGGCCCAGGCCGACGCGTTCATGAAGGAGTACCCGAAGGCCAAAGTGAAGGTGGTCAACGCCGGAACGGCGACCGCCGAGTACACCAAGCTCCAGAACGCCATCAAGGCGGGCAGCGGTGCGCCCGACGTGGCGCAGATCGAGTACTACGCCCTCCAGCAGTTCGCCCTCTCCGACGGGCTCCGCGACCTCAACTCGTACGGGCTCGGAGACCTGCAGAGCAAGTACACCGCCTCCACCTGGAGCGCCGTCAACATCGACAAGGGGCTCTTCGGCCTCCCGCAGGACTCCGGGCCCATGGTGCTGCTCTACAACAAGGCGGTCTTCGACCAGTACGGTCTGACGGTCCCGAAGACGTGGGATGAGTACATCGCCGATGCGGCCAAGCTCCACCAGGCCGACCCGTCGAAGTTCATCACGAACGACGCGGGCGATCCCGGCTACGCGCAGCCGCTGATCTGGCAGGCCGGCGGGCACCCGTACACGACCAACGGCTCGAATGTCACCATCAACCTGCAGGATGCGGGCACCAAGAAGTGGGCGGACACCTGGAACAAGCTGGTCGAGCCCGGACTCGTCTCGCCGATCCCCACCTGGAGCGATGACTGGTTCAAGGGCCTGAACAACGGCACGCTCGCAACCATCGTCACCGGAGCCTGGATGCCCGGCATCATGGAGAGCTCCGTCAAGGACGGCGCCGGCAAGTGGCGCGTGGCCCCGCTGCCCAGCTACGACGGCTCGCCGATCACCTCGGAGAACGGCGGAAGCGCCCAGTCCGTCACCAAGCAGTCGAAGAACCCCGCGCTCGCGGCCGCCTTCCTCCGCTGGCTGAACAGCTCGGACTCCAGCATCGGCGTGTTCCTGAAGAGCGGCGGCTTCCCGTCGACCACGGCGCAGCTGAACGCAGACAGCTTCCTCAACGAGGCGCCCGCGTACTTCGGCGGACAGCAGATCAACAAGGTCCTCGTGGACGCATCCAAGAACGTCGCGAAGGGATGGCAGTACCTGCCGTTCCAGGTCTACGCCAACAGCGTCTTCGCGGACACGGTCGGCAAGTCCTACGCGGCGAAGGGCGACCTCAACGCCGGGCTGAAGGCCTGGCAGGACAACCTCAGCTCCTACGGCAACAGCCAGGGGTTCACGGTCGACAAGTAGCCCGCCTGTGGGCGCCGGGCCGGACCCGGCGCCCACAGCGGCGCGCCTCCCTTTCCGCTTCATCGACAGAAGGAACATCCATGGCCGAGAGCCGACACGCGTCACGCTGGATCACCTCCCCGACGGGCCGGCCCCGGCTGCTCTTCGGTGCGGACTACAACCCCGACCAGTGGGAACGCGACGTCTGGCTCGAGGATGTCCGGCTGATGCGGAAGGCGAAGGTCACCATCGTCTCCGTCGCGATCTTCTCGTGGTCCCAGCTCCAGCCGTCCGCCGAGGAGTGGACGTTCGAGTGGCTCGACGAGGTGCTCGACCTTCTGCATGAGAACGGCATCTCCGTGGACCTGGCGACGGCGACGGCCTCACCGCCGCCGTGGCTGACCACCCGTCACCCGGAGATCCTTCCCGTCAACGAGCGGGGCGAGGTCCTCGCGCCGGGAGGCCGCCAGCATTGGCGGCCGACCTCCCCGGTCTTCCGGGAGTACGCGCTCGCGCTGGTGACCCGGCTCGCCCAGCGGTACGCCTCCCATCCCGCAGTCGTCGCCTGGCACGTCAACAACGAGATCGGCTGCCACAACGCCTGGGACCATTCGGCGGACGCGACCGCGGCGTTCCGGAACTGGCTCGCCGAACGCTACGGCGACATCCAGAGTCTCAATCAGGCCTGGGGGACCGCCTTCTGGTCGCAGCGCTATTCGAGCTTCGACGAGATCCTCACCCCCCGGCTGGCGGCGGCGCATCCCAATCCGAGCCAGCAGCTCGACTTCAAGCGGTTCTCGTCGGACGCCTTGAGGGCGCATCTCCGGGCGGAGCGCGCTGTCCTGCGGCAGTGGAGCCCGGACATCCCCGTGACCACCAACTTCATGGTCATGGAGGACATCACGGCCATGAACTACGCCGACTGGGCGGCCGACGTCGACTTCGTCTCGAACGACCACTACGTCACGACGAAGCCCACCGCACGCGACGAGCTCTCCTTCTCGGCCAACCTGACCAGCGGCCTGGCCGGAGGGAGCCCGTGGTTCCTGATGGAGCACTCCACGGGCGCCGTGAACTGGCAGCCGGTCAACCTCGCGAAGGCGCGCGGCGCGCTGGCCGCCGACGCCCTCACGCACGTCGCCCACGGCGCGGACGCGGTCTGCTACTTCCAATGGAGGCAGTCCCGCGCGGGTGCCGAGAAGTTCCACTCCGCGATGCTTCCGCACGCGGGAGAGGACACCGAGATCTTCCGGGATGTCGCGCAGCTCGGCGACACCTTGGCCGCGCTGGACAGCGTCGCAGGAACCCACCGGAAGCCCGCCGCCATTGCCATCCTGTTCGACTGGGAGTCGTGGTGGGCGAGCGAGCAGGACTCCCACCACACGAACCGCTTCCGGTACCGGGACGAGGTGCTCGCCTGGCACCGCGCGGTGCTGGACGCCGGGCATCGCGTCGACCTGCTCCCCGCCGCAGGCGCGTTCGCCGACTACCGGGTGGTCGTCACCCCCGCGCTGCACGTGCTGCCCTCCGCCCTCGCGCAGCGTCTGATCGAGTTCGCCACCAACGGCGGCCACCTGCTCGTCACGTTCAACTCCGGCATCGTCGACGAGAACGACCACGTCCGGCTCGGCGGGTACCCCGGGCTGCTGCGGGAGCTGCTCGGGATCCTGGTGCAGGAGATCCACCCGCTGCTCGACGGTCAGCGCACCCTCCTGGACGACGGCGCCCAGGCGACGCTGTGGACCGAGCGGCTCGACGTCACCGACGCCACGGTGGAGGTGCTGGCCCGCTATCGCGACGGTGAGCTGCGAGGACACCCTGCCATCACGCGGCGTGTCACGTCGGCGGGCACCGCGTCGTACGTCTCCGCGGACCTGGACGACCGCAGCAGAGCCGGCCTGATCGAGCGCCTCACCGTCGACGCCGGCATCGAGAGCGAGCTGCCGCGCGAACTCCGCGGGGAGGTCGAGCTGGCCGTGCGCACGGACGGCGTCGCCGAGACGGCGTTCCTGATCAACCGGTCGTCCCATCCGGTGGATGTCAGCGCCTACGGCCTGCCGCACACGGTCGTCGGCTCGGGCGAGGACGAGCGGGGGTCCGTCCTCCCGTTCCCGGGCGTCGCGCTCGTCTCGACGACGGGGACGGCGACGGCGACGGCGCCTCGTGCCCGCGAGACCGTCGAGGACGGTGACCGGCGAGCCGTACCCGCCTAGCTTCACCCCGCAACAGAACACGAGAAGGGAGCGCTACGCGGCGAAGGCGGGCGCATCCACCGCGGATGGTGCCCCGACCGTCTCGTGGACCGCCAGGCGCCGCGAAGTGCTCGTTGTTGCAGTCCCCGACGGCGTGTCGGATGCAACGACGAGCACTTCGCGGAGGGGGAGGGGCCGGATGCGCTCCACGATCGCGTCGAACCGGTTCGATAAACGAACACGTTTTCGACCACGTGGGGAAGTCGAACGTTTCGACGGTTCCCCGATTCCGCACGAAGGAGTCCCGCCGCTCGGAGTGTGCGAGTGCTCCTGGATCCGCCGAATTCCGGCTAGATCAGCCGCGCGAGCGGTGCCCGGCCGGGTTCGGGTCCGCCATGCGTTGCGCGGGCATCGCCGATCGTTGCCCACACGCCCACGAACCCACAGTCGAACCGGTTCGCTCATTTCCTTGACCTGCGTAAATCGCCCTGTTAGCGTGCTTGCCACGGCCATTCGACCGATCCTTCTTCCTGATTCGGTGTTTGCAGCCGTCTTGGAGTCATCGAACCGGTTCGAATACCGTCCATCTCATCGGATCAATGGAGAACAGAAGATGACGTCACGCACGACACCCCGCAGGAGGTGGTCGCCGACCGCCCTGACGGCCACGCTCGCTGCAGTTGCTCTGGGAGCGTCGGGGGCGGCCTTCGCGGCCCCGGCAAGCGCGCTTCCCGGCGCGGCCTCCACCCTGGAAGTCCACGCGGACCAGCCGTTCCGCCCCGTGACCCACGTGGCCACCGGTTCTCTGTACGGCCTCGCGAGCAGCACCGTCCCTTCGGACGATCTCGTGCAGGCGATCAAGCCCAACACGTTCGTTCAGATGGCCCCGGGCGGCCACCAGCTCCCCAACGGCGAGCCGGCCCCCGCCGGCGACGCACTGGTTGTCGCGCCCGAGGCGGCGAAGGCCGGCGCCAAGGTCGTGGTCCGGATGTCGGACTGGTACCCCGACTTCCCCTACAAGTGGGTGAGCTGGAGCGACTGGCTGGGCGCCGTCGACACGCAGGTGAAGGCCGTCCAGGCCTCCGGCGCGAAGAACATCTCTGCCTACGCGCTCTGGAACGAGCCGGACTGGACGTGGGACACCGCGAAGGCCGGCTCCTTCAACGACGGCTGGACGCGCACCTACCGCGAGGTCCGCTCGCTCGACGCCACGACCCCGATCCAGGGACCGAGCTACTCGGACAACATCAGCGGGATGCAGAGCTTCCTCGCCAATGCCGTCGCGACGAACACGGTGCCCGACATCATCGCCTGGCACGAGCTGGAGAGCTCGTCGCACATCCAGGGCGACATCGCGAAGGTCGCCGCGATCGAGAAGAGCCTGGGCATCACCCCGCGGCCGATCGCCATCGAGGAGTACGCGACACCGTCCGAGATCGGCATCCCCGGACCGCTGGTCGGCTACATCGCCAAGTTCGAGCGCTACGGCGTGGACAACGCCGAGCTCGCCTTCTGGAACCACTACGGCACGCTCGGCGACACTCTCACCGACACAGGCGGATCGCCCAACGGCTCGTACTGGCTCTACAAGTGGTACGGCGAGATGAGCGGGAACATGGTGACCACGACCCCGCCGGCCTCCACCGGCCTGGACGGAGCGGCCTCCGTCACCGCCGACAAGACCGAGGTGGATGTCATCGCGGGCGGCGGGAGCGGTGCGAATGCGGTCCGCGTGGACGGGCTGAACTCGCTGAAACTCGGCAACGCCGTCGGCGTCAAGCTCGAGTACACGCCGTCGTACGGGCGGACCACCGCGACGGCCGCACCGATCACCATCTCGAACACGCTCTACCGTGTCGGTTCGGACGGGTCGATCACGGTCCCGGTCGCCATGAACGCTGCATACGGTTATCACCTTGTCATCACCCGGCCGAGCAGCATCACCAACCTCAACGGTCAGTACACGCTCACCAACGGCAACAGCGGCCTGGCACTCGACACCGCGGGCGCGACGGCCGATCAGGCGACGGCCTCCGGCAGCGCGAGCCAGACCTGGAGACTTGTCTCCAGCGGGGCCGGTCTCTACAAGGTCGTGAACGGGGCGAACCACGAGGTGCTCGGGGTGGCGTCCGCATCCGCCGCGAACGGCGCGCAGGTCGTCGTCGGCGCCGACACCGGCGGCGACGACCAGCTCTGGCAGGTCATCCCTGCCGCGAACGGCCGCGTGAAGCTCGCCAACGCGGGCAGCGGACTCGTCCTCGCGGTCTCCTCGATGAGCACGACTCCCGGAGCCTCCGTGGTGCAGTGGACCGACGGCGCGCCGACCTGCGCCGTCGACGGCCCGCGCGCGCCCGGCCGCATCGGCACGGCGCTCGACTTCTGCCACACCGCGTCCTACGTGACGCTCCCTGCGGGCGTCGCCAGCGGGCTGACCGGCGACTACACTGTGTCCGCCTGGGTCGACCCGTCGGCGAACACCGCCTGGTCGCGCGTGTTCGACTTCGGCAACGGCCCCGGCACGAACATGTTCCTGACCGTGAACTCCGGTTCCGGACTGCGCTTCGCCATCACCACGGGAGGCCCGAACGCCGAGCAGAGGATCAACGCGACGAGCGTCCTCCCGGTGGGCCAGTGGTCGCTGGTGACCGTCACCCTGTCCGGGACGACCGGGACCATGTACGTCGACGGGCAGGTGGTCGGTACGAACCCGAATATGACGGTGCACCCGTCCGCGCTCGGAGCGACGCCCAACGACTGGATCGGCAAGTCCCAGTACAACGACCCGGCGCTCGACGCGAAGGTGGACGACTTCAACGTCTACTCGCGAGCGCTGACCGCATCGGATGTCGCATCCCTCGCCTCGGGTGCCGTCGGCAGCGGTGACGTCGTGCACTACGCCTTCGACGAGGCCGGCGGCACGACGGTCGTCGACTCCTCCGGCCACGGCCTCAACGGCACCCTGGTGGTCGGGACGGCGAGCGGCACCTCCACGACCGCGTCGGAGGAGGCGACGGCGGACCACTTCTGGACGCTCACGCCCGTCGCAGACTGACGCGAGACGACCGAGGAGGGGAGGGCGGGCGGCCGTCCTCCCCTCCGCGACCAGCCGAGGTGCTCGTTGTTGCAGGCCGCCACGGCGTGTCGGGTGCAACTACGAGCACTTCGGCGGAATCGGCCGCGCCCGCTCCCGTCGAGTGTGCCCGCTCCCGCCGGGGTGCACTCCAGCTCCCGGCGAGGTGCTCGTTGTTGCAGTCCTCGACGGCGTGTCGGGTGCAACTTCGAGCACTTCGGCAGAAAGAGCGCGGGGGAGGCCGCGTGGAGGGAGGGCGCGCCTGCCCCGTCCAAGCGGCGCACCCGGGCCCGGCGAGGTGCTCGTTGTTGCACCCGGGCCCGGCGAGGTGCTCGTTGTTGCACCCGGACCCGGCGAGGTGCTCGTTGTTGCAGGCCGCCACGGCGTGTCGGGTGCAACTACGAGCACTTCGGCGGCGGGCAGCTCGCCCACGCAGGCCGAGGTCGACGCAGCGGCAGCGGACCTGGTCGCCGGCGCCGAGCCGGCGCCGAGGCGCCGATCGTCCTGAAGGATCCCCACGAGTCCCGTTGGTATCTCTCCTGGATCGGTACAGCACGAGCCCTCACGGCTACTTCGCCCTCGAAACCACCGATCCGGGCAGCGGCGAGTGGAGTCCGGTCCCCGCCGACCGCGTGCGGATCGCGCCCGGGACCAAGCACGCCACGATCCTCCGCCTCCACCGCGACGAATGGCTCCGCCCCTTCGCCGAGGAGGTCGCGTTACCTCACGCCACGGGATCCGGCTCGGCAGCCGCCGACCCTTCCCTCTCCGGCCACAGGTGGTGGAAGTGGTCGAGCGGGCCCGGGCCACGACCGACGTCCAGGCGATCGGCCGATGCGAGTGCGCCGGTCAGCCACGTCTTCGTCACCCGGAGAGCGTCCAGCCAGTCTCCCGACCGTGCGCGATTCGTGGCCAGCCCGGCCGACAGTGAACAGCCCGTGCCATGGGTGTTCGCCGTCGCAACTCGTGGCGCCATCAGCGAAGAGACGGCCCGGCCGATGCCGAGGGTGTCCCGTGGATCGATCACGGCGTCGGGGGAGGTCGCACCGCCGAGATGCCCACCGGTGACGAGCACGGCCACCTCGTAGGCTGCGGAGAGCCGCTGGGCCTGCGCGATCGCCGCGTCCCAGGACGACGCAGGCGGTTCGTCCGCGAGCGCTGCGAGCTCGTCGAGGTTGGGTGTGACCACGCTGCACAGCGGCAGGAGGTCGCGGAGCGCCTCCAGCAGGTCGCCGCGTCCCAGCGCGTTGCCCGTGCTGGCCTTCAGGACAGGGTCGAGAACCACGATCGGCGGGGTGGTCTCGGCGAGCCATGCCCCGAGGACCGCGGCGTTCTCGGCGGTGCCGAGCATCCCGATCTTCACGGCATCGATCGTGACATCGTCGCTGACGGCGTCGAGCTGTGCGGCGAGGAAGGCGGGCGGAGGGGTGTGGATGGCGCGGACCTCGGTGGTGTTCTGCGCGACGAGGGCGGTGACGACGGCCATGCCGTACCCGCCGTTGGCGGCGATGCTCTTGAGGTCGGCGTGGATGCCCGCACCGCCGGTCGGATCCGTGCCGGCGATGCTGAGCACGCGCGGGATGCTGTGCTCGCGGGGGCTCATGGCGCGACCCTAGCAGGTCGGTTCGACGCCCCTCCGGATCGTGCGCTATGGTCGGTGCATCCACACGGGAGCCCTCGCAAGGGCTGAGATCGGGCTGACGCGGCCTACGACCGTTCGAACCTGTCCGGGTAATGCCGGCGAAGGAAGTAGGAGTCTCCTCGATGGATTCTGTCGTGACCGCACGCGCTCTGGCCTTTCTGCACGATACGGAGCACGACCTCCACGTGCCCGTCGATCGGATCGGTCTGGACCCCTCGCCGGACGGCACGGCCAACCCGCCCCTGACGGTGTACCGGACGGAGGGACCGGGCAGCGACCCGGTAATCGGTCTGCCGCCGCTCCGCGAGAAGTGGATCGCCGACCGCGCCGACACGGAGGTGTACCCGGGCCGGGAGCGCACCCTGCTGGACGACGGCCGTTCGGCGATCCGCCGGGGCGAGGCGTCGGCGGAGTGGCGCGGCGCCAAGCCGCCGGTGCGCCGTGCGCTCCCCGGCCGCACGATCACGCAGATGCGCTACGCCCGTGACGGAGTGATTACTCCTGAGATGCGGTTCGTGGCGCTGCGGGAGGGCTGCGACGTCGAACTGGTGCGTTCGCAGGTCGCGGCCGGCCGGGCGATCATCCCGAACAACGTGAACCACCCGGAGTCGGAGCCGATGATCATCGGCAGGGCTTTCCTGGTGAAGATCAACGCCAACATCGGCAACTCCGCAGTGACGAGCTCGATCTCCGAGGAGGTCTCCAAGCTGCAGTGGGCGACCACCTGGGGCGCGGACACAGTGATGGACCTCTCCACCGGCGATGACATCCACACGACCCGCGAGTGGATCATCCGCAACTCGCCTGTCCCGATCGGCACCGTCCCGATCTACCAGGCGCTGGAGAAGGTGAACGGGGATGCGTCCGCGCTCACCTGGGAGGTGTACCGGGACACCGTCATCGAGCAGTGCGAGCAGGGCGTCGACTACATGACCGTCCACGCCGGCGTGCTGCTGCGGTACGTGCCGTTGACAGCGGAGCGAGTGACCGGGATCGTCTCGCGCGGCGGCTCGATCATGGCCGGGTGGTGCCTGGCGCACCACCAGGAGAACTTCCTCTACACGCACTTCGACGAGCTCTGCGAGATCTTCGCGCAGTACGACGTCGCGTTCTCCCTCGGCGACGGGCTGCGGCCGGGGTCCATCGCCGACGCGAACGACGCCGCCCAGTTCGCTGAGCTGGACACCCTCGCCGAGCTGACCAAGCGTGCCTGGACGTACGACGTGCAGGTCATGGTCGAGGGCCCCGGCCACGTCCCGTTCCACCTGGTCCGGGAGAACGTCGAGCGGCAGCAGGAGCTCTGCGACGGCGCCCCGTTCTACACGCTCGGCCCGCTGGTGACGGACATCGCTCCCGGCTACGACCACATCACCTCGGCGATCGGTGCGACGGAGATCGCCCGCTACGGCACGGCGATGCTTTGCTACGTGACGCCGAAGGAGCACCTGGGCCTGCCGGATCGGGACGATGTGAAGACCGGGGTCATCACGTACAAGATCGCCGCCCACGCGGCCGACGTCGCCAAGGGCCACCCGGGCGCGCAGGCGCGAGACGACGCGCTCTCGAAGGCCCGGTTCGAGTTCCGCTGGCGCGACCAGTTCGCCCTGTCGCTGGACCCGGTCACCGCGCAGGAGTTCCACGACGAGACCCTGCCGGCCGAACCGGCGAAGACGGCACACTTCTGCTCGATGTGCGGGCCGAAGTTCTGCTCGATGCGCATCTCGCAGGACATCCGCGACCAGTTCGGCGGTGTCACCGAGCAGCAGCGGGTCGCCGGGATGGCCGCCAAGTCGGCCGAGTTCGCCGAGTCCGGCGGGAAGGTCTACCTCCCCGCGCCCACCACCGGCCGCCCTTAGCCGTGGTGCGCGAGGACCGGGAGCGCCGCGCGCAACCGCCCGGCGCTTCCGGCGGGATCGTCCGACTCGGTGATCGCCCGTACGACGACTACGCGCTCGGCGCCGGCCGCCACGACCTCTCCGATGGTGTTCTCGTCGACGCCGCCGATCGCGAACCACGGCCGCGTGGCGCCGCTGGCCGCCGCGTAGCCGACGAGGCCCGGGCCGACACCGGCGCGGCCGGGCTTCGTCGGAGTGGGCCAGACCGGGCCGACGCAGAAGTAGTCCAGCCCGTCGGCGGAGGCCGCGGCGTCGATCTGCTCGGCGCTGTGGGAGGAGAGCCCGATCGCCGTCGTCGCCCCGACGACCGTCCGGGCGACCGGTGCCGGCAGATCCTTCTGCCCGAGGTGCAGCACAGGGGCCCCGGAGACGCGGGCGATGTCGGCGCGGTCATTGACCGCCCAGAGCTTCCCGTGCCGGGCGGCGACGTCGGCGAGGAGCGAGAGGACCTCGAGCTCTTCACCGCCTTCGAGGGTCTTGTCGCGCAGCTGGATGATGTCGACTCCACCCGAGAAGGCCGCGTCGACGAAGTCGGCGAAGTCGCCCTGACGGGTTCGGGCATCGGTGCAGAGATAGAGTTGCGCGGCGGCGAGGGACATGAGGCCAGGGTAGCCGTGGCCGGCGCTGTGCCCGGGTCCGAGGCCGTGGACGTCGTGGTCGTCGGCGGCGGGATCATCGGACTGGCCATCGCCTGGACCGTCGCCCGAGCCGGCCCGTCGGTGCGCGTGTTCGATCCGGCCCCGGCCCGTGGCGCCACCTTCGCCGCAGCCGGGATGCTTGCGCCGGTGAGCGAGTACCACTACCAGGAGGACGCCCTCCTGGAGCTCATGGTCGCGTCAGCGGAACGGTACCCCGCCTTCGTCGAGGCGCTCGCACCGGGCCGCATCGCCGCGGGGTACCTGCCGACCGAGACCCTCTTGGTCGGAGTCGACCAGGGGGACCGGCGGGCGCTGGCGGACCTCCACGCGGCGCATCGCGCCCGGAGGCTCGTGGCCGACCCGATCTCCCTCGCCGGCCTCCGGACGCTCGAGCCCTGCCTTGGCCCCCGGGTGACGTCCGGGTACCGCGTCTGCGGCGACCATCAGGTCGATCCCCGCCTGCTGGCGAAGCGGTTACTGGCGGGACTGGAGAGCGCACCGGCCGCCGGCATCGTGCCCGAGCGCGTCGTGACCCTGCTGCACAGCGATCCGGCGGACTCCGGTTCGCGGGTGGTCGGCGTCCGCGGGGAACGCGGGACGACCGTGACAGCGGCGGAGGTCGTCCTCGCGAACGGCCTCGGCGCGAGTGGTGTCGGCGCCCTGCCCCGCGGGCTGCTGCTGCCGCTGCGCCCGGTGTTCGGCGACATCCTGCGGCTGCGCGTGCCCGACCGCCTCCGGCCGCTGCTCACCGCGACGGTTCGCGCGTTCGTCCGCGGCGAGAGCGTCTACCTCGTCCCGCGGGCCGACGGCACCCTCGTCATCGGCGCGACCCAGCGCGAGGACGGTCTCGCCGGCGTGTCCGCGGCCGGCGTCCATCGGCTGTTGCGGGACGCCCAGGAGGTCCTCCCGGCCGTCGCCGAGCTGGAGTTTCTGGAGGCGACGGCACGCGCGCGCCCGGCGACGCCCGACAATGCTCCCCTTCTCGGCCGCGTGCGAATCGGCGACGGAGACCTGCCGGGCCTGATCGTGGCGACCGGCTTCTTCCGGCACGGCGTGCTGCTCGCGCCCATCGCTGCGGAGATCTGCCTGGGTCTCATCGAGAGGCTGCCGGACGACGAGCGCTGGAAGGGGTTCCGCCCCGACCGGTTCGCACCACAGGACGCCGCGCTCGCCGCGGCGGAGAGGAACACCATCCGATGATCACGATCACCGTCAATGGACAGAGCCGGAGCGAGGAGGCCGCGTTCTCGGTCGCCGACCTCGTCGCCGACCTCACCGGGATCCGGGTCGACGCGGCCGGCGCCATCCCGGACGGAGGAGCCCTCGGCACGGCAGTCGCCGTCAATTCCGTCGTCGTACCCCGCGCCGGCTGGACCGCGGAGGAACTCGCGGACGGCGACATCGTCGAGATCGTCAGCGCAACCCAGGGAGGTTGACCATGCGCACCGACGCACCGAGCGCGCCCGACGCACCGGACGCACCGAGCGCGCTGGACGCGCTGGACGCGCTGGACGCGCCCGCCGGGACGACCGCCGCCGACCCGCTGACCATCGACGGCGTCGAGCTCACCTCCCGCCTGATCATGGGGACGGGAGGCGCCCCGAGCCTGACCAGGCTCAGCGCCGCCCTGGCCGCCTCCGGGACGGAGCTCACGACTGTCGCCATGCGCCGCCACGATCCGTCGTCGGAGGGATCGCTGTTCCGGCTGATCGCCGACGCGGGCATCCGCCTCCTGCCCAACACGGCCGGCTGCCTGACCGCCCGGGAGGCCGTGCTCACCGCCGAGCTGGCGCGCGACGCGCTCGGAACGAACTGGATCAAGCTCGAGGTGATCGCCGACGAGGACACCCTCCTCCCGGACGGCGCCGAGCTCGCGGTCGCGACCGAGCAGCTCGTGTCGCGCGGGTTCGTCGTCTTCGCCTACACCAACGACGATCCGGCGCTCGCCCGCCGGCTCGAGGACCTCGGCGCCGCGGCCGTCATGCCGCTCGGCGCGCCGATCGGCACGGGACTCGGCATCCTCAACCCGCACAACATCGCCCTGATCGTCGGGCGGGCGGGCGTGCCGGTCGTCCTGGACGCCGGGATCGGCACCGCCTCCGACGCGGCGCTCGCCATGGAGCTGGGCTGCGACGCCGTCCTGCTCGCCACCGCCGTCACCCGCGCCCAGGATCCCGTGGGCATGGCCGCGGCCTTCCGGCACGCCGTGATCGCGGGACGCCTCGCCGCGCGCTCGGGCCGCATCCCCCGGCGGACCGTCTCGCTCGCGTCGTCGCCGATGGACGGGCGGCCCGACCTGTGAGCGCGACGCACGCGAACGCGGCTGCGGGCCCGCTGGTCGACGCGGCCGGCTCCCTCGATCCCGCAGAGGCGGACCGCTACTCGCGTCACCTGCTGCTCCCGGGGTTCGGGGGCGACGCGCAACGGCGGCTGAAGAACGCCCGGGTGCTCGTGGTCGGCGCCGGCGGCCTCGGATCTCCGGTACTCCTCTATCTGGCCGCCGCCGGCGTCGGAACCCTCGGCATCGTCGACGACGACCACGTGGAGACGAGCAACCTCCAGCGGCAGGTCATCCACGGCACCGGCGACGTCGGCCGGCTCAAGGTCGACTCGGCACGCGAGACGATCGAGTCGGTCAATCCTCTCGTGCGCGTGGAGACGCATCCCTACCGTTTGGTGGCCGAGAACGCCGTCGAGCTGATCGAGCGCTACGACCTCGTGGTGGACGGCGCCGACAACTTCGCCACCCGCTACCTCGTCTCCGACGCGGCCGAGCTCGCCGGGAAGCCCTGCGTCTGGGGTTCCATCCTGCAGTTCGGTGCGCAGGTCAGCGTCTTCTGGGCGGAGCACGGCCCGACCTACCGCAACCTCTACCCGGACTCGCCGCCGCCGGAGTCGTCGCCGTCGTGCGGCGAGGCCGGCGTGCTCGGGATGCTCTGCGGCGCGGCCGGATCGGTCATGGCCGCCGAGGCGGTCAAACTCATCACCGGTACGGGCAGGTCGCTGCTCGGCCGGCTGGCGCTCTTCGACATCGGGGAGGCCACCTGGCGCGAGTTGGCGATCCCTGCCCCCGCGGTCCGCCGGCGGCCGGTGCGGAACCTCGCGCAGCCCGCGGAGAGCTGTGCGTCCGCGATCGCCGACGCAGAGGTCGGTGTCGACGTCGAGGCCTCGAGGACGATCACCGTCGAGGAGCTCCGCGCGATTCTCGCGCCGGCAGGCCTTGAGTCATCGCGGCCTCCCGAGCTCATCGACGTCCGCGAGCAGGAGGAGTACGCCGCCGTGCACCTGCCGGGATCCCGGTCGTGGCCGCTCAGCATCCTCCGCAGCCGGGGTGTGCCGGGCGGGCTGCATCGTGAGACGGACATCGTGCTTCTCTGCAAGGCCGGACCACGGGCCGAGCTCGCCGCTGAGATCGTCCGCGGCGCCGGCTTCGGGAGCACCCGAGTGCTCGTCGGCGGCATCGATGAGTGGCTTCGGAGTGCCGGCGGCGCGGCAGCAGCCGGGACGCAGGTCGCCGGCAATCGGTAGGGTGGCTTCTCGACGGGCATGGTGAGGCCTCCCCATCGACAGGGGATGCTCGGGCCGGTTGTCTGGGGGGAGCCTCGGCGCGCGATCGAGGACGAGATCGGAGGGGAGACCGAGTGAGCAGTGGGCCCGCTGCGACGGGGCTGACGGAGCCGGGCAGCGACGTCGGCGCGCATCCGGACTTCGAGTACGCGCTCGCGCTCGGCCTGCGCCCCGCCCCGGTCGGCAGGCGCGCTCTCGCGTTCGGGGTCGAGGCCGCGATCGTCGCGGTCGTGGCGGCGCCGGGAGTCATCGGCATGAGCCAGCTGGTGGCGGCCGGTGCGAGCGGGACGGCCGGTTCGCTCGTCCCGCTGATCCTGCTGCTGTCGAGCCTCTTCGCCGGCTATTCCTTCGTTCTGACCCAGGTCGCGCTCCACGGGCTGAAGGGCGTCACCGTGGGGAAGGCGATCTTCGGCATCCGGTCGGTGCGGGCCGCGACCCTCGGCAAGCCGGGATTCTGGCGCATGCTCTGGCGGGCGCTGATCCTTCAGGTGAGCCTGTGGTTCCCGCCCCTCGCCGTCGTCGTGCTCCTCTCGCCGCTGTGGGATCCCGGGAGGCGAGGACGCGGCTGGCTCGATCGTGCGGGCGGCAACTGGCTGATCGACGTCGCGCAGGGCCTCGATCCGTACGATGCCAAGGCTCTCCGGCTCGCGAAACGGACACTGGAACCGGCTGCCGGACCGGCGCCGACGGGCCTCCCTTCGCTGGCGACGGTGTTCACCGGTTCCGCCATCGAGCCGATTCCTTTCGTTCCGGCGAAGCGGCTCGAGTCCGCGATCGTCGGCGTGGTGCAGCAACCGCTCCCGGCGTCGCCGGCGCAACCCGCGCCGCAGGCGCACCCGCAGGCGCAGGCGCACCCGCAGGCGCAGGCGCACGCGCAGGCGCACCCGCAGGCGCAGGCGCACCCGCTCCCACGGGTGCAGCCCCTCCCGACCGTGCAGCCCCTCCCCGGAGCGCACCCGGCACCGGCGGCGCGCGGCCCCCTGACCGAGGCTCTCCTCCTCTTCGATGACGGCACCCGTATCCACGTGTCCGGGAGCGGGCTGATCGGCCGCAACCCGGAACCGCGCGCGCAGGAGGCGGTCGGGATGCTGGTTCCCATCGCCGACGACAGCTGGTCGGTCTCCAAGACCCACGCCGCCTTCGGCTTCGACGACCGGGGATTCTGGATCGTCGACCGCGCCTCCCGCAACGGGACGTCGCTGCGTGTCGGCGAGGAGTTCGTGCGCGTCCCCACGCACTCGCCGACGCCTGTCGGCGAGGGGCAGACGGTGATGCTCGGCGAGCGCTCGTTCGTCGTACTCGGGAGTGAACGGGAAGCGGACGAATGAGGGTCAAGCTCGGTCTCCGTCGTGCTCACGCCGACGACGTCGACATCGTGGTCACCGCCGATGCGACCGCGACAGTGGGAGACGTCGCGTGGGCGATCGTCGACTCCGATCCCACCCTCCGGGCCTCGCCGGATCCGGCCGATCGGCTCACGCTGATGGTCTCCCCGCCCGAGTCGGACGCCTTCGTCGAACTCGTGCCCGAGACGCCGATCGGTGAGGCGGCGATCGGATCCGGCTTCAACGCGGTCGTCGTCCGGTGCGGCACGGAGGCGCCCTCAGGGGGTTCGCCGCAGCGCGGCGCCGCAGCGGCGACGGTGCGGGTGATGACGGGTCCGGCGCGCGGAGCGGAGTTCCTGCTCCCCGCCGGGAACAGCACGATCGGGCGCGTGGCCGGAAACGACGTGGTGCTCGAGGATCCACTGGTATCCAAGCGTCATGCCCGGGTGGAGGTCGGCCCCGGCGGCGTGGACGTGATCGATCTGAACTCGGCGAACGGCATCCTCGTCGACGGCGGGCTCGTCTCGCGGGTTCGCCTGAGCAGCGGGCAGAGCGTGATCCTGGGCGACTCGGAGATCCGGTTCACCGCAGAAGCTCCGGCCGCAGCCGAGGCGACCCCGCAGGTGCTCGAGCGCGGCGGGGTTCTGCGATTCAACCGGTCACCGAGGGTGGAGGGCCGTTACCCCGGTCAGAAGTACCCCTCGCCCGAGATCCCCGGGGAGTCGGAGCCTCAGGTCTTCCCGTGGGTGATGATGGTCGCCCCCGCGGTGATGGGTGCGGTGATGTTCGCCGTCACGCGCAACCCTCTCTCGCTGGCGTTCATCGCGCTCGCACCGATGATGATGCTCGGCAGCTACGTCGCCCAGTCGAGCGGTGTCAAACGCAAGCTCAAGATCTCCACCGAGAAGTTCGAACTGCAGCTGGAGGACCTCGAGGCCCGCGTCCTGGCGGAGGTCCCACGCGAGCAGGAGGCCCGCCGCCGCGAGAGCCCCTCGGTGGCCGAGATCTATGCCGACGCCCTGCAGCTCGGTCCGATGCTCTGGACGCGGCGGCCGGAGCACTGGAACTTCCTCGACGTGCGACTGGGCCTCGGCACGATGCCGAGCCGCAACACCGTCACGTCGAACGACTTCGGCACGGGGCTGCCGGCGTACACGCGCGCCGTCGAAGAGCTGAAGGCGCGCGCCGAGCTCGTGTCGGACGTGCCGCTGGTCGAGAACCTGCACCTCGCGGGTGCGCTCGGTGTGTGCGGACCGGGCACCAGCGTGGCGGATACCGTGCGCGCCCTGATCGTGCAGTACGCCGGCCTGCACTCGCCCGCAGAGCTGACGATCGCCGCGATCCTCGGTGCGCGCTCGACCGCCGAGTTCGAGTGGCTCAAGTGGCTGCCGCACACGTCGTCGCCGCAGAGCTCGCTCGCCGGTGTGCACCTCGCGGACAGCACCTCCACCGCCACCTCGATCCTGAACGCCCTCGAGGAGCTGATCGAGACCCGGATCGACGTCAAGCGCAGAGCGGACAGCGCACGCGGCGCCCACGACGAAGGGGCGGCCGCGGTGCACCGCGGCGCCGCTGTCGGGTCGGGGAACACCACCGGTTCGATCAATCCGCTCGTCGCCTCCCTCGTCGTCGTGATCGACAACGAGGCGCCCGTCGACCGGGCACGGCTCGCCCAGGTTCTCGAGTACGCGGCGGACGCGAACGTCTATCCGATCTGGATGGCGCACACTGTTGAGGCGCTGCCCGCGGCGTGCCGGACCTTCGTCGATGTCTCCGCGGGCCTGGACGTGGCCTCGGTCGGGTTCGTCCGGCTCGGGATGACCGTGCCCGAGGTCCGCGTCGAGGGCGTGTCGGCCGAATACGCACGCATCCTGGCTCGACGGCTGGCTCCCGTGGTGGACGCGAGCGCGGTGGTCGCCGACTCGAGCGATCTGCCGAGGAGCGTGTCGATGCTCACCCTCGTCGACGCCGACCTCGCCGCGGATCCTCATGCCGCGGTCGAGCGCTGGACCCAGAACAACTCCATCCACGACCGCAGCGGTGCGCCGGCGGTCGCGCGGAAACGCGCGGGAACGCTGCGCGCGATCGTCGGGCAGGGGTCGCCGGACGCCATGCATCTCGACCTCCGGACGCAGGGGCCGCACGCGCTGGTCGGCGGCACGACCGGCTCGGGCAAGTCGGAGTTCCTGCAGGCGTGGGTGCTCGGGATGGCGGCCGAATACAGCCCGGACCGGGTCACCTTCCTGTTCGTGGACTACAAGGGCGGCTCGGCCTTCGCCGAGTGCGTGCGCCTCCCGCACTGCGTCGGACTGGTCACCGACCTCAGCCCGCACCTGGTGCGGCGTGCGCTGACGAGCCTGCGGGCGGAGCTGCGCCATCGCGAGCACCTGCTCAACCGCAAGAAGGCGAAAGACCTGATCGAGCTGGAGAAGCGGGGGGACCCGGAGTGCCCGCCTGCGCTCATCCTGGTGATCGACGAGTTCGCCGCGCTCGTCGGAGAGGTGCCGGAGTTCGTGGACGGGGTGGTCGACATCGCTCAACGCGGTCGCTCCCTCGGCATCCACCTGATCATGGCGACGCAGCGGCCCGCCGGTGTGATCAAAGACAATCTGCGCGCGAACACGAACCTGCGCGTTGCACTGCGGGTGGCCGACGAGAACGACAGCGTGGATGTGGTCGGCGACCCGGTGGCCGCGTCGTTCGATCCCTCCATCCCGGGTCGCGGCATCGCGAAGACGGGGCCCGGGCGGCTCATCCCGTTCCAGTCGGGCTACGCCGGCGGCTGGACGAGCGGCGAGCCGGACCCGGCCGTCGTGAAGATCTCCGAGTTGCGGTTCGGCGCCGAGGTGCAGTGGGAACCGGAGCAGATCGCCGATCCGAACCTGCAGGTGACGGACCTGGGACCCAACGATCAGGTCCGCCTGGTCGAGAACCTGATCGCCGCCGCCGGCACGGCCGAGGTCCCCGCGCCTCGGCGGCCGTGGCTCGACGAGCTGCCGGCGATCGTCGATCTGCTCGCTCTCCCGCAGTCGACGGACACCGAACTGATGATGGCCATGATCGACCGGCCGGAGCAGCAGTTGCAGACACCGGCGTCCTTCTTCCCCGACCGCGACGGCCACATGGCGGTGTTCGGCACCTCCGGCGCGGGGAAGAGCGTTGTGCTGCGCACGCTCGGCGTCGCCGCAGGGCTCACCCCCGCCGGCGGCCCGGTCCACGTCTACGGGCTGGACTTCGGAACCGGCACGCTCCGGATGCTCGAGGCGCTCCCGCACGTCGGCTCGGTGGTCAGCGGAGACGACCACGAGCGGGTGACCCGGCTGCTGCGCACGGTGAAGGACATGCTCGATGCGCGGTCCCGGCGCTACAGCGAGGTGAACGCCGGCGACATCGTCGAGTACCGGCGGCTGGCGGGGCGGCCGGACGAACCCCGGGTGCTGCTGCTCCTCGACGGGTTCCCGGCCTTCAAGGACGAATACGACACGGGTCTCGGGCGGTCCACCTACTACAACATGTTCCTCCAGCTGCTGACCGAGGGCCGGCCCCTCGGCATGCATGTCGTCTTCACCGCCGATCGCGCCACCGCGGTGCCGACCGCTGTCTCCTCGAACATCCAGCGCCGGGTCGTGCTGCGCTTGGCCGACGAGAACTCGTACTTCATGTTCGATGTGCCCAAAGACATCCTGGATGCGGGCTCCCCTCCCGGACGGGCGATCGTCGACGGCTACGAAGCGCAGATCGCGGTCGCCGGAGGTTCCCCGAACGTGGCGGAGCAGTCCAAGGCGGTCGAGCGCGTCGCCGCGCAGCTCGCGGCCTTCGGACGTGCGCCGGCGCCGAAGGTCGGACAGCTCCCGCGCGAGCTCCGGTTCGCCGAGCTGCCGGCCGCGGTCGCCGACCGGCCGGTGCTGGGTGTCCAGGATGCGACTCTCCAGCCCACGGGTTTCGAGCCGTACGGTTCGTTCCTCGTCGCGGGGCCGCCGTCGAGTGGCAAGTCGAACGCGCTCGTCGCCCTGGCGCAGTCCACTCAGCGGTGGCGACCGGACGCCCGGCTCTTCTTCATGGGCACGAAACGGTCGCCGATCAAGGACGCGCTTCCGTGGCTGGAGAGCGCGACGAACCCGGATTCCGCGGCCGAACTGGCCGGCGAGCTCGCGAAGCTCGTCGTGGACGAGGAGGTCACCAACCACTTGGTGATCGTCATCGACAATGTCGCCGACTTCCAGGGCGGCGTCGCGGACGCGCCCATGACCGAGCTGGTGAAGCTCGTCAACCGCAGCGACCATCTGCTGCTCACCGACGGAGACGTCTCGACCCTCTCTGCGGGCTGGGGGCTGATCGGCGAGGTGAAGGCCGCTCGCCGCGGCATCGTCCTCATGCCGGACACCTTCGACGGCGATGCCGTCTTCAAGGTGCCGTTCCCGAGGATCGCGCGCAACGAATCGCCTGTCGGGCGTGGGTTCTACGTGAACGGCGCCCAGGTTCAGAAGGTGCAGGTGCCGCTGGCGGAGTGACCGCCTCAGCCGCGCCCGCGTCGCACGGTGGGGAGTCCTCCCCATATGGCCCCGGCACCAGCGCCGGTAGGTTACAACTCGTCAGGGAAAGGGTGGATTCCGCTCATGGGTTACCGCACGATCATCATCGACCTCGAAGAGCTCAAGGACATCACGTCCGGTCTCGACTTCGTGTACGAGGAGATGTCGAACATCACCGACATCGCCAAGAACATCGAAGGCCTCATCGGAGACCCGGAGCCCGACCTCAAAGGCGCCGTGAACAGTTTTCAGAGTTCCTGGGACGACAACCGCAAAGACATCCTCGACGCGGCCAAGAAGATGGCCGACGGCACCCAGAAGGTCATCGACGACTGGACCCAATGGGACACGGACACCGCCAACAAGCTCTCGAGCCAGGGCGCGCCGGCGGCGTCGAGCACGTCCGGGGGAGCCCACTGATGGCCGGCTTGCAGACACCCAAGGGACGCGAGATGCATCCCCTCAGCGGCGACCCCGACACGCTTGCGGGCGAGGTGACCCGCATGAAGAACGTCGCCTCCACCATCGAGAAGCTGACCGGGATGCTCGACCGCGTGCACTCGAGCAAGACGTCGCAGAGCCAGAAGGTCGACCAGATCCGGGATGCCGCGGGCCAGGCCAAAGACGCTCTGGCCAAAGCGAAGGAGATCTACAACAACACCGGCTGGGCGCTCGACGACTACCGCAAGCAACTGGCGACGAGCGTCGCGAACGCCAAGGCGGCCTACGACAACGCGGTCGCCATCCTCCCGCACGTGAACGCCGCAGAGCATGCCCACAGTGCGGCCGTCACGGCGAACGCGCAGGTCTCCGCCACCGCTTCGACGGACACGGCGCCGATGACCCCGGAGCAGACCGCCGCACACAACACGAAGGTCCAGAATGCGGCCGACGAGCTGACGACGGCGACCAACGACCTCGCCGGCAAGCAGGCGACCCTGCTCGGCTACGCGAAGCAGTGGGACACCGCCAAAGACGACCTCGACGCGGCCGCCGAGACGGCGCGGGGGCGCATCCGCTCGGCCATCGACAAGAACCCGGCGAAGGACAGCTGGTGGGACGACTTCGCCAGCTTCCTCTCGGCTCTCACGAGCATCCTCGGCTGGGTAGCGCTGGTGCTCACCATCGTCGCCATCTTCCTCACTGGACCGCTCGCCCTCGCGTTCCTGGCGATCGCTACTGCGATCACTCTCGTCAACCTGATCGCTCACACCGCGCTCGCCGCCACCGGCAAGGGGACCTGGGCCGACGTGGCGTTCGACGCGATCGGCCTGATCCCGTTCGGCAAGTTCTTCGGCCGCGGACTGTCGATCGCCGATCGGTTCGGCAACGTCGGCAAGGGCATCCTCGAGAACGCGAACGTCGTGCAGAAGTTCCGCGATGTCTCCCGCCTCCCAGCCCTCCTGGACGCCGCCGTCTCCAGGAACGCACTGAGCAGGAGCGGCCGGCTCTGGCAGAGCTGGGCCGATAACGCCAACCGGATCGTGGATGCGTCGAGCGAGAACGCGCCCTGGTACAACGCCTGGAAGTCCATGCAGGCGGGCGGATCGGCTCACTTCGCGCAGATGGCGGATGTGCTCGAGAACCTCCCGGGTCGCAACGGCCCGGCGCGCGAGGCCATCGAGACAGCGCTCGAATCGATCGGCGGCAAGCCGAGCCTCGCGACAGGGACGAACGCCTCCGTTCTGCTCGCGGCCGGCGCGGGCTGGCAGGGACACGGTGTGGCGACGGGAGGCGACTGGACCGTCAATCAGGTCGTCAACCTCTTCAGCCACGATCCGTCGGCTTCCGACCTGAAGTCGCGCATCCTGACGCCGTCGCTGGCGGTTCCGGCAGCACCGATCGCCGATCCGTACAAATGAGCGCTCCGACAAGGCCCGCAGGCCCGCGCCTAGGATTGACGCGTGGACCAGGTCGCTGAGGGAGCAGCCGAGTCGTACGAGATCGTGCTGCCGCCGGGGTGGAAGCAGCATCCCGTTCGACGCGGAATCGCCGAGGAGCTCTACGCGCACGTGCGCCAGGTTCTGGAGCCCACCGGCAACCGCGAGCTGATGGCTCAGCTGCGCGGCGCGATCCACAAGAGCATGCGCGACCTGCAGGAGCGCGGCGGCATCGACATCTTCCTGCCGGAGCGCCGCCCGGACGGCACCCTCGTCCCCGCTTCTCTCACGTCGAACGTGGTGAGCCTGGGCGATCGCGGGCTGGAGACCGCGCTGCGCGCGATCACCCGGGGGAAGGAGCCCGACGCTGTCGAGGTACCGGTGGGGACGGCGTATCGCTGGGAGACGCCCACCAGCGGCACGGGCGACCTGGCCGGTATCGAGACGAGCAACGTGCACTACCTGTTCGCGGTGCCGGGGGCGAAGAAGCCGGCCGGGCTGATGTTCACCTTCAGCATCCTGCGCTCGGACGACGTCCCCGACGAGTATCGCGAGATCCTGATTCTCATCTTCGACGCGATGATGCAGTCGCTGAGCTGGAGGTAGCGTGAAGACGATCACGATCGACCAGGACCCCGAGGTGTGGGCCGAGGTGCCCCTGGAGTACCCGGTGGGGCCGTACGCGACCCAGGCCGACTGGGCACGCGGGCTCGCGGAGGCGTATTCCGTCGGGCGGGACGACGCCGACGAGGTCGAGGCGGGTCTGTACGCCATCGCGAGCGCGCTTCCGGTCGCTCCACGGCTCGGACTCTTCGAGCTGCTCTGGCACCGCCCGGCCATCGGCACGATGCCCCTGCTCGTCAACGTCTATGTCGCGCCCGGCGACGGACTCGAAGACGTCTCGCTGACCGAGCTCGCGGGCGCGTACGAATCCGAGCCGGCGCGGCCGCCGATCGTGGACACGCTCGAATCGGGCGTCTTCGGCTCGGTGGCGCGGGTGCTGAGCTTCACCAAGGACGAACAGCGCGACCGGCTGCTGATGCACCTGAGCGCCGTCGGGCGATACGAGGACATCCTCGTCCGCATCGACGGGTACACGAACGACCTCGGACGCGGGACGGCGGCCGCCGACGACTTCACGGCGCTCCTGGAGACGTTCCGGTTCGGGGATGCGCCCGACTGAGCGCCTGCGCTCGCCGCCGGCGCGGAGTGGGGAGTCCTCCCCATCGACCCGCGTGGGGGGCCTTCGATAGCTTGGTCGCAGTTGGACATGCAGACCCGCACTGGGGAAGCCTCGACGCAAGAAGAAAGGTCGCATCACGATGAACGACATCAGCCTGACACCGGAGTCCATGCGTGGCACGGCAAGCAAGCTCGATGGCGGCCAGGGGGAGATCAAGGCTCTCCTGGCTCGTCTCCAGGGAGAGGTCAACAGCCTGCTCGGCAGCAACTTCGTCACGCAGAAGGCGTCGCCCGCCTTCGGAGAGGGCTACAGCAAGCTCAACTCCAGCATGGGCCAGGCCGTCGACGGCATCACCCAGATGACGGGCGCTCTGCGCAACATGGCGCAGTCCGCCGAGGACTGGGATGCGCAGAACGCGCACAGCTGATCGCTTCGCGCATCGCGCGATCGGAGTGGGTGAACCGGACGGCCGGTTCGCCCACTTCGTGCATTGCGATCGGTGCTCGTTAGGCTGTGCCCCGTGAGTTCTCCGAATCGGACGAAGAAGCCGCCGCCGGCGCCGACGCGCTCCCGTCTTCTCCGGTTCGTGGACAGGACCGGGCCGACCGAGCTGCTCATCCTCGCTCTGACGGTGGCGGTCGGTGTGTGGAGCTGGCTGACCTACGTGGTGGCGCAGCCGCAGGACTTCACCGCCTTCGCCTGGATCTTCTTCGGCGCGAGCATCGTCGGCTCGTTGATGCAGGCGGTGATGTTCACGTTCGTGCGTGCATCGGGAACGTTCCGGGAGCGCGCGTCGCTCCGGTCGTTCTCGCAATCGGGCTCGGGCTCGGGTGTCGTGTTCTGGGGTGTGCCGATCCTGTTCGCCATCGGTCTGCTGATCGTCACGCCGCCGTCCACTCCTGCGGCGGCGTTCGACCCGTCGATGTCGATCTATCAGGTGATCCTCTTGCTGTCGGGATTGAGCCTGGCGGCCTGCCTCCTGGGAGGGTTCGCGCTGTTCGGTCTGGTCGTCCTCCCGGTGATGTGGATCATCGCCGGAGCGCTGCCCGAGCGCGCACCCGCGCCGGGGAGGCCCGCTGCGGCCATGTCGCGCGGTGAACTGGTGACCGGCGGCCTGCTGCTGTTCGCGGTCGCCGGCTTCGGCGTCTCGATGTACGCGGTGGCACCGGAGGTCACGGGCGGCGCGTTCGGCACCCGGTTGCGGATGCTCGAGCAGCTCGGTGCCCTGGTGACGCTCCGGGGCGACCTGCCGGCGTCCGCGATGGTCGTGATCTGCCTGGTGGCCATCGTCGTTCTCGTCGTGCTGAACAGTCGTTACGCAGCCCGTCGCGTCGGGGCGAGCAGGACCGCGCAGCGGTAGCAGGCCGGGAGCGGACGGATGAATGCTGTGATCGATGTCAGCGCCCGCACCGATGTGGGGGCGGTGCGCCGGGTGAACGAAGACAGTCTGGTGGCGCGCCACCCGCTCTATCTCGTCGCAGACGGCATGGGTGGACACGCGCGCGGCGATGCGGCGAGCCAGACGGCGGCGGCCACGATGGCGCGGCTGCTCCCGGCGTCCTCGACGCCCACTCCCGATGACGTCCTCGATGCGATCAGGAGCGCCAATCGCGAGGTCCGCGCCCTCTCGCAGGCGGGCGCCTCCGGAGAGGCGGTCGCCGGAACCACCTTGAGCGGTGTCGTGGCCGTGCGGATCCCCAGCACGGGCGAATCGGGCTGGCTCGTCGTCAACGTGGGCGACTCGAGGGTGTATTCCTGGGACGGACGCGCCCTGCGCCAGCTCAGTCACGATCACTCGGCAGTGCAGGACCTCGTGGACTCGGGGATGATCTCGCCCGCGGAAGCGGCACACCATCCCGAGCGCAATGTGATCACGCGAGCGCTGGGCGCCGCCGACTCCGTCGAGGTCGATGCGCTGCTGGTGCCGGTCACCGGCCGTCAGTCCTTCCTCATCTGCTCGGACGGCGTGACGAAAGAGCTTCCGGATGAGCAGATCGCCCGGATCCTCGCCGATTCGCCGGCCGGTGCGCTCGCCGACGCGCTCGTCGAGGCTGCGGTTCTGGCGGGCGCCCGGGACAACGTGACGGCGATCGTGGTTGAATCGGTGTCGGGCGACGCGGAGCAAGCATCGCTCGAGACAGCCGATCGTCCGGGGGAGGACGCTTTCCTTGAGGACACCAGACCACGGAGATAGGAAAAGAGCGTTGTGGTCGAAGTGAGACAGTCGACCGCCGGGGGATGGGTGGTCGTGGCGGTTCAGGACCGGGTGCTGCTCGCTGAAGTGGGCGAGTCCGCGACCGCCGAGACGGTGACCGTCCTGCTGGACACGCTGCGCGGCGCCGACGCCTTCGAGCGCACGATCGAGAGGCTGACGGCTCAGGGGCTGGTGGCGACGCCGGCCTTCGCGTTGGTCGACCGGGATGCCGGGTCGACCGTGCGGTGTGTGCTCCGCGGGCCGGTCCTCTTGCGGGTGACGACCGCTGAGTGGCTGCGCGAGGTGCGTGCCGAGCAGGTCTCGACCTGGCTCGAGACGACGATCGCCGGCGTGACCTCGTTCCGCGTCTCGGTCGTCGGTGCCGTCGCGGAGGGCGTCGGCGCCCTCCCACTGGTCGAGGGAGCAGTGTGGGCGGTCGAAGCCGGCACGGTGGAGGCGTCGCTCGAGGATGCCACGGTGGTGGTGGCGCCGCGGGTACGCTCGCAGACTCCGGCCGTCCCTGCGGTCCCGGCTGTCCCGGTCCTCGCCGCGGAGGCCCCCGCGCAGCTCGCCGAAGCGACGATCGCCGACCCCGCTGTCCTCGACACCCCCGACGTGACGCTGTTGCGCGGCGCGGAGAGCCACGACGACGCCGAACCGGCCGAGTCGGCAGAACCGGGTGACCACGACGGCCTGACCATCATGTCGAGCGAGCTCGGCGGACGTCGCAGCGTCGCACCGCCGGCCGCCGACCCTCGGCCGCCGATGAAGGCCTCGCCACGCTATTTCGTGGAGCTGGCCGACGGGCGGCGCGAGGACCTCGCCGTCCCCATCGTGGTGGGCCGGGCGCCGAGCGCCGATTCGGCCTCCCGGTCGGCGCATCCTCGTCTGGTGGTCGTCCCGAGTGCCGAGCAGGACATCTCGCGCAGCCACGTGCTGGTCGCTGTCGAGGGGGACACCGTCGTCGTCACCGACCTGCACTCGCGGAACGGCACGGTCGTCGTCAACCCCGGCGCGCAGCCGCAGAAGCTGCGACGGGGCGAACCGACCGCGCTGATCGTCGGTTCGGCGATCGATCTGGGTGACGGCGTCGTCATGACGGTGGGCGCTGAGTCGTGAAGCGCTCCCCGTCGGTCGCCCCTGAACTGCCCGGCTATCGCTTCGTGCGGCTCCTCGGCTCGGGCGGTTTCTCCGACGTGTTCCTCTACGATCAGCAGCTCCCGCGGCGCAAGGTCGCGGTGAAGGTGCTGCTGGCGGAGAACCTCGACGAGTCGACGCGCGCGCGGTTCGTGACCGAGGCCAACGTGATGGCGCAGCTGTCGACGCACCCGTTCATCGTGACGATCCATCACGCGGCTGTGGCGGCCGACGACCGACCGTACTTCGTGATGGAGTACTGCTCAGGCCCCTCCCTGGCGGACCGCTACAAGCGGGAAGTCTTCAGCGTGGAGGATGCGCTGCGCACCGGCGTGCGCCTGTCGAGTGCCATCGCCACCGCTCACAGCGTGGGCATCCTGCACCGCGACATCAAGCCCGCGAACGTGCTGACCAACGACTACGGCTGGCCCGCCCTCACCGACTTCGGCATCTCCTCGGCGCTCGAGGAGGAGTTGCCGGTGCATACGACCTCGCTCCGGGAGCTCCAGCGCGAGGCGCGCGAGGTGGAGAGCAGCGGAAGCCGGGGGGTCGGCCTGAGCGTTCCGTGGTCGCCGCCGGAGATGTTCGAGGACGAGCCGCGGCCGGATGTCCGTTCCGATGTGTTCTCTCTCGCGGCGACCATCTACACCCTCCTCGCCGGGCGCACACCGTTCGAGATCCCGGGGCGATCGAACGGAAGCCTCGACCTCATCGGACGCATCGAGCGGGGCGCGATCACGCGGCTGGATCGGGCCGACGTGCCCCCGACCCTCGTCGCGGTGTTGCAGAAGGGGATGGCGACGGATCCCGGGAGCAGGTTCGGTTCGGCCGTCGACTTCGCTCGGGCGCTGCAGCGCGTCGAACTGGAACTGGGCTACGCCCCGACGGCCATCGATGTGCCCCACCTCGCGGTCGCGGCGCAGCCCCGCACCGACGACGAGCCGGAGGATGAGACCCGCGCGCGCTCGGTCGTCACGGTGGAGGCGCAGAAAGCGCAGCCGGAACGCATCGAGGTCCCCCCGCTGCCCCCGAAGGACCTCGACGTCACCCAGCGGCGGGCCCCGGCGCCGGTGGTCTTTCACGCCACCCCGCACGAGGAACGGACGGTCGCGCGGCCGGAGGCCGTCGCTGCGGTGCAAGCGCCCGCTGAACCTGCTTCGCTGACGGCTCCGGCTTCCGCAGCGGCGCGCTCGCGTCGGCCCATGCTTCTCGGCGTCGCAGGCGTCGTCGTCCTTGCCGTCGTCGTGGGTGCCGGTGCGCTCATCTCCACGGTGCTGCCGACGCCGGCGGTGGCCCCGGCCGCATCCACGGGTGGAGGCGACTCCGGTGGCGGGAGCATCGACGTGTCGGTCGTGCCCGACGCCGAGCTGGTGTCCGCGAAGGCGTCGCCCGACGGAACGAGCGTGGCCTTCGTATGGAAGAACCCGAAACCGAAGCCCGGTGACCAGTACCAATGGGTGCAAGAGGGCACCACCGACCCACCGGCCGTCACCGCCCGGCCGCAGGCGACGGTCACCGGTCTCACGCCCGGAGCCCGGGTCTGCATCGACGTGACCGTGATCCGCGACGGACGAACGTCCGCCAACCCGCTGAGGGCGTGTTCCTCGTGAGGCCCCTGACCATCGACTTCTGCGGCGAGCTCCACACCGTCGACGGGGAGCGCGAGTTCGGCATCGGACGCGAATCCGACTTGACGATCGACGACAACCCCTACCTGCACCGCAGATTCCTCAGCATCTACAGCGACTTCGGGATGTGGTGGCTGGCGAACGTCGGCACGCTGCTGACTGCGACGGTGACCGACGCGACCGGGACGGTGCAGGCGTGGCTCGCTCCCGGAGCGAAGCTCCCGATCGTCTTCCAGACCATGTACGTGATCTTCAGCGCGGGCTCCACGACGTACGACTTCACGATCCGCAGCGAGGAGGACTTCTTCAACACCTCGCTTCCGCTGAACGCGTCGGCCGGGTCGACCACGATCCTCCCCGTGAGTCTCACGACCAGTCAGCGTCAGCTCATCGTCGCTCTCGCCGAGCACGTGCTCACGCAGTCGGTGCCCGGAAGGGGGACCATTCCGACGTCGGCCGAGGCCGCGGCGCGACTGGGCTGGAGCATGACGACGTTCAATCGCAAGCTCGACAACGTCTGCGACAAGCTGGACAAGATCGGCGTGGCCGGGCTGCGCGGTGGCCGCGGGAAGCTCGCGACCAATCGACGCGGCCGCCTGGTCGAGTACGCGGTGGCCACGCATCTGGTCTCTGCGGAGGACCTTCCCCTGCTGGATGCGGCGCCCGCGGCCTCCACCGAAGCGTGACCCCAAAGACCTCGCATGTTAGCGTGGGGGAGTTCGTGGCGGTATTCGCCTGTTCAGGTTCAGCGGGGGTTCTGAGACGTGGGTGGGGTTTCGTCCTGGGTGCAGGGCCGCAAGACCGTCGCCTCCATCGCTGCCATCGCGTTGATCGCCGGAATCCCCCTGACGATCGCCGTGCTGCACAAGGGGTTCCCGGTCAGCGCCGTCAACCTCGACACACGTGACGTCTGGGTGACCAACGGCGAGAAGCTGCTCGGCGGTCGCCTCAACCATCAGATCGACGAACTGGACGCGGCTGTGGCGGGCTCGTCGCCGAAGCTCGACGTGCTGCAGGACGGCGGCGCCTATTTTCTGACCGACCCGGCCCAGGGCACGGTGAATCGCATCGACCCGGCCTTCGTGTCGCTGGTCGACAAGATCCAGGTGCCGGAGAACTCCCAGTTCGGTTACGGTGCGAACACCCTCAGCGTCCTCTCGCCCGATGGAAGACTCTGGGTTCTGGATGCGGCCGGCCGCCTCGACTTCGACAAGACGAAGACCAAGCCGACAGCGGCGCTCGGCACGGGCGCGAGGATCGCGGTGAGCAAATCCGGCACGACGTTCGCCGTCTCGCCGGAGAAGAAGGCTCTCTACACCGTCGACCACCCGGGAGCGGCCCCGGCGAAGTCGTCGTTCCCTGCTCTGGAGGCGTTTCAGCTCACCGCGGTCGGAGACCAGCCGGTCGTGCTGGACACCAAGGCGAACGACATCGTGAAGGCGGACGGCTCGAGGTTTGCGCTTCCGGCGAAGGGGGTGCGCCTCCAGCAGCCGAGCGACGGGGGCTCGTCGGTCGTGGTCGCCGGTGCGGACGGTCTGATGACGGTGCCGCTGGCCGGCGGCGACGTCACGGAGCAGGCGAGCGGGGCGAAGGGCGCGCAGGATTCTTCGTCCGACGTGTCGGCGCCGGTCCGGCTGGGAACCTGTTCGTACGGCGCCTGGTCCTCGACCGGCCGCTACCTGTATGCCTGCGACGGGCGGAAGCCGGTCTCGGTGCAGATCGACCAGTCGGTGACAGGTGACGCGCTCGAATTCCGCGTGAACCACGGAGTCATCGCCCTCAACAACCTGCGCAACGGCAACGCGTGGGTCGTGTCCTCCGACATGCGGCTGGTGCAGAACTGGGCCCAGGTGAAACCCAATGACACGACAGTGCAGGGAACGGCCGGCCAGGAGAAGCCGGTGCAGCAGTCCTACGCCGACACGCTCGCGCAGCGTTCCGCGAACAACCGGCCGCCGGTCGCGGTCAACGACCAATTCGGCGTGCGGCCGGGGCGCACGACGCTGCTTCCCGTGCTCGCCAACGACTCGGATCCGGATGGCGACATCCTGACGATCACCGATGTCCCGACGCTGCCTCCCGCCCAAGGCCGGCTCGACCTCGTCGAGGGCGACCGCTCCATCCAGTTCACTCCGGCCGACGGCAGCAACGGAACGATCTCCTTCCGGTATTCGATCAGCGACGGCCGCGGGGGAACGGCCTCCGCGCAGGTGGACGCCACGATCCGCCCGATCGACCTGAATGCGGCGCCCGTCTCGACCCGCACCAGCAACACGCAGGTCGAGCTCGGGCAGTCGATCTCGTACAACGTCCTGAACGACTGGATCGACCCGGACGGCGACGATATCTACCTGGTGGGGGCCGCTTCCACCTCCGGGGACAGTGTGCAGTTCAGCCCGGACGGAACGATCACGTTCCTGAGCACCACGGGTCAGACGGGCTCGAAAGAGGTCACCTTCACCGTCTCGGACGGCCGGGCGAGCGCGACGGGGAGCCTCCTGGTGACCGTCAAACCGTCCGGCAGCCTCGATCCGATCGCGGTGCCGGACTCGGCGACGGCCTTCGTCGGCCAGCCGGTCACGATCAAACCCCTCGCCAACGACGTGTCGCCCTCCGGCGATCCGCTCACGCTGGTCGGCATCGCCACGGACGCGGGATCCGGACTCACCGCCACGGCCGATGCCACACGGCAGACCGTCGGCCTCGTCGCCGCCACCGAGGGGACGTACTACGCCACCTACACGCTCGGCGCCGGCGCGAAGTCAACCAAGGGCCTCATCCGGGTGGACGTGTCGTCCGGAGCCGCGGGCGACGCGCCGCCGATCGCGGTGAAGGATGTCGCCTATCTGCGGCCCGGCGAACCGGTGGACGTTCCCGTGCTCGACAACGACGTGTCGCCGGTCGGCCGCGTCCTGGTGCTGCAGTCGGTGAAGCCGGCCGACCCGGCCAGCGGTCTCAACATCGAAGTCCTGGCGAACTCGATCGTGCGGATCACGTCGCCCACCGTCCTCCCGGCGCAGGCGCAACTCAGCTACACCGTCTCCGACGGCTACCACACGGCCTCGGCGGGCATCACGGTCGTGCCCATCCCGCCGCTCGTGGTGCACCAGCCGCCGATCGCCGTCGACGACGTGGCCACCGTCCGCGCCGGCGACATCGCGACAGTGCCCGTGCTCGCGAACGACTACTCGCCCGACAAGGAGCCGTTCACGCTCGATCCGGCGCTGGTGAAGTCGGCCGACATGGGCAACGGAGCGGCCGCATTCGTGAGCGGCAAGAACGTGCGCTACCAGGCGCCCGACCAGCCCGGCCAGTACTCGGTCACCTACGGCATCACCGACAAGTTCAAACAGACCTCGACCGCGACGGTCACGTTCGTCGTGCTCGCGAGGGGCGGCGCCAACGACCGGGCTCCGGAGCCGCAAGCGCTCACCGGGCGCGCGTTCGCCGGGTCCTTCGTGACCATCGACGTCCCGCTGGACGGAATCGACCCTGACGGCGATTCGGTGAGCCTGGCCGGCATCGCCACGCAGCCGACGCTCGGGCGCATCTCGGCGACGAGCAGTACCTCCTTCACCTACGACGCCTATCCGGGTTCGGCCGGGACCGACTCGTTCACGTACAAAGTCGTCGACACCTACGGCAAGACGGCGACCGGCACGGTTCGCATCGGCGTCGTCAAGCGGCCGGATGCGGTTCAGCCGCCCATCGCGGTCAACGATACCGTCGAGGTGAAGCCCGGAAAGGTCGCCTCGGTCCCGGTGCTCGCGAACGACTCCGATCCGAACGGCTACACCATCGCGCTGGCGAAGAAGCTCGTGAGCGTCGAGGCGCCGCTGAAGGCGCGGGTCGCCGGGCAGCTGGTGCTCGTGGACGCTCCCGGCCGGCAGGGCGCGTACCTCGTGCGCTATCAGATCGGCAACGGCCAGGGCGGTGTCGCGACCGCGTACATCCAGGTCATCGTGACCCCCGACGCCAAGCCGGTCTATCCCACCGCGGTCGACCAGGTCGTGGAGCCGTTCGCCGTCGCGGGAAAGTCGGAGGTGAAGGTCGCGGTACTCGATGGCGCGGTGAATCCGTCGGGCGTGGCGACGGACCTGAAGATCGGGCTCGCCGGCCCGCACGCCGATGCGGCGACGGTCGGATCCGACGGGACGGTCACGGTGCGGCCGGGAAGCGCGCGGATGGCGATCTCCTACACGCTCACCGACCCTTCGACGGGCTTGGCGGGCGAGGCCTTCATCGTGGTGCCGCCGAAGGGCGACGCCTCGGCGCCGCCGCACCTCAAGAACGCCCTGCCGGAGCAGATCGTCGCGACGGGCGCGACGAAGTCCTGGAATCTCTCCGACATCGTGGACGTCCCGTCAGGCCGGCCGATCAAGATCACCGGAGCCGCCGGAGTCACCGCGACGAACGCCTCCGTCCCCGGGTATGTCGACAGCCACACCATCCAGTTCGCCCCGAAAGCGGGTTACCGCGGACCGGCGTCGGTCACGTTCGAGGTGAACGACGGCCGCGATCCCGGACAGAGCAAGGACAGGGTGACCGCGCTCGTATTGCCGATCACCGTCGGCGATCCCGACCAGGCGGACGTGCCGCCTACGTTCACCCCGCCGAACGTGACGGTTCAGCCGGGAGAGGCCCCGGTCACGGTCGACCTCCGGGCATCGAGCTACCACCCCAACCCGGCCGTTCTGAACAGGCTCACCTACTCCGGCTTCAGCGGCTCGACCTCGGCCATCACCGCCACACCGAGCGGATCGACGCTATCTGTCGCGGCACCGCTCGGCGCGCTGCCGGGCACCTCGACCGTCATCCGCTTCACCGTCACCTCGGGCGCGCTCTCGATCCCGGGCTCCGTCAACGTGAAGGTCGTCAGTTCGAGCCGGCCGCTGGCGACCCAGAAGAACCCCCCGCAGACCTCCGACCTCAAACGTGGCATGAGCTACACGCTCGCCGGCGCCTCCGGAGACCAGTACTGGGTCAACCCGTTCCCGGGAACGCCCCTCGTCATCACCGATGCGAAGGCGTCGAGCGCACCGGCCGGCGTCACCGTCGGCCACACGGCGAACTCGATCACGGTGACGGCCACCTCCGGCGCATCGATCGGGTCGGTCAACGTGGTGTACCACCTGCAGGACGCCACGAAGGACCCGAACCGTACCGCGAGCACGATCGGCCAGTACCAGGTCACGATCCATGATGTGCCGGCCACGATGGCGGCGCCGGGGGCGCTCCAATCGGACACGTCCGACTCCTCGGTCAAGGTGTCGTTCTCCCCGCCGGCGAACAATGGGAAGGCGATCACCCAGTACAAGGTCACGGCCAAGAGCGGCGGTGGAGGCCCGTGGACCTTCACGAGTGCGGGAAAGCACCAGCTCTCAGGGCTGACCAACGGCACCGGCTATTCGTTCGTGGTGCAGGCCGAGAACGCCGACGGCTGGAGCGCGGAATCCCCGGTCAGCAACACCGTCACCCCGTACGGGACCCCGGCCAGACCCACCGGCCTCACGATAGCGAACAACAGCACCTACGCCCCGTCCACGTTCACCCTGAGCTGGGACGCGCTGACGGGACAGGCGACCGGCGGTGGAGCGGTGGACTACGAGTACACCTTCGACGGCTCACCCTGGACGAACGTCGGCAGCAGAACCACCGTGACGACCGGCCAGCGCGGAGCGGGAACCTACAGTTTCTGGGTTCGCGCGGTCAACCGCGGCAGTGGCCAGACCGGACCTCAAGCGAACTCCGCCAGTCGCACCATCACCGATCCGCCTCAGCCGTCGCCGTCCGCGGCGGTGGTCAAGGGTGCGCCGGTCCAGGGGATGCACTACCTGTGCGGGAGCTACGCCAACGCGCCCGCCGGAACGTACACGGTCACCGGGCTCCTCAACGGGTCCTCCACCTGGGCGAACGGCACCAGCCGGACGGTGTCCATCAGCAACTCGGGAACGGTCTGCCTGGACGCCTGGCTCGGAAAGCGCAACGGCGACACCATCCAGATGCGGTTCAGCGGCCCCAAGACCTTCACCGGCACCACGAACAACTGGGATACGTTGCCGGTCACCAGCAACCATTACTAGCTCACGTACGTCAGCATCGGGAGAGACAACATGGCAGTGACTCAAGAGCAGGCCGACTGGTTCGCCGACGCGTTCCGGCAGCTCGTCGCCAACATCGACAGGGCGATCCTCGGCAAGGAGGAGGCGATCCGTCTCGTCGTGGCCGCCATGCTCTCGAACGGGCACGTGCTCCTGGAGGATGTGCCGGGCACCGGCAAGACGGTGCTCGCCAAGGCGCTCGCCAACACGGTCGACGGCACCCAGTCGCGCATCCAGTTCACCCCCGACCTGCTGCCCTCCGATGTCACCGGCGTCTCGATCTACGACCAGAGCAACGGACGCTTCGAGTTCCACCGCGGACCGATCTTCGCTTCGGTGGTGCTCGCGGACGAGATCAACCGGGCCAGCCCCAAGACCCAGAGCGCGCTGCTCGAGGTGATGGAGGAGGGAGTGGTCACGATCGACGGTGTCGGCCATCCCGTCGGTGCGCCCTTCCTGGTCATCGCGACCCAGAACCCGATCGAACAGGCGGGCACCTACGCGTTGCCGGAGGCGCAGCTCGACCGTTTCCTGATCAAGACGGCGCTCGGGTACCCCGACCATGCGACGACGGTCAGCCTGCTGCTCGACTCCTCGAACCGGGCGCGTGCCTCGTCCATCCAGCCCATCATCGCCTCGGAGTCGATCGTCACCATGTCGCAGCTGGCGTCCGAGGTGTACGTCGACCCGGCTGTCATGGGATACCTGAGCGAGATCGTGACGGCCACCCGCGCCGACAAGGACTCCGCGCTCGGCGTCAGCATCCGCGGCGCCCTCGCCCTGGCGCGCGCCGCGAAGACGTGGGCGCTCGCGGCAGGCCGCACCTATGTGACGCCCGACGATATCCGGGAGCTCGCCGTACCCGTGCTCGCCCACCGCGTCATCGTCGACCCGGAGTCGGAGTTCGCCGGGGTGAGCGCGGAGGACATCGTCGTGCGGTCCATCGCCGAGGTGGATCCGCCCGCGTACCGGGCCGCGTGACGATGCCGGCCGCTTCGTCTGCGAAGAGCTCCCCGCTGCGCTTCGTGCTCGCCGAGTCGCGACGTTCGGGGGCGGCCCTGGCGGGAGGGCTTTGGGCCGCCGCGCGGAGGGCAGGATCGGGAGCCGGACGGTTCATGGCACCGGTGGTCCGGCCGATCACGGCGCTGGGATGGCTGGTCGCCGGTTCGGCTCTGGTCTCGCTCGCGCTGTGGTCTCTGCTGGGCTGGGCCGAGTTCGGCTTCGTCGGAGCGACCCTGCTCGCCGCGTTGGCGATCGCCGCCGGGTTCGTGATCGGCCGCGCCACCTATGCGGTCACGGTGGAGCTGGAGCCGCGCCGGGTCGTCGCCGGCGCGCGGGCGATGGGCCGGCTGGCCGTGACCAACTCGGGAGCGCGGCCTCTCTGGCCGACCCGGATGGAGCTCCCGGTCGGCTCGGGTGTCGCCGAGTTCCTGATCCCGCGGCTGACACCATCGGCCGAGCACGAAGAGCTCTTCGCCATTCCGACGAACCGGCGGGCGCTGATCGTCGCGGGGCCGGCGATCTCCGTGCGCGGCGACCAGCTCGGCCTGCTGCGGCGGAGCGTGGCCTGGACCGATCGCGTCGACTTGTTCGTGCATCCGAAGACCGCGCGGCTCGCCGCGACCGCCCGCGGTCTCGTCCGCGATCTGGAAGGCCAGACCACCGCGACGATCACCGACAGCGATCTCGCGTTCCACGCGCTGCGGCCCTACGAGTCCGGCGACGACATCCGCAACGTCCATTGGCGCACGTCGGCGCGAACCGGCCAGCTGATGGTGCGGCAGTTCCAAGAGACGCGACGCTCGCAGCTGCTGCTGCTGCAGAGCACGGAGTCCGCGCACTACGCCGGAGACGACGAGTTCGAATTGGGCGTCTCCGTCATGGCGTCGATCGGTGTGCAGGTCATCCGGGAGCAGACCGACATCGACGTGGCCTGGGACGGAGGCACCCTTCGCACCCGCACCCCCACCGCCCTTCTGGACGACTGCTGCCGGATCGAGCCCAGCCAGACCATCCATCCCACCCTCCGGGAGTTCGCACGCAGTGCCGGCCGCCGGGTGGGGACGCCGAGCCTGGTGATCCTGGTCGTCGGCTCGCTGGCCGAGCTCGGTGCGATCCGGTCCGTCTCCACCCTGTACGGGCCGGATACGACGACGCTCGCCGTGCGGGTGGAGGACGGCGCCGATCCCCGTCTGGCGAAGGTGGGCGACGTGATGGTCATGACCGTCGGCCGGTTGGGCGACATCGCCGGGCTCCTCGATCGGGTGGGCCGATGAGCGCGCAGGTACGGAAGACGTCGCAGGCGCCTGGCGTCCTGCCGGCGTCGTCCTGGGGCGATCTCGTGGTCATCGCGGTGCTCTGCCTCCTGGCCGTGTTCGGATTCGAGCCGGCGTTCGGGCAGTACTGGTTTCTGGTCGCCGCGGTCGGCGGGCTGCTGGTCGGAGGCGGTGCCGCCGTCCTCGGCGCCGTTCGCCGGTGGAGCGTGCTGCAGACCGTGGCCGTCGCCATCGCCGCGTACTTCCTGCTCGGAACGCCGGCGGCCGTTCCCGCGCAAGGGATCGGCGTGGTCCTCCCGTCGGTCGACAGCCTCACCTCCCTGGTCGTGGGTGCGGTCTTCGGCTGGTCGGACGCGATCACCCTGCGCGCGCCAGTCCAGCAGCCTCCGTACGTCGCGGTCGTCCCCTTCGTCGCGTCGTGGGTCGTCGCCCTCGTCACGATCACTCTGGCTCTGCGCTGGCTTCCTCGGCGCCCCCGCACAGCGCCGCGGGCCGGCGTGCTGCTCGTCGGGCCGCTCGCGCTGTTCCTCGCTGCGATCCTGATCGGGACCGAGGATGCGTTCTTCGCAGGAATCCGTGGTGTGGCGTTCGCCGCGATCGCGCTGCTCTGGCTGGGCTGGCGGCGACGCGGCCGCGCCGGCGAGGGAGTGGCGGCGGTCGACCCGAGCGCTCGACGACGCAAGGTCGTCGGCACGGCCGTGATCGTCCTCAGCGCGGTGGTCGTCGGCGCTGTGCTGGGTGGCATCATGACGCCGGCCGTCGCCTCGCGCTACGTTCTGCGTCAGGAGGTCACGCCACCGTTCGAGCCGCTCGAATACCCCAGCCCACTGGCGGGATTCCGCACCTACACGAAGAAGCTCGAGAAGACGGACCTGTTCACGGTGACCGGGCTGCAGGACGGGCAGCTCATCCGGCTCGCGACCATGGACAGCTACGACGGCGTCGTCTGGAACGTCACCGGACCGCGCGACCAGACCGCGGGATCGGGGAGCTTCGAGCTGCTGGGGCAGCGTATCCCCGCGCCGTACATCTTCACGCCGGGCGCCCATTCGACCGTCCGGGTGAGCATCGACGGCTACGACGACGTCTGGCTGCCTGCGCCCGGGTACGTCGATCGGCTCGCCTTCACCGCCCACAGCGGTGCCGACCCGACCACGATGGTGCGCGTGAACGCGATGACGGGCACCTCCGCCGTGACCACGGGCGTCCGGCGAGGCCTCAGCTACGCGCTCGACGTGACGTCGCAGAGGATTCCCAGCGAGAAGGCGCTGCAGAAGGTGCCGCCCGCGCGCATCCAGATGCCGCCGGTGACGAACATCCCGGATGTGGTGGCCGCGAAGGCGCAGGAGTACGCGGGCTCCGCCACCACGGCGATCCAGAAGCTGCGCAACATCGAACGTTCGCTCAAGACGCTCGGCTACCTCAGCCACGGCCGCGCCTCCGATCCGGTGCCGTCCCGTGCCGGCGAGGGCGCCGACCGGATGGCCGAGCTCTTCTCCCGACGGCCCATGGTGGGCGACGAGGAGCAGTACGCGTCGGCGTTCGCCCTGATGGCGCGGCACCTCGGGTACCCGAGCCGCGTGGTGATGGGATTCAAACCCACGGTGACCGGCGGACGGACCACGGTCGTCGGCGGCGACGTCACCGCCTGGGCGGAAGTGGCGTTCGACGGAGTCGGCTGGGTGCCGTTCTTCCCCACGCCCACCAAGACCGACGCGCCCCAGGACCAGACGACGAAGCCGAAACTGGAGCCGCAGCCGCAGGTGCGGCAGCCGCCGAACTCGAATTCGCAGTCGGATGCGCTGCTCACGCCGGTGAAGACCAAGAACGACGACCCCACCGACAAGAAGCAGTTCTCGTTACCGGGATGGGTGTACCTCCTCGGCTGGGTGATCGGCGTGCCCGTTCTGCTGTATATCGTGCCCCTCGCCGCGGTGGCCTGGCTCAAACAGCGCCGCCGGCGACGACGGGAGACCGCCGGGCCTCCGGATCGCCGGGCAGCGGGTGCGTGGAGCGAGCTCGTCGATCGCCTCGCCGAACTCGGGTTCCACACGCCTGCCCGGTCGACCCGCCTTCAGGCGGCGACGGACGTCGAACGGCAGATCCGAGCGCAGGGCCTCGACTGTCCGCCGGGCCAGGTCGACGCGGCCGCACGCCTCATCGACGCGGCCGTGTTCTCCGGGTCCGCAGTCGCCGACGAGCAGGTCGCCGAAGCATGGGAGCACACCGATTCGATCGTCGGCGAGGTCGCCTCGCGTGCGGGCCGGCTGCGACGCAGGCTCGCCGCGTTCCGGTTCCACCGGAGCAGGCGTGAGCCGTCGCGGCGAGTGGCCGCGAAACGGTCCGCACCCGATCCCGTTCTCGTGGTTTCGGGCGCCGACCTATAGTTGAGCCGTGGACAAGCCAGGCTTCATCGTCCCGCCGCCCGGGCTGATCCCTGCGGCGCCCGAGACCGTTCCGGACACCCGTCGGACGGCCCCACCGCGGCCGAGCCTTCCCGTCTTCGTGCCGACAGCTCCAGGGCAGGCGGCACCGGCGGCACCGGCGCCGGCGGCACCTGCTCCGGCGGCGCCTGCGCCGGCGACGCCTGCTCCGGCGACGGCCGAGACTCCCGTCGTCGACGTGCCCGCCGACATCGGCGCGTCTCTTGAGGTGGGAAGGTGGCGGCTGATCCTCGCGGACGGTTCGCAGTTGACGGTGCCGCCGAGCGTCGTTCTGGGCCGCAAACCTCAGGCGACCGGTGAGTGGCAGGCCGCCGCAGAACTGCCCCTCGACGATCCCGAACGGTCCGTGTCGAAGACGCACGCCGTGCTCTTCGTCGACGGCGCCGACCTCGTCGTCGTCGACCTGCACTCCACCAACGGCGTGGTCGTCGTTGGCGACGACGGCACTGTTTCGACGGTCGCCGCCGGCGATCGGCACCGCATCCAGGCGACCGCGACCATCGAACTCGGGCGTTTCGGCCTTCGCGTGGAACGGGACTGACCCCCGGGGCGCCAGCCGACGAACAAGTTGTTGGCAATTGGCGTCATGATTCCGCCCGGAAGCCATCTCTTAGACGTGATGACTTCGGTGGACTATCTTGCGGCGCGACGTCGGGCGCATGGTGAGGCATTGGTGGTTGCGTCGACGATGGCCGGCGTGCGTCGCCGTCCGACGGAGGACGATGTGGAGCGGTGGGTCGCGGCGTTCACCGCGCACCTGGCGGCGATGACCTCTGAGGGCTCGTCCGTGATTGTGCGCCGGCGGAGGCATCGCCCGGTGCCCACCTGGGCGACGCGACGGTGATCGGGCACGGGCAACCAGGCCCGGCCGTCTCCGCTCCCCTCCCGCTCCCCTCCCGGCCGTCTCCCGCTCCCCTCCCGCTCGCGCGCTCGAAACGGAGGATTTTGGGCGAATGGATGTCGCAACCTTCCTCCGTTTCCCGACCGACGGTGGCGCGTCGAGCCGGATGTCCTCCGTTTCCGGCGCTGACGTCCGCGGACCGCGCCACGCACAAAAGGGAGGGATGGAGCGGGATGCTGCGGCGCGTAAGCGGGAAACGGAGGACGTTCAGTCCCTGATGGCCCGATGATTCCTCCGTTTCTACGACTCGGCCGCGACATTCCGTGGGCCGACCGGAACGCCTGGGCGACGGACGCGGCAGATCGAAACGGTCTCAACACCTTCGCCTGACGACGCTTTGTGTTCGCGATCCCCCCTCTGCCCAGCGGAGGTAGTGGTGGATCTCGACCATTTCCAGGGCCGAGTCCATCGAGGGGGCCTCGATGATCGACATGCCGATCACGTCGGTGTCGCCCTGAGACATTCCTTCGGCTGTGACTTTCCGGGACTGCCCGGGAGGCTGCCCGGGGTCGACGAGCGCCGGCCCGAGTTCGGTGGCCCAGTCGATCCACGTTTGCAGCCCGAGCCGGGCTTCCTGGGGAGTGGCTTGAGCGAAGCGCTGCGCTACCGCGAGGGGAGCGTGGTAGAGCACGACTGGGTCGAGGGGAGGTTCTCAAGCGCGCCTTCCGGCCACTGGGGCTCCCTTCCGAGATCTGCTCGAACAGGGCTCGGCCCCGAGCTGTCAGGTGCACCACCTGTGTTCGCCGATCGGTGGGGTGCGGGCGATATTCTGCGAGTCAGTCCGCGACGATGGCATTCGCCACGCGTTGGGTGCTCTGCCGCGCATGGCCGATCTCTTTTGCCATCTCCGCCACGGTCATCCCGCCGAACGCTCGCCCCAGCACCTGCTAGCGCGCGCTTGATCCGCCGAGGGGGCCCACGATCCCTTCGCCGGCGAACTGCGCGGCGGGTTGCAAATCCCGCGGCGGTGTGTAACGATACATTCCATCGATCATGTATCGATACAGATCAGCCTCCGCGAATACTGCGAAGACGAATGGAGACAACGACGTGAACCGCTCGACGCCACAGACGGGGCCCTTCTTCGCCGACCCCGCGCTGGTCGCCTTCGGAGACAGCTTCTACCTCTATCCGACGACCGACGGCAACGAGAACTGGGACTCGGACAACTTCCGGGTCCTCGGATCGCGCGACCTGCGAGAGTGGACGGATCTGGGGGAGGTGCTCCGGCTCGGCCGCGATGTCCCCTGGGCCGACCGGAACGCCTGGGCGCCGGCCGCGGCATACCGCAACGGTCTCTACTACTTCTACTTCACCGCCGACGACAACATCGGCGTCGCCGTGGCGACGTCGCCGACCGGCCCGTTCATCGACTCGGGCGCGCCGATCGTCTCGCGCGGGCAGTTCGCCGGTCGTGCGATCGACCCGGCGGTGTTCGTCGATGACGACGGGACGTCGTACCTCATCTGGGGCAACACCGTCGCCCACATCGCCCGCCTCGGCGACGACATGGTGTCCATCGACCTGGATTCGGTGACGGCCTGGGAGCACCCCACGTTCCGGGAGGCCGCCCACATCCACCGCCGGGGCGACCTCTACTATCTGACCTGGTCCGAGAACGACACCCGCGACCCGGCATACCGCGTCCGCTGGGCGACGGGGGAGAGCCCCTTCGGTCCCTGGACCGAACGAGGCGTGCTGCTCGAGCAGTCGCCGGCCGACGGGATCTTCGCCACCGGCCACCACTCCATCCTCCGTGTACCCGGCACGGACGAGTGGCTCATCGCCTACCACCGGTTCGCCGTCCCGGACGGGGACGGCTTCCATCGCGAGATCGTCATCGACGAACTCACTCACTTGCCGTCCGGAGACCTGTCACCGGTACGAACAAGCGCTGACTCAATCCGATTGACACAGCCTGCATTACCCGAAACCCTCGACACCTAAGAGAAAGCAGAAAGCAATGTCGCTTCACCACAGTTCCTCGCCGCGCCGCCGCGGCAAGAAGGGGACGCTCCTCGCGGTCTCGGCGATCGCCGCCGCGGCCCTCGCGCTGACCGGATGCTCCGCCGGCAGCGGCGCATCGGGAGGCTCCAAGACGGTCAGCTTCCTCTCCTGGGACAACGAGCAGACCATGAAGCCCGTGTTCGCCGAGTTCGAGAAGGAGAACCCCGGCTACACCGTCAAGGCCTCCTACGCTCCGCCGGTCCCGCAGTACATCCAGAAGCTGCAGACCTTGCTCGGCTCCGGCACCGCCCCCGACGTCTTCATCATCACCGCAGAGAACAAGGCGCAGATCATGAGCGGCGGATTCGCCAAGGACCTCAGCAGCGAGTCCTGGATCTCCAACATCTCCCCGGCCGCCAAGGCCACCTACACCCAGAACGGCAAGGTCTACGGAGCCGCGACGGCATCGTGGGGTGGCGGCATCCTGATCAACAAGGATCTCCTCGCCAAGGTGGGCTACACGGATGCGCCCAAGACCTGGCAGGACTTCCTCGACCTCGGCAAGAAGCTCAAGGCCGCCGGGATCACGCCGTTCTACGAGGGCGGCGACGGCATCCCCGTCAGCCTGGCCGCGCTCCTCGGTCTGAAGAACCAGAGCCTCGGCGGCACGATGGACCAGCAGATCTGGGCCGGCAAGACCTCGTTCCAGAAGACCTGGACCGACGCGCTCGACACCTGGAACCAGCTGTTCACGCAAGGCGTCGAGCCTCGTACGGTGTCCGGGCTCACCGGCGACCAGGTGACGCAGCAGTTCGAGCAGGGCAAGGTCGCGATGATCGGGACCGGTTCCTGGGCTCTCGGCGGCATCCAGCAGGCGGCGCCCAGCCTGAAGCTGCAGTACCTCGCCGTGCCCAGCGCCGACGGCCAGAGCTACTGGTGCGGAGCGGTCTCCCCGGGCTACGCGATCAACGCGAAGGCCAAGGATCCGGAGGCCGCCGAGAAGTTCGTGCAGTTCCTGCAGAGCAAGAAGGGCGTCGAGGTCTACCAGAAGCAGACCCAGTCCATCACGACCACCAAGGACTTCACCCCGACGCTCGACCCGTCGCTCAGTGACATGACCGACGCTGTCCGCGCGGGCACGTTCTACCTTCCCCAGGTGAACTGGCCGACCCACAGCGACCAGATGGGAACCGAGGCCACCGCTCTCCTGCAGCAGCTGATCGGCGGCAGCATCACTCCGGATCAGGTCGCCAAGGGACTCGACGCGAAGCTCGACGCGATCAAGTAGCAGACTCTCGAGAGGTGGCGCCGCCCCCGGGCGCCACCTCTCGGGACATCCCAGAAAGCACGAGGACATGGCCAACGCAACAACGGTAGAACGCCCGGCGATCGCCCGAGACGTGCGGGCCGCGGTCCGCACGCGGTCGCGCTTCCGACGGGCCCGGGAGGGATTCGCCGCCTACTGGTTCGTCGTCCCCATCCTCATCGTCTTCGTTGTGCTGTACCTGATCCCGATGGCCCAGTCCATCTACTACAGCTTCACCGACTACAACGGGTACGTCAGCACCCCCGCTTTCGTCGGCTTCAAGAACTACGTCACCATCTGGAAAGACTCCTCGATGGTCTCCGCGTTCGGCTTCACGCTCTTCTACGCGGTCGCGACCACCCTCATCGTGACCGCCCTCGCGATCCCGCTGGCATTGGTGCTCAACCGTCGATTCGTGGGTCGTGGCTTCGTCCGCTCCGTGTTCTTCTTCCCCGCGGTGCCCAGCGTCGCGATCCTCGGGCTGGTGTGGGCCTTCATCCTCAGCCCCCTCGGCTCCGGGGTGATCAACTCGGTCATCGGCCGGCTGGGAGTGGCGCCGATCCCGTGGCTCTCGAACGAGACGCTCGCCCAGGTGAGCGTCATCATCGTCGCTGTCTGGTCTCAGACCGGGTGGCACGCGATGCTCTACCTGGCCTACCTCCAGGCGTTGCCCTCCGACATCTTCGAGGCAGCCAAGATCGACGGGGCCAATCGCCGGCAGGAGTTCACGAACCTGACGCTGCCGCTGCTCGTTCCGGCCGTCACCGTCAGCCAGCTCCTCCTGCTCACGAACGGGCTCAAGGTCTACGACCTGCCGTTCACGCTCACGCACGGCGGTCCGGGGTTCGCCACCCGGACGCTCACCCAGTCGATCATCGAGAACGGCATCGCCCAGTCCGACGTCGGCAAGGCGTCCGCTCTCAGCGTGCTCTTCCTCCTCGTCGTCGGGCTGATCATCCTCGGCCAGCTCGCCCTCTCCCGTCGCCTCGAGGAGCGCTACTCATGAAACAGACCCGCGGCATCGTGCTCAGCATCGTGATGATCCCCATCGCGTGCGTCGTCGCCCTCCCTTTCTATTACATCCTCGTCAACACGCTGAAGACGCAGCCCGAGACGGCGGCCAACCCGCTCGCCCTGCCGACGCACCTCTTCCTGGGCAACTACATCCAGGTCTTCCAGACGACGCCGGTGGTGCAGGCGTTCCTGAACACGCTGTACGTGACCGTGATCTCGATCGTGCTCATGCTGCTGATCGGGTCGATGGCGGCGTTCGGCGTGCTGATCGGCAAGGGCCGGTTCGCGACCATCGTCGGCGTCATCCTCGTGGTCGCGTTCCTCGTGCCCGGCCAGGCGACGCTCATCCCGCTGTACCGGATGCTCGCCGGCGTCGGGCTCGTCGACTCCCTCAACGGGCTCATCGTCATGTACAGCTGCGGTTCGATCTTCTGCTACTTCCTCATCGTCGGATACATGCGCACCTTGCCGACGGAACTGTTCGAGGCGGCGAAGATCGACGGCGCCGGAGCCTTCCGGGTCTACTGGTCGGTCGCGCTGCCGCTGATCCGTCCCATCCTCGTGACCGTCGGCGTCTTCCAGACGATGTGGGTGTGGAACGACTTCATCACCCCCAACGTGTTCATCAACTCGCCGGAGAAGCAGACCCTGGTGCTGCAGGTCTACACCGCGGTCGGGCAGTTCACGACGGACTGGCCGGCATTCATGACCTTGAGCGTCATCGTCATCATCCCGATGGTGATCTTCTTCATCGTGGCGCAGCGGCAGATCGTGAGCGGGCTGGTCAGCGGCAGCGTCAAGGGATGAGCCGAGGCGGACGAGCCTCGGAGGCGGTCTCAGCTGACCGCCGTCGACTCCCGCGCCACGAGCGTGAACGGGCTCACGAACTCGACGGCCTCACCGCTCCCGCCGTTGATGCGGTCCACCAGGAGGTCGACGGCTTTCGCGGCGATGAGATCCTTCGACGGATTCACACTCGACAGCGACGGGGTGAGGAACCGGCTGCTCTCGACATCGTCGAAGCCGATGACCTTCACATCGCCGGGGATCGCGATGCCCCGATCGGCGAGCGCGCGCATGACTCCGAGGGCGACGTAGTCGGTCACGCAGAAGACCCCGTCGAAGCTCAGACCGGCGTCGACGGCCTGATGAATGGCCGCGGAGGCCGCTTCCGGCGAGAACACGTCCAGGGTCAGCGTCAGCCGAGGGTCTTCCTCGATCCCGGCCTCGGCGAGCGCCCGGCGATATCCCGCGTGGCGCAGGGTCGATACGTCCGTGTCGTGGCTCAGCGAGCCGTGGATGGCGACGATCCGGGTGCACCCGCGCTCGATCAGGTGCTGGACTGCGGCGTAGGCGCCGTCGTCGTTCGGCATCGCGACGTGATCGAGGGGACCGCTGAAGATGCGCTCACCCAGGATCACGACGGGGAAGTCCACGCGGAGCAACTCGACGTCGGACTCGCCGAGCCCGACGGCGCCGAGGATGAGGCCGTCGTACATCCGAAGCCGGGAGAGGGCCAGCGCCGTCAGCTCGTTCTCACGCGACCGCTCAGTCTGTTCGATCACCACGTTGAGGTCGTGACGCCGGCCGTTCTCGATGATCGCGGCACCCAGCTCGCCGAAATACGGACGATCGACTTCGGGTACGGCGAGACCGATGGTGTGCGTCTTCCCGCGGCGCAGGTTGCGTGCGGCGATGTTCACCCGGTAGTCCAGGTCGTCGATCGTCTGCAGGACGCGCGCCCGCGTCGAATCCTTGACGTGCGGCCTGCTGTTGAGGACGTTCGAGACCGTCATCGGCGAGACTCCCGCGGCCTTCGCGATATCGCGGATCGTCACCATGACGTCTCTCCCTTCCGCCCCCTGCCGGGCGATGTCACTCTGCGTTGTATAACGTTACAACCTATGCGAGGTCCACGTTCGGACATCGGAATGAATGTGCGGAGTATGCGATGAGTGCGCCGATCTTCCGGGACCCCGTCTACGACGGCGCGACCGACCCGACGGTCATCAGGAACAGCCGGACGGGCGACTGGTGGATGTTCTACACCCAGCGGCGGACCACCGAACCGGGCGAGGGCGTGCGCTGGATCCACGGCACGTCGATCGGAATCGCGATCTCGTCGGACGACGGAGCCACATGGCACTACAGCGGAACGGCGAATGGGCTCGGCCGTGACGACACGCTCTGGGCTCCCGAGGTCATCGCCGCCGGAGACCGCTACCGGATGTATCTGACGGTGGTCGACGGTGTCCCGGACTCGTGGACGGCCGCCGATGCCCACATCGTCGAGTTCGTCAGCGACGACCTCCTGAACTGGGACCGCGTCGGCGAGCTCGACCTCGGCTCCGACCGGGTGATCGACGCGGCGGTCGCGCTGTGCGGAGACGGGAACTGGCGCCTCTGGTACAAGAACGAGCGCGACGGCTCCTCGACCTGGTCCGCCGTCAGCCCGGACCTGAACGGCTGGCGCGTCGAAGGGCGGGCCGTGCCGGCGACCCCGCCGCATGAGGGCCCGAACGTCTTTCCGCTGGGCGGCTGGTATTGGATGATCACCGACGAGTGGCGCGGGCTCGGCGTTCACCGCTCCCGTGACGCCCGGACCTGGCAGCGTCAGGGATCGAACGGGGGACTCATCCTCGACACCCCGGGCAGCCACCCCGACGATCGCGGAATCGGCCATCATGCGGACGCGGTGGTCCTCCCGGCGACAGCCGGACGGGCGGAGTCGGCGATCCTCTTCTACTTCACGCATCCGCGGCGCGACGACCCCAGCCGGACGGTCGCGCGGAGCAGCCCCATCCACGCCGCGCGTCTCACCGTGAGCGACGGACAGCTGATCGCCGATCGCGACATCGCCGTGCCGCAGCGCCTCCTCGGTGACACCGCAGCAGAGGCCACGGCCTCGGCAGAAAGGACGACATGAGCCCGAGCTACGACGGATTCCTCCTGGCCTACTTCCAGAACGGGAACGGCCCGGATCGCGAGCAGATCCGATTCGCGGTGACCCCCGGCCGCGAACCGGACGAGTGGATGCCCGTCGCCGGCGGTCGCCCCGTCCTCCGCTCCGATGTCGGAGAGCGCGGGGTGCGGGACCCGTTCCTCGCGCGCGACCCGAGGACGGGCTCGTTCGTCCTCATCGCAACGGATCTGCGAACCTTTCCCGATCAGGACTGGGAGCGCGCGGTCCGGCACGGGAGCCGGTCCATCGTGATCTGGCAGAGTGACGATCTCCTCACCTGGACGCCGCCCCGCCTCGCCGGGATCGCTCCGGAGCAAGCCGGCAACGCCTGGGCGCCGAAGGCGTTCTGGTCCGCCGCCGACAATGCGTGGCTGGTCTTCTTCGCCGCTGCCCTGTACGAGCCGGGATCGGATCGCGCCCGGCAGGAGCACCAGCGGATCCTCGTGACCGAGACGCAGGACTTCCAGCACTTCAGTCCTGCCCGCAGCTACCTCGATCCGGGCCACGACATCATCGATGCGACCTTCCTCGAATGGCAGGGAGAACTCGCCCGGTTCACCGCGGACTCGCTCACAGACGATCCAGAGACCCGTTCTCGGTTCGTCTCGCAGGAACGAGGGGGAACGCACCTGTCCCCGGACTTCCGCCTGGTCGCGCGCGAGCTGGGATCGGCAACCCAGGCCCGTGCGGAAGGGCCGGCCGCCTTCGCGGGAATCGACGAGAAGGCGGCGTATCTGCTTCTGGACGAGTTCGAGCTCCGCGGCTACCAGCTCTACCGCAGTGCCGACCCGCTCGCCGGCCTCTGGGAGCATCGGGCCGCCGCGCGTCTTCCGGAGGGGGCCCGCCACGGCTCGGTGATTCCGATCACCTCGGCGGAGCGCGAGCGACTGATCGGCAGCTGAATCCGTCGTGAATCCGCCCACGAATCGGGCGCAGACTGGATGAGGAAAGAGGACACAGTGTCAACCATTCGGACCACAGCGCGTCGCCGGAGGATCGCGGTGAGCGCGGGCTTCATCGTGGTGGCTCTCCTCGCGGCCCTGGCGGTCGGCCTCTTCGCGTTCCTGCACTCGCATCCCTCGCCCGCCGCGAACGCCGCTCCGGCAGCCCCGTCGGCCGTTCCCCGGCTGGGGGCGGATGAGCAGGTCGCCACCGTGAACGGGATCCCCATCCCGATGCGCGAGTTCCAGATCTTCCTGGACAAGGAGCGTGCCGTCACCCTGGCGCGGTACCCGTCAGGCTCGTCGGCGGGCGACGGCGAATCCTACTGGAACCGACCTGTCGACGGCGTCACTCCCGCCGGCTACCTCACCCGGACGGCACTCGCCGACGTCGCTGCGACGACCGTCGAGCTCCAGCTCGCGGCCACGTACAAGCTCATCCCGGACCCGAGCTACCACTCGTTTCTGGCCGCCTTCCAGGAGGAGAACGAGCGCCGCGCCAGAGCCATCGCGCAGCGCCAGGTCGTATATGGGCCCATGAAGTACGCGGAAGCGAACTATCTGGACTACGTGACCGGTGAGTACGCCTACGAACTCGAGTCCCGACTCCAAGAGGACGGCACCCTGCCTGCGACGGGCGATGCTCAGGACGCCGCCTCCGCGTATCGCCGGCTGATCGACGGCCTCGCGTCGCACGCGCAGATCGTCACTCAACGCATCGACATCATCGCGACCGGCGGCTGCCTGGTGACCGGCCAGTGCACCCGCTGATCGCTTGACAGCGGGACCCGCATAGTAAATCATTCGTGTATCGATACAAACACAATCCCTCGGCAGGGTCCGCCCGTCGAGCTGTATCGATACACATCACGTCAAGGTCGACGAAAGGATCAGGATGCCACAACGCACACGATCGCTCCTCAGGGGAGTGATCGCCGTCCTGCTGGGAGTGAGCGCCGCGCTGGTGGGCACCACCGCGGCGTCTGCAGCGGGCTGCACCACGTACTACGTCTCTTCCGCGACGGGAAGCGACTCCAACGACGGCTGCAGCAGCACGACGCCGTGGCAGAGCCTCGCGAACGTGAACGCGACGACATTCGCTGCCGGGAACCAGCTCCTGTTCGCGAAAGGCGGCTCGTGGTCCGGCGAGCTGAAGCTGCTGGGGTCGGGAGCGAGCGGTAGCCCCATCGTCGTCTCCAGCTACGGAAGCGGAGCAGCCCCGATCATCGCCGGAGGAGGTGCCGCTGCAGCGATCGCCCTGGTCAACGAGCAGTACGTCACCATCCAGAACCTCGAGATCACCAACACGACGACCTCGGCGGCCGTGCGCGCGGGCATCCTCGCGGAGAACGACACCAGCGGGATCCTGAACGGCATCCACATCCTGAACAACAACATCCACGACGTCCTCGGCTACTGGGATAAATCCACGGGCCAGCCGAGCAACGACTCCGGCATCGGCTTCAACCTGAGCGATTCGTACACGACCAACGGCTGGAACGACGTCGACATCGACGGCAACACGCTGACCAAGGTCGACGCGGGCGGGATTTACATCGGATCGGTGGCGGGAACGAACCACAGCATCGTGACCGCGAACGTCGTGATCCAGAACAACACGATCACGAACACCGGCGGCAACGACGTGGTCTGCGTCTACTGCAACGCTCCGACCGTCCAGAACAACGTCACCACCGACAGCGGCTACCGGTACTCGGGCGCCGGCTACTGGATGGCGCTGAACAACGGCGGCGTCTGGCAGAACAACGAGATCGCACGTCAGTGGCGTGCGCTGTGGGACGGCGAAGCGTTCGACATCGACCACGACAACACCAACGTGACCCTGCAGTACAACTACACGCACGACAACCCGTACGGGTTCATGGAGTTCTGCTGCAGTACCACCTTCGGCTCGCTCGGGACCTCGGTCATCCGCGACAACATCAGCCAGAACGACGGATCGACCAATGCGGTCTTCTCGACGCTCAACGGCGTCGAGGCGGGAGCGTCCGCGCAGTTCTACAACAACACGGTCTACATGGGGCCGAACGACAACGGTTACGTCGCCAGCGGAACGCCGGCGAGCAGCGCAGCGGTCAGCTTCACCAACAACCTGATCTACCACCTCGGCCAGGGCGGTTACAACGCCGGAAACGTCTCGTGGTCGCACAACCTCATGTACGGAGTCCACCCGTCGACGGAGCCTGCGGACAGTTCGAAGATCACGTCCGACCCGAAGCTGGCCGATCCCGGTGCCGCCGGCTCGGGCCGCAGCTCGGCTTCGGTCTACCAGCTCCTCAGCGGATCGCCCGCCCTCGGCGCCGGTGCCGTGATCTCCAGCAACGGCGGCGAGGACTACTTCGGAAACCCGGTGTCATCGACAGCCGCCCCGAACATCGGCGCCTACAACGGCGCGGCGGTCTCCGCCCTCGCCTCCTCCTCGGGTGGCCACTGGCGATTCGACGAAGGAACCGGCACCGCAGCATCCGACTCCACCGGGCACCTGAACAACGGAACGCTTCAGGCCGGCGCGGGCTGGACCACCGGCCAGCTGGGCAGCGGAGCGCTCTCGCTCAGCGGCGCGACCAACAGCTGGGTCGACATCCCGACGACGGCGATCGACACGAGCGCGAGTTACACGGTCTCCGCCTGGGTGCAGCCGTCCACCGTCACCGGGAACCAGACGTTCGCGAGCATCGACGGAACCACCATCAGCCCGTTCTACCTTCAGCTCTCCGCGGGAAAGCTGACCCTGACCGAGCGGAGTTCCGACTCGACGGCCTCGACCGCCACCCAGGTGGTCGGACCGGCCGCCGTCGCCGGGACGTGGTATCAGCTGGTCGGTGTCTACGATGCGACCGCGGGGACGATCAAGCTGTACGTGAACGGCGTGCTTCAGGGAACGACAGCGTACACCTCCGGCTGGAAGGCCACCGGGCACACCACGATCGGTCGAGCCAAGTGGAACGGCGGGAACGTTGACTTCGTCAACGGCGCCATCGACGACGTGCAGCTGATCCCGCGCGCCGTCACCGACCGTGAGGCGTTCGCCATCGGCACCGGAGCGACCGCCTACTACGCATTCGACGAAGGCTCCGGCAGCAGCACCACCGATGCGAGCGGCGACATGCCGAACGCGTCGCTCGAGGGCAATGCGGGCTGGGCCGCCGGCCACATCGGGACGGGCGCTCTCTCGCAGACCGGGCAGTCCGGCGCCTTCGCTCAGACGCCGGGCGCGGCCATCGACACGCGCAAGAGCTATGCAGTGGCAGCATGGGTGAACCTGAATACGACGAGTGGTGGCAACCAGACGATCGTCAGCCAGTTCGGGTCCAACATCAGCCCGTTCTATCTGCAGCTCACCGGCGGCAAGTTCGCCTTCGTGGTGCGGAGTTCGGACTCCACGAGCTCGACAGCGACGTCCGTGACGGCGACGTCCGCGGCGACTGCAGGCACCTGGTATCACCTGGTGGGGATGTGGGACAGCTCTTCGGGAACCATCTCCCTCTATGTGAACGGGACGCTGCAGGGGACGGCCGCGTACAGCACACCGTGGACGGGAGTGCTCGGCACGACGGTGATCGGCGCCGGCGAGTGGGCGCTGTCCCCGGTGGACTTCGTCAACGGATCCATCGACGACGTCCACCTCTACAACCGCACGCTCACGAGCGCGCAGATTACCACGCTGGCGACGCCGTGATCCCCGGAGGGGCGGAGTTTCGGGACTCCGCCCCTCCGGTTGTCGGCGACCCGCTCAGGGGAGGAGCGTGAATCCGGACTCGTAGTGCGTCTTGGCGATCGCCGCCAACACGATCTGCAGAAAGCCCAGCGCCTCGAGCTCCCGCGCACGCGACAGGGGCCCAGCGTCAACGGCTCGGAGCCCTGCTGCCTCGATCAGGGCGACGACGGCGATCTTCGCCTCCGCATCGTCACCGGCGAGAAGAACCGTCGTGGGTGTGGTGCCATTGGTGCCGGTGGCCAGCGTGTCGCCGAAATTGGCATTGAACGCCTTCACTACCGCCGCGCCCGGGATCTCGTGAGCGATTTCGGCAGCGGCAGAGGAGTCGGCCGGGACGAGCAGCTCATCGTAGGTGGTGAAGTCGATCGGATTGCTGATATCGATGACGACCTTTCCCCTGAGTCGGCTCCGATACCGGGCGAGGACGTCCGCGACCGCTTCATAGGGGACGGCGAGGACCACGAGATCGCCGGTGAGCTCGTCGCCGATCACCCCGTATTCCGCGTCAGCACGTTCGGACGACGAGCCGGCACCGGCCCTGCGTCTGATGATCTGGATGTCGGCTCCGGCCCGGGCGGCCACGTCGGCCAGAGCCGAACCCATTTTGCCGGTGCCGATGATGCTGATGGATGTCATGCGGACGGGACCCTTCTCAGTCGCTTGAGTGTCTTCTCGGCGGCAGCCACGGCGTCGTAGTCGAAGACGACGCCCCGGCGGAAGTCGCGCCCGGCCCGCAATTCCGCGTCGCGTTTCCGGATGTCCTCGAACTCGTTCTGCGAGTCGAACTGCGAACCGCTTCTGCGGGAGCTGTTCTGCAGGATCGCCGTTCGCTGCATCCGAACCGACGTATAGCGTTTGAAGGCTTCGGCGATGCCGTCCGAGCCGTCGCATTCCCGGAGGAAGAAGGCGAGGGCGATGCTGTCTTCGATGGCCTGGTTCACGCCCTGGCCTGCGTGAGGCAGCATCGTGTGTGCGGCGTCGCCGAGCAAGGTGATCCGACCACGCGACCAATTGGTCAGAGGCTCGCGGTCGTACAGCCCCCACCAGAAGGTCGTGTCGATGAGTCCGATGAACTCGCGGAGTCTCGGGTCCCATCCATCGCCCCCGAACTCCGCGGCGAGCTCGCTGACATCCCCGGCGGATGACCAGGATTCCTCGAGGGGCTTGTCACTGGGTACGAACCCCACATAGTTGAACAGCTTCCGCTGCTGCAGCGGATAGCACATGAAGTGCTTTCCCTCGCCCATCCAGACCTGGCTCTTCATCGGCCAGTCGACGGGGAGGCGACTCGCGTCGAGCACTCCGCGGTAGGCGATCGATCCGGAATAGACGGGATCCGGGACTTTCATGATGGAATCCCGCACCACCGAGTGGACGCCATCCGCACCCACCACGGCATCGAATTCACCGGTCACGCCGTTGTCGAATCCCAGGCGGACGCTCGTGGCCGACTGGTGAATCGACGTCAAGCGATGTCCCAGGCGAACCGAGTCGGCGGGGACCGCTCGCGTCAGGACCTCGACCAGATCGGGCCTGTACATTCCCACGTTCTGGTACCGCCGGGCTGAGTCCTCCCACGCTGCTTCGGCGATCAGCGCGCCCCTGGCGTCGAGGTAGACACCGGGTCCCTCCATGCGTGCGCCGACGCGCTTGATCTCATCGAGCAGACCCAGCGTGTCGAGAATGCGCTGGGCATTCGGGGCGACCGTGACGCCCGCGCCCACGTCGCCGAACCTTCGCGCCTGCTCGAATACCGTGACCTGGACGCCGGCGATCCTCGTCAGCGCGATCGCGGCGGTGAGCCCGCCCATCCCGCCGCCGATGACCGCGACTCTCGTGGTGTGATCTGCCATATGTCCTCCTCGACCGAATCGGGTGATATCCGAAACTGCTTTCCCTCGTGCGGTGTCGCTATCGCTTCTCCGCCAACTCCATCCGGGCCCCGTTCGGGACGAACACCGTGGCCCCGCTCGCCTGCTCCGCCTCGTGGTCCGGCCCGAGCGGGATGCCGCGACGGTCGCGCAGGCACAGCGCCGCCCCGGCTCCGAGGAGGGTGGCCACGAGGAGGTATCCCGAGATCGCGACGGTGGTGCCGGTTCGCTCCAGCAGGGCCTGGGCGATGGTCGGCGCGAACGCCCCGCCGAGGACCGCCCCGATCGCGTAGGCGATGGATACGCCGGAGAAGCGGATGGACGCCGGGAAGATCTCCGCGTACCACGCGGCCAAGGGGCCATAGGTGAGGCCGAGGCCGATCGAGATCAGGATCAGCGCGGTGTAGAGCCCGGAAAGCGTTCCGGTGTCGACGAGCCAGAAGATCGGGAAGACGATCAGGGCTTGCAAGGCGAAGCCGATGAGGATGGTGTTCCGCCGGCCGATCGAGTCGGCCAGGCGACCGGAGATCAGCGTGGACACGAACCACACCATCGAGGCCACCGCGGCCGCGACGAGCACCGCCGTCGTGTCGATCTTCAGCCTGCCGGTGGCGTAGCTGTTGAGGAATCCGCCGGTCGTCATGTAGCCCGCGGTGTTGTTGCCCACGAACACGAGTGCGGCGAGGATCACGAGGTGCCAGTGCCGCCGGAAGAGGACCAGGATCGGGACCTTGATCTGCTTGCCGCGCTCGGCGATCTCCGTGAACACAGGGCTTTCCTCGACGGAGCGGCGGACCAGGAAGCCGACGACGATGAGCACGATGCTGAGCAGGAACGGCACACGCCAGCCCCACTCGAGGTAGGCCGCGCCGGGGGAGAAGACGCCGGTCATGAGGGCCGTGACGCCTGAGGCGAGGAGAAAGCCGAGCGGGACGCCGAGCTGCGGCACGGCGCCGGCGCGGCCGCGGCGGTCCGCAGGGGCATGCTCGACGACCATGAGAACCGCTCCGCCCCACTCCCCGCCGGCAGAGACGCCTTGGAGGATGCGGAGGAGGAGCAGGAGGATCGGCGCTGCGATGCCGATCTGGGTGAACGTCGGCAGGACGCCGATGAGTGTCGTCGCCGTCCCCATGAGGACGAGCGTGATGACGAGCACCGTGCGGCGACCGATCACATCGCCGAAGTGCCCCGCAAGGAACGCCCCGAGCGGGCGGAAGAGGAACGAGATGCCGACCGTGGCGAAGGACAGCAGGAGCGCGATGTCCTGACCGGCTGGGGCGAAGAAGAGCTGAGCGAAGACGAGTCCCGCCCCGGTCGCGAAAATGAAGAAGTCGTACCACTCGATGGTGGTGCCGATGATCGTCGCAATGGCGACCCGGCTCTGGGTCGCGCGACTGCCGGCGGCAGTGGAGGTGGTCATCGTGTCCCTAACGTCATTGTTCGCCCCCCAACCAAGAGGGGCGCGAGAGAACTGTTTCTCTATATTGGAAGTCGCAGATCTCCGTGTAAAACTCAGAAATCTGTGGATGTTGTTCTGTCGTACTTATGTAACCGTTCGAGAAGAGGTGGCCGTGGCCGATGTGAGCTTGAGGCAGCTCGAGTTGTTCGCCGCCCTGCCGAACTTCACGACGCTGAGTGCTGCGGCGGCCCATCTGCACATCTCCGAATCGGCGCTGTCGCAGGCCGTCACAGGGCTCGAGAAGACCGTCGGGGAGCAGCTGTGCATCCGCCGAAAGGCACGGGGCCTCACCCTGACTCCCGCGGGCCAGGAGTTCGCCGCGCAGGCTCGCCGGATCCTCGCGGATACCCGAGAGCTCGTCCTGGGCGCCCGGCGGGGGGAGTTGCGCGGCCCCGTGAAGCTCGGCTGCTACGCGAGCTTCGCGACGAGCGTGGTGCCCGAGCTTCTCGAAGGGTTCCCGCGAAGGCATCCGGGGGTGCACCTCGAGGTCACGGTCGGCACCAACGAGGAGTTGTTCTCAGCACTCCAGGCGGGGTACCTCGACGTCGCCTTCACGTACGACGTGTCCCTGCCCACCGGATACCGTCGCCGCACGATCTATCCGACCGCGCTGGAGGCCCACCTGCATCCGGCCCATCCTCTCGCAGCCGGCGACACCGTCGATCTTGCCGATCTCGCCGGTGAGCCGCTCATCCACTACGACGCGAGCCCCGGCACCGTCAACATCACGGAGGCATTCGCGGCCCGTGGGGCGGAGCTCACGATTCACGCGCGGGTCACTCAGATCATCCTCGTCGAGGCGCTGGTGGGCCGCGGGGTGGGTTACGGCCTGCTCATGTCCCGGCCCAACACGCTCCCCGTGAGCATCGAGGGGCGGCCGATCGCCATCCGCCCCCTCGACCCGCCCGTGACCCTCGCCCACGTCGTGGGAATCTGGCCCGAGGAGATGACCCTCACGCCGCGCGCCGCGGCCCTGCTCGACTATGCGGTCGAGAAGCTCGGCGGTTTTAAGAGACCTATCGGGTGACCTTTTTGTGCCCGCTGCGGTGACGAACAGCGCGCACCTCGTTCCGAGGCTCTACGACGCGGGAGGCGCGGTCGACTCGCGCACCACCAGGCGGGTGGGGATCGGGATGGACTCCGCGGCGGCCTCCGGCTCTTCGAGCGCGATCAGGACCTGCTGCATGGTGAGCGCGCCGAGGGAGGCGAAGTCCTGGCGGACGGTCGTCAGCGGCGGCACGAAGTAGGCCGCCTCCGGTACGTCGTCGAAGCCCACGACGCTGATGTCTTCGGGGATGCGCAGCCCGCGGCCGCGCAGCGCCGCCATGACGCCGATCGCCATCTGGTCGTTCGCGACGAACACCGCAGTGGCCGACCCCGCTGCCAGCTGCGAGCCGAACCGGAAGCCGCTCTCGGCCGACCAGTCGCCGTGACTGAGCTCGGTCGCCACCAGGCGCGCCTCGGACAGCTCATCGCGCCATCCGCGCACACGTTCGATGGCATCGGGCGAGACTTCGGGACCGGCCAGGCTCGCGATGCTGCGGTGGCCGAGCTCCACCAGGTGGCGCACCGCCTCGCGAGCACCGCGGTACTGGTCGATCGACACGGTGAGCGGGCCCCGATGCTGGCCCGCCGCCACCGCGATGATGGGGACGCCGGCTTCGAGGGCGCGGACGACATCCAGCTGGGCGACGTCCTCGGCGATCAGCACGACCGCCTCGACGCGCTCACGCAGCAGCGACTCGACCACGCCGCGGATCGAGCCGACGTCGCCGGAGACCGACGCGACGCTGATGACGCTGTAGCGGGCCTCGCGCGCCGCCTCGCTGAAGTGGATGGCGATGGAGGAGGGGCCGAAGTCGGCGCTCGCCGGGGTGATCAGCCCGATCATCCGGGTGCGGCGGGTGACCAGCGCGCGCGCGGCCGGCGAGGGGGTGTACCGGAGCTTCTTGATCGCCTGCTCGACACGCTGACGGGTGGCAGGCCGCACTCCGGGAACATCGTTGAGCACCCGCGACACCGTCTGATGCGACACGCCCGCCAGGCGTGCGACATCGAAGATGTTCGCCACCTTCGCCGGCCTGTCCTCTGCGCTCACCTCTCGGTCCGCCTGATCCCAGCACGGCCCGCGGTGCGTGCCGGCCCGGTCGTCCCCGCCTCGGCGCTCTTCGGCTCTGCTGCCTCAGGCTCCTCCGAATCGGCACTGGCGACCATCGCCAGGAGGGATTCGAAACTGACGTCGTCCGCATCCAGCGTGGCGATCACCTCCCGGTCCCTCAGAACGACGATGCGGTCGCCCACCCGCAGGACCTCCTCGAGCTCCGCCGAGATGAACAGGATGGTCATACCCGATTCTGCCAGTTCGCTGACGAGGCGCTGGATCTCGACCTTCGCACCGACATCGATGCCCCGGGTGGGCTCGTCGAGGGCGAGGATGCGCGGCGACAGGGCGAGCAGCCGCGCGAGCATGACCTTCTGCTGGTTGCCGCCGGAGAGTGCACCGGCCGGCCGTTCCGGGTCGGCGGGCCGGATGTCCAGGGCCTCGATCCAGCTCGCCGTCAGTTCGTCCTGACGTGCGCGCGGGATGCGGCGGAGCCACCCCTTCTCGGCCTGCAGTGCGAGCGTGATGTTCTCGCGGACGGTCAGTTCGCCGATGATCCCTTCGAGCTTCCGGTTCTCGGACGAGTACGCGATGCCCGCGCGCAGGCCGTCGCGCGGGCCGGACAGCCGCCGCGGCGCTCCGTCGACGACGATGGACCCTGCTTCGATGCCGTCGATTCCGGCCAGGAGCCGCGCGAGTTCCGTGCGGCCCGATCCGAGCAGCCCCGCGAGTCCGACCACTTCTCTTTCATACAGGTCGACGTTCGCGGGTTTCAGCATCCCGCGCCGCTCGATCCCCCTCGCGGACAGCACCGGGGCGGACGCCGCGACGCTGGACGGGGTGTCGGGCCGGGCGTCGACGCTCTCGAGCTCCGCACCCTCCCTGCCCAGCATCTTGTGCACCAGATCGATCCGCAGCAGCTCGGTCGTCAGGTATTCGCCGACCAGCTCGCCGTTGCGGAGCACGGTGACCCGGTCGCAGATCTCGTAGACCTGTTCGAGGAAGTGCGAGACGAAGAGGATGGCGATGCCGCGCGAGCGCAGCTCCCGGATGACGCGGAAGAGTTCCGTCACCTCGTCCTGGTCGAGGCTCGACGTCGGCTCGTCGAGCACCAGCACCTTGAGGTCGGCGGAGACGGCGCGGGCGATCGCGACCAGCTGCTGCACCGCCAGTGAGTATGAGCCGAGCGGGCTGGCCGGGTCGATGTCCAGCCCGAGGCCGACGAGGGCGCGCTGTGCTTCTGTGCGCATGCGCGCCCAGTCGATCCCGCCGCGGCGGCGCGGCTCGCGGCCGAGCATGACGTTCTCGGCGACCGTGAGGTTGGTCAGCAGGTCCACCTCCTGGTAGACCGTGCGGATGCCCGCCTTCTGAGCCTGCCGCGGGTTCGCGAACGTGCGGACCGCCCCGTCCAGCCGCACCGTGCCGGAGTCGAGGGGGATGACGCCGGTGATGGCGCGGATCAGCGTCGACTTGCCTGCCCCGTTCTCGCCCATGAGCGAGTGGACTTCGCCCGGGAACATCCGGAAGTCGACGTTGGAGAGCGCCGCGTCTCCCGCATACCGCACGGACGCACCGCTGACCTCGACGACAGGGTCGACATGCATCGTCGCCTCGCGCTCCTTGTCCGCCTGGGTGACGGAGTACACACTACTATCGGCTGCTACGCCCGTCCTGCTGCGTTCATTTCCGGCTGGTCCGGGCGACGATGAGCCGCTGCACGACCACGAACGCCAGCAGCAGGATTCCGATGGTGATCCGGGTCCAGGAGGCGTCGGCGCCGAGGAAGGTGATGGACACCTTGATGACGCCGTAGACGAGCACGCCGATGAGCGACCCGATGGCGTAGCCGCTCCCGCCCGTCAGCAGGGTGCCTCCGATGACGACGGCGGCGATGGTGTCGAGCTCGGTGCCGATGCCGTTCAGGCTGTACCCCGCGGCGGTGTACGAGGTGAACAGCAGGCCGGCCACGCCGGCGCACGTCCCACTGATGACGTAGACGAGGACACGGGTGCGCGCGACCGGCAGGCCCATCAGCAGTGCGGACTGCTGGTTGCCGCCGACGGCGTAGACCGTGCGCCCGAAGCGCGTGTAGCCGAGGACCCAGATCGCGGCCGCGACGACGAGCAGAGCGATGATCACGGTCGGAGTGATGTACCAGCCTCCGGAGCCCAGCTTGGTCGATTGCAGCCACAGCACCGCCGGCTCTTTGACCTGGATCGCCTCGAGGCTGACCACGAAGCACAGGCCCCGCGCCAGGAACATCGCAGCAAGGGACGCGATGAACGGCTGCACATCGAAGTAGTGCACCATCACACCGATGGTCAGACCGAACAGTGCTCCGGCGGCGATCATCAACGGGATCACCAGCGGCGTCGGGATGCCCGCCGCCAGCAGCTTGGCGCCCAGGATGCCCGTGAAGGCCATCACGGCGCCGACCGAGAGGTCGATCCCTCCGCTCAGGATCACGAAGGTCATTCCGGCGGCCAGGACGATCAGGTAGGCATTGTCTACGAAGAGCGACGACAGGATGCGCGGGGTGACGAACACCCCGAAATACGCCTGACCGGCGGCGAGCATCAGGATGAGGATGGTCACCGCAGCGAGGACCGGCGCCCACGACGCCTTGTTCCTCAGCCGGTGCCGCCACGACGGCCCGATACGGACGCTCCGGGTCGGTTCGAGGATCGGGGTCGCGCTCATGCCGCGCTCCTTTCGGTTTCCGCCGTGCGCGCTGCGATGCGCGGCTGCGGTGGTCGCAGTCGTCCGAGCCACGCGCGCACCCGCCGCGACTGCGACAGGCACACGATGATCACGACGGCCGCCTTGAAGACCGGTGTCACCGCCGGCGGAACGCCGAGGAAGGTGATGGTCGAGGTCAGGGTCTGCAGGATGAAGACGCCGATGACGGTGCCCGCGAGCGTGAACTTGCCGCCCGCCAGCGAGGTGCCGCCGAGCACGACCGCGAGGATCGCGTCGAGCTCGATGTTCAGGCCGGCGTTGTTGGCGTCAGCCGCCATGATGTTGGAGCTGTAGAGGATCCCGGCGATCCCGGCCAGCAGACCGCTCAGGCCGTAGAGGCTCCACACGATGCCGCGAGAACGCACCCCGGCGAGACGGCTGGCCGACGGGTTGATGCCGACCGACTCGGTCAGCACCCCGAGCGCGGTGCGGCGCACGAGCAGGCTGATGACGATGATCGCGCCGATCGAGACGATGAAGGCGAAGGGCAGCCCGAAGACGTACCCCTGAGAGATGTACGCGTACGGTGCGCTCGTGATCGTCGTGATGAAGCCACCGGTGATCAGCAGGGCGATCCCGCGCCCCGCCAGCATCAGGACCAGTGTCGCGATGATCGGCTGGATGCCGAGCACCGCCACCAGGAAGCCGTTCCAGAGCCCGAACAGCAGACTGATCACGACGGCGGTCAGGATGGCCGTGCTCACCGTCCCCAGGCTGCCCGGCGACCCGGACCCGGAGATGATCGTCAGCGCAACGGCGCCGGAGATCGCCATCTGCGCACCGACCGACAGGTCGATCCCGCGCGTCGCGATGACCAGGGTCATCCCGAGGGCGATCAGCATCAGCGGCGCGCTGTTGCGCAGGATGTCGATGAGCGACCCGTAGAGCTCGCCGTCTTTGACGGTGATGCTGAGGAAGCTGGGCCGGGAAATGGTGTTCAGGACGATGAGCGCCAGCAGTGCGCCGATCGGCCACACCAGCCGATGCCTGAAGATCGTGCTCATGCTGCGCCCTCCTTGGCGATCAGCGCGACGATGTCATCGACATCGACGTGACTTTCATTGTCGAGTTCCGCGATCTTGCGGCGATCCCTCATGACTACCACCCGTTGCGAGAGCCGCACCACTTCATCCAGCTCGGAGGAGATGAAGATGAGGGCGAGGCCCCCCGACGCCAGTTCGACGATCAGCCGCTGGATCTCCGCTTTGGCTCCGATGTCGATGCCGCGGGTCGGCTCGTCGAGGATGAGCAGCTGCGGGTCCGTTGCGAGCCACCGGGCGAGAAGGACCTTCTGCTGGTTGCCGCCCGAGAGGTTGCGGATCAGTGCGTTGGGATTGGCCGGCCGGATGCCGAGGGACTCCATGTACTGCCCGACGATCCGCGCCTGCTCCGCCTTGGTCACCCGGCGGAGCCAGCCGCGCTTCGCCTGCACTCCGAGCACCAGGTTCTCGGCCACCGTCAGGTCCGCGATGATGCCCTCCTCGCGGCGATCCTCGGACGAGAAGGCGATGCGCTGCTCGACGGCGTGGCGCGGGCTCGTCAGCCGCGCCGTGGACCCCCTGACCGAGACGCGTCCCTGATCGGCGCGATCCGCGCCGTAGATGAGCCGGGCCAGCTCCGTGCGACCGGAGCCGAGCAGGCCGGCGATGCCGACCACCTCGCCGTCGTAGACCTCGAGGTCGAACGGCTCGACCGATCCCTTGCGACCCACGAGTGCTGCGCTCAGAACCGGCGCGCCTGCGCGATCGACCCGGCGGTCGGCCGACCGGCCGATGGACTCGAACTCGGCCAGTTCCCGGCCGAGCATCGCCGCGATGAGCTCCGTGCGGCTGATCTCCTCGATGGCGTGCTCGCCGATGAGGCGACCATTGCGCAGCACGGTGAGACGGTCCGAGATCTCGTAGATCTGGTCGAGGAAGTGCGAGACGAAGAGGATGGCGACGCCGCGGTCGCGCAGCGCCCGCATCACGGCGAAGAGCTGCTCGACCTCGAACCGGTCGAGGCTGGACGTCGGCTCGTCGAGCACCAGGACCTTGCAGTCCACCACCACGGCCCGGCTGATGGCGACCAGTTGCTGCACCGCCAGGGAGTGGGACGACAGTGGCGACCGCGGATCGATGTCGAGGCCGAGCTCGCCGAGGAACCGGGACGCCTCTTTGTGAGTGGTCCGCCAATCCACGCCGAACGGCCCGCGCTTCTCGTTGCCGAGCATGACGTTCTCGCCCACCGAGAGATTGGTGCAGAGGTTCACCTCTTGGTAGACGGTGGCGATGCCGGCGTCCTGCGCGTCGGCGGTGCCGGCGAAGGTGCGCGGCTCGCCCCCGACCGTGATCCGGCCGCTGTCGATCGGGTAGACGCCGGTCAGCGCCTTGATGAGCGTGGACTTGCCCGCTCCGTTCTCGCCGAGCAGCGAGTGGATCTCACCCGGCCGAAGGGTGAAGTCGACCTGGTCGAGGGCCTTCACCCCGGGGAACGAGATGGAGATGTCCCGCATCTCGACAACATTGTCGGTCACGTGTGAGCCTGCTTTCCTCGATGGGATGGCCACGGGGCGAGCCTGCGCGCGCCCCGTGGCCTCCTATTCCGTCTGATCAGTACTTGCGGGTGGGGAGGGCTTCCTTGGCCGCCGCCTGGTCGAACGCGAGGTCCTTCGCGGTGTAGGCCTTCTCGACCTTCTTGCCGGCGATGACATCCTTCACCACGGAGGCGACCTGGTCGCCGAGCAGCGGGTTGCACTCCACGACGTAGTTGAACTGGCCGTTCGCCAGAGCGGTGAGCCCGTCCTTCGTGCCGTCGATGCTGACGATCTTGATGTCCGTTCCCGGCGTCAGACCGGCGGCCTTGATGGCATCGAGGGCGCCGAGTCCCATGTCGTCGTTCTGAGCGAACAGCAGGTTGATCTTCTTGCCGTACTTCTGCAGGAAGCCTTCCATGACGGTCTTGCCGTCGGCGCGGGTGAAGTTACCGGTCTGCGAGTCGAGCGTGGTGATCGACGTCCCGGCGATGCTCGACGAGAAGCCCTTGGCTCGGTCGATCGCGGGAGCGGAACCGGTGGTCCCCTCCAGGACGACCATGTTGGTCGGGGAGGTTCCGAGCGTGCTCGCCGCCCAGCTGCCGGCGGTCTCGCCCTCCTTCTTGAAGTCGTCGCCGATCCAGCTGGCGTAGAGGCTCGGGTCGGCGTCGATCGTGCGGTCTTCGAGGATCACCGGGATCTTGGCGTCCTTCGCCTCCTTGAGGACATCATCCCAGCCGGTGGTGACGACGGCGGCGATCACGATCGCGTCCACTCCCTGGTTGATGAAGCTGTGCACTGCGGCGATCTGGTTCTCCGGCTTGTTGTCAGCCGCGTTGAAGATCAGCTTGAAGCCGTTCTTCGCCGAGAACGCTTCTTTCATCGACTGGGTGTTGGCCGCTCGCCAGCCGCTCTCGGATCCCGTCTGCGCGAAGCCGACGGTGATGACCTTGTGGCCATCGCCTCCGCCCGCTGCGCCTGCTCCGCCTGCGGAGCATCCCGTCAATGCGACGGCCATCAGCCCCAGGGCAGCCACGGCGCCCATAAGTTTCTTCATGCCAAACCTCCTCGTTCGGGTGCCGGACCTCGCCGGCTCGTCGCAATGTTAGCCTTCACATTGCGTTCAAGAGCAACACTTGGTTGGTAACGATTGGGTAACGTGCCCGGGATGACGGGCAGGATTCAGCAGGGTTTCGGTTCACGGGAGGCGGAGAAGTGGCAGTTTGTGAGGGATAACATTCCGCAGATGGTGTGTCGTCGGACGGCGGCGCACTTCCGGCAGGCGACTCAGGTGCGCGGTGCTCGACGTGTCCATCCTGCTCGATCGGGCGCGAGCGCGGTACTTCAGCCGCCGCGCAGCTGAGGCAGTGCCGCGCGGGGTAGCGTTACTCCTCAGCGGAATGCTGGATGTGAGCGCGCCGATGTGCTCGAAGGGGAGGACCCATGCCGATTCGTCGTCAGGCTGAACAGATGCGCGACCTGTACGCGAACGAGATCGCGGCAGCGGTCGCCGACGGACGGCAGCCGTCCGCTCTGCAGATCGCCTCGTGGGTCCGGTACCACGACGCCGCGATCGCTGCGGACCCTCGCGCGGTCCTGATCCAGTCGGAGGGCGCCGCCGAGCCCGCCTAGCTTCCGCCCGGCCCCGGCCCCCGCGGCCGCGAGTGCGTGTCTTCGGAACGTGTGCGGCGGGGCGAGCGACCGCAGACGTTACAAGACGCAGCAGACACCCGCTGCGCGACCGAGGCTCAGCGGCCGTCCTTCCGGATCCAGCGGAAGGTGAGGCGGGAAGCGACGAGGCCCGCGACCAGCCAGATCAGCAGCACGATCGCGATCCAGCCGAGCTGCCAGCTGCCGCTCGGCTCCGCCGATTCGAAGCTCGCGGGCAGGAACACGCTGCGCATGCCCTGCGCGATCCACTTGAGCGGGAACAGGCTGGCGATGTTCTGCAGCCAGGCCGGCAGCAGGCTGAACGCCAGGTACACGCCCGAGATGAACTGCAGCACCAGGACGATCGGGATGATGACCGCTGTCGCGCTCTTCCCGGTGCGCGGCACCGCGGACAGTGCGATCCCGAGCACCGCCGACGTCACGATCCCGAGCGCGTAGATCCACGCGAACCGCAGCCACAGCTCGGGGTCGGTCGGCAGCGCGACGCCGAACGCGAAATGCGCCATCAGCAGCAGGAGCAGGATCTGCAGGATGCTCGTCGCGATGACCTGCCCCATCTTGCCGAGGAAGTACGACACGACCGGGAGCGGTGTGCCGCCCAGCCGCTTGAGCGTTCCGTCGCTCTTCTCCACGGCGATGTCGACCGCGAGGTTCTGCACGCCGCTCAGGAGGATACCCGCCGCGATCATCCCCGGCAGGTAGTAGGCGGCCTGGGTGATCCCGCCGCTGCCGTCGGGCGCGGCTCCGACCTTGCCCAGACCCTGGAAGGCGACGGAGAAGATACCGAGCATCACGACCGGGAACAGGAACGTGAAGAAGATCGTGTCCGACTGACGGAAGTAGATCAGGATCTCGTAGCGGATGCGGGACCAGCCCAGCGCGACAGTGCTCATGCCGCCGCCTCCGGGGCGTGTTCGTCGGCCTCCCGCACGAGCCCGAGGTAGATGTCCTCCAGGCTCGGGCGGACCACCTCCAGATCGCGCAGTTCCCCTCCGGCCTCCGCCGCGAGACGTGCCACCACGGCAGCGGGAGTCTGCGTGCGCTCCTCCCGCAGGGCTCCGGCCGCGTCGCGCCAGCGCACGATCGGCACGCGCGCCGACGCCCCGCCGATCTCGTCCACCGCACCGATGTCCACCAGCGACCCGTGCGCGATCACGGCCACGCGGTCGCTGAGCCGGGCCGCCTCGTCGAGGTAATGGGTGGTGAGCAGGATGGTCGTCCCCTCCCGTTTGAGCGATCGGACCAGTTCCCAGAACTGCCGCCGGGCCTCCGGGTCGAACCCGGTCGTCGGCTCGTCGAGGAAGAGCAGCTCGGGCCTCCCCACCATCCCGAGCGCCACATCCACCCGCCGTCGCTGGCCGCCCGACAGGTTGCGGATGCGCGTCTTCGCCTTGTCCTCCAAGCCGACCGCGGCGATGACCTCGTCGACGTCCCTGCTCCGCGGGTAGTAGCGCGCGAACTGAGCCAGCTGCTCCCGGACGGTCACGTCCGCGGCCTCCGACCCGGACTGGAGGACGATGCCGAGCCGCGCCTTCCACGCGGTGCCGCCCGTGCCCGGGTCGACGCCCAGCACCGAGGCCTCGCCAGCCGACCGATCGCGGTAGCCCTCGAGGATCTCGATCGTCGTACTCTTGCCCGCGCCGTTCGGTCCGAGCAGCGCGAACGTCTCGCCCTCGGCGATCGCGAAATCGATGCCGCGGACGGCCTCGAACGCCCCGTACGACTTGCGGAGACCGCGCACCACCACGGCCGCAGAAGTTGACATACGCACATCATGCCGTAGCCGCCATCCGCCCGACGCGTTCAGCGTCTGCTGTCGGCGAGGGTCGGACTGGCGTCTGCGTTCCTACGGAACATGTGCGGCGGGGCGAGCAACGGCAAACGTTCCAAAACGCAGCACTCAGGTGCGGCCGGCTTCACACGGCGTAACCGTGCCTTCCGACGAGCCGCCCGGCCGCATAGTCTTCCCGCGGTCCGTTGCGAGTGCGCGCGAGCGAGGAGGAGGTCCGGGATGTCCGACAGCGACACCGAACGCAGCCGAGCGCTCGTGTTCCTCGCGGTGATGAGTGCGCTTCTCTGCGTTGCCGCGATCGTCAGCCTGACGACCGAATCGTCGTGGTCCACGCCGGGCGTGATCGCGACGGCCTTCGTCCTGCTGGCCGGCGCCGGCTCGGGGCTGGTCGCCTCCGTCGTCGCGCTCGTGCGCCGGCGCGGGGTCGTGGCGGATGCTCAGGGCGCGGTGGAATCCGGCTGCACGGCGAAGTAGCGGTCGAGCGCGAGAGCGACCAGCTGCGGATCCGGCGGACCCCCCGCGCGCAGCAGCGGATCGGTCACGATGTCCGCGGCAGAGGCACGGACCTGATCGTGGAAGAAGCCGGGAGCCAGCAGATAGCTCGCTGCGACGACCCGGCCCGTCGCATCCGCAGCCGACCGTGCATGCCCGATCGCAGCATCCAGTCGCGGTTCGGCCGCGCTGAGGAAGCCGACCGCGACCTCCCGCTCGCAGGCGGTGGCGAGAAGCGCGCCGGCATCGAGGCCGTCGCGAACGCCGTCCGGATCGCTGGATCCCGCGGCTGCGAGGACGAGCGCGTCCCCGGGATCGGCTCCGGCCTCCCGGATCCGGCGGAGGAGGACGCCGGCGAGCCGGGCATCCGGGCCGAGCGCTCCGGCGATGACGACGCGCTCGCCGAAGGGGGCCGCCGCCTGCGGGATGTCGTGGCCGAGGTGGTAGCCGCGCGACAGCAGCAGCGGAACGATCACGATGGTGGCCTCGGCCGGGAGATCGCTGAGCGCTGCTCCCACCTCCGGCTGCTGCACATCGACGAAGGCGTGAGCGGCGACATCCGCCCCGGCCTCGCGGTGGATCGCCTCGGCGTATCCCTCGATGGCCCGCTGGCCGAGCGGGTCGGAGGTGCCGTGCGAGACAGTGAGGATGGCGATCATGGGCTCTCCGCGACGTGGATGCGCGGGCCGTCGGAACGGCCCGCTTCGGTCGTCCCAGGATGCCTGAGCGGTCGTACACGGTGTCCGCATTGCGTCGGTTTATTACCCCCGGCATTCCGTCCGGGACCCTTGGCCGCTTAGCGTCGATCTCCGATCCGCCTGCAGTTCAGAAAGGACGAGTCCGTGACGATCTCCGAACAGAGCGCCCCCGCGGCGACGGCTCGGCCGCGCCGATCCGACGCCCGGCCGAACGGTCAGTGGGCCATCGACGGGAAGGCGCCGCTCAACGGGAACGAGGCGTGGAAGCAGGAGGACGGCGGTCTCGCGGTCCGCGAACGGATCGAGAGCGTCTACGCCGACGGCGGTTTCGCCTCCATCGACCCGACGGACCTGCACGGCCGGTTCCGCTGGTGGGGCCTGTACACGCAGCGCAAGCCCGGCATCGACGGCGGCAAGACCGCGACCCTCGAGCCGCACGAGCTCGAGGACGAGTACTTCATGCTGCGGGTCCGCATCGACGGCGGCCAGCTGACCACCGAGCAGCTGCGCACGATCGCCGGCATCTCGACCGAGTTCGGGCGCGACACCGCCGATCTGACCGACCGTCAGAACATCCAGCTGCACTGGATCCGGGTGGAGGATGTGCCCGAGATCTGGCGGCGCCTGGAGGCTGTGGGCCTGAGCACGACGGAGGCATGCGGCGATGTGCCGCGCGTGTTCCTCGGCTCTCCGGTCGCGGGGATCGCCGCAGACGAGCTGATCGACCCGACGCCGCTGATCCAGGAGATCGCCGACCGGTTCCTGCTCGACCCCGAGCTGGCCAACCTGCCGCGCAAGTTCAAGACCGCGATCAGCGGGCACCCGAGCCAGGATGTGGTCCACGAGATCAACGACGTCTCGTTCGTCGTGGTCGAGCATCCCGAGCTCGGGGTCGGCTTCGACCTCTGGGTGGGCGGCGGCCTCTCCACGACACCGCGGCTGGCGGAGCGTCTCGGCGCCTTCGTCGCGGGCGAGCGGGTCCCGGAGGTGTGGCACGGTGTGGTGCAGATCTTCCGCGACTACGGCTACCGGCGGCTGCGCAACAAGGCCCGCCTGAAGTTCCTGCTCGCCGACTGGGGCGTGGAGAAGTTCCGGCAGGTTCTCGAGGACGAGTACCTCGCCGAGCCGCTTCCGGACGGGCCGGCGCCGGCCGCGCCGACGACCCCGGGCGACCACGTCGGAGTCCACAAGCAGAAGGACGGCCGCTACTTCATCGGCGTCACGCCGTTCGTCGGCCGCGTCTCCGGCACGACCCTGGGACAGCTCGCCGACCTCCTGGAACGGCACGGCTCCACCCGGCTGCGGACGACCCCGCACCAGAAGATCCTCGCCCTGGACATCCCCGAGGCGAACCTGGAGCAGGCCGTCGCGGACCTCGACGACCTCGGGCTCTCCTCGCGGCCGAGCGTGTTCCGGCGCGGCACGATCGCCTGCACCGGCATCGAGTTCTGCAAGCTCGCGATCGTGGAGACGAAGGTGACGGCGGCGACGGCGGTTCAGGAGCTGGAGCGCCGGCTGGAAGGCCTCGACCTGCCGACCCCGCTCAGCCTCCACGTCAACGGCTGCCCCAACTCGTGCGCCCGCATCCAGACGGCCGACATCGGCCTCAAGGGCCAGCTGCTCCCGGACGGCAACGGCGGCCAGGTGCCCGGGTTCCAGGTGCACCTCGGCGGCGGCCTCGCCTCGCACGACCGCGAGGAGGCCGGACTCGGCCGCACCGTGCGCGGGCTGAAGGTGACCGCCGACGGGATCGCGGACTACGTCGAGCGCATCGTCACGCGGTTCCTGTCCGACCGCACCGAGGAAGAGACGTTCGCCCACTGGGCGCACCGGGCCGACGAGGAGGCGCTGCAATGACCGCGACGAACCTGGGCAGCCTGTCGGCACGCCCCGCCGGCCTCCGGCCGGTCAGCGAGCTCCGCGCTCTCGCCGAGCGCGGCGCACGCGAGCTGGAGAACGCGACCGCGGAGGAGATCGTCCGCTGGGTCGCCGACAACTTCGCCGTTGAGCGCACGGCTGTGGCCTGCTCCATGGCCGACGCCGTGCTCCCGCACGTGGTCGCCTCGGCCCTCCCCGGCGTCGATGTGCTGTTCCTCGACACCGGCTACCACTTCATCGAGACGTACGTGACGCGCGACGAGGTCGAGCGCGCACTGGACGTGCGCGTGGTCGACGTGAAGCCGAAGCAGACGGTGGCCGAGCAGGACGCCGAGTTCGGCGCGGAGCTGTTCGCGCGCGACCCCAACCTGTGCTGCGCTCGCCGGAAGGTCGAGCCGCTGCAGCGTGCGCTGACCGGATACGAGCTCTGGTTCACCGGCGTGCGCCGCGAGGAGGCGCCCACCCGGACGGCGACCCCCTTCGTGAGCTGGGACGAGAAGAACGGCCTGGTGAAGGTCAACCCTCTCGCAGCGTGGACGTTCGACGAGCTCGTCGAGTACGCCACCGCCAACGCGGTGCCGCTGAACCTGCTCCTGACGGCGGGGTATCCCTCCATCGGCTGCGAACCGTGCACCAAGCCGGTCGCCGAGGGGGAGGACCCGCGCTCCGGCCGCTGGGCCGGCCTCGCCAAGACCGAATGCGGGCTCCACGAATGACCGGCACACTGATCGCCCCGCCCTCGCTGACGCTCATCGACCAGCTGGAGAGCGAGTCCATCCACATCATCCGCGAGGTCGTCGCCGAGTTCGAGCGGCCCGTCCTGCTGTTCTCCGGCGGCAAGGACTCCGTGGTCGTCCTCCACCTGGCCGCGAAGGCGTTCTGGCCGGCGCGCATCCCGTTCTCGCTGCTGCATGTGGACACCGGGCACAACTTCCCGGAGGTCCTGGACTTCCGCGACGCGACCGCCGAGCGGTTCGGGATCCCCCTGGCCGTGGCCCGGGTGCAGGACTACATCGACGACGGCCGGCTGAGCGAACGCGCCGACGGCACCCGCAACCCGCTGCAGACGGTTCCGCTGCTGGATGCGATCGAGGCCGGACGGCACGACGCCGTGTTCGGCGGCGCTCGCCGCGACGAGGACAAGGCCCGGGCGAAGGAGCGCATCCTCTCGCTGCGCGACGGCTTCGGGCAATGGGACCCGCGCAACCAGCGGCCCGAGCTGTGGAGCCTGTACAACGGGCGGCACACGCCCGGCCAGCACGTGCGCGCCTTCCCGATCAGCAACTGGACCGAGCTCGACATCTGGCGGTACATCGAGCGCGAGCAGATCGAGCTGCCGTCGCTGTACTACGCCCACGAACGCGACGTGTTCGCCCGCGACGGCATGTGGCGTGCGATCGGACCGGTCTCCCCGGCCGATCGCGGCGAGACCGTGGAGAAGCGGCTGGTGCGCTACCGCACCGTCGGCGACATGAGCTGCACCGGGGCCGTCGAGTCCGACGCCCGCGACGCGGCCGCCGTCGTGCGCGAGGTCGCGGCCTCCACGCTCAGCGAGCGCGGTGCGACCCGCGCCGACGACCGCATCTCCGAGGCCGCGATGGAAGACCGGAAACGGCAGGGATACTTCTGATGACGCTCCAACTCGACGACGACACCCGCGCGGCGGCGCCCGGCGAGCGCGCCGTGACTCGCGGCACGCTGTTCCGCTTCGCGACCGCAGGATCGGTGGACGACGGCAAGTCGACCCTGGTCGGCCGGCTGCTGCACGACTCCAAGGCGATCCTCGCCGACCATCTGGATGCGGTCGAGCGCACGTCCCGCGAGCGCGGCTTCGGGGGAGACGCCGGTGGCCTGGACCTCGCCCTGCTCACCGACGGGCTCCGCGCCGAGCGGGAGCAGGGCATCACGATCGATGTCGCCTACCGCTACTTCGCCACCGACGCCCGCTCGTTCATCCTCGCGGACTGCCCCGGGCACGTGCAGTACACCCGCAACATGGTCACCGGGGCGACCACCGCCGACGCGGTGGTGCTGCTGGTCGACGCCCGCAACGGTGTGCTGGAGCAGACGCGCCGCCACCTCGCCGTGATCAGCCTGCTGCGCGTGCCGCACGTGATCGTCGCGATCAACAAGATCGACCTGATCGGCTTCGACGCCGACCGGGTGCGCGAGGTGACGGAGGAACTGGTCGCCGTGACCGGGGAGCTCGGCATCCGCGACCTCCACGTCGTCCCGGTGTGCGCAGTCGACGGCGACAACGTCGCGGAGCGTTCCCCACGCACGCCCTGGTACCACGGTCCCGCTCTACTGGAACTGCTGGAGTCCCTCCCGACCGGCGACCAGGTCGAAGCCCTCGCCGAGCTGCGGCTGCCCGTGCAGCTGGTGCTGCGTCCCCAGGGAGCGCTGGCCCCCGGGCTGGACGCGGCCGAGTACCGGGACTACCGCTCGGCTGCCGGCCGGATCGCCTCCGGAACCGTCGCCGTGGGGGATCGGGTGAGCGTGCATCCGGGAGGCGCGGCCTCGGTCGTGACCCGCATCGACGTCGCGGGCCGCAGTGTGGAGGTCGCTGCCGCACCGCAGTCCGCCGCCGTGAGCCTCGCCGACGATCTCGACCTCGCCCGCGGTGCCCTGATCGGCACCGCCGGAACCCTCCCCGAGCCGCAGTCGACCCTGACGGCGGAGGTGTTCTGGCTGGACGCCTCCCGCGGCCTGCCGGGCGCCCGGCTGCTGCTGAAATGGGGTACGGCCACCGTCCAGGCACGGCTGACCGCGATCGCCGGCCGCCGCGACCTCACGACGCTGCAGGTCGTCCCGGCCGGCGCGCTCGAGGTCAACGACATCGGACACGTCACGCTCCAGCTCGCGGAGGCGCTGCCGGTCGAGCCGTACGCCGCCAACCGGCACACCGGTGCCTTCCTGCTCATCGACCCGCAGTCCGGCGCGACGCTCGCCGCCGGCATCGTCTCGTGAAGAAGGGCCTCCCCGTGCGAACACCGCTCCGCACCGCCGCCGTCCTCGCGCTCGCGGCGGCCACCGCCCTGCTCACCGGCTGCGCGGCCTCGGCCGAGGGCGCCGCCCCGACCCCGGCGACGGCGATCCGTGTCGGCTACTTCGACAACGTCACGCACGCGCCTGCGCTGGTCGGCATCCACGACGGGCTGCTGCAGAAGGCTCTGGGTAAGACGGAGCTGCAGACCAAGCAGTTCAACGCCGGTCCGGCCGAGATCGAAGCGCTCAGCGCCGGTGCGATCGACGCCGCCTACATCGGTCCGAGCCCCGCCATCAACTCCTACCTGAAGAGCGGCGGCCAGTCGCTGAGGATCGTCTCCGGTGTCGCCACGGGCGGCGCAGCCCTCGTCGTGAAGGGCGACATCACCTCGGCCGGCGAGCTGAAAGGCACGACGATCGCGTCGCCGCAGCTCGGCAACACCCAGGACGTGGCCCTGCGCTACTGGCTGACGAAGCAGGGTCTGCACACGTCGCTCAGCGGCGGCGGAGACGTCACCATCGCGCCGACCGACAACGCCCAGGCGCTGACGCTGTTCCAGGCCGGGAAGATCGACGGCGCCTGGGTGCCGGAGCCCTGGGTGTCGCGGTTCGTGATCGACGGGAACGCGAAGGTCCTCGTGGACGAGGCGTCGCTGTGGCCGGCCAAGCGGTTCCCGACGACCGTGCTCGCGGTTTCCACGGCCTTCCTGAAGGCGCATCCGCAGACCGTGCAGGCCCTCGTGCAGGGCAACGCCGACGCGGTCGCCGCGCTGCGGGACCCGGCAAAGGCAGCAGCCGACATCAACGCCCAACTGAAGGCCGACACGGGCAAGACCCTGGCGACCGACGTGATCGCGCGTGCGCTCGACCACGTCTCGTTCGACACCGACCCGGATGCCGCGGCGTTCCCGACGCTCGTGCAGCATGCGGCGGCCGTGGGCCTCGCGACGAAGGGCTCGCTGAAGGGCCTGTTCGACCTCACCGCCCTCAACGCGGTCAGGAAGACCGCCGGACAGGCGGCCGTCTCCTCCGGCGGACTGGGGTAGCACCATGGCCGACCTCGATCGCACCGCCGTCGCACTGACCGGCGTCAGCAAGCGCTTCGGCGCCCACGCACCCGTCGTCCTCGACGACGTGGACCTCCGCATCGGCGACGGCGAGTTCGTCTGCCTGCTGGGCGCGTCCGGATGCGGCAAGTCGACCATCCTGAACCTCGTCGCCGGGCTGGAGGAGCCGACGACCGGCGCCATCGCAGTGCCGAGCGGCCCGGTCGCCATGATGTTCCAGGATGCTGCGCTGCTGCCCTGGCTGACCGCCCGCCGCAACGTCGAGCTCGCGCTCGACCTCGCCGGGACGCCGCGCGACGGGCGTCGCGCGCGCGTGGACGAGCTCCTGGAGCTGGTCTCGCTCTCCCACGCCGCCGACCGGCGCCCGCACCAGCTCTCGGGCGGGATGCGACAGCGCGTCGCCCTGGCCCGTGCGCTCGCGCAGGACCGGCACGTGCTGCTGATGGACGAGCCGTTCGCGGCCGTCGACGCCATCACCCGCGACCTCCTCCATGTGGAGCTGGAGCGGATCTGGCGCCAGACCGGCCGCACCATCCTGTTCGTCACCCACAACGTCCGGGAGGCGCTGCGCCTCGGCCAGCGGATCGTGCTGCTCAGGTCGCGCCCCGGCACCGTCGCCGCCGAATGGGAGGTCCCGGCCGAGGTACGCGCCGGAGCCGACCCGGTGGAGGCCGCGCGCCTGGACGACGAGATCACCCGCCGGCTGCGAGAGGAGCTGATCCGCAATGCCGCCTGAAGCCACCATCGCACTGGCCGCCGGACGCGACGGCGCCGAGGCATCGGAGCTGCACGCTCTGGAGGCCGGACTCGACTCCCTCCAGACCGCACGGGATGCTGCGCCCAGCCGGGCCCGCCGCTTCGCCCGCGCCACCGTCCCGACCACGGTCTTCGTGCTCGTCGCACTGATCGGCTGGCAGCTCTACACCGCGATCGCCCACCCGCGGCCCGATCTCTACCCCGGCCCTGCCGACGTGGTGTCGGCGCTCGCCGGCGCTGCGAGCTCGGGCCACCTCGCCACGGCCATCGGGACGAGCCTCGGCCGCGGCGGCCTCGGATTCCTGATGGCCGTGCTGATCGCCACCCCGCTCGGGCTGCTGCTGGCCGAGGTGCGCTGGCTGCGCCGGGCGGTCGGGCCGATCCTGTCCGGACTCCAGGTGCTGCCCTCGGTGGCGTGGGTACCGGCGGCGATCATCTGGTTCGGGCTGACCGACGCGGCCGTGTACTTCGTCGTGCTGCTCGGCGCGGTCCCCTCGATCATCAACGGCCTCCTGGCCGGCATCGACCAGGTCCCGCCGCAGCTGCGCCGGGTGGGCGTCGTCCTCGGAGCCTCGCGCAGCCAGCTGCAGCTCCGCATCCTCTTCCCGGCCGCGCTGCCCGGCTATGTCGCGGGGCTCCGCCAGGGCTGGGCCTTCGCCTGGCGGTCCCTGATGGCCGCCGAGATCATCGCCAACTCGCTCGGCTTCGGGCTCGGTACGATGCTCGAGCAGAGCAGGGAACTGGCCGATCTGCCGACGGTGCTCGCGACGATCCTGACCATCCTCGTCGTGGGGATCGTCGTGGAGCTGTGCGTGTTCGCACCGGTCGAGCGCTCGTTGCTGCGCCGCCGTGGGCTCACGGGGGCGACCCGATGAACGACACGACAGCGGGCTCCGTGGCGGGCTCGGAGGCTGTGGGATCGGTCGCGCTCGTCGGCGGCGGCCCCGGCCATCCCGACCTGATCACCGTACGTGGCCGCCAGCTGCTCAGCGCTGCCGATGTCGTCATCGCCGACCGGCTCGGTCCGCGCGCACTGCTCGATGACCTCGCGCCCGGTGTCGAGGTCATCGACGTCGGCAAGCAGCCGCACCACCACCCGGTTCCGCAGACGCGGATCAACGAGCTGCTGGTCGAGCACGCCCGCGCCGGGAAGCGCGTCGTCCGGCTCAAAGGCGGCGACCCGTTCGTGTTCGGGCGCGGCGGCGAGGAGGCCGCGTTCTGCCGTGAGGCCGGCATCCCGGTGGAGGTCGTGCCCGGCGTGACCAGCGCCATCGCCGTCCCGTCGATCGCCGGCATCCCCGTCACGCACCGCGGAGTGGCGGCCGGGTTCACCGTGCTCTCGGCCCACACCGACATCGACGAGGTGCCCGGCGGCCCGGAGCACACGGTGATCCTGCTGATGGGCGTCTCCGGGCTCGCCGCAACCGCCGCGACCCTCGCCGCCGGCCGTCGCGGCACGGATTGCCCCGTCGCCATCGTGGAGGACGGCTACGGCGAAGGCCAGCGGGTCACCGTCGGAACCCTCGGCAGCATCGCCGCGGACGCCGCTGTGCGCGGCGTGCGGTCGCCGGCCGTCATCGTCGTCGGCGACGTCGTGCGACTCGCCGATCCCGACCTCCTCCCGGCGCCTGCATCCCACGGCGCCGCCCCCCGCAGCACCGCATCCTCCCGCACTGCCCACCACAGAGAGGCCTCCCAATGACCCGACCGTTCCGCGTGGCCGTCGTCGGCGCCGGACCCGCCGGAATCTACGCCGGCAACATCCTGCGCACCCGTGCCGCCGAGGCCGGCATCGACGTCCGCATCGATCTGTTCGAGTCGCTGCCTGCGCCCTACGGCCTCATCCGCTACGGCGTCGCCCCCGATCACCCGCGCATCAAAGGCATCGTCACCTCCCTGCACGACATGCTCGCCGACGGCGCGATCCGGCTGATCGGGAACGTGGAGGTCGGCGCCGACGTCACCATCGACGAGCTGCAGTCCCTCTACCACGCGGTCATCCTCGCCACCGGTGCGCAGCGCGACGCCGTGGTCGACCTCCCCGGGCTCGACCTGCGCGGCAGCTTCGGCGCCGCCGACTTCGTCTCCTGGTACGACGGTCACCCCGACGTCCCCCGCCACTGGCCCCTGGAGGCGACACAGCTCGCCGTGCTCGGCAACGGCAACGTGGCCCTGGATGTCGCCCGCGTTCTCGCGAAGCACCCCGCCGACCTGCTGACGACCGACATCCCGGACAACGTCCACGCGGGCCTCGTCGCCTCCCCGGTGGAGGACGTGCACGTCTTCGGCCGCCGCGGACCGGAGGACATCAAGTTCACCCCCATCGAGCTCCGCGAGCTCGGCGAGGTTCCCGGCGTCGACATCGTGCTCTACGACGAGGACTTCGATCGCGTGAGCGAGGAGGTCTCGACGGGAGAACGGCGTGCCGCGGGCAACCAGGCCAAGGTCATGGCCCGCATCCTCCAGTCGTGGCGCGACCGCGAGCCGACCGGCGCGCCGCGCCGGCTGCATCTGCACTTCTGGCACCGTCCGGTGGAGATCCTGGCCGACGCTGCACAGGGCGAGGCCGTCGCGGGCATCCGCTTCGAGCGCACCGAGCCGGACGGCCAGGGTGGAATCCGCGGCACCGGCGAGTTCGTCGACTACGACGTGCAGGCGGTCTACCGCGCGATCGGCTACCGGGGGACACCCGTGCGCGACGTTCCGTTCGACGAGCGCGCCGGGGTCGTCCCGAACGACGGCGGGCGCGTCCTCGACGACGGCGAGCCGGTGCCCGGCCTGTACGCCACCGGATGGATCAAGCGCGGCCCGGTCGGCCTCATCGGCCACACCAAGGGCGACGCGGGGGAGACCATCGAGAAGCTGCTGGAGGACCACGCGCTCCTCGCCGGCGCCGAACGACCGGATGAGGACGCCATCACCGAGTTCCTCACGGACCGCGGCGTGCGGTACACCACCTGGGACGGCTGGCTCGCCCTCGACGCCCACGAGCGCGCCCTCGGCGACGGCTTCGCAGGCGAGGCGACCCGGGAGCGGATCAAGGTCGTCCCGCGCGAGGAGCAGGTCGCGATCTCCAACCGCGAGGTGATCGCCCGATGACCTACATCATCGCCCTCCCGTGCGTGGACGTGAAGGACCGCGCCTGCATCGACGAGTGCCCGGTCGACTGCATCTACGAGGGCGAGCGCTCCCTCTACATCAACGCGGACGAGTGCGTCGACTGCGGAGCGTGCGAGCCGGTCTGTCCCGTCGAGGCGATCTACTACGAGGACGACCTCCCCGAGGAGTGGGCGGACTACCACGCCGCGAACGTCGACTTCTTCAGCGAGCTCGGCAACCCGGGCGGGGCCTCCAAGGTCGGTCCTCAGCCGTACGATCACCCCCTGATCGCCGCCCTCCCTCCCCAGGAGGTCGCCCATGCCTGAGGTCGTCGTCATCGGGGGAGGGCCGGCCGGGCTCTCCGCGACGCTCAACCTCGCCCGCGCCCTCGTGGATGTGGTGCTCGTGGATGCGAGCAGGCCGCGCAATTCCGCCACGCTCCGCTCGCACGGCTTCCTCACCCGCGACGGCATCCGCCCGACCGAACTGCGCACCCTGGCGAAGGCGGAGCTGGCCGCGTACGAGAACGTCGAGCACCTCGAACGACGGCCGGTCACCTCGGTCCGCCCGTCCGCCGACGGCTTCGACATCGAGGTGGCGGGACGCGCGCCCGGCGAGCAACGCATCCTCTCGGCGAAGACCGTGCTCCTCACCACAGGGCTGACCGAGACGCTCCCGGCTCTGCCGAGCATCCGCTCCTACTACGGGATGAGCGTGTTCAGCTGTGTCGCCTGCGACGCCTGGGACCTCCGCGGCCGCCCGCTCGCCCTCATCGGTGAGACGGCGGATCTCGCCCGCCGGGCCGTGCACCTCGCGCGCTGGACCAGCGACCTCACGGTGTTCACCAATGGCACGCCCGCGGTCGACGAAGCGGAGGAGCCGGCTCTGGCCGCCCTCGGCATCCGCGTGGAGCGCACCCGCATCAGCGATCTGGATGGGGAACGCGGCACGGTTCGCGCCGTGCTGCTCGAAGACGGCAGGTCCGTCCCCATCGACGGCGGCTTCATCCGCCCGGAATGGCATGTTGCGAGCGACTTCCTCGACGGCCTCTCCCCGCAGCGGTCGGACGACGGCTTCCTGGTCACCGACGACGGCGGGAGGACGTCCGTCCCCGGCCTCTACGCGGCCGGGGATATCGTTGTCCCGGGACCGCAGCAGATGATCATCGCCGCCGGCGCCGGCGCGCGAACGGCTGCCACCATCGTCGACGACCTCCAGACCGCGCACGTCACCCCCCTCCGCCTGACCGAGCTCACCTGAGCTCACCTCCTGATCCCATCCATCCACCGGAAAGAGAGCACATGCCAGCGAACATCCATGCCGACATCACCGAAGCAGTCGGTCGCACCCCCCTCGTCAAGCTCAACCGGATCGCCGCCGACGCCGCCGCGACCGTCGTGGTGAAGCTCGAGTCGTCCAACCCGGCCGGAAGCGTGAAGGACCGCATCGGCGTCGCCATCGTGGATGCGGCCGAGAAGTCCGGCGCGCTGCGCCCCGGCGGCACGATCGTCGAGGGCACCAGCGGCAACACCGGTATCGCGCTCGCGATGGTCGGCGCCGCCCGCGGTTACAAGGTCATCCTCGCCATGCCGGAGACGGCGAGCAAGGAGCGCCGCGTGCTGCTGCGTGCCTTCGGCGCCGAGATCGTCCTGACCCCCGGTCCCGATGGGATGCGCGGAGCCGTCGAGAAGGCGCAGGAGATCGTCGCTTCGACCGAGAACGCCATCTGGGCGCAGCAGTTCGCCAACGAGGCCAACCCGGCCGTCCACCGCGCCACCACCGCCGAGGAGATCTGGGCAGACACCGACGGCGGCGTCGACATCCTCGTCGCCGGGATCGGGACGGGCGGCACGATCACCGGTGTCGGCCAGCTGCTCAAGGAGCGCAAGCCCGAGGTGCAGGTCGTCGCGGTCGAGCCGATCGACTCCCCGATCCTCACCGGCGGCAAGCCCGGCCCGCACAAGATCCAGGGCCTGGGCGCCAACTTCGTCCCCGAGGTCCTCGACACGGACGTCTACGACGAGGTCATCGACGTGACGTTCGACGACTCGATCGCGACGGCCAAGAAGCTCGCGAGCGAGGAGGGCATCCTCGCCGGGATCTCGTCCGGCGCGATCGTCTGGGCCGCCCTGCAGGTCGCCGCCCGCCCGGAGAACGCGGGCAAGACGGTCGTCGCCGTGGTCGCCGACACCGGCGAGCGCTACATCTCGACGGCGCTCTGGGCCGACCTGCTGGACTGACCCTCGCGAGCCGGGACCGGCGGCCGTCGTTCAGCTCCGCTGACCGGCGGCCGCCGCGTCGTCGCGCCCGCGCGGGCGCGCCCGCTCGCGCGCGGCCGCGACTGCGCTCGTACGGAACGTTTGCGGCCGGGCGAGCAACCGCAGACGTTCCACAACGCCGCACTCACGGAACCGCTCCGGGCGGGTCTCCGCTCAGAGGGTGAGCAGGACCTTGGTGGCGCGCCGCTCATCCATCGCCCGGTAGCCCTCCGCCGCCTCCTCCAGCGGGAGGGTCAGGTCGAACACCGCTCCCGGGTCGATCTCGCCGGCCATGATGAGCCGGATGAGCTCGGGCAGGAACCGGCGGACCGGGGCGGGACCGCCGTGCAGGTGGACTCCGGAGAAGAACAGCTCCTCGCCCGGCAGCTCGACGTCGTGGGCGACGCCGACGTAGCCGACGTGGCCTCCGGGGCGGGTGGACCGGATCGCCTGCATCATCGACTCCTGCGTTCCGACCGCCTCGATCACCGAGTGCGCACCGAGCCCTCCGGTGAGGTCCCTGACCTTCGCGACGCCTTCGTCGCCGCGCTCCTCCACGATGTCGGTGGCGCCGAAGTATCGCGCGAGCGCTTGACGGTCCGCGTGGCGGCTCATCGCGATGATGCGCTCGGCGCCCAGCTGCTTGGCGGCGAGGATGCCGAGGAGGCCGACCGCGCCATCCCCGACGACCGCTACGGTCTTCCCGGGACCGGCCTCGGCCGCCACGGCGGCGAACCAGCCGGTGCCGAGCACATCCGAGGCCGCGAGCAGACTGCGCAACTGCGCATCCGTCGGGGTGCCGGGGACCACGACGAGCGTGCCGTCCGCCAGCGGGACCCGCAGCTTCTCGGCCTGCGTTCCGATCGCGCCCATCGGGACGGCGTGTACGCAGCGGGACTGGTAGCCGGCCCGGCAGATCTCACAGGTGTTGTCGGAGGCGAAGAAGGATCCGACGACGATGTCGCCGACCGAGAGCTCCCTCACCTCGTCGCCGATCTGCTCGACGACGCCGACGTACTCGTGACCCATCGGCGTCGGCCCGATGACCGCGTCCGTGCCGCGATACGGCCACAGATCGGAGCCGCAGATGCAGGCCGCGGTGACCCGGATGACCGCGTCGGCCGGCTCCTCGATGGCCGGGTCGTCGCGCTCCTCGACGCGCACATCCCGGGGGGCGTACATGACCACTCCACGCATGCGGGTGTTCCTTCCGGTTCAGGGTGACGGTTGGGGCCGCGCCAGGATCCGATCCGCGCGTCCGGCGCAGGAATCCGTCACGACATCCCAGTCAAGCCCTTTCGTCGACCTCGAGGGAGACCCTGGTGAGAGGTGTACTGGCAGGGCACCCCTGGAGCTCGTCCGGCTTCTGAGCTCCGTCTGGGTCTATGCCGTGGACCCGAGAATGCGGAAACCTCCTGTGGGTCTGGCAGGCAAGCCCGGATGAGCGCCTTAGGCCGGGTAACAGGACACGTCGGCGATCACGGCACGGCCCTCAGAGCCATTCGGCCACTCCGCCGTGCGAGGAGCAGGTTCCCCGTCGCGTCTGGCTGAAACTGTAGGTTCCGTCGTTGCACCGTGCGGTGGCACCGGGGGGTGCACCCGCTGACGTCTCCGGTCTGCAGACAGTGTTGCCGGCACTGTTCACGTAGGTTCCGTTCGTGCAGGTCGGAGCAGCCGGTGCAGGAGGGGGAGGAGGGGCGACGTACGTCCCGACGGTCGTCACCTGCGCGACGGGCGGAGTGGTGACCACGTCGCTCTGGAGCACTCTGGTCGTCTCGACGCCGTCCGAGTAGGTGACGAGATACGTCTTCGTCTCCACCCCGTTGGCGCCGGGAGTCGTGATCGAGGATGTGCCCTGCGGCGCGGTCGCGCTGTCGACGGTCGTGGACGTGAACGGGATGACGGCGGTCTCGGCGACGACCTTGGTGGTGATGACAGGCGTCGGGGTGGCAGACGGGGTCGGCGTCGATGAGGAGACGACCCTGTGGGTCACGCCCGCCGGTGCGGAGGTCTCGGGATGCGCGGAGCCGTATGCCGCGGAGGAGCCGAGCAGAACGACGAAGGCGATCGCCGCGCCGATAGCGGCGGTCGCGCGTTTGCGAGGCAGCCTGAGCCACGTGCGTTGCTGGAACGCCCATCCATAGATGGCGGTCGGGAGCACGACGAGGGCAGCGAAGAAGATCATCATCCACACGCCCCCCGACGCCAGCCCGATCAGGGCCAGAAGTGCGGTGCAGCCGATGCCGATCCAGGTCGTCACAGGCACTTTTCGACGTGGACCGGCACCGCTTTTCGGATCGGTCGGCGGAGGCGCGGTCATGGTGCTCCTCGGATTAGTGACGACACCTCAGTTTGTTGGTTCGGCAACCCGTGTTCCTGCCCCAGTTCTGGGGGTGAGTGCGCATGTACGGAACATGTGCGGTGCGGCGAGCACCAGCAGACGTTCCGAACAGCCGCAGTTACGGAGAGCAGCCACGCACCCCGGAGGCAGGGCTCAGCAGACGGCGTTCTCGAGCGTCCCGATCCCGTCGATGGTGATCGTGACGCGGTCGCCGGGGCGGACGGGGATCGAGGTGCCGGGGGCTCCGGTGAGGATGACGTCGCCCGGGCCGAGCTCCAGCCACGCACTGACGTAGACGAGCACCTCGATCAGCGACGACGGCAGGCGGGCCGTCGAGGACACGAGCTGCTCGGTGCCGTTCACCGCCATGTGGATGTCGCGGTCGCCGGGGTGGTGCAGCTCCGTTTCGATCCAGGGGCCGATGGGCGTGTAGTTGGTGCCGTTCTTCACCTGGCTGAACTTCTCGTCCACGTGCACCTGTCCGGCGTTCGTGACGTCGTTCACGATGGAGTAGCCGAAGACGGCATCCATCGCGTCGTCCGGGGTGAGCCGGCTGCAGCGCGTCCCGATGACGATCGCCAGCTCGCCCTCCATGTTCACGGTTCCGATGCCGTGGCGGTAGGGGACCTCGTCGCCGGGGCCCGCGACCGTGCGGGACGACTTGAGGAAGGCCTGGATCGGGAGGCGATGGTCGTTGGCGCCCTTGTTGTGCGAGATGCCGACGACCACCGTCGGTTCCCACGGCGCCAGCAGCTCGGCGCCGTCGACCGCGTAGGTCTCTCCGGTGTAGACGAGGTCCGGCGCGAACGGATCCTCGATGCCGGCCCAGGCCTCGCCCGTGTGGATGACCGATCGCGGCCCGTCGTCGGTGCGGAGTCGCGCGATCCGCATCAGTCGTCCTGGCCGGCGCCCCAGAGGCGCAGCACGACTTTGCTCGAGACGGCCGGATCGGAGGCCGTTTCGAAGGCGGCGATCGCGTCGTCGGCCGGGAACGTGTGCGTGACGACCAGATCGAAGAGCGGGTCGTCCGTCAGCATCCGGATGGCCGTGTCGATCTCGGTGTCGAACCGGAAGGCGCCGCGCAGGTCGATCTCTCGGCTGACCAGCTCCGAGAGGGCATACGGCTCCGGGGTGGCGGGCACCATGCCGATCTGCACCACGACACCTCCGCTCGCCACGGCCCGGATGGCGGACGTGACGGCCGCCGGGACGCCGGCCGCCTCGATCACGACGTCGAAGGCGCGTTCGGCGACCGGCTCCGAGCGCAGGGCGAACGTTCCGGCGGCGCCGAGCCGCTTGGCGAGAGCGAGCGGGCGTTCGAGCACATCCGAGGCCCACACCTCCCAGGCGCCCAGCCGCACGGCTGCGCGCAGGGCGAGCAGCCCGATGGGGCCGGATCCGCTGATCAGGACCTTCTTGCCCGCCACACCGCCGGCGCGGGAGAGTCCGTGCAGGCCGACGGCCAGGGGTTCGGCGAGCACGCCGCGTTCGAGCGGCAGCGTCCCGGGCAGCACGCGCACCTGATCGGCGCGCGCGGTGAACAGCTCCGAGAAGCCTCCCTGCGTGTGGGGATGCGTGGCCGCGCTGCCCAGGTACCGCGCACCCGGGCTGATCGTCGGCCGCAGCGGGTCGAACTCCCGGTTGTCCCGGTCGTAGGTCGCAGGATGCAGCGTCACCGCAGTCCCCGGGGCCAGCGCCGCCGCCGGGTCGGTGCCGGCTCTTCCGTCCTGCACCACGCGACCGGCGACCTCGTGGCCGAGCACCAGCGGCTCGGTGATCGCGAAGGACCCGACGCGGCCCTCCTTGTAGTAGTGGAGGTCCGAACCGCAGATGCCGCCGTGCGTCATCCGGATCAGGACCTGGTCCGGTCCCGGGCTCTGCGGGGTGCGCTCTTCGATGCGCAGATCACCGGCGCCGTGGGCGACGAGTGCCTTCATGGGAGTGCCTTTCGGTGGGTCAGACGACCGCGGTCATGCCGCCGTCGACGTAGATGATCTGTCCGTTCACGAAGTCGGACGCCGGTGAGACCAGGTACAGCAGCGTTCCCACCAGTTCGTCGACGGAACCCCAGCGGCCTGCGGGGGTGCGTCCACGGACCCAGGCGCTGAACGCCTCGTCGTCGACCAGGGCCTTGGTCAGCTCGGTGGCGAAGTAACCGGGGGCGAGGGCGTTCACCTGGATGCTGGAGCCGGCCAGGTCGGCGCACATCCCGCGCGTGAGCATGACGATGCCGCCTTTGGAGGCTGCGTACGGTGCGATCCCCGGCCGGCCGAGCCGGCTCTGCACGGAGCCGATGTTCACGATCTTGCCGCCGCCCCGCGCGGCCATCCCGCGCGCGACGCGCTGCCCGACCAGGAAGGCGCTGGTGAGATTCGACGCGACGATGGCGTTCCAGTCCTCGACGGGGAAGTCCAGGAATGGCGCCCTGCGCTGGATGCCGGCGTTGTTCACCAGGATGTCGATGGGCGCGACGTCGCGTTCGATCTCGTCGATGCCCTCGGCGACCTGTCGAGGGTCGGTCACATCGAAGGTGACCACGTGCACGTCTGCGTCGAGCCGCTCCCGGAGTTCGGCGGCGGTGGAACGCGCGACGTCCGCATCCCGTCCGTGGACGACGACTCGGGCGCCTGCAGCGCCCAGCCCTTCGGCCAGGGCCTTTCCGATGCCCCGGCTCGATCCGGTGACGAGTGCCGTCTTCCCCCGGATGTCGAACAGCCGGTGGGGGTTCACGTGGTCCGGCATGGGCGCTCCTTCACGCTCGCAGCCGGACGGATTCCCGTTCCGGCATCACGGACAAGGTATCACTATGCTGAACGCTGTCCATCATATTGGACAGCGGGCTGAACAGCCGGCTGAACTCCGTCAGCGATCGCTGGTCAGCACCATCGGGTTCGAGAGCCGCTCGACCGCCGAGCGCAGCGCCTCGACGACGCGGTCGCGATGGTCCGCAGAGTCATCGGTACGGAACATGGAGGCGCCCATCGCCATCGGCACGTCGCCGCTGGACCGCGGCGGGATCGGCATGGCGATTCCCACCACGCTCGGGAACACTTCGCCTTCGTCGAGGCTGTATCCGCGCTCCCTGGTCGCCGCGAGCTTGGCCTGCAGCGCATCGAGCGTCTGGACGGACTTCTCGGTCAGCCGCGGCCACTCGCTGACGTGCGAGAAGCGCTCGGCCACCTCCTCCGGCTCGAGATTCGCGAGCAAGGCGTTCCCGATGGCGGTCGGTGCGGCAGGGAACCGGTCGCCGATCGTCGCGGAGAGCCGCAACGGGGCGCGCCCCTCGTGCCGGGCGAGATACAGAACGTTGGTCCCGTCGAGCACCGCCAGCTGGAGGAGTTCGTGGCTGAGCACAGGAGACTCGGCGCACAGCTTGTAGAACTCGCGCACCTGGTCGAACGACCGCAGGAACGCACCGCCGAGCTCCAGGTTGCGGCGGCCGAGCGTGTAGCCGCCGTCCGTGCGCTGGATCATGCCGCCGTCTTCCAGCGCGACGCAGAGATTGGAGGTGGACGACTTGGCGATCCCGAGCGCTCGCGCGATCTCGCTCAAGCTCAGCGGTGCACCATGCGCGTCCGCCAGGAGTCCGAGGATCGCGATAGCGCGCGTCACCGCCGGCGCCGGACCCCGGTCGCTGAGGGCGTCCGTCGTCATCCGCCCACCTCCTTCGCTGCCAGCACGAGCGTAGTGGCACGTGTCATGGTTAGTAGAACTCCCGCTTGTTGATGAGGTTCCGGACGCGCCGGCCGTCGAGCAGCCGGGTCGCGTTGTCGGCGAAGAGCTCGGCGATGAGCCGGTCCTCGGCCGACGTGAGCGCTGCGGTGTGCGGGCTGATCACGACGTTGGGCAGCTGCCAGAGCACGCTGTCGGCGGGGAGCGGCTCGACGGCGAAGACGTCCAGTGCGGCGAAGCCGACCCGGCCGTCCTGCAGAGCGGAGACGAGCGCATCCTGGTCGATCACGGTTCCGCGCCCGATGCTCACGAAGGTCGTGCCGGTCGAGAGCCGGCCGAGCACCTCCTCGCTCACGAGCTTCTCGGTGGCATCGGTCCCGGGCAAGGTCACGACGATCGCGTCGACCTCACCGGCCACCTCGGCCAGACGGGAGGGATGGACGATGCGCCGAACGTGCTTCACGGGCTCGTCCGCGCGGCTCGTGCCCCACACCGTCGCGCCGAGCGCGTCGAGAGCCTGCGCCGTCGCACGGCCGATGCTTCCCAGCCCGACGACGAGGACGGTCTGCTCGCTGACCTGCCCCATCGTCCAGCGGTCGCTCCACTCCCGGGCGTCCTTGAGGGCGCGCAGCCGCGGCAGGTCCTTGGCGCCGGCGAGGACGCCGAAGACGGCGAACTCCGCCAGCGCGCGGGCGTGGACACCGGCCGAGCTCGTCAGAACGAGACGGGCCAGGTCGGCATCGCTGAGGCGCGCGGCCTTGACCTGGCCGCCGCCGCCTGCGGCCATCGTGTGCACCCAGCGCAGCTGCGGATTGGACGCGACTGTGCGCGCGAGAGCGGCGGGAGACTCATCCGGGATGCCGTAGAGGGCGTCGGCCGAGTCCAGGATCGCTTCGAAGGCCGACTGCTGGCGCGGGCTGCGCACGAAGGCGGGATCGCCTCCGTGATCGCCCGGCCAGCGCATCGGCGCGAGGAGGGTCTGATCCCGCACCAGGCGGACGCGCGGCTCGCGGGATTCGATGAGCTGGCAGAGCTCTTCGCTGAGGGGCGTGGCCACCCCCACGGTGAGGGTGCGGTCAGAAGGCTGGATCACAGTGTCGCTTTCGGTTTCGGTGCTGGTTGAGGGCGAATTCGAGAGGCTGAACTCCTCGACTTCTCCATTCATTGTGTTGAACCCTGTTCGTTATGCTGGACCCATGATGAGCGTAACAGCGCAGCCGGTTGCTCTTCGAGTGGGATTCATCGGTCTCGGGGTGATGGGGCGGCCGATGGCTCTCAACATCCTTCGAGCCGCCGAGGCCTCGGGTCTGAGCCTGACCGTGACGGCCCGGCGCCGCGAGAGCGTCGACGAGGTGATCGCCGCCGGCGCCCACTGGGCGGACTCCCCACGGGAGGTCGCTTCGGCATCCGACGTGATCGTGATGATGCTGCCGGACCTGCCAGAAGCCGAGGCGGTCCTCGACGGCCCGGACGGGCTGCTCGCCGGCGTCGAGGGGCCGCTGGTCCTCTGCATCGGCTCGACGTCCTCCCCGGACGGCGTGCGGGAGCTGGGCTCGCGACTCCGTGAGAGCTCCGGAGGCAGGGTGCGCGTTCTCGACACCCCTGTCAGCGGCGGCGAGGACGGCGCGATCGGCGGCACCCTCTCCGTGATGGTCGGCGGGAGTCCGGAGGACTTCGCGACGGCCGGGCCGGTTCTGGAGGCGGTCGGGCATCCCGTGCTGCTGGGCCCGCTCGGCGCGGGCGAGGTGGCCAAGGCGTGCAACCAGATGGTCGTCGCGGCCACGGTGCTCGCCTGGGGCGAAGCGTGCGTCATCGCCGAGCGCAGCGGGCTCGATGTGGGCGCCCTCCTCGACCTGCTGGCCGGCGGGTACGCCGGCAGCCGGGTGCTGGAGACACGCAAGGCGCGTTTCGTTGACAAGGATTACCGCCCTTCCGGTGCTGCGAAGTACATGGTCAAGGATCTGCGGTTCGCCACCGACGAGGCCCGGAAGTCCGGGACGGTGACGCACCAGCTGGATGCGCTGAGGGAGTCGTTCGAGGAGTTGACCGCCGCCGGTTTCGGCGACCAGGACATCGCCGTGACGCGGGCCTGGGTCGAATCCCTCCCGGCGGCGCCCGCGGCGCCCGCGGCGCCCGCGGAGTGAGCGGAGCGAGAAGGGGAGGCTCGGCGACCGAGCCTCCCCTTCTCGTGACTCACTTGCCCCAGACCTTCTTGTAGACGTCGCGGTACCCGCTGGCCGGGTCGAACACGTCTCCGGTCGGCACGTTCTGCTTGGTGATGAGACCCGGTGCCGGAACGAATCCGGACCACTGCTGTCCCGCCAGAGCGCGGTTCACCTCGTCGACGATCTCCCAGCCCTCCATGGTGAGCGGCTCGGCGACGGTCGCCGCCTGGTAGTCGACCGAGCGGATGCGCTGGAATTCGGCGGAGTCACCGTCTCCCGCGGCCACCGACTTGGGCGTCCCGGCCGGGTCCTTGCCTGCGGCACGGAGCGCCTGCTGGGCGCCGCCGAAGTAGTTGCCGTTGATGGCGAGGAGGTAGGTCAGCTTGTCGCCGTCCTTCTGGAGCAGGTTCGAGATGATCCCCGGCATCCGCTGATCGGCGTCCGCGATGGGGGAGTCCTGGTAGCTGAGGACACTGCATCCCGAGCATGCCGTGATGTACGCCTGCATGGCCTTCGCCTTCTCCACGGCGATCTGGTACTGGCCGTCGGTGAAGATCGCCACCCCGGCCTTGCCGTTCGAGTCCGCGACCGCGAACGCCGCCGCCAGTTGCGACACCGCGAGCGGGTCCGTGGAGACGTTCGCGAACAGCCCGTTGCCCGGGCCGGTGCTCGCTCCCGCGTGCCAGCCGACGACCGGGATCTTCGCATCGTTCGCGGTCTTGATCGTCGCGGCCTGCTCGGTGGGGTCGAACCCGCCCAGCACGATGGCCGCCGGCTTGGATGCGATCGCCTGGTTCAGCGCATCCGTGCGCCCCTGCGCCGTGGCCTTGCCGTCGTAGACGTTGACCTTCCAGCCGATGACCGCAGCAGCCTCCTTCACGCCCTCGGCGACCGTGTTGACGCCGCCGTTGGTCAGGTCGCTCCCGACGTAGGCGATGGTGGCGCCCGCCTGCTGCGCCTTGGGGCCGGACGACTTGGGCGAGAAGCCGGTGCTGGCGGACAGGCTGTCGGCCACGAGCTTCTTGGAGGCGGCGACGATGTCGCCGCTGGGGATGATCGATGCGTAGGCGTTGGCAGTCGCGGCCGGCGTGGACGTGGTTCCGGCGCCCACCGAGGCGCTGGAACAGCCGGTGAGGATGAGGGCTGCTGCGGCAGGGATCGCGGCGAAGGCCAGCGCCCTGGCGCGGTGTTTCTTGGTGATCATGTCGGTTCCTTCTCTTGGTGTCGTGGCCGGCGACGGTGCCGGTCCCTCGGGTCAGGTTCGGGTCGTGCTGGTGCTGGATAACGCTGTCTCGTCCCGTGCCGACGCGGATGGGGGGACCGCGTCGGCACGGGGAGCGGCGGGGGCCGTCGGCCCCGCGCCGTCCGGCGCGGATCCCGCGCCGGAGTTCTGGGTCGTCGTCTTGGGGGTGTCCGCCCGGTTCAGCCGGCGTCGGCTGGCGAGCGAGGCGATCGTGATCGCGGCGACGAGGGTGAGCCCGTTGAAGAGCGGCTCGAGGAAGAACTGTCCCGGGAGCAGCTGCTCCAGTCCGGAGATGCCGATCGTCGCGATGAGCACACCGAGGACGGTGCCGAGGGCGTTCACGCGGCCGGGCTTGATCGTCGTCGAGCCGAGGAAGGCGGCGGCGAGCGCCGGGAGCAGATACTCCGGGCCGATGTTCGCCTGGGCGACGCCGGCCTGGCGCGAGGCGAGCAGGATGCCGGCCACCGCGGTCAGCATCCCCGAGGCGACCATGGCGCCGACGATGTAGCGGCGCCGGTGGACGCCTGTCAGCTCCGCTGCCTTCGGGTTGGCGCCGACCGCGTAGAGGTAGCGCCCCATCGGGAGGTACTCGAGGATGAGCCAGATGATCGCCGCGACGACGAGCGCGATGATGAAGACGCCGGGGATGGGGCCGATCGACCAGGTGGACAGGGCGTCGAAGGCCGAGGCGCGCATCCCGGTGTTGTCCGTCACCTGCCGTCCTCCGGTCACCCAGTAGGTGATCGCGTAGATGACCTGCGCGGTGGCGAGGGTCGCGATGAAGGCGTCGACCTGTGCCAGCTCGATGAGCAGGGCGTTGACGAGACCGATGACCGCGCCGCCGGCGAGGCACATCAGGATGACCAGCCGGTAGTCGATCCCCTGGAGCTGCCAGAGCAGCGACATCACCTGCCAGAGTCCGACGCCGTAGCCGATCGAGAGGTCGATCTTCCCCGCCACCATCGGGAGGGTGACGGCCAGCGCGAGGATGAGGAGCACCGACTTGCTCGATGCGAGCAGCTGGAAGTTCAGCAGCGTCGCGAAGGTGGTGGGGGCCGCGACGGCGAAGATGGCGAACAGGAGGACCGTCAGCACGACCATCCCGTACACGGTGTACAGCTTGCGGTACCAGGGTGCGCCCTTCGGCGGCTCCAGCGCCGTCGACTTGAGGGAGGTGTTCATGCTCATGCGACGCTCATTTCTGTTTCGGTGGGTCGGTCGAGGTCGGATGCCGCGGCGACCAGGTTGGCGATCGTGAGATCGGATCCGGAGAGCTCGGCGACGACGACGCCGCGGCCGAAGACGATCGCCCGGTGGGCGATCTTGGAGACCTCTTCCATGTCGGTGGAGACGACGAGGGCGGCGGTGCCCTGGCGCGCCGCATCCCGGAGCAGGCCGTAGATGTCGGCTTTCGCGCCCACATCGACGCCCATGGTCGGCTCTTCGAGCACGACGACCTTGCGCCCGACGCCGAACCAGCGGGCCAGGATGACCTTCTGCTGGTTGCCGCCGGAGAAGGTGTCGAGCGGCAGCTCGGGATCGGCGGGCCTGATGCCGAAGTCGCGCACGTACTCCGCGGCCGCGGCCCGCTCCGCCTTGGCCGTGCGGAACTCGAAGGTCTTCCGCCCCCAGACCGCCGGGTTGAGGAAGAGGTTCTCGCGGACCGAGAGTCCCGGAGCGACGGCCTCGGCCTCCCGGTTGGAGGTCGCGAAGCCGATGCCGCGTGCGACGGCCGCCGCCGGGTTGCGCGGCACGAACGGACGCCCGTCGAGGCGCAGCTCGCCCGACTGGAGGGAGACCGCACCGGCGACGGCCCGGCCGATCGGCTCCTGGCCGGCTCCCCGCAGACCGCAGAGCGCGACGACTTCGCCGCGGTGCACGCGCAGCGTGACCGGGCCGGCGCTCTCCACGGCGACCTCGTCGAGCTCGAGCCGCACCTCCGCATCCGGTTCGTCGAAGACGGTGTTCTCGGTGTGGCGCCCGACGATCAGCTCGACGAGCTCGCCGTGGCTGAGTCCGGCGACCGGACGCTCGGCGACGACGTGGCCGTTGCGCATGACGACGGTGCGGGTCGAGATCTCGTAGATCTCGTCGAGGCGGTGGGAGACGTAGATCATCCCCACGCCGCTGTCGCGGAGCCGGCGGAGCACGGCGAAGAGCCGCTCGACGTCGGCGGCAGGGAGGGACGCCGTCGGCTCGTCGAGCACGAGCAGTTTCGGCTTGGTGACGAGGCCTCGCGCGATGGCGAGGAGGCTCCGCTCGGTGCGCGGCAGATCGAAGACACGTGCTTCGGGATCGATGCCTCCGCCCACCAGTTCGAGCACCTCGGCGGCCCGGCGGTTCATCGCTTTGCGATCGATCAGGCGCAGCCGGCGCGGGTAGCCCAGGACCTGCGCCATGTTCTCGGCGACGGTCATCCACTCGATGAGTCCCAGGTTCTGGTGGACGATCGAGATCTGGCGGCGGATCCCGGAGGAGTCGAGGTCGGCGCCGGACAGCTTCATCTCGCCGCTGTCCGGCTTGTACACGCCCGCGAGCATCTTGATGACCGTGGACTTGCCCGCGCCGTTCTCCCCGAGCAGGGACACGATCTCGCCCTGGTGGACGGCGAAGGTCACGTTCTCGGCGGCGCGCGTGGCGAAGAAGGACTTCGTCAGGTCGGTGACCTGCAGAAGGGGTATGGCAGCCGGGTCTGCGGTGTTCATGGGGTCCTATCTCTCGGCGATGGGCGAAAGCTGACGGGCGAGCGATGTGAGGTCGGCGATGAGCCGCTCGCGAAGCTCCAGACGGACACGCTGGGTGAGCAGCGTGGTGGACACGGCGATCGGCTCGCCCGTCGTGGGGACCGGCACCGCGAAGCAGGTGACGCCGATGGTGTTCTGCTCGTCGTCGATGGCGAAGCCGCGCAGTCTGACCTGGGTGAGCTCGCGCCGCAGCTCGGCGACGTTGCGGGGCGCCCGCTTCGTGGGACGGGGCAGTGCATCCACCCCGGAGAGGCGCGCATCCAGTTCGTCGGGCGGGAGGCTGGCCAGCATCGCCTTGCCGAGCGCGGTGACGGACGCGGGCATGCGCCGGCCGATGTCGCTGGCGAGCCGGATCGGTTGGCGGCCGTCGTGCCGGGCGAGGTAGATGACCTCCATCCCGTCGAGCGTGGCGAGCAGCGCGGTGTCGTTCTGCAGCGTGGGCAGCGCGTCGGTGATCCTCCGGAACTCGCCGACCAGCGTGGTGGATGCCAGCATCGACTGGCCGAGTTCGAGCACCTTGTAGCCGAGCATCCATCTCCGGCCGGACCGCCTGAGCATGTGCGCCGCCTCGAGCGTGGTCACCAGGTTCGAGGCCGACGACTTGGCGATGCCGAGTCCGATCGCGATGTCCGTGAGGGTCGCCGGTTCGGAGCGCGCGCCGAGGTACTCGAGCACCTGGACCGCCCGGAAGGCGGCGGGCGCCGGAGTGTCGCCGGCGGCGGGATGCGACGAGGCGATGGCGGTCATGACGGCACCGTCACAGTGCGTGCGTCGCGCACGAGGGTCTCGATCGTGTAGATGCTCGTCGTCGCGGCGATGAAGAGGGTACGTCCGTCGGCGCCTCCGAAGCAGAGGTTTCCGACGCACTCGGGCACCGGGATGCGGCCCAGGAGGGTGCCGTCCGGAGCGTAGACCTGCACGGCGTCCGCACTCGACGTCCAGATGTTTCCGTGCTCGTCGACCCGGAAGCCGTCGGAGAGGCCGGGCTGGATGACGGCGAAGACGCGGCCGTCCATGCAGCGTCCGTCCTCGACGCGGTAGCAACGGATGTGGTGGTTCCCCGTCCCGTCGGTGCGCAGCGCGGCCGACGTGTCGGAGACGTAGAGGAGGGATTCGCCGGGGGAGAAGGCGAGTCCGTTGGGCTCCTCGATGTCGGTCACGACCGCATCGACCGACCCGGACGCCGGGTCGAACCGGAAGACGTAGTTGCCGCCGTATTCGGGGACGCCCGGGTGGCCTTCGTGCGGCTGGACGATGCCGTACGGCGGATCCGTGAACCAGATCGTTCCGTCGCGGGCCACGACCACGTCGTTGGGGGAGTTGAACCGCCGTCCGTTCCAGCTGTCGACCAGCGTCGTGACGACGCCGTCGCGATCGGCTTCGACGGCACGCCGGCCGTGCGAGCACTGGACGACGGTCCCGTCGTTCGCGAGGGTGCGGCCGTTGGGGTACTCGGCGTCGCTCAGATAGACCGTGACCTGGCCCGTCGTCCCGTCCGCTTCGAGGATGCGGTTGCCGGGGATGTCGCTCCAGCGCAGCGCGCCCCGGCTCGGGAGCCAGACCGGGCCCTCCGACCAGGTGGCGGCGGTGCACAGCAGGCGGAGGCTGGAATCCTCCGGCACGAGGTCGCGGAGGCCCGGCTCGGCAGCTCTCTGATGTGACACGCTCAACCTCCCTTGGTTGTTCACCTGATCTAACACGGTTCCGCATAGTGAACGCAATGGACGTGTTCGAGATTTCGAACCGCGTTCAAAAAATGGAACCAGGTGTCTACCGAGGGGCGGCGGCGATCCCGTCGCGGATGCGGCCGAGCTGCTGCTCGAGGCCGGCTTCGGCCGGAATCACCAGGCCGCGCTCGTCGGGCTCGAGAGGTTCCAGTGTCGCGAACTGGGAGGCGAGGAGTCCGGGCGGCATGAACTCGTGGGAGCGACCCGCCAGTCGCTCGGCGATGAGCTCCGCGGTGCCGCTCACGTGGGCGAAGTACACGTCCGGCGCATGAGAGCGAAGGCGATCGCGATAGGCCCGCCGGAGGGCGGAGCAGGCGACCACATCCGCCGTTCCGTCGGCGAGCACCTCACCCACCAGGTCGAGCCACGGCCAGCGGTCCGCATCCACGAGGGGGATGCCCGCGGCCATCTTCGCGATGTTCCCGGCGGGATGCAGGGCGTCGGCATCGACGAAGACGAGTCCCTGCTGCTCTGCGAAGGCGGCGCCGACCGTCGACTTCCCGCACCCCGAGACCCCCATGACGACCAACGGTTGTGTGCGATGCGGCATCGGCTTCCTCTCGATCCCTCGGACAGTACCAACGGTCGTCGCCGCCCGGAGCCCTCCGGGTCACCGCGCATCCAGCCGGCTGAACACGGGCCGAAACCCTGACCCGCGACAGCGCCGAGATCCGGTACGGACGAGGCCCGGAAACCGCTCCTCACGTCTCCCGCAGCGAACGGATCATCCGCTGGAGGAGCCGGAACGCGTCCGTCTGCTCCTCCGGCGTCAGCTCCCGCAGGTTAGCGTGTAGCCGTGAACCAGAACGCCGCACCGACCCTCTCGGACGTCGCCGCGCACGCGGGAGTCTCGCTGGCCACGGCCTCGCGTGCGCTCAACGGCAGTACCCGGCAGGTGCGGCCCGACCTGAAGACGCGTGTCCTCGCGTCGGCGGCCGCATTGGGATACAGCGTCAACTCGCAGGCGCAGGCGGTGGCGAAGGGCACCTCCAGCACGGTCGCTCTCGTCGTGGGCGACATCGCCGATCCGTACTTCTCCTCCATCGCCGCCGGTGTCGTCCGGGGCGCCCGGGAGCACGGTCTCTCGGTGACGCTGACCGGGCTCGAGGCGTCCGCGGTGCAGGAGGACTCCGGGCAGGAGGCCGCGCTCATCGCCGCGCTCCGCGCGCAGCGTCCGCGGGCGGTGATCGTTGCAGCCGGACGGGAGACCGACGCGGGGTGGGAGGCGTTCTCGCACCTGAACGCGTTGACGGTGATCGGGCCCGACGTTCCGGGGATCCGGTCGGTCGCCGTCGCCAACCGTGACGGGGCCGCCGCGCTCGCGACCGGCCTCCGCGGGCTCGGATATTCCGACTTCACCATCGTCGCCGGCGATGTCCGGCTGTCGACCGTCTCGGAGCGGATCGGCGGCTTCCTCTCCGTGGCCCCCGGAAGCCGCATCGTCGAGGGCGCGTTCTCGCGCGATGGCGGCCATCGGGCGATGGCGGAGTTGCTGGCCGCAGGCGCGCGGCCGGAGTGCGTGTTCGCGGTCACGGACGTCATGGCCATCGGCGTCGTCGGCGCCATCAAGGACGCCGGTCTGACACCAGGCGAGGACATCGCCGTCGCCGGATTCGATGACGTGCCGATCCTGCGCGACCTCACTCCGCGGCTGACGACGGTCGCGCTGCCGCTGGAGGAGATCGGGGAACGGGCGCTGGCCCTCGCCGTGTCCGACGTGTCCGACCTGCGGCTGAGCGAACCGATCGTCGGAGAGGTCCGCATCCGCGAGTCCACTCCTCGCACGGCCTAGTCACGACAGGGCGGGGTGTCTCTGAGAACGAGCCCAGATTGCGCGCATCCGATTTGCATGGACCAGAACTCGTATCCCCAGTTACAGGTGTAGATACGCACCTCGGTCCAATCCGCGAGGAACTTGCCGGGGCCGTCGGTGAGTTTGTATCTGGAATTTTCAAAGCTGATTTCGAATAGATAATCATCGACTTTCCGCCACGTCACCGGGCCGTCATACCGATCCTCGCTGGTGAGCTTGATACACACATTGCCCGGCTCTTCCTGATACCCACGAGGCACACCGACCGCGTAACCGGTTCCATCGGTTCGCAGCGTTAGCGTCATGGGTCCCAGCGGTTCTTGGATGAGCCCCTTCCCTTCGTTGTAGAAGGTGCCACCCTTCCATTTGATGGTCTCTGTGAACAGTCTGCCGTCCGAGCACCCTGTGAGCGAGAGATACGTAAGGAGTGCGGCGAGGAGCACGCCCCATCTGGTCGCGGGCTTTCGCGACCACGGTGTTCTCATGATCCCGGCACCTGATTGAGACCGTTGAGTTTCGAATTCGCGATCTCCTCGTAGAACTGCTTCTCAGACAGCCCGTTCGGATACTTCTTGTAGAGGTCGTAACCGACCTGCACGGCCTCATCATCGAGAGGATCGTTTCCCTTCCCCGCGTCGAACCCTGCAGAGGTGCCCAGGTTCGCACCTTGGAGCGCCGTGTCGAGGTCGACATCCCAGTGGGCGAGCATGGAACCGTACATCACGTTGCCGAAGACATCCGACCGGACGACGCGCCCCTGCCCGTCATGGAGATAGAAGAAGCCGCTTTCATACCCGAAGTCTTTCGCGAGGTAGACCTTCATAACCCATTCCCCATCGGTGGGGAATTTCTTGAGAAACGCTCCGACGCCCTGCACAGCGACCAGGTTCTCGAAGTTCGCGCCGCCGATGTTCACGAGAACACCGAAGAGGAATTCTCCCTACTGACATTTGTCCCCTCGTCACTGCATCGGGCACGGCAAAGATGGTGCCTACCGGTCCGAAAACCTACCAGCCGCCGGAACACACGCCCGCGAGACGACGCGATTGCGGACACTACCCGGACGGACCTGCGGCTCAGCGAGCCGATCGCGGGAGAGGTCCGCATCCGCGAGTCCACTCCTTCCCGGGCGTAGCGCTCTCGCGGCGTGTTGCCCCGGCCTCGGAGCCTCGACCCCCCGCCCAATGCGTTCACACCTCACGGGGAAGAACAAGCAGAATGCACACGTCGGCGTTGCCGCGTGTTGCAGTCCTCCTCCGCGATCGTCCGATTGGTGGCCGCAATCACACCGTCTCGCGATCCGGTGTTCCTGTGGTTGGTATGTTTGCGGACCAGCCGGCATGCACATCGTTGCCGTGCTCGACGCAGTGACGAGGGGTCAGATGTCAGCAGGAAACATCGTTTCGAGCACGGTCGGCGCCGATGCCGCGGTGCATGAGTTGGTAGGTATCGACGCCTCCGGGTATCCGGATCAGCAGGTGACGTTCGGTTTCACCGGCGGCATCCCCGGGATGGACGCGGGCCGCGATGTCACCAACGAGATGTGCCAGACCATCAGCCGGTTCTGTGCTGCGGTGTTGGGGCAGGCGAACACGTTCCCGGAGCTTGCCAGCAGTATCGAGAAGCGTGATGTCGCGGATGCCGAACGCTGGGCGAGCTTCCCGTGAGCGCAGACAAGAGCGCGAGGGAACGCGCGGAACTGGACTGGCAGATCGAGCGCGTCGAACGGCAGGAGGACGAGTTCTCCGAGGCTCGGCAGCGTTACGAGCGTTCGTTGGAACAGTTCCGTGAGCAGTTCCATGCCGTGGGCCGGCACCGGGAATCCTCCCTCGGAGAGCGCATGCAAGCGGGGGATACCGGCGCGCAGCACGAACTCGAGACACGTCAAGAGCTGCTGTGGCAGGTTCACCGGTATGTCGAAGAGACCTCGGAGGAGTTGGAGCAGACACGTTCACGGGTCCGGCGGTCGTTTGACGATGAATTGGACAAGCTCGCCAAGGAGAGGAACGCGCTGCCATGGGAGTAAGGTTCAGCGCCGCTGATTCGAGCAACCTCATCAGCGCGATGCGTAACAACATCACGAACGCGGACCTGATCATCGTCCGCCTCGATGCGGGCTCGCAGCATCTGGTCGCCCAACTCGACGCGGGCGTGCTGCGGGGGGCCGCGTTCACGGCCGGGCGGGGCTTGTTCGCGGAGTTGATCCTTCCGGGCATCGCGAAACTCCGTGAAGCCGTAAGTGATATCCAGGCCGAGCTGGCGTCGTACGAGTACGCGCACTCCGTGATCGCCGGGTACGGCAACTTGGACCATGACGACCTCACGACCGCGTTGCAGGAGGCGAACGAGCGTCTTCGCCTCATCGAGGAGCAGATCGAACGCAACAGCGACTTTCTCACGCAGGTGCAAGCGGTGTTCAGGGGCGACGTGGAGAAGCTCGCCCACCAGAACCAAGTGCTCCAGCGGCTCAAAAACCAAGTCGAGAACGAGATTGAAGACCTCAAGGAAAAGATCGACAAGCTGGAGTGGTTCGTGGCTGACGTGTCGAAGTACTTCTCCGACAGTCTGGAGGTGATGCGTCTCGCCACTCAGGCTGCAATCGAGTTGAACAAGGTCGCGGTCGAGGCCGATGGCAGTTACTACACGAACGGCGTGGACCTGGCGATCATTCGTGGGCTGTCCGGCGCGAGGATTTCCACTCACAGCCACGCCGGCCTCGGTATCCCTGACGGCTTCGTCGTCTACGACACCCTGGAACACGCTTCGGCGCTCAGTTACGACAAGCTCGTGGAGTGGCTCGGTTCCGAAGAGGCCAGCCGGCTCCACTCCCTCGCCCGGAACAACCCGGGGCTCTTGGACTCGATGCTCCGCGAGGCCTACAAGCTGAAGGTCGACGGCGACCCACTGGGCGCGCTGGGTGCCCTCTTCAACCTCCTGAGTGAGAACGGCTGGATCGCGCTCCAGGGCGGTCAAACAATTCTCGATAAATTCAAAACCAACGGCGATTGGGACATGAAGCGCTACCTCGCCGAAGACGCGGGGTACGAAAGCGGTGCCTTCTATCTCCATGACGAGCAAGGTCGGGTCGTTCGATCGGATGTCTTCGGAAACGTCATGTACGGCGCAATGCTCGCCCATTGGGGCGTCGACCTGGAGGTGGCGCTCAAAGGCGCAAACGCCGGCACCGCTGCAGGAGTCGATGCCGGAGTTAATGACGAGTTGGATGATCGGGCCGCGAGGTACGGTTACGACCTCTACAAGAAGTATCCGAACGGACTTTCTGAGAAGCAGTACTACGAAGAAGTCGCGAGTGCGAAGCTTACGGGCTAGGGCATTCCTGCTACTGGCGCTGACAATGGCTGTCCTGTCGCTGACGGGATGTTCGGGCCCGTTCACGGATACAGTCACGTGGCGAGGCGGCACGTTCTACGCCGAAGGCACCGGCTCGCCCCACGTGGACAATGGACGGATGTCTCTGACGCTGCGGGCCGACGGAACCGGCTTCGTCGTGGACCTCCCGCGTGGGTATCGGAAGACGTCCGACCGCCCGTGCACCCCGGTAACTGGCGAAAAGCCCTACAGCGGCAAAATATCGTGGCACAAGGTGAACAATTTCCTGTTCGAGATCAAGTTCCCAGGCTCTCACTACGGGGTCGCGGCCCGACCAGAAAAGTTCGACGGAGACTGGACCGAGGCGCGCATCCAAGCCTGCAACGGGAGGGGCGGGTATTGGTCGGTAAAAATCGACTGCGGGCAGCCGGGTCTCGTCGCCAAGGAGATTCCACGCTGTCGTGACTAACGGCCCTCCCGCCGATCACAAGGCACTTCCGCCGTTGGCGTCCGATATTCGGCTTGGGCTGGGAGATACTCCGCGCTGCTGTGACGAGAGCCACTCGCCCATCACCCGTTGTGCGCGTGGATCATTGGCGCAGCCAGACCAGCTTGTGTCAGCTGAGTGTGCGTCGCGGACTCTATTGACGCGCTCTTGGCGCTTCCCGCCGCGTGTTGCCGTTTCGGGCAAATCGCGCTACCGTCTGGTAAGCGCTTTCCGCCGGTGACCGAACAGAGCCCGGAAGGCATCTTCTTCCGCAACCGCAAGGAGCACACATGACGTCCATCGGCATCATCATGAACGGCGTCTCCGGGCGCATGGGATACCGGCAGCACCTGCTCCGGTCCATCCTCGCGATCCGGGAGCAGGGCGGTGTGCTGCTCTCCGACGGCCGGCGGGTGCAGGTCGTTCCGCTGCTCGTCGGCCGCAACGAGGAGAAGCTCGCGGAGCTCGCCCGGCGCCACGACCTCGCCGACTACACGACCGATCTGGATGCGGCGCTCGCCGACGACCGCTGGCAGATCTACTCGGACTTCCTGGTCACGAAAGCTCGCAGCGCCGCGATCCGCAAGGCCATCGCCGCCGGCAAGGCGATCTACACAGAGAAGCCCACCGCGGAGTCCTTCGAGGAGGCGCTGGAACTCGCCCGCCTGGCCGAGGCGGCCGGAATCAAGAACGGCGTCGTGCACGACAAGCTCTACCTCCCGGGCCTGCGCAAGCTGAAGCGGCTGATCGACTCCGGGTTCTTCGGCCGCATCCTCTCGGTGCGCGGCGAGTTCGGCTACTGGGTGTTCGAGGGCGACTGGCAGGCGGCGCAGCGGCCCAGCTGGAACTACCGGGCGGAGGACGGCGGCGGCATCATCGTCGACATGTTCCCGCACTGGAGCTACGTGCTCGAGAACCTGTTCGGCCGCGTCGAGTCGGTGTACGCACAGGCGGCGACCGAGATCCCGCAGCGTGTCGACGAGCAGAGCCGCCCCTACGCGGCCACCGCCGATGATGCCGCGTACGCGATCTTCGGGATCGAGGGCGGCATCACCGCGCAGCTCAACTCCAGCTGGACCACCCGCGTCAACCGTGACGAACTGGTGGAGTTCCAGGTGGACGGCACGCACGGCAGCGCGGTCGCCGGCCTGTTCGGCTGCAAGATCCAGCCGCGCAACGCGACACCGAAGCCGGTCTGGAACCCCGACCTAGCCGACGAGCACGACTACGACGCCGACTGGATCGAGTCGCCCTCGAACGAGGTGTTCGAGAACGGCTTCAAGACGCAGTGGGAGGAGTTCCTGCGCCACGTGCTCGAGGACGCCCCGAACCCGTACGGCTTCCTCGCCGGCGCGCGCGGCGTGCAGCTGGCCGAGCAGGGCCTGCGCTCCTCCCGCGAGGGCCGGCGCATCCAGCTGGCCGAAGTCGGCCTCTGATGGCGCGCACCACCCTCCTCCACGCAGACGGTTCGACGACGGCGATCGAGCTCCGCGACGCTCCCGGTCACCACCGGCCGACGCGGCCCCTGGTCTCGCGAGTCGCCTACGCCGCCGCTCATGTCATCCCCCGGCCGTGGGCGGACAACGTGCCCGGCGCGCCGGCCGAGATCGACTGGGATGCGACTCTCGCGTACCGCCGGCACCTCTACTCCTGGGGTCTCGGCGTCGCCGACGCGATGGATACCGCCCAGCGCAACATGGGGCTGGATGCGGCCGCCACCCGGGAACTGATCACCCGCTCGGCGGAGACCGCCCGCGAGTCCGGTGGCCGCCTCGTCGCCGGGGTGAACACCGACCACGTCGAGGACGAGGTCATCTCGCTGGACGCGGTGATCGACGCGTACAAGGAGCAGGTGCACTTCACCGAGGACGCGGGGGCCGGGGTCGTCCTCATGGCCAGCCGCCACCTGGCCCGGGCAGCGCAGTCGCCCGCCGACTTCGAGCGGGTCTACCGGGAGGTGCTGGAGGCCGCAGCAGGTCCCGTCGTCCTGCACTGGCTGGGCGAGGCATTCGATCCGGCCCTCGCCGCGTACTTCGGGTCTGCCGACACGGCGGCCGCGAGCAGCACGGTCCTCCGGATCATCGAATCCGGCGGGGACAAGATCGCCGGAATCAAGCTCAGCCTCCTCGACCCCGGTGCCGAGATCGCCCTGCGCTCGCAGCTCCCCGACGGGGTCAGGATGTTCACGGGAGACGACTTCAACTACGTCTCGCTGATCGAAGGCGACGAACGGGCGCACTCGGACGCGCTGCTGGGCGCGTTCGCCGCGATCGCACCCAGTGCGTCGGCGGCCATCCAGGCAGTGGACGCGGGCGACACGGACCGGTACCGCGACATCCTCGGCCCCACCGAATCCCTCTCGCGGCAGATCTTCGCCGCGCCGACCTACTTCTACAAGACGGGGATCGCGTTCCTGTCCTGGCTGAACGACCACCAGCGCTCGTTCACCATGGTCGGCGGTCTGCACTCGGCGCGCAGCCTCCCGCACCTGTCGGAGATCGTGCGGCTGGCCGACGCCGCCGGGGCGCTGGAGCGGCCCGAAGTGGCGGCTGCACGGTGGAACCACCTGCTGAGCCTGAACGGAGTGGACGCGTGACCCGGGCGGACCCCCGGCTGTCGCTCAACCAGGCGACCATCCGGCATGCGGATCTCGCCGACGCCCTCCGGGTCACGGCGGACGCGGGGGTCGAATCCATCGGACTGTGGAGGGAGCCGGTCGCCGAGGTGGGCCTGGAGACGGCGACGCGGATGGTCGCCGACTCCGGACTGCGCGTCTCCACACTGTGCCGGGGCGGCTTCTTCACGGCGATCGACGGCCCCGAGCGGCGCCGGTCGCTCGACGACAACCGGCGGGCGATCGCGGAGACCGCGGCGCTCGCGGCAGCCGGTGCTCCGGGCTCGCAGGCGGTGCTCGTGCTCGTCGCGGGCGGCCTGCCCGCGGGGTCCGTCGATCTCCGCGGCGCCCGCGGCCGGGTGGCCGATGCGATCGCGGAGCTCGAGCCCGATGCCCGCGCCTCGGGGGTGACCCTGGCGATCGAGCCATTGCATCCGATGTACGCCGCCGACCGCGCCGTCGTCTCCACTCTCGGCCAGGCGCTCGACCTGGCGGCGCCCTTCCCGCCCGAAACGGTCGGCGTCGCCGTGGACACCTTCCATGTCTGGTGGGACCCGGAGGTGCTCCCGCAGATCGCCCAGGCCGGTGCGGAAGGACGCATCGCGACGTACCAGGTCTGCGACTTCGTCACGCCGCTTCCCGCCGATGTGCTGCTCGGCCGCGGCATGATGGGGGACGGGCACATCGACTTCAGAAGCCTGACGGATGCCGTTGCGGCGGCCGGGTACGAGGGAGACATCGAGGTGGAGATCTTCAACGCCGCCATCTGGGAGGCGGATCCGGCCGAGGTCGTCGCCCGCACCGTCCAGGCGTTCGCCGACCACATCCCGCTGGCCGCATCCCGCCGGTCAGGCTGGTGACCTGACGTGGCCCCGACCGTCGTGATCGCGCCCGACTCGTTCAAGGGCACCGCCACCGCGGACGAGGTCGCCGTCGCAATCGGCGCGGGATGGTCGAGCGTCCGCCCAGGCGACCGCGTCATCCTGGCGCCGATGGCGGACGGCGGTGAGGGGACGCTTCTCGCCCTGCTGCGGGCCGTCCCCGACGCCGCACGTCACGCCGTCGATGTGACCGGGCCGGATGGCCGCAGGGTGAGCGCCGAATGGCTGATGCTCCCGGATCGAACCGGCGTGATCGAGCTCGCCGCGACGAGCGGAATCGGGTTGATGCAGCAGCTGGCCCCGATGACCGCAAGCACGGTCGGCTTCGGGGAGGCGATCGCCGATGCCCTCTCCGCCGGGGCGACGAGGCTGCTGCTCGCGCTCGGCGGGAGCGCGTCGACCGATGGAGGAACGGGCGCACTCACGGCGCTCGGCGCACGGTTCCTCGACGAGCAGTGCGAGCAGGTTCCGGCCGGCGGGGGAGGGCTCACCTCTCTCTGCTCGGCGGATCTCTCCGGGCTGCCGCCCCTCCCGCCGCGCGGCGCGCACATCCTCAGCGATGTCGACAGTCCGCTGCTGGGTCCGGCGGGCGCCGCGCACGTCTTCGCGCCGCAGAAGGGGGCGACCGCGGAACAGGTCGCGGAGCTCGAGGCGGGACTCGCCCGGCTGGCCGCCACGGTGGGAGCACCGGACGTCGCGGGTGCCGGAGCGGCGGGCGGCACGGCCTACGGCCTTCTCGCCTGGGGAGCGACGCTGGGCTCCGGCGCCGCAGCGGTCGGGGAGGCCGTCGGCCTGCCGGCCCTCATCGCGGACGCCGACGTCGTCATCACCGGCGAGGGCCGCTACGACGCTCAGTCGAGCGCCGGCAAGGTCACCGACTACGTCGCCGGACTGGCGCGGGACGCGGGCGCCGACGTCCTCCTCGCGGCAGGTCTCATCCGTGCCGACACGGGCAAGTACCTGCTGGCGTCGTCCCTCAGCGACCTGTCCGGGAGTCCCGAGGCCGCGATGCGCGAACCGCGCCGATGGTCGGAGGCCGCGGGCGCGGACCTGGCCCGCCGCTACTCGGCGCTCCGCTGACCCGAGTCGGGCCCTCGATCGGCGCGACTGCCGGTGTTCGGAACGTTTGCGGTCCGGCGCGCACCGGCATACGCTCCCAACCGCAGCAGTCGCTGCGCCGCGACGTGCGCCGCGCTTCTCAGTCGGCGCTGGACAGCAGCCAGCGCACGCACCGGGCGAGCAACGCCTGGTGCCCGGCCGACTCGTAGGCTGCCGTGTCGTGGCCGAGCGCGTCGTAGACCACCCGGGCGGACGCCGGGCCGACGGTGCGCGCCCAGACCACGGGGACCTCGTCCCCGCCCGATGATGCCGTTGCCGATGCCGTTGCCAGGACGATGTTGTCGGGCTCGAGGGACAGGTTCGAGTACAGCTCGTCCTGCACCGCGAAGTCGTCGAGGCCGGCGATGAACGCGGGCGGCTCGGCGGCGAGGTGAACGTTCAGCCGGGCATAGTCCGGGTGGAAGCTCTCGCCCCTCACCCAGACACCGCCGAGGATGGACTTCCATTCCGGGATGCCGCGCAACGACGTGGATGTGGCGTGCACGCCCAGCAGCGGACGGCCTGCAGCGAGGTACCCCAGAAGGCCGGCCCGGCCCTCCGCTTCCGCGTCAGGCGCCGGATCGTCGGGGAAGTTCAGGGCCGGGTCCCCGAGGTTCAGCACGAGAAGGTCGGGCAGCTCCGAGGGGAGTGCCGCCATCCGGGCGTCGACGTCGCCGCTGACCTCCGCATCCATCCCGAGTGAGGTGAGCAGGCCGGCCAGCCGGTCCGAGGTGCGTGCGAACGGGTGCCAAGGATCGGCGTACCGTCCTTCACCGGACAGGATGAGTGCGCGCGTCATGCCTCGCCAGCCCGGTCGTGCTCGGCCGCGGTCGCACGCGCCCGTTCCGTTGTCTCTGCGGGCTCGAGCGTCAGCGCATCCCGGATGATCCGGCGGGGGTCGTAGCGCCGAGGGTCGAGGCGGGTCCAGTCGATGTCGTCGAACTCCGGCCCGACCTCCTCGCGGAGGCGTCCAGTGGTGTCGTCCGCGAGCTTCCGGAGCGTTCGGACCATGCGGCCGAGTGCCGCGGCCGCGGCCGGAAGGCGCTGCGGCCCGAGCAGGAACCCGGCGATCAGCGCGATCACAACGATCTTGTCGAAAGTCAGCCCGAACATGATGATCAGCTTTCCACGAAAAGGGACTCGGCCACGGTCGCCTCCAGGCGGCGGACGCGGCGCCGGTCGTTGAGCAGGCTCACGCCGCACGCGAGCCCGTACAGAGCCAGCATCGGCGCCGCCAGCAGCAGCATCGACATGACGTCGGCGGCCGGCGTCGCGATGGCCGTGAACAGGCAGATGCCGAGCAGAGCCCAGCGCCAGGCGTGGGTGATCGCGCGTCCTGACACCACTCCCGCGAAGTTGAGCAGGACGACGAACAGCGGAAGCACGAAGGCGACTCCGGTGACGAGCGTCAGCTTCAGCACGAAGTCGAAGTAGGCGCTCGCATCCAGATAGGAGGACGTGAGAGCGGGCGCGAATCCGGTCATGAGCTGGACGATGTGCGGCATCACCCACACGCCGGCTGCGCACCCGGCGATGAACAACGGGAGTGCGCTGAGGACGAAGCCGGAGGTGTACCGCTTCTCCCGGCGGTTCAGGGCGGGCATGAAGAAGGCGAAGAGCTGATACAGCCACACGGGACTGGACAGCACGATCCCGACGATCACGGCGATCTCGATCCGCAGGTCGAAGGCGGCGGAGATCGACGGGAAGTTGATGACGACCGCCCGGTCCTGGCTCCGTGCCGCAACGAGGACCGGGCTCCGGAGGAAGTCGAGAGCGGGTTCGGCAGCGAACCAGCCGGCGACCACTCCGACCCCGATCGCCACGGCGGCGCGCGTGAGTCGGCGGCGCAGCTCGGTGAAGTGCTCGGCCAGTCCCATGCGCCGCTCAGGGTCGCGCGCAGCTGGGTGACGCATGAGGGCTCAGGCGTTCCCCGCGCTGGTGACTTCGGGCTCGGCGACGGCGGCGGCCGCAGTCGTCGACGCCTCCGGGTCGCGCTTGTCCTTCTGCACTTCCTTCTGCAGGATGCGGACCGACTGGCCGACGCTGCGGGCCAGAGCCGGGAGCTTGGCGGCGCCGAAGATCAGCACGACGACGGCGAGGATGATCAGCGCGTGCCATCCGGTGAGATTTCCCAACATTGGTAACTCCTTCGTTTCCGTGGGTGGAACTGTTGTCGAACTGCGTGGAACTAGTTTCAGAGATGGTATGCCGGATTGTGCGAAACCGCCACAGGCAGTTCCGTCAGGCCGGGGCGGAGCTCGGACGGTCACCGGGCTCGGCGGCCAGGACGGAGTCGAGGAAGGCATCCACCGTGGCGTGGAACCGCTGCCGTTCGTCGCGCCGGATGAAGTGCCCGGCTCCCTCGAACACCTCCACTTGCGCGCCGAGCGAACGCTCGATCGCGCGGTGGGCGGCGGTGTTTCCGATGCGCACCGTCCCGGTGACGATGAGGACGGGGACGGACCGTTCGGCGAGATCGCTCAGCAGGACCGGCCACGGGCGGCTCGGGATGACATCCCCGTGCCGGACGAGGGCAGCATCCATCTGCGCCTTCGACGAGGACCAGCCGGCGAGCTCGTCGGCCGGCCAGGCGGGATGCATCGCTGCGGCCTCCTCGCGGCGCTCGTCATCGGTGAGCTCCTGCTGGCGGAGCAGCCAGGCGGTCGCGGCTTTCGCGACGTCCGGGTCCTGGTGGTGGGTGACGGGCAGGCGCCAGAACGGATCCTCGAGGACCACGGCGTCGACCTCCCGCCGGGTGCGCGCGGCGACGGCGGCAGCAGCCGAGCCGCCGGCGGAGTGACCGAAGAGGATCAAGGGCTGGTCGGAGTCGTCGCACCAGTCGTCGACCGTGCTCAGCAGCTCGTCGACGATGATGTCTCCCGGATGGGACCGCAACTGCTCCTCGGTCCAGCGGCGCGACGAACCGTGTCCCCTCGGATCGATCGCCAGCACCCGGAATCCGCGGCCGGCCCAGTGCCGGCAGGTCGCCTGCAACGACTCGGCGGACTCCGAGAGACCGGGAATCGCGACGATGGTTCCCCTCCGCGGGTCGCGGGGGAGCGTCGCGACGACATGCAGGGTCACCGGAGCGCCTCGGGGAAGGCGAGGGGCTGTCCGCGGGTGACGCGCTCGAGCTCGCCGGCGACGTGGTCGCCCATCCGCCGGATCTCCGATCCCATGGAGCCGGCGATGTGGGGTGTGAGGAAGACGTTCGGCATCGTGTAGAGCTCGCTGTTCCGCGGGAGGACGTCGGGGTGGGCCACATCCAGGATGGCGTCGATCCGGCCTGTGCGCAGCTCGGCGACCAGTGCCTCCTGATCGACGACGAGGCCGCGGGACGTGTTGATGAGCGTGGCGCCGTCCTTCATCGCAGCCAGCTGCTCCGCGCCGATCATCTTCGTCGTGGCGGCGTTCAGCGGCGGGTGCAGTGTGACGACGTCGCTGACGGCCATCAGCTCGTTCAACTCCATCAGCTCCACGCCGAGCCGGGCGGCCTCGTCCGCAGGGAGGTACGGGTCGTAGACGACGACGTCGACGTCGATCCCGCCGAGCCGTTCGATCACGATGCGACCGATCCGTGAGGCCCCGACGATGCCGACGGTCTTGCCGACGTTGCCTGCGGTCGGGAATTCGAGCTCCCGGTCGATGAAGCTGCGCCGCTGCCCGTACAGCCGGTGCGCCTGGAACGTGCTCTTGTTCGCGAGGATGATCATCGCCATCGTGAACTCGGCCACCGGGATGGCGTTCACCCAGCCGGCATTCGACACCTGGATGCCGCGGTCGTGGGCCGAGGCGGGCAGCAGCGCCGCCGCTTGGCCGCCCGCGTGGAGCACGTAGCGCAGCCGCGGGGCGGCATCGAGGTCGGCGTCGGTCAGAGCGGGAGCACCCCATCCGGTGATGAGGACCTGCGCCCGGCTCAGCGCGCGGCGAGCCTCCGGTCGGCCGAAGGATACGAACGGGTGAGGATGCGCCGGCCGCGACCCCGGGATCCGCAGCGCGCGCATCCCGTCCCCGAAGAGACGCTCGGCCAGTTCGGGCGGATCCATCGCCAGCACGAACTCCACGGGTGCGTCTTCGGTCGGTTCGGCCGGCTCGGCAGGGGCCGAGGATGTCGAAAGGCCGGGTGCGCTCGTCATGGAAACCTCATCGGATCGTGTGTGCGGCGGAAGTGGCTGATCTGAAACTAGTTACACAACGGCCAAAGCGCAAGATCCCGTGTGGCGTGCGCAGTCCGCACTTCGCGGGCAACGGAGGCGTCCTCGGCCGTTTACGTCCCGCAACTCCTCCCTTTCCCGCTGATGCGCCGGTGCCTCGCCGACTTCTCCTCCCTTTCCGGCGCCGTCGGAAACGGAGGAAGCGAGCCCGCGGTACTCCGGTCAGGTGCGGAAACGGAGGAATCCGTTGCCCCTAACAGATGCGTCTCCTCCGAAACGGTCGACCACACCCCCAGCTGCCCTCGGACCGCAGCCCCACCATCGAGTCCGCACAGACTGCACAGGACACGCCGTGTCAGCGTGCAATCTTTGCGGACTCGACGGTGGGGCGCGACGGTGGGGCGCGACGGTGGGGGCGAGAACGTCGGGCAGCGGGCCGCGAGCCGCGGCGGCTACGACCGGGGGGCCGCCGCCGAGCCGCGACGGACGAAGTGGGGCTGCAGCAGGACGCTGGAGGCGGGCCGCAGTCCGAGCGCGATCTCCGCGGCGGCGACGCCGACCTCGAAGAACGGGGGGTGCACGGTCGTCAGGCCGGGTGTCAGGTCGCCGACGATCGGGACGTCGTCGAAACCCACCACCGACAGATCCTCCGGTATCCGCACTCCCACGTGGCGCGCGGCGCGGTAGGCGCCCACGGCGATGTTGTCGGTCATGCAGACGATCGCTGTCGCGCCTGTCTCGTCGGCGAGCAGCTGCGCCACGGCGCGCTCGCCGTGGTCCTCGTAGTTGAGGCTCTCGCGGACGAGACGGGCGTCGACGGCGATCCCGTGGCGCTCGAGGGCCGCGAAGTAGCCGTCCATCCGCTGTTCCGCCGTCGTCATCCCGCGGGGTTCGCCGACGTAGGCGATCCGGCGGTGCCCCGACCGGACCAGTTCGTCGACGGCCATCCCGACACCCGCGCGCTGGTCGTAGTCGACGGCGACGAGGGACGTTCCGGCGACCGGGGGGCGGCCGCAGAGGACCAGCGGGGCGCCGATGTCCGCGAGGTCCCGGGCGTAGGCGGCCACCCGGGCGTCGAACGCCGCATCGGATGCCGTGGAGCCGACGAGAAGGACGGCGGCCACACGCTGTTCGCGCAGGGTGGCGATGAGCTCCGCCTCGCGCTCTTCGGAACCGTTCGTGGTGGACATGAACAGCAGGTGACCGTTCTCGCCGGCGACGCTCTCGACGCCTGCCGCCAGGGAGGCGAACGTCGGACCGATCATGACCCGGACGATGAACGCGATCGTCCTCGGTCCCCGGCCCTGCATGGCACGGGCCAGGCCGTTCACCACGTAGCCGAGCTCCTGCGCCGACGCGAGCACCCTCGCCCGGGTCGCGTCGTGCACTTTCGTGCTCCCTCCGAACACGCGGGAAGCGGTTGCCGGGGACACGCCGGCGTGCGCCGCGACATCCCGAAGATTGACGGCGCCGACCCTTGCCGGGCCCCGCGATCCCCCTGGGCGGCTGCGTCTCGCCCCTTCGCTGCTCTCCATGCTCGGATGGTACAGCGTTGCTTGACGCGCACGTGGCGGGTGGGTTATGTTGCCCGTTAATGAAACTAGTTCCACGATGGTTGTGGAACACCAGCAAGGAGTTCATGTGCAACGAAGCGCTGCCGTCGCTCTTCCCAAGCGGCGCAAACCGACATCCCGGGGAACCCTCGGCCTGCTGCTGCTGGCCCTTCCCGGAGTGGTGTGGTTCCTGATCTTCGCCTACGGCCCTATGGCCGGGCTGGTGGTGGCGTTCAAAGACTTCAATATCAGCCAGGGCATCTTCGGCAGCGCCTGGAACGGCCTGGACAACTTCAGGTACTTCCTCGCCAGCGGGGATGCGCCGCGGATCGTCCTCAACACCGTTGTCCTGAACACCCTCTTCCTCGGCGCCTCCCTGCTCGCCGGCCTGCTGCTCGCCCTGATGCTCAACGAGATCCGCGGGCACTTCTACCGGCGGTTCATGCAGTCGACCATCTTCTTCCCCTACTTCGTCTCGCCGATCATCATCGCGATCATGCTCCAGGTGGTGCTCTCGGGCGTCGGCGGCCGCGGCGGTCTGCTCAACAACCTCCTCAGCGTCGTCGATCTGCCGCAGGTGAATTGGTACACGGAGCCGGGCGCCTGGCCGTGGATCCTCACCATCGTGAAGGTCTGGCAGCTGGGCGGCTACACGTCGGTCATCTTCCTCGCGGCCATCACCTCCATCCCCGAGGAGGTCTACGAGGCGGCGGCCATCGACGGAGCGAGCCGGGCGCGGATGGCCCTGTCGGTCACGACTCCGTTGCTGCTGCCCACCGTCGGCATCCTCGTGGTGCTCGGCATCGGCCGGATCTTCTTCGGCGACTTCGCGACCATCTACGCGATCGTCGGCGACAACGGCACCCTCTTCCCGACCACCGATGTCATCGACACTTACGTGTTCCGTTCCCTGCGGACCATCGGCGACTTCGGGACGACGGCGGCCATCGGTCTGTTCCAGTCCGTGGTCGGCTTCGTGTTCGTCACCGCGGCGGTGCTCGTGCAGCGCCGCGTCGATCGAGAAAGCAGCATCCTGTGAGCACCACGATCACCGGCCGGACCCAGACGATCACCGACCTCGACGCCGCGGCGGTCCTGGATGACACGCAGAGCACGAGAAGGAGCGCGCGACCCAAGCGCCGCCGTCCCGCCCGGTTCGAGCCGTTCACGCTGGTCAGCTACGTATGCGTCACCCTGTTCGGGCTGTTCTGCCTCATCCCGCTGTGGATGATCATCGCCGGCTCGTTCACGGACGAGTCGGCGCTGGCGCGCACCGGCTACAGCCTGTGGCCGGCGCCGTTCTCGACCGCCGCGTACCAGATGCTGTTCTCGGGCGGCGCGCTGGTGACCAGCTACGGCGCGTCGCTGTTCATCACGATCGTCGGAACCGCGCTGTCGCTGTCGTGCACGGCATCCCTCGCCTGGGTGATCGCCCGGCGGCTTCCTCGGATCAGCCGGCCGCTGACGATCTTCGCCTACATCCCGATGCTGTTCACCGGAGGTCTCGTCCCGCTCTACCTCCTGGTCACGCAGGTGCTCAGCCTCAACAACAACTGGTTCGCGGTGATCCTGCCCGTCATGCTGGCGCCCTTCCTGATCTTCGTCGCCGTCAGCTTCTTCCGGCAGCTGCCCGAGGAGATCCTCGATTCGGCCCGGATCGATGGCGCCGGCGAGCTGCGGATCTTCTTCCAGATCGTCATCCCGCTGTCGAAGCCCATCCTCGCGGTGCTCGGCCTCTTCTATGCCGTCACGTACTGGAACGAATGGTTCATGGCCCTCCTGTTCATCTCCGACCCGAGCCTGTATCCGCTCCAGCTGACCCTCCAGAACCTGATCGCCAACGTCACCAATGCCGCCAGCCTCCCGGGTGCCACCGTCTCCCAGGCCGCTGCCCCGATCTACCAGCTGCGATTCGCGATGACCGTCCTGACCATCGCGCCCATCCTGCTGGCCTACCCGTTCGCTCAGCGCTTCTTCGTCAAGGGCCTCACCCTCGGCGCGAGCAAAGGCTAGCGAGCACCCCTACCACCCCCAACCAGAGCTGTCCCACAAAGGAGTATTCGGACATGTCAACCAGCACCCTCAATCGGCGCGGGTTCCTCGCCCTCACCGGCGCAGCGGGTATCGGAATCGGCCTCGGCCTCGCCGGCTGCACCCCCACGGGTTCCGCCGCAGGCGCCCTTTCCGGCACCTCGCAGGCGATCCTGCCCTCGACCGCACCGAGTACATGGAACACGGTCCTCGCCCAGGCGAACAAGGCTCTCCAGAAGGAGCACGGCTTCACCCTGGATGCGCAGTTCATCAACTGGCAGAACTACGGGCAGCAGGCGCTTCTCAAGTTCACGGCCGGCGCCAAGTTCGACACCGCGCTGCAGGCGCTGTGGCTGAACATGGCCCAGCTGCAGCAGAGCCACTCCCTGGCCGACCTCACCCACGAGATCGACAAGTGGCCGAACTTGAAGAAGCAGCTCTCCAGCCAGCTCATCGAGTCGAACAAGTGGAGCGGAAAGCTCTGGGGCATCCCGCAGGTGAACAGCGCCGCGCGCCTGCAGCACTTCAGCATCCGGAAGGACCTGGCCGGCAAGCTCGGGTTCGACGAGATCCAGGACTACGACACGCTGGAGAAATACTTCTACGACGTGAAGCAGAAGGAGGCCGGCGTCACGCCGTTCGGTGTGGCCTCCAACCAGACGTTCGAGCTCGTGCTCGGGACGCCGAGCGGGCTGTTCAACCAGCACTCCTGGCAGAACCCGACCGAGGCGTATGTCGCGCAGTTCGCCGGCTCCGGGCTGTGGTTCGTCTTCGACGAGAAGGCGGCGGAGAACGGCACCGTGAAGCTCGTCCCCCTGTGGGAGGACGAGGGTGTGCTCGGCGCGTTCGCGAAGATCCGCCAGTACTACCAGGACGGGATCATCAACGGGGATGGCCTCAACGCCGAGAACGCGACCGTCCAGGCGCAGTTCAAGGCCGGCAAGTACGCGGGCACGTGGGCGATCACGGATGGGACGGCCAGCAACATGCTCGTCGCCCTCCGCAAAGCTGTTCCCGGAGCGGATCTGGAAGAGGTGCTTCCCTACGGGAAAGCCTTCACCTCGGTCAAGCCTCTGCAGACCTTCCAGGCGGACAACCTCGTCGTCGTCAACGCCAACGGCGGGAACGTGGAGCGGGCGCTCGCGCTGCAGGACTGGCTCTCCGTCGAGAAGAACCACGACCTGGTCGAGTACGGCATCGAGGGCAAGGACTGGGAGGCGACGTCCGACGGCGGCATCAAGCAGCTGAGCGACTACGCCTTCCCCGGTTTCGCGCTGCTGTGGCGCTCGGGTCTCGAGCGCAAGTCGTCGTTCATGACGGACTCGGAGAAGAAGGTGTTCGCCTGGGCACAGGACTACGGCAACTTCACCAAGTCGGCGTACGCCTCCTTCATCCCGGACGTCACGCCGGTGAAGCAGGCCGCAGCTCAGATGAACAACGTCATGACTCAGTACGCCAACCCGCTCTACTACGGAGTGGTCGACGTCGCCAGCCAGCTCGACAAGCTGAAGAAGGCCGCCGACTCCGCCGGCGTGAACGCCCTTCGGGCCGAGATGGAGAAGCAGGCGAACGCGTACCTCAAGGCGCAGAAGAAGTAGTCCGCCCCTCTTTCCTGGACGGCAGGGGCCGCACCGAACGGTGCGGCCCCTGCCTGGTCTCGCCCGCGGAGCAATGCGCCCTCTACCCTGGGGGGACGCACTTCTGCGCGGAAAGGACCCGAACGTGCCCAAGCGCGCTGACACCAGACCGCCGACGCTCACCGATGTGGCACGGCTCGCCGGCGTCTCGGTGCCCACCGCATCCCGCGTCCTGAACGGCGGCGTCCGCGGGGACGCCAGCGGAACCGCCGAGCTGCGCGAGAGGGTCCGCTCGGCGGCACGAACGCTCGGCTACGCGCCGAACCCGGCGGCGCAGACCATCAAGGGAGGCCGCAGCAAGACGATCGCACTGCTCGTGGGCGATATCGAAGACCAGGGTTCTGCGACCATCATCGCCGGCGTCATGCATGCGGCCGAGCGGCGGGGGCTCTCCGTCGCTGTCCGTGCCACGGCCGACGACGCCCGCCGGGAGCGGCGCATCCTCGAGGCGCTCCGCGGAGAACGGCACAGGGGCGTCATCGTGGCGACCGGCCGGACGGTGGATGCGGCACGCGAGGCGGCCATCGGGCGGGAACTGGGAGTGCTCTCCGAGCAGGGTGCGCGGGTGGTCGTGATCGGCGACAGCACCCTCGGCTTCCCGCACGTGACGATCGACACCGCGGCGGCGGCAGCGGCGCTCGCCGGCGCCCTGGCGGACGACGGCGCGCGGAGCTTCGCCATCCTGGCCGGCCCGGAGGAGCAGATCACCTCGCGTGACCGCGTCGCCGGATTCCTCGCGGGGCTCGAGAGCCGCGGGATCCCCGCGGAAGGCGTCCGCATCGTGCATGAGGAGTTCTCGCGCAACGGTGGATACGCGGCCTTCGGTGAACTCGGAGAGGGCGCGAGCCGGTTGGATGTCGTCGCGGCGATGAGCGACGCGATGGCGGTCGGGGCGATGGTGCGCGCCAGAGAGCTGGGCATCCCGGTACCGGGGCCGCTGCAGATCACGGGCTTCGACCGCGTCCCGATGATCTCCGACCTGCTCCCGGAGTTCAGCACGGTCGAGGTGCCGCTGGAGGCGTTCGGGGAGGCGGCGGTCTCCCTGGTGCTCGACGGCACGGAGAGCAAGGTCGACGCCGTCACGTTGAAGGCGGGGCCCTTCCTGCGAGGTCGACGCATCGCTCCCTGAGCCGCGGTCTTGTCGGTCTGATTGGATAACGCTATCCTCTGATGAACCCGATCAAGGAGTCACCATCGTCATCGAACTCGCCCCGGAGCAGTCCATCGATCCCTTCCTCGCCGAGCTGACGTGGAGCGATGACTCGCCGCTGTCGGTGGCCGGCCTCGACGGCTCCGATTTCGCCGGACGTTCCTCCGTGGCGTTCGTGCAGCTGTTCACGGCGAACGAGCAGCGTGCGCGCACGAGTCAGGCGTACATCCACTCGGCCGTCGGCGACCGGCTCCGCGTGGTGGAGCACCGCGTGCACGAACGCGAGGACCACCGGGAGCTCACCGTCGTGCAGGCGGACGAGGTCACGGGACTCATCGCCACCACGACGATCCGGCGTCCCGTGGATGCGGCGGCCTACGCCTTCCAGACCACCGTCACGAACGGGTCGGATGCGCCCATCACGATCACGGCCCTCAGCTCGCTGGCCCTCGGATTCGGACACTCGGAGGACGAGCTCGACCGTGTGCTGCTGAGCAGCGCCCGCAGTGAGTGGCTCGCCGAGGACCGGTGGTCCGAACAGCCGGTGAGGACAGTGCTGCCGCGGCTGAATCTGGCCTTCCACGGCCAGGACGGACGGGGCCACCATGCTGTCAGCAGTCACGGCGCCTGGTCCACCGGCGAGCGGCTGCCGGCCGGTCTCCTCCTGCGCGAGGGCGGCGCGGCGATCGCGTGGCAGGTGGAGTCGAGCGGGCCGTGGCAGTGGGAGCTGTCGCAGGCGCGTGACGGAGGGGTGCTGACGATCCTCGGGCCCACCGATCTCGAGCACCACTTCGCGGTCACCCTCCAGCCGGGAGAGAGCTTCACCGGCGTGCCGGCCGCCGTCGCCGTCAGCGCGAACGGCCGAGACGGAGCGCTCGCCGAACTGACCCGGTACCGGCGCTGGCTGCGCGTTCGCAACCAGGGACTCGATGGCCTGCCGGTGGTCTACAACGACTTCATGAACACGACGATGGGTCAACCGTCCACCGAGGTGCTGCTGCCGCTCATCCACTCGGCTGCCGATGCGGGGGCGGAGTGCTTCTGCATCGACGCCGGATGGTACGCGGATCCGGCGATGGGGGACTGGTGGCCGGCCGTGGGCGAGTGGAGGGAGTCGGCGGAGCGCTTCACCAACGGCCTCGGTGAGGTCATCCATGCCATCCACTCCCGCGGGATGCGCAGCGGAATCTGGCTGGAGCCCGAGGTGGTCGGCGTCGCCAGTCCCGTGGCGCAGCGGCTTCCCGAGGAGGCCTTCTTCCGGCGGTTCGGCGAACGCGTGGTGGAGCACGAGCGCTACCAGCTCGATCTTCGGCATCCCGCCGCCCGAGCGCACCTCGACGGTGTCGTCGACCGGCTCGTCGAGGAGTTCGGGATCAGCTACTTCAAGCTCGACTACAACATCAATCCAGGCGCCGGGACCGTGGGTGCGGGTGGGGAGGACGCGGGTGCGGGCGCCGGTGCGGGCGCCGGGCTGCTGGCGCACACCCGCGCCTTCCGCGACTGGATCGCCGGCGTGCGTGCCCGCCACCCCCAGGTCAGCATCGAGAACTGCAGCTCCGGTGGGATGCGCGCCGACTACGACCTCCTGGCCGTCACGCAGCTGCAATCCACCAGCGACCAGCAGGACTTCCGCCTGTACCCGCCGGTGGCGGCCTCGGCGCCGGCGACGATCCTGCCGGAACAGTGCGGGAACTGGGCGTACCCGGCGGCCGCGATGAGCCGGGAGGATGTCCAGTTCACCCTGGTCACGGGGCTCGCCGGCAGGCTCTACCTCTCCGGGTTCCTGAACGAGCTCGACGCCGGAGCGCGAGCGATGGTGGCGACGGCGGTGCGACTCCACAAGGCCTGGCGCCCGTGGCTGGCCCGCAGCGAACCGTTCTGGCCGCTCGGCTTGCCCGGCTGGGACGACGAGACCGTGTGCCTCGGCCTGACCGACGGTGTCGCGACGCGGGTCTTCGTCTGGGACCGGGCCGAGCGCGCTCGACGGATCACGCTTCCCGGAGCGGGCCGCGGCAGCGAGGCGTCCGTGCTGAATCTCGCTGACGGGGCCGACGCGTGGACGGCATCCCTCGACGGTCCGGATCTCGTCGTGGAGACCCCTCCCGGCCTCTCCGCTCGCGTCGTCGAGCTCCGCTAGCGAGGCTTGACCTTCCTCCGCAAGCCTGGCAAACTGCCCTTCGAGTGGATAACGCTATCCACTCCACTCGCGGCGACGAGGCCGCGCACCCCTGGAGGAGAAACGCATGTTCGCACTGCGGAGCACTCGCGTAAGCATATTCACGTCCGTCGTCGCGGCAGCCGCACTCGCGGTCGGGACCTTCGTCCCCACCGCAGGCGCCGTGGCCGAGACCGCGAGTGCCGCGAGCGCGGGAGCCGCCGCGGGCACCGTGGGCGCCGCAGACCCGGCCGTCAGCGATGCGGTCGTGATCGAGACGACCACCAGCTCCGCCGGATTCGTGCACCCTGGCATCGGCGTCGACGCAGGGAGCCTGGAGAAGACGCGAGCGCAGCTGCTCGCGGGCGCCGAGCCGTGGACGGACTACTTCCACGGAATGGTCGTCACCAAGTACGCCAGCCCCACCCTCGGCTCGGCCAACCAGGGTGCGGGCGACGGCGTTCCGGCGACCGACGCCTTCGACACCGTCGGAGTCAGCAACAAGCTGTTCGCGGACTCGAGCGGTGCGTACACGCAAGCAGTCCTGTACTACCTCACCGGAAACCCGGTCTACCGGGAGAACGCGCTGAAGATCATCCGGATCTGGAGCCACATGGATCCGGCCAAGTACAAATTCTTCACCGATGCGCAGATCAAGACGGGTCCCTTCGTCTACCGGCTGATCGCCGCCGCCGAGCTGCTGCGCTACACCTCCGCGCTGCCGGCGGCCGATGGGTACCCGACGTCGTGGACCGACCGGGACACGACGGATTTCAGCGCGAACTTCGTCGTACCCGCCGTGCAGACCTTCGACTACGGCAACGCCTGGTACATGAACCAGGGGACCCTGCCCTTGCTCGGCGCGATGGCCGGCTACATCTTCACGGATAATCGGGCCAGGTACGACCAGGGCGTGGAATGGTTCAGCGTCAACTCGACCGCGCCGAACCAGGACGTCAACGGCGCGCTCGCCTCCATGTACCGGCTGATCGAGAAGAGCGACCCGCGCAACCCGTACGGTTTCTCCTTCGTCAACCACATCGAGATGGGACGCGATCAGGCGCACGCCGCGGACGACGTGCTCACCCTCACAACGCTCGCCAGGATCGTCGCCACGCAGAAGACGCGTCTCGATCCGGTCGCTGGAACCGTCTCCACCGCCGCGAACGCGGTCGATCCGTACGCCTTCCTCGGCGACCGGCTGCTCGCCGGCTCGAACGCATTCGTCGGCTTCATGATGGGCTACAGCGTGCCGTGGATCGACATCACGCAGCAGGGCGGTTCCCTGGCCCAGTCCTACCGGGGGCGCTGGAGCAACTCGCTCAACGAGCTCTACCGGATCTACACGTACCAGGAGCACGTCGACGTCGCGAAGGTCGCGCCGTACATCGAGCAGCAGTTCGAGCAGCGGGACGGGCCGCTGTATTACAACTTCAACGTCAACGAGGTCGGAACCGCCGTCGGCTCCGACGGCCTGCAGAGCTTCTGGGGCGGCACCCTCACCGGTGACGACTACTGGCTGTCGATCCCCGCAGCGGCGAAGGGCGAGAAGGAACCGGCACCGCAGAAGAACCTGCCGTTCGTCCAGAAGGCGTCGGTGATCTCCGGGAAGGCGACCGCCGTGACCGAAGGCGATCGCACCTTCCTGCGAACCGCCGTGCAGAAGAAGCCCGCAGTGATCGCAGTCCGCACCATGCAGTACGGAGCGCGGACCGGCTACAGTCCCGTCGCGATCGAGGTGCGCACGGACTCCGTGTCCACGCTGGAGGTGCGGCGCGTACCCGACGCCGCTCCGTACACGACGATCACCGTTCCCGACACAGGCGGACACTGGCGCACGATCACCTACGACATGAACACCGCCGTGGTCTCGCCCGCGCAGATGGGCGACAACAACATCGTCTACTACTCGTTCAGCGGTCAGAAGGGCCGGATCGATCTCGACTACGTCACCGCGAACGCGGCCGCCGACGTCACCCCGCCCGTCTTCCCCCAGGGCACCGGGACGACGCTGATCGGGGTCGAAGGGGCGCAGCTGTCCGCGGACCTCTCCGCCCAGGACTCCTCGACGACCGACACCGTCGCGTACTCGCTGTCCGTCGCCCCGAAGGGCGTGAGCCTGAACCAGTCCACCGGAGCTTTGCTCTGGACGCCCACTACGCAGCAGGTGGGCGACCACACCATCGTCGTCCAGGCCGACGACGGGACGACCGACACAGCGCTGAATGTGCGCGCGCGGATCGCGAAGGACCGCGCCGACGCGATCACCCTCGCCGAGGACGGTTTCGATCCGGCCACGGTGTACACGACAGTGAGCCGATCGCCGTTCTACGCGGCGGTGGCCGCTGCGACCGCGCTCGCGGCATCCGGCAGCGACGCGGACTTCCTCGCCGCACTGGTGAAGGTGCAGGAAGCCGTCACGCGGCTCCAACTGCTGAACCCCAGGCTCCCGGATGGAACCCTCGACTACCACACGATCGCGACATCCTCGCTCGGTTCCACCGTGCTCGGCTACCTGGTGGACGGAGACAACTACACGTTCTCGGGCGACCTGACCGTCCGGTCCTTCACGGTCGACTTCGGCCCGGCCTACCGGGTGAAGGCGAACGCCTTCGGAATCCAGGCACGACAGACGTTCGGGAACCGCTCGCAGGGGAGCAACGTCTACGGGTCGAACGACGACGTCACCTGGACGAAACTCACCACGGCGATGACCACGAACACCAACGCGATGGAGACTCTGCCGGTCGATCCCTCCCTCACGGACAAGACGTTCCGGTTCTTCAAGGTGCAGGTCGACCAGCCGGGGGCGCCGACGGATCCGAACTTCCCCGGAATCTTCAGCGTCGCCGAGTTCCACATCCACGGTGACCGTTCCGAGGCCGTGGACCGGATCGCGACGGCGACGATCTCGTCGAACGACCCCGTTCCGGGCATCGCCACCGACGGGGACACCGTCACGGTCGCCTTCACGACGACGGAGCCCGTCACGAATGTGGCCGGCACCATCGAGGGAGCGCCCGCGACGGTCACGGGTTCGGACACGTCGTGGAAGGCTCAGGCCGTGCTGCCCGGCACCATCCCCTCGGGCCAGTACGCCGCGTTCTCGATCGGCTACACCACCGCGGATGGAAGGACGGCCGACCCGCTCGTGGTCAGCAGCGATGGGTCGAAGCTGTTCCTGTCGAACTCCTCCGGGCTGGTGGCGAACGTTCCGGCCATCACCACGCCGGTGGCGCCGGACGGGACGGTGGAGGCGTCGAAGGTCCCGTATGTGGCCAAGATGTTCGACGACAACGCCGCCACGTTCTCCGACGTGGGCTCGATCAACAGTCAGTACTACATCACCCTCGACTTCGGCGACGGCGGCTCGCTCGCGCTCGATCACGCCGAGCTGCTGGTCCGTCAGGACAGCAACGGCACCAGCCGGGCGCCGAGCCTTCACCTCGAAGGATCGAACGACCAGACGACCTGGACCGTGCTGACGAACAACGCGAAGCCGACCCTCGATTGGCAGACCTGGGGGCTGCGGCCCGGAGTGTCGCCCACGCCGTACCGCTACCTCAAGATCGCGAACAACAACTGGATCAACATCGCGGAGCTCCGCCTGTTCGGAACGCGGCTCGCACCCTTGCCGAGCTCGGTCACCTCGGCGCACATCGCATCCACCGGGGCAGTGGGCAGCCGCGCGGTGAAGGGCGACACCGTCAACGTCGACTTCACCACCTCGGAAGCGATCACGGGCGTCTCGGCCACGATCGACGGCAACCCCGCGACGGTCACCGGCTCGGGGACGACGTGGCGGGCGTCGCTCGCCCTGACTTACGACGCACAGCCGGGGCGGAAACTGCCGTTCCGGGTGCAGTACTCCGGGCCGGCCGGAGAGACGCGGCAGGCGCTGGTCCGCACGACGGATGGCTCGACCGTGTTCCTTTCGTCGGACCAGAGCGTGATCCAGAACGTACCGTCGCTCGCGGCGGTCGTCTCGCCGACCGGGCAGCCCGAGACCGCCAAGCAGGTGTACGTCGACAGGATGTTCGACTCGAACCCGGCCACGTTCTCCGACATCGGGCCGGTCAACGGCCAGTACTACGCCATCCTCGATTTCGGCGCCGGCCACACTGTTGCGCTCGATCACGCGGAGCTGCTCGTCCGGCAGGACAGCAACGGAACCGGCCGAGCGGGGAACCTGCACCTGGAAGGCTCCAACGACTTGACCACCTGGACGACGGTGACGAACAACGCCGTCGGGACGCTCTCGTGGCAGACCCTTGCCGCCCCGGCGGGACAGCCCGCCACAGGATACCGGTACCTCAAGATCGCCAACACGGACTGGATCAACATCGCCGAGCTTCGGCTGTTCGGCGCCTACGGCGACTGATCCGCGTCTGCGCCCACCGCATCCCTCCCGCCGAGGTGCTCGTTGTTGCACGCCCGCACGGCGTGTCGGCTGCAACAACGAGCACCTCGGCGGGAGTGGATGCGGGTGTGTGCGGGAGGTCGAGCCGATTCAGAGGGTGGAGAGGTGAATTCGAGAAAGGGGACCTGTTGGACTCCTGAATGGGGGAGCGCCTAGCATCGCAGAGACGACCTCGTTCAGCGGTGAAGGGAAACGACTGTGCAGTTCAGGTACCTGGGCAACTCCGGCTTCAAGATCTCCGAGATCACCTACGGCAATTGGCTCACCCATGGCTCCCAGGTCGAGAACGACACGGCCGCCGCGTGCGTCCGGGCCGCTCTGGATGCGGGCATCACCACGTTCGACACGGCCGACGTGTACGCGAACACGGCGGCGGAGACCGTCCTCGGCGAGGCGCTGAAGGGGGAGCGCCGGCAGTCGATCGAGATCTTCACCAAGGTGTTCGGGCCGACCGGGCCCAAGGGTCACAACGACGTCGGGCTGTCGCGCAAGCACATCCTCGAGTCGATCGACGGGTCGCTCTCGCGGCTGCAGACGGACTACGTCGACCTGTATCAGGCGCACCGGTACGACTACTTCACTCCGATCGAGGAGACGATGCAGGCGTTCGCCGACGTCGTCCGGCAGGGCAAGGCGCTCTACATCGGCGTGAGCGAGTGGACGGCCGAGCAGCTGCGGGCCGGCGCCGCGCTCGCGAAGGAGCTCGACATCCAGCTGATCTCGAACCAGCCGGAGTACTCGGCGCTGTGGCGGGTGATCGAGGCTGAGGTCGTCCCGGCCTCCAAGGAACTCGGTATCTCACAGATCGTCTGGTCCCCGGTGGCGCAGGGCGTGCTGAGCGGCAAGTACCGTCCGGGCGCTCCGTTGCCGGAAGGCAGCCGGGCGACCGACGAGAAGGGCGGTGCGGGCGCCGTCAAGCGGTGGCTCACGGATGACGTGCTCACCCGCGTTCAGGAGCTGACGCCGATCGCTCGGGAACTCGGCCTGACCCCGGCGCAGCTCGCCGTCGCCTGGGTGCTGCAGAACGAGAACGTGGCCACGGCGATCATCGGCGCCTCCCGGCCCGAGCAGGTTCTGGAGAACGTGAAGGCTTCGGGCGTCACGATCCCCGCCGAACTGCTCGCGCGGATCGACGACGTGCTCGGCGATGTCATCGAGCGCGACCCGTCGCACACCCGGGAGCGTTCCCCGAAGACCCGCGAGGCCTGACCGACCGGCGCTCCTTCCTCCCTCTTTCTGTGACGGCGGAGGAGGAGCGCCGGACGCAACGCCGGCGTCATAATGAGTGGATGGCGGACGCCCTGAGCGAGGCCCGCACGGCTTTCGCGAGCCGGCGCTGGGAGGACGCGTACGCCCTCTTCGCGCAGGCCGACGCGAGCGCCGCTTCGGACGCCGCCTCGGACGCCCACGCGGCCGCCGGCGCAATCGACGCCGACGCCGACGCGGCCGCCGGCGCAGACGCCTCGGACGCCGCCGCGGATGCGGCATCCGCACCCCTCGGGCTGGTCGACCTCACCCGGTACGCGCGCTCCGCCGCTCTGACCGCCCGCGACCCGGAGGCCTTCGCGCTGCTCGAACGCGGCTACGGGCTTTCGCTGGCCGCCGGCGAGGAGCTCACCGCTGCGGACTGCGCGTTCTGGCTGGGCTTCCGGCTGTTCTCCCTCGGTGAGGCCGGCCGCGCCCAGGCCTGGCTCGAACGTGCGCGGGAGCTCGCCGACCGCCACGGCGACTGCGTGCAGCAGGGATACCTGCTCGTGCCGCGCATCCACCGGGAGCTCCTGGCGCACCGCAACCGGGAGGCGCTCGCCCTCGCCCGGGAGGCGGTCGCCTGCGCCGAACGGCACGGTGAGCCCGATCTTGCGGCTCTGGCCCTCCAGCTCGGCGGGCGGGCGCTGATCGAGGACGGCGACGTCGAGGCGGGCATCCGGATGCTGGACGAGGCGATGCTCACCGCCACGTCGGCCGTCGCCGGCGAGCTGACTCGTGGCCTCGTCTACTGTGCGGTGCTGGGATGCTGTGACCGTGTCTTCGCCGTGGACCGAGCACGGGAGTGGTCGGCGGTCCTGGGCGAGTGGTGCGATTCGCAGGCGCAGCTCGCTACGTTCAACGGCACCTGTCGTGTTCACCGGGCCGGGTTGTTCCTGTTTGCGGGGGAGTGGGATGCCGCGCTGAAGGAGGCGGACCGGGTCGCGACGGCTCCGGCCGCGGACCGGCGCGAGCGCGCCGGCGCCGCTTACGAGACGGCCGAGGTGCTCCGCCTGCGCGGTGCGTACCCGGACGCCGAAGCGCACTACGCGGCCGCAGCCGCCGGGGGCGTGGATCCGCAGCCCGGACTGGCCCTCCTCCGGCTCGTCCAGGGAGACGTCGCGACGGCGGCCGCCGGAATCGGGCGGGCTCTCGGCACGACGTCCAGCCCGCTGGGACGGGCGCGGCTCCTGCCCGCAGCGGTCGAGATCCTCCAGGCGGACGGCCGCGACGACGAGGCGGCCGCTGCCGCACGAGAACTGGCGTCGATCTCCGAGCGCTTCGCGACTCCGGTCCTCCGGGCCGAGGCGGCGCACGCCGCGGGCCGCATCCTGCTGGCCGGTGGAGACCCGGCGGCGGCCGTGGATCCGCTCACGCAGGCGCTCGCCGGATGGCAGGAGCTCGGTGCCCTCTACGACGAAGCGCGCGCACGCCTGCTCCTGGCCGAGGCGTTCGACGCGCTCGGCGACGCGGAGGGCGCGCGGATGCAGCGAGAGACCGCCCGGTCCGCGTTCGAGGCGCTCGGCGCGGCGGGTGCTCCCGGCGTGCTCGGCCCATTCGGTGCGCCCGGTGCGCCCGGCCCCCTCGGCGCTCGGGACCGGAGTGACCCCGCGGGGCCCAGCATCCTGAGCCCGCGCGAGGCGGAGGTGCTCCGGCTCGCGGCGACCGGGATCACGAACAAGGAGATCGCGCAGCGGCTCGGGCTCAGCGCGCGGACCGTGGACCGCCACGTGAGCAACATCCTCGCGAAGCTGGGCGTCCCTTCTCGCGCGGCGGCCACAGCGTACGCGTACGAGCACGACCTGCTCCACGTCTGAGCCGTCCCGGCTGGGTGGAAATACCCATCCCCGGCGCCGAGTCCGGCCCGATACGCCGATGCGCACCCACGCGCGTGAAACCTACCGTGAGCGCATGGACACCACGACAGACACGCTCGTCATCGGCGGAGGCCAGGCCGGACTCTCCGTCTCGTACCACCTCCGCCGGCTGGGGGTCGAGCATCTCGTGCTCGACGGCCGGGACCGCATCGGCGACGCCTGGAGAAGCAGGTGGGACAGTCTCGAGCTGTTCACGCCCCGCCGCTACGACGGCCTCGACGGGATGCGGATGCCCGGCGACCCTGCCGGAAGCCCCTCGAAGGATGAGATGGCGGGTTACCTGGAGTCCTACGCGGCCCGGTTCGGCCTGCCGGTTCTGACCGGCCGGCGGGTGACCGCCTTGAGCCGCGACGGCGACGTGTTCACCGCCGAGACGGCAGCCGGCGCCTTCCGTGCGGCCCGGGTGATCGTCGCGATGTCGAATTATCAGCGACCGCGCATCCCGGCCTTCGCCTCCGAACTGGATGCCGGGATCCGGCAGCTGCACGCCGTCGCCTACACGAGTCCCGCACAGCTTCTGCCGGGCAGAGTGCTCCTCGTCGGCGCCGGCAACTCCGGGGCGGAGATCGCCAAAGATCTCCGCGCCGACCACGAGGTGGTCCTCGCGGGCCCGAGCACGGGTGAAGTACCCGGCTCGTACACCGGGTTCCTGAACCGGCACCTCCTCGTGCATGCCCTCAACGGCGTGGTGTTCCCGCACCTCCTGTCCGTGAACACGCCCGTGGGGCGCCGCGTCCGGCCGAAGGTCATGAGGCGCGGCGTCCCCCTCATCCGCGTGAAGGCGCGCGACCTGGAGCGTCTCGGGGTCGTCCGTGCCGCGCGCGTGACCGGTGCGCGCGACGGACTGCCGGTCGTGGACGGCGCAGCTCTGGAGGTGACGAACATCGTCTGGTGCAGCGGCTACGATCCGGGATTCGACTGGATCCGGCTTCCCATCCTCGATGACCGCGGCGAGCCGCGGCACGATCGCGGGGTGGTCCCCGAGGTGCCGGGGCTGTACTTCGTCGGCCTGCACTTCCTGACCTCGATGGCGTCGGCCATGGTGCACGGCGTCGGGAGGGACGCCGCCCGGATCGCTTCGCTCGCTGCGTCGCCGGTGCTTCAGCCGGAGGCCGCTTGAGCTCCGCCGCACGCGGGGTACTGTGAGCGGCAGCTTCCGAGACCCCGTAGCTACGGGTATGGGGAAATGAAACCCAGGGCCCGGCCCTCGTGCCGGGTCCTGGCTCTGCGTTCACGGGGCCGGCAGAGGGAAGCACCGAGCGAGCGCTTCGTCAACCGGTCCTCCTTCTTCTCCTCTCGGCTTGATTTCGCCGGGAAGCGGGCGTCTTCTCGTGACGAGGCCAGGCGAGGCGGCACCCGCGACGACGGATCCGCCCGCGGCGATTCACGACCGGACACAGCCGAAGGAGGACTTCCCGTGCGCATCGACGACCGATCCGAAGAGCAGGTCTCCGCGTCCGATCCCCGCCCCGAGCCGGAGATCGTCAACGAGCTCGTCCTCGGCAACCTCGGCCTGGCGGAGGCGATCGCCCACCGCTACTCCCACGGCCGGCACGACACCGGCGACCTCCAGCAGGTCGCGTATCTGGGTCTCGTGAAGGCCGCTCATCACTTCGACCGGCGCAAGTGCGACGACTTCGCCCTCTACGCCGTCCCCACCATCTCGGGCGAGATCAAGCGGTACTTCCGCGATCTCGGCTGGTTCATCCGTCCGCCCCGGCCGGTCCAGCAGCTGCGGTCGCGCCTGGCGTCGGAGGGAACGCAGCTGGCCCAGGAGCTGGGACACCAGCCGACCCCGGCCGAGCTCTCGTCATCGCTCGGCGAAGATCTCGCTCTGGTCAACGAGGCGCTATCGGCTCACGAGAGTCTTCGGCCCTCGTCGCTGGATGCCCCGTGCGGGCCGGGCGAGGACAGCCAGGTCCTCGGCGACACGATCCCGAGCCCGGACCCGGGCATCGAACGCGCGGAGATGATGGCGGCGCTCGGCATCGCCTGCCGGCGGCTGAACCTGCGGGATCGACGGATCCTGTACCTGCGCTTCTTCGAGGACAAGACCCAGCAGGAGATCGGCGACCTCCTCGGCGTCACGCAGATGCAGATCTCGCGCCTGCTCACGCGCATCCTCGCCGATCTCCGGAAGCAGCTGGGCCCGGAGGACGAGGCGGTCGCCCGGAGCGCCGTGGTGGCGGAGCCGGAGCGCGCGGTCGGCTGAGCCGGGCGGTCGCGGCGCAGCAGGGCGGTCAGCTGAGCAGTGCGGACGCGGCGCGCAGCACATCCTCCACCTGAACCGCCATCAGCGCGGGATCGGGCTCGGCGCCGAACGTGTCCCCGACCCGCAGGCGGGCGTCGGTCAGGACGATGTGCGGTCCAGGCGGCGGACCCCATTCCTCGACGGGCGCCGGGCCGAAGATGATGACCGACGGAACCCGGTACGCCGACGCCAGGTGCGCCGCACCCGTGTCGGCCGAGACGACGATCCTCGCGTCGGCGATGACGGATGCGAACTCACGCAGCCCGATCCGGCCGGCCAGGATGCGGTTCTCCGGCAGGCCCGCACGTTCGGCGACGGCGACCGCCCGGTTCCGTTCGGCCTCGCTGCCGGTGAGCACGACCTCCAGCCCGTCCCGTTCGAGTGCGCCGACCACCCGGGCGAAGCGCTCGACCGGCCACTGCCGGCAGCCGTAGAACGCGCCGACATGGACGACGGCCGCTCCGGGTCTGCTGCTCGCGCCCGGGTCCCGCAGCGCGACATCGTCCGGGTCGGCCGGCATGCCGTGCGCGGTGACCAGGCGCGCCCAGCGGAGGCGCTCGTGGATTCCGTCGAGCCACTCCGGTCCGTCCCAGCCGGGGGCACGATGCCCGACCTTGCGGCGGGCGTCGAGCGCATCCAGAAGCTCCCTGCTCTCCGGCCCCGCGCCGTGCAGGTTCACCACCGTTTCGACGCGCCCGGACTGGATGCGCAGGGGCGCATCCAGCCCGGGCGTCGGCAGGAGCGCATCCACCCCCTCCACCAGGTCGAGGATCGGATCGAGCCACCCCGGCACGGCCAGGATCAGCCGGTGATCGGGATGCGCGCGCTTGATCGCCCGGATGGCGGGCACGGCCACCAGGAGGTCGCCGAGCTTGAGCGCGCGCAGAGCGAGCACCTCCGGGGTCCCGTCCGGATCGCCGAGCAGTCTCATGCGCCCACCAGTACACCTCCCCGGCCGTCCGCGCTGCCGTCGCGGCCGTCCGCGCTGTGTGCGCTGCCGTCCGCGCTGCCCGTCGCGCAGTGTGTGCTGCCGTCCGCGCTGCCCGTCGCGCAGTGTGTGCTGCCGTTTGTAACGAATGCGCATGCTCGCCGGACCGCAATTGTTCCGAACCGCAGCACTCGCGGTCGAACCCGGGTGCGGGATGCGGCGACCGCAGCACTCGCGGGTCGAGCCGGGCGCGGGATGCGGCGACCGCGGGGCCGGACGTTTATCCGCCGCTTCTCCGGGGAACAGCAGCATCATGGCTCGTTTCCGTATGCCCGGTGTCGAGGCCGTCCTGTTCGACCGCGACGGCACCCTGATCGAGGACGTCCCCGGCAACGCCGATCCCGAACGCGTTCGCCCGCTGCCGGGGGCGGCCGAGGGCGTCGCGCTCGCGCGCGAATGCGGTGTCGGTCTGGGCGTCGTCACCAACCAGGCGGCCATCGGGGACGGCCTCCTGTCGCCCGAGGATGTGGACAGGGTGAACGAGCGGGTGGATGCGGTGCTCGGCCCGTTCGACGTGTGGGAGGTGTGCCCGCACCGCGCGGAGGACGGGTGCGCGTGCCGGAAGCCACGGGCCGGGATGATCCTCTCGGCCGCCCGGCGGATGGGCGTCGACCCCGCGCGGGTCGTGGTCGTCGGGGATGTCGGCAGCGATCTGGAGGCGGCGATTGCGGCGGGTGCGGCCGGCATCCTCGTGCCCACCAGCCGGACGCGTGAGGAGGAGGTCCAGCGCGCTCCCCGGGTCGCGTCGTCGGTCTACGCTGCGGTCTCGTCGCTCCTGGAGCCACCGCTGCCGGGCGACGGAACGGACGGCGCATGGTGACCGGCGATGAGGCGACCGCTGCCTCCCGCCGCGCAGCGTCCCGCAGCGCGCTCGTCGCCCGGCTGGACAGCCTCGGCGATGTGATCGTCTCGGGCCCGGCGATCCGCGCCATCGCGGCCTCCGCCGAGGTGACGCTGCTCTGCGGACCCAACGGCGAGCCGGCCGCGCGTGCGCTGCCCGGAGTCCACGAGGTGCTCGTCTGGGACTGTCCGTGGATCAGCAACCCGGCTCCTCCTGCGACGCCCGAGACCCTCGGCGAACTGACGCAGCTCCTCGGTGACCGGGTGCCGGAGGAGGCGGTCATCCTCACGTCGTTCCATCAGTCCCCGCTCCCGCTCGCGCTCATGCTCCGTCTGGCCGGGGTCGGGCGCATCACGGCGGCGTCGGTCGACTACGCCGGCAGCCTCCTGGATGTGCGGCTCCGGCCGGGCGAGGACCTCGACGAGGAGCAGCCCGAACCCACCAGAGCGCTCGAGATCGCCGCGGCGGCGGGCTACCGCCTCCCTCCCGACGACGACGGACGCCTGCACGTGCGGCGCCCGGCCGACGTCGCCGACCTCCTCGGAGACGATCCCGGACCGTACGTCGTCGTGCATCCCGGAGCATCCGTCCCGAGCCGTCGGTGGCCGGCCGGGCATCACCGGGAAGCGGTCCGGCTGCTCACTGCGCAGGGCCTCCGCGTCGTCGTGACCGGTGGCCCGGGAGAGCGCGAGCTGACCCGCTATGTCGCGGACGGCCGAGCGACGGATCTCGGCGGCCGCACCGATTTCGGCCGTCTGGCCGGCGTGCTCGCGGAGGCCGCGGCCGTGATCGTGAGCAACACGGGACCCGCCCATCTCGCTGCCGCGGTCGGCACCCCGGTGGTCAGCCTGTACTCGCCGGTACTGCCCGCCATCCGCTGGGCGCCCTACGGGGTGCCCGTCGAAGTGCTGGGCGACCAGGATGCGCCGTGCCGGTCGACGCGCGCACGGGAGTGCCCGGTTCCCGGGCATCCGTGCCTGAGCGGGGTCTCTCCCGCGGAGGCCGTGGAGGCGTGCCTGCGCCTCGCGGCTCCGCGACTGGAGGCTGTGCGCCCCGCCGCCCGGACCGCGGCCACGGTCCCCGCCGCCGCCCACCTCCCCGAACAGAACGGACAGTTGTCATGAGAATCGCCATGGTTTCCGAGCACGCGAGCCCGCTCGCCGTTTTGGGCGGCGTCGACGCCGGCGGCCAGAACGTCCACGTCGCCGCCGTCTCCACCGCACTCGCCGCACGCGGGCACACCGTCACCGTCTATACGCGGCGGGACGATGCCGTTCTCGGCGAGCGCGTGCCCCTCGCGCCCGGCGTCGAGGTCGTGAACGTCACCGCGGGCCCGGCGCGCTCCATCCCGAAGGACGACCTCCTTCCCTATATGGATGCGCTGGCCGCCGGGATCCGCGCGGACTGCCTCCGGACCCGACCGGACATCATCCATGCGCACTTCTGGATGTCCGGCGTCGCCGCGCTCCGCGCCGCGAACGAACTCCGGGGGCACGACGGCGTGAACCCGCTTCCCGTGGTCCAGACCTTCCATGCCCTGGGGACGGTGAAGCGCAGGCACCAGAAGGCGGAGGACACCAGTCCCGTGGAACGCGAGACGCTGGAGCCGTGGGTCGGGCGGTCCGTGGACGGAGTGCTGGCGACGTGCTCCGACGAGGTGACCGAACTCCGCGCCCTCGGTGTCGATCCCGCCGCGATCAGCGTCGCGCCGTGCGGGGTGGACACGGAGCTGCTCAGTCCGGAGGGTCCGGCCGTCCCGAAAGGCAGACGGTTCCGGATCGGCGTGGTCGGGAGGCTGGTACCGCGCAAGGGCGTCGACCTCGTCATCCAGGCCCTCGCCCGGTTGCGCGCCGACGGCTGGGACGACCTCGAACTCGTCATCGTCGGCGGTGGCGACCCGGGTCCGGGCGAGAAGGACCCGGAGGTGACGCGCCTCCAGGGGATCGCCAGTGAGCTGGGCGTCGCGGATCGGGTGATCTTCCGGGGACGCGTGCCGCACGACGAGCTGCCCGAGACCATCCGTTCGTGCGATGCGATCGTCTGCGCCCCCTGGTACGAGCCGTTCGGCATCGTGCCGCTGGAGGCGATGGCCTGCGGCGTCCCGGTCGTCGGTGCGGCGGTCGGCGGTCTGCTCGACTCGGTGGTCGACGGTTCCACCGGCATCCTGGTGCCTCCGCGCGATCCGGAGGCGATCGCGTCGGCCGTCGCCCGGGTGCTGTCCGACCCGGCGCTCGCTCGCCGTCTCGGTGCGAACGGTCGCCGGCGCGCGGTCGACCTCTACACCTGGGATCGGGTGGCCGGGTTGACCGAGGAGTGCTACCGGAAGCTCCTCGAGACCTCGCAAGCTGTCGCGATGACAGGGAATGGAGCACGCATATGAATCGGAACGAGCAGTCGGGACCCGGTCGGGTGCTGATCACCGGAGGCGCCTCCGGCCTGGGGAGCGCCGTCGCACAGGCGGTCGAGGACGCGGGCGGAACGGCGATCGTCTTCGATCGCGACACGTCGCCCGCCGATCGTCCCCAGTACCGGGTGGATGTGTCCGACAGCCGCGGAGTGGAGCAGGCGGTCGCCGAGGTCCTCGACGAGTTCGGCGGCCTGGATGCGGTGGTCACGGCTGCGGGGATCGACCGGCCCGGACGGCTCGACGAGGTCGCGGCGGACGATTGGGAGCGGATCGTCCGAGTCAACCTGCTCGGCACGGTGAGCGTGACCCGGGCGGCTCTGCCCGCGCTCACCCGGTCTCACGGGCGCGTCGTCACTGTCGCGTCGTCGCTCGGTCTGAAGGCCGTCCCGGAGGCGACCGCCTACTGCGCCTCCAAGTTCGGCGTCATCGGGTTCAGCCGTGCGCTGGCCGCCGAACTGCGCGGAACCGTCGGCGTCACGACGATCATCCCCGCCGGGATGAAGACGCACTTCTTCGACGGCCGCTCGGAGCAGTACAAGCCGCAGGACGACTCCCGGTTGAACGATCCCGCGAACGTCGCCGCGGCCATCCTCTTCGCCCTGTCGCAGCCCGCCGACTGCGAAGTCCGCGAACTCGTCATCTGCCACGCCCAAGAGGAGTCCTGGCCCTAACCCTCCCCGCCCCCCACCATCGAGTACACGATGCTTGCACGCTGACCCGGCGTGTCCCGTGCAGTCTTCGTGTACTCGACGGTGGGGGGATCAGAGCGGGATCAGTTGGGCGAGGTCGGCGTAGACGGGGGCGGGAGGTACCTGGGCGACGAAGGAGACGTCGTGGGCGCAGCGGTCGGCGGCGGACGTGCAGTCGCGGCCGCAGGCCGGGCAGCGGGTCGTCCAGGAGACATGGATGCGGTGCTCGGCCCGCCCGAGCGGGCCGGCGTTGATCACGTTGCCCGCCCAGAACACCGAGACGGTCGGGCAGCCGACCGCCTGGGCGAGGTGGCGCGGGCCGCTGTCGTTGCCGAGGAACGCATCCGCCGCACTCAGCAGACCCACGAGCCCGCTCAGCGTCAGGCGGCCGGCGAGCGACCGGAGCTGCTCTCCGGCGGCTGCGCGAGCGGCATCCCGGGCCAGACGGACGATCCGCTCGCCGAGAAGAACGTCCGACGAGTCGCCCACCACGACGACCCGTGCGCCGGCATCCACCAGCCGTGCGGCGACCTCGGCGAACCGTTCGGCCGGCCAGCGGCGCCGGGGATCCGTCGCCCCCGGATGCACGACCACCAACGACACTCCGGGCGGCGGGGCCCACCTCAACGCCTCTTCCCGCTCGCGGGGCGTGACGTGGATGCGCGGTTCGAGCGCGACCGGCGGAGCACCGACGAGCCCGGCCACCTCGAGTGCCCGCATCCATTCGTGCTGGTAGTACTCGTACGGCAGGACGCGGTCGAGGCGGGCCGCGTCCGGGGTGCAGAGTCCGGCGGTGACCCGGGCGCCGAGTCGCAGCAGGAAGGGGTTGGAGTTCCGCCCGCCGCCGTGGAGCTGAAGGGCGAGATCGAACCGCTTCTCCCGCATCTCCCGGACGAACTCGTCCGCGCCGGCCGGGTCTTCGGCCTCGCCCTCGGGCAGATAGACGCCGCGGACCCGCGGCAGCACCGCCACCTCGTCCACAGGACCCGGCCGTGACCCGAGCAGTGCCGCGTGCGCCGGGGTGCCGAGCAGGGTGATCCGCGCCCGGGGATAGGCGGCCGCCAGCGAGGAGAGGGCGGGGAACGCGAACAGCAGGTCCCCGAGTCCGCCGCCGCGGAGGACGGCGATCCGCTCGACGCCATCGATCCGACCGCCGGCCGGTCCGATCCACACCTCCGGCGCAGCCATACGCGAGGCCGCACGGGCCACGTCTCCTCCTCCTGTCATTCCTGCCCAGTTCCCCTCGCCGATCGACCGCAAACCGGTCCCGCCGAACGAGTTCGACGAGTTCTGCGAATGCACGTGTACGGCTCGCCGCCAGCGGGTATCTGGTGAGTGGGAACGAGATGACTGGAGGAGCTGTGTCCGTCACGCACATTCTGGAAGCGAAGCTCGACGGAGAGTCGATCACGATCACCGACCCCCGCGACGGCGGCATGGTCGGGACGGTCCGATCCGCCGGAGCCGGCGAGGTCGCCGATGCCGTCCGCCGTGCCGGCGCGGCCTTCACGTCGTGGTCGCGCCTGCCCAGCGAGGATCGCGGCGCGATGGTGCGACATGCGGCCGGCCTGGTCGCCGCGAACGCTCCGGAGCTGGCCGAGCTCAATAGCCGGGAGACGGGCCGGCCGACCGAGGAGGCCCTCGAGGGCGTCAGGGCCGGAGTCCGGACGCTGCTGCAGTTCGCCGAACTCGGCCCGCTTCACCGCGGGCACAGTCTGCGTGGTGCAGTGGATGCCGCCGACTACACGATCCCGGAGCCCCGGGGCGTCGTCCTCGCCCTGACACCGTGGAACGATCCGGTCGCCACGACCGCCGGCCTTGTCGGAGCGGCCCTCGTGACGGGCAACACCGTCATCCACAAGCCGAGCGAGCGCTGTCCCCATCTCGGAGCGCGCCTGGGCGAGCTCCTCGCGCAGGCGCTCCCGATCGACGTGATCCAGACCTTGCTCGGCGGCCCACCGGTCGGCAATGCGCTCGCCGAGCATCCCGGGATCGACCTGATCGCTCACGTCGGTTCGACGCTGGCCGGCGAGCAGATCGCCCGCACCGCGGCCCTCACCGGCAGCCGGGTGGTCCGGGAGAACGGCGGGAACGATCCGCTCATCGTCGATGCGGATGTGGAGCCCGAGTGGGCCGCAGCGCAGGCCGCCCTGGGGGCGTTCGCAAACGCCGGGCAGCTGTGCACCTCCGTGGAGCGCATCTTCGTCCACGAGGCGATCGCGGCGGAGTTCACGGATGGGCTGGTCCGCGAGGCGGAACGGCTCCACGAATCGGACGCGCTGGGCCCCCTGGTGGATGACGCGCTCCGGCTCCAGGTGCACGGACAGGTCGCGGATTCCCTCTCCCGTGGGGCGATCGCACTGTGCGGCGGAGCCATCCCGCCCGGTCCGGGCAGCTACTACCCGCCGACAGTGCTCACGGGGTGCACCACGGAGATGCCCGTGATGTCGGAGGAGACCTTCGGGCCGGTCGCGCCCATCCAGGTCGTCCGTGGCTTCGAGGAAGGGCTGGAGCTGGCCGCCCGCGGCCGCTATGGCCTCACCGCCACCGTGCTGACCCGGTCGATGGAGAATGCCCAGCGCGCGATCGCCGGGCTCCCGGTCGGCACCGTGAAGATCAACGCGGTCTTCGGCGGAGCGCCGGGCGGATCGGCCGAGCCGCGCGGCGACAGCGGCAGCGGCTACGGCTACGGGCCGGAGCTCTTGGACGAGATGACCACCACGAAAGTCGTGCACGTCGGCATCGCCCCGCGAAGGGATTCATGGCGGAGCGATTCCCGGCCGAGCGATTCCCGAGCAGCCGGCCTGCGCACAGACGAGGAGCACTGAGATGAGGAGCGACCCCATCCTGTCGATCTGCTCGGCCCTCACCCCGGACATCCCGGTTCGGCTGCGCTACATGTCGCCCGTGATCACCGTCATCGGCGACGCCATGCTCGACGGCTGGTGGCACGGGCACAGCGAGCGGATGGCCCGGGAGGCGCCGGCTCCCGTCGTCGCCATGACGCGCAAGCAGTTCGTCCCCGGCGGGGCGGCGAACACCGCGATGAACGTCGCGTCGATGGGTGCCCGGGTGCGCTTCGTCGGACTGGCCGGGGAGGACGAGAGCGGACTGCGCCTGCGCGACGAGCTCGACCATGCCGGAATCGACGTATCTGGTCTGATCCTCCATCCGGGCGTCACGACGATCACGAAGAACCGCATCATCGTCGGCGACCAGGTCCTCGCGCGGCTCGACGAGGCGCAGCCGGGGGAGTACCCGGCGGAGGCGCTCGAGCAGGTGGCGGCAGCCGTGGGCCGCGCGACCTCCGGCGTGGCGGCCCAACTGATCTGCGACTACCGGACCGGGATGCTGCCGGGCCCGGTCAGGCGTGCACTTCTGGAGCAGACCGATCGTCCGCCGCTGACCGTGGTGGATGCGCACGACCCGTCCCCCTGGGCGGAGCTGAGACCCGACATCGTCACCCCGAACGCCGAGGAGACGGCGCAGCTGCTGAAGGTTCCGCTGGATCCCGCCACCGACCGGGTGCGCACCGTGCTGGACCTCGCTCCGCGGCTCTTCCACGACACGGGAGCCGCCTCTGTGATCGTCACCCTCGACCGCGACGGGACCGTCATGATGGGACGGGACGGCACGCAGTACCGGACCTGGGCCCAGCCCGCGGCGGACAAGCAGGCGTCGGGCGCAGGCGACACGTTCGTCGCGGCCCTGGCCGTCGGTCGTTCCTGCGGCCTCCCTCTGACGACGAGCCTCGATCTCGCCCAGTGCGCCGCCGACGTCGTGGTCAGTCGCTTCGGGACCTCCGTCTGCTCGACCTCCGACCTCGTGGCCCACCTGGCGCAGTTCTCCGACGACGCGCTGGACTGCGACGAGCTGGTCCGTCAGCTCTCCGAGCAGCGGAAGGCCGGGAGGCGCATCGTGCTCACCAACGGCTGCTTCGACGTGCTCCATCGCGGGCACACCGCCTTCCTGAACCAGGCCAAGCGGCTCGGGGACGTCCTGGTGGTCGCGATCAACAGCGACGACTCGGTCCGCCGGCTGAAGGGCGACGGCCGTCCGATCAATCCGGTGGCCGACCGTGCCGGTGTCCTGGCCGCGCTCAGCTGCGTCGACTACGTGACCACGTTCGAGACGGATACCCCCGTGCCGCTCATCGAACGCATCCGGCCGGACATCTACGCGAAAGGCGGGGACTACCGGGCCGAGGAGCTGGCGGAGACGGAGGTGGTCCGCGGGTACGGCGGGGATGTGCGCATCCTCGACTACCTGCCCGCCCACTCCACGACGGCGGTGGTCCGGCGCATCCGGTCGGAGCGGCCGCTGGAGCGGGGGTCGGAGCGGCCGCTGGAGCGGCCGGCGCGGCGGGGGACGAATGCCGCCGGATCGGCGTGAGGCGGTCGAAATGGCGGCGATGAATGGCGACGGCACGGGCACCGGCAGCGGCGGTGGTTCCGGGGCCGCCCCCGTTTCCCGGCGGTGGTCCGGCGACTGGGGGCTCCCTGTGGAACCGCGCCCGGCCGAGGTGGATGTGCTGATCCCCACGATCGGACGCATCGCCGAGCTGGCGGTCACCCTCGCGGGCTTGTGCGCACAGGACGACCCGCCGTTCTCGGTCGTCGTGAGCGACCAGTCCCCGGACGGAGCAGCGCTCCGGGCACCCGCCGTCCAGGCGATGGTCCGGGTGCTGCGGGCACAGGGTCGGGAGGTGCGGCTCCTGCGCCACGAACGGCGCGGTCTGGCGGAGCACCGGCAGTTCCTGCTGGACCAGTCGAGCGCGCCGCTCTCCCTCTTCCTCGACGACGACGTCTGGCTGGAGCCCGGCTCGATCGAACGGATGCGGAACGCCCTCCTCGCCCTCGACTGCGGGTTCGTCGGCAGCGCCGTCCAGGGCCTGTCGTACCTCGACGACCGTCGTCCGCACCAAAGGACCGCGTTCGAGCTGTGGGAGGGTCCCGTCGAGCCCGAGCGCATCCGGACCGATCAGCCCTCGATCGAGCGTGCCTCCCTGCACGCGGCGGCGAACCTGGTGCACGTCGCGGAGGAGCTGCGCGTCGAGCGCGGTGGCTGGCTCCCGTACAAGATCGCGTGGCTGGGAGGGTGCGTGCTCTACCGCAGGGATGCGCTGGTGGAGGCCGGGGGCTTCGACTTCTGGAAGGACCTGCCGCCCATCCACTCGGGGGAGGATGTCGCGGCGGAATGGCGGGTCATGGAACGATTCGGCGCCGCCGGGATCGTGCCGAGCGGCGCCGTGCACCTGGAAGCGCCGACAACCGTTCCCGACCGCCGCGTCGAAGTGCGGGACGTCATCTTCGGGGCGGGAGCGGATGCGGCAGCGTCGTCACGATGAGGGGGTCTGTCTCACGGCATCCGCACCCCGATGCATCGCCTGACCCAGCGAGACCGGCTGTAGCTCGCCGGGGCGCTTCTCAGCCCGGCAGACTGTTGAGGATGCGGGCCAGCGCATCCACGGACGGGGCCGTCATCGTGGTGGACGGTGCCGTCCCGTCACGGTTCGCGTAGGCGGCCCGGACCGTGCGCATCCCCAGGTCGTCCGCGGCCTCGAGTTCGCCGCCTACGCCGTCCGCGATATAGAGCGTGGCGGACGGCTCGACGCCGAGCCGGTCGCAGAGCCGCAGGAAGAAACGCGGGTCGGGTTTCACGAGTCCCGCCTCGCAGGAGAGGGCGACGGCGTCGAACGCATCCACGGGACACGCCGCCTCGAGCGTGTGGGTGGCGCTGGCCGAGCAGTTGCTCAACAGGCCGAGGCGGATTCCGGCGGATCGCAACTCGGCGAGCAGGGTGTCCATCCCGGCGATCGGCGTCGCCGCGGTCCGGAGGAAGGCGTGCTCGGCCTCGGCGAGCCGGGCGGGGTCGGCGTGCGCCACTCCCGCCCGCGCCATCACCTCGCGGAAGCGATCCTCGGTCGGTCCGATCTCTCCCCGGTTGCTCGCCGCACTGGTCGCCTGCCAGTGCGAGAGGAAGGCGCGAGTCGTCATCCCGAGCTGCCGGGCGAGCTCCTCCTGATGGCGCTCGCGACGCACCGGATCGACGAACACGACCGTGTCGTACAGGTCGAAGACGACCGCGCGCACGGGTCTATCGTCACGCGCGGGCATACCCCGAGCCTAAACGAGCTTCATCGCCACTCCCCAGGCCGACATTCGTCACGAATCCCTCTTTGCCAGGCTGGTTGTGAGTCAGGTTGGCTCGGTTTGGGAGGGTTCTGTTTTGGGAGTCACAACGGGTTTTACTGCGGAGGAGATCCGCGAGGTGGTGCATGAGTATCACTTGCAACCGCATGGGACGAAGCTGGCGTGGTTGCAGGCGCGCAGCATCTCCAGGGACAAGATCCGGCGGTGGTCGACGGCGGTTTTCGAGGGCGATATCGAGCGGAGCCTGTTTCCGCGGCAGGCTAGGGCTATGACACATCCCGGGAGGCGAGCCTGGTTGGAACAGCAGCGGGCCAGAGAACGAGCAGCGCAT
>NZ_FOTM01000023.1 GCF_900114565.1 Leifsonia sp. CL147
GACAGGCCGACCCGCGGCTCGCGCCGCGACATGCGCGGCGACCGTGTGATGAGAGCAACCCGCGAGCTGCCCCGCCGCCCGATACGACCCCGTCGCATCGAACGCTTCCAGAATCTCCATGACTTCTCCGTCAGACTTCAACACAGCCCCTTCCCGGGCGACGACGACTTCAGCACCCGTCATCGAACCGGGAAGGAGGACCCACCGCCGCGACGACGCGCGGGGCGGAACCATCAGACGTGGGCAGAACTCATGGCCACCAGCGGGCAGTTCTCCTGGCCACCCACGGGCAGTTCTCGTGACCGCCTACGGGCAGTTTTCCATGGCCGCCGACACCGCTCGCCGAGGGCATCGAAGATCTGATGAAGAACAACGTCGCTGAAAGCCGGTGGTTCCAGTGGGGGCGGTCGGCGCTCGCGGACGGTTCGTTCGAGCACATTCTCGGCAACGCCGGTCACACCATCGCCCACCTGATGATCGACCTGCAACATGTCGCCCGACCGGAGATCGCAACGCCGACCTGGATTCGTGCGTACTCCAGCCCCTTCTCAACCCCGGCGCAGTCCCGCGGAGTGATCGCGTTCCCGCGTCAGGTCCTCGAAGGCCCGCAGGGCCCTCCGCCCGGCCCGCCGCCGCCGGAAGCCGTCGCCGCGCTCAAAGCGCTGCCCGCGATGCTGGCGGTCGGGATGCGAGACACAGCACTGCTGCCCGAGTATGTGATTCCAGCGTTCAAGCTCAGCTACCCCGACGCACCTGTGGTCGAGATCCCAGACGCCGGCCACTTCCCGACCGAGGACGCACCCCAAACGCTCCTGGCCCTGCTCGACCTGTTCCTGCAGACAACACCTGACTGAGTCCGGAGCCACCGGGGGACCGTCTCCGCGGGTTGCGAGGTTCTCCCTCATCTATCTGCACGATGGCCACTCGGCTTCTATCACGAGCTGCAGAAGGCAGTCGACGCGTCCGCGTTGAGCCGCGGAAATGCCGGAGGCGTACATGGAGACGCCATTCTTTCGCGGTCGAACCACAGGACGATCAACCGCACGCCGTGTTCGCGCCGAATTGATGAAGACGCAGCAGGCGGTTGAACTCACCGGTCATGCTCAGATCTGGAGAGCCTATGAGTCACCGCTGGACACCGCGTCGATAAGCGCGTGGATCCGCGCCTCGACTTCGGGCTGCGAGCGTTGAGTCGGGTCGATGGCGCACGCAACCGTCAGCCCGTCCACATACACGGAAAGCAACTCGGCGATCGTCTCTGCGGATAGGCGAGATCGGATGGCACCGGCGTCGAGGGCTGCTCGCACTGCCTCTATCACGCGATTCTCGTAGTTCGCGTGGTCAGCGGCGAGGGAGGCCGCCAAGCCTGGGCGGTCGGCCAACCTGCCCAAGAGACCAAGGAAGATGCGGAAGTCGAGTGAGCTGGTCTCGTCGATCGGTAGTGCGCGCACGAGGATAGCGGTGAGGTTCCCCAGCGGATCCTCGTCGTGGGTTTCAACCGCATCGAGCTCGCGCTGCAGCGCGAGGCGGTACGCGTAAAGGAGGAGTTCGTCCCTGTCCGAGAAATAGTGGGTGATGACTCCCCGCGTCCAGCCCGCTTGGGCGGCAACGTTTCTGATGGAAACGCCATCAATCCCTTCCCGCGAGAGAACCTCGAGCAACGCCACGCCCAGTTCTTCGCGCCGCTGTTCATAGTCGACGATCTTCGGCACCTGCGCCCCCTTCTGTCCCAAGGTTCGTTCCCTTGAATGTGTCACCGATGTAAAGCCCTCGTTACGAGTCTTGTCTAAACCTTCACGCCCATGGTTTTATATGACAGTGTCATTTATCAACGAGGAGGATGACATGACAGACGATCCTTTCACCGTCGGCGAACTGGTCGAGAAGCCGTGGGTCCCATGGGAACGAGTGGCGCCGAGCACGAATGTGATCCGGTCCTCGCGCGGCGTGGAAGTTCTCGGCTATGAAACCAACGCCGCGCTGCTGCGCAACACGGATTTCAGCACCGGGCTCGTGGAGCTGTTCGACGTCAGCGGAGTGACAAAGCAAGACTTCCGGGAGCTTACGGCCAGCAGCGTGAACTACGTCGAAGGTGCGGCGCACACACGTCTCCGGTCCGCCATCGGCTCCTTCTTCACGCCGGCCCGCGTAGCGGGTATGCGCGATGAGGTCCGGGCCGGTATCGAAGAATCGCTCGACGCGATCGGTGACAGTGACTCGGTTGAGCTCGTCAGCCAGCTCATTCGCGGGGTACCCGCGGGAGTGTTTGCACGGCTGCTGGGAGTGGATCCGGTCGCTCACGGCACGTTCATCAGTCGGATCTCCGAGGAAGCGGTCCGCGTTTTCGAGATGAACCCCACGCTCGGGGACCACGTGACGGAGGCGTGGACGGAGCTGACGAACTGGGTCGACGAACTCATCGCCCTGCACTCGCCCGGTCCGGCCGACGGCAACGTCATCGACCACCTTCTCGCACAGAAGGCCGCTGGAAAGGTGACAGCGGCCGACATCCGGTCCGCTCTGGTCACGCTGCTCGCCGCGAGCACGGACACCACCCAGATCCTCGCCGGCCTCATGTTCTGGTCGTTCGCGGAGAACCCCGGCGAATGGCAGCGGTTGCGCGAGCAGCCCGAACTGGCGTCGTCGGCGGTCACAGAGTCCGCGCGATACCGCCCAGGCGACGCGTGGATCTTCCGCGTGGCGACAATCGACACCACCATCGACGACATGCCCGTGAAGGCCGGCGATCACGTGTTCGCCCTGATCGGGGCGGCTCACCGCGACCCCCGCGCGTTCACCGATCCTGACCGCTTCGACATCGGCCGTTCCGAACGTCTGCCGATGAACTGGGGCGTTGGGCGCCATTTCTGCATGGGGCGGATGTTCGCTGTCATGGAACTGGAGGAACTGCTCCTCGCGACTTCGAAGCGTTGGGAGCGTTTGGAGCATCGAGACCGTTCCGCAGCCGCGAACGCCCCCTACCTCTCCGTGCAGCAACAGCTGCCCCTGCGGGTCCATCGTGCCGCGGTGCCCGCATCGGCCTGAACGCAAAGGACCAGAAATGCCCTCCCTGAACCCGGACACCAACGCTTGCATCGGCGCCGGCATCTGCACGAACACCGCGCCCACCGTCTTCGACCTCGGCGCCGACGGTCTCGTCCGCCTGCGCACCACCGATGTCGACACCAACGATGTCCCAGACACGGACGCCGCCATCGCGATGTGTCCCGCTCAGGCGTTGTCGTGGTCGCGGAGCTGACATGACGACGACGGTCATCGTCGGCGCAGGCGCCGCAGGTCTCACATGCGCCAGGACCCTCCGAGAGCTTGATGACGAACGATCGATCGTCGTCATCGACAAGGATCCTGATGTCCCGTACGAGCGTCCTCCGCTGTCGAAGGCGCTGGTCGGTCCGGACCCGGCGGGCACAGGCGTCCACGAACTGATCAGCGCAGGCATCAGAGTCGTGTTCGCACAGGCACTCAGCCTGGATGCCAGGGCTGGCGTGCTGCACACCACCGCTGGCGTGGTCGCCTACGACGATCTCGTGCTCGCTCCAGGCTCTCGGCCCCAGCGTGCCGACTGGACATCGCCGGAGATTCGCTCTCTCCATTCCTGGGAAGACAGTCGACGCCTTCGCCGAGCCGTGTCGACGGCCCAGGCTGCGGTCGTCGTCGGCGGCGGGTTCGTCGGTGCCGAACTGGCTGCCTCGCTGGTGAGCGCCAACGTCCCGACCACCCTGGTCTTCCGCGAGCGGGCGCTATTCGCGCGCCGCCTCGGGCAGGCGGCATCGGACGTTCTTACGCAACTGCACACGGAAGCCGGTGTCGAGCTTCTCGCGGGGCGGTCCGTGAAAGCTGTGCATCCCGGCGATCCCACACGCGTTGTCCTGACGGACGGTGCACACGTTGAGGCGGACCTGGTCATAGCTGGACTCGGCTCACGTCCCGATACCGATTGGTTGCGTCACACCGGTCTGCTTGCCGACGATGGGACGATCCAGACCGATCGATGTCTGACGACCACCGCCACGCGCATCAAAGCGGCCGGCGACAGCGCACGCTGGGCCGGCGCAGACGGTCGATCTCTGCGCTCCGCGCACTGGAGCACTGCGCGCGCGCATGGCCGTCATATCGCGCAAGACCTGGCCTCCGGTTCGGAGACGCCGTTCACAGAGCCGCCGTACTTCTGGTCGATGCAGCACGGCAGCCTGATACAGGGCATCGGTCTCGTAGACCCGCAACTCGAGCAGATCGATGTCATTCCCGCGGCCGGGCCGAAACCCGGACTGCTCGTCCGTTTCACCATCGACGGCAACACCGTCGGCGCCCTAGCCATCAACAACCCTCACGGGTTCGTGGCCGCGCGCGCCGACGTTGAACGCTACCCTGCGTCCGCACTCGCTCGCTGACGCGCCCACCCCCTACGCACCATCCCTACAAGATTGTCGAGAATCTCATGACCCTAGAAGATTCGCCTGCCCGCGCCGTCAGCCTCAAGTCAGGAATACTCACGGCCGGCGGAATCGCCCTGATCGTGGTTGCTGCGGCCGCGCCTCTCGGTCTCATCGCCGGCTATGGACCGCTTGGATTCCTCGTTGGCGGCATCGGCGCTCCCGCAGGCTTCCTCGTCGCCGGTATCGTCCTGGCGCTGTTCGTCGTCGGCATTCTGGCCATGGCACGATACATCGGCCGCCCGGGTACGTTCTACGCGTACGTCGGCGAAGCCCTGGGGCCAGCGGCCGGTACTGCCGCCGCCGCGCTCGCGATCGTCGCTTACCTGGTCATCAACATCGGCGGAATCGGGATCGTCAGTTCCACCACCGAAAACCTGATTCACGTTGTCACGGGAGTGGATGTTCCGTGGTGGATCCTCGGTCTGCTGATCACCGCGGTGACCTGGTACGTGTGTCGCCGCGGAATCGACGTGGGAGTGAAGGTTTTGGTTGTGCTGCTGGTTGCCGAGGTCGGCATCCTCATCATCATCGCGATCGCCGTGCTGGCCAAAACCGCCGTTGGGCACCTTTCGTTCGCGTCCTTCGCGCCTTCGAACGTATTCACGCCCGGCATGGCCGCAGCAGCCCTTGTCTGGTTCGGTGCGTACTTCGGCATCGAATCGACCACGATCTACCGGTCCGAAGCCAAGAACCCGAACAGGACGATCCCTCGGGCGACGGCTTTCTCCCTGGCATTCCTGGCACTCTTCTACTGCTTCGTGGCATGGGCGATCGCACAAGCATTCAGCGTGCCGGAGCTCCAGGCCGCAATCGCAAAGAACCCGACCGCGATGATCTATCTCATCGGAGACCACTACGTAGGACCGTGGGCCGGCCTGACGGCGCAAACCCTCCTTGTCACGAGCTCGATCGCCTCGGGGATCGCGTACTTCAACGCGGTGAGCCGCTACGGCCACTCCATGGCTGCGGATGGCATCCTTCCTGGCTCTGCAATGCGCGTGCACCCGAAGTTCCGCTCACCGTCGTTCGGCAATGTTCAGGCCCTCATCATGGCGGGAGTGGTTCTCCTCTTCGGACTCTTCAGGCTCGACCCGTATCTTCAGCTGACCGTCTGGTTCTCCAGTCCCGGCACCCTCGGGCTCATCTCATTGATGGCCCTGGCTTCTCTCGCTGTCGCCGTGTTCTTTTTTGCTCGGCCTCGCGAAGGTCTGAGCACGGGGCGCCGCGTCTTTCTCGGCATCATCGCGGCCACCGCGGCGCTGTTGCTCGCCAGTGTCGTCATCCTCATGGTTGTGAACATCGAACTTCTTACCGGCGCGGGTGGGCTGCTGAACACGATCGTTGTGATCGTCCCGGTCGTGATCTTCGTCGTCGCGTTCGTCACGAGCACGGTGCGGCGACGGACGGCCCGCCGTAACGTCGATCAGACCGTGCCGGTTCCTGAAGGAGAAGGCGCATGACGAGCACAACACACAGCCCTGTCGATGTTGTCTTCGTGGGGGATCACTGGAGCGCCGGTCTGCCGAGCTCCGTGAGCGGAGCCGTGGCGGTGACGGGCGACCGTATCACCGCGGTCGCACGAGATCTTCAGGACGTCGAGGAACTCATCATTCGTGCACGCCGAGTGATCCCCCTGGGGGACGGCCTTCTCATCCCCGGCTTCCAGGACGCTCACGTGCACCCGATCATGGCCGGATTGCACATGCAGGAGTGCGCCCTTCATCACCTCGAAACCGCGGAGCAGTTCCTTGAAGAGATCTCCAGGTATGCAGGTACGCACACGGATAAGGAATGGATCACCGGCGCGGGGTGGACGTTCGCGGCCTTCCCAGCGGGAGGCCCGCGACGCGAGGTCCTGGACAGGATCTGCGGTGGTCGCCCCGCCGCGCTGGTCGTACGAGATGAGCACGCCGTCTGGGTGAACTCTGAGGCTCTCAACCGAGCGGGAATCACATCCGAAACACCTGACCCGGCGGGAGGTCGCATCCAGCGCGATGCCGACGGAGAGCCGACCGGTGTGCTTCATGAGGCTGCGATGGCGCTCCTCAACGGTGTGAGGCCCGCTCCTACGTCCAAGGAGTTGTACCAGGCGCTCCTCGATGCGCAGCGAGCCCTTCATGCGGCAGGTGTGACGGCATGGCAGGACGCACTCGTCGGCAAATTCGGTGACATTGCTGACGTGTTCGAAACCTATCGACGTGCCGCCGTCGAGGGCAGTTTGACCGCACGAGTAAACGGCGCGTTGTTCTACGAACCGAAGTCGGGCATCTCGCAAGTAGATCGGATGAGCGCGCGACGCGACCAGACGCACGGGCTGTTCACCACGCACACCGTCAAGATCATGCAAGACGGGATTCCCGAAAACCACACGGCGGCGCTGCATTCGCCGTACTTGGATGGCCATGGACATCCCACCGACGTCCGTGGTGATTCCCTCATCGCCCCCGATGCGCTGAGAGACGTCGTGCGCGCTCTCCAGAGGGAGGGCTTCGACATACACTTCCACGCCATGGGTGATCGGGCACTCACTGAAGTCCTCGACGCGGTCGCTGAAGCCGCAGACGAGCACGGTCGCTTCCGGCATCAGGTCGCGCACGTACAGTCGGTGCGTCCCGAGGACGTCGGACGTTTCGCCGCTCTCGGGGTGGCGGCCAATATTCAGGCGCTCTGGGCTGCGCACGGCCAGCAAATGGATGAGTTGTGTGTTCCGCTACTTGGACCGGGCCGCGCTGAGCAGCAGTTCCCCTTCGCCGACCTCCTGCACGCAGGCGCTCGCCTCGCCGCGGGCAGCGACTGGCCGGTCAGCGATCCCTCGCCGATGAAAGCGATTCACGTCGCCGTGAACCGAGTGGCTCCCGGAAGCAGCCCAGACGCACCGATCTTCATCGAACGTCAGCGGCTCACCCTCCCCGAGGCGTTGACCGCCTACACCATCGGCAGTGCGTACGTGAACCGCCTCGACGACACCGGTGTGTTGGAAGCCGGCTATCTCGCGGATCTCACAATCCTGGACCGCAACCCGTTCCAGGTTCCCCAGCTGGACTTGCATACGGTAGCGCCGACCGCGACCTTTGTCGGCGGGAGGCCTGTGTGGACCGCTGACGACGAGCCGGAACGGGCGGCCCCCGTGCTCGTGGACCGCGAGATCTGATGCCGGGACGAACCACGCGAACGGAGATCATCGCAGCAGCAGAACACCTGTTCGTTGAATACGGCGCGGCGAGCACCCTGGAGGAAATCGCCGCCGAAGCACGAATCTCGAAGGGAGGACTTCTGTACCACTTCCCCAGCAAGGAAGCGCTGAGGTCCACCGTGTGCCAAGAAGTCGTGGATCGGCTGTGGCGAGCAGTCCACAGCCTTGTGGCCGCTGAGGACGACGGTCGCCCTGGAGCGCTGCTACGCGCGTACGTACGCGCGCTCACCGGCGACAGCGCTGGAGCCGCACGAGTGTTCCAGCCGAGCGCGCTCCCTCAACTTTTCCATGAGACGCCGGGGACCACGGACGTGCTCCATGAGGACGCAGAGAGATGGCGTGCCGCATTCGCTGCCGATGGGATCGAGCGGGCCGATTGCCTCGTCATCCGACACAGCGCCGAAGGTGCCGCCACAGCCGCAGGCGAAGGGTACATCGACGGTGAGGAGCTGCTGATCATCCGGAATCGTCTTCTCTCAATGATCGATTCGACGCAGCTCCGGTGATAAAACCACCACGTGGTGGTTTTGGTGCTATCGTTGCTCTTCATCGAGCCTCAGGAAGTTCGTTGAATGGCGACGACGCCACGAAGGAGCAACAGCCAGATGTCCACACCGACGATTTCGGTTCAGCTGTATTCGGTCCACGAGCAGCTCACAAACGACCTCGACGCCACTCTCGAGCGACTCCGCACGATCGGCTTCACCACTGTTGAAGCGTTCGATTTCGTGCAGCGGCCCGCGGAGTTCGCCGCCGCGTTCCAACGGCACGGCCTGAGGGCGGCGACCGGCCACGCGATGCTGGCTGCCGAGAGCAACGAGCAACTCGTCGTCCTGCCGTGGGAGCAGACGTTCGAGGCGGCTCGCACGCTCGGCATCGAATACCTGATCGACCCGTTCGTCCACCCGGAGGCGTGGACGTCCCGCGAGTCGATCGCGAAGACGGCGGACCGGCTCAACGCCGCGGCGGAGGCCGCGGCCCCCTTCGGGTTGAAGGTCGGCTACCACAACCACGGCCACGAGCTGACGTTGAAGGTGGACGACCGGCCGGGGCTGCTCGTCCTCGCCGATCTGCTCGATCCCGCGGTGGCGTTCGAGGTGGACCTGTATTGGGCTCACTCCGGCGGTGCCGATGTGGCCGCGCTGGTTTCCGAACTGGGCTCCCGTGTCAAGGCTGTGCACGTCAAGGACGGTGTCTCGAGGGCCGACACGTTGGCCTTGCAGGTTCCGGACGGCCAGACCCCGGCGGGCGAGGGGATCGTTCCTCTCGACGCAGCGCTCGACGCCGCGGCCGACCTCGAATACGCCGTCATCGAGTTCGACAAGGTGGACGGCGACATCTTCGCTGCGGTCAAGCGCAGCTTCGACTACCTCGCGGAAAGGGGACTCCAGTGACCGAGGGAAACCGCATGGGCGTCGGCGTCATCGGCGCCGGCATGATCAGTGACTACTACCTGGAGAACCTCACCGCGTTCCCCGACCTGGAGGTCGTGGCGATCGGGGACATCGATGTCGAGCGTGCCCGGGTCTCCGCCGAGAAGCATGGTGTGCCGACCTCGGGCGACCCCGATGCCGTCCTGAACCATCCCGATGTCGAGCTCGTCGTCAACCTCACCATCCCAGCGGCCCACGCTCCCGTGTCGATTGCGGCGATCGCCGCGGGCAAGCACGTCTGGACCGAGAAGCCTCTGGCGACGGACCGCAGCAGCGGTCGACGGATTCTGGAGGCGGCGACCGCTGCGGGCGTTCGGGTGGGTTCCGCTCCGGACACCGTTCTCGGCCCTGGCTTCCAGACCGCAAAACGCGCTATCGAGGCCGGCCTGATCGGCGAACCGCTCACGGCGATCACGGGAATGCAGTACCAGGGGCCGGACTGGGCCCACCCCAACCCGGACTTCCTCTTCGCCCCGGGCGGCGGACCGCTGTTCGACATGGGCCCGTATTACTTCTCCGGGCTGATCCACCTCTTCGGCGCTATCGATGCGGTCGCCGCCCTGGGCACGACCGCATTCCGCGAGCGCTCGATCAGGGTCGGCCCGCGCGCCGGCGACACGTTCCCGGTCGCGGTGCCCACCCACGTCAGCGTGCTCACCCAGTTCGAGGCGGGCCAGACCGCTCAGAGCACCCTGAGCTTCGACACTCCGCTGTTCCGTCACGGGGTGTTCGAGGTCAACGGCACCGAGGGCACCCTGGTGCTTCCCGACCCCAACATGTTCAGCGGCGAAATACACCTCTACCGCCCCCTCGAGAAGCTGGGGATGGTGAACCACCAGGATTTCGAGGTCATCCCCGAAGTCGGCGTGGTCACCAACCGAGGCCTCGGCGTCCTCGATATGGCGCGCGCCATCCGCACCGGAGCCGACCACATCGCCACCGGAGAGCTCGGCTTCCACGTGCTCGACACGCTGGTCGCGGTCGAGGAGGCGATCATCCGCGGAGAGATCGTTTCGGTCGAGAGTAGCGTTCCGCGGATTCCGAGCGTTCCAGCGGACTTCGACCCCCTCGCGTCCACTCTCAGCGAACTCCTCGACTAGCAAGTCCTCGTGGGTCGCGATTCGAAACAGTACCCCAGCCGACTACCTCATCACGTACAAGGAAGTGCAAAATGTTGCCCGTCCCCAACGAACCCCGGCCAGTCGGCCGATCCCGCAGCAACGACGAGATCGCCGGAGGTATCGGCGGAGCATGAGAGCCATCATGGTCATGTTCGACAGCCTGAACCGTCGGATGCTGCCAAACTACGGCGCCAACTGGGTACATGCACCGAATTTCGGGCGCCTCGCGTCCCGCACGGTCACCTTCGATACCTGCTACGGCGGTTCGATGCCGTGCATGCCCGCGCGACGCGAACTGCACACCGGGCGCTACAACTTCCTCCATCGCTCGTGGGGCCCGCTCGAGCCGTTCGACGACTCGGTTCCTGCCATGCTGACGGCCGCGGGCGTGCACACGCACCTCGCGACCGATCACCAGCACTACTGGGAGGACGGAGGCGCGACATACCACAACCGCTACTCCACCTACGAGTTCTTCCGGGGGCAGGAGGGCGACTCCTGGAAGGGCCAGATCGCCGACCCGGACATCCCCGAGTCGCTCGGAATGGCCGCGCAGCTCAAGCCGGCGCTGTGGCGGCAGGACTGGGTGAACCGCGCTCACTTGACCGATAAGACCGCCCACCCGCAGACTCTCACCTTCGACGCGGGGATCGAGTTCATCGAGACGAACCAGGCCGAGGACTCCTGGTTCGTCCAGATCGAGACGTTCGACCCGCACGAGCCGTTCTTCAGCTACGCCGAGTACAAGGCCCACTACGCGGCGGCCGAGTACGACGGACCGCACTTCGACTGGCCCGACTACGCCAAGGTCACGGAGGCCCCCGAAGCCGTCGAGCATGCGCGCGCCGAATACGCGGCGCTCCTCACGATGTGCGACGAGTCGCTCGGCCGGGTGCTGGACGTGATGGATGCGAACGACCTGTGGGACGACACCATGCTGATCGTCTGCACCGACCACGGCTTCATGCTCGGCGAGCACGGCTGGTGGGGCAAGAACGTCCAGCCCTGGTACGACGAGACCATCCATAACCCGCTGTTCGTGTGGGATCCGCGCGCCCGCGTGGCCGGCGAGCGGCGCGGCGCGCTTGTGCAGACGATAGACATCGGTCCCACCTTGCTCGACTGCTTCGGCGTGCCCGCGACCGAAGACATGCAGGGATCGTCGCTCGCGTGCGTGATCGGCGACGACACGCCGGTGCGACGTTATGGTCTGTTCGGGATATTCGGCGGTCATGCCTGCATTACCGACGGCCGCTACGTATACATGCGCGCATCGGCGACGCCGCAGAATGCGCCGCTGTCGGAATATACGCTCATGCCGACGGTGATGACCGGGTTCTTTTCGACCGAGCAACTCGCCCGAGCAGAGTTGACTCAACCGCTTCCGTTCAGCAAGGGCCTGCCAGTCCTCAAGACGCCGGCACAGGGCTGGGTGAGTCCGGCAGCATTCGGGACCCAGCTCTTCGATCTCGAGACCGACCCCGATCAACTCATTCCCTTGCGGGACCCGGAACTCGAGCTGCGACTTGCTACCGCATTGCGGGACGCCCTGATCGCTTCTAACGCGCCCTCGGAGCAGTACGTGAGACTTGGTCTGCCGGAGTCCGGTCCGCTCACAGGAGAACACCTTCTCCTCGAGCAGCAATGGGCTGCGCTGCAGATCTCTCTCGGACCCGCTGCGCGCGCCGAAGACTTCGGATCCGACGGCGCCTGCCTCGACCGACCGCTGAGCGAAATCCTTGCAGATGAGCGATGCCAGTCGGCGCTTCTCACCCATGCCCCCATGCTCGCCGTCGGACCTCTGACGACAAGAATCGGCGGACTGAGCCTGCTGCAGATCGCGTCGATGATGGTTGGCCTGCTGCCTCACCCGGTGCTCGCTGCGATCGCTTCGGAGCTCACCTTAGCGCAGAACTCCAGCCCCGCACCTCCAGCGGTCCACGGTCATGAACCGGACGCAAACTGACGCCTAGCCCCATCTCCCGCAACCTAGATACCTCAACGAGGAGGAACAATGTCAACCAACATCAGACCCGAAGGCGCTCCTGTTCCTCACGCCCCCGCCGATGGCGGCACGGGGACCGTCCGCGACCCCGAGCGGATCCCGCACCGCGGCCGCAAGCTGTTCGCCGCGGCTTCACCGCTCTGGGCCGACAACAACGAGGGGTCGATCCTGACAACGCTCGCCCCGATCATCATCTCCGAGCTAGGTTTGGCGGCCAGTGCGCTTGGCCTGCTCACCTCGGTCAGCAAGTTCATCAGCATCTTCTTCGGACCCTTCTGGGCGTGGGCCGCGCGCAAGACCAATCGCAAGGGCGTGCTCGTGTGGACCACTGTGGCCGTGGCCCTGCTGACGGCGGCGGCCGGGCTCGCGCAGAACTTCGCGCAGCTGCTCATCGTCTGGTCATTCACCGCCGTCTTCATCGCCTCGTCGCTGCCGATCGTGTCGGAGATCACTGCGGATCTGTTCGACGAAAAGTCTCGCGGTAAGGCGAACGGCAACACGTACGGCATCCTCGCCCTGGTCGGCTCGCTGCTCGGCCCGCTGATCGGTCAACTCGCAAACGTTCCTAACGGCTGGCGGATCGGATTCTTCGCATCTGGCGTGGTCGGGCTGCTCGTCGCAACGTGGGTGGCCATCGGGTTCAAAGACCCGGGCGTCGGCGCAACCGAGCCGGCACTCAGAGATCTCACTGCGGCCGAGCGCAATGCCCACGCCAGACTGACGTGGAAGAAGGTCGGCCAACTCATCCGCATCCCGAGCTTCGCGCTGATGCTTGGTCAGCGACTGCTCAGCGGTCACCTGCTGATCAGCACGTTCGGCATCCTATTCCTGGTCAACACGTACGGTTTCAGAACCGCGACCGCTGCGGTGGTCACGCTACCGTTCGGCCTTGGGTATCTTGCGGGCACCTTTTTCGGCGGACTCATCACCGACGTGCTCAACCGGCGCCGGCCGAACTCGGGCCGTGTGATGGTGCTCCAGGTAGCCCAGTTCGCCTTCGGATTCATTGCCATCCTGGGGACGCAGTTCAGTTGGGGCTCGATTGGCATCTTCGCCGTGTTCTGGGCTCTCATGGGTCTGTGCCAGGGCATCAACCCCGGTGTGAATCGCCCAATCGTGATGGCCGTTGTTCCTCCCGAGCTTCGCGGAGCCGCCTTCGCGTTGATGCTGAGCGTGTTCGAGGCGCTCGCTTTCGTGATCTACAACCTCGCTGCCGGCTTCCTTGCCGACGCCATCGGACTCCAAAACGTTTTCCTCTGGATCCCGGGCATCCTGATGTTAGTGAACGGTGTCTATGTCACCCTCCTCTACAGGACCTACCCGCGGGATGTCGCCAAGCTCGCAGCGCAGTTGGAAGAAGTACGGACGGGCTCGCTCGCCGCACAGGCCGGGGACGCTCACGGGCCCAGTTGAGGATCGGAGCCGCGAAAACATCCATGCGGCGGTTTAATGCCCCATCGGCGTTGCCGTGGGCGGACTCGTCGTCACGGCGTTCTCCGGGTACATCGCCTTGTTCCCGGTCGCGATCGTGCTCGTCATCCTCGGCTCGTCGTGTCTCTTCGCGATCCGCGGAGTTCGCTGATCGCGCGCCAATAATGAGAGGGCGAACGCTGCGTCAGCCGACCCACAGGAGAAGAGAATGACGACCGAACCCATCGTCGGGACAAGCGCGGGAACGGTTCGCGGATTCTGGCGGGACGGATCCGCCGCCTTTCTCGGCATACCGTATGCAGAGCCGCCGGTCGGTGATCTGAGATTCGGGGAACCTGTTCCGCACCGGCATTGGGACGGCGTGCGGGATGCGACCGAGTTCGGGCCGACGCCCCAGCGGAAGGCGATGGCTGAGGTCACGCTCATTCCAGAGCCCTCGGTTCCCGGCGAAGCGACACTCAATCTCAATGTGTTCACCCCGCGGCCCGGGGATACACGTGCCGGCCTCCCGGTGCTCGTGTACATCCACGGTGGCGGATTTGTCGCCGGCTCCCCGGCGAGCCCCTGGTACGACGGAGCGGCTTTCAACCGGGACGGCGTCGTGACCGTCACCCCCTCGTACCGGCTCGGATTCGACGGCTTCGGGTGGATTCGCGATGCTCCGCTCAATCGCGGTGTGCTGGATTGGGTTCTCGCACTGGAATGGGTACGCGACAACATCGCCCAATTCGGCGGAGACCCTGGACATGTGACGATCGCGGGCCAGTCGGCCGGCGGTGGCGCCGTCCTGACATTACTTGCCGTGCCGCGTGCCGCGTCCCTCTTCCATCAGGCGATCTCGATCTCTGGTACGACCGCGAACGTCGCGCTGGCAGATGCCGAGCGACTCGGCCGGGCGCTCGCACGCGCCGCGGGCGTAGATCCCACCCGCGCCGGGCTCGCGAAACTCACCCAGGAGCGGGTGCTGGAATTGCAGAATGCCATCGGATCGATCGAGCCCACGGATCCGCTCTCGACTCTGAAGACGATGAGCTCGGGACGACCGTTGCCCTGGGCGCCGGTGATCGACGGTCGACTGGTTCCGACTTCGATCCTTGCGGCGGTCGAACGCGGTCTCGGATCAGACACTCCCCTGATGCTCGGCGCGACGGACAACGAGTTCAACATGGCGCTGACCGGGCAGAGGGATGCGCTGGAATCCGTCGACCCCAGGAGTGCTCTCGCTGCACTCGGCCTGCCATCATCCGTGGTCGGCGACTATGTCGCCGCGCACGCGGACTCGGACCCAGCGGATGTTCTCGGGCAGTTCATCACCGACACGATGTTCCGCGGCCCGGCACGTGCCATCGCCGAGCTGCGCACCGCGTCTCCAGCGCCGACCTGGCTCTACCGCTTCGCCTGGACGTCACCCACATTCCAGAGTGCCGTTCACTGTCTCGACGTGCCTTTCTTCTTCGATTGCCTCGCGGCGGATCGCATCTCGTACATCGCTGGGGAGCGGCCGCCTCAAGCGCTCGCCGTCGACGTACACAGCGCTGCGGTGCGGTTCATTCGAGATGGAGACCCCGGCTGGCTTCCCTATGCCGCCCCCGGCCGGAGCGTGCGAGTCTACGACCTTCCATCGACGGACGTCGCCGATGGCTTCGCAGACGTCGCGATCCTGGGGGACCCGGTCGCGGCCGTCGACTAGCAACAGCGGCTGAAACCTCCAGATGGAGGTTTTTATGGTACTCTCGCGGAACATGAAAGCGAAACGGCCGGCGTGGTTGCCCGGTCTTCGCCGCCGAGGCCGATGACGTTCGAAGGACGAATCCCCTGTGACCTCCACGACACCTGAAATCGATCGACTGCTCACCGAGCGCGATCGAATCCGTTCGCTCGTCGCGTCACTGACCTTGGACGAGAAGGTGGCCCTGCTCACCGGTCACGACTTCTGGCACACCCGGGCGTCGGAGAAGATCGGCCTCGGTCCGCTCGTCCTCTCCGACGGTCCCACCGGCGTGAGAGGTGCGACCTGGGATGAACGTGATCCCTCGCTCGGGCTTCCGAGTGGGACCTCCCTGGCAGCATCCTGGGACCGGGATGCCGCGCGTCGATACGGAGCGGTTCTGGCGGACGAGGCGCGACGCAAAGGTGTGCACGTGGTTCTCGGTCCGACGGTCAACCTGCATCGCTCGCCACACGGAGGCAGACACTTCGAAGCTTTCAGCGAGGACCCGCTGTTGACCACGGAGATGGCTGCCGCCTACGTGAAGGGCATGCAGGACGGGGGTGTGGCCGCCACGCCCAAGCACTATGTAGGAAACGATTACGAGACCGATCGCTTCACCGCAGACACCGTCGTGTCCGAGCGCGCTCTGCGCGAGCTGTACCTGTTCGCGTTCGAGCGGGCTGTGACGGAGGGGCGAGCCTGGGCCGTCATGTCGTCGTACAACCGTGTGAACGGCACGACGATGACGGAGAACGATCTTCTGGAGACCCCGCTCAACTCCGAATGGGGGTTCGATGGCGTGGTCGTGGGGGATTGGCTCGCTGTGCGCTCGATCGCCTCCGCAAACGCTTCGCAGGACCTGTCGATGCCGGGGCCCGAGGATGCCTGGGGTGACGCGCTGGTGACTGCGGTCCGAGACGGCCGCGTCACCGAGGGCGCGGTCGATAGGAAGGTGGCTCGCATCCTGACCCTCGCCGCCCGGGTGGGGCAGCTCGAGGCGTTCGGCCGCGCGACCGTCATCCCCTCGGGGGAAGATCCGATCGCCTTCGCGCACGAGACGGCGGTTGATGGGATGGTCCTCGTCGAGAACAACGGCATCCTGCCTCTCTCGCCCGAACCGGGCGAGACCATCGGTGTGTTCGGGCAGAACGCTGCGCACGCACGCACGCAGGGCGGCGGCAGCGCGACAGTGGTGCCCGAACACACGATCAACCCGTTGGACGGCCTTCGTGCGGCACTGCCGCACACCCGCGTCGTCTTCGCAACGGGCGCTGTCGTGCAGAACGGTGTCGCGCCGATCCCGGCGAACCAGCTGATCAATCCGGTGACCGGGGGTTCAGGATTGCACGTCAGGCTGCTTTCGCAGGGAAGCGAGGTCCTCGTCGAAGACCGCTTCTCGACCGCCCTCACCTGGTTCGGAGACGGTCAGGACCCGATTTCGAGAGCGGATCGCTTGGAGATCACGACCGCCTACACACCCCCCGGCGACGGAGTCGTCCAGTTGGGGATCGGTGCTGCAGGAGTCACCCGACTCTGGGTCGATGGTCGTCTCGTCCTCGACGAGGATATTGAGGCTGTCGGCGACATGCTGGGAGCATCCGCCATCACGCCGCCGAGCAGGACGGTCCCGGTCGCGACGGTGGCAGGGACCCCGGTGGATATCCGGATCGAGCACGACATCGAGCAGGGTTCCGACCTTGCGAACATGGTCGTCTACCTTTTCGGGATCCAGCCCGACGACTCCGATCCCGCCCGTCTCATCGCAGAGGCGGTCGAGCTGGCGCGAAACGTGACGACGGCCGTGGTGGTGGTGGGAACGAACGAACGCGTCGAATCGGAGGGCATCGACCGCGCGGACATCGCCTTGCCGGGGCGCCAGAATGAACTCGTCAGCGCGATCGCCGCGGCGAATCCCAACACGATCGTCGTGGTCAACGCGGGTGCGCCGGTCGAGATGCCCTGGCGAAAGGACGTCGCGGCTGTCCTCCTCACCTGGTTCGGGGGTCAGGAATACGGCCGAGCAGTCGCGGATGTGCTGCTGGGCACGGCAGAGCCGGGTGGCCGGCTGCCCACGACCTGGCCTGACCTCGAAGCGGACGTGCCTGCGATCGATGTCGTGCCGCACAACGGTGTCGTGCGGTACGACGAGGGCATCCACGTCGGATACCGCGCCTGGCTGAAGCGGGACAGGACCCCGGCGTATCCCTTCGGCTATGGCCTGGGTTACACCACCTGGCGAATCGACGAGGTCGCAGCAGCCGCGACGCCGAGTGGGCGCGGCGCTCTCGTCACCGCGAGGGTGGCCAATACCGGCACCCGACCGGGGAAACATGTGGTGCAGGTCTACGCGTCTCGTAAGAAATCGTCCATCGACCGGCCAGAGAGGTGGCTCGTCGGCTTCGCCTCAGTTCGTCTCGCCGCCGGTGAGAGCACCACCGTCTCGATCGACATCGACGAGCGTGCTTTCGCGCACTGGGAAGGCGGCTGGCGATGGGAACCGGGCGAGTTCGCCCTCCACATCGGAACATCGGTGAGCGACGAAGTCGCGCGATCCACGATCGCGGTCGGGTGAAACCGGGGTCGATAGCACGCTTCTGGCTGACACATCGGTGACGCGGAAGCCGAGGAAGTATCCTTCAAGGATGGCTCAAAGAGGCAAGCGTGGGCCCTACGCCAAGGGGATAGAGCGCCGCAAGGAGATCCTGGACCGGACGCTGAAGGTCTTCGCGGAGCGCGGATTCTCCAAGATGTCTCTCCGTGCGATCGCCGCGGAGATCGATGTCTCGCATGCCGCGATCCTTCACTACTTCCCGTCGCTCGAGGATCTGCTCCTCGAGGTGCTCCGCCAGCGAGATCTCGATTCGCGGGCGCTGAGTGCTCGAAATGAAGTGCCTACTCTGATGGAGGAGCTGGTGACGGGAGCTCAGAACAACGTCACCATCCCCGGCCTGATGGCTCTGTATACGAGCATGCTCGGCGCCTCTGTCGAGCCGACCAACGAGCTGGCACGCGAGTTCTTCACCCGCCGCTTCGCAGAGGGGCGAAACGAGTTGGCGGCGGCTATCGAGGCGGGGCGACGGGCCGGTACTGTCCCCGATGGTCCGGACGCTCATGCGCTCGCATCCTTGATCATCGGCGCATTCGATGGCTTGCAGGTGCAGTCGCTGTTGGATCCGACGCAGGATATGGGAGCGAACATGGAGTTGTTCGCTCCCTTGCTCGGTGAGGCGCCCGCGATGTGGCGAATGGCCGCGGAGAGCCCCGACGGAGAAACGGCAGCCGAGACCACCCCGGCCGGCTGACTTCGCGCCCCAGGCTGGCCTCGAACAGCGGCTGTTCCCCACGCTCTCTGCGGGCTTCCGGGCGTCTCTGACGTGCGCGCGACGAGGGATTTCGTCCGGCTATTGCTTCCCGCGTCGGTTTGATCTATCATCAAAAACCTCCATACGGAGCTTTTCGTATGGAGGCCTGCAATCCACTCGATGATGCGTTGGAGATGACAATGAAGTTCAGGGGCACAATCGCGACCGCGGTCGCAATAGTCGCAGTGACCGCACTCGCGCTCACCGGATGCACCGGCGGCAAAGGGGCAGCATCCAGTGGAGGGCAGCTGACCATCGCGGAACTCGCCGTACCCACCTCGTTCGATCCGAGCCAGGCGCAGGAGGGCTTCTCCATGCCCTACTACCAGGCTGTGTACGACACCTTGATCCTGCGTGCGCCCAACGGTGATTTGAAGCCGATGCTCGCCACCAAGTGGTCATACAACCGCGACAACACGGTGCTCACGCTCACCCTTCGCTCGGATGTGAAATTCGCCGACGGCACGCCGGTGAACCCCGCGGCGGTGAAGGCCAACCTCGAGAACTTCCAGAAGGGCGGCGGTCCTCAAGCCGCGACGCTCGCCGCTCTCAAAACGGTCGACACGGGTACCGACACGGTGACGCTCAACCTCTCGTCCCCTGACCCGCAGCTCTTGATCTCGCTGAGCAACGCCGCGGGCCTCATCGGGAATCCGAAAGAGCTCGGCACCCCGGCGATGAAGACCACCCCAGACGGTTCAGGGCCCTACACGCTCGACCCGTCGGCGACTCAGACCGGAAGCCGGTACACATTCAAGAAGAACCCGAAGTACTGGAACCCTAGCCTGCAGAAGTACGGCACGATCGTGATCAAGGTCATCACGGACCCGACCGCGACCTTCAACGCCCTGCGAAGCGGCCAAGTCGATGTCGCCACGATCAACGCGAAGAATGTCGCGCAAGCCAAAGCAGCCGGCCTCGTGCCTCATGTTCAGGCCCCCGACTGGCAGGGTCTGATCTTCTTCGACCGAGCGGGAAAGACGACGCCCGCGATCGGGGACGTTCGAGTGCGACAGGCGATCAGTCATGCGATCGATGCCAAGAAGATCCTCGCCAAGGTGTATGACGGCACGGGAGAACCCACCTCGCAGATCTTCTCTCCGAGCAGTACGGCGTTCGAGAAGAGTCTCGAAGGCAGCTACGACTACGACCCGGCCAAAGCCAAACAGCTGCTGTCGGAAGCCGGACTCACGAGCTTCACCGTCAACTTGCCGGTTCCCGCCGCCGTGGTCGACCCTGCCCTGCTGGCGATCCTGACCGACGAACTGAAGGCCGTGGGGATCACCGTCAACGTCGTACAGATTCCCGCAGCCGACTTCATCGCTCAGATCACGAGCGGGAAGTACGCGCTGACCTGGTTCCAGCTGTTCCAACCCAGCGCGTGGGCGACGGTCCAGCAGGCGGTCGCCCCGGATGCGCTCTACAACCCGCAACACTCGACGGACCCGGTCATCGCCAAGGCCATCGAAACCATGCGGACCGGAGGCGACAGCGAGGAAGCCGCCCAGGCTGCCAAGACTCTCAACGAGTTCCTCGTCAAGCAGGCCTGGTTCGACCCCTGGTTCCGTGCAGATCAGTCCTACTTCAGCAACAAGAAGGTCGATGTTCAACTGCAGGTTCAGCAGAGCATCCCCTCGATCTACAACTATTCGCCCGCAAAGTAGCCAAAGTCTTGGGCGGGATCTCACTTCCCGCCCAAGACTCTGCATCGTTCTGAGGAACCACGCATGATCTCCTTCTTGGTGCGACGCCTCGTTTCAGGCCTTGTGCTGCTTTTCGCCATCACGACCTTGACCTTCGTCCTGATCTTCTCCGGAGGCGCGAATATCGCTCGCAACATTCTCGGGAAGACGGCCACCCAGGCGCAGGTCGTACAGAAGACGCACGAACTCGGACTTGATCAGCCCGTTCTCACGCGATATCTCGACTGGCTCGGCTCCGCCCTCCGAGGGGACTTCGGCACGTCTTGGCTCAACGGGGCGTCTGTCACGGAGAACGTGCTGGGCGCACTCCCCGTCACCCTCTCACTCGTGCTTCTGACGATGCTCATCTCCGCCGCCCTCTCCGTGCTGCTCGGAACCGGTGCCGCCGTCAAGCGAGGATGGCTCGATCGTGTCGTCCAGGTGACTGCGGTCATCGGGCACGTCATCCCGCAATTCATCGTGGCGATCATCCTGGTAGGCGTCTTCGCCGTTGGTCTCGGGATCCTGCCGGCGACCGGCTATGTTCCTCTCGCCGACGACCCCGCTGGATGGGCGCTTTCGCTTGTCCTTCCGGTCGCGGCCCTTGTGCTGGGAGCGGTGGCGTCGACGGCACAGCAGGTTCGCAGTTCGACGATCGAGGTCCTCCGTCGCGACTACGTTCGGACCCTCACCAGCAGGGGACTGGGATTCAACGAAATCCTCTACAAGCACGTCCTGAGATCCGCAGCCCCGGCCGGTCTCACCAATCTGGGCTTGCAACTGGTGGCATTGCTCGGCGGCACGGTGCTCGTCGAGCAGATCTTCGCGCTGCCGGGCATCGGTTCGCTCACTGTAACCGCTACCGCGGGCGGAGACCTCCCGGTTGTGATGGGAATCGTCTTCATCACGGTCTTCATTGTCATCCTGATCAATCTGCTGATCGACCTCGCGGTCGGCTGGCTGAATCCGAAAGCGCGAGTTTCATGACAGAGCCGACCATCGACCCGATCAGCGTCGTGTCCGTGCGGCGAGGGGGTTCCCTGCGCCGTGTCCTCCGCAATCCGCTCGGTGTCGCGTCAGTGGTGATCTTGATCCTCCTGCTCCTGGCAGCCGTCCTGGCGCCGTGGATTGCTCCGTACCCTCCCGACAAGATCGACATCGACCAGGTCCTGGCACCCCCAAGCCCAGCGCACTGGCTCGGAACCGACAGTGCCGGACGGGATGTCCTGTCCCGTCTTCTGTACGGGGGCCAGGCGACATTTGTGGCCGCTGCCCTCGCGACGGCCGTGGCCGTCATCATCGGAGTGCCAGCGGGGCTGGTCGCCGGCTACTACACGGGTCCGTTCGACGCCATCGCGACCTGGGTCGCGAACATGTTGCTCTCGCTCCCCGGAATCATCATCCTTCTGGCGGCGGCAGCGGCTTTCGGCCCCAATCTCTGGATCTCGATGACGATTCTCGGACTGTTGCTGTTCCCGTCGCTGTTCAGAATCGTCCGGACCTCGGTGATCGCTGTGCGGAGTGAACTCTACGTCGACGCAGCCAGGGTGTCCGGTCTGTCCGATGGCCGAATCATCGGGCGCCACGTGTTGTACGTCGTCCGGGCGCCGCTCATCATCATGGCGTCCCTCATCGCTGCCATCACCGTCGGTGTCCAGGCCGGGCTCTCGTTTCTCGGTATCGGCGACGCAAGCTTCGTGTCGTGGGGCGCGATGTTGAGCGAGGGATTCCGCAACATCTACCTCGCACCCCTTCTCGTGGTCTGGCCCGCGGTTGTGATCTCGCTCGTCTCCGGAGCGTTGGCCCTGTTGGGCGGCGCATTCCGCGATGCCCTGGAAGACGACGCTCCGACGACGCCGAAGCGCGCGAGCAGAGCCGAAAAGCCTGTTCCGGACCGTGCCGCCACCGCGACCGCGGTGCCCGATGCTCCAGCCGACGCGCTGCTGAAAGTGTCGGGATTGACCGTCGAGTACCCCCAGCCGGACGGGTCGGCCTCGACGGTTGTCAACGGCGTCAGCTTCCACGTCGCAGCCGGTGAGATCCTGGGGATCGTCGGCGAGTCGGGATCCGGCAAGACCCAAACCGCCTTCTCGATCCTCGGCCTGCTCTCCAGCTCGGCCGTCATATCGGGCGGATCGATCGAGTTCGATGGAACGGAGCTGCTGGGGGATTCGCGGTCATCGCGAATGATCGCTGATTTCCGTGGGAAGCGGATCGGATATGTTCCGCAGGAGCCGCTGTCCAACCTGGACCCCGCGTACACCGTTGGGTATCAGCTCGTCCGGCCCATGGTGAAGGTGCTCGGCATCGACAAGAAGGCTGCGAAGGAGCGAGCGCTCGAGCTGCTCGCCCTCGTCGGCATCCCGTCGCCGGAGCGGACGTTCGGCGCGTACCCGCACGAGATCTCCGGCGGAATGGCTCAGCGGGTGCTCATCGCGGGAGCGGTGAGTTGCAACCCGGATCTCCTGATCGCGGACGAGCCGACCACTGCGCTCGACGTCACGGTGCAGGCCGAAGTACTGGATCTGCTCCGGAACCTGCAGCAGAACACGGGGATGTCCGTCGTGATCGTCACCCACAACTTCGGGGTGGTCGCTGACCTCTGTGATCGCGTCGTGGTCATGCGAAAGGCGGAGATCGTCGAGACCGGCACCGCCCGCGGTATCCTTCGCAACCCGCAGCACGCCTACACGAAGGCACTCATCGCCTCCAGCCTCGAAGGCAAGACACCGCGCACGAAACTGCTCGAGGCCTCGCCGTGACCGGGCCGACCCAAGAACTGAGGAAGGGCTCCATGCTCGACATCGAAAACCTCCGCGTGGAATATCGTCCGAAGGGATTTCGCCGGCCGCCCTTCGTCGCCGTCGATGATGTCTCGCTGGCGATCGCCGAGGGGGAGACGCTCGGCCTGGTGGGCGAATCGGGATCCGGGAAGACCACGATCGGCCGTGCGCTGCTGGGACTTGCGCCAGTGTCAGGTGGCCGGATCACGTTCGAGGACACGGACATCTCCCATCTGAATCGTCGCGAGCGACGAGTCATCAGCCGGGACATCCAGGTCGTCTTTCAGGACCCGTACTCGTCTCTCAATCCCTCGATGACCGTCGGAGACATCCTCAGCGAACCGTTGCGCGTGCAAGGCGTCGGCGGGCGGGAGGCGCAGGCTCGGATCGCATCGCTGCTCGACCAAGTAGGCCTTCCGCAGGACGCCGTTCGACGCCTCCCGAGAGAGTTCAGCGGCGGGCAGCGGCAGCGCGTCGGGATCGCCCGGGCGTTGGCCCTCTCGCCACGACTCATCGTGTGCGACGAGCCGGTGAGCGCGCTCGATCTCACGACTCAGGCACGTGTGCTCGACCTGTTCCTGGACATTCAGGAGCAGACCGGTGTCGCTTACCTCTTCATCTCCCACGATCTCGACGTCGTGCGTCACATCAGCCACCGGATCGCCGTCCTGTATCGCAGCCGACTCGTGGAGATGGGCGACGCGATCGAGCTGACGGACATGCCTCGACACCCGTATACCAAGCGGCTCCTCGCCTCCTCACCGGTTCTGGATCCGGACAAGCAGGCGGCGCGGCGAGAGGAGCGCCAGCGACTCTCATACGTTTGAGAGGAGATGCGTCGACGGAACACAGTTCTGCTCCCTGACGGCGGAGTGGAGGCGCGGCGTCGTCCTCTGAATGTCCCGCGGTCGCGGACGAAGTTCAGCGAGCCGAGTCGGAGAGCAGTGGCGTGCGTGGAGGCGTAGCCCGATACCGCGGCCGCGAGGGCGAACGACCGGGGGAGAGAGGTCGGCTGAGATGTGTGCGAGTGAGCCGGGCCTCCGCGATGAGGTTCGCAGCGCGTGCGCTTGTATGACCCGAAGAGAGGTCTGGAAGCTTTGTGCCCGCGAGCAACGGAGGGAAGACATCAAAATGAAACGGGGTTATCGGTGTGATCAGGAGCAGCTCGACGCCGGCTAGGTGTGCGAGCACAACGAGTTCGGATTCTCCGGCGGCTAGGACACGAGCGACATTCTTTTGAAAGATGAGAGCCATGCTGGCCGTCACCGAGAATGTGTTGCCGTTGTGATGCAAGACGACAACACGTTCATCGGGCCCCGCGAGGTCCGATGCGGCACTGGCTGGTCTTCTCGTCAACGCCCGTAGCGCGGGCTGCCGGCCGATGTCGCGCGCAGTGATCGAGCTCGAAGCGGCCGGGGCAAACCGGTGGAGAATTTCGGGTGTTCCCGCCGTAGCAGGAGGCCGGAGCCGCCCTGATCGCACATCGGCGGCGACTGTCATTGTTGGACCGACTATTCGTATCGCGGGCTTCCCGCTTGGCATCATCTTCGGACGATACGCCGCTCACATGTGTGCAGGCTCAGGCGGCAGAAGTTGTGCGTTGGATCCGCTGTCAGGGGTGCGCAGTCTGCCGTGGAGGCGGTCGGCACGCGACCCGCTGCTGCGGGAGGAACCACCCTCCGTGCCGGTCCTGGATGAGCGAGCGGGCGCACCGAGGGTTCGGACATTCTGCTCTGCTACTCTCTCAGCAATCGGCACTGCGCCGTGTTCAGGGAAGACGCCTCGTTGACCGAATGGATCTGAGAGATCCGGCCACGATCCCGTCGCCTCCTCTGCGTCAATCAGAGGAGCGCCATGTCTTCGTCCGTGAAAGCCGTCGTCTACTGCGAGGGCGTGTTTGGGCAACTCGACGGCAAAACAGCTAATGGGCTTGTCCGTCATTCCGAGAAATACGACATCCTCAGCATCATCGACAGCACCAACGCCGGTGCAGACGCCGGCATCGTTTTGGACGGTGTGGCCAATGGCATCCCGGTTCTGGCGAGCCTCGATGAGTCGATCCGACAAGCCGGCTTCGTGCCCGATACGCTGATTCTCGGGATGGCGCCAACCGACGGCCTGCTCACCGATGGCCACCGTGGAGCACTGCTCAATGGTGTCGACCGGGGCATGAATCTTGTCAGCGGATTGCACGAGTTTCTCAATGACGACGCGGAGTTCGTCGCGGCCGCCCTGGTATCCGGTGCAACCATAACGGATGTGCGCCGGCCGAAAGAGATCAACCAACTTCGACTCTTCAGCGGCCGTGTCTTCGATGTCACGTGCCCGCGTATCGCCGTGCTGGGAACGGATGGGTCTGTGGGCAAGCGCACCACGGCCACACTGCTCACCCAGGCGCTGAACGAGCGTGGAATCCGCGCTGTCATGGTCGGCACCGGGCAGACGGCTCTGATTCAGGGTGCCCAGTATGCGGTCGCGTTGGACGCCACCATTCCCCAGTTCTGCTCGGGTGAGGTCGAGGCGCAGGTCGTTGCGGCGTTCGAGATAGAGGACCCCGATGTGATCATCGTTGAGGGTCAGGGGGCTCTGAGCCATCCGGCATACCTCAGCTCCGGAGCGATCCTGCGCGGGAGCCGGCCGGAGGGCGTGGTGCTGCAGCACGCTCCGGGGCGCACGATGCTGGGCGACTTTCCGATGATGCCCATGCCCACCGCCGCCAGCGAGATTGCTTTGATCGAGGCGTTCAGCGACACCAGGGTGATCGGCGTAACGATCAATCACGAAAACATGACGGACGCCGAGGTGGGCGACGCCATCGATGAGTACGCGTCCGAGTTGGGGCTACCAGCAACCGATCCGCTGACACACCCATTGGATGAGCTGGTGGACATGGTCCTGCTCGCATTCCCTGGGCTGGTGCTCAGGGGGAGGGCAGCTGTGGCCGCCGTTGGTGCAGAGTCTGGCTCTGGATACCCGGGGGCCCGGCTTTGATGCCCTGCCGTACGCGCGTATCCTAAGGAGAAACGGCGGCCCGGACCCCGACGCCACGAGGATTGATCGGGGCTGCCATGTCCGACGTCTCTGCGAGCCGGTCGACATCGCCACTGCCTTCGCGCAATGAGTACACGGCCCTCGCCGTCATCATCCGGGATGCCGGCCTGCTCCGTCGCCGCTACGGGTACTACTGGACCAAACTGATCCTGGTACCGCTGCTCACCGTTGCACTGGGGTTCGCGTTCGTGGTGATCGGCGACAGCTGGTGGCAGATGTTCACTGCCGCCCTCTTCGCCTTCCTTTTCACCCAGATCGCCTTTTTGGGCCATGATGCCGCGCACCGCCAGATCTTCCGCTCCGGCCGGTGGAACGACTGGGTCAGCCTGATCGTGGGCGACCTGTTCGTCGGGATGAGCTACGGCTGGTGGCAGCACAAGCACACCCGGCATCATGCCAACCCGAACCAGGAAGGCGCCGATCCGGACATCGACCTGCCTGTGATCGCGATTACGCCCCAGCAAGCGGCCGATCGTTCTGTCGCGTTGCGCTGGCTCATCGGTCATCAGGGTTGGTTCTTCTTCCCGATCCTGTTGCTGGAAGGGGTGTCGTTGCACGCCTCGAGTGTGCGCCGGGTCCTCGCACGCGATCCGGTCAAGCGCCGACCGGTGGAGATCGCCTTCTTGGCGGTCCGCATCGTCGGCTACCTCACCTTGGTGTTGCTGGTGCTGACCCCGGACAAGGCGGCGGTGTTCCTGGCTGTGCAACTGGGCCTCTTCGGCTTCTACATGGGGATGTCCTTCGCACCGAACCATAAAGGGATGCCGCTCGTGCCGCATGGGATCAAGCTCGACTTCTTACGCCGACAGGTGCTGATGAGCCGGAACATCCGCGGCAACCGAGTCTTGGACTTCATGATGGGCGGCCTGAATTACCAGATCGAACATCATCTGTTCCCGTCGATGCCCCGGCCGCACCTTCGGCGTGCCGCGCCGACCATCCGCGCGTACTGCGAAGATCACGGCGTGCGGTACACCGAAACCGGGTTGCTGCACTCGTACGCCATCGTCACTGAGCACATCAATCGGGCGGGTTTGGGGGACAAGGACCCGTTCAGCTGCCCTCTCCTGGAATTGCGTCAAACATCGGATATTCCGGCTCGACTCTCGGGCGCCAAACCGAACCGGTCCAACGGCGATCCGGCGAGCGACCCTCGCACCGCGGCAACCGGGATCTGAAACGGGCACTGTTCCTCTCCGAGTTCGCCGCCCTGCGAGACCCGGTCTCGCGCTCCCATTACGGCCGCAGACCGCCCAAGGCAAGGTGCGCGCAACCGTCGACACGTGATACTTTGCGCCGTACGATTTGCGGATACGCAAAACTGGTTTGGCGAGGAGGGAACGTTGGACGCCGCCAAGATCACGAAACGAGTGCGCGCGCTGGACGGGCTGACCCGTAGCGAGCTTGCGCGCCTTTCCGGGCTCGCGCCATCCACAGTGGGGCGCATCGAGGACGGAAAGCTCGACCCCACGGTGAAGACTCTCGCGAGCATCCTGGAATCGACCGGTTTCAAGCCGTACGGAGACACCATCGTCTCGGCAGGGGACCCCGCAGCGGTCGCCGCGGCGCGGGTAGTACTCGAACGACGTGGCGTTCCTCAGAGCGCCCTGTTCCGAGCGGTGAACGCTGCGATGTCCGGTGTGCTCGCTACTGCCTCCTCGAGTGCCACCGCGGCTGCAGCCCCAGCTGCGTCTGTGAGCGCCGCGATTGCTCCAGCGGTCACCGCAACCACGACGTCGGTACTCCAGCCGATCGCCTCCGGAGTAGTGGCAGCGACGCAGCCCGTGGCCGAAGGTGTTACCGGTGTTGCGACCGCGATGGCGCGCTGGATCGATCGGTGGAGGAGGGCCGGCTGGGTAGCCGAGGACCCCGAGGACGACAACGTCACGGCGATCGGGGTGGCCGCCGGAAACGCTGCGAAGTTTGCCAGGCGATCGAGTTCGAGGCGCTACGTCGACCGTGCAGCGGCATGGGAGATCCTCGCCCGACAGATCGGAGACGCCGGATTCGAGTACGCCGTGTCCGGGCTCGTCGCCGTGCGTGACAAGCGGGCTGGCACCGGCGCGACGGCGCCGATCATCTACGTGGATGACCCAGACGCGGTGATCCGAGAACTCAACCTGGCGGAATCGTCGCCGATCGACGGCGTGCTGCTCATCGCCCCATCACTCGACGAACTCGCGGGGGCAGAGGAGGAAGACGGCATCCGTTTCGTCTCCCAGGCGCAGGCGCTGCTGGACGCGTTCGCCTCTGGTGGGCGACAGCCCGAGAAGGCGGAGGCGATCGCAAGATCGTGGCGAACGAACCGGACCCCGGAGTCGATGACGCTGTGAACGAGGTTCCGTTCAAGAGGCCCGGGGCCGAGCCACTGGAGCCGGCACGCGACCCGGAAGTCAGCTCCTCCCGACGAGCATTGATCGACGTCATCGTCGGCCTGGCCGCGCACAACGACGCCCTCACGGTTCTCGGCGGCCACGCCGTGATAGAGGTGACGCAGGACATTCCGAATCTTCCGCCGGACGACACTACCAGCGACGGCGACCTCGGCGTCACGCCGGAGTTGCTGGGCGATGACCCGAAGATCAGCGAACGCATGGCGGAACTCGGCTACGAGGCCGCGAGGCCTGAGCGACCCGGCATATGGTCCCCGATCAGCCAACGGGATCGCGACATCCACCAGCGGGACAGCGTCGACCTGATCGCGCCATTCGAGGTCGCCTATCCGGAGGGCACGCGCAGGCCCACGCGCAGAGCGCGGGTGGGCGCACACGGTTCCCACGCGGTGTCGGCGACGCGCGGCACGGAGCTGAGCATCGTCGACCGGCGCCGGATGATGCTGCGGTCCTTCGATGGTGGGCCCGGCGTTGAGGTCAACGTCGCTGGACCCGCTGCGCTCCTGTGCGCCAAGGCATACAAGCTGCACGACCGGATGGATCCGCGGGAGTTGCGCCGCAACGGAGAGCGACTGCGCTCTAAGGACTTCGCCGACCTGTACCGGCTGACGCTCGCCATCTCGCCGGAGGATGCACGGACCGTCTTCAATGAGGGCGAGAACGCTGCGCGGATCGGTGACGCCGTCAGGCTGGGCCGAGAGTACCTGCTCGAGATCCTGGACGACGACGAAGACGTTGCCGTCCGCGTCGCCGATGCGTGGGGGGACATCTCGCAGGAGAGCGCGTTCCGCGAGCACATCGCCAACTGGCGAGAGCGGTTCCGTGCCGAGGCCGGCCAGCAGTAGTCACCTCCCGTGAAGGGTCGCGGGCTCGGCCCGGCGGGACACCATGTAGGGCCTTCGCCCAATGCATCTGCAGATTGCCCTTACGCTCGGCGGAGCGGAATGACCGCAGCTTGCGTGCGCGAGCGATCACCCTCGCCGCCCTCACCTGCCTCGACGCCGCCTCTGCTGAACGGGTCGACCGCAATGGGGCTGTTGGTTACGGGCAACTCCTTGACCGCCTGGTCGTTGCCGACGAGCGGGTGCAGGCCTTATCGTGTTGTTCCATGAAGCAATGGAATAGCCGCGAACTGGACAAGCTTTCGGTCTACGATTCGCTGGCTGATGTCATCCGGGCGCTGGGGAACGCGCGGCGTCTCGAGCTGGTGGAGCTGCTCGCGCAGGGTGAGCATTCGGTGGATGCGCTGGCTCGGATGTCGGGGATGGGTGTGACGACGGTGTCCGCTGCCCTGCAGACGCTGAAACAGGCCGGGTTGGTGAAGACGCGGCGGGAGCGGACGACGATCTTCTATCGGCTGGCCGGTTCGGATGTGGCGGAGTTGTATCTGGTGTCCAAGCGGGTCGGGTTGATGCGGTATCCGCAGCTGCGGGAGTCGTTGACCGACTATATGGAGGCGGCGCCGGCCGGTGCCGGGGTGCCGCTGATCGATCCTGCGTCGGTGACGGGGGAGATGACGGTGATCGACGTGCGACCGCGGCAGGAGTACGAGGCGGGTCATTTCCCTGGGGCGGTGTCGATCCCGTTGCACGAGCTCCGCGTTCGGCATTCGGAGGTTCCGCGGACCGGAGTGGTCGTCTATTGCCGTGGCGAGTTCTGTCGGATGGCCCGGGAAGCGGCGGTGTTCCTGCGCGAGCGGGGCGTGGATGCGGCGGCGATGGAGGAGGGCGTGATCGAGTGGCGGGCAGCGGGGGAGTACGACCTTGACGCCATCGCCTGACGCCTCCGCGCTCGCCCGCTCGATCGCGACGGATGACGATGCGCGGCGCGCTGTCCAGCGGCGCACGCTCACGGTCGTGGTCGTCAGCCAGATCCTCGGCGGCGCCGGGCTGGCCGCCGGTGTCACCGTCGGTGCGCTGCTGGCCCAGCAGATGCTCGGCAGTGACAGCCTGGCCGGTCTGCCGACTGCGCTGTTCACTCTCGGTTCGGCGCTGGCGGCATTCCTGGTCGGCCGCTTCAGTCAACGTTGGGGGCGTCGGATCGGGTTGGGGCTCGGGTTCGCTGCCGGGGGTGTCGGCGCGATCGGCGTCGTCGTCGCGGCCGTGACCGGTAGTGTCCCGCTGTTGTTCATCGCCCTGTTCATCTACGGCGCCGGCACCGCGACCAACCTGCAGGCGCGCTACGCCGGCACCGATCTCGCCCTGCCCGCCCAGCGCGGCACCGCCGTCAGCGTGGCGATGGTGTCCACGACCGTGGGCGCGGTCGCAGGGCCGAACCTCGTCGACCCGCTCGGCGGATTGGCACAGTCACTGAGCATCCCGGCCCTCGCCGGCCCCTTCTTGCTCGCCGCGGTCGCCTACCTCGCCGCGGGGATCGTACTGCTGTCCCTGCTGCGCCCCGATCCCCTCTTGGTCGCACGGCAGTTCGACGCGCCGGCCCAGGCCCACGAGTCCGATCCCCTCCCGCGTGCCCGCGCGGGTGTGTTCGTCGGGGCGACCGTGATGGTGCTCACGCAGGTGGCGATGGTGGCGATCATGACGATGACGCCCGTGCACATGCGCGCTCACGACTTCGGGATGGGTGCGGTCGGGCTGGTGATCGGCATCCACATCGGCGCCATGTATCTGCCGTCCCTGGTGACGGGTTTCCTGGTCGACAAGGTCGGGCGCACGCCGATGGCGATCGCCTCCGGCGTCACACTGCTGCTGGCAGGTATCGTCGCTGCGCTCGCCCCGGGCGATTCCCTGGGTCTGCTGATCCTCGCCCTGATCCTGCTCGGCCTCGGCTGGAACTTCGGCCTGATCGCCGGCACCGCCCTTGTGGTCGACGCGACGGAACCCGTGAATCGGGCACGAACCCAAGGGACCATCGACGTGCTGGTCGCTCTCGCGGGCGCGGGTGGAGGTGCAGCCTCCGGCATGGTCATGGCCGCGACCGACTTCAGCACCCTCTCACTCGCCGGCGGGATCCTTGCGCTGCTGCTCATCCCGGTCCTGCTGTGGGCACGCCGCGCCAGGGAGGCGTTGTGACGTATGCATCCGCGGGATCGGACTCATCGGGGACCGGTTCGGCTCTGTGGTCATCGCGACCGGCCACAGGCTGACGATCCCGAGCGTGAGCGAGGAATGACTGCATCGCGCCCGATCCGTCTGGGGCTGCGCGAGAACGCGGCGCAGTTCATCCTGCTCGTAGCCGTGAACGCGCTGGTCGGCGGGATGGTGGGCCAGCAGCAGACGATCCTGCCCCTGCTGGCCGAACGCACCTTTCACTTGACCGGGTACGCGTTCATCTTCGCGTACGTCGCAGCGTTCGGCGTCACCAAGGCGGCAACCAACTACCTCGCCGGCACTCTCGCCGATCGGTTCGGCCGCAAACCCGTCCTCGTCACCGGATGGCTGTTCGCCCTCCCCGTGCCGCTGCTGATCATCTGGGCACCGTCCTGGGGCTGGGTCGTCTTCGCCAACATTCTGCTCGGCGTCAACCAGGGCCTGTCCTGGTCGACCACAGTGATGATGAAGATCGACCTGGTCGGCCCCCGTCAACGCGGACTGGCCATGGGACTGAACGAGGCCGCAGGCTACGGAGCAGTCGCGGTCACCTCGCTCCTGGCCGGGATGCTCGCCGAACAGTACGGACTGCGCCCCGCGCCGTTCCTGCTCGGACTCAGCTACGCGGTCCTCGCGCTGATCCTCTCGACCGTGTTCATCCGGGAAACCCGCGACCACGTCGCACTCGAATCCTCGACGATGCAGCCGGCAGAGCCGGGTCTGACGAACGCCCGCATCTTCGCCGACACGACCTGGCGACAACCCGCCCTTTCCGCCGCCAGCCAGGCAGGACTGGTGAACAATCTCAACTTCGGGCTCTCCTGGGGCGTCTTCCCTCTCCTCTTCGCCGGCGCAGGATTGAACGTCGCCCAGATCGCCCTCCTCGTCGCGCTCTATCCCGCCGTCTGGGGTCTCGGCCAGCTCGCCACCGGGTGGCTCTCCGACCGATGGGGCCGAAAACCCTTCGTCGCTCTCGGCATGATCCTCCAGGCCGCCGCTCTTGCCGCCATCGCGGCATCCCCCGGGTTCGCCGGCTGGGCATGCGGCGCGATCGTGCTGGGACTCGGCACCGCGATGGTCTACCCGGTACTGCTCGCAGTCGTCGGCGACGTCGCCCATCCAACCTGGCGTGCCCGCGCCCTCGGGGTCTATCGGTTGTGGCGCGACCTCGGGTACGCGTTCGGAGCGCTCGTCGGCGGTCTCATCGCCGACGCATTCGGCCTCACCGCCGCAGTGTGGGCGGCCGCCGTACTCTCGCTCCTGTCCGCGGGAGTCGTCATGACCCGGATGTATGAAACGCATCCCCGTCCGGGTCCGTAGGACAGCCCGCCGATCGGCACCCCCCGGAGACTCGACGATCCCGGGGGCTTTCCACTGCTTCACCAGAGGGACACTACGGTGGGAAAAGCGCCGGGCGGCGCGGAGGGGAGGGACGATGGCCACGTCGCAGGGCGAGCCTGGGACGATGCGTCGCTTCCACGAGAAGTTCGTCGTCGAGCTCAGAACGGCGCCCGCGTCCTCCCGCCGGAACCTCTACATCCTGTCCATCGTGCTCGGCGCCGCCGGGTTGATCGCTTTCCTCGTGGTCCTCGACTCCGTGCGCGAGAGCGACGGGCTCTCGGCGATCGACAAGCCGGTGCAGGCCTGGTTGGAGGGAATGCGGTCGCCGGCGCTGACGGTCGTCATGACGGTCGTCGCGACCATCTTCGGTCCGATCGCGCTTCCCATCATCGTGCTGGTCACCACGGTGTGGTGGGGTTTCGCCGCGAGGCATGCGTGGCGTCCGCTTCTGCTCGCCGGAGGCATGCTGGTCGGTGTCGCGACCGTCCAGATCCTGGCTCCGGTCATCGGCCGCGAGCGGCCGCCGATCACCTCGATGCTGCTCGCGGTGGACCACACTCCCTCGTTCCCGTCCGGACACGTGATGGGTGCGACCGACTTCCTCCTGATCACGACATATCTGGTCTTCTCGCGCCGCAGGCATCCGGTGTCGGCTGCGATTGCTTTCGTCGTGTCGGCCGCGCTGGCCATCCTGACCGCCGCGTCGCGGGTGTATCTGGGCTACCACTGGGCGACGGATGCGTTGGCCGCGATGTCGCTCTCGCTGATCGTGGTCGGGGGTGTGATCGCGGTGGACACGTGGCGCACCGTCAGGGTCCCGACGTCGGGCCCACTGGCGGGCGGCGCTTAGAGCAGGGCCAGTCTCGCTCGGAAGAAGGCGTAGATTCCGTAGGCGATCCACCCGACGCCGATGGCGATCAGCACGAACGCGCCGAACGGAACGCTCAAGAACGACTTCAGCGCGCCATCCAGTCCGGTCGTCTTGCCGGGATCGTTGGTCGAGGCACCCACGATGAACAGCACTCCGACGGCACCGAGTGCCACGCCGCGGGCGATATAACCGACGACTCCGAGAACCTTCACCGCGGTGCCCCGAGCGCCGGAGGGAACCCGGATGTCTCGGTCGAACCGCTGCGTGACGCCCTTGAACACCATGAAGCCGCCGACGCCCAGGAGGGCGAGCCCGATCGCGACCACCAGGAAGATGCCGCCCGGGGTCGAAAGCAGCTTCGCGCCGAACTGGCTGGTGGATTGGGCTGAGCTCGCTCCGCTGCCGTTCGCGAAGACGTAGGCGGTGTAGGCGAGGACGAGATACACGACTCCTTTGACCACGTTCTCCACGATGTGGGTCGCACGCGCGCGGGCCCCTTCCCAGGAGCGGTCGAGGAAGGCGCTGAGCAGCAGCCAGAGACCGAGCGCGGCGAAACAGACGGCGGCCGCCCACAACAGGAACTGCCCGCCTGGTGCATGGGCGAGCTCCGCGAACGCTCCGGACTGGTCCGCCTCCCTGCCCCCGCCCGTACCGGTCGCCAGAGCGATCGCGATCGAGCCGATGAGGATGTGCAGGAGACCGCTGGCCACGAAGCCGGCGCGGGCGAACCCGCGTACGACGCTGCTGTTCTTGGCCGTGCGAACCGCCTGCTTCGCTGTAGGGCTCATCGGGCTCAGCATACTGAGGGACGAGCCTACGATCGGATGATGGACGAGAACATTCAGGACGCCGTCGAGAGCGACGCGCCGGGTGAGGTGCGCATCGCCCGAGTCTGGTGGGTCGTGTCCGGCGTCGTCGCACTTCTGCTCGTCGTCCTGCTCGCGGCCGTGATCTTCTACCGGCAGGCCGACAAGCCGTTCGGCTTCGAGGTCGAGTGGATGGGGGAGCTGGTCGAAGCACGCGCCCCGGTGTGGACCGTCCCCGCACTCGTCCTCAGCTGGATCGGCGGCGGGATCGCCTCGCTCCTTCTCGTGCCGCTCGTCATCGTGGGTGGCCTGCTGATCTGGCGGCGCCCCTGGGGCGCCCTCTATTACGTGATCGCGGCCGTGACGAGTGTGACGCTGACGACGATCATCAAGAATCTCGTCGGTCGTCCGAGGCCCACGGAGATCCTCGTCACCCCCGACTTCGGGTCGTTCCCGTCCGGTCACAGCGCGAACGCGGCGCTCATCGCGACGACGCTCAGCCTCATCTTCTGGCGGGTCTGGGTCTGGGTCGGCGGCGCGATCTACACGGTGCTCATGATGCTCAGCAGGACGTACCTCGGTGCCCACTGGATCTCGGACACCGTCGGCGGAATGCTCGTCGGGGCCGGAGTCGCGGTCATCCTCTGGGCGCCCTTCGCCTTCCGGCTGTACCGGGAACGACGATTGCCCCATCCGCCGATCTGGGTGAAGGTCGAGCGGAACCCGTCGAGCCCTCACGCGGATGAGGCGATCGGTCGCGGATCATGAATCCGGCGGCTCGTCGCGTGCAGCGCGTCTACCTGACGTTGATGCTCGGCAATACGCTGGCCGCGTCGTTGATCTGGGGCATCAATACGCTCTTCCTGCTCGACGCCGGGCTCTCGAACTTCGAGGCATTCGCCGCGAACGCGTTCTTCACCGCCGGCATGGTGATCTTCGAGATCCCGACGGGCGTCGTCGCCGACACGGTCGGACGGAAGGCGTCGTATCTGCTGGGCACGATCACCCTGTCGGTGACGACCGGTTTGTACTGGATGCTGTGGCTCTGGCACGCGCCGTTCGTCTGGTGGGCGATCGTGTCGGCGCTTCTCGGCCTGGGCTTCACGTTCTTCTCCGGGGCGGTGGACGCCTGGCTCGTCGATGCGCTGGCCTTCGCCGAGTACACCGGGAGTCTCGAGGCGGTGTTCGGCCGCGGCCTGGTCGTCACGGGGATCTCGATGTTCGCCGGATCGGTTCTCGGCGGGATCATCGCACAGGCGACTGATCTCGGGGTGCCCTTCCTGCTGAGAGCCGGGGTGCTGGCCGTCATGCTGGTGTTCGCCGCCATCGTGATGAAGGACCTGGGCTTCACGCCCGACCACTCGATGCGCCCGCTCGCTGCGACCAGGAACGTGCTCAAGCAATCGATCGATCACGGGCTGCGCAAGCGGTCGGTGCGGTGGGTGATCCTGTCGGCGCCGTTCGCCTCCGGCGTCGGGATCTACGCCTTCTACGCGCTGCAGCCGTATCTGCTCGAGCTCTACGGAGATAAGACGGCGTACTCGATTGCCGGGCTCGCCGCTGCCATTCTGTCGTTGGCGCAGGTCGCGGGTGGCATGCTCGCCTCGCGTATCCGGAGGCTGTTCGCGAAGCGCACGACGACGGTGATCGGGGCGTCCCTGGTCAGCATCCTGATTCTCGCGGCACTGGGGGTGACCAGCCTGTTCTGGTTCGCGGTCGCCTTCCTGGTGATCTGGGGTTTCGTGTTCGCGGTCGCCGGTCCGGTCCGTCAGGCCTACCTGAACGACATGATCCCGTCGAAGCAGCGTGCGACCGTGCTGTCGTTCGACTCGCTGTTCGGCAGCCTCGGCGGGGTCTTCATCCAGCCGGCGCTCGGACGCGCGGCCGACCTCTGGGGCTACGGCACGTCGCTGGTCATCGGCGGAGCGGTCGAGCTGATCGGCATCCCGTTCCTGTTCGCCAGCCGGCGCCAGAAGGACCCGGCTGACGCCAAGACGGTGCAGACGGACTCGGCGCCGGTCGAGCCGGGGGCCGGCGCAGGATCGTGACGCCTCGCAGAGCGTCTAGAGATAGGAGAAACGGGATGATCGGGATCGGAGCCCGCACGGTCGACGCGACAGTCGAAGTCCTCGACCTGCCAACCCCTCGCCAGCCGAAGTCGGGGGAACTTCTGCTGGAGACCATCACCGCCGGCATCGGTCCGTGGGATGCTCTCCTGCACATCACCGACGGCTGGGATGTTCAGCTGAAGCCACCCGCCGCTCTCGGGGTCGAGGGGGTCGGCCGTGTCATCGCGATCGGCCCCGGCACCGAAGGCTTCACGCTGGGTGACGTGGTGGTCGTGCACGACACGCCTCTTCCGGGTGGCAGTGGATTCTGGGCGGAGCAAGTCCTCGTCCACGCTTCGAGCGCGGCCATGCTCCCGTCCGGGCTGAGCCCGGAGACGGCCGCCGCCCTCCCGGTCGCGGCTCTCACAGCGAGTCAGTCGCTGAAAGAATTGCAGGTGGGCGTCGGGACTCGCCTGCTCGTCGTCGGTTCGGGCCCCACCGCTGTCATGGCGATCCGGCTCGGAGTCCTCGGCGGTGCGGAGGTCGTGGCCGCCGCGAGTCCCCGGCACTCCGACCGCCTCCGCCGCCGCGGCGCGGTCGACATCATCGACTCGCACGCCGAGAAGTGGGCGCAGACCACCGACCGTCGCTTCGACGCTGTCCTGATCGCGGCCGACGGTACGGCTGAAGAGGCCATGAAGCTCATCGATGACGGAGGGCGGCTGACATCCCTCACCTCCGACGCGCCAGAGCCGACCCGTGGAATCGCGACCAACGACCTCTACATCGTCCCGGACGGCGCGGATCTGGAGCGCCTAGCGAAGCTTGCCGCCGCTGGTGAGCTCAGCCTCGAGGTGACGACGGTCACCGCCGAGCAGGCCCCGGCGACCGAGGCCGTCGTCTCCTCCGGTCGCTCGCGCGGGGTCAAGTACGTCATCGACTTCGGTACGGCTGCCGGATCGACTGTGTGACCCTGGGTGAGGTCGAAGGGCCAGCAGGTCGCCTCTGGCCCTGGATGGAGTCTTGACAGCCAGCACAGCGGCGTGGGAGGGTAGTAACGGCGTTACAGTAACACGGTTACAACCGCGATGGCGAGGAGAAGCTCATGGCTTTGGCGAATGATGTGGCGAACGCGATGCGCGCGCTCGAGCTGCTCGTTCCCCATCCAGAAGGTTCTCGAGTCAGCGAGATCGCCGAACATCTCCACATCAACAAGGCCATCGCGCACCGCCTGCTGGCCGCGCTCGTCGAAGTCGACTACGTGAAGCAGGATCCTCGGACATCCGCCTACTTCGCGACTCATCGGCTCGGTGCGCTCGGGCTTCGGCAGCTTTCTTCCTCGGGCGTGGATGCGTGGGCTCAGCAAGCGCTGGATTCGCTTGCCGCCGACTGTGAGGAACTCGTCCGGCTGGCTGTGGCCACACACGACTCCCTGCAGTGGATCGCCAAGGCGCAAGGCTCGAACTCGTCGCTTCGCATCGATCCCGTCATGGGCCAGGATGCGGTTCCCCATGCGACCGCCTCGGGGAAAGCGTGGCTGTCCACGCTGCCGCCGGAACGGGTGGCTGCAGTGCTGGATCGCGAAGCCGAGCTCAGCACCACGGCCCGGCTGCCGCTCGACCGGGCCGCGCTCCTCGTCGAGCTCGAAGAGGTTCGCCGGCGCCGTTACGCGACGACCTTCGAGGAGATGGATGCGGGAATCAACGCCCTCGCCGCGCCGATCTTCGGGGCGGGCAGCGACCAGGAAGCCACCGGGACGATCAGCATCGCCGGCCCGTCCGTTCGCATGACGAGCGCGCGGATGGCTGAACTCTCACCACTACTGCTCGCAGCCGCAGAGAGCATTTCCAGCAGCTGGCCGAGCTACGCCTACCTCGCTGCCGCGGAGAAGCTTACGGCTTAGACATCCGTCGCCCGCGTGACCGATGCGGATACTGATTGGAACCGACATGACCATGATCATCAACACGTTCTCCTACCTCTGGTCGGCGACAGCACTCGATGCGATCGCAGAGCTGTGTGAGAACGGGTACGACACCTTCGAGGTGCCGATCAGCTCACCGCACTGCTGGCCCGACGAGATGCCGGGGTCGAAGCGGTCCGAGTCGTCCGCAGAACTCAAGCGGCGCGGAGCCACGATCAGGTCCCTGAATGCGGGCGGGTTCGACATCAACCTCGCGAGCCCCGGCGCCAGCATGCGGCGAAAGAGCATCGACCACATCTCGTCGGTCATCGAGCTCGCGGAGGTGTGGGAAGCCTCCGAGATAGTGATCTCTCCCGGCACGCGGCGCCCCATGATCTCGCCACCGCTGGAGAGCGTCCACGGTTGGCTCTACGAGAGCCTGGACGCCCTCCTTCCTCTGGCCAAACGGGCAGGTGTGCGCTTGCTCTTCGAAAACACCCCCTATTGCTTTACTCCTACGATCGAGGAGCTGGCAGGCATCGTCGAGACGGTCGACGATGACTCGCTCAAGATCGTGTACGACGTCGCGAATGCCGCTTACATCCGCGAAGATCCCGCCGAAGCCCTGCGCTCCTATCACGACTCGATTTCCCTCGTGCACGTCTCCGACACAGGAACGGACGTGTGGGGCCACGATCCGATCGGCACCGGCGTCATCGATTTTCGCGCGGTGGGCGACGCTGTGGCGGCGACCGTCGGAACCGACAACACCGTTCTCGAAGTGATCCGTGAAGAAGACACTCTGCACGAGTTCGAGAAGGCCCTCACTGCCCTCAGGGTCGAGGGATGGAACGTCTGAATGGAGGCCATGCGATGAGAGCTCTGGTCAGTGGTGGCACCAGCGGCATCGGTGCGGCGGCATCCCTGCGGCTGGCAGAGGCAGCCGTGGCTCGGGGTGCCAAGCCGATGATCGCGGTGTGCGGGCATGAACCCAGCCGTCTGCAGGACGAGATCGTCCGCTCGATCCAGTCGATGGGCGGCACTGCGATCGCATTGTCGGGAAACCTGGGCGATCCGGAGGTGCCGGCCCGGATGGTAGCGGCCGCGGTCGAAGAATTCGGTGGCCTCGACGCACTCGTCTCGAATGCCGGCATCGCGAATCCCGGCCCCTTGAGCGAGCTGTCCGTGGAGGACTGGGACGACATGTTCTCCGTCAACGTGCGCGGTGCATGGCTTCTCGCGAAAGCCGGTTACCCGCATCTGGCCGCCAGTCATGGTGCTGCGTGCTTCACGTCGTCCATGTCGGGTCGGATGCCGCACGCCGGCTCGGGCGCCTACAGCCCGAGCAAAGCCGCATTGACGCTGCTCGCCCAGACGCTCGCACTGGAGTGGGCCTCCGACGGAATCCGCGTGAACGTGGTCTCCCCGGGAATGACCCGCACGCGGATGACGGAGAAGATGTACGAGGATTCGCAGATCAAAGAGCAGCGCGAACGCATAATCCCGCTGCATAGGATCGGGGACCCGATGGACGTCGCGAACGTCATCGAGTTCCTCGTCGGCCCGCTATCGGGCTACGTGACCGGTCAAGACATCTGCGTCGACGGCGGATTCTCGAAATCGATTCTCAGCCACATCCCCGGTCGACCGAGCTCAAGAGCCTGATGCCGGCCCGGGTGCCTCTCGACGAGGATCCTGACTCCCGTGGAGCGCGATCCGGGTGATTGAGTGGCTCGATGTCGCCGTACTCGTGGCGGCTGCAGCGGGATCGGCGTTCCAGGTCCTCTCCGGAATCGGGTTCGGGCTCATCGCCTCACCGCTTCTGATCCTGGCGCTGGGCCGCGAAGACGGTATCCGCATCGTCCTGATCATCTCGATCGTGCTGAACGCCGTCGTGCTGGCCCGCTCCATCCGGTTCGTACGCCTGGGCGACACGGTCAGACTGCTGATCCCCGCTGCACTGCTCGTCGTTCCCGCCGTCTTCGTGTTGGGCAGCATCCATGCACCGTTCTTGACCGTGCTGGCCGGGGCGGCAGTGCTCTTCGGCACTGTGCTCGTTGCCCGGGGGCGTCCACTGAACTGGATGCTCGGCAGACGCGGTGCCGTCATCACGGGCGCTGCAAGCGGGCTGTTGACCGCTCTGACGGGCGTGGGCGGTCCACCTGTCGCGCTGTTCGTATCGGCGCGGCGATGGCCGGCAGCGGTGGCGCGAGGGACGATGCAAGCGTTCTTCCTCCCTCTGAACGTGGTCACGCTCATCGCTCTCGGACCGTTCGTGAATGGTGTCTCGAAACTCGGGTGGGCGGTCGCCGGCGTGGTCATCGGAGCGGTCGTCGCCCTTCTCTTGGCCGGCCGGCTATCCGAGACCCTCCTCAGGCGGACCACTCTCGCTCTGGCGGGCGTCAGCGCAGCATCACTTGTGGCGAACGGCATCGCCTCGCTCCTCTGATCTCCGAGCGCCCGCAGCCGGCGACCGGCGTGCGCTTTCAGCCAGTGCCCGCGCCTTCTCGGCGGGGTTTCGACTCGGCCGACGGCTCCCCAGGTCGGTTCCCCGCTAGGATGATCGCGCCCCGTTGCCACGAGGCAAACCGAGGGATCACACGGGACGATGGAGTGGGGGACGCATGGCGGCGACACGTCGTGAGGTGGCGGAGGCGGCGGGCGTCTCGGTCCGGACGGTCTCCAATGTCGTCAACGGCTTCGACCATGTCGCGCCCGAGACCCGGGAGCGGGTGCTGCGCGTCATCCACGAGCTCGAGTACCAGCCCAGCGAGCTCGCGCGCAGCTTGAAGGTGGGCCGGTCGGGCCTCATCGGGCTGATGCTCCCGGAGCTCGACACCGCCTACTTCGCGGAGCTCACCCGTGCTTTCGTCGAGGGCGGCGCCGAGCGCGGTCTGACCGTCGTGGTCGACCAGACCGACGGCGACCGCGAGCGCGAGCTCGCGCTGCTGCGTCGCACGGCCGGAGGCTCGCTCTTCGATGCGCTCGCCCTGAGCCCGCTCGCCCTCCGGGCGTCGGATCTGGAGGCGCTCGCCGCAGGGCCTCTGGTGTTCCTGGGCGAGGATGAGTTCCCGGGCTACGACAAGGTGATGATCGACAACTTCCAGGCGGCCCGGGAGGCGGTCGAGCACCTGCTCGGCCAGGGTCGCCGCCGCATCGCGGCGATCGGCGCCGAGCGGAGTCACCGCGCTGCGAGTTCGCAGCGGCTCGACGGTTACCGCGCGGCGATCGCCGCCCACTCCGAGCTGGGCCTCCCGGAGATCGTGGAGTACGTGAACGGCTTCCGGCGGCCGGAGGGCGCGGCGGCGATGCGGAGACTGCTCGACGGCGATGAGCAGTTCGACGCCATCTTCTGCTTCTCCGACGCGCTCGCGCTCGGAGCGCTGCGCACCCTCCATGAGGCGGGGGTCTCGGTGCCGGACGAGGTCGCGGTCGTCGGCTGGGACGACATCGAGGACGGCCGCTTCTCGACACCGTCGCTCACCACGGTGAGCCCGGACAAGCGCTGGCTGGCCGAGACGGCGCTCGATCGGATCGTGCGGAGGCTCGCGGGCGAGGACCTGGAGCCCGGCGTCCTGGTCGGCCCGCATCGGCTGGTGGTGCGGGAGAGTGCGCCGGTGGCGCAGAGCATGGTGAGGTAATACTCCCTTCGGTGATTCCAGGAATCTCCACATCGCATTTGCATCGAGGCAAAGCAACGCGCTAGCATCCTGATCGTGACGTTTGCATCGAGGGAAATCGAACAGGACGGGGACGCTCCCGCCGCGCAGGCCCTGCCGCGTGCGGAGTACCCGCGCCCGCAGTTCGTGCGCGACCGCTGGCTCAACCTCAACGGCGTGTGGAGCTTCGGGTTCGGTGCAGGGGAGGCCGCGCAGGCGGCGGACCTCGTGGAGCCTGCGAACCCCGCCACCACTGCCCCCACGACCTGGCGCCTCGAACGCGACATCCTCGTCCCCTTCGCTCCGGAGTCGGAGCGCTCCGGCGTCGGCAGCACCGGCTTCCACCCGGCGGTCCGCTACCAGCGCACCGTCGAGGTACCCGCCGACTGGGCCGGCGACCGGATCCTCCTCCATTTCGGCGCGGTCGACTTCGACACCACGGTGTGGGTGGATGACATCGAGGTCGGCCGTCACCGCGGCGGGTTCACCCCGTTCACGATCGACATCACGGACGCGATCGGCGCATCCGCGGCAGCCTCCGCAACCTCCGCCACTCCCGCCTTCACCCTCTCCGTCCTCGCCGAGGACGACCACCGCACCATCCAGGCCCGCGGCAAGCAGTCCCGACGGCCGGAGAACTACGAAGCCTTCTACACGCGCACGACCGGCATCTGGCAGACCGTCTGGCTGGAGCCCGTCGCCGCCGCGCACTTCGGCCGTCCCGTCATCCGTCCCGACCTCGCCTCGTCGTCGTTCGCCGTCGAGCTCGACATCGTGTCCCCGGCCGCCGGGCTCACCGCCCGCGTCGACCTCCTCGACGCGGGCGGGCTCGTCGTCAGCAGGGAGGTGGAGGTGACGGCGCAGGTGAAGCCGGTGGTCACCCTCGCGGTCCCGGCCGATCGCCTCCGCACCTGGTCGCCCGAGGATCCGCACCTCTACCGCGTGCGTTTCACCCTCCTGCGCGGGGAGGCCGTGGTCGACGCCCTCGACAGCTACGCCGGCATGCGCTCGATCGCGATCGACGGGCGCCGCATCCTCCTCAACGGCCGACCGGTCTTCCAGCGCCTCGTCCTCGACCAGGGCTACTGGCCCGACACGCTGATGACCGCTCCGAGCGATGACGCCCTCGTGGCCGACATCGAGCTCGCCATGGCAGCCGGCTTCAACGGCGCGCGCCTCCACCAGAAGGTGTTCGAGGAGCGCTACCTGTTCCACGCCGACCGGCTCGGTTACCTGGTCTGGGGCGAGTTCGCCGACTGGGGCGCGAAGGTGGGGCCGGGAGGTCCGCAGGAGCCGACGGTGTCGTTCGTCGCCGAGTGGGTGGAGGCGCTCACCCGCGACCTGTCGCATCCATCGATCGTCGGCTGGTGCCCGCTCAACGAGACCTACCAGCCGATCACCGACCGGCTGACCATCCTGGACGACGCCACCAAGGCGCTTTACGCCGTCACCAAGGCCATCGACCCCACCCGGCCCGTGATCGACGCGTCCGGCTACTCGCACCGGGTGCCCGGCGCCGACATCTACGACTCGCACCTCTACGAACAGGACCCCGACGTCTTCGCGGCGCGCATGGAAGGTCTCGCGGACGGCCGGCCCTACGTCAACACGGCGCCCGACGGCACCGAGTGGTCGGTGCCGTATGCCGGGCAGCCCTACTTCTGCAGCGAGTTCGGCGGCATCTGGTGGTCGGACAGCGACCGCGCCGGCGACGACTCGTGGGGGTACGGCGAGGCGCCGCGCAGCCGCGAGGAGTGGCTGGACCGGTTCCGCCGGCTGGTGGACACGCTGCTCGACGACGCCGGCATGTTCGGCTACTGCTTCACCCAGCTCACGGACGTCTTCCAGGAGAAGAACGGTGTTCTCGACTTCCGGCGCGTGCCGAAGTTCGACCTCCGTCTCCTACGTGACATCCAGTCCCGACCCGCGGCGTACGAACTCGACGACGCCCCGCCCCTCGATCCCTGATCCGGGCGCGGATCCCGCACGAAAACCCCACCGACCCGTACTACCGACCTGCACCACCAGCACCTGACAACACAAGGCACCTCACAAAGGAGTGGACACCCATGCGCAACAAACTGATCCTCGCCGCAGCCGCCGTCTCGGCGGTCGCGCTGGCGCTCGCCGGCTGCTCGTCGGGAGGCGGCTCCAGCGACGGCAAGGTCACGCTGACCGTCGTCGGCTTCGAGGGCGGCGGCACCGAGCTCGCCGACATCCCGCAGATCAACGCCGACTTCCACAAGAAGTACCCGAACATCACGGTCGACTACAAGTACGTCGCCAACGGCGAATACGACCAGTACAACAACACCCGCCTCGCCGCCGGCACCGCCGCCGACGTCCTCATGACGAACGCGACCCGCGTGCAGCAGTGGCAGAAGCAGGGCTACCTCGCCGACCTGAGCGACCAGTCCTGGGTGAAGCAGCTCATCCCGAACGTCGCCCCGTTCGGCGCGATCGGCGGCAAGACCTACGCGTTCACGCAGCAGAACATCCCGATCGGCCTGTACGCCAACCTCGACATCCTGAAGAAGGCCGGAATCGCCCAGGTTCCGCAGACGTGGCCGGACTTCCTCGACGCCCTGCAGAAGCTGAAGGCCGCCGGGCAGCCGGGCCTCCTGCTCGCCGACCAGGGCGGCTGGACCAGCGAGCAGCTCTCGCTGGCGCTCGCCGCGAACCTGGTCGACGACACGTGGGGCCAGGGCTACGACGAGGGCAAGACCAACTGGAACCCGTCGTTCGCGCCGGTGTTCGACCACATCAAGCAGCTGCTCACCTCGGGCGACGTCGACGGCAAGCTGATGAACGGCATCGAGCCGTTCAACACCGGCAACGCTGACTTCGCCGCCGGAAAGTGGGCCTTCACCATCATGGGCGCGTGGGAGCTGCAGAACTTCCAGCAGAACGCGAAGTTTGACTTCTCGCTCAACCCGTTCCCGGGCGGCGATGCAGGCAGCAGCCCCTACGGCGTGACCTTCGTCGGATCCGGCTGGGGCGTCAACGCCGCCAGCCAGCACACCGATGCTGCTAAGAAGTACGTCGCGTTCATGGCCGACCCGGCCAACGACAGCCGCTACCTGGCCGCCGAGAACTCGTTCACCACCCTGAAGAACGTGCCGAGCCCGACCATGGCGAAGGCGAGTGCCTACGTGGATGCCTTCAACGCCGGCCACTCGCAGGTCTCGCCGATCGAGTACCTGCACTTCCCGACCTACGAGCAGGAGTTCTGGAAGGTCGGCACCTCGCTCTTCAACGATCCGTCGCAGTCGACGAGCACGCTCTTGAAGCAACTCGATCAGACCATCCCGAAGACGAAGTAGCCGGTCCCGGCCGGGGAGTCCCGCACGCTTCCCGGCCGGGCGCCCGCTCCACCGCACCCGCACCATCCAGCCCGAAAGGCGATCCCATGCAAATCCGTGGCCGTTCCGCGATGGTGCTGATCGCGCCGGCAGCCCTCATCTTCGCCGTCTTCGTGATCTACCCGCTGATCCGCGGGGTGCAGCTGAGCTTCACCGACGCGATCGGGCCCAGCGGCGGAAACTTCGTCGGGCTGAAGAACTACCTCCACGCGCTGTCCGACCCGACCGTGCTGCATGCGCTCGGCAACACCATCGTCTACACGATCGTCGTGGTCGTCGTGCAGAACGGCCTCGCCCTCCTCGTCGCGTTCTGGCTGTTCAAGCTGGAGCGCGTGCGCAACTTCGTGCGCGCCGGGCTGCTGCTGCCCGCGATGATGGCATTCGTGGCGGTCGGCTACCTGTGGTCGTACATGTACTCGCCGTTGGGAGGCCCGATCGACGAGGTCATGGATGCCCTCGGCCTCCACTCGCTCGAGCCCATCTGGCTGGGCGACCCGCACACCGCACTGATGTCGATCGCGGCCATCTACATCTGGATGTTCCTCGGCTACACGGCCACGATCTACCTCGCCAACTACATGGCGATCGACCCCGCGCTCATCGAGGCGGCGAACCTCGACGGCGCCGCCGGCTGGCGCCGGTTCTGGAGCATCGACTGGCGGCTGCTCGCGCCGTCGTTCACGATCAACATCACGCTCAGCGTCATCGGTTCGCTGCGCGTGTTCGACCTGCCGTTCATCATGACGCAGGGCGCCCCCGAGGACGCGACGCAGACGCTGAGCCTCGTCATCTACAACAACAGCTTCGCGAACTACCAGTTCGCCTACGGCACCACGCTCGCCGTCCTGCTGCTGATCCTCACGATCGTCGTGGGCGTCACGCAGGCGACGCTGCTGCGCCGACGGGAGGCCGACCTCGCATGACCGCGCTCATCAGCCGGGAGACCGCATCCGACGCCGAGGGCCGGGTCACATCCAAGCCCCACACGGCCCGCGCTCGGCGGTTCCGGGGACGCCGCCTCCGCTCGCGCGCCTCGACGGTAGTCGCCTCGGTCATCCTGCTCGCCTTCACGGCCGTCGTGCTCACGCCCATCTGGGTGCTCGTCATGGTGTCGCTGCACCACGGCAACAGCTCCCCGTCGAACGCGTTCGCCCTCCCGGCGCCGATCGACTTCCAGAACTACGTCAACGCGTTCCAGAACATGCACTACCTGCGCAGCGTCGGCAACACGCTCATCATCACCCTCGCCACCGCCGTGGTCACGGTCTTCGCGGCCTCCCTCGCGGCGTGGGCGATCGTGCGGCACACCCGGCGCTGGACGCGCACGCTGTACCAGATCTTCGTCTCGGGCCTCACCATCCCGATCTTCGTCGTGCTCACCCCGCTGTACGAGGTGATGCAGAAGCTGCACCTGCTGGACAGCTACATCGGCATCGTGCTCGCGTACACCGCGACGATCATGCCATTCGCGGTGTTCTTCTTCGCCGGCTTCCTGCGCACCGTGCCGCCGGAGCTGGAGGAGGCTGCGGCCGTCGACGGCCGGGCTCATCCGCACGTACTGGAGGATCGTCTTCCCGCTGCTGCGCCCGGCCACGGCCACACTGGCGATCTTCGTCATCCTGCAGGTCTGGAACGACCTCATCCTGCCGCTCGTCCTGCTCTCGTCGGACGACAAGCAGACCGTCACGCTGGCCGTCTACGCCACGATCGGCACCCACACGATGAGCCCGGAGCAGCTGCTCCCGACGCTCGTGCTCGGCGTGCTGCCCCTGTTCATCGTGTTCCTCGCGCTGCAGCGCTACGTCGTCGCCGGCATCGCGGTGGGGGCGGGGAAGTAGGGGCGACTCCGCTCGATCCAGCTCCACAATCCAGCTCCACACCATCCTGCTCCACCCATGGAAACCGGAGGTCGACAATGCAGTCACTCGTACACCGCCCGCTCCTGACCAGGGTCGCGGCGCTCGCCGCGGCGGCCCTCGCGATCGCCGTCGCCTTCGTCGCCGCCGTCGCGGCCCCCGCCCACGCCAACAGCCCGGGCTCCAGCATGTACACCTCCACGTCGTCCAACGACTTCCTGGCGTACAGCAGGGTGATCCGGCTCGCCCACAGCGGCAGCGCGAACGGCACCCTCCTGGGGACGTTCGAGCATGCGGACAAGAGCGGCGCCGCCACCACGTTCGCCATCCGTCAGAGCACGGACGACGGCGCGACCTGGTCGACGAAGTCGAGTCTGAGCGACCCGCTCACCGGAGCCGGGCATCCGTCGTCGCAGCTCTGGCAGCCGTTCCTGTACGAGTTCCCGCAGGCGCTCGGCGCCTTCCCGGCCGGCACGCTCCTCCTCGTCGGGAACGTCGCCCCGACGGCGAACACCAGCACCACGTTCGTGGAGTGGCGCAGCACCGACGCCGGCGCGACCTGGACGTACGTCTCGGCGTTCCAGGCCGGTGGAGGCGAGGGTACGGGGATCTGGGAGCCCTTCCTCGCGCTGGACTCGTCCGGCAAGCTGAACTGCTACTTCTCCGACGAGCGCCAGAGCGGCACCTACAGCCAGAAGCTCGCGCACATCGTCTCGGCCGACGGCGGCGTCTCGTGGAGCGCGAACGCCGACGGCTTGACGCGCGTCTCGCCCGGCGAGGTGAACGACGTGGCCAGCACGACGCAGTCCGACCGCCCCGGGATGGCGACCATCGCCGTCAGCACGTCGGGCACGTACGTCATGGCCTACGAGGTCTGCGGCCCGGCCTTCAACTGCGTGGCACGCGTGAAGTCCTCCACGACCGGCGACACCTGGGGATCCGGCCCGGCCGACCTCGGCACCACCGCGACGACCCGCGACGGGCGGCAGCTCTTCCACTCGCCCTACCTCGCGTGGAGCCCGGCCGGAGGCGGCGAGTTCCTGCTCGCAGGCCAGACCGAGTCGGGAGGCTCGGAGGGCGGCCAGGTCGTGTTCGTCAACAGCTCAGGGAATGCGACGGGCTCGTGGTCGTGGATCCCCGCGCCCGTGGCAACCAGCGGCTCGGCCTCGAACTGCAGCGTGGACTACAGCCCCGACCTCCTGGTGTCGGCCTCGGGTCAGACCGTGCGCTACACCGCGCCCTCCGCGATCGGCCCGAACGGTTGCGAGGAGGTCACCGGCGAGACCAACGCCGGAGTCCTGCCCTTCCGTTCGACGTTCAGCGGCGGCGATTCCGGCTGGGTCGACTACAACGGCTGCTGGTCGACGTCGGGCGACGTCTACGCCGAGACCTGCGGCGGGACCGCCGGCCCGAAAGCCGTCGCCGGTTCGACCGCCTGGACCGACTACACCGTGCAGGGCGACGTCCGGATCGACTCCGGCACCCAGGCCGGCCTGCTTCTGCGGGTCTCCAACCCGTCGGCGGGCACAGATGCGCTCACGGGCTACTACCTCGGCATCACGACGACCGGCCTGGTCCTCGGCCGCGAGAACTCCGGATGGACCTCGCTCTCGAGCGCCGTCCTCCCCGGCGGAGTGACGACCGGGACCTGGTACCACCTCGTCGCGCAGGCGTCGGGCTGCACATTCACCGTCAGCGCGGTCCCGGTCGGGAGCACGGCCGCACCGACCGCCTTCACGTACACGGACAGCGGCTGCGCGCTGACCTCGGGCGCCGTCGGCGTCCGGGACCAGGGCAGCACCGCCTCGTTCCGGAACATCGCGGTCACGGGCGGCGCCACGGCCTCCACCGCCGTCGCTCCGTACGCGGCACCGTTCGCGAGCGGTTCGGCATCGGGATGGACCACCTACGGCGGCACCTGGAGCACGACCGCCTCGACCGAGACCTACGCGGACTCGGCGGGTGGCCCGGGCGACAAGAGCGTGGCCGGATCCACCTCCTGGGGCAACTACTCGCTGACCGGCGACGTCAGGCTCGACAGCCTCGGCGGCAACGCCAACGCAGGGTTCATCGTGCGCGTGACGAACCCCGCGGTCGGCGCCGACGCCCTGGACGGCTACTACGCGGGCGTCACGCCGACGGGCCTCGTGCTGGGCCGGCAGCTGAACAATTGGACGCAGCTCGCCTCGGCGGCTCTTCCGGTGACGCTGCCTACCGGGGCCTGGTTCCACCTGACCGTGGAGGCCGTCGGCTGCACGATCACCGTGACAGGGCAGCCGGCAAACGGCGGCTCGATCGTGTCCGCGGCGGCCACGGACACGGGATGCTCGCCGACCAGCGGGGCGATCGGCGTCCGCACGTACAACGCAGGGGCGACCTGGAGGGACGTCGCCGTCACCCCGCGCTGATCGCCTCCGGTGCTCGCCGGTTCATCCCCGGCGAGCGCTGGAGACGGTTGCCGCCTCCCTGGGACCCTGGGCGGTCCGCGCATGCAGGGTGCCGTAGCGTTCCATGCTCTGCCAGCGGAGGCGGATCCCGGCGAGGGCGGTGAACACGGATTGCAGCACGACGAGGTACATCAGCTGCCGGTAGACCACTTGCTGGAGAGGGAGCGTCCAGAGGGCGCCCATCTTCTCCTTGTCGAGGCGGAAGGCGTATGCGGCCATCAGCAGCTGTACGAGCAGGAAGGCGCACCACAGCCCGATGATGCGGACGGGGTCGAGGAAGATGATGCCGTAGATCGCGAAGATGTCCACGACCGGGGCGAAGAGCGGCAGGAGCACCTGGAGGACCAGGAGGTAACCGAGCCCGCGGCGGCCGAGCTTGCCCGCCGGGCCGCGCTGGACGATCGCGCCGCGGTGCTTCCACATCGCCTGCATGGTGCCGTAGCACCATCGGTAGCGCTGACGCCAGAGCGCGGCGAGCGAAGCGGGCGCTTCGGTCCAGGCAAGAGCATCGTCGCGGTACACGACGCGCCAGCCGTCGCGGCAGAGCGACATGGTGAGGTCCGTGTCCTCCGCGAGGGTGTCGAGGCTGACACCGCCGACGCGGTCGAGAGCGTCCTTCCGGAACCCTCCGATCGCGCCGGGCACCGTGGGCATGCATTCGGCTATGTCGAAGAGCCGCCGGTCCAGGTTGAATCCGACCACGTATTCGATGTGCTGCCAGGCGCCGAGGATTCCCCCACGGTTGTTGATCTTGGTGTTGCCCGAGACCGCGCCGACACGCGGGTCGGCGAACGGCTGGACGAGGGCCCGGACCGTGTCCGGCTCGAACACGGTGTCGCCGTCGACCATGACGATGAGGTCATGCGAGGCAGCCTGGATGCCGGTGTTCAGCGCGGTCGGCTTCCCGCCGTTCGGCTGGCGGATGACCCGCACGGAGGGAAGGCCGAGCGCCTCGACGATGCTCGCTGTGTCGTCGGTCGAGCCGTCATCCACGACGATGATCTCCACGGGATGTGTCGACGCCGCGATCGATCGGACCGCGGCTTCGATCCCGGCCGCTTCGTTGTAGGCGGGCACGATGACCGTGACGGGTTCGGTGACGGGAGGGAGCGCCGGGCCGTTCGGTCGGTGCCGTCCGCGGTGAGCGAGCCGGTGGTGGCGGGCGGCGACGGAGACGACGAGCACGGCGCGGATGAGCATGACGACGCCGCTGAGCACCAGGGCCCAGGTGATGAGGGTCACGGCCAGATCGCTGAGGCGGATGCCCCACACGGTCGCCGCAGCGCCGATGCGCTCGAGCCGGGTCGCTGGACGCATGGTCTGCCCGAGCCCGACGGCGTCCCCGACGGTCGTGACCGTGTAGCCGCCGGCGGAGAGCCGCCCCAGGGTCTGGTCGAGCGCGGCGACCGTCTGGCTGCGGTCTCCGCCGCCGTCGTGCATCAGCAGCACCTGTCCGGCGCTCCCGGTCGGGGTGAGGTTCCGGGCGATGGCCGGGACTCCGGGACGCCTCCAGTCCTCGGAGTCCGTGGTGGTGAGGACGGTGAGATACCCGTCGTTCGCGGCATCCCGGATGGCCGTCCACTCGTTGTCGGTGATCGCGTCGTTCTCCGAGCTGTACGGGGGTCGCAGCAGCGCAGTGGCGCGCCCTGTCGCGTCGATGATGGCCTGCTGGCCCGTCTGGACCTCCAGTTGACGGCGCCACGGGGGCGCAGCGCCGAGGTCGACGTGAGTGAGCGTGTGCACGCCGACTTCGTTCCCGTCGTCGACGATCTGCCTGACGAGGTCCGGGTGGGCGATCGCAGCGGTCCCGACGACGAAGAAGGTCGCATGCACGTGGTTCTTGCGGAGCACGGCGAGGATCTGAGGCGTCCAGGCGGGATCGGGTCCGTCGTCGAACGTCAACGCCAGAGTGCGGTCGCGGGGACTCGCTGTGCGCGGGCGATCTGTTCGCGCGTCGATCACCGGACCGCCGTGGGAGACGGCGGAAGGGACGCCGGCGGCGCTGCCGGAGGCCGGCACCGAGTCGTCTCCGATCCCCGCCAGGTGCTGGGTGTATCCCTGAACGAGCAAGGCGACGGCGAGCGCGAACAGGACCGCAGCGAGCACCACCCAGTGCGCCCGGACCGGGCGGCACCGCCGCGAGTCACGCGGTTGCGCTGTCACGGCTTCTGCGGCGCCGGGGGCCGATTGGCTTGCCCGGGGGCGCTCGCGCTCCGGCCGGAGGTCGACCCCGGCCCTGGGGTCTGCGTCGAAGAGGGAGAGCCGTGTGCTGCCGGGACCGGGGTGGAGGCCGCAGCCGTCGTACCGCCCGTGACGGGGGAGGCCGGCGCGACGCGTGAGACCGGGGACGGGTCAGCGGGAGGCGCATCCGGGACGGCCGACGGGGGCTTCGGGCTCGACGGCAGGGGCGACCGTGTCACGGCGGGCTGCCGGCCGCTCGAGTGCACCTGCGGAGCGAATGCTTCCGGCAGGAGCGGAGCGATGATGTCCGGCCCTCCGAGGAAGGCGCTTCCGACCAGCGCCACGTAGGCCGTGACACCGGCAAGCGCCGCCAGTCCGCCGATCCGCGCCCGGCGGAGTCTCTTGCCGGAGGCGTCGACGAACACCGGACCACCGGCGGCAGGCCGGCGGTGTCGGGGCTTCGCATTCCAGAAGGGCATCAATCAAGAACCATAAGAGTCGCAGGCTTCGTATGACCTGAGCGGAGCCCCCCGCATCCGCACATCACTGTAGTGCGTCATCGCTGTCCGATCATAGAAAACTTCCGGCGAAACCGCCCTCGGCCCCGCGTCGCCACGCGCATTTCGGTGGCGAAACGTGACCCTAACGTCTCAGACACGTCATGGACACACCCCGTAACTAGCTTCAGGCCATGGAGTTCGACCCGCACACCGATGGGATCCTCCGAGGAGATCGAGAGCAGTCCTCCCGACGACTCGGCGATCTGATGCGCGCCGAAGCCCGGAGCTCCTCGACGTCGACGCCGTTGAGCGAGGAGGCGCTGATCTCCGAGTTCGGCGCCAGCCGCAACGCCATCCGTGCCGCCCTCGGAGCACTCCAGAAACAGGGCGTGGTGTCGCGCCGGCGTGGCATCGGAACGACGATCAACCGGCACTGGGACTGGTCCGACCTGGCGGAGCTGCGGGGACTGAGCGAGTCGGCGGGCGCCTTCGGCGGACGGGTCACGAACCGCGTCCTCGTCGCGGACGTCGTCTCCGCGCCGCTTGCGATCAGCGCCTCGCTGAACCTCCCGACCCGTTCGCCCGTCCTCCTGGTCGAACGGATCCGGATCCTGGACGGACTGCCGTTCTCCCTCGATACGAGCTACTTCAACGCCGGACTCGCCCACGGGCTCCTCGACTGCGCCCTCGAGAACGACGACCTCGTCGTACTTCTCGAAGACTCCCTCGGACTCGAGCTCGGCGGTGCCGACCTCGTCATCGAGTCCGCCATCGCCGGCGATGCCCTTGCCGGCCAGCTGCATGTGTCGCCCGGCGACCCCATCCTCTCGGTCGATCGCATCCTTCGCCTGAGCGATGGATCGGTTCTGGCGCTCGAGTTCCTGCGCCTCCGCGGCGATCGTGCCGCGATGACCGGGCACAGCGACCGCGGGACGCATCCCCGCCGCCCGGCGAGCGCGACGACCACCCCTGACGGGAACGCCGCATACGCAGCTCCGGTCACCACCGAATCCACGAAGGAAGAAGCATGAACGTCCCATCCGCCACCGGCGTCATCCGCCTCGATCGCGCCCGCGTGCACGACAGCCTCATCCTGTTCGGCGGTCCCGACGGAGTGTCGCGACTGATCGACCTCGATGGCGAGGTCCGCCACGAATGGCCCTTCTACGGGGTTCCCGCACGCATTATCGATCCGGCGATGAACGGGGGGCGTCTCGGCGACATCGGGGTCCAGCTCTCCGAGGTGGAAGACTCCCCGGGCGGCATCTACGCCAACCGGACTGTCGGCCAGGTCTCCTGGGAGGGGGACGTGCTCTGGGAGTGGGGCTCGGAGGCTCCCGGCGGCGCAGCCCGGCAGAACCACGACTGGGAACTCCTTCCGAACGGCAACCGGCTGTTCCTCGTCACCATCCCGCGCGTCGTCCCCGGACTCGGCCCCCAGGTGGTCGGAGACCAGGGGATCTACGAGGTCACGCCGGGCGGGGACATCGCCTGGAGCTGGCGGGCCGGCGACCACCTGCAGGAGTTCGGCTTCTCGGAGTCCGGCTGGGAGCACCTCCGCTCGACGGTCGACCGGCGACCCGACGATGTCTGGGGCTACCTCGAGATGAACAGCATGAAGACCCTCGGCCCCAACAAGTGGCATGACGCCGACCCGGAGACCGTCTTCCAGCCGGACAACATCATCTTCAGCACGCGCAAGGCGAACGTCGTCGGCATCATCGACAAGTCGACGGGCGCGCTCGTGTGGCGGATGGGCCCCTACTACGGAGAGGAGCCGGGCGCCGAGCACCAGCGCATCAACCGCTTCTCGCTTCCGCGACCGGTCGATCAGCTCTCCGGCCAGCACAACCCGCACTTCATCGGCGAGGGCCTCCCCGGCGCCGGCAACATCCTCGTGTTCGACAACCAGGGAGGCGCAGGCTACCCGCCCGCCCCGCTCGGCATCTACGCGGGTTCACGGGTTCTGGAGATCGACCCGTCGACCAAGGAGATCGTCTGGCAGTACACCGCGGAGGACTCCGGTCGTCCGTCGTGGGAGTTCCACAGTTCGTTCGTCAGCAACGCGCAGCGTCTTCCCAACGGCAACACGCTCATCACGGAGGGCATGCGCGGCCGGCTGTTCCAGGTCACGCGGGAGGGCGAGATCGTCTGGGAGTACCGGTCGCCCTACGAGGCTCCCGGTATCGCAGGCGAGCCCGAGGTCCAGGCCGCGACCGTCCCCGGGGTCGACCGGCTGTCCATGACGAGGCTCATCTACCGTTCCCAGGCGGTCCCCTTCGAGTGGGTCCCGGATGAGGCGGCGCCCACTCCCGAACTCGTGGGTCAGCGGATCTCATGCTGAACGAAGCGACGACCAGGCGGCCTCTGGCCCGAATGACGCAGTCCGCGCAGGCGTTCGATCGTCCCGCCCCGCGTCGGCGATCGGCGAGCATGAGGAACCTCGCCCGGCTGAGCGGGACGGTCGGCGGCGGCGCGATCCTCGGCGTCGCCCTGCTGATCGCGCTGTGGTCGGCGGTGTACGCGACCCGCCTCTTCCCGGACAACCTCTTCCCCAGTGTCCCGGCCGTCTGGCGGGCGGGCGTCGCGATGTGGAACGAGGGACTGCTCGGGCCGGACATTCTCGCCAGCGTCCGGGAGGCTCTGGTCGGCTTCGTCATCGGCACGCTCGCAGGGATCGGCTCGGCGCTGGTGACCGCCACCACGCGGGGCGGCCGGCTCGTCGTGCAGCCCGTGCTGCGTCTGCTCGCGCCGATTCCGACGATCGGGCTGATCCCTCTCGCCATCCTGTGGTTCGGCATCGGCGACACGAGCAAGTACATCGTCGTGGCCGTGGGCGTCTTCGTCCCGGTGTGGATCAGCACCCATGCCGGGCTCGCATCGACCCCGTCCGACTATCTGCAGGTGAGCGGCTGCCTCGGATCCTCCCGCTGGCTGACGCTCCGCAAGGTGATCCTGCCGGAGGCCCTGCCCGACATCGTGGCGGGGATGCGCGTCGGCTGCGCGACGGCTTTCGTCGTGATCGTGGTCGCCGAGATGACGGGCACCACGAACGGACTCGGCTACCGGATCGCGCAGGCGCAGCTCTTCTCGCAGGCCGACCGGTTGATCGTCCTGCTCGTCATCCTCGGAATCATCGGCGCGATCTGCGACCAGCTCATCGCGACCATCTCCCGGCCGTTCACGGCGTGGGCGACGGAGGAGAACTGACATGGATCTCGCAGTCCGAGACCTCGGGGTCACCTACAAAGGCAAGTACGCACCCGCCCTCGACGGCGTGAATCTGGAGATCGAGTCCGGCTCGTTCGTCGTCCTGGTGGGGCCGTCCGGAAGCGGCAAGTCGACCCTCCTGCGCTGCCTCGCCGGAATCGAGACGCCCACGAGCGGAACGGTCACAGCGGACGGTTCGCCGGTCGTCGGCCGCGACCCGAGCCGGGGCATGGTCTTCCAGCGGGACATCCTGTTCCCGTGGGCCACGATCCGCGCGAACGTCGCGTTCGCCCTGGAGGCGAAGGGCACGCCGAAGCGGGACATGGAGCCGATCATCGACGAGCTCCTGACGCTTGCGGGCCTTCCTCTCGAGGTCAAGCGCCAGCGCCCGGCGGCACTGTCCGGCGGCATGCGTCAGCGTGCCGGCATCGCGCGCATGCTCGCGGGCGAGCCGGAGGTCATGCTGATGGACGAGCCCTTCGCCGCCCTGGATGCGCAGACCCGGCTCCGCATGCAGGATCTCGTGACAGACCTCTGGTCCAGGCTCGGCCGGACCGTCGTCTTCGTCACACACGACGTGGATGAGGCGATCCGGCTTTCGCAGACGATCTTCGTCCTTCGCGACGGTCGACTGGCCGCGACCATCGAAAACCCTCTGCCGCCGGACCGCCCGGCGGGGCAGCTCGCCGAGGCGGTGGGCTACAGCGACCTCCGTCGTCGGCTGCACGACGAGCTCCACGAAACGATCGAGGTCTAGGCAGCGCCACTCGCCGAGACTTCGCCGGCCGCACCCCCATCCCTCCCCGTTCCGCATCGCATCGCATCCTGAAGGAGCCCCCCATGCTCGTACGTCCTCGCCGCCCCATCGTCACCCGGCTCGCGATCGTCGCGGTCGGAGTGACGATCATCGCCTCGCTCAGCGCCTGCGTCGGCTCGAGCGCCTCCGCCGATGGCAGCGGATCCGCCTCGAAGAACCTCACGGTCGGCTTCGTGCCGGACCCCTCCTGGGCCCAGGTCCCCGTCGCCGAGACCCGAGGCTACTTCACGGCGGAGGGGCTGAACGTCAAGGTCATCGACTTCTCGACGGGCGTCCAGGCGCTCCAGGCGCTCGCCGCCGGGCAGGTCGACGTCACGACCTCCGCCGACGTTCCCGTGTCGGCCATTCTGGCCGGCTCGAAGAACATGCAGATCATCGCGGACGGTTCGCGATGGAAAGGCTCCGTGATCGTCGCAAGCAAGAAGGCCGGCATCTCCCGCGCCGCCGACCTGGCCGGACGGCAGATCGGCACTCCGCTCGGAACCAGCGCCGCCTACTTCGGGTCGAGCTTCCTCAAGCAGTCCCATGTCGATGGCCAGCTCCTCAACGTGGCGCCATCCGCCATCGTCACGGCGATGCAGCAGGGCAACGTCCCTGCCGTCTCGATCTTCCAGCCGTTCCAGCAGCAAGTCATCTCGGCCCTGGGCAGCGATGCCGTCATCCTCCAACCGGCGGAGGGGACATACGTTCAGCAGAGCCTCTACCTGGCCTCCACGAGTGCAGTCGCGAGCAAGTCGGCTGCCCTCACGTCCTTCGAGGTCGCCCTCGGCAAGGCCGGCCACGACCTGACCACGCGGTCGGACGCCGCCGTGAGCGCAGTGGCGACGGCCACGCAGCTCTCCCCGTCGCTCGTGAAGACGATCCTTCCCGAGTTCGACTACACCATCGGGCTGCCGTCCGAGCTGCCCTCCGAACTGACGTCGCTGGGCACGTGGGCCAAGACGGCGGGCAACCTGCCGTCGAGCACGACCCTCCCCGACTACGCGACCTTCATCGACCGGAAGTTCCTGCCGGCCTCGTGAGGCGGTGAGGGCCGCCTCTGGGCCAGCCCCGCCGTCGACCCGCCTGCGGTTGGAGGCTGTTTCGAGCGGTTCTCACCGGACCGGCCTTGTGGCGGGTGTTCACTGGCAGATCATGGGCAGGGACGAGACCGCGGCCGAGACGGCCGACGAGACGGCCGACGAGACGGCCGACGAGACGAAGCCGGAGGGGCTCTCGCGCCGGGGATGGCTCCTTCTCGTCGCCGCAACCGCGGTCGTCGGAGTGGTGCTCCTGACGGTCGGCTTCCTCGCGGCCGGCCTGCGCGTCGGAGACGCTCGAGCAGTCTCGTCCTCGGCACCCCGGCAGGCGTCGCCGCAGCCGCGCGAGACGGAACCGGCGCCGACTCCGCTCGGCCTGCCCCCACGTCCGACGCCGACGCGCGTCCTCACCGGCCCGGCAGTGCCGGTCGGCTCGCTCAGGTCCGGCGACTGCCTCCAGACCTACGACTCGAAATGGGCGGACGGCTACCCGGTGGTCGACTGCGCCGCGCCGCACATCGCCCAGCTCCTGACCAAGGGAGTCCTCCCGGAGCCGGCCACCGCATCCTTCCCCGGCACGGCCGCGCTGGACAGCCAGGTCAGCGATCTCTGCGAACCCTTCCTGGACTGGCACTGGGTGGCGATCTGGAACGAGGACGTCCAGCTCGACCTGCGCTACCCCGACACCAGCGCGAAGTGGGCGACCGGAACGCGCTCCTACTACTGCTTCGTCTACACGTTCTCGCGGCACGAACTCACCGGCAGCGCGGCGGCGACTCGGTGATGCGGCGTGGGGAGACGTCTGCGGGATCGGATTCGGGGAGAATGGCCACTCGGAATTCATAGCTCAGCCGACCGTGCTCGGACAGGTCGAGCACGGAAGGGGAACGTTGAGGCGCCGCAACACGGTCATCTCGATCTCGATGCCTCTGGCCGTCCTGATCATCGTCGTCGCCGGCTACGCTGCAACGACGGCTCCGAAGCCTCCCGCCGCCGGCGCGAACGCGACAGCGCCGATCCCCACCGGAGACGCTCTCCGGCAGGTGCACTCACCGGGACACGTCGCGGTCGACGAGCAGCTGCACGCCGGGCAATGCCACGTGCGGATCCGCGACGCAAGCAATGGCCTCGTCCTCCCGGACGCAGCCTGCACCCCAGGCGCAGTGGATCCGGGCGTGACGCAAGCGAACATCCAACAGACGATCTGTGCTCACGGCTACACCGCCACGGTGCGCCCGCCCCAGTCCGACACCGGCCCGGCCAAACACGAATCCCTCGGGGACTACGGACTCGGCTACCAGCCCACCATCGAGTACGACCACCTGGTGCCGCTGGAGCTGGGTGGCACCAACGCCGTGTCGAACCTCTGGCCGGAGCCCAACGCCAGCGCGGCCCGCGGGTTCAACAACCCGAAAGACCGGGTGGAGAACACTCTGGCAGCGGCGGTGTGCGACGGCCGGGTGCCGCTGACGGCCGCGCAGCACGCGATCGCCACGGACTGGACCACGGCGACCGCGAGCCTCGGACTCTGACCGAACCGTTGACGACGCGCGACTCGGCCGCGGCCACCGCATCCACTGCGGCCACCGCATCCACCGCATCCATCGAGTCAGGAGGTCACTGGTAGCCGCGTTCCTGCGTGGCCTCGTCGGCCACTCGGACGCCGTAGCGGTACACGAGTTCTCCGCCGAGGAACCCGGAGAACCCGATGATGAGGATGCCGATGATGGTGGTCACGAATCCACCGACGCTGAAATGGTCGCCCTCGGCGAGCCGGAAGATGAAGCTCACGACGAAGACCGCGACGGCGAGGAGGTTCGCGATCATGTGGCGAAGGGCGATCGCCCGCGTGCGCGTCCCGGCCTGGATGCCGCTGAAGTCGATGAAGCCGAAGATCGCGGCGATCAGGGCGCCGATGACGCCGATCGCGACCAGCGTTCGCGCTCCGGCGGCGAACGGTGCCTGATCGCCGGAGATCAAGGCGATGATGTCGAAGACGAGGGCCGCGATCCAGGTCCCGACGGGAACGGTGATCAGGATGCCGTGCAGGGGATGGCCGTACGGACCCGCCAGAACGGTGCGGGGGTGCTTGGCCCGTTGCAGTGCTGTCTGTTCGTGGTCCATGGGACGCTCCCTTCCCTGTGCGGCAGGCGGCCACGGTGCCGCCGATCACGGCACGGACGGTAGGCCTCCACCGTTCTATTGTCAAGATCCGCTGCATTAGAAGCGGAGTCGCTTCCTCCCGGCTCGCAGGGGCCGGCCGGGATGCTCCATCTGCGAGGTCGGGACGGTGTGTGCTGTGGTTCGTAACGTCTGCGGGTGCTCGCCCGACCGCATACGTTACGCAGACCCGCACAAGCCGCTCGCACGCTGGCCGCCGGCGCCTGCGCCGGCTGCGGCGCCTGCGCCGGCTGCGCCGGCTGCGGCGGCTGCGGCGGGCTGCGGCGGCTGCGGCGGACAGCGAAGGAGACTCGGACGAAAACCGTTCGAATCTCCTTCAGTACTGCCATCTGAAGGAGATTCGACGCCCGATCTCCTTCGATTCCCCACCCCGGGAAGCCACCCTCGCGGCGTAGGGTGAGGCCCGTGAAGACGACGATGGTGCGGATCGGATGGATCTGTCTCGCGATCGTCAGCGCCGGGATCCTGGTGTTCGGTCTCGTCATCGCGGTCGTGCCGATGGGCGGGGACGAGCTGCTGTATCGCGCCGACGGTCTGGCATCGATCGGGTTCGGTCTGTTCGGCGGCCTGATCGTCCTTCTGCCCTACCGACGTGTCGAACGATGGGCGTGGGGCGCGCTCTGGTTCTACCCGGTGTTCTGGGCGGCTCACCTGTTCGGGAACCTCCCGCCCGGCACGGACCACATCCATCAGATCGTCTTCATCGTCCTCTCGTTGATCGGGCTGCTGCTGCCGGTGAGGGTGTTCTTCCCGTCAGGGCAGGACCGGCCCACGGTCGGATCGGCGCGACGGACAGGGGATGCGGACCTCTAGCGCGGTCCGGCGCGTCCGGCGCGTCCGTCCGGCGCCGGACGTCGACGCAGAGGATGGCGGCGCGTAGAGTCGCCGCATGTCACGGGACATCATCCGGACGCATGAGCAGCACGCCCAGCGAGTGCGGGACGCGGTGACCGGGAGCGGCATCCTCGACGAGCGGGTGCGGCGCGGAGCCGTGGAGGCCGGACCGGATGGCGATCCGCTCGCCGAGCCGTACGGGGCGCTGGTCCGGCAGATCCGCGAGGATTCGTCCCGCGTCACGGATGCGCAGGTGAGGGCCGTGCGCGACGCCGCGGGATCGGAGAAGGCGGCCTTCGAGCTCGTGTTCGCCGCCGCAGCGGGAGCGGGGTTGCGACGATGGGATGCGGCCCTGCGAGCGATGACGGAGGCCGGCGATGCGGCTGACTGACGTCGAGCGCGGCGACTCGCCGTGGCACCGGGCGCTGATCCGCATGATCTCGCGCGTCTCGGGGATGCGGCTGCCGGATGCCGCTCGCGTCGCCTTCTACGATCGGGGCTTCGCCGGGCCGAGCCTGGGGGAGTGGACGCAGAAGACGATGCGAGGGCCGAGCGCCTGGTCGGTCTCGGAGCGGGAGCTGATGGCGGCGTGCGTGGCCGCGTGGAACTCGTGTCCGTTCTGCGTCGGCGCTCACGGTGCCATCGCCGTCCGCGGCCTCGACCGGGACGTCGTGGAGCGGACGCTCGCGGACCACACGACGGCGCCGATCTCCACGCGGCTCCGAGCGGCGCTGACCTTCATCCAGAAGATGACCCGTGAGCCGGACGCGCTCGCCGCCGCTGATGTCGAGGCCGCTCACCGCGCGGGCGTCGACAGCCACGCTCTGCGTGACGCCGCCGCAGTGGCCGCGGTGTTCAACGTGATCACGAGATACGCCAACGCGCTCGACTTCGCGATTCCGACGGAGGAGGAGTTCGAGAAGTCCGCAGGGATGCTGCTGCGCCGCGGGTACTCCTGATGCTCCGGTCGGACCCGGATACGCTGGCCGAGTGGCCGACCTGGTGCTGATGTCCGGCCTGACGGTTGCCGGCCCCGAGCCGAGCCCGAGACGGCAGGGAGCGGGATGTCGCAGTTAGCCGTCGTCCGGCACGGGTCGGTGGATGCGCGACTCGTGTCGCTCCTGTCGCCGGGCGACCGCGAGCGGTTCGCATCGTTCGGGGGCGACACGGAGCGGGAGGGGCGGTTCCTGGCCGGTCGGGCGGCGCTGCGGTCGGCCGCCGCGCGGATGGGGGAGCCGGGCATCGTCGTCCAGGCGGGATGCCCGGAGTGCGGCCTGTCCCACGGCCGCCCGACGGCGGGGCTGGACGGCGCATCCCGAAGCCTGTACTTGGCGTTGACGCACTGCGGCGGAGTCGCCATCGCCGTCGCATCGCGCCGACCGGTGGGAATCGACGCGGAGCCGGTCAGCACCTCGTCCGAGCGCCGTGCGGCGATCGACGAGCTGGCGCCCGGGCGCGGGGATGCGGTGCAGCGGTGGACGGCGATCGAGGCCGTGCTCAAGGCGGATGGACGCGGCCTCCGGCTGCCGCCCGATGCCGTCCGCCTCGGGATGCCCCGCTTCGGGATGCCCCGCTTCGGGATGCCCGGCATCGCGAGGCGCAGCGCCCGCCTCGACGGGCGCCGTTACGGTCTGCGGACCATGCGGCTCGGGGGATGCATCGTAACGGTCGCGACCGAACGCGCGAACAGCGCCGACCGCGCGATCGCCGGCCCTCAGGACAGCGCGGGCAACGCCGTCTGACGGAGCCACGCGTCGAAGAGCCCTTCCAGCGGCTCAGCCGAGAACCGCCCGGCGAGCGCCTCGAAGTCGCCGCTGGTGACCGTGCCGAACCGGTGCTCGGCCGTCCACCCGCGCAGCAGAGCGAAGAACCGGTCGTCGCCCAGCTTCCGCCGGAGGGAGTGCAGCAGGCAGGCGCCGCGCTTGTACACCCGGTCGTCGAACATCGCGTCCGGGCCGGGGTCGCCGAGGAGCAGATCCTTCCTGGCCAGGCGCAGAGCAGCGTGGTGCGATCGGGCCAGGACGCCGGCGGACAGGCCGCCGGACGCCTCCGACCACAGCCATTCGGCGTAGCACGCGAAGCCCTCGTTGAGCCAGATGTCGCGCCAGGAGGCCAGGCCGACGCTGTTGCCGAACCACTGATGGGCGAGCTCGTGCGCGATGAGCCGCTCGGAGTCGCCGCGGCCGTCGGCGTGCTCCGAACCGAAGGTGGCCATCGCCTGCGACTCGAGGGGAATCTCCAGCGGGTCCTCGGTCACCACGACCGTGTACGACGGGAAGGGATACGGCCCGAACAGGTCCTGGAAGCGCTCCAGCATCCGTCCGACCGGCTCGAAGTCGTGCAGCACGCGCTCGGCGAGCGGCTGCGGATAGGCGAGCAGCCACTCCACGTCGCCGGTCCGCCGCGGTTCGAGCGTGTAGCGGCCGATCTGCACAGCCGCCAGGTAGGTCGCGGTCGGCTCGAGGCGCTCGAAGCTCCAGGTGCCCCGGCCGCCGCTCACGCTGTGGCTCACCGGCTCGCCGGTGGCGAGCACCGTGTACGCCTGCTCGGTGGTGACGCGGATGCGGTACGTGGCCCTGTCCGCCGGGCGGTCGTTGCACGGGAACCAGGTGGGAGCACCCGAGGGCTGCGCGGCGACGATGACGCCGTCGGACAGCTCCTCCCAGCCGAGCGTGCCCCAGCGGGTGCGGCGGGGCGCGGGCGAGCCGTCGTACGCCACCTCGACGGTGAACTCCGCGCCCGCCGGGATGCGTCCGGCCGGGGTGATCCGGAGGTGCGTGGGCGTCTGGCTGAAGCGGACGCGCTTCTGCCCATCCACTCGGACCCGTTTCGCCTTCAGATGCACCAGGTCGAGCACGATCCCGGACAGCGGGACCCGGGCGGTCGCACGGATGATGGCCGTCGCGTCCAGCCGATTCGTCGCCACCCGGTAGGTCAGGTCGAGGTCGTAGCTCTGGACGGCGTAGTCGTCGGTGCCCGACCGGGGCAGGTAGGCGTGCGGTCCGCCGTCGGTCATCCGCGGACCCGAGCGCGGTAGTCCCGGACGACGACCTCGCGCCACGGGCCGATCGGGTTGCCGCTCCAGCGGCTGCCGGCGGGCACGGTCTCCCCGCGCATCACGAGCGAGGCGGGCCCGACGGTCGCCTCGGCGCCGATGTCGGCGGCAGGGAGGATGACGCTGTGCGGGCCGAGGGTTCCGCCGCGCTCGATGGTGACCTGGTCCATGCTCATGATTCGATCATGGAACAGGTGCGTCTGCACGACGCAGCCCCGGTTGACGGTGGATGCGTCGCCGAGCGTGACGAGGTCGGCCTCCGGGAGCCAGTAGCTGTCGATCCACACGCCGCTCCCGATCCGGGCGCCGAGGCTGCGCAGCCACCAGACCAGCGCGGGTGTTCCCGCCGCGGACCACGCGAACCAGGGCGCTGCCACCATCTCCGTGAACGTGTCCGAGACCTCGCTGCGCCAGATGAACGACGACCAGAGGGGATGCTCGCCCGGCTTCAGCCTCCCGAGCAGGGCCCACTTGGCGATGGTGCTCACCGCGGCGGCCGCCGCCCCGGCGACGAGGAGCACCGGACCGCTGAGCACGACCGCCCAGCCCGGACCCCACGCGGAGTCGACCGCACCGAGGGCGATGACGACGGCCAGGCCCACGGCGCACGACACGATCACCGGCACGATGCGCAGCAGTTCCCACGCCGTGCGGGCGACCCGGAGAGCGGCAGGCGGCTGGAAGGTGCGGCTCAGGTCGCCCTCCTGGGCGCGCCGGCGCAGCCGCACCGGCGGGGATCCGAGCCACGACGATCCGGGCTTCGCCTTGCGCGGCGCGAAGGAGAGCACCGCCACGAGGCCGTCGCGCGGTACGCGGTTGCCGGCGCCGGCCATCCCGGAGTTGCCGAGGAAGGCCCGGGCGCCGATGTCGACGCCCGCGATGCGGACGTAGCCGCCGCCGAGCTCGTAGGAGGCCACGAGCGTGTCGTCGGCGAGGAACGCGCCATCGCGGATGCGCGTCATGCGCGGAAGGAGCAGCACGGTCGAGGCCTCGACGTCCGAGCCGACGCGGGCGCCGAGCATCCGCAGCCACACCGGTGTGAACAGGCTCGCGTACACGGGGAACAGGATGGTGCGGGCGAGGTCGAGCAGGCGCTCGGTGGACCACGCCTGCCATCCCACGCGGCTCCGCACCGGGTACACGCCCTCGCGCATCCCGATGCCGAGGAGGCGGACGAAGACCACGACGAGCGCGGCCAGGACGACTCCGGCGGCGAGCGTCCCCGGAACGAGTCCGGCCAGGGCGCGAGCGGCGACCTCCCCCCAGCCCGCCGCTCCCCGGACGAAGGCCGCCACGACGGCCGCGCCGACGGACAGCGCGAACACGGGCACGACCGAGACCACCGTGGAGGCGACCGCGTACGCCGCCACCCAGCGGGTCCGCCGCTGCGGCCGGACCTCCGGCCACCAGTCGCCGGCGCGACCGACCCGCACGGCCGGCGAACCCGACCAGTGCTGGCCCGACGGGACCCGGCCGAAGACCGCCGACCCGGGAGCGACCGTGGCGTTGCGTCCGATCTTTGTGCCCGGCATCAGCGAGCTCCGGGCGCCGACCGAGCTGCCCGCGCCGATCCGGATCTCGCCGATGCGGACGACGTCGCCGTCGATCCAGTAGCCCGCCAGATCCACCTCGGGTTCGATGGATGCGCCCGCGCCGATGCGCAGCATCCCGGTCACCGGTGGGAGGGTGTGGAGGTCGACGCCGCGGTCGATCGTCGCGCCGAGTGCGCGGGCGTAGTAGAGGATCCACGGAGCGCCCGCCAGGCTCGCCGCGCCGACCTGGTGGGCTACCTGCTCGGCGAGCCACAACCGCAGGTGCACGCCGCCGCCACGAGGATGGTCGCCCGCCTTCACCCCGGCCAGCAGCAGCCGCGCGGCGGCGACGGCGATCGCCATCCGTCCCCACGGCGTCACGAAGATCAGGAGGCCGGCCACCAGCCACACCGGGTCCGGGTCGGGCAGCACATCGAAGCCGCCGAGCGGCCGGAGCAGCGCCGCAGCCGTCAGGAGATACAGGAGCCAGCGGATGCCCGCCAGGATGAACAGCGGCACGCCGAGGGCGGTCTGCAGGGCGCGCATCCTCAGCGGTGTCGGCGGGACGACGTGAGTGGAGGCGGCCGACGGCGACGGCGAGCTCTCGGCCAGCGCCTGCACCATGGCGCCGAAGCGCGGTGTCGCATAGATGTCGGCGACCGTGATGTCGGGATGCCGCCGGCGGATCAGCGAGACGAGCTGCGCGGCCGCGAGCGAGCCGCCGCCGAGTTCGAAGAAGTTGTCGTCGGGACTCGACGCGGCGAGCCCGAGCACGCTGCGCCAGTCGGCCGCGAGCGCGTCGGCGATCGGGTCGTCGGTGGCCGCGCCGTCGCTCTCCGTGTCCTCGAGCGGCCAGGGCAGCGCCGCCCGGTCGACCTTGCCCGAGGTGCGGACCGGCAGTTCGTCGATCACCGCGAGCAGCGGGACCAGCGCCGCGGGCAGCGTCTCCCGGAGGCGGTCGAGCGAAGCCCCGCGGTCGAAGGCGTCAGGGTCGGGCACCGCGAGGTAGCCGACCAGGACGTCGTTCCCTGCGGCCGATCGGCGGACCGCCGCGGCCGCGCCCGAGACTCCTGGGAGGTGCTGCAGCGCACTCTCCACCTCGCCGAGCTCGATGCGGCGGCCGCCCACTTTGACCTGATCGTCGGCGCGACCCAGGTAGAAGAGGCCCGCCGGGTCGAAGCGGACGAGGTCGCCGCTGCGGTACGCGCGCTCCCAGCCGAGGGTCGGCATCGGCGCGTACTTCTCCGCATCCTTCGCCGGGTCGAGGTAGCGCGCCAGCCCGACGCCGCCGATCACGAGTTCGCCGCTCTCGCCCTCTGCGACGGGACGGCCGTCCGCATCCACGATCGCCAGATCCCAGCCGTCGAGGGGCAGGCCGATCCGCACGGGTTCACCGGCCACGAGAGGGGCGGCGCACGCGACCACCGTCGCCTCGGTCGGGCCGTAGGTGTTCCAGACCTCGCGGCCGGGCACCGCCAGGCGGGTCACCAGCTCGGGCGGGCAGGCTTCGCCGCCGAAGACCAGCAGGCGGACGCTGTCCAGCGCATCCACCGGCCAGAGCGCGGCGAGGGTGGGGACGGTCGAGACCACGCTGATCCGCCGCGCGGAGAGCCACGGGCCGAGGTCCATGCCCGTCCGCACCAGCGACCGCGGCGCCGGGACGAGACAGGCGCCGTGGCCCCATGCCAGCCACATCTCCTCGCACGAGGCGTCGAAGGCGACCGAGAGCCCGGCGAGGACGCGGTCGTGCGGCGAGATCGGCTCCTCCTGGAGGAACAGGCGGGCCTCGGCGTCGACGAAGGCGGCCGCGGAACGGTGCCGCACGGCCACGCCCTTCGGCGTGCCGGTCGAGCCGGAGGTGAAGATCACCCAGGCGTCGTCCTCCGGCCGCGGCGGCTCCATCACGGGCAGGGCGGCGGTGCTGGGATGCGGCGCCACCGGGGCGAAGAGCGGTCGCGGAACCGCCTCGCCGCGCAGGATGAGACCCGCGTCGGTCAGAACGCCACGGACCGCCGCCTCAGCGAAGACCAGCTCGGCCCGCTCCTCCGGGTCATCGGCGTCCACGGGCACGTACGCGGCGCCAGCCGCGAGCACGCTGAGGATGGCGAGGTACAGGTCGCGGGTGCCGGAGCTCATCCGCACGCCCACCCGGTCGCCGCGCCGGACGCCGCTCTCGCGCAGGCGCGCCGCGCCGGCAGCGCCCCGGGCCAGGAGCTCCCGGTAGCTGAGGGCGCCGGCGGCATCCTCCAGCGCCGAGGCGTCCGGAAAGCGCCGCGACGTCTCGCTCAGGATGTCGAGCAGCGTGCGCGCGTCCGGTGCGTCATCGCCGCGGCGGAGCACGCCGGTCGGCAGGGTATCGGGAGCATCGGCCACGAGCGCATGCTACGGACACCGGGTTAAGTTCCGGTGAATGCGGCGGTCTGGAGCGTGGATCCGCTGTCATCGCTCGCGGCCGGGCCACTGCCTCCCCGCCCACGGGTCGTAGTCCGCCAGCAGCGGGCCCTGCTCCGGGCGGTCGGCTTCCGGCACGTGCTGGAGGTTGATCCGGACGCGGTACCAGAGCGAGCTGGAGCCGCGCATCCCGTCGACCAGCTCGTCGGCGGGATGCAGTTGTGCGGCGATCGCCGGGTTGCCGGCCTTCCAGCGCTCCAGCGCATCCATCGCCTCGGGTTTCGTCTTGGTGCGCGCGACCTCGATGAGCGGCATCTGCGAGACGCGCCGGCCGGCCGCATCGCCGGAGCGCGGCGGCTTCTCGGCGGGTCCGAGCTCGGCGGCGAGCGCGAGCAGTGCGTCGAGCGAGCCGACGGCGTCGTCGATGCCCTCGTGCGGGTCGCCCCGCTCGGCGAAGCGGCGGAGCACGGTCGGCACGGTGAACTCCTCGGGCCGGCGGGAGCGGACCTCGTCCCAGTCGAGCGGGGTGGAGACGCGCGCGTCGGGCAGCGGGCGGATGGAGTAGGCGGATGCGACGGTGCGGTCCTTCGCGTTCTGGTTGAAGTCGACGAAGACGCTCTCGCCGCGCTCCTCCTTCCACCAGCGCGCGGTCGCGAGCCCGGGAGCCCGGTTCTCCACCTCGCGTGCGAGCGTCTCCGCGGCGAGGCGCACGTCGGCGAAACCCCACTGCGGAGCGATTCGGACCAGGATGTGGAGGCCGCGCGAGCCGCTCGTCTTCGGCCAGCCGACGAGGCCGTGATCGTCGAGCACCTCCCGGGCGACGAAGGCGACGTCCACGATCTGCTGCCAGTCGACGCCCGGCATGGGGTCGAGGTCGACGCGAAGCTCATCGGGATGGTCGAGGTCCTCGGCGCGGACGGGATGCGGGTTGAGGTCGAGGCAGCCGAGGTTCGACACCCAGGCGAGGCCCGCCGCATCCCGCACGACCGCCTCCTCGGCCGAGGTACCGCTCGCATAGTGGAGGGTCGCGGTGTCGATGTAGGGCGGGTGGTTCTCGGGGACCCGCTTCTGGAAGAACGGCTCCTGCGAAAGTCCCTTCGCGAACCGCTTGAGGACCATCGGCCGGCCGCCCGCGCCGCGCAAGGCGCCGTCGGCCACCGCCACGTAGTAGCGCGCGAGGTCGAGTTTCGTCAGCCCCGGCTCCGGGAACACGACTTTGCCGGGATTCGAGATGCGCACCTCGTTCCCCTCCACCTCGAGGAAGGTCTCGGACGTCGACGACGGACTCATGCCGCCACCGTAACCGCCGCGCCCCGCCCCGGCCAGGCCCGGCCGCCCCCCTCCCTCCCGGCCGCCTCCCTCCCTCCCGGCCGCGCCTCCCTCCCCTCCCTCCC
>NZ_FOTM01000007.1 GCF_900114565.1 Leifsonia sp. CL147
TTCCCCGAGCCCAACGCAACATTCGTCACGAATCTCGCGGGCGGTCAGTCGTCCTCGAACCGAAGGTGCCGCACGCTGCGGCCGTTGCGACGCACCAGGCGCAACGCCTCGACCCCGATGCGGATGTGGACTTCGACGAAGTCGCGCGTCACTCCCCGATCGCTCTCCGTCGTCTTCACACCCTCCGGCGTCATCGGCTGATCGGAGACCAGCAGAAGCGCCCCGCTCGGGATGCGGTTGGCGAAGCCGGCCGCGAACACCGTCGCCGTCTCCATGTCCACCGCCATGCACCGCGTCCGCTTCAAGTACTCCTTGAAGGTGTCGTCGTGCTCCCAGACCCGGCGGTTGGTCGTGTAGACCGTCCCCGTCCAGTAGTCCTGTTGAAAGTCACGGATGGTGGAGGACACAGCACGCTGCAACTGGAAGGCCGGCAGAGCGGGCACCTCGGGCGGCAGGTAGTCGTTCGACGTGCCCTCGCCCCGGATCGCCGCGATGGGGAGCACGAGGTCGCCGAGCTGGCTCTTCCGCTTCACCCCGCCGCACTTGCCGAGGAACAGCGCCGCCTTCGGCGCGACCGCCGACAGCAGATCCATCACCGTCGCGGCATTCGGGCTGCCCATACCGAAATCCACCATCGTGATGCCGTCGGCCGTCGCGTTCGGCATCGACCGGTCGAGCCCGCGCACCTCTGCCCCGTACCACTCGGCGAACCGCTGGACGTAGTCCCCGAAGTTCGTCAGCAGGATGTGGTCGCCGAACTCCTCGAGCGGCGTTCCGGTGTAGCGGGGCAGCCACTCCCGGACGATCTCGGCCTTGTTACGCAGCGAGGCGTGCGGAGGCACCATCACCGGCGTCACCGCCGTGTCCACCGTGTTCTCTGCATCGACCACTCTTCGTGTCCTCTCGCCTCCGCCGGCCTTGCGGCCCTAGCCCCCGATGCGCGTGCCGAGCAGGCTGCCCACCAGGAACGTCGCGGCCAGCGCAAGGGCGCCGCCCACCACCACTCGTACCATGGCACGAACTCGAGAGCTGCCGCCGATCCACGCCGCGGTGTATCCCGTGACCGCAAGCGCGATCAGCACGGCCACGAAGGTGACCGGGATCCGCACGTCGGCCGGCAGCAGAATGGTGAGCATCGGCAGCACGGCGCCGCACGTGAACGCCACGGCCGAGGCGAGCGCGGCGTGCCAGGGGCTGACCACATCGTCCTGGTCGATGCCGAGCTCGGCGGAGAGATGTGCGGCCAGAGCGTCGTGCTCGGTGAGCTCGACGGCCACCTGGCGAGCCGTCGCCGGCGAGAGTCCGCGTTGCTCGTACAGGCCGGTCAGCTCGTCGAGCTCCTCCTCCGGCATCTCGGCCAGCTCGCGGCGCTCCTTCGCGATCAGCGACCGCTCGCTGTCCCGCTGGCTGCTGACGGACACGTACTCGCCGAGCGCCATCGAGATCGCGCCGCCCACGAGGGCGGCGAGCCCCGCAGTCACGATCGCGGCGACGGACGCGGTGGCTCCCGCGACGCCGACCACGACTGCCGCGACCGAGACGATGCCGTCGTTCGCACCGAGAACGCCCGCACGCAACCAGTTCAGTCGCTGCGCCAGTCCCGAACGGTGCGGCTCATCCGGATGCTGCTCCGGTGCCGCTCCGTCTGCCATCGCTTCGCTCATGTGCCCGACCCCATCTTCAGCTTCGTGGCCCCAGCCTAGGAAAGTCGGCTCCCCGCCGCCACGAAGGTTCGGCGACCCTAATGAGCGCCCAGCCGTTTCCGGAGGAAGTCGATCCGGGACTGCAACTGCGTCACGCTCGCCTGCGCGACCGCGGGCCCTCCGCACACCCGCCGCAGTTCGGCATGGATGAGGCCGTGGGGCTCCCCGGAATTCTTGGAGTACAGCCCGACCAGGCTGTTCAACAGCTGCCGTTGCTCCTTCAGCGTGCGGTGCAGTGGCGCAGGCGGGTGTCCGTTCGCCGTGGCGGGCCGCGACGAGTGACGGCGGGCCTGCCGCTGCTGCCGCTGCAGAAGCAGCTCGTGCACCTGCTCGGGTTCCAGGATGCCCGGGAGGCCGATGAAGTCCAGCTCCTCGTCGGTCCCCGGCACGGCGAAACTGCCGAACTCCTTGCCGTCGTAGACGACCCGGTCGAAGTTCGCCTCGGATGCGAGGGCCTCGAACGCGAACTGCTCGGTCAACGCCTCCGACGCCCGCTCGTCCCGGTTCGCCTCGGCGACCATCGCGTCCTCGGGGTTCCACAGGTCACCCTCGGCGTTCTCGTCGGCGACGCGGTCGAGCGCGTGGTCGCGCTCGAGCTCCATCGCGTTGGCGAGCGCCATCAGGTTGGGAACGTTCGGCAGGAACACCGACGCCGTCTCGCCGCGCCGCCGGGCCCGCACGAACCGGCCGATCGCCTGCGCGAAGTACAGCGGGGTGGATGCGCTGGTCGCGTACACCCCGACGGCCAGCCGGGGCACGTCGACCCCCTCCGACACCATCCGCACCGCGACCATCCAGCGGGACTCGCTCTTCGCGAACTCCTCGATCCGGTCGCTCGCCTCCTTCTCGTCGGAGAGCACCACGGTCACCGGCTCGCCGCTGAGCTGCTGCAGCAGGTCCGCGTACGCGCGTGCCGTGTAGTGGTCGGTCGCGATCACCAGGCCACCCGCGTCCGGGATGGAGTTGCGCACCTCTGTCAGGCGGCGGTCGGCCGCGGACAGCACGGCCGGGATCCACTCGCCGCGCGGATCGAGCGCGGTGCGCCACGCCTGGGCGGTGATGTCTTTCGTGTTGCCCTCGCCGAGCCGCGCCTCCATCTCGTCGCCGGTCTTGGTCCGCCAGCGCATGTGTCCGGCGTAGACCATGAAGATCACGGGACGGACGACGCCGTCCTCGAGCGCGCGTCCGTAGCCGTAGTTGTAGTCGGTGACCGAGGTGCGGATGCCCTGGCGGTCGGGCAGATAGGTCACGAACGGGATGGGCGCCGTGTCCGAGCGGAACGGCGTCCCGGTGAGCGAGAGCCGACGCGTTGCACGCTCGAACGCGTCGCGGATCCCATCGCCCCAGCTGAGCGCGTCGCCGCCGTGATGCACCTCGTCGAGGATCACGAGGGTCTTGTGCGCCTCCGTGATGTCCTTGTGCAGGCTCGGGCGCATCGCCACCTGGGCGTAGGTGACGGCGACCCCCCGGTAGTGCCGGGCGTACCGTCCCTCGGAGTTCTTGAAGTCGGGATCGAGGTGCAGCCCGACCCTCGCCGCCGCCTCCGCCCACTGGCGCTTGAGGTGCTCGGTCGGGGCGACCACGGTCACACGCTCGACGACACGTCGCGAGAGGAGCTCGGTCGCCAGCCGGAGCGCGAAGGTCGTCTTGCCGGCGCCGGGGGTCGCCGCCGCGAGGAAGTCGCGCGGTTCGTGAACGAAGTACGCGTCGAGGGCTTCCGCCTGCCAGGCGCGCAGCTTGCCCGCGGTCCCCCAGGCCGCGCGCTCCGGGAACGATGGCGACAGGTGCTCGGCAGCGAAGCTTCCGGCGTGCACACCGGGTCGCTCGGACTCCTCGAAGGGCTCATCCGGAATGAGTGCTGCTGACGTCTCCACTTGAATCGAATCTACCCGAGACCGCCGACAGAGTCGTTCGATGCGGAATGTCGTTCGATGCAGAATGGGGGCATGGCCGCTGCACAGCATCCCTGGTCCCGTTACGTCGCCCTCGGGGACTCGTTCACCGAGGGGATCGGCGACCCGGAGCCCGGCAGCCCGGGCGGGCACCGCGGCTGGGCGGATCGTGTCGCCGAGGTGCTCAGCCGGCAGACCGACGACTTCGCCTATGCGAACCTGGCCGTCCGCGGCAAGCTCATCAAGCAGATCCTCGACGAGCAGGTGGATGCGGCGGTCGCCCTCCGCCCGGACCTGATCACCATCTCAGCGGGAGGAAACGACGTCATCCGCCCGGGCACCGACCCCGACCAGATCGCGCTGCTCTTCGACGAGGCCGTCTCGCGACTCAGCGTGGACGGGGCGACCATCGTCGTCTTCACCGGTGTGGATGTGGGCTTCTCGCCCGTGTTCCGCGGCATCCGCGGCAAGGTGGCGATCTACAACGAGAACGTCCGCGCTGTCGCCGCGCGCTACGACTGCATCGTGGCGGATCAGTGGGCGCTGACCGAGATCCAGGATCAGCGGATGTGGGCTCCCGACCGCCTGCACCTGGCGCCGCTCGGACACCACACCGTCGCGCGCATGGTTCTCGCCGCGCTGAATGTGGAGAACGACCTGCAGCCGCTCGAGCCGGAGCCGCTCCCACCGCGGACCTGGCGCCAGGCCCGCTCCGAGGACCTCTCGTGGGCTCGCGAGTTCCTGGTCCCCTGGGTGATACGCCGCATCCGGCATCAATCGTCGGGCGACCACGTCACGCCGAAGCGCCCGGACCCCGGCCCGTTCCTGCTCGACCGGGAGTGACGCCGCCGGCCCGGCTACGTGCCCAGGCCACCGGGATGCGCGAGCCGCCACCCGAATCCCGGGTCCGGCACATCCCGGGCGAGAGCGAGCGGCACGGTCTCCGTCTTCCCGTTGAGGGTGAAGGTGCCCTCCCCGAGGACGTCCCCCTTGAAGCCCGAGGACAGCGGCCGCGTCTGCAGATCGACCTGGATGGGCGTGTCCGACCACACGAGGAACGTCTTCGTCTCGGTGGCGATGAGCTTCGACGAGACGCCCCAGGCGGTCGTGTAGGTCCCGAACGCCTGGCCCTTCTGGACCGGCGTCACCGGGTGGAAGCCGTTCTTCATGCTGGTGAGCAACGCCTGCACCCCGGCCCACAGCTCGTCGTGGCTGGAGGCGCCGAGCACCACACCGAGCACCCGGACCTTCGAGGTCCCGACCGGCACCTGGGCCGAGAAGAGCAGGCAGTAGCCGGCCTGGTCGGTGTTCCCGGTCTTGATCCCATCCATCCCGTCGAAGCCGAGGAGGGCGTTGGTGTTGTCCTGCGCGCCGGCCCCGGGCAGGGTCGCGTTCTTCATCGCGACGATCGACGACAGCGCCGGTGACGCGAGCACGAGCTTCCCGATCCCGATCAGGTCCTTCGTCGTGCTGACATTGCCCGGGTCGAGCCCGTCCGGGGTGACGACCTTGGTTCCCGTGAAGCCTTCCTGTGCGAGCCAGCCGTTCGCCGCCTTCAGGTACGCGTCGGTGGACCCGAACGCCCAGTTGGCGAGCGAGATGGCGTAGTTGTTGGCCGAGGGCAGCAGCATCGCCTCGAGCGCCTGCTTCTCGGTGAGCGAGGTCCCCGCGACCACCGGCGCCCACGACCCGCCGGCTGCGATGACACCGTTCCAGATGTCCACATCCCGCTGGGTGAAGGCGATGTCCGGACCCTGGTCGCCGCCGTTCAGCGGCTTCTTCTCGAGCACGACCAGCGCGGTGATCGTCTTGGTGATGCTCGCGATCGGCACGCTCGCCGCGCTGCCGTGCGAGGCGGACGCGTCCGGATAGTCGGGCGCCACGATCGCGGCAGAGCCGTATCCGGGCCAGGCGAGCTGAGCCGCGGGCTGCACCAGCGTCTTCTCGTGGGCGACCACCGCCGCGGTCGCGGGAACCGGGGCCACCAGTGAGGTGACGACGTACCCGAACGCCATCAGCAGGGCGATCACGATGCCGAAGACGACGAACCGCCGCCGGCGGTACACCTTCCGCGAGACACGGCGCGGCGGATCGGCGAGGACTTGCTGGGACACCCTCGGATAGTAGCCGGGACTAGCGATGCGCCGGCTGAGAACGCGCGCGGAGCGCCCACAACGCCACAGCCGACGCCGAGGCGACGTTGAGCGAGTCGACGCCGTGCAGCATCGGGATGGTCAGCACGGTGTCCGCGGCGTGGAGCGCACGCCGGGTGAGCCCGTCGCCCTCCGCGCCGAAGACCATGGCCACACGGTCGGGCGGGTCGGCGGCGTACTCGTCGAGCGTGACCGCGTCGTCCGCGAGGGCGAGGGCCGCGATCGAGAACCCGGCCTCGTGCAGCAGCGGCTCGGCCGCATCCCACTCCGGCAGACGGGTCCACGGCACCTGCAGCACCGTGCCCATGCTCACCCGGACGCTCCGCCGGTAGAGCGGATCCGCGCAGCGCGGCGTGACCAGGACCGCGTCCGCTCCGAGGCCGGCGACCGAACGGAAGATCGCGCCGACGTTCGTGTGGTCGACGATGTCCTCCAGGATCACCACCCGCCGCGCATCCCGGAGCAGGTCCGCCGGGGCGGGCAGCACCGGCCGGTGCATCGCGGCCAGTGCGCCGCGATGCAGGTGGTAGCCGGTGAGCCGCTCCAGCACCGCCGCATCGCCGACGAACACGGGAACGTCGGGGAATCCGGCCAGCAGCGGCTCGACGTCGGCGAGCCACTGCTCCTGCACCAGCACGGACCGGGGCCGGTGGCCCGCCGCCAGCGCCCGCGTGATCACTTTCGTCGACTCGGCGATGTACAGCCCGCCCGCCGGCTCCGTCACGCGCCGCAGCGCGACGTCGGTCAGACGGGAGTAGTCGGCGAGGCCGTCGGCGTCGAGATCCTGGATGCGGTGCACGAGCATGTGCACCAGCCTGCCAGCACCGGGCACCTCCCCAAAAAAGGCCGGTCTCCGAGAGTCGAGCGCCTTCGTATCCCGTCGCGCTTCTGGACGCCCCGCATTCGTCACGAATGTGCACTCCCACGCCGCCGAAGCGACGATTCGTCACGAATGTGCACTCCCACGCCGCCGAAGCGACGATTCGTCACGAATGTGCACTCCCACGCCGTCGAAGCGACGATTCGTCACGAATGTGCACTCCCGCGCCGTCTAAGTGCACATTCGTGACGAATGTGCGTGTCGTTGCGCGCAGCAGGCCACCGCATCCAGCCGCCCGAAACAAATCGGAAAACTGGGGTGTTTAGACTGCGAGAGGATCTGGAGGTGCCTGTGACCACGCTGACGACCGCGCTGCCGCCGGAATTGGCGCGCGGCATCGACCAGGCCGTCGAGCTCCTCAGGGGCCGCAGCTTCGCCGTGCTGACCGGAGCCGGCGTCTCCACGGACTCCGGAATCCCGGACTACCGCGGTGAGGGCGCCCCGCAGCGCACACCGATGACGTTCCAGCAGTTCCTCTCCGACGACCGCTTCCGCAAGCGCTACTGGGCCGGCAGTCACCTGGGCTACCGGCGCTTCGCGGCCGCGCGGCCCAACGACGGCCACCGCGCGCTCGCCCGCCTCGAGGCGACCGGCGGTGCGAACGGGGTCATCACCCAGAACGTGGATGGACTGCACAAGCAGGCAGGATCGCGCCGGGTCGTCGACCTGCACGGGGCGATGGACCGGGTCCTCTGCCTGGTCTGCGGCCAGATCTTCGCCCGCGAGGCGATCACGGCTCGCATCGACGCCGCCAATCCGTGGCTCGAGACCGAGGGCGCGGTCGAGATCGCGCCCGACGGCGACGCGATCGTGAGCGACATCGACGCGTTCATCGTCCCCGACTGCACCGTCTGCGGCGGCCACCTGAAGCCGGATGTCGTGTTCTTCGGCGAGTTCGTCCCCGCCGAGAAGTACCGCGAGGCCAGCGCGCTGGTCCGCTCGGCCGAAGCGCTGGTCATCGCCGGGTCGTCACTGGTCGTCAACTCCGGCATCCGGCTCCTGGAGGAGGCGCGTCGCCGCCGGCTGCCGATCGTCATCGTCAACCGCGGTCAGACGAAGGGCGACGGTCGCGCAACCCTTAAACTGGACGGCGGGACGACGGAGACGCTGGTCGAGCTCGCCGAACGGCTGGCCTGACCGGTACGAGGGATCCGCGTCCCACAGCGAAAGGACGCGCGTGACCTTCATCTCTCTCGTTCGGCATGGTGAGACCGACTGGAACCGCGCCAAGCGCATCCAAGGCTCCAGCGACATCCCGCTGAACGGCACCGGACGGGCCCAGGCGGAGACGACAGGACGCGCGCTCGCCGGCGGCCGGTTCGACGCGATCTATGCCAGCCCGCTCTCGCGTGCACTGGAGACCGCGCAGATCATCGCGGCGCACGTCGGCCTCGACGAGCCGGCCACGCTGCCGGCGGTCGCCGAGCGCAACTACGGCGACGCGGAGGGATTGACCGGCGAGCAGATCCTCGCCCGCTGGCCCGAGGGCACCGTCGTGCCGGGACGCGAGTCGAGGGATGAGGTGGTCGCGCGGGCGCTGCCCGCCTTGCGCGAGCTGGGCGAGCAGCATCCCGGAGAGAACGTCATCGTGGTGAGCCACGGCGGCGTGATCTCGTCACTCGTGCGTCACGTGACCGATCACGCGCTGCCGGCGCCGGGCGAGCTGATCCCCAACGGCTCCGTCCACCGCTTCGTGTACGACGACGGCGAGCTGACGCTCGACCGTTTCAACCTCGGCCCGGAGGATCGCGACCTCTTCACCGCGTCCGTCATGTGACACCGCGTCCGTCATGTGACGCCCGTCCGTCATGTGACGCCCGCCTGCCGGGGAGAGGCGTCAGCGCCGACGGGATGCGACCTCGGTGAGGACCGCGAGCAACCGCTCCGCGGAGCCCTCCCAGGTGTACCGCTGGGCCTGCGCGCGCGAGGCGGCCGAGTGCGCCGCCCAGGCGCCGTCCTGCTCCAGCTGCCGCACCCGCGCGGCCGCCTGCTCGGGTGCATCCGCCTCGAAGAACAGTGCCGCATCCCCGCCGATCTCCCGGAAGATCGGGATGTCGCTGACGACGACCGGCGTACCGAGCGTCATCGCCTCCACGAGAGGGATGCCGAACCCTTCGTCGTGCGAAGCGGACACCAGTGCGGTCGCGGCGGCGAGGGTCTCCGCGTAGTCCGGATCGCTGGCGCCGCCGTGGAACACGAGCCGCGCGGCAGGCGCGAGCTCCGACAGCCGTCGCTGTTCGGCGTCCGGCACGCGGCTCATCAGGTGGAGGGTGTAGTCCGGCAGCAGCGCGACCGCACGCACCAGGGTGTCGACGTTCTTGTACGGCATGAACGAGCCCATGTAGACGAGGCTCTTCGTCTCCGGCGCCGTCCGCTCCGCACGCCCGGGAGCGAGCGCCGGCATGTCCGCCGCATTCGGGACGACGTGCACCGGCCGTTTCGTCAGGTGGTGCTCGGCGATCAGCGCCTTCGTCGTCTCCGAGACGGTGACGACCGCGTCGGAGCGGTTCAGCAGCATCCGCTGCGGCCACCACGCCAGGTGGTACAGCCGCCACAGCCCGCGGACGAACGCGGGCAGGTCGCGCGGCGGGGTCGGGTGGCGGTAGTAGATGAGGTCGTGCACGGTCAGCACCAGGCGGTACTTCCGCCCGAAACCGCCCATCGTCTGCATGGGGGTGAACACCACGTCCGGCTGCAGCCGGTTGACGACGCGCGCGACCCACGGCTCTCCGGCGGAGGTCGGGGACGGGATGATCTCCCACGGCAGGTCGGGCAGCAGGTCGAGCTGCCGATGGTCGTTGATGAGCATCGTGACGGGATGGAGCCTCCCCAGGGCGCCGACGAGGCCGGCCGTGTAACGGCTGATGCCGTCGTGCCGGCCGATCCGCGTGTAACGGCAGTCGAAGACGATCCTCACGAGCGCCCCCGCAGGAAGCGCTCGATCGCGCGGGCCGCATCCACCGGCGTCTCGTAGTGGATGAGGTGCCCGACCTTCGGGATGACGACGAGCTCCGCCTGCGGGAACAGCGTCTGCAGCCGGTACTCCGCAGCGACCGGCGTGATGTCGTCCTTCTCGGCCGCCAGGAGCAGGGTCGGCTCCGGGATGCGCGCCGCGTACTCGCTCACATCGTGCGACACCGAGGCGCGGAACGCCTCCAGGACGACCTGCCGGTCGCTGAACGCCGAGAAGTACCGGTCGTGCTGGTCGTGGATCCAGCGGCGCAGGGCAGCATCCTTCGTCTTCGCCATGGTGATGCTCATCACCCGGACGATGAGCCGGTTCCGCAGCAGCGCGAAGCCGAGCCGTTCGGGGAGGACCGCCGCGAGCCAGTAGTAGAAGATCGCGAGGCGCGTGAACACGCCGCGCGGCCCCTCGAGCGCGGGCTGCCCGATGGGGTTCACGAGGACGACGGCGTCCGGCCGGGCGCCAGCGCCCACACCGCCGTCGTCGCCCGCCACCGCGCCTTCGCCCGCGTGCTCAGCGAGCGAACCCGCCACGACGATCGACCCGAACGAGTGCCCCAGCAGTACGACGCGCCCGCCGAGGTCGAGCGCCGCCACGAACTCCTGCAGCCACCTCCCGTACCCCTGGATGTCGTGGGCCGCCTCCGTCATCGGCGTCGAGGCGCCGAACCCCGGAAGGTCCGGCGACACCATCCGCACCCCGTCGAGCTGGGCGACGACCGGCTCCAGGCCGTGGTGGTCGCCGCGGAAGCCGTGGACGAGCACCAGCGTCGTCGCCGCATCCGGTTCGCCGTAGTCCCAGTACCGGGTGGTCGAGCCGAGGATGCCGACCTCCTCCTCGCGCACAGGCACGCGCTCCAGGGCGTCGGCGTAGGGTGAGGTGACAGTCATCGCCTCCAGTCTAGGCAGGACTGGACAGGCGACCGTCCGCACGTCCTAGACTTCTCTGGTTGCAATCGCTTGCACCGCAGTGCGGCGGCTTGCGAACCTCCCCCGGACCCCCGCCAGAAGGAGAACCGTGAGTTTCACCGCGCCCATCACGCTGCCCGGGCTCGCCCTCGACCCCCAGTGGTACCGCCGTTCGGTGTTCTACGAGGTCATGGTGCGCTCGTTCGTCGACAGCAACGGCGACGGGTCCGGCGACATCAGCGGGCTCACCTCGAAGCTCGACTACCTGCAGTGGCTCGGCATCGATGCGCTCTGGCTCCCGCCGTTCTTCCAGTCGCCGCTGCGCGACGGCGGGTACGACGTCTCGGACTTCACCTCGATCCTGCCGGAGTTCGGCACCATCGAGGAGTTCCGCGAGCTCGTCACCAAGGCGCACGAGCGCAACATGCGCATCATCATCGATCTGCCGATCAACCACACCTCGGACCAGCACGAGTGGTTCCAGCAGTCGCGGTCCGACCCCGACGGTCCCTACGGCGACTTCTACGTCTGGAACGACACGGACGACAAGTGGCCGGACATCCGCATCATCTTCGTCGACACCGAGGACTCCAACTGGGCCTTCGACGAGGCCCGCCGGCAGTTCTACTTCCACCGGTTCTTCTCGCACCAGCCCGACCTCAACTTCGAGAACCCCGCCGTCCACGAGGCGATGTACGCCATCGTGAAGTTCTGGCTGGACCTCGGCGTCGACGGCTTCCGCCTGGATGCCATCCCGTACCTCTACGAGTCCGACGAGGGGAACGGCGAGGGCGAGCCGAAGACCCACGAGTTCATCATCAGGCTGCGCGAATGGGTGGACCGGGAGTATCCCGGCCGCATCATGATCGCCGAGGCGAACCAGTGGCCGCGCGAGGTCGCCGCGTTCTTCGGCAGCGAGGAGGAGCCGGAGTGCCACATGGCGTTCGACTTCCCCGTCATGCCGCGCATCTTCTACGCGCTGCGTTCGCAGCAGGCCGGGGAGCTCGTCCGGGTGCTGTCGGAGACGACCGACGTCCCCGAAGGCGCCGCGTGGGGCGTCTTCCTGCGCAACCACGACGAGCTGACGCTCGAGATGGTGAGCGAGGAGTACCGCCAGGCGATGTACGGCTGGTACGCCTACGACCCGCGGATGCGCGCCAACATCGGCATCCGCCGGCGCCTCGCCCCGCTGCTCGACAACTCGCGGGCCGAGCTGGAGCTGGCGCACGCCCTCCTGTTCTCGCTTCCCGGCAGTCCGTTCCTCTACTACGGCGACGAGATCGCTATGGGCGACAACATCTGGCTGCCCGACCGCGACAGCTCACGCACGCCGATGCAGTGGACGCCGGACCGCAACGCCGGCTTCTCCAGCGCCGACCCCGGCAAGCTGTTCCTGCCGATCGTCCAGTCGCTGGTGTTCCACTACAACCAGGTCAACGTGGAGGCGCAGCTCGCCCAGTCCCGGTCGCTCCTGCACTGGATCCGCAACGTCATCCACGTTCGGAAGGCGCATCCTGTGTTCGGCCTGGGCGACATCCGGGTGCTGCCGACCGACCACGAGTCGGTCCTCGCGTTCGTGCGCTCCTATGCGGGCAGCGGGACGCACTTCGGCGACCAGCCGGAGGACGTGCTGTGCGTGTTCTCGTTCGCGCACAACCCCGTCTCGGTCACCCTGGAGGCGCCCGAGTTCGCCGGCCGTGCGCTCTACGACCTGTTCGGCGGGGCGGAGTTCCCGACCGTCGCCGACGACGGCCGCTTCACCCTGACCCTCGGCACCCAGAACTTCTACTGGCTGCACCTGGAACCCCGCCGCGACTGACCCCGTTTGGCCCCGTCCCTTTTCGCCCCGTCCCTTTTCGCCGAGGTGCTCGTTGTTGCGCATCCCGACGGCGTGTCGCCTGCAACGACGAGCACTTCGGCGTGCCTCCCGCGCGGGGAAAGCCCGGGTGCATAGCGTTGGGGCATGAGCTCCTGGCATCAGCGTCTCGGCGTCTTCGATCTTGAGACCACGGGCATCGACGTCGAATCGGCCAGGATCGTCACCGCCCACGTCGGCCTGCTCGACGAGACCGGTCAGGTGCTGCACCGCCGGGACTGGATCCTCGACCCCGTCGTCGAGATCCCGGCCGAGGCCACGGCCGTCCACGGCATCACGACCGAGCGTGCACGCCAGGACGGGATGGATGCGGCCCGCGGCATCGCGGCGATCGTCGCGCAGCTTCGCAGCCTGTTCGAGCGCGGCATCCCGGTGGTCGCCTACAACGCGCCCTACGACTTCACGCTGCTCGACCGGGAGGCGCGACGACATGGCCTCGAGCCCCTCGTCTCCCCCGGTCCGATCATCGATCCACTGGTCATCGACCGGGCGGTGGACAAGTTCCGGCGCGGAAAGCGCACCCTCACCGTCACGGCCATGCATTACGGCGTCGACCTTCTCGGGGCGCACGACGCGGGCGCCGACGCGATCGCGGCAGGGCGCGTCGCACAGGCGCTGGCGCGCATCCATGCGGAGGCGCTGGCCTTCGAAGCCGCGGAACTGCACCGCCGCCAAGTGGACTGGTGCCGCGAACAGGCCGCCGACTTCCAGGACTACATGCGACGGGAACGCGACCCCGAGTTCACCACCTCCGGAGCCTGGCCGCTGCGCTGAGCCCGGCGCCGGACAGCGTCGATCCCGCTTCCCCCACGAGCGGAGGACTATTGCACGGGCCGCCGGGCCGCTACGGTGTCGCCCATGACGGACTCCAATCTGAACCCGCAGCCGCTTCCCCCGCAGCAGCCTCAGTACGGCCAACCAGGCGCACCCGCTGCCGCGCGCTGGAACACTCTGGCGATCGTCGCGTTCATCGTGACGTTCTTCATCAACATCGTCGGCATCATCCTCGGCTTCATCGCGCTCAACCAGATCAAGCGCACCGGCGAGAAGGGCCACGGTCTCGCCCTCGCGGCGGTCATCATCGGCTTCGCGTCGATCGTGCTCGGCATCATCATCACCATCGTGGTCTTCTCGGCGGCCGGCAGCATGGTGCACACGACGTCGTGAGCTCCCCCAGCTGATCCTCGCTCGCCTACGACGAAGGCCCCCGTCCACTGGACGGGGGCCTTCGTGCGAGCGTGAAGCGCGAAGAGCGCTTACTTGCCGAAGTTCTTGTAGCGGGTGTTGAACTTCTCGACACGGCCGGCCGAGTCGAGGATGCGCTGCTTGCCCGTGTAGAACGGGTGCGACTCGGAAGAGATCTCGACGTCGATCACCGGGTAGGTGTTGCCGTCCTCCCACTCGATGGTCTTGTCGCTCGAGACGGTGGAGCGGGTGAGGAACGTCGCACCCGAGGCCAGGTCGCGGAAAACCACCGGGGCGTAGTCGGGGTGGATGCCAGTCTTCATCAGGACTTCCTTGTTGCAGCTAGTAGTCGGTTCGGTCATGTCCGCGCAGACCGCGTGGACGGGAAGCTTCTTCGCCCACCGGACGATCGTTACCGGGACGGCAGGATCGGTTCGGGGGCCAGCTATCGAGTCTAGCAGATCGGCCCGCCCGACTCGGCCGATTGAGGCCGTCGCCGGCCTCAATCCGTGGACTCGGTCACGATCCCCTGGCGCGCCCGGGCGGTGAACCGCCCATCCGACTCGGCGATCTCGACGTCCACGTCGAAGGTCGCGCTCAGGTTCTCGCTCGTGATGACCTCGCCGAGGGGGCCCTGCGCGGTGATCTCGCCGTCCTTGAGCAGGAGAGCGCGGTTGAACGCCTGCGGGATCTCCTCCACGTGGTGGGTGACCATCACGATCGCCGGGGACTTCGGGTCGCTGGCGTAGCCGCCGAGCAGCTGCAGCAGCTCTTCGCGGCCGCCCAGGTCGAGGCTGGCGGCGGGCTCGTCGAGCAGCAGAATCTCAGGGTCGGTCATCACCGAACGGGCGATCTGCACGCGCTTCTGCTCGCCGTCCGAGAGGCTGCCGAAGGTGCGGTCGGCCAGGTGGTCCAGGTGCCATTCCGCGAGCACCCGGTGCGCACGACGCTCGTCGATCTCCTCGTAGAGCTCGTTCCATCGGCCGGTGACCGCGTACGCGGCCGTCATGACCACATCCAGCACTCGCTCGTTCCGGGGGATGCGGCGGGCGAGCGCGCTCGAGGCGAACCCGAGCAGCGGCCGCAGCTCGGACAGGTCCGTGTGGCCGACCGATTCGCCCAGCACCACGGCCTCGCCGGAGGTGGGGTGCAGCGCCGCCGCGGCGATCTGCAGCAGGGTGGTCTTGCCCGCCCCGTTCCGGCCCAGGATGACCCAGCGCTCGTCCGGCTCGACCGTCCAGTCGATACCCTTCAGGACGGGGTTGCCGTCCCGCACAACGGACACGTCGGTAAGTCGGAGAACGCTGTCGGCCATGCGTTCCAGCCTACCGTCGCACGACGCGCATCCGTGACGGGCGGGCCGTCAGCGCGCGAGCAGCGACCGGTAGACGTCGCGCGTCTGCTCGGCGATCGCCGGCCAGCCGAACGAGGTCTCCGCGCGCTCGCGCCCCGCCTGGCCCATCGCGGCGGCATGCGCCGGATCGCCGACGACCTCCGTGAGCGCGGCGGCGAGGTCGGCGACGAACGCCTCGGGATCGGTCGGCGTCCCCGTGCCGTCCTGCACCTGCTGGATGGGCACGAGCCGGCCGGTCACACCATCCACGATCACCTCGGGGATGCCGCCGGTCGCAGTCCCGACGACGGGCAGACCGCACGCCATCGCCTCCAGGTTCACGATTCCGAGCGGCTCGTAGATCGACGGGCAGACAAAGACGGTGGATGCCGTGAGCGCGATCCGCAGCTCGTCGTTCGGGAGCAGGCGGTCGATCCACACGACGCCGTCGCGCTCCCGCTGGAGTTGCTCCACCAGACCGGTCACCTCGGCGAGGATCTCGGGCGTGTCGGGCGCGCCGGCGCAGAGGATCACCTGAACCTCCGGCGGCAGCATCCGTGCCGCGCGCAGCAGATACGGCAGGCCCTTCTGGCGCGTGATGCGGCCGACGAAGACGACGGCCGGACGGTCCGGGTCGATGCCCAGCGCCCGCGCGCGCTCGTCGTCCCGGAGAGGCTGCCAGCGCTCCAGATCGATTCCGTTGTAGATCGTCACGACCTTCGCCGGGTCGAGCGACGGGTACGCGGCGAGGATGTCGCGCCGCATCCCGTCGCTGACCGCGATGACGGTGTCGGCGGCCTCGAACGCCGTCTTCTCGATCCAGCTGGACACGCGATACCCGCCGCCCAGCTGCTCGGCCTTCCACGGCCGCAGCGGCTCCAGGCTGTGCGCAGTGACCACGTGCGGGATGCCGTGCAGCAGCTTCGCCACGTGACCGGCGCCGTTCGCGTACCAGGTGTGCGAATGGACGATGTCCGCCTCCCCGCAGTCCTGCGCCATCTGCAGGTCGACGCCGAGCGTCGCGATCGCGCCGTTCGCGTCCGCGAGCTCCGCCGGAACTCGGTAGGAGGCCGTGTCCGGCTCGTCCCGGTGCTCCCCGAAGGCACGCACCACGACCTCCGTATCACTGCGGAGGGCTCGCACGAGCTCGGTGACGTGGACTCCGGCTCCGCCGTAGATGTCCGGCGGGTACTCCCGGGTCAGAAGGTTGACGCGCATGACCAAAACGCTAGTACAGCAAACGAATGGCCTCTACTGTTAGGGGCATGGCAGCAGGCAAGAAGATCTTCGGCATCGTCCTCGCGGGCGGAGAGGGCAAGCGGTTGATGCCGCTGACGGCGGACCGGGCGAAGCCCGCGGTCCCGTTCGGCGGACAGTACCGGCTCATCGATTTCGCTCTCTCGAATCTCATCAACTCGCAGCTGCGCCAACTCGTCGTGCTGACCCAGTACAAGTCGCACAGCCTCGACCGGCATGTCTCGCAGACCTGGCGCCTGGACGGGATCACCAACTCCTACATCGCGTCGGTCCCGGCCCAGCAGCGGCTCGGGAAGCGGTGGTTCAGCGGGTCGGCGGACGCCATCCTGCAGAGCCTCAACCTGCTCCGCGACGAGAAGCCGGACATCGTGGTGGTCGTCGGCGCCGACCACGTGTACCGGATGGACTTCGGCCAGATGATCGAGGCCCACATCGCCTCCGGCGCGCCGGCGACGGTCGCCGCGATCCGGCAGCCGATCGCGCTCGCCGACCAGTTCGGCGTGATCGAGGTGGAGCGGGAGCGGCCCACCCGCATCGGTGCCTTCCGCGAGAAGCCGCGCGACCCGATCGGCCTGCCCGACTCGCCCGACGAGGTCCTCGCGTCGATGGGCAACTACGTCTTCGACGCCGACGCCCTGATCGACGCGGTGGTGCGCGACGGCGACCGTCCGGACTCCAACCACGACATGGGCGGCGACATCATCCCCGACTTCGTGTCGCGCGGCGAGGCGGCGGTCTACGACTTCAACAACAACGACGTCCCGGGATCGACGGACCGCGACCGCTACTACTGGCGGGATGTGGGGACGATCGACTCGTTCTTCGAGGCCCACCAGGACCTGATCTCGGCGCTGCCGATCTTCAACCTCTACAACAACCAGTGGCCGATCTTCAGCCAGCAGCTCAACTCCCCGCCGGCCAAGATCGTGCGGGACGGACGCGGTGCGCTGGGAACGACCATCGACTCCATCGTCTCCCTGGGCTCCGTGATCTCGGGCGCGCACCTGGAGCGCAGCGTCCTCGGCCCGTGGGCCAAGGTCGACTCGGGCGCGAAGGTGGTCGACTCCGTCGTCTTCGAGCGTGCGGTCATCGAGCCGAACGCGTTCGTCGGCCGCGCCATCCTCGACAAGGACGTGATCGTCGCCGAGGGCGCGCAGATCGGCGTCGACCCCGATCGCGACCGCGCCCGCGGCTTCACGGTCACCGAGTCCGGCATCACCGTCGTCGGCAAGGGCGTGCACGTCGTTCCATGACCCCTGCAGAACACGAACGAACATCAGGGCACCGCACGGCATCCGTCCTGGTCGTTCTCGACGCCGACTCCACCCTGCTGCAGGACGAAGTGATCGAGCTGCTCGCCGAAGAGGCGGGAGCACGCACCGAGGTCGCCGAGATCACCGAGCGCGCGATGCGCGGCGAGCTCGACTTCGAGGAGAGCCTGCGGGAGCGCGTGCGGACCCTCGAAGGACTGCCTGCCTCGGTCTTCCAGCATGTCGGCGAACGCATCCGGGTCACCGAGGGCGTGCCGGAGCTCGTCGCCGGGGTGCACGCGGCGGGTGGAGTGGTCGGCGTGGTCTCCGGCGGATTCCACGAGCTTCTCGACCCGATCGGCGAACGCCTCGGGCTCGACCACTGGCGCGCCAACCGCCTCGTGGTCGAGGACGGCGTGCTCACCGGAGAGGTCGACGGACCGGTGGTGGATGCGGCCGCGAAGGCCCAGGCGCTCCTGTTCTGGGCGGCCGCCGAGGGCGTCCACCCGCGTCAGACCGTCGCGATCGGCGACGGAGCCAACGACCTGCGGATGATGGAGGAGGCGGGGCTCTCCGTCGCCTTCAACGCCAAGCCGGCCGTCCGCGCCCAGGCGGACCTGGTGATCGACCACCCGGACCTCTCGCAGGTCCTCCCCCTCCTCGGCCTCCGCGGCTGACCCGCCCCGCGTCTCTGCCGGCCTACCGCCGATCTGCCGGCCTGCGCTTCGCGCTCGCTCTCTCCCCGTCCCGTGCCTCCCCGCGCCTCCCGCGCCGTCCCGCGCCTCCCCGCGCCTCCCGCGCCTCCCGCCGATCAGCCGAGGTGCTCGTTGTTGCAGCCGACACGCCGCATCCACGTGCAACTACGAGCACTTCGGCGGGATGGACGGGCGGCGCGGCGGGATGGATGGGAGGGACGGGAGGGACGGCGGGAGGGACGGGCGGCGCGAGTCAGGCAGGGCGGGCTAGTGGCCCATACCGAGACCGCCGTCGACGGGGATGACCGCGCCGGAGATGTAGCCGGCGTCGTCCCCGGCGATCCAGGTGACGACCTTGGCGACCTCCGCCGCCGAGGCGAACCGCCCGGCGGGGATGCTCTTCTTGTACTCGGCCTGCTGCGCCTCGGGCAGTGCCGCCGTCATATCCGTCTCGATGAAGCCGGGCGCGACCACATTCGCGGTGATGCCGCGTGCACCCAGTTCGCGTGTGATCGAGCGGGCCATCCCGACGAGGCCGGCTTTCGAGGACGCGTAATTGACCTGACCGGCGCCGCCGAACAGACCGACGACGCTCGAGATCAGCACGATCCGGCCGAAGCGCGCCTTCAGCATCCCCTTGTTCGCACGCTTCACGACCCGGAACGCGCCTCCCAGGTTCGTCTCGACGACCGAATCGAACTCCTCGTCGGTCATGCGCATCAGCAGCGTGTCCTTGGTGATGCCCGCATTCGCGACCACGACCTCCACGGGGCCGAGCTTCTGCTCCACCTCGGTGAACGCCGCATCCACGGAGGCCGCGTCCGTCACATCCGCCCGCACCGTCAACGCGCCCTCCGGGCCTTCTCCCGACCGGGCTGTGACCGCGACGCGGTGCCCCTGGGCGACGAACTCCTCAGCGATCGCGTAGCCGATCCCTCGGTTCCCCCCGGTGACGAGGACAGTGCGTGGCGTGGTCATGCGGTTCCCTTCTGCCGAAATGTCCGTGATCGGACGGACACCTCAGTTTATGGACGTACTCTGGAGTCAACGCACATGAAGAAGCCCACAGCTCCGTCGATCACGAGCCTGCCCCTCTCCCCCGACGAGGAACGACGGCGCCGGATGATCAAGTATTCGGTCGCCATGGGGGTACGCGTGGTCTGTCTGATCGTCGCGGTCATCGTTCCGGGATGGTGGGCGACGGTCCCGCTGATCGGCGCGATCTTCCTGCCCTACTTCGCCGTCGTGATCGCGAACGTCTCGAGCGACCCGCGTCGAGGCGAAGTCCAGCGTCCAGGCAATATCCTTCCAGTGGCGCCCCCGGTCCCGGGACCGCGCGACGACCAGCAGGAGGACCAGTGATCGGGTTCGGCGAGCCTGCGCCGTTGACGTGCTCTCGTGCCGGATGCGGTGACACCGCGTCGTGGCGGATCGAATGGCGCAACCCCCGCATCCACTCGGCCGACCGGGTGAAGGTGTGGCTCGCCTGCGGGGAGCACGTGGAGTACCTGCGGGAGTTCCTGGAGGCGCGTGACTTCCCGGTTCGGGTCGTGCCCGCGGCGGACGGGGAGTCCGCTGCGGACGGGGAGCCCGCGGCGGACGGGGAGTCCGCTGCGGACGGCGTGCCCGCGGCGGACGGGGAGGCCGCGCCCGCGGCGGACGGGGAGGCCGACGGCCCGGAGAGGGCGCACGCGTGAGCGGCGCGAAGGCGAGCCGCAGGAAGAGCGACGGCTGGCGGTTCGCGTTCTCGCGGCGCTGGCTCGGCTATCTGGCGTTCGCGATCGTGTTCGCCATCGCATGCGGGTTCCTCTCGAACTGGCAGCTGGCGCGCAGCAAGGAGGCGGCGGCCGCGAACGCGCTGGTCACCGCGAACTTCGACTCCCGTCCCGTTCCGTTGACCGATGAGCTCCCGAACCTCGGCGCCTTCTCGCCGAAGCAGGAGTGGCGGCGCGTGACCGTGACGGGCACGTACGAACGCGACCACCAGCTCCTGGTCCGCAACCGGCCCTTCAACGGGAGTCCCGGCTTCGAGGTGCTGACCCCCCTGCGCACCGCCGACGGCTCGCTGTTCATCGTGGACCGGGGATGGGTCCCCACGGGCAGCACGAACGACCGGCCCGACCACATCCCAGCCGCGCCGTCGGGCACGGTGACCGTCGTCGCCCGACTGAAGGCCAGCGAACCGGCCATCTCGGGGCGCACCGCCGTCGGGGATCAGGTGGGCACCATCCAGCTCTCGGTCGTGAAGCAGAAGCTCGGCGGCGATGTGTATACGGGCGCCTACGGGCTGCTCGACAGCGAGGACCCGGCGCCGGCCACGGCACCGACGCCGACGGTCACCACTCCCCCGACGCAGGATGAGGGACTGCACTGGTCGTACATGATCCAGTGGATCATCTTCGCGCTGATCGGATTCTTCGGCCTCGGCTACGCGCTCGTGACCGAGTACCGCAAGCTCAACTCGGACGATCCCGCCGAGCGGGCGCGCGCCGCCGAGCGCGAACGCCGCCGCCGCGCCAAGCGCACGGACGCCGACATCGAGGACGAGCTCCTCGACGCCACCCACTGACAGCCCCACCGTCGAGTACACAAAGACTGCACGCTCAGACCCCCGCGAGCGTGCAATCAGTGCGGACTCGACGGTGGGGGGTCAGGCGAGGGAGATGAGGTCGAGGTAGTCGCGGTTCCAGTGGTCCTCGACGCCGTCGGGGAGGATGAGGACGCGCTCCGGGTTCAGCGCCTCCACCGCGCCCTCGTCGTGGCTGACCAGGACCACGGCGCCCTCGTAGTGCGCCAGCGCATCCAGGATCTCCTCCCGGCTCGCCGGGTCGAGGTTGTTCGTCGGCTCGTCGAGCAGCAGCACATTCGCGCCCGACACGACGATCATCGCCAGCGCCAGACGCGTCTTCTCGCCGCCCGACAGCACGCCGGCCGGCTTGTGCGCGTCGTCCCCGGTGAACAGGAACGAGCCCAGCACCTTGCGCGCCTCGGTCTCGGTCAGATTCGGCGAAGCCGACACCATGTTCTGGAGCACGCTGCGCTCGACGTCGATGGTCTCGTGCTCCTGCGCGTAGTAGCCGATGCGGAGGCCGTGGCCGGGCTCAACCTGACCCGTGTCCGGAGTGTCCACGCCCGCGAGCATCCGGAGCAGGGTCGTCTTCCCCGCACCGTTGAGGCCGAGGACGACGACCTTCGAGCCGCGGTCGATCGCCAGATCCACCGCCGTGAAGATCTCGAGCGACCCGTAGCTCTTGGAGAGGTCGCTCGCCTGCAGCGGAGTGCGGCCGCACGGCGCCGGCGTCGGGAAGCGCAGCTTGGCGACGCGGTCCACCTGGCGCACATCCTCGAGGCCGGCCAGCAGCTTCTCGGCGCGCGCCACCATCTGGTGCGCCGCCGCCGCCTTGGTCGCTTTGGCGCCGAACCTGGCGGCCTGCAGCTGCAGGGCTCCCGCCTTCTTCTCGGCGTTCGCCCGTTCCTTCTTCCGGCGCTCCTCGTCGGCGGCGCGCTGGCGCTGGTAGTGCTTCCAGCCCATGTTGTAGATGTCGATGACCTGACGGTTCGCATCCAGATAGAAGACGCGGTTGACCGTCTCGCCCACCAACTCCACGTCGTGCGAGATGACGATGAAGCCGCCGCTGTAGTTCTTGAGGAACTCGCGCAGCCACACGACGGAATCGGCGTCGAGGTGGTTCGTCGGTTCGTCGAGGATCATCGTGCGGGCATCCGAGAACAGGATGCGCGCCAGCTCGATGCGCCGGCGCTGGCCTCCCGACAGGGTCTTCAGCGGCTGGTCGAGGATGCGGTCCGGCAGATTCAGGTTGGATGCGATGGAGGCCGCTTCGGCCTCGGCAGCGTACCCGCCGAGCAGGTGGAAGCGCTCTTCCAGCCGGCCGTACTTCTTCATGGCGGCCTCGGACACGGCCGCTTCCGGGCTGGCCATGTCGTGCGTCGCCTGCTGCATCTCCAGGACCACGGAGCCGAGCCCGCGGGCGTCCAGGATGCGCGTGCGCGCCAGGTCGTCGAGGTTGCCGGAGCGCGGGTCCTGCGGCAGGTAGCCGAGCTCGCCGGAGCGGTCGACCTTCCCGGCGCTCGGGAGAAGATCGCCCGCGAGCACCTTGGTCAGGGTCGTCTTCCCGGCGCCGTTGCGCCCGACGAGCCCGATCTTGTCGCCGTCGGCGACGCGGAAGGTGACGTCCTCCATCAGGAGGCGTGCGCCTACGCGCAGTTCAAGACCCTGCACGGCAAGCACAGTTGTTCCATTTCGTTCAGCAGCCATCCGCTCCTCGTCCGATCAGGCGGCACGCGGGCGTGCGCCCGATCAGGGGAGGAACGGATGGCTGGGAGAGTCAGTCAGATGGCGAAGCCGAGCGCGCGCATCATGTCGCGGCCGTCGTCGGTGATCCGGTCGGGGCCCCACGGCGGCATCCACACCCAGTTGATGCGGAACGCCTCGACGATGCCGTCGAGCGCCTCGGCGGTCTGCTCCTCGAGCACGTCCGTCAGCGGGCAGCCGGCGCTCGTGAGCGTCATCGAGATGATGAGGGCGTTGTTCTCGTCGTCCCAGGCCAGGTCGTAGATCAGCCCGAGGTCGACGACGTTGATCCCGAGTTCGGGATCCATGACGTTCTTCAGCGCCTCTTCGACCTGGTCGAAGAGCGCGGGACTCAGCGTGGCGGGCATGATCGGATTCCTTCTTTCAGCACAGACTACCTCTCGGAGTGTGTGACGGCCGGGCTCGGCTCAGGCTTCGGCCAGCTCGGCAGCCGAGGCGGACGCGGGCTCGGGGGCGTCGACGTAGCGGTCGTAGCCCTCCTCCTCCAGGCGGTCGGCAAGCTCCGGGCCGCCCTGCTCCGCCACCCGGCCGGCGACGAAGACGTGCACGAAGTCCGGCTTGATGTAGCGCAGGATCCGCGTGTAGTGCGTGATCAGCAGGATGCCGAGACCGGTGTTCGCTTCGGCCCGGTTGACGCCCTCCGACACGACCTTGAGGGCATCGACGTCGAGACCGGAGTCGGTCTCGTCGAGCACCGCGAACTTCGGCTTGAGCAGCTCCAGCTGGAGGATCTCGTTGCGCTTCTTCTCGCCGCCCGAGAAGCCTTCGTTGACGTTGCGCTCGGCGAACGAGGAGTCCATCCGAAGAGCGTTCATCGACTCGCGCACATCCTTCACCCAGGTGCGGATGGACGGCGCCTCGCCGTCGATCGCCGTCTTGGCGGTGCGCAGGAAGTTCGTGTTGGTGACGCCGGGGATCTCGACCGGGTACTGCATCGCCAGGAAGAGCCCGGCGCGCGCCCGCTGGTCGACGGTCATCGCGAGGACGTCTTCGCCGTCGAGCGTGATGGTCCCCCTGGTGACGGTGTACTTGGGGTGCCCGGCGATCGTGTAGGCAAGGGTCGACTTGCCGGAGCCGTTCGGGCCCATGATCGCGTGGATCTCACCCTCGTTGATGGTGAGGTCGACGCCGTTCAGGATGGGCTTGGTGCCCTGGTCCGTCTCGACGGTGACGTGGAGGTCGCGGATCTCGAGGACTGACATGGTTACTGGATCTCTTTCGTGCCGTTCGCGCTGATGATGACAGCGGGGTCGATGTAGACGTCCCCGTCGATGATCTCGACGGAGAAGACGGGGACCGGCTCGTAGGCCGGGAGGTTGAGGGGCTGGCCGGTGACGAGGGAGAACTGCGAGCCGTGCGCCCAGCATTCCAGCGTCTGGTCTTCGACGAAGCCCTCGGACAGCGAGATCTCGCCGTGCGTGCAGGTGTCGCCGATGGCGTGGATCTCGCCGCCCGAGTCCTTGACGACCGCGATGGGGATGCCGTCGAGCACGACCCGCGTCGCCTGGTTCTCCACCAGCTCCGCGGCCGCGCCGATCCGCTGCCCCGCCATCAGTGCTCGGCCCCGGAGGCGGTGACCGACGTCGTCTGGAGCTCGTCCTCGATCTTGGCCTGCAGCCGCTCCTGGAGCGCGGGCGACCCGATCTGCTGCACGATCTCGGAGAGGAACCCGCGCACCACGAGGCGCCGCGCCTCCTCTTCGGGGATTCCGCGCGACTGCAGGTAGAACAGCTGCTCGTCGTCGAAACGGCCGGTCGCGCTGGCGTGGCCGGCGCCGACGATGTCGCCGGTCTCGATCTCGAGGTTCGGCACGGAGTCGGCGCGGGCGCCGTCCGTGAGCACGAGGTTGCGGTTCTGCTCGTACGTGTCGGTGCCGACGGCCTTCGGTCCGATCAGCACGTCGCCGATCCACACCGTGCGTGCCCCCTGGCCCTGCAGCGCGCCCTTGTACGTCACGCGGCTGCGGGTCTCCGGGCCGTCGTGGTGGACGTACACCTGCTGCTCGAGGTGCTGGGAGGCGTCGGCGAAGTACGCGCCGAGGAGCTCGGCGTCCGCACGCGCCCCGACCAGGTGCGTGGACGGGTTGAGTCGCACCACACCGCCGCCGAGGGTCACCGCGACGTGCTTGAGGCGCGCGCCCTCGCCGACCTCGGCGAAATGGGCCGCGACGTGCAGCGCTTCGTCGTCCCACTCCTGGAGCGAGACGACGGTGAGATCCGAATCGGCGCCCAGCAGGAACTCGACGTTCTCGGCCAGGTGGGCCGAACCCGTGTTCTGCAGGATGAGCGTCGCCGTCGCTCCCGGAGCCACCTCGACCACGGTGTGAGCGGCACGCGGGCTGCCGCCGAGGGAGGAGCGGGTGAGCGTCACCTCGCGGTGGTCTCCGGTCATCGTCGTTCCGATGTGGACGAGCAGCGCCTGCTGGAAAGCCGTCCACGCGTTGGCGGACGCACGGTCCTCCGGCTTTCCGGCCGTGCCGATGCGGGCGTCGTCCCGGCCGATCCAGGATGTGGTCACTCCGGGAGCGGCCGTCGCGTCGTACACGTACGGCGAGCCGTCGAGCTCACCGGCGATCAGCTCCTGGAGGCGCGCCACCGGCGTGTACTTCCACATCGGCTCCCGGCCGGTCACCGCGGGGAAGTCCGCCACCTCGGTCGACGTGAACCGCTCGGCGCGGCTCTGGACGGGGACCGGCGCACGCAGGTGCTTCGGGGCGGGGGCGGCCGGGGCGGTCGTCGTCGTCTCGATCTGCGTCATCCGACAGAGCCTTCCATGCCCATCTCGATGAGCTTGTTGAGTTCGAGTGCGTATTCCATGGGGAGCTCGCGGGCGATCGGCTCGATGAAGCCGCGGACGATCATCGCCATGGCCTCGTCCTCCGGGAGCCCGCGGGACATCAGGTAGAACAGCTGCTCCTCGCTCACGCGCGACACCGTCGCCTCGTGGCCGAGCTGCACATCGTCCACCCGGATGTCGATGGCCGGGTAGGTGTCCGACCGCGAGATCGTGTCGACGAGGAGGGCATCGCAGCGGACGGTGTTCGCGGAGTGGTGCGCTGCCGCATCCACCCGCACCTCGCCCCGGTAGCCGGCCCGGCCGCCCCCGCGCGCGATCGACTTGGACACGATCGACGACTGGGTGTACGGCGCCATGTGGATCATCTTGGCGCCCGCGTCCTGGTGCTGGCCCGGGCCGGCGAACGCGACCGAGAGGGTCTCGCCCTTGGCGTGCTCGCCCATCAGGTAGATCGAGGGGTACTTCATCGTCACCTTGGAACCGATGTTCCCGTCGATCCACTCCATGGTCGCGCCCTCGCCCGCCGTGGCACGCTTGGTGACCAGGTTGTAGACGTTGTTGGACCAGTTCTGGATGGTCGTGTAGCGAACACGGGCGTTCTTCTTCACGATGATCTCGACGACGGCGGAGTGCAGCGAGTCGGACTTGTAGATCGGCGCCGTGCAGCCCTCGATGTAGTGGACGTAGCTGCCCTCGTCGGCGATGATCAGCGTCCGCTCGAACTGGCCCATGTTTTCGGTGTTGATCCGGAAGTAGGCCTGCAGCGGGATCTCGACGTGGACGCCCTTCGGGACGTAGACGAACGAGCCGCCGGACCAGACCGCCGTGTTGAGCGCCGCGAACTTGTTGTCGCCGGCCGGGATCACGGTGCCGAAGTACTCCTGGAAGATCTCCGGGTGCTCGCGCAGCGCCGTGTCGGTGTCGAGGAAGATGACGCCCTGCTGCTCGAGGTCCTCGCGGATCTGGTGGTACACGACCTCGGACTCGTACTGCGCAGCGACGCCGGCGACGAGGCGCTGGCGCTCCGCCTCCGGGATGCCCAGCTTCTCGTACGTGTTGCGGATGTCCTCGGGAAGGTCTTCCCAGCTCTGCGCCTGCTTCTCGGTGGAGCGGACGAAGTACTTGATGTTGTCGAAGTCGATCTCCGACAGATCGGCGCCCCACGTCGGCATGGGCTTGCGCTCGAAGAGCTGGAGCGCCTTGAGGCGGCGCTGCAGCATCCAGTCGGGCTCGTTCTTCAACCCTGAGATGTCTTTCACCACCTGGGGCGAGAGCCCGCGGCGCGCGGAGGCACCCGCAGCGTCGGAGTCCGCCCAGCCGAACTCGTACTGCCCCAGGGAGGCGAGCTCAGGCCGGTCGATCAGGATGTCTGACATTTCTACCTCGTTTCCTACCACTCGTAACCGGATATCAGTCCGGCTCATTCCCCTCGTGCGCACGGCTGATGCCGGTCGCTCGAGCGTCCAGATTGTGCGGGTGGCTGGTGTGCGGACCTAAAATGTCCGTGGACACGGGCCGCGATGCCCCGGCCACGAGCGGGGGAATCCGCCCGGTGGCACGCGCACGATGGCGCGTTCCTCGAACCCACCAATTCTACAGGTGCGGCGCGGTATTAGTAGAGCCACGCCTGCGCGTTGCCCGAGTATCCGCATCCAGACCCCGAGGAAGCCCCGAAATCATGAAGCGCATCACCGCCTGGCTGCCGGACCGAGTGGACGGGCGGACCCGGGTGATCGCGTGGGTGTACCTCGCGGCGCAGATTCTTCTGGTCACCACAGGAGGCGCTGTCCGCCTGACCGGCAGCGGCCTGGGCTGCCCGACCTGGCCGAGGTGCACGGCCGACTCGTTCGTCAACACGCCGGCGATGGGCATCCACGGCGTCATCGAGTTCGGCAACCGGATGCTGGGAGGAGTGCTCGCGGTCCTCGCGATCGCCGCGTTCCTGGCCGTCGTGAAGCTCTTCCGCTCGCGCGGCGACCTGTTCTGGATCTCGCTCGTCGCCGGCCTCGGCGTGCCGCTCCAGGCGGTCATCGGCGGGGTCACCGTGCTCACCGGCCTCACCTGGTGGGTCGTCGGCATCCACTTCGTCATCTCGATCGTGCTGGTCGCCCTGACAACGGTGTTCGTGGTGCGCGTCCACGCGGTGACCGGCCGGCGCGTCGCCGCCGTCCCCGGATGGTACGCAGCGCTCGCCTATGTCACGAGCGTCGTGGTCGTGCTCACCATCGCCATGGGCATCGTCACGACGGGCGCGGGCCCGCACGCCGGGGATCAGAACACCCCGCGCAGCGGGCTGAATCCGGAGATCCTGGAGCACGTCCATGCGATCCCTGCCTATGTCACGTTCGGCCTGACCATCCTCCTCGTCGCCGGGTCGTTCCGGTTCGGCGGGGCGCCGCTGCGTCGCTTCACCCGGTTGATGCTCGCGATCGAACTGGTGCAGATCGCGGTGGGGCTCATCCAGGCGGACACGGGCCTTCCCGAGATCCTCGTCGGCATCCACATGACGCTCGCCGCGACCCTCGCCGCGGTCATGACCGCCGTGATCATGGCGCTCACGGCACCGGCGCCCGCTGCGGAGGTCGAGGCGGACTCAGCCGCCGACGTCGTCTCGGTGTAGCGTCCCCACCCGCGCTGCGAGGGTCTCGCCGTGCAGGGTGACCGCACGGTCCGTGCTCTCCCCGAAGCCGAACCCCACCGCTTCGGCGAGCCGCCTGCTCGGGTCGTTTCCGGGCACGTACACCCAGCGCAGGCGGTCGAACCCGAGACCGGCCGGGTCGAGCGCGTGCCGCGCGACCGCCACCAGACCCTCCCGCATGTAGCCGCGCCCCCGCCCCCACGGGCCGGACCAGCAGCCGACGGTTCCCGAGCCGGGCCGCTCGTCGCGTCGCACCTCGACCACCCCGAGCATGCGCCCGCCGGTTCGCGGCCGGAGCGCCCACACGTGGAAGTCTCCGCTCGCGACGCCGTGCGGGCAGTAGCTGCGGACGAAGAACTCGGCGCTCTCGCGGGTGTACGGCGACGGGAGCGGCACCCAGAGCTGCGTGGCGGCGTCGAGGCACGCCTCCAGGACGTCCGGGATGTCGTCCTCCGTCGGGACGTCGAGGATCAGGCGCTCGGTCTCGAGGCGCGCCGTCGGCAGCCGATCCGTCATGCCTGATGGTAACTCCGCCGGCAGGGGCGGATGCCGGATGCGGCGGGATCGTTACGCGGCGGTCAGAAGGGCAGCAGCGGGTCGATGGCGACCGCGAGGAAGATCAGCGTCAGGTAGGCGATCGACCCGTGGAAGACGCGCATCGGCGACACGCTCGCGTGCCGGATCGCCAGGTTGTAGAGGCGGTGCGACTCGTAGAGGAACCAGCCGCCCGCGACCAGCGAGACCGCCGAATAGACCAGGCCCATGTGCCCCACCGGGATCAGCAGCAGGGAGCAGGCGACCATCGCCCAGGCGTACAGGACGACCTGCAGGCCGACCGCCGAGCGGCCGCGCACGACCGCGAGCATCGGGACGCCCGCCTCCTGGTAGTCGGAGCGGTACTTCATCGAGAGCGGCCAGTAGTGCGGAGGCGTCCAGAGGAAGATGATCCCGAACAGGATGAACGGCGGCCAGTCCAGCGATCCGGTGACCGCCGCCCAGCCGATCAGCACGGGCATGCAGCCGGCGATGCCGCCCCAGACGATGTTCTGCGGGGTGCGGCGCTTGAGGATGAGCGTGTAGAAGACGACGTAGAGCAGGATGGCCGCGACCGAGAGGGCCGCCGCCAGCCAGTTCGTGAAGAATCCGAGGACCAGCACGGAGGCGATGCCGAGGGCCCAGGAGAAGACGAGCGCCTCGCGGTCCGAGAGCTCGCCGGTGACGAGCGGACGGTTCCGGGTCCGGCGCATCACGCGATCGATGTCGCGGTCGATGTAGCAGTTGAACGCACCGGCGGACCCCGCGCTCATGTAGCCGCCGACGACCGTGGCGAGCACCAGCCACAGGTTCGGGATGCCGTTCGCCGCGAGGATCATCGTGGGGACCGTCGTGACCAGCAGCAGCTCGACGACACGCGGCTTGGTGAGGGCGATGTACGCCTTCGCCTTGCGGACGAGGCCGATGCGGTCCGGTGCGACACGGCTCTCTACGGCGACGTCCATTGCTCCTCGTGTTGTGTCGGTGGCTGGGGGCTCGGCGACCCCGCTCAAGTCTACGACACGTAGAGGTGCGCCCCGGGAGAAGGGACGGAGTACAGCCGGCGGTACTCCGTGTCCGCGTATGACACAAGTGGGCTGGGGGAACACCCCACGTTTCGTGCGCGTTACCTATACTTGGAGATGCTCGCCAGCCGAGGCCCCCACTCCACCCGTCCGATTCGCAGGACGGCGACGGAGGCAGGCCCGGCGCCGATGACGTCCACGGCGCGCACTACCAGAACCGGTGCGGGTACCCAGACGACCTTTGCCGGCACTTATGTAGCCAATCTACGAAGGGTCAGTTTTCACGTGGCAGCACTGCAGTGGGATCCCATTGACAACAAGGCGGTAGACACGGCTCGCGTTCTCGCGGCCGATGCGGTGGAGAAGGTGGGCAACGGGCATCCCGGCACGGCCATGAGCCTCGCTCCCGCGGCCTACCTGCTCTTCCAGAAGGTGATGCGCCGCGACCCGCGCGATCAGCACTGGCTGGGACGTGACCGCTTCATCCTCTCGGCCGGACACTCGTCGCTCACGCAGTACATCCAGCTCTACCTGGGCGGCTACGGACTCGAGCTCGACGACCTGAAGAAGCTCCGCACCTGGGGCTCCCTCACTCCCGGCCACCCCGAGTACGGACACACCGACGGCGTGGAGATCACCACCGGACCTCTCGGTCAGGGCATCTCCTCCGCCGTCGGTTTTGCATATGCGCAGCGCTTCGAGCGCGGCCTGTTCGACCCGGACGCCGCTCCCGGCACCAGCCCGTTCGACCACCACGTCTTCGTGATCGCCTCCGACGGCGACCTGGAGGAGGGCGTCAGCTCCGAGGCCTCGTCGCTCGCCGGCCACCAGGAGCTCGGCAACCTCATCGCGATCTACGACAGCAACCAGATCTCGATCGAGGACGACACCGACATCGCGTTCACCGAGGACGTCCAGGCGCGCTACGAGGCGTACCACTGGGATGTCCGGGTCGTCGACTGGAAGAAGACCGGCGTCTACAAGGAAGACGTCGAGGAGCTCTTCGCGGCGATCGAGGACGCGAAGACCGTCACCGACAAGCCGTCGCTCATCATCCTGAAGACGATCATCGGATGGCCGTCGCCGAAGAAGCAGAACACCGGCAAGATCCACGGCTCGGCGCTCGGCGCCGACGAGCTGCGCGCCGTCAAGGAGGTGCTCGGCTTCGACCCCGAGCAGACCTTCGAGGTCGCGGACGAGGTCATCGAGCACACCCGCAAGGCGATCGAGCGCGGCGCCGGGGAGCGCGCCGAGTGGCAGAAGGGCTTCGACGCCTGGGCGGAGGCGAACCCCGAGCGCAAGCAGCTGCTCGACCGCCTGCTCAGCGGCGCCGCCCCGGAGGAGCTCGAGAGCGCGCTGCCGGTCTTCGAGCCGGGCACGGATGTCTCCACTCGTGCCGCCAGCGGTAAGGTGCTCAACGCGATCGCTCCGGTGATGCCCGAGCTGTGGGGCGGCTCCGCCGACCTCGCCGAGTCGAACAACACCACCATCGAGAGCGCCGCGTCGTTCGTGCCGTCGGAGCGCTCCACGCACGAGTGGACGGGCAACAAGTACGGCCGCGTGCTGCACTTCGGCATCCGCGAGCACGCCATGGCCGCGATCATCAACGGCATCGTGCTGCACGGACCGACGCGTCCGTTCGGCGGGACGTTCCTGATCTTCAGCGACTACCAGCGTCCGTCGCTCCGCCTGTCGGCGCTCATGGACATCCCGTCGATCTTCGTCTGGACGCACGACTCCGTCGCCCTCGGCGAGGACGGGCCGACGCACCAGCCGATCGAGCAGCTCTCGACGCTCCGCGCCATCCCGAACTTCACCGTCGTCCGCCCGGGCGACGCGAACGAGGTCGCCTGGGCGTGGAAGACCATCCTCGAGCGCCGCAACGGTCCGGCCGGCATCGCGCTCACCCGCCAGAACATCCCGGTGTTCGAGCGCGGCGACGGCGACGCCGAGGGCGACACCCTCGCCTCCGCGAAGAACGTCTCCAAGGGCGCCTACATCCTGGCCGAGGCGCCGGGCGGGACCCCGGACGTGATCTTCATCGCGACCGGCTCCGAGGTGCAGATCGGACTGGAGGCCCGCGAGGTGCTGCGCGGCGAGGGCGTCAACGCCCGCGTCGTGTCCGCTCCGAGCCTGGAGTGGTTCGCCGAGCAGCCCGCCGAGTACCGCGAGCAGGTGCTCCCCGCCGGGGTGAAGGCCCGCGTCTCGATCGAGGCAGGCTCGTCGCTCGCCTGGGACAAGATCGTCGGCGACCACGGTCGCAGCGTGTCCATCGAGCACTTCGGCGCTTCGGCCGACTACAAGACGCTGTTCCGCGAGTTCGGCATGACCACCGAGCACGCCGTGTCCGCCGCGAAGGAATCGCTCGCGTCTCTCTGACTCCGGGCACCACGACTACAAGACAGAACTGTGGAGAAAACAGAAATGACTGACACCACCACCCAGACCCCGACGGCCGACCTGTCCGCCGCCGGCGTCAGCATCTGGCTGGACGACCTCTCGCGTGAGCGCATCAACACCGGGAGCCTCCAGAAGCTCATCGCCGAGAAGAACGTCGTCGGCGTGACCACCAACCCGACGATCTTCGCCTCCGCCCTCTCCAAGGGCGCGGCGTACGACGAGCAGGTCCGCGAGCTCGCCGCCGCCGGCGCGAGCGTCGACGAGGCGATCTTCGAGATCACCACGGCCGATGTCTCGCAGGCGAGCGACATCTTCCACGAGGTGTTCGAGCGCTCGAACGGCGTCGACGGCCGCGTCTCCATCGAGGTGGAGCCCGGGCTCGCCCACGACACGCAGGCGACCATCGCCGCCGCGCGGACGCTCTCGGCGAAGATCCAGAAGCCGAACGTCATGATCAAGATCCCCGCGACGGTGGCCGGTCTCGAGGCCATCACCGAGACGATCGCGGCGGGCATCAGCGTCAACGTGACCCTGATCTTCAGCCTGGAGCGCTACCGCCAGGTCATCGACGCGTACCTCACGGGTCTGGAGAAGGCCCAGGAGGCCGGCATCGACCTCTCCGCCATCCACTCGGTCGCGTCCTTCTTCGTGTCGCGCGTCGACACCGAGGTGGACAAGCGCCTCACGGCGATCGGAACCGACGAGGCCACCGCGCTGAAGAGCAAGGCCGGCATCGCCAACGCCCGCCTCGCCTACGAGGTGTACGAGCAGGCCTTCGCCACCGAGCGGGCCAAGCTCCTCACGCAGGCGGGCGCCAACGAGCAGCGTCCGCTGTGGGCGTCCACCGGCGTCAAGGACCCGAACCTGCCCGACACGCTGTACGTCGAGCAGCTCGTCGCCCCGAACACCGTCAACACGATGCCCGAGAAGACGCTGGATGCGACCTTCGACCACGGGAAGATCTCCGGCGACAGCGTCACCGGCACCTACGCCGAGTCGAACGACGTGCTCAACAAGCTCGCTGCGCTCGGAATCGGGTACGACGACGTCACCGAGACGCTCGAGCGCGAGGGCGTCGAGAAGTTCAACGTCTCCTGGGGCGAGCTCGTCGAGACCGTGAAGAACGCTCTCGAGGGAGCAGCCAAGTGACCTTCCGCATCCACGTGACCGGTGCGGCGGCCGAGGCCGTCCGCACCGTCGTCCCGCAGCTGGTCGCCGACCGCGTCGCGTCCGGCATCACGGCGCTCGAGCCGGCCCTCTGGGGGCCGGCGGCCGAGGCCGAGGCGAGCAAGCGTCTCGGCTGGACCGAGGCCGTCTCCATCTCGCGGCCGCTCGTGCCCGAGATCGTCGCCCTGCGCGAGGAGCTGCACGCCAAGGGCGTCAACCACATCGTCCTGGGCGGCATGGGCGGGTCCTCGCTGGCACCGGAGGTCATCACCCTGACCGCCGAGGCCGAGCTGACCGTGCTCGACTCCACGGACCCCGGCCAGGTGCTCGCCGCGCTGCGCGACCGGCTGGAGGCGACCGCTGTGGTCATCTCCTCCAAGTCCGGCTCGACGCTCGAGACGGACAGCCAGCGCCGCGTGTACGAGAAGTGGTTCCAGGATGCCGGCATCGACCCGCGCGAGCGGATCGTCGTCGTCACCGACCCCGGATCGCCGCTCGACCAGTCCGCACGCGAGGCCGGTTACCGCGTCTTCAACGCGGACCCGAACGTCGGCGGCCGCTACTCGGCTCTCACCGCGTTCGGACTCGTTCCGTCGGGCCTTGCCGGCGTCGACATCGCCCAGCTGCTGGACGAGGCGGATGCGACCCAGATCGAGCTCGCCGTCGACAACGAGCAGAACCCCGGCCTCGTGCTGGGCGCTGCGATCGCCGGCACCAGCCCGCTGAAGGACAAGCTGGGCATCGTCGCCGACGGGACCCACATCGTCGGCTTCGCCGACTGGGCCGAGCAGCTGATCGCCGAGTCCACCGGCAAGGAGGGCACCGGGCTGCTTCCCGTGGTGCTCGACCCGCTCGCTCCCGAACTGGAGTCCAAGCCCGCCGACCTGCAGGTCGTCCGCCTGGTGGCGAACGCCGAGGCGCACCACCTGTTCCCGGCCGACCGGCACGAGGGCGAGATCCTCGTCTCCGGCAGCCTGGGCGCACAGCTCCTGGTCTGGGAGTACGCCGTCGCCGTCGCTGGTCGTCTGCTCGGGATCAACCCGTTCGACCAGCCGGACGTCGAGGCGGCGAAGGTCGCCGCGCGCTCGCTGCTCGACAACCGGCCGGAGCCGGTCACGCCGGCCTTCACCGCCGGCGGCATCGAGGTGCGCACCACGGGCGCGTTCCTCGGCGAGGCGAACACGCTGGACGCCGCAGTGGATGCGCTGCTCGCGCAGCTCGGACCCGACGGCTACGTCGCAGTCCAGGCGTACGTGAACCGCAATGCGCTCCCCCAGCTTGCGGGCATCCGCGACCTGCTGGCGGCCAAGGCGAACCGTCCCGTCACCTTCGGCTGGGGACCCCGCTTCCTCCACTCCACGGGTCAGTTCCACAAGGGCGGTCCCGCGGTCGGCGTGTTCCTGCAGATCACGGCCACCCCGTCCGAGGACCTCGAGATCCCCGGGCGACCCTTCACGTTCGGGCAGCTCATCCAGGCCCAGGCCGCCGGCGATGCCAGCGTGCTCGGCGAGCACGGCCGCCCGGTGCTGACCCTGACCCTCACGAACCCCGAGGCGGACGTCGTCTCGCTGTTCGAGGCCGTCAACTGAGCGCGTCGAGCATGTCGACCGAGCAGCTGATCAAGGAGACGACCCCCTTGTCACCGGTGGAGATCACCCCGGAGTTCAACCCGTTGCGGTTGCCCTCCGACCGCCGCCTCAACCGCATCGCGGGGCCGAGCAGCCTCATCATCTTCGGAGTGACAGGCGACCTGTCACGCAAGAAGCTGATGCCGGCGGTCTACGACCTCGCGAACCGCGGCCTGTTGCCGCCCGGATTCTCCCTCGTCGGGTTCGCCCGGCGCGACTGGGAGGACCAGGACTTCGAGAAGGTCGTGTACGAGGCGGTCAAGCAGTACGCCCGCACGCCGTTCGACGACGATGTGTGGCAGCAGCTCGCACAGGGCATCCGCTTCGTGCCGGGCGAGTTCGACGACGACGATGCCTTCCGGCGTCTGAAGGCGACCGTCGAGCAGCTGGACGCCGAGCGCGGCACCATGGGCAACCACGCGTTCTACCTGTCCATCCCGCCGAAGGCGTTCCCGATCGTCACCGAGCAGCTCAAGCGATCCGGTCTCGCCGACCAGGACGGCAAGGGCTGGCGGCGCGTCGTCATCGAGAAGCCGTTCGGTCACGACCTGCAGTCGGCTCGTGAGCTGAACGCCGTCGTCGAAACGGTCTTCCCGCCGGACTCGGTGTTCCGCATCGACCACTACCTCGGCAAGGAGACGGTCCAGAACATCCTGGCGCTGCGCTTCGCGAACGAGCTGTACGAGCCGATCTGGAACGCCAACTACGTCGACCACGTGCAGATCACGATGGCCGAGGACATCGGCGTCGGCGGCCGTGCCGGCTACTACGACGGCATCGGCGCTGCGCGGGACGTCATCCAGAACCACCTGCTGCAGCTGCTCGCGCTCACCGCCATGGAGGAGCCGATCTCGTTCAACGCCGCAGACCTGCGCGCCGAGAAGGAGAAGATCCTCGCGGCCGTCCGGCTTCCGAAAGACCTCGCGACGGCAACGGCGCGCGGCCAGTACGGCAACGGATGGCAGGGCGGCGAGAAGGTCCCCGGGTTCCTGGAGGAGGACGGGATGAACCCCGAGTCCACCACGGAGACCTTCGCGGCCATCAAGCTGGAGATCGGGACCCGCCGCTGGGCGGGCGTGCCGTTCTACCTGCGCGCGGGCAAGCGCCTGGGCCGCCGGGTCACCGAGATCGCGGTCGTCTTCAAGCGCGCCCCGCAGCAGCTCTTCGCGGAGTCGCAGACCAGCGCGCTCGGCCAGAACGCGCTCGTCATCCGCGTCCAGCCCGACGAGGGTGTGACCATCCGCTTCGGCTCGAAGGTCCCCGGCGCCGGCATGCAGGTGCGCGACGTCAGCATGGACTTCGGCTACGGCCACGCCTTCACGGAGGCCAGCCCCGAGGCCTACGAGCGGCTCATCCTGGATGTGCTGCTCGGCGACCCGCCGCTCTTCCCCCGCCACGAGGAGGTCGAGCTCTCGTGGAAGATCCTCGACCCGATCGAGCACTTCTGGGCCACGCAGGGCCAGCCCGAGCAGTACCGCCCCGGAACCTGGGGCCCGAAGTCGGCCGACGAGCTCCTCGCCCGTGACGGCCGCGTTTGGAGGCGTCCATGATCGTCGATCTTCCGGCGACGACCGTCAGCAACATCTCGAAGGCGCTCGTCAAGATCCGCGAGGAGGGCGGCGCCGTCGCCCTCGGCCGCGTGCTGACGCTCATCATCGCCACCCACCTCGGGCAGGAGGAGGAGGCCATCGAGGCCGCCAACGACGCCTCCCGCGAGCACCCGATGCGCGTCATCGTGGTGTCCACCGAGGAGGACCGCCACGATGGGGATCCGCGTCTCGACGCGCAGATCCGGGTCGGCGGCGACGCCGGCGCCAGCGAGGTCATCGTGCTCCGCGCGTACGGCGAGACCGCGAGCGACGAGGAGGGGCTGGTCACCGGCCTGCTCCTGCCCGACGCTCCCGTGGTCGTCTGGTGGCCGGGTCTCGCACCCGCGAGGGCCGCGTCCTCTCCGCTGGGGCGCATCGCGACCCGCCGGATCACCGACGCCTCCACGCAGCCGAATCCGCAGGAGTTCCTGGTCCACCTCGGGGAGACCTACGCCCCGGGCGACACGGACTTCGCCTGGACGCGTCTGACGCTGTGGCGGGCCCAGCTCGCCGCGGTCCTCGACCAGCCGCCCTACGAGCCCATCACGGCCGTGGATGTGGCGGGCGCGGCCGACTCCCCCTCCACCCTCCTCCTCGCCGCCTGGCTGCGCCTGCAGCTGCAGGTGCCGGTGCAGTACGACCTCGCCTCGCGCGCGATCGGCTCCGGCGGCATCCACGGCGTGAAGATGGAACGCGAATCCGGTGTGATCGAGCTCGCCCGCGAGATCCCGAACGTCGCCCGCCTGTCTCAGCCGGGACAGCCGACGCACGACCTGTCCCTGCCGCGCCGGAACCTCCGGGACTGCCTCGCCGAAGAACTGCGTAGGCTGGACCCGGACGACCTCTATGGCGAGGTGATCACCAAGGGTCTCGCACTGCTGGAGACCTCCGACGAAGGAGCAGGCGTCAGGGCATGACGAACGAACGACGGGTGCTCGTCCACCCGGACAAGGAGGCCCTGGCGGCATCCGTGGCGGCGCGTTTCCTCACCAAGACCATCGACATCCTCGACGACCTGGGCCGCGCCAACATCGCGCTGACCGGTGGGACGATGGGGATCGCGGTGCTGGAGGCCGTCAACTCCTCCCCCGCCCGCGACACCATCGACTGGTCGAGGGTGCACGTCTGGTGGGGCGACGAGCGGTTCGTTCCGCGGGACAGCCCTGACCGCAATGAGCGTCAGGCGCGCGAGGCGCTCCTCGACCACATCGCACTCCCGCCCGAGAACGTGCACCCGTTCCCGTCGTCGGACGAGATCCCGGACATCGACGAGGCGGCGCGTGTCTACGCGGCCGAGCTGCAGGCGTTCGGGTCGAACGACTGGCCCTGCCCGAAGTTCGACATCACGTTCCTCGGCGTCGGTCCCGATGGGCACATCGCCTCGCTCTTCCCGGACCGGCCCGGCATCCGCGAGACGGAGGCGACGGTGATCGCCGAGCGCGAGTCGCCGAAGCCTCCGCCGGAGCGCCTGAGCCTCACCCGGCCGGTGATCAACTCGTCCGATCGGATCTGGCTGGTCCTCGCCGGCAGCGACAAGGCGAGCGCGCTCGGGCTCGCCCTCGCCGGCGCGAGCTACACCGAGGTGCCGGTCGCCGGTGCCAAGGGACGGAAGCGGACCGTGTTCTTCGTGGACAAGGAAGCCGCGGTGGACGTGCCCGAGAACCTCATCGCGCCCAGCTACTGACCCGCTCCCGCAGAGTCATCAGCCGCGCGCAGGGCGCGCCCGTCAACGGTCCACGACTGCGGATCGCCAGGCGGTCGCGCCCTGCCCCGGAGATATCCCGCTCGAACGCGTGCGTCAGCAGGTGCAGGTAGAAGGCGAGCAGGCGCGCCGTCTCGTCCCGCACCTCTTGCTCCGGGCCCGTGAGCTCGAGATCCTCGACCCAGCGCTGCAGCCCCGCGAAGGTGATGCGCAGGTGGAGGGCGTTCCGCGCGTCCGCAGCACTGGGTACCGTGTCGTCCTGACAGCGCGTCAAGAGCCGTTCGGCGTCGACCGCAGCGCGAACGCCCTCGTCCAGGAGGGCCAGCAGGCTCAGCGTGCCGACGGCCTCCCCCAGTTCGCGCGGGAGATCGCTGCGATCGTCCCGTGAGCCACGCATCCACGACCTCCTACCCGTGGTAGGAAGTGTAGCCGCACGCTGGGTCTTCTACGCCTCGGTGCTCGTGGGACGGCCGCGACGGGCGCGCAGCTGGTTGAGGGCGTCTTCGAGCAGCTGCTCCGCCTCTTCTTCGCTGCGACGCTCCTTCACGTAGGCGAGGTGCGTCTTGTACGGCTCCGCCTTCGCCACCGACGGCGGGTTCTCCTTGTCGCGGCCGGCCGGGAGGCCGGATGACGGAGAGTCGATGATGTCGGGGATCTCCTCCTCGGGGAGGTTCGCCGCGAAGTAGCGGACGGTCTCATTGCCGAGCGCGTCCCAGTACGAGATGGCGATCCGATCGGCGTGGAAGCCGCGGTCCTGCTCGCCCATGGGGCCGGCGCCGACGCGCGAGCCGCGGATTGCACTGCCTCCGGAAGCCATGCTGTGTCTCCTTCTACCGTGGTGCGCTTACGCGCTGAATTTGGTGATCAGACCGAGCACGACGATGCACGTGATCCAGATCAGGCCCAGGATCACGGTGATCCGGTTGAGGTTGCGCTCGGCCACACCGGAGGCGCCGAGGTTGGAGGTGACGCCGCCGCCGAACATGTCGGACAGTCCGCCGCCGCGGCCCTTGTGCAGAAGGATGAGAAGCGTCAGCAGGAGGCTGGTGATGCCCAGCAGCACCTGCAGGACGACCTGGAGAATCAGCACGGGGAACCTTTCGGAAAGCGACCGGGCGACGCCCGGGGAAACCAACGACCAGTATAACGTGCGGTGCTCGTCAGAGCCCGACGTGCTTCTGATACCGGACGATGGCCGCGAACTCGTTCACGTCGAGGCTCGCACCGCCGACCAGCGCGCCGTCCACGTTGGGCTCGCGCATGAAGGCCGCGATGTTGCCCGACTTCACCGATCCGCCGTAGAGGATGCGCGTCGTGGCTGCGACATCGTCGCCCAGCAGCTCCACGATGACGCCGCGAAGCGCCGCCGCGACCTGCTCGGCCTGCTCGGGCGTGGCGGCCTGGCCGGAGCCGATCGCCCAGACCGGCTCGTACGCCACCACGAAGTCGGCGGCAGAGTCGACCTTCGAGAGCGCGGCGCGGAGCTGAGCGACGGGCACGGCGCTGGCGCCGTGCGTCTCCAGGTCTTCCGCCGTCTCACCGACGCAGATGATCGGGGCGATGTTGTGCGACAGGGCCGCAGCGACCTTGGCCGCCACCTGCTCGTCGGTCTCGGCGTGCAGCGTCCGCCGCTCGGAGTGCCCGATGATGACGTAGCGCGATTCGAGCGCCTCGAGGAACGCGGCCGAGATCTCGCCGGTGTAGGCACCGGACTCGTGCTCGGAGACATCCTGCCCGCCGAAGGCGAGCGGCAGCTTGTCGGCCGCCACGAGCGTCTGCACGCTGCGAAGATCCGTGAACGGCGGGAACACCGCCACCTCGACGCTCGAGAAGTCGTGGTGCGCATCCTTCAGCGTCCACGCCAGCTTCTGCACGAACGCGATCGCCTGCAGGTGATCCAGGTTCATCTTCCAGTTGCCGGCGATGAGCGGGACCCGCCGCACCGAGGGGCTCACTGCTGCCATCCGAGGACCTCCAGACCGGGGAGACGTTTGCCTTCGAGGAACTCGAGGCTGGCGCCTCCGCCCGTCGAGATGTGACCGAACTGGTCGTCGCTGAAGCCGAGCGCACGCACGGCCGCAGCCGAGTCGCCTCCGCCGACCACGCTGAGGCCGTCGACCTCGGTGAGAGCCTGCGCGACCGCCTTGGTGCCCGCCGCGAAGGAGCTAAGCTCGAACACGCCCATCGGGCCGTTCCAGAACACCGTCTTCGAGCGCCGGACGTACTCGGAGAACAGCTCCGCCGTCTCCGGGCCAATGTCGAGCCCGAGGCCCTTCTCGGCCCAGTCGGTGTCCTCGATCGCGTCGACCGGACGCACGACGTGCTCCGCATCCGCACCGAACTTCGAGGCGACCACGACGTCACGCGGCAGCACAATCTCGACGCCGAGCTCCTCGGCCTTGGCCAGGTAGCCCTTCACCGTGTCGATCTGATCGGCCTCGAGCAGGCTCGAGCCGACCTTCAGGCCCTGTGCCGCGAGGAAGGTGAACAGCATCCCGCCGCCGATCAGCAGCGAGTCGACCTTCGGAAGCAGATGCCCGATGACCCCGAGCTTGTCGGAGACCTTCGAACCGCCGAGCACCACCGCGTAGGGGCGCTCCGGGTTCTCGGTCAGCCGGTCGAGCACCTCGAGCTCGGCCTGGATGAGCGTGCCGGCAGCGCTCGGAAGCAGCTGCGCGAGCTCGTAGACGCTCGCCTGCTTGCGGTGGACGACACCGAAGCCGTCCGAGACGAAGGCGTCGCCGAAGGCGGCCAGCTTCTCGGCGAACGCCTTCCGCTCCGCCTCGTCCTTCGCGGTCTCCCCCGGGTTGAACCGGAGGTTCTCCAGCAGGGCGACGTCGCCGTCCGCCAGGCCGGCGACGGCATCCTGAGCGGCACCGCCCACCGTGTCGGACGCGAACGTCACGGGCGAGCCGAGCAGCTCGGAGAGCCGCTGGGCGACCGGCGCCAGGCTGTACCGGGCGTCGGTCGCGCCCTCCGGACGGCCGAGGTGGGAGATGACGACCACCTTCGCACCCTGGTTGATCAGGGCGTTGAGGGTGGGGATCGACGCTCGCACGCGGCCGTCGTCCGTGATCGTCGCGCCCTCGAGGGGCACGTTGAGATCACAGCGGACGACGACGCGCTTTCCGGCGAGCGAACCGAGTGAGTCGAGGGTACGGAGCGTCACGTCGGCTGCCGCGGCTCAGAGACGCTCGGCGACGTACTCGGTCAGGTCGACGAGACGGTTGGAGTAGCCCCACTCGTTGTCGTACCAGCTCGAGAGCTTCACCTGGTCGCCGAGGACGCGCAGCAGGCCCGCGTCGAAGATCGACGAGTGCGGGTCGGAGACGATGTCGCTGGAGACGATCTCATCCTCGGTGTACTTCAGGATGCCCTTGAGCGGACCCTCGGCGGCCTTCTTATACGCGGCCTTGACCTCCTCGACCGTGACCGGGCGCGATGCCGTGACGGTGAGGTCGGTGATCGAGCCGGTGGGCACCGGGACGCGCAGCGCGAAGCCGTCGAGCTTGCCCTTCAGCTCCGGGAGCACCAGGCCGATGGCCTTGGCGGCACCCGTGGAGGTCGGCACGATGTTGATCGCGGCGGCGCGGGCACGGCGCAGATCGGAGTGCGGTCCGTCCTGGAGGTTCTGGTCGGCGGTGTAGGCGTGGACCGTGGTCATCAGACCGCGCTCGATGCCGAACTCGTCGTTGAACACCTTGGCCAGCGGCGCGAGGCAGTTGGTGGTGCAGGAGGCGTTGGAGATGATGTTGTGCGCGGCCGGGTCGTACAGGTGCTCGTTGACGCCCATGACGAACGTGGCGTCCTCGCCGTTCGCCGGAGCCGAGATGATGACCTTCTTCGCGCCGGCCTCGATGTGCTTGCGCGCATCCTCGGCCTTGGTGAAGCGGCCGGTCGACTCGATGACGATGTCGACGCCCAGGTCGCCCCAGCCCAGGTTGGCGGGGTCGCGCTCGGCGAGGACCTTGATCGGCTTGCCGTTGACGACGATGTTGTCGCCGTCGAGCTCCACGGTGGCATCCAGGCGGCCCGTGATGGAGTCGTACTTGAGCAGGTGCGCGAGCGTCTTGTTGTCGGTGAGGTCGTTCACCGCGACGACGTCGAGGTCGCTGCCCTTCGCCAGGGCCGCGCGCAGGTAGTTACGACCAATGCGACCGAACCCGTTGATTCCGATCTTTACGGACACAGATGACTCCAGTTACTCGATGGGCGCCGCAGGGCGCACTTTGGTTAGGTGGGTGTGGGTATGTGTGGCGGACTCGACGTCCCGGGAGGATCCCTCCCGGGACGCCATCCTGGTTACGACAGTAGCAGGAGACCCGCGGTCTTCTCGCGCGCCCGGAGGAAGCGGTCGTTCACATCGGCCCAGTTGGTGATGTTCCAGAACGCCTTGACGTAGTCGGCCTTCACGTTGACGTAATCGAGGTAGAAGGCGTGCTCCCACATGTCGAGCATGAGCAGTGGGACGGTCGCGGCGGCGAGGTTGCCCTGGTGGTCGTACAGCTGCTCGATGATCAGCTTCTGGCCCAGGGAGTCCCAGGCGAGGATGGACCAGCCCGAGCCCTGGATGCCGAGGGCCGACGCCGTGAAGTGCGCGCGGAACTTGTCGAACGAGCCGAAGAACTCGTCGATGGCCGCGGCCAGCTCGCCGGCCGGACGGTCGCCGCCGTCCGGGGACAGGTTGTTCCAGAACACGGTGTGGTTCACGTGGCCGGCGAGGTTGAACGCGAGGTCCTTCTGCAGCTTGTTGACGTTCGCGAGGTCGTCGGCGTCGCGGGCCTCCGCGAGCTTCGCGATGGCGGTGTTGGCGCCGTCCACATACGTCTTGTGGTGCTTGTCGTGGTGCAGTTCCATGATCCGGCCGCTGATGCTCGGCTCGAGCGCCGAGTAGTCGTACGGAAGGTCCGGCAGGGTGTAGTCAGCCATTACTCATCTCCACTGTTGTTGTGATTCGAGCGACTCATCGAGTCTACTGGGAGCAACCCGGGCGGCCGCCGGAAGCTTCCAGGCGGCCGGAAAGCGTTCCTGTCGGACGCTGCCCGATCGGGCGCTGCCCCATCGAAACCTACACCTCGTCCAAATCGGCGGGGAGGCTCGCCTCCGTGCCCGGGATGCCGAGGTCGGCGGCGCGCTTGTCGGCCATCGCGAGGAGGCGGCGGATGCGGCCGGCCACGGCATCCTTCGTCATCGGCGGGTCGGCGTAGTGGCCGAGCTCGTCGAGGCTGGCCTCGCGGTGCGCCAGGCGCAGCTCGCCCGCGTAGCTCAGGTGCTGGGGAACCTCCGGGCCGAGGATCTCGAGGGCGCGCTCCACACGGGCGCAGGCCGCGACGGCGGCCTGGGCGGAGCGGCGCAGGTTGGCGTCGTCGAAGTTGACGAGGCGGTTCGCGTTCGCGCGGACCTCGCGCCGCTGGCGCAGCTCCTCCCAGTTGGACACCGTCTCCGACGCGCCCATCGCCACGAGCATGGCGCTGATGGCCTCGCCGTCGCGGATGACCACCCGGTGGACGCCGCGCACCTCGCGGGCCTTCGCGGAGATCCCGATCCGGCCCGCGGCTCCGACCAGGGCCATCGCGGCCTCGTTGCCGGGGCAGGTGACCTCCAGGGCGGCGGAGCGACCCGGGTCGGTGAGCGAGCCGTGCGCGAGGAAGGCACCGCGCCAGACGGCGGCCAGCTCCTCGCGGGTTCCGGTGGTGAGGCGGTTCGGGAGGCCGCGGATCGGCCGGCGGCGGGCATCCAGGAGGCCGGTCTGGCGCGCCAGGGTCTCACCGCCCTCGAGGACCCGCACGAGGTACTGGCTGGTCCGCCGCAGGCCCGAGGCCGAGGTGACGGAGACGTCGCTGCGGACGCCGTACAGCTCGGCGAGGTCTTTCCGCACGCGGCGGGCGAGTTCGGGAGTGTCCAGCTCGCTCTCCACCGCGATCCGGCCGCCGATCAGGTGCAGACCGCCGGAGAACCGGAGGATGGTCGCCAGCTCTGCTGCCCGGACCGTGGTCTTGCCGACCTCGATCTTGGTGAGCTCTTCCTTGACGTCGGCGGTGAGAGCCAATCGGATTCCTTACTGTCTCAAGGCGGGGGTGGCGCCGTGGAGGGATGAGCCGTGATCATTCGCGGCCGAGGTCGCGGTGCTTGGTGTTCACCGCCAGACCGGGGAAACTGCGCAACCGTGCCGCGAGCTCTTCCGCAATCGCGACGGACCGGTGTTTTCCGCCAGTGCAGCCTATCGCGATCAGAGCGTGCCGTTTGTTCTCGCGGTGATAGCCGCTCATGATCGGCCGCAGGGCCGAGACGTAGGCCTGGATGAACTCGTCCGCGCCGTCCTGGGTCAGGACGTAGTCGCGCACGACCTCGTCCAGCCCGGTATGCGGGCGGAGCTCGGGATTCCAGAACGGGTTGGGAAGGAAGCGCGCGTCGGCCACCATGTCGGCGTCCGCCGGGAGTCCGTACTTGAAGCCGAAGCTCATGACGGTCACCTGCACATCCGCTGCGTTCTCCACGGCGAAGGTGTCGGTGATGTTGGTGGCCAGCTGGTGGATGTTGAGATCGGAGGTGTCGACGATGATGTCGCTCGCCTCCCGGATCTCGCGCAGCCGGGTGCGCTCCGCCGAGATGCCGTCGAGGATGGTGCCGTTGCCCTGGAGCGGATGCGGACGCCGCACCTGCTCGAAGCGCCGGACCAGCACCGCATCGGACGCCTCCAGGAACAGGACGCGCACCTGGGTGCCCTCGCGCAGGCTCTGGATCATGTCGCGGAGGTCCACGAAGAAGTTGCGGCCGCGCACATCCACCACCGCGGCGATGCGCGGGAGCCCGGACTCGGCGCGGTTGGCGAGTTCGATCAGCGGGCGGAGCATCTGGGGCGGGAGGTTGTCGACGACGTACCAGTCGAGGTCCTCCAGCGCGTTCGCGACCGTCGAGCGGCCGGCGCCCGACATCCCGGTGACGATGAGCACCTCCTGCTGCTCGGCGCTCACGACAGTCTCGTCGGTGGCCATAGACCGGTCTCCTCCGCTCCGTGGGGTGACACCAGCCTAGCGACTGGATGCCGCGGGCAGGCTCCCCTCGCTGTTCGCGAGCCTCTCGAAGATCGCCGCGGCGAGCGTCGGGCCGACTCCGCGGACCTCGGCGATCTGCGCCGGCGTGGCTTTGCGCAGCTGCGCCACCGAGCCGAAGTGCTTCAGCAGCTCCTTCACGCGAGCGGGGCCGAGGCCCGGGATCTCGGCGAGGACGCTCCCGATGTCGCGCTTCCGGCGGGCCCGCTGGTAGGTGATCGCGAAGCGGTGCGCCTCGTCGCGGAGCCGCTGGATGAGGAACAGCGCGTCGCTGTTCCGCGGCAGGATGACCGGGAAGTCGGAGTCGGGCAGCCAGATCTCCTCGAGCCGCTTGGCGATGCCGGCGAGCTGGATCCCGGTCACGCCGGACTCGTCGAGGGCCCGCTTGGCGGCGGCGACCTGCGGCTGGCCGCCGTCGACGATGAGGAGGTTCGGCGGGTACGAGAACTTGCGCCGACGGCGTTCGGAGCCGTCCACGACCTCGTCCGCACCGGCTGCGCCCTCCGCGTCGAGCGCCGTGTCCTCGGCCAGCTGGTCCTCGGCCGCCTCAGCCGCCGTCCGGGGCGCCGACGCCTCCGCCGTGTCGCCCTTCAGGTACGCCAGCCGACGGGAGATCACCTGATGGATCGACTCCGTGTCGTCCGTGGACTCGGGGATGCTGAAGCGCCGGTACTGGTCCTTGCGGGGCAGGCCGTCCTCGAACACCACCATCGAGGCGACGATGTTCGTGCCGCTGAGGTGCGAGACGTCGTAGCACTCCATCCGCAGGGGTGCGTCGTCCATCCCCAGAGCATCCTGGATGTCGTTCAGCGCCTTCGACCGGGCGACGAAGTCGGAGCTGCGCCGGGTCTTGTAGAGGATGAGCGCGTTCTTGGCGTTCATCTCGACCGTCTGCGCGAGGGCCGCCTTCTCGCCGCGCTGCGCCGTCTTCAGCTCGACCCGGCCGGTGTGCCGGCCCCGGGGCGCGGAGGGGTCGGGCGTCTCCCGGCGGCGCTGGGTGAGCCAGAGCTCGAGCTCTGCGGTGTCCTCCGGCAATTCGGGGACGAGGATCTCGCGCGGCGGGGCGTCCGGTCCGTCGTACGCGTTCTGCACGACCGTCTCGACGAGTTCGCCGAGGCTGACGTCGAGCTCCTTGTCGACCACCCAGCTCCGGACGCCGCGCACCCGCCCGCCACGGACGATGAACTGCGTCACCGCGGCCGCGAGCTCGTCGTGCGCGATGCCGAAGACGTCGGCATCCACACTGTCGGTCAGGACGACCGCGCTCTTGCCGAGCACGCCCTCGAGCGCCTGGATCGCATCCCGGTGGCGGGCGGCCGCCTCGTAGTCGAGGGTGCTCGCCGCCTGCCTCATCTTCTCGGTCAGGTCGCGGAGATAGCCGCTGTCGTTTCCGGCCATGAACGAGGCGAAGTCGATCGCGAGGGACTTGTGGTCCTCCGGCGTGATGCGGCCGACGCAGGGCGCCGCGCACTTCCCGATGTCGCCGAGGAGGCACGGGCGGCCGGTCAGCTCGGCACGGCGGTAGACGCCGTCGGAACAGCTCCGCATCGGGAACGCCTTGAGCATGAGGTCGACTGTCTCGCGGATCGCCCACACCTTCGTGTACGGGCCGAAGTAGCGCGCGTCCGGGATGTTGCGGTTGCGCGTGATCATCACGCGCGGGACGCGGTCCCCGAGCGTCACGGCCAGGTACGGGTAGGTCTTGTCGTCGCGGAACTTGACGTTGAAGGGCGGGTTGAACTCCTTGATCCAGGTGTACTCGAGCTGGAGGGCCTCGTACTCGGTGCCCACGACCGTCCACTCGACGCTCGCCGCAGTGGTGACCATCCGGCGGGTGCGCTCGTGGAGGCTGCGCAGCGGCTGGAAGTAGTTGCTCAGGCGCGCGCGGAGATTCTTCGCCTTGCCCACGTAGAGCACGCGGCGGTTCTTGTCGCGGAACCGGTACACACCCGGCTGGGTGGGGATCTCGCCGGCCTTCGGCCGGTAGCTGACGGTGTCGGCCACGGCGCGCCTCAGGCGGCACCCCGGGCGGACTCGCCCTGCAGCATCTCCTTGAGGAAGAAGCCCGTGTGGCTGCCCGGGGCCTCGGCCACCTGCTCCGGCGTGCCGGTCGCGATGACCTCGCCGCCGCCGGCGCCGCCCTCCGGTCCCATGTCGATGATCCAGTCGGCCGACTTGATGACATCGAGATTGTGCTCGATCACGATGACCGTGTTGCCCTTCTCGAGCAGCCCGTTGAGCACCAGCAGGAGCTTGCGGACATCCTCGAAGTGCAGCCCGGTCGTCGGCTCGTCGAGCACGTACACGCTGCGGCCGTTGGACCGGCGCTGCAGCTCGGTGGCCAGCTTGACGCGCTGGGCCTCGCCGCCGGAGAGCGTGGTCGCGCTCTGGCCGAGCCGGACGTAGCCGAGTCCCACATCCACCAGCGTCTGCAGGAAGCGGTGGATCGCCGAGATCGGCCGGAAGAACTCGGCCGCCTCGCTGATCGGCATGTCGAGCACCTCGGCGATGTTCTTGCCCTTGTAGTGCACCGAGAGCGTGTCGCGGTTATACCGCGCTCCCCCGCACACCTCGCACGCGACGTAGACATCCGGCAGGAAATTCATCTCGATCTTGATCGTCCCGTCGCCCGAGCACGCCTCGCAGCGTCCGCCCTTGACGTTGAAGCTGAACCGGCCGGGGAGGTAGCCGCGGGCCTTCGCCTCCGGAGTCTCGGCGAACAGCGTCCGGATGCGGTCGAAGACGCCGGTGTAGGTCGCGGGGTTCGACCGCGGAGTGCGGCCGATCGGCGCCTGGTCGACGTGAACGACCTTGTCGAGGTTCTCGAGACCGGTGACCGTGCGGTGCTTGCCCGGCACCTTGCGGGCGCCGTTGAGCTTGTTGGCGAGGACCCGGTACAGGATGTCGTTGACCAGCGACGACTTCCCGGAACCCGAGACGCCGGTCACCGCGACGAAGGTGCCGAGCGGGAAGTCGACGGTCACCTTCTTCAGGTTGTTGGCCTCCGCCTCCACGACCCGGATCATGCGCTTCTTGTCGACCTTGCGACGCTTCGGAGGCACCGGGATCTCGCGGCGGCCGGCGAGGTAGTCGCCGGTCAGCGAGTCGGTGTTCGCCAGGAGCTCCTCGTAGGAACCGGAGTGCACGACGTGCCCGCCGTTGACGCCGGCGCCCGGGCCGATGTCGACGATCCAGTCGGCGGTGCGGATGGTGTCCTCGTCGTGCTCGACCACGATCAGCGTGTTGCCGAGGTCGCGCAGCGCGACGAGCGTGTCGATGAGGCGGCGGTTGTCCCGCTGGTGCAGGCCGATACTCGGCTCGTCGAGCACGTAGAGCACGCCGGTCAGGCCCGAGCCGATCTGGGTCGCCAGGCGGATGCGCTGCGCCTCGCCGCCGGAGAGCGTCCCGGCCGCGCGCGCCAGGTCGAGATAGCTGAGGCCCACCTGGATGAGGAAGTCGAGCCGGATCTTGATCTCGCGCAGCACCTGTGCGCCGATCTTCTGCTCGCGCTCGGTGAGGTGCAGCTTCTCCATGAACGCGCGGGCGTCGCTGAGGCTCAGCTGCGACGCGTCCGCGATGCTCCTGCCGTGCACGAGCACCGCGAGCACCTCGGGCTTGAGCCGCTTGCCGTCGCACACCGGACACGGCACCTCGCGCAGGTACTCGGCCCAGCGGGCGCGCTGCGTGTCCGTCTCGGCCTGCAGGTACTGCCGCTCGATATAGGGCACCACGCCCTCGAAGCCGGAGGTGTACGACATCTCGCGCCCGTAGCGGTTCTTCCACCGCACCTTGACCTCGAAGTTGTCGCCGTGGAGCACGGCGTCCTTCACCTCGGTGGTCAGCTTCTTCCACGGTGTCTTCAGAGAGAACTTCAGATCGCGAGCGAGGCCGTCGAGCAGCTTCTCGTAGTAGTTGAAGAGTCCCTTGCCCTGGGTCGTCCACGGGATGATGACGCCCTCGGAGATGCTCTGCTCGTCGTCGCCGAGCAGCAGCTGCTCATCCACCGACATGCGCGTGCCGAGGCCCGAGCACTCCGGGCAGGCGCCGAAGGGAGCGTTGAACGAGAAGGTCCGCGGCTCGATCTCGGTCAGCTGGATGGGATGGCCGTTCGGGCAGGAGAGCTTCTCACTGAAGTTCTGCCACGCGGCGGACCCCTCGCGGTCGACGAAGTTGACCTGGACCAGGCCGTCCGTCAGCCGGAGCGCCGTCTCCAGCGAGTCGGTGAGACGGCCGAGGATGTCCGGGCCGGCGACCAGACGGTCGACGACGACGGAGATGTCGTGCTTGTACTGCTTCTTCAGCGCCGGCGGGTCGGAGAGCTGGATCTGCTCGCCGTCGACCAGGGCACGCGAGTAGCCGCTCGCGGCCAGCTCTTTGAAGAGGTCGACGAACTCGCCCTTCTTCTGCGAGACGACCGGGCTGACGACCATGTACCGCGTGCCGGGCTCCAGCTCCATCAGCTGGTCGGCGATCTGCTGGACGGTCTGGCGCTGGATGCGCTCACCGCAGACGGGACAGTGCGGCACGCCGATGCGCGCCCACAGCAGACGCATGTAGTCGTAGATCTCGGTGATCGTGCCGACGGTCGAGCGCGGGTTGCGGTTGGTGGACTTCTGGTCGATCGAGACGGCCGGGCTCAGGCCTTCGATGAAGTCGACGTCCGGTCGGTCCACCTGACCCAGGAACTGGCGGGCGTACGCCGACAGCGACTCGACGTACCGGCGCTGGCCTTCCGCGAAGATCGTGTCGAAGGCGAGCGAGGACTTGCCCGACCCCGAGAGGCCGGTGAAGACGACCATCGAGTCGCGCGGGATCTCCAGATCGACATTGTGGAGGTTGTGCACGCGCGCTCCACGCACGCTGAGGTGCGACCCGGTCACTCTGCTGATGTTCCCCGACTCGATGTTCACTCGCCCGCTGCTCACTCGCTCTATTCTCCGCCATCCGTGCTGTCTTCTCGCCGGCTGTTCGCCCACCGCGCATCCCGTTCGCCGGATCGAACGTGTGTTCGATTCTATCCTCCCGAACGCACCAAACCGCGCAAGCGCGAGTCTAGGCGCGACCACCGACATTCGTCCCCGGCGGGTGCAGGAGGACGGCCTCCAGGCCACGGTCAGCGTGGCGCGCGAGGAGGCCGGCGCAGCAGAGCCGGCAGCAGGAGACCGACCAGTGCGACGAGCGCGAGTCCGGACAGGAGGGCCAGCAGCGGGCTGGAGGCTCCCCGGGCGGAGAGCAGAAGCACGACGGCGGCCGCCTGCGCGGGAACCTGGATCAGCACGAAGCGACGCAGCGACGGCAGCAGCACGGCGGGCTGCACTCGCGCTGCGCTCGGCACGACGAGCATCCAGCCGGCGACGAGGTGCAGCGCGTGCACTCCCGCGACGAGACCGAGGAGTCGCGGAGTCACCGTTCCCGGCTCGACGAGGGACGAGAGCAGGAGGATCCCGATCAGCACCCAGGCGGTGAACCAGCGCGGACGCCACACCGCGACCCCGATGAGCACGGCCGCGATGCCCGTCCACGTGCCCACCGGGATGCCGACCAGCACGAACGGGAGCGCGATCGCGGCGAACAGAGCACGCACGGACCAGCCGGGGATCGTCAAGACGCCGAGGACCGGGACGCGGTTCATCGTCGCCGTCCCGCCGCGATCGCGCGGAGGGACGCCTCGCGGCCCGGGGCATCCTCCCACCGGACGAACTCCGCTCCCCCGGCCTGCAGCTGCTCCAGCCGGATACGGCGTGCGAGCTCGACCGTCCGCAGGGCGAGACGGTCGCGTGAGGTCAGCTCCCGCACATCCCGGGCCGGCAGGACGTCGACGGCGATCACACGGTGACCCGCGGCGCGCCAGGTGTGCGCGAGGGTCACCGGCTGATCGTCGAGGAACGTCGAGAGCACGAAGACGAGTGCCCCGGGCGACAGCCGCGGCGCGCGGACCCGCTGGAACGTCGTCCCGGTCGCCGAGGTCAGCTCGATCGCGCGGAGCACGCGTTCCCGGTGCCGAGCGCCCGCCCGCGGCGGCAGCACGCGCCCGTACTCGCTCAGGTCGTCGAACCCCACCCGGTCCCCCGCCGCGGCATACGCGGCGGTCAGCGATGCGGCCGCCTCGCGGGCGAGATCCAGTGACGACACCGCGGGGCGCGGGTACCGCTCCGACCAGTCCGCGACGACGCCGGTCAGGTCGTCCCTGGCGTCGATGACCAGGTGGATCGCGGCGTCCGAGGTGGCGGTCGTGCGCCGGACGTACAGCTCCCCCGCGCGGCCCGCCCGGGCGGTCGCCCGCCAGTCGATCCGCCGGAGGCGGTCACCGGGATGGAAGAGGTCGATGTCGCGGAACTCTCCGCCCTCACCCGGCCGGGTCGACACGTGCTGCCCGGTCAGGCCGAGGAGGCGCGCCGGGAGCGGCAGGCTCCGGACCGGCGCCTGGCGCGGACGCACGACGCGCTCGATCGCCGCCTCCTCCCCCGGCATGCTGACCCACGCCGCGTCGGCGCCGACGGCACGCGCCTCGACCGCTACGACGCGCTGGCGGCCGGAGTGCACCAGCGGCACCTCGGCGGTCAGGCCGGCCGCGGCACGTGGGGTGACCACCGCATCCACGGGCGCGGCTCCTCCGAGCGACAACCGCAGCTGCAGGGCCTCGGGATGCTGTGCGGCGGCGGCGTGCACCCGCACCGAGAGCAGCGGCAGGCCAAGGGAGGTGTGGACGGCGCCCTCGGAGTCGGCTGACGTGTCCAGGGCGACGGAGTCGCCGGATGGCCGGCGCTCCCAGCCGAGCGCCGCGGCCACCAGCAGCGGAGCGCCGACGAACGCAGGCTCCGCCCGGGACATCACGAAGGCGGCGACCAGGCCGACCACTCCGATGACCACCGCAGCGGCCAGCGCCGGACTCGGCATCCAGGCGATGCGGCTCGAGGTGCTCGCGCGATCCGTCATCCCCTCACCGCCTCCACCGGGCGATCCCGTCCGGCTGCCCGCCGATCATCGGCTCGCCGCCTCCTCGCCCGTCCGCTGTGCGACCCCGACCGCGGGCGGGCCGGGCACCGTGTTGACTACCTCGGTGACGACCTGCTCGGCCACCACCCCGCCGGTCCACGCCTGTACCGTCAGCGTGAGACGGTGCGCCAGGACGGGAAGCGCGACGGCCTTCACGTCGTCCGGGATGACGAAGTCGCGCCCGTCCAGCACGGCCAGCGCCCGCGCGACGAGGAGGAGGCCCTGCGATCCGCGCGGGGACGCACCCACCTCGACGGAGCGGTGCCGTCGGGTGGCGGCGGCCAGCCGGACGCAGTACGCGGCGATGTCCGGATCCACATCCACCGCCTCCACGCCCGCCTGCATCGACCGCAGGGTCGCTGCGTCGATGACCGGCTCGACCGTGGCGACCTCGTGACGCCGGGCGACCCGCGAGAGCAGGACGCGTGCTTCGCCGTCCTCGTCCGGGTACCCCACCCTCAACCGGACCATGAACCGGTCGAGCTGCGCTTCCGGAAGCGCATAGGTGCCCTCCGATTCGATGGGGTTCGCCGTCGCCACCACATGGAACGGCGACGGGAGCGGGAAGCTCTTCCCTTCGACGGAGACCTGCCCCTCCGCCATCGCCTCCAGCAGCGCCGACTGCGTCTTGGGCGACGTCCGGTTGATCTCGTCGGCGAGGAAGAGCCCGGTGAAGACGGGACCCGGCCGGAACTCGAAGTCTGCGATGCCCGGCACGTACACGAAGGAGCCCGTGATGTCGGACGGCAGCAGGTCGGGCGTGCACTGCAGTCGCCGGAAGTCCAGCCCGACCGCGGCGGCGATGCTGCGCGCGGCCAGCGTCTTGCCGAGACCGGGGACATCCTCGAACAGCACGTGGCCGCCCGCGAGGATGGTCGCGAACGCGATCCGCAGTGGTTCGCGCATCCCCACGACGACGCTTCCGACCCGCTCGAGCACGTCGGCTCCCAAGCGCGCCACCTCGGAGACCGGAAGCGGCGTCGCGGGGTCGAACGGGGGTTCAGCGGACACGGGGCGGCTCCTCAGGGGTCGGGATCGGGGTGGAGGCGATGGTCGGGTTCGGGGGCGGAGCGGGGGAAGCGCGTCCTGTCGGCGACGCCGGAGCGGAGGACGCCGTTTCGGCGATCAGCGCCTCGAGACGATCCAGCACCGCGGCCAGGGCGGAGGTGCGCATCTCGAAACCGGATCCCCGTCGCAGCAGCGCCAGCGTCTGGCGGCCGAGGAGCTCCTCCAGCTGCTCGTCGGCGGAACGGTCCTCCAGGTCGAGGCCGCGCAGGGCCACTGCGCGCTCCGCGACGGAACGCAGCGCCCTGACGCCCTCCGACGAGACCCGGCCGCCACGGGCGCCGAGCGACCAGCCGAGCTGGGCGACGTCCCGGCGCGAGCCGGTCCGCGACGGCGCAGGCGGGGTCGCCCAGGTCACCTCTGCGACCTCGCCGAGCGCCGAAAGGCAGGACGAGAGGCCGAAAGCTGCCGCGCCCAGGCCGACGGTGTGCGCCGCATCCATGCCGAGAAGCCAGGCGGCGACACCCATCGCGACGCCCAGCAGGGCGCTCAGGATGAGCCTCCGGGGCATCCCGGACGGGAGTCGGCGAGTCGCGGTCATCGTGGTCCGGCCGTTCCTCGGCCACGGGCGGAGCCGCCCGGCGCCCGACGGTCCACGCCGGGCGGGGCGGCGCTCCACGAGGCGCGGAGCGCGTCGACGGCCCGGCGGGCCTCCGCGACATCCCCGCGGGTGACGGCCGCCGTGCTGAAACGGGCACGGACGTAGAGGGCGAGCAGGCGCGCGGCGGCGTCCCGGTCGGCGGCGACCCGGGCGACCACGCGGGAGGCGAACTCGGCCGGCGTCTCGGCCGGGAGACGTCGGACGCCCCAGTCGGCGGCGCCCTCCTCCAGGCCCACCCAGGCGCGTTCGATCGCATCCCGGGGTTCCCGCTGTTCGGCGAGCACCTCGGCTGCCCGGTCGAGTCCTCGTCGTACGTGCTCCGGTTCGGGCTCCGGTTCAGGCACCGGCGCCGGCGCACTCGACGCGTCGGCGGAGCTGAGCAGCCCCAGGGCGGCCGGTTCGGGCGGATTCGCCCGTCGGCGGAGCCAACGCCAGAGCAGTGCCACCGCGACCACGGCAGCGAGCACGATCAACGCGACCAGAAGCCACGACAGGTCCAGTTGCATCACCTGAGAGTTCTGCTGGGGCTGCGGCGAGGAGGTGGGGAGCCGGTCGACACTGCCGCTCGTCCGTGTCGGCGCCGCGGGGAGGAAGATCCGGGGCCCGCTGAACTGCGGGCTCCCCTGGAAGGCCAGCGCGAGCAGGGCTGCTGCGACCAGGACGACGCACGCGGCGAGCGTCCACCGCCGTCCTGTCACCTGTGCTGCCACCCTGCAACCGTAGCCCGCAGGCCGGGAAACCGGGGGAACCTGTCGGGCTCGGGAGTGTGCTCCTGTATCCCCGGCTTCTGTTCCTGCTCCGGGCGCCTGCTCTTGCTCCTGCTCCTGCTCCTGTTCCTGCTCCTGTTCCTGTTCCGGGCGCCTGCAACAGCGGCGGGCTCAGCCGAGGTGGCCGGCCTTCTCCATCTGGCGGAGATCCCGCTTCAGATCGGACAGTTCGTCGCGCAGTCGCGCCGCCAGTTCGAACTTCAGCTCGCCCGCCGCTGCCAGCATCTGCTGGTTGAGGTCGGCGATCAGTCCCTCCAGCTCTGCGGCACCCTCCGCTGCGATGCCGCCGCTCCGCAGGTTGGGGGTCGGACTCTTCCGCCGCTGCTCGCGGCCGGCGAGCATCCGTGCCGTGTCCGCCTCTTCTCGGGCCAGAATGTCCGTAATGTCGGCGATCCGCTTGCGCAGCGGTTGCGGGTCGATCCCGTTGACACGGTTGTACTCGACCTGCTTCTCGCGCCGGCGGTCCGTCTCCTCGATCGCATTCTTCATGGAGTCGGTGAGCACGTCGGCGTACATGTGCACGGCGCCGGAGACGTTCCGCGCCGCTCGACCGATCGTCTGGATCAGGGAGGTCGACGAACGGAGGAACCCTTCCTTGTCCGCGTCGAGGATGGCGACCAGCGACACCTCCGGGAGATCGAGTCCCTCACGCAGCAGGTTGATGCCGACCAGCACGTCGTAGACGCCCGCACGGAGTTCGGTGAGCAGTTCCACCCGCCGGAGGGTGTCGACGTCGGAGTGCAGGTAGCGCACTTTGACCCCGGCCTCCGCGAGGAAGTCGGTCAGCTCCTCGGCCATCTTCTTGGTCAGCGTGGTGACCAGGACACGCTCGTCACGCTCCGACCGCACCCGGATCTCCTCGAGCAGGTCGTCGATCTGACCCTTCGTCGGCTTGACCACGATCTCCGGATCGATCAGGCCCGTCGGACGGATGATCTGTTCCACCACGCCATCGGCGATCCCCAGCTCGTACTTGCCCGGGGTCGCGGAGAGGTACACGGTCTGACCGACGCGATCCTTGAACTCGTTCCACTTCAGCGGCCGGTTGTCGAGTGCGCTCGGCAGCCGGAATCCGTGCTCCACCAGCGTGCGCTTGCGGGAGGCATCACCCTCGTACATCGCGCCGATCTGCGGGACGGTCACGTGCGACTCGTCGATGACGACGAGGAAGTCGTCGGGGAAGTAGTCGAGCAGGCAGTTCGGCGCTTCGCCGGGCTGACGCCCGTCGATGTGCCGAGAGTAGTTCTCGATGCCGGAGCAGAAGCCGATCTGCTCCATCATCTCCAGGTCGAACTGGGTGCGCATGCGGAGCCGCTGCGCCTCGAGCAGCTTGCCCTCGCGCTCCAGTTCTTGCAGTCGCTCGCGCAGCTCCTCCTGAATGGTGCCGATGGCCCGCTGCATGGTGGCCGGACTGGCCGCGTAGTGCGTCGCCGGGAACACGGACACCGCATCCATCTTCTGGATCACGTTGCCGGTGAGGGGGTGCAGCGAGTACAGCGCCTCGATCTCGTCACCGAAGAGCTCGATCCGGATGGCGTGCTCCTCGTACATCGGGATGATCTCGATCGTGTCGCCGCGCACCCGGAACTTGCCCCGCGAGAAGTCGACATCGTTCCGTTCGTACTGCATGCCGACGAAGCGGCGGATCAGAGCGTCCCGCCCCACGTTCTGGCCGACCTGCAGGGCGACCATCGCCTCCAGATACTCTTCGGCCGCACCGAGGCCGTAGATGCAGGACACCGTGGAGACGACCACCACATCCCGCCGGCTCAGCAGGGAGTTCGTGGTCGAGTGCCGCAGCCGCTCCACCTCGGCGTTGACCGAGGAGTCCTTCTCGATGAAGGTGTCGGTCTGAGGGACGTACGCCTCGGGCTGGTAGTAGTCGTAGTACGACACGAAGTACTCGACGGCGTTGTTCGGCAGCAACTCGCGGAACTCGTTCGCCAGCTGCGCCGCCAGCGTCTTGTTGTGCGCGAGCACGAGCGTGGGCCGCTGCACCTGCTCGATGAGCCACGCGGTGGTCGCCGACTTGCCCGTACCGGTCGCGCCCAGCAGCACGACATCGGTCTCGCCCGCGTTGATGCGCGCGGTCAGCTCGGCGATCGCCTGCGGCTGATCGCCGCTCGGGCTGTACTGGCTGACGACCTCGAATGGTCGGACGGCGCGCGTGGTGAGCATGCCTCCAGTGTAGGAAGGACCACCGACACTGCTGCCGGCTCTCGCTCACAGCGGAACGGGCGTCACCGTGCGGCGCCGTGCAGCTCCTTCCAGAGCGCATCCACCTGCTCCAGCGTGTGCTCCAGCGTGCCGCCGGTGTCGATCACGACGTCGGCGACCGCGAGACGCTCGTCGTCCGACGCCTGCGAACGGATGCGGCGCTCCGCCTCCGCCTCGTCCATCCCGCGCAGGGCGACGAGCCGGCGGACGCGAGACGCTGCGTCGGCGTGCGCCACGACGATGCGGTCGAAGGGGTACTCGTTCGCCGATTCGACCAGCAGGGGGACGTCGTACACGACGATCGCGTCCGGGTCGGCGTCGGCGGCGGCACGGAAGCGTGCGGTCGAGGCCTTCAGCACGGCGGGGTGGGTGATCGCATTGAGGTCTTGCAGTGCGGCGGGGTCACCGAACACGATCGCGCCGAGCGCCGGGCGGTCGAGGCTGCCGTCCGCGGCGATCACGGAGTCGCCGAAGCGGCGGGCGATCTCCGCCAGCGCCGGCGTGCCGGGCTCGACTACTTCGCGCGCGATGCGGTCGGCGTCGACGACGACGGCGCCGTGCGAGGCGAGACGGGAGGCGATGGTCGATTTGCCGGAGGCGATCCCCCCGGTGAGTCCGATCAGCTGCACGCGCCCAGCCTATCCGCACCCCGCCGTCGCCGGTCGGCCGTCACCCGCGAGAGCGACTGCGGTGCCGCGTCACGTCTGCGCCTGCGCGACGCGCCGCAGTCGTTACAAACCGCCGCAGTCGCCGTCGTGCCCGCTCCGGCGGCCCCGGGAACGACGAAACGGCCGGTCCCGAGGGACCGGCCGTTTCTGAAGAGGATGCTCAGGAGTTGGAGCTGAGCTTCTCACGCAGAGCCGCGAGCGACTCGTCGTCGGCGAGCGTTCCGCCCGAGCCGGGCTCGGAGGTGTACGAGGACGTACCACTGTCGGTGGAGGCCTCCTCGATACCCTTCGCAACCTGGCGCTTGTGCGCCTCCCAGCGAGCCTGGGCGGCAGCGTACTGCTGCTCCCACTCGTCGCGCTGCGACTCGAAGCCTTCCTTCCACTCGTTGGTCTCCGGGTCGAAGCCCTCCGGGTACTTGTAGTTGCCCTGGTCGTCGTACTCGGTGACCATGCCGTAGAGCGCCGGGTCGAACTCGGTGCCCTCCGGGTCGACGCCGTCGTTCGCCTGCTTCAGCGAGAGCGAGATGCGGCGGCGCTCCAGGTCGATGTCGATGACCTTGACGAACACCACGTCGCCCACCGAGACGACCTGCTCGGCCAGCTCGACGTGCTTGCCGGACAGCTCCGAGATGTGCACGAGGCCCTCGATGCCGTCCGCGACGCGGACGAACGCACCGAACGGAACGAGCTTGGTGACCTTGCCCGGTGCGACCTGACCGATCGCGTGGGTGCGGGCGAAGACCTGCCACGGGTCCTCCTGCGTCGCCTTCAGCGACAGGGAGACGCGCTCACGGTCGAGGTCGACCTCGAGGATCTCGACGGTGACCTCCTGGCCCACCTCGACGACCTCGGAGGCGTGCTCGATGTGCTTCCAGGAGAGCTCCGACACGTGGACGAGACCGTCGACGCCGCCGAGGTCGACGAACGCACCGAAGTTGACGATCGACGAGACGACGCCCTTGCGGACCTGGCCCTTGTGCAGGTTGTTGAGGAACGTGGTGCGGGACTCCGACTGGGTCTGCTCCAGCAGCGCGCGGCGCGACAGCACCACGTTGTTGCGGTTCTTGTCGAGCTCGAGGATCTTGGCCTCGATCTCCTGACCCAGGTACGGGGTGAGGTCGCGGACGCGGCGCAGCTCGATCAGCGACGCAGGCAGGAAGCCGCGGAGGCCGATGTCGACGATCAGGCCGCCCTTGACGACCTCGATCACCGTACCGGTGACGACGCCGTCCGCTTCCTTGATCTTCTCGACGTCGCCCCACGCGCGCTCGTACTGCGCACGCTTCTTGGACAGGATGAGACGACCCTCTTTGTCCTCCTTCTGGAGAACGAGGGCCTCGACGGTGTCGCCGACCTCGACGACCTCGCTGGGGTCGACGTCGTGCTTGATGGAAAGCTCACGGGAGGGGATGACGCCCTCCGTCTTGTAACCGACGTCGAGGAGGACCTCGTCGCGGTCGATCTTGACGACGGTGCCTTCGATGAGGTCTCCGTCGTTGAAGAACTTCAGCGTCTTTTCGACCGCGGCAAGAAAGTCCTCAGCAGATCCGATGTCGTTGACGGCGACCTGCTTGGGTGCCTTGTCGGTCGTTGCGGTTGTCATGTAGTGGGTGCTCCGTAATGGACAGGAATCAGGCCGGTCGCGACGAGTGTTCAGGTTGTTCCGCGAACGGCAGGCGGATAGGGATGTCAGACAAGTGACGTTCTAGTCTACCCGGCGGCGGATGCGTGCAGCAACCCGCGCGCGGTGAGGATGTCCCGCAGCGCGGGTTCGAGCTCGGGGTAGGCGAACTCGTAGCCGGCGTCGACCAGCCGCTCGGGAACGACCCAGCGGCTCTTCAGCACGAGCTCCGTCTCGGTGCGGATAGCCGCGGAGCCGAGTTCGAGCATCCACCGGTGGGCCGGGAGCGCGACGCGGCGGCCCAGCAGCCGTCGCAGTGTCGCCATCAGCGTGCGATTGTCGGTGGGATGCGGCGCTGCGACGTTCACGGCTCCGTCGAGATCGGGCCGGCCGCGCAGGAACTCGATCGCGCCGAGGACGTCGGCGATGTGCACCCAGCTGAAGCGCTGCCGGCCGCCGTGCGCCCGGTACTCGTGGAAGGTGCCGGAGTTGCGGCGGGCGCTCGTCGCGAACCACGGGCCGTCGACCTGCGGACCGCCGAGGCCGAACCGCACGAGGTTCACCAACGGCGTCAGCGCGCTCCCGTCGCCCAGGACGATGGCCATGCGGAGGGCCACCCGGCGGGTGCCCGGGAGGTCGCCGTCGAACAGCTCGTGCTCCCAGGCCTTCGCGACCTCCACCGAGAAGCCCGTGCCGAGCTCCCCCGTCGACTCCGTCATCGGCCGGTCCTCGGCGTGGCGGTAGATCGTCGCAGTGGAGGCGTTGAACCAGACGGGAGGTGGGGCATCACTGCCGGCGATCGCCTCCCGGATCGCCCGGGTGGTCTCCCGGCGGGAGCGGAAGATCTCGGCGCGGTTCGCATCGCCGTAGCGGCAGTTGACGCTCTTCCCGGCGAGATTGATCACCGCCGCCGCCCCGGTGACGGCCTCTCGCAGCGCGGCCGCATCGCCCCAGCGCACGTGTGGGCCGCTTCTGCCCACCAGCAGCACCTCGGCGCCCGCAGCGCGATAGTGCTGCTCCAGATATCTCCCGACGAAACCGGATGCCCCGGTGATGACGATGCGCTCGCTCACTTCGACCGCTCCCCCTGCTCTGCGTCGTGCTGTCCTGCGTCGTGCTGTTCCGTGATCTCGTAACGGAACCGGCCGCTGTACTGATAGATCCGGCCGATCCCGGGCGCGGCGACCGCGATCGACACCAGTTGCCGTTCGGTCTGCTCGTCCCATCGCTCGGTCAGGACCACCACCGGCGCGATGACCCGCGGGATGCGCACCCGCGCGCGGCCGACGAGCAGCCACACCGCGTTCGACCGTAACCGCAGCCCGCCGTCCCGCACCCTCGCAGAGAACCGCGCCTCCACGCGCGCCGGGACCCCGAGCCTGTCGACGAGCGCGTCGTCCTCCACCCGGATCTCGTCGATCATCGCGGCCGGGCGACCGCGAAGGTGGAACGTGCGGATCGCCGCGACGGCCGGTGCGCCATCCACCACGACCGGCCGGTTCTCCACCGTGAACGGCACCGAGCGCTCCCACACCGGGAACATCACGTGGGCCTGGGCGAGGACCGCAAGCACCGGCCACAGCCAGCGCCGCGGCGTCCCGACACGGTCGAACGCGCCGCTCCCCCGCCCGACCGCGCCGGCCGGGATGTCGTCGAAGTACGCCTGCAGCCGCGGATGCAGGTCGTCGAACGCCGTACCCAGGGCGGCGCGGTACGGGGAGGTCGTCACGGAGAGGATGCGGGGGCTCAGTCGAGCAACGCAGCCTTCAGCGTGTCGAGGCCGACGCCGCCGATGTCGAGGGCCTTCTTGTGGAAGGCCTTGATGTCGAAGGACGCACCTGCACGTCGCGCGTACTCGTCCCGCAGCTGCTCCCAGATGCGCTGACCGATCTTGTACGACGGAGCCTGGCCCGGCCACCCGAGGTAACGGTTCACCTCGAAGCGCACGAAGCTGTCGTTCATGTTGACGTTCTCGCGGAGGAAGGGGTAGGCGTCCTCGCCGGTCCACGGCCGTGAGCCGTCGGGCAGCGGCTTCTCGAGGTGCACGCCGATGTCGAGCACCACGCGCGCGGCGCGCATCCGCTGGCCGTCGAGCATCCCCAGCCGGTCGGCCGGGTCGTCCAGGTAGCCGAGCTGCTCCATGAGGCGCTCGGCGTACAAGGCCCATCCCTCGGCGTGGCCAGAGGTGCCCGCGATCCGGCGCCAGGAGTTGAGCTGCGCCTTGTTGTAGGTCGCCTGCGCGATCTGCAGGTGGTGACCGGGAACGCCCTCGTGATAGACGGTCGTCAGCTCGCGCCAGGTGTCGAACTCGGTGACTCCTTCCGGGACGCTCCACCACATCCGTCCGGCGCGTGCGAAGTCGTCGCTGGGACCGGTGTAGTAGATGCCGCCCTCCTGAGTCGGCGCGATCATGCACTCGAGGCGGCGGATCTCGGCCGGGATGTCGAAGTGCGACTTGCCGAGCTCCTCGATCGCCCGGTCGCTGGTCTCCTGCATCCAGCGCTGGAGGGCGTCGGTGCCGTGCAGCTTGCGGGAGGCATCGCCGTCGAGGAACTCGATGGCCTCGAGCACCGTAGCGCCCGGCTTGATCTCCCGCGCGATCGACTCCTGCTCGGCCCGCATCCGGGCGAGCTCCTCGATCCCCCACTCGTAGGTCTCGTCGAGGTCGACCGTCGCACCGAGGAACCCGCGCGACGCGAGCGCGTACAGCTCGCGGCCGACGGCATCCTTCTCGGGCGCGTGGGGTGCGAGCTCGTTCTCCAGGAACTCGGCGAGGCGGGCGTACGCCTCTGCCGACTCCTGCGCGCCGGCGGCGAGGTCACGGTTCAGCGCGTCGGGCAGCTCGCCCTCGAGCGGCTTGGCGTCACCGGTGAATTCGAAGAAGAATCCGGTGCCCGCTACCTGCTTGCGGGCCTGCGTGAGCACCTCACGAACCTGGCGGATCGCCGGGGTGTTCCCGGTTGCGATGCCGCTGCGCAAGGTCTCGATGTACCCGTCCATCGCGGCCGGGAGGTTGTGGAGCCGCTTCGCGACGTTGGCCCAGTCGTCTTCGGTGTCCGTCGGCACGATGTCGAAGATGTCGCGCAGCTCCTGCGCCGGAGAGGCGATCACGTTGAGGTCGCGCTGGGCGAACCCGGCTTCGTGCTTCTCGATGGTGAGCTGCAGCTCGCGGGACAGGTCCATTCGGGTGATGCGGTCGATCTCGTCGACCGGTTCGGCCGCGCGGATGCGCGCGAGCGCCTCCTTCACCTTCGCGATGGCGTGCTCGGCCCCGGCCGGCGAGTAGTCGGCGTACTCGCCTTCGCGGCCCGGTCGCCCCAGCCACACATGGAATTCGGGGTAGAGCTCGAGTTGGGTGTCCACCCACTCCTCGGCGATCGTGTCGACCGGGGTGGGTTCGCGCTTCTGATCGTTGGTCATGATCCGACCCTATCGAGCACGGCCCAGCGGGAACACGAGGAATGGCGATCTGTGGACAACCTCCACCTGTTGCACAGTTCGTCTCAGTGTGCGGCGGCGTCCCAGTCGGAGCCTCGACCGACCTGAACGTCCAGGGGGACCCGGAGATCGACCGCGCCGGCCATGCGCGCGCGGACGATCGCCTCCAGCGCGTCCCACTCGCCAGAGGCGACCTCGAAGATGAGCTCGTCGTGAACCTGCAGCAGCATCCGGGAGTCGAGCTTCTGATCGATCATGTCGCCCGCGATCCCCAGCATGGCGACCTTCATGATGTCGGCCGCCGAACCCTGGATCGGCGCGTTGAGCGCCTGGCGCTCGGCGTTCTCCCGGAGGACCCGGTTGGTCGATGTCAGGTCGGCGAATGGACGGCGGCGACCGAAGATCGTCTCGGTGAAGCCGTCGACCCGCGCCTGCTCGACGACATTGCGCAGGTAGTCGCGAACCGCGCCGAAGCGCTCGAAGTAGTCGGACATGAGCTGCCGCGCCTCGGAGGTCTCGATGCGCAGCTGCTTGGACAGGCCGAACGCGCTGAGGCCGTAGGCCAGTCCGTAGGACATCGCCTTCACCTTCGTACGCATGGCCGGGGTCACCTGCGCAGGATCCACACCGAAGACGCGAGAGCCGACGAAACGGTGCAGGTCTTCGCCCAGGTTGAACGCCTCGATCAGCCCGGGGTCCCCGGAGAGGTGGGCCATGATCCGCATCTCGATCTGCGAGTAGTCGGCCGTGAGCAGCGTCTCGAAGCCCTCTCCGTGGCGGAACGCGGAACGGATCTCGCGCCCCTCCTCGGTGCGGATCGGGATGTTCTGGAGGTTCGGGTCGTTGGACGAGATGCGGCCGGTGCTCGTGCCGGTCTGGTCGTACGTGGTGTGGATGCGCCCGTCGGACTCCACGGACCGCTCCAGCGTCTCGACGATCTGCTTCAGCTTCGTCGCGTCGCGGTGCTGGAGCAGCAGTCCGAGGAACGGATGCGGGTTCTTCTCCTGCAGGTCGGCGAGCGAGCCGGCGTCGGTCGAGTAGCCGGTCTTCGTCGCGCGGGTCTTCGGCATCCCGAGCTCCTCGAAGAGCACCTGCTGGAGCTGCTTCGGCGACCCGAGGTTGATCTCGTGGCCGATCTGCGCGTACGCCTGGGCCGCGAAGTCGTTGGCCTTGTCCGTGAGCTCGCCACGCAGCCGCGCGAGAACCTCGGTGTCGAGCGTGACGCCGTTCAGCTCCATCTCGGCCAGCACCGCGACGAGCGGCAGCTCGATGTCGTCGAGCACGGCGCGCGTGCCCTCGTCGAGCGCGATCATCTGGCCCTCGGCGACGCGACGGATGTACCAGGCCTCGGTCGCCGGGCTGACGGCGTCGTTGATCGGCACGAGCTGGTTGGGATCGGAGACCGGAAGGGTCTCGCCGAGCACCTCGTAGACCTGCTCCGCGAGCGACTGCGGAGCGGCTCCCGGCTTAACGAGCCAGGATGCGATCCGGGTGTCGAACGCCAGTCCGTCCACGATGAAACCGGCGCGGCTCAGGGCTTTGAACTGCGGCTTCGCGTGGAAGAAGTACTTCGGTGCGCTGCTCGCGAGCCAACGCTCCAGGGCCCCCTGCGCCGAGGATGCAGCACCCGTGCGCGGGGGCGTCCACGGCACGTACACCGTCTCATCCGCAGTGGCGAGGCCGAAACCGCTGATCCCCGCGGGCCCGAGTTCGAGCTGGACCGCGACGGCCGTACCCTCGGCCGAAGCTGTGGACAGCCAGCTCGCGAGCTCTTCCTCCGTCAGCGACCGGACGGCCGGAGCGCTGACCGCTCCCGCATCGCCCACTTCGGCGACGGACAGGGCGCCGTCGAGCATCCCCTCCTCGGCTGCCGTCTTCATGAGACGCTCGAGCAGGGTCTTGAACTGCAGCCGCGCGAAGATGTCGCGCAACGCGTTCTCGTTGAGCGGCTTGCGTTCGAGCTCGGCGAGGCTGATCGGCAGCTCCACGTCGTCGAGGAGCTTGTTGAGCCGGCGATTGCGGAGGGCGTTCTCCTTCTGCTCGCGCAGCTTCTGACCCACCACGCCCGTGATCTCGTCGGCGTGCGCGACGATGTTGTCGACCGTTCCGTACTGCTGCACCCATTTCACGGCCGTCTTCTCGCCGACCTTGTCGATCCCGATCAGGTTGTCGCTCGTCTCGCCGACGAGGGCCGCGATCTCGGGATACTGGTGCGGCTCGATGCCGTAGCGCTCGATCACCGCCGCCCGGTCGTAGACCTTGAGCTCGGAGACGCCCCGGACGTTCGGGTAGAGCAGCGTGACATCCTCGTTCACGAGCTGGATGGTGTCGCGGTCGCCCGAGACGAGCAGGACCCGGTACCCCTCTTCGACGCCGCGCCGGGCGAGGGTCGCGAGGATGTCGTCGGCCTCGTAGTCCTCCTTGGCGATCGTCGTCACGTTCATCGCATGGAGCGCCTCTTCGAGCAGCGGGACCTGTCCGGCGAACTCCGACGGGGTCTCGTTGCGCGTGCCCTTGTACTCGGGATACTCGCGCGTGCGGAAGGAGTAACGCGAGATGTCGAAGGCCACGGCCAGGTGCGTCGGCTTCTGCTGCTGGAGCAGGTTGATGAACATCGCGATGAAGCCGTGGATCGCGTTCGTGTGCTGACCCTCGCGGTTCACGAAACTGTCGACCGGGAGGGCGTAGAAGGCCCGGAAAGCGAGCGAATGGCCGTCGATGACGAGAAGGGTAGGCTTTTCGGAGTCTGACACCAGGACAGCCTACAAGCGGCCGGTGACAGTCCAGACGACCCGTGGAAAGGTCGAAGATGACCGAGGATGCGCTCTCGTACGTGCAGCAGAGAGGGCTCGGCAGGCTCGCCGAGAAGATGGGCATCGAGATCCTCGAGTTCAGCGTGGAGCGGGCTGTGGCACGCATGCCCGTCGAGGGGAACACCCAGCCCGCCGACCTCCTGCACGGAGGCGCCTACGTGGTCCTCGGGGAGTCGCTCGGCTCCATGTCCGCCAACCTCTATGCGGGCGACGGACGGCTCGCGGTCGGCATCGAGATCAACGCCTCGCACACCCGCTCGGCGACGAGCGGCTACGTCACGGGCGTGTGCACGCCCATCCATCTCGGCCGTACGCTGACCACGCATGAGATCGCGGTGACCGACGACCAGGGGCGCCGCTGCTCCACGATCCGCATCACGAACCTCATCAAGGAGCTGTAGCCCGCCGCACATTCGTCACGAATGTGCCGCTGGCGGCGCGATTTCGCGACATTCGTCACGAATGTGCCGCTGGCGACGCGATTGCGCGACATTCGTCACGAATGTGCCGCTGGCGGCCGCGCTACTTCTTGGGCGCGAGCTGGTCGATGATCGCCTGGGCGACGTCGTGCATCGTGAGACGGCGGTCCATGGAGGCCTTCTGGATCCAGCGGAACGCCTCCGGCTCCGACAGGCCCATCTTCTCGTTGAGGAGGCCCTTGGCGCGGTCGACCAGCTTGCGGGTCTCGAAGCGCTGGACCATGTCGCCGACCTCGGCCTCGAGGGCGATGATCTGCTGGTAGCGGGCGAGGGCGATCTCGATCGCCGGGAGGAGGTCGTTGGGCGTGAACGGCTTGACCACGTAGGCGAGGGCGCCCGCCTCGGTCGCGCGCTCGACGAGCTCCTTCTGGCTGAAGGCGGTCAGCAGCACGACCGGCGCGATGTGATCCTTCGAGAGGCGCTCCGCCGCCGAGATGCCGTCGAGCTGCGGCATCTTCACATCCATGATGACCAGGTCCGGGCGCAGCTCGGTCGCGAGCGCGACCGCCGTCTCGCCGTCTCCGGCCTCGCCGACGACCTCGAAACCGTTGTCGCGCAGGATCTCGACGATGTCGAGGCGGATGAGCGATTCGTCCTCCGCCACGACGACGCGGCGGGGTGCGGTGGGGGTGGTCTCCTGGTCAGTCACGCGTGAAAGCCTACGGTATTCTTCAGGTGTTGTTGTGCGCCGCTGTGGCGGAATGGCAGACGCGGAGCACTCAAAATGCTTTGTCCGGAAGGGCGTGTGGGTTCGAATCCCACCAGCGGCACGACTTCAGATCCTGGCGCCGACGACGGTCGCGGCGAAGCGCCTGGCCCGCTCGGCGAGGCCTGCGATGCGCTCCTCGACCACCAGGTCGGCGTCGAAGCCGACGTACGACGGCGGAGGGGTCCTCCGCACGTTGGCGCTGCACTCGAACGCGCCGCAGACCAGGGTGCCGACGGTGTCGCCGTTGCGGCCGGCCTGCCCGGCACGCCGCGCCGACCAGAACCAGACGTCGTTGGTGAGGTGCACATCCTGGCACCATCCGCAGATCGTGGGGGCGTGCGATCGCATTGAGGCCTCCGAGGCGCGCAGCGCGATGCCGACCGGGCCCTCCCCCGTCGGGATGACGACGTAGCCGCGCTGCGGCAGCCGCGGGTCGCGCCAGCCGAGGAATTCGCGGCGCGCCCAGTCCACCTCATGGAGACCCGGCGGCAGGGGGAGCTCTTCCGCTTCGCTGCGGGAGCAGTTGACGAACGACTCGCGGATCTGCTGCGGGCTCAGGACCTCCATGCGCACCTCCTGCTCCCATGCTCGCACAGGATCGGCCTGTCACCGCTTGACCCTGCCCCACGGGTCAGGGATTAGCGTTCACGCATGACCACGATCGAGAGCGTCACGGACGCCAGCTTCCAGGAGGATGTGCTCGCCGCCCCGGGCACCACCGTCGTCGAGTTCTGGGCGGAGTGGTGCGGTCCCTGCCGGGCGCTCTCCCCCATCCTCCAGAGGCTGCAGGAGGAGCACGCCGACAGCATCCGGATCGTCAAGATCAACGCTGACGAGAACATGCAGAGCACGATCGCCTACAAGGCGCTCGCGCTGCCGGTGATGAAGGTGTTCCGCGACGGCGAGGTCGTGAAGACGATCATCGGCGCCAAGCCCAAGCCCGTGCTGGAGCTGGAGCTCGCGCCGTTCCTCTGAGCCCACCACCTTCGGCGCGGTGAAACCGGTCGCCGCCTCAGGTGAGGTGATCGAACGCGCCGCTCACCCAGCCGATGTACCGGTCGGCCGAGCGGAGCACCGCATCCCGCGCATCCCCCGGGATGACGTTGGCGAGGTTTCCGTAGAGCCGGTCGAACGGCCGGTCGCAGAGCAGATCGGCGATGCGGCGCACCACGGCGGCCGACAGGGGGATGTCGTTCGGGAAGCTCCGCTGGAACGTCACCCAGCGCTGCGACGGACCGGGGAACACGGTGTCGCCGCTCAGCACGACCCCGCGATCCCAGTGGACGACCGCGCTGCCCGGGAAGTGGCCGCCGATCGTCCGCAGCGTCACACCCGGCAGGATCTCGACCTCGCCCGTCCACGACTGGATCGCCGGGTCCTCGCGCTGCACCCAGTGGCGGTCGGCGGCGTTGACGAGCACCGGAGGGTCGCCCAGCATCCGCGACCAGCTCACCTGCGCGCCGAACATGTGCGGGTGGCTCGTCGCGATCACGGCGACGCCACCGAGGTCCTGGACGGCGGCCGCGGCCGCCTCGTCCACGTATCCCGTGGGATCCCACAGCAGATTGCCCTCGGGAGTGCGCAGCAGCAGGCTCTGCTGGCCGATGCCGACCCGCGGCTCGCTGCGCAGCCCGAACAGGTCGGGCTCCAGCTCGGTCACCACGACGTGCTCGCCCTCGCGCTGCAGGCGCTGCAGCGTCGTCCACTCCTGACCGCCCGGCGGGACGTACTGCCGCTCGTCCTCGCAGATCGGGCACGACGCCGGGGGATGCTCCCCCGAGCCGTCGACGACCGGAACAGTCTCCACCGCGCATGCCGCACACAGCCACTCCGCCACCCTCCGGACTCTATCGCGACGGAATAGTCTGCGACGAGGACCGATTGGAGTGGATGTGAAACGCATCGGGTTCCTCAGCTTCGGGCACTACCAGCCCATCCCCGGCTCCGTCTCGCGCACCGCAGGGGACGCGCTCCGGCAGACCATCGAGCTCGCCGTCGCGGCGGAGGAGCTGGGGGCGGACGGCGCGTTCGTCCGCGTCCACCACTTCGCGCCGCAGCTGGCGTCGCCGTTCCCGCTGCTGGCCGCCATCGGCGCGCGCACCTCCCGCATCGAGATCGGCACAGCGGTCATCGACGCCCGGTACGAGAATCCCCTCTACATGGCCGAGGATGCGGCCGCCGCCGACCTGATCAGCGGAGGGAGGCTGCAGCTCGGCGTGAGCCGCGGGTCACCCGAGACGGCACTGCGCGGCTCCGAGTCGTTCGGGTATGTCCCCGCCGAGGGCGAATCGGACGCCGACATGGCGCGCCGCCACATCGAACTGTTCCGCGCCGCGATCGCCGGCGCGGGAGTGGCGCAAGCCGATCCGGCCATGACTGGAGGCCAGCGCGGCGCCCTGGCGATCGAGCCGCAGTCGCCCGGTCTGGCCGACCGCATCTGGTGGGGCGCCGGCTCTCGCGCGACAGCGGTCTGGGCCGCGGAGCAGGGCATGAACCTGATGAGCTCGACGCTCCTGACCGAGGACACCGGCGTCCCGTTCTCCGACCTGCAGGCCGAGCAGCTGCAGCAGTACCGCGAGGCGTGGGCCGCAGCCGGCTGGGAGCGCGAGCCGCGCGTATCGGTCAGCCGCAGCATCCTGCCCATCACGACGGACCTCGACCGCCGCTACTTCGGCGCGTCGGCGCTCGCCGACCGGCACGATCAGGTGGGGCACCTGGACGGCGGCCTCGCACGTTTCGGGAAGAGCTACGTCGGCGATCCGGAGCGGATCGTGGAGGAACTGCGGGAGGATGCGGCCGTCGCCGACGCCGACACCGTGCTGGTGACCGTCCCCAACCAGCTGGGCGTCGACTACAACGCGCACCTCCTGGAGACGATCGTCACCCAGATCGCGCCGGCGCTGGGATGGCGGGGCTGAATCCTGGGCCGGCGTGTACCCCGAATGCGGCATAGACGGAAACAGGGATGCTGACATGATGGAGTGACCGCACACCCGAAATGGCGGTAACCCGTTCCGTTCCGCTTTCTAAGGGTGTGCCATGCGAGCTCCGCGTCTCCGGGTCGTCATCACCGCCACGGCCGTCGCCGTCGCGATCGGCGGCTCCGCTCTCGCTGCTCCAGCGCTCACGGCTGCACCGGCGGCAGCCGTGACCGAGCGGATCGACGGCGGCTCCTCCCCGTCTGCTATCACCGGCATGTGGGCGTGGGGCAACCCGATCGATCCGGCCGTGGATGCGCGGGGCGAGGGACTCGCGCAGTTCGAGCCGCAGGCGCTGGCGGACTTCGCCGCGGCGCACCACCTGCGGACCGTCTTCCTCTCGGTGCCCTGGGCGGCCGACGAGGGTCCGTTCGGCGCCTGGCTGACGGAGGCGATCCATGCGCTGCACGCCGTGGGAGTGACCAAGGTCGCCGCACTGGGCGGCGATCCGTCCTGGGCCGACGACCCGTCGCTCGCGGCGGACTGGACCGCGGCGGCCCTGCGCGCGGCGCCCTTCGACGCCATCCAGTTCGATGTGGAGCCGTGGGTCGTGTCCTCGGACTCGGAGCTGCCCGCCGTCGTCGCCAAGCTCCAGAACCTCTACGACCAGGCGCGCGTCGCCGCCGGCTCCACTCCGGTGGGCGCCGACCTGCCGTGGTGGCTCGCGGCGAAGCCGCAGCCGGACGGCGGCACGGCGTTCGACGCGCTGCTCCCCCACCTGAAGTCGGTCGCCATCGTCGCCTTCAGCGACCACGCGGACGGAACGGACGGCATCGCGGCTCTCGCGCAGCCCGCCGCTGCGGCGGCCGCTGCGAAGCGCATCCCGTTCACGATTGGGGTGGAGACGGACACGCCGGAGGTCGCGGGCGGCGCGGCCGCGACGTTCGGCGACGACAGCGCAGCGCTGCTCGAGTCGGAGACGGCGAAGGTCCGCACGGAGCTTTCAGGCCTGCACGGCTACGGCGGCGTCACCGTCGAGCACCTGCTCGCCTGGCAGAACCTCCTCGCGCGCTGACGCATCCCGCGAGGTGCTCGTCGTTGCACGCGACACGCCGAGAGCGGGTGCAACAACGAGCACCTCGGCGAAAGCAGCTCGGCAAGAGCAGGCTTGCCGAGGTGCTCGTTGTTGCAGGCGACACGCCGAGCGCCGGTGCAACAACGAGCACCTCGGCGAAAGCAGCTCGGCAAGAGCAGGCTTGCCGAGGTGCTCGTTGTTGCAGGCGCAGGACCTCCTCGCGCGCTGACGCATCCCGCGAAGTGCTCGTTGTTGCAGGCGACACGCCGTGAGCGGGTGCAACAACGAGCACTTCGGCGAGAGCGGGCTCGGCGAGAGCGGGCTCGGCGAAAGCGGGCTCGGCGAAAGCGGGCTCGGCGAAAGCGGGCTCGGCGAGAGCGGGCTCGGCGAGAGCGGGCTCGGCGAGAGCGGGCTCGGCGAGAGCGGGCCGGCGAGAGCGGGCTCGGCGAGAGCGGGCTCGGCGAGAGCGGACGGACGCAGTCCGGCGGGTCAGCGGCCGTCGGCGGCAGCCTCCAGCGCGGCGACGTCGAGCTTGCGCATCGTGAGCATCGCCTGGTTGGCACGGCTCGCCCGCTCCGGGTCGGGGTCCGACTGCAGCTCGAGCATCCTGCGCGGCACGATCTGCCAGCTGACGCCCCAGCGGTCCTTCAGCCAGCCGCACATGCTCTCTTCCCCGCCGTCGGCCGTGAGAGCCTCCCAGAGCCGGTCCACCTCCGCTTGGTCGTCGCAGATCACCGAGAGCGAGATCGCCTCCGTGAAGGGGAAGCCCGGACCGCCGTTCATCGCCTGGTACTCGACCCCGCCGAGGGTGAACGTGACGACGACGAGCCCGCCCGGCATCGCATCCCCGAACCGCTTCACGTCGAGGATCCGCGAATCCGGGATGAGCGACGTGTACAGCGTGGCCGCATCCTCCGCTCCGTCGTCGAACCACAGGAACGTGCTGACCTTCTGCATGGGATCCCTCTCCCCGCACCCGCCGTCGGGCGCGGTCGATGCCGCCCATGGTAGCCGCGCGCGGTAGCGTTGCACCCGTGCCGGGTACCGCATTCACGAGCTACATCGCCATCGGGGACAGCTTCACCGAGGGCGTCGGCGACGACCTCCCGGACGGTCGCGTGCGCGGCTGGGCCGACTTCGTCGCCCTGGGGATGGCGTCGGCCTCCGGCGCGCCGTTCCGCTACGCGAATCTGGCCGTGCGGGGGCGCAAGCTCGGTCCGATCGTCGCGGAGCAGCTGGAGCCCGCGATCGCGCAGCGTCCCGACCTGGTCAGCCTGAACGGCGGCGGCAACGACATCATGCGGCCCCGCGTCTCCATCGAGAGCGTGGCGAGGACCCTGATGGATGCGGCTGATCGCGTCGTCGCGTCCGGCAGCCACATGCTCCTCCTCAGCGGCGCGAACCCCAGCGCGCACCTCCCGCTCGGCGGGCTGGTCCGCCGCCGCGGCGAGGAGCTCGCGGTCGCCGTGCGGGCGATGCTGCCGCGGGAGGGGATCACGTTCGTCGACAACTGGGCAGACGAGGGCCTGCAGGACATCCGCTACTGGTCGGAGGACCGCCTCCACCTCGGTCCGCTCGGGCACGCGCGGGTCGCGAGCAACGTGCTGAACGCCTTCGGCATCCCGGTACCGGCCGAGTGGGGCGTGGAGGAGGTCGCCGCGGCGCCGCCCGGCGAGAAGACCCGGCGGACCGCGGAGTACTACCGCCGCTACGTGCTGCCGTGGATCGGCCGTCGGCTCACGGGCCGCTCGTCCGGCGACGGCCGCGCCGCCAAGATCGCCGAACTCACCGTGGTCGACCCGGAGACGGCGCACCCGCTCTGAGGCCCGGCCGGCACTCACCTCTTGGCCCGGGATCGCGTCGCAGCTACCGTCGAGGCATGAGCGAAACAGTGGTCCGCCCCGTCGACGACGCGGTGTGGAGCGACATGGAGGCGGTGTTCAGCACCCCGGGCGACCCTGCGGGATGCTGGTGCCAGTGGTTCAAGGCGCCGCGGTCGCAGTTCGACCGGCTGGGTCGCCAGGGAACGCACGACGCCCTCCACGAGCAGGTGCGCTCGGGGACGCCGGGCGTCCTCGCCTGGGTCGACGGCGAGCCGGCCGGATGGGCGGCGGTCGAGCCGTACTCGGCCTACGCGAACCTCGCCCGCTCCCCCATCACCAAGCGGCTCCCCGGCGATCCGGAGGACCCGTGGGCCGTGACCTGCTTCGTCGTGCGGGTGGAGTTCCGCCGGCAGGGCCTCGCCCGTGCGCTCTTGGCGGGAGCGGTGGAGCATGCGCGGGCACAGGGCGCGCAGGTGCTCGAAGGGTATCCCGTGGACACGCAGGTGCGGCCGTCGCTGTCGACCGCTGCCCGCTATCACGGCACGGTCTCCCTGTTCCTGGAGGGCGGCTTCGACGTGGTCCGCAGGCCCAGCGAGACCCGGGCCATCATGCGCCGGACGGTGTGAGCCCGCCCAGTAGGCTCGATGGATGAGCTCCACCCGTCGCGACCGCCTCGTCGGCGCCGGCACCCAGGTGGCGACGGAGATCAGCATCAACTACGGCTCGTCGCTCGCCGGCCTGCTCATCCCGGTCGTCGGATCCCTCGTCGTCGTCGCGGCGCGGCAGCTCGTGACCGCCGTCGCCGTGCTGCCGTTCTACCGGCCGCGCCGCTCCGAGCTGACGTGGCGGCGGCTCTGGCCGGCGCTGGCGCTCGGCGTGGTCCTCACGGTGATGAACCTCAGCTTCTACGAAGCGGTCGGCCTCCTCGGCCTGGGCATCGCCGCCACGATCGAGTTCCTCGGGCCGTTCGCGCTGGCCCTCGCCGGCTCCCGGCGCCTCGTGGATGCGGGCTGCGCGGTGGCCGCGGCCGCCGGCGTGCTGCTCCTCACCGCGACCGAGGGGTCGATCGATCCGGTCGGCGTGGTGCTCGCCCTGACCGCGGCGGCGGCCTGGGCGGCGTACATCCTGCTCACGCGTCAGGTCGCGACCCGGCTGCCCGGGCTCGAGGGCCTCAGCGTCGCGAGCATCGTGTCCACGGTGCTGACTGTTCCCCTCGCTCTGGTGGTGGTCGACTACAGCCGAGTGGATGCGCGGGTGCTGCTCCTGCTCCTGGCTCTCGGCGTGCTCTCCTCGGCGGTGCCTTACAGCCTGGACACATTCATCCTGCGCCGCATCACCCCGCGGCTGTACGCCGTCATCACGAGTTTCGGACCAGTCGTCGCCACCGTGTTCGGCGTGCTCGTGCTCGGCGAGCGGTTCTCGCTGCTGCAGCTCGCCGGCATCGTCGTGGTGTGCCTGGCCGCCGGGATCACCATCGCGACCCAGCGCGACCGTCCGCGCTCCGACCTGGAGCAGACCGCCGAAGGCGTTGCGTGAACCCCGGCCCAGGAGGCCCGGTCCGGCGCGTCAGGACAGGATGTCCTTCGTCGTGAACCGTCCGATCGCCAGAGCGCCGAAGACCGCCACGTAGCCGAGCTGCAGCAGGGCGTTCTGGCCGAACGAGTCCCACGAGATCGGGTCGCGCAGGAAGTCGCCGAATCCGAGCCAGTAGTGGCTGAACAGCCAGGGATGCAGCGCCTTCAGCTGCGGAAGCTGGTCGAGGACCTGCGCGAACACGGCGAGCACGGCGGTCGCGGCCATGGCGCCGACCGGCACGTCGGTGAGGGTCGAGAGGAACATCCCGATCGCGCAGAGCCCGAGCAGCGACACGACGATGTAGAGCGCGATGAGCGCGAAGCGCAGGTACGCCTCCCCCAGCCCGACTTGGACGCCGGAGAGCAGGGTCACCGGTCCGATCGGGAAGAGCAGCATCCCGATCAGAGCGCCCGCGACGGCGACGACCAGCGCCGCCGCCACGCAGAACACCGCGCACCCCGCGTACTTCACCGCGAGCAGCCGCAGCCGGCCGGCCGGAGCGATCACGAGGTACCGCAGGGTGCCGTGGCTCGCCTCGCCCGCGATCGTGTCCCCCGCCACCACCCCGATGGTCAAGGGCAGGAACAGCGGAACGCACACCACGAGCGCGGTGAACGCCACGAACAGGCCGTTGGAGGTGATGTCGCTCAAGAAGGCGGGGCCGCGCGAGCTCCCGCCGGTGATCCGCACGGCGACGGCGATCAGGATGGGGACGGCGGCCAAGGCGGCGAGCATAGCCCAGGTGCGCCAGCGACGGAACATGACCGAGATCTCCGACCCGAGGAGCGCCCAGCCGGCCGAGGGCCGTTCGCGCCGGGCGCGGGGAGACGGCGACGCCTCGGCGCCGGGCGCTGCGGTCTCGGAGGCGACGGTGAGCTCACTGCTCGACATCGAATCCCTCCCCGGTGAGTTCCACGAAACGCTCTTCGAGGCTGGAGGCGCGCACGGCGAAACCGCGCAGGCGCACCCCCTCGCGAACGAGGGCGGCGGACAGCTCCTCCGCGGGCGGCGCGGCTTCGCCGAGAGCCGCCTCCACCCCGGGCCCGGTCGGGACCGCGTCGAGGCCGAACCGGCCGAGGACCGCCAGGGCGAGGTGCGCATCCGGCGTCTCGACGGCGACCCGGGGACCGGAGCCGCGTCGCAGCTCGTCCAGCGATCCTTGCGCGACGAGACGTCCCGTCCGCATGATCGCGGCGTGCGTGCAGACCTGTTCGATCTCGGCCAGCAGGTGGCTCGACACGAACACGGTCCGGCCCTCGTCCGCCAGGGAGCGGACGAGGCTCCGCACCTCGCGCGTCCCCTGAGGGTCGAGGCCGTTGGTCGGCTCGTCCAGCACGAGCAGGTCGCGGTCCGTGAGGAGCGCGCCGGCGATGCCGAGCCGCTGCTTCATCCCGAGCGAGTAGGCGCGCACGTGCTTGCCGGCGGCGTGCGACAGGCCGACGCGTTCCAGTGCCGCCTCGACCCGGGCCCGCCGGGTCGCTCGGGGCGCGTAGCGGTCGGCGGTGTCCCGCCGGACGAGGTTGGCGGTCCCGGACAGGTACGGGGCGAAGGCCGGGCCCTCGACGAGCGCGCCGACCCGCGGAAGGACGCGCGCGCCGCGGTCGGGCATCGCCTCGCCCAGCACCTGGATGGACCCGGCAGACGGGGAGATCAGGCCCAGCAGCATCCGGATCGTGGTCGTCTTGCCCGAGCCGTTGGGACCGAGGAAGCCGAACACGGACCCGCGCGGCACGTGCAGGTCGAGGGCGTCGACCACCGCCCGCGACCGGAAGCGCTTCGTGAGGCCGCTGGTCGCGATCGCCGCGTCGCTCACCGGCCGGTCGCCTGCGACGCCGCCTGCAAGGCCGAGACCGGGACGGCGCCGGCGAGGACGCGGCCATCCGACGTGATCAGCACCGACACGAGCGAGGAGCTCAGGGCGCGACCGCCGTCGACCGGCTGCGTCAGCTGCTGGAAGAGCGGGTCGCCGGTGAGGGCCACCGGAGCGGAGCCGGCCGGCAGGGAGACGATGGTCGCCCATCCCGTGCCGGTGACGGTCGGCTTCACGTGCGGGCCCGATGCCTTTCCGGAGTGCCCGCCTGTGGGGAGCTTCTGCTCCGTCACCGTGGCGCCCTTCGGCGGCGTGAACGCGAAGCGGGAGGCGTCCGGCTTCTGATCGCTGAAGGCGGTGAACCCCGCCTGGAACGACGGCGAGCTCGCTCCGCGTGCCGTGACGGCGACCTGCAACGGGATGCCCGTCGTGCCGTCGACCGCGATGGAGACCGAGCCGACCAGCGTGCCGTCGGCCTTCGGGGTGAGGATCAGGTCGTACGCGTCACGCCCTGCGACGGTGGTGTCCGCGCCCAGGGAGACCGTCGTCGACGGGTCCACCGCATCCAGGAAGCGCTGCGCCAGCTGCGACGGCGTGAGGGACGTCTCGTCGGGCGCCGCCGTCTTCTGCGCGTGCGCGGGAAGTGTCGCGTGCGTCACCTTCTCGCCCGTCGACTGGTACAACCACAGATCGGAGCCGTTGCGGATCGCGTCCCGCTCGGCCAGCTGGTCGAGCACCTGGACGCGGACACGCGTCGGACCGTCCACCCACACCTTCGCGGTGTGGTCGGCCAGCGCCAGCTCGAGGGCGTCGACCGCGCTCGAGTCCTGGGACCTCGGCGAGACGGACGGCAGGCTCGGCAGTCCCAGATCGGAGGTCTGCTCGACGGTGCCGGAGAACGAACGGGTGTGGCTCGATGCGACCAGCCGCAGTACGTCCGCCGGGGACTTCACAGGCAGGTCGGCCGCGCCCGCCGCGAGCGGTGCGATGACCGCGCCCGCGGCGATCACGAGGGGGACGACGACAGCGGGCGCCCAGCGCATCCAACGGTGTTCCATAGCCCGAGGATACGCGCGCCGAACCCCGGCCGACCCTCCGGATTGCATGGGAAAACCCGAGTTCATCCCCCGGTCTGACACGGCGTCATACCGGAGGGGGACGCACGAAGGGCCCCGCACGACGCGGGGCCCTTCGTGACCGGTGCTAGAGGACGTCGCCGACCCGGTGCACGCGGATGTCGTTGGTGGTTCCGGGGATTCCGGGAGGGGACCCGGAGATGATGATGACCTTGTCCCCGTCCACCGCGCGGCCCGTCGTCTTGAGGGCATCGTCCACCTGCGCGACCATCTGGTCGGTGTGGGTGACGCGACCGACGAGGAAGGACTCGACGCCCCAGAACAGGGCCATCCGGCGACGGACCGACTCCTCCGGCGTGAAGGCCAGGATCGGGATCTTGTTGCGCAGGCGTGCGACGCGGCGGGCCGACTCGCCCGACTCGGTGAAGACGCAGAGGAACTTCGCCTCGACGAACTCGGCGACCTCGGCGGCGGCCAGCGTGATCGCCCCCGACTGGGTGCGCGGCCGCGTGCCGAGCGGAAGGATGCGCTCCAGGCCGTGCTCCTCGGTCGAGGTGACGATCCGTGCCATGGTCTGGACGGTGACCGTCGGGTACTCGCCGACGCTGGTCTCGCCCGAGAGCATGACCGCGTCTGCTCCGTCGAGGACGGCGTTGGCGACGTCGGAGGTCTCCGCACGCGTCGGGACGGGGCTGGAGATCATCGACTCGAGCATCTGCGTCGCCACGATGACGGGCTTCGCGGCGCGGCGGGCGAGCTCGACGGCGCGCTTCTGCACGATCGGGACCGCCTCCAGCGGCAGCTCCACACCGAGGTCGCCACGGGCGACCATGATGGCGTCGAACGCCTCGATGATCTCCTCGAGGGCATCCACGGCCTGCGGCTTCTCGATCTTGGCGACGACCGGGATCTTGCGACCCTCCTCGGCCATGATCTCGTGCACGCGCTCGATGTCCTTGGCGTTGCGCACGAACGACAGAGCGATGATGTCGGCGCCGAGCCTGAGGCCCCAGCGGAGGTCGGCCTCGTCCTTGTCCGACAGGGCGGGGACGTTCACGGCGACGCCGGGAAGGTTGATGCCCTTGTTGTTGGAGACGGGACCCGCGACGATGACCTCGGTCGTGACGACCGGGCCTTCCACGCCGGTCACGCGGACCCGGACCTTGCCGTCGTCGATCAGGAGGAAGTCGCCGACGTGGACGTCGTTCGGGAGGCCCTTGAACGTCGTGGAGGAGATCTCCCTGGTGCCGATGATGTCCTCGGTGGTGATCTTGAAGACGTCGCCCTCGGCGAGCTCGTAGGGGCCGGCCTCGAACTTGCCGAGACGGATCTTCGGACCCTGCAGGTCGACGAGGATGGCGACCGGCTTGCCGGCGTCGTCGGCGGCCTTGCGGATGTTCGCGTAGACCCCCTCGTGCACCTCGTAGCTGCCGTGGCTCAGGTTCATGCGCGCCACGTCCACACCCGCGTCGATGATCGCGCGGATGTTCTCATAGCTGGAGGTCGCCGGCCCGAGGGTCGCGACGATTTTGGCCCTTCTCATGCTTCTTGTTCGCTCCGTTGTTTCTGCGCCGATGGCGCGTGGTTCGATAGTGGCGCCCGGTCGTGCGGGAGCCATGAGTTCAGACAAGGATGCCGCGATCGGTGGGACGGATCGGAGACGGCAACTGCGTCTCCCCCTCAAGATACCGGTCGACGGCGGCAGCCGCTGCCCGGCCCTCTGCGATGGCCCACACGATGAGGGACTGGCCGCGGCCCGCGTCGCCGGCGACGAAGACGCCCTCCTGCGAAGTCTGGTACTCGCCGTCCCGCGCGACATTGCCGCGCTGGTCGAACGGGAGCCCGAGCTGCGCGGACAGGTCCTGCTGCTCGGGGCCGGTGAATCCGAGGGCCAGGAGCACCAGATCCGCGGGGATCTCGCGCTCGGTCCCGGCCTTGGGCACACGGCGTCCATCCAGGTACTCGGTCTCGGCCACGCGCAGGGCGCGGACCTCGCCGAACTCGTTGGCGAGGAACTCGACGGTGGAGGCGAGGTACTCCCGCTTGCCGCCCTCCTCGTGCGCCGACTGGACCTCGAACAGCGTCGGGGTCGTCGGCCACGGCTGGTGCTCGGGGCGCTCGGTCGGCGGCTGCGTGCCGATGGCGAGGTTCGTGACGCTCGCGGCGCCCTGGCGGTGCGCCGTCCCGATGCAGTCGGCGCCGGTATCGCCGCCGCCGAGCACGATGACGTGCTTGCCGTCCGCCGTGATCTGGTCGGCGACCTGGTCGCCCGCGCCTGCCTTGTTCTGCTGGACGAGGTACTCCATCGCGAAGTGCACGCCGGAGAGCTCCCGGCCCGGGATGGGCAGGTCGCGCGGCACCATCGCACCGGTCGCGACGACGACCGCGTCGTACCGGGCGCGCAGGTCGTCCCACGTGATGTCCACGCCGATGTCGACGCCCGCGCGGAAGCGGGTGCCCTCGGCCATCATCTGGTTGAGACGCGCCTCGAGGTGCTTCTTCTCCATCTTGAAGTCCGGGATGCCGTAGCGCAGCAGGCCGCCGATCCGGTCGTCCCGCTCGTACACGGCGACGGTGTGGCCGGCGCGGGTCAGCTGCTGCGCGGCGGCGAGACCCGCCGGGCCCGAGCCGACGACGGCCACGGTCTTGCCGGTGAGGCGCTCCGGCGGATGCGGCTGCACCCAGCCGTTCTGCCAGGCCTGGTCGATGATCGAGACCTCGACCTGCTTGATGGTGACGGCGGGCTGGTTGATGCCGAGCACGCACGACGACTCGCACGGCGCCGGGCACAGCCGGCCGGTGAACTCCGGGAAGTTGTTCGTCGCGTGCAGGCGGTCGATGGCCTGACGGCCCTCCCCGCGCCACATCAGGTCGTTCCACTCCGGGATCAGGTTGCCGAGCGGGCAGCCGGAGTGGCAGAACGGGACGCCGCAGTCCATGCAGCGGCCGGCCTGCCGGCGCAGCTGCGCCGGGTCCTGGCCTTCGTAGACCTCTTTCCAGTCCATCAACCGGACCGAGACGGGGCGGCGCTTGGGCAGCTCCCGCTCGGTCACCTTCAGAAAGCCTTTGGGATCAGCCACTGTTCACCTCCACATCTTCGAATCCCCGGGGATCTGACAGCGTCATCCGCCGGTCACCTCCAGAATCCGGTTCCACACGATGTCGCCGTCGGGGTCGAGACCCTCATCGACGGCCTCCTGGCGCATCTGCAGCACAGCCGCGTAGTCGCGGGGCAGCACCTTCACGAAGTTCGCGACGGTCGCCTCGAAGTCCTCCAGCATGCGCGTCGCCAGGGCCGAATCCGTCTCGGCGACGTGCTGCTCGAGCAGGTCGCGCACGATCTCGACGTCGGCGCTGCCGAGCGGGAGCAGCTCCAGCTCGCCGCTGGCCAGCGCATCCCGGTTGACCCGCTCGGGCTTCAGTCCGTAGACGTAGGCCGTGCCGCCCGACATGCCGGCGCCGAGGTTGCGGCCGGTGCCGCCGAGGATCACGGCGAGCCCGCCCGTCATGTACTCCAGGGCGTGGTCGCCGACGCCTTCGACGACGGCGGTCGCGCCCGAGTTGCGGACCAGGAACCGCTCGCCCACGATGCCGCGGATGAACATGCTGCCCTGCGTGGCGCCGTAGCCGATCACGTTGCCCGCGATCACGTTGCGCTCGGCCGGGAAGACGCTCCCGCGCGGCGGGCGGACGACGATCTGGCCTCCGGAGAGTCCCTTGCCGACGTAGTCGTTGGAGTCGCCCTCCAGCCGCAGCGTGATGCCGGCCGGGAGGAACGCACCGAGGGACTGGCCGGCCGAGCCGGTCAGGGTGATGTCGATGGATCCGGCCGGAAGGCCGTTCTCGCCGTGCCGGACGGTCACCTCGTGGCCGAGCATGGTGCCGACGGCCCGTTCGGTGTTGCGGATCGGCAGGCTCAGCTCGATACGGCCTCCGCGCTCGGGACCGTCCTGATCCAGGACGGCCCGTGCGGCGTCGATCAGCTGCACGTCGAAGTGCTTCTCGAGCTCGTGGTCCTGCGCACGGCCGTTGCGCCGCGGCGCCTCCGGGCCGAACGCCGGACCGTGCAGGATGGGCGACAGGTCGAGGCCCGATGCCTTCCAGTGGTCGACGGCGCGGTCCACATCCAGCAGCTCGGTGTGGCCGATCGCCTCTTCGATGCTCCGGAAGCCCAGCGCTGCGAGGTACTCGCGCACCTCCTCCGCGATGAACTCGAAGAAGTTGACCACGAACTCCGGCTTGCCCGAGAACCGTGCGCGGAGCTCCGGGTTCTGCGTCGCGACGCCGACAGGGCACGTGTCGAGGTGGCAGACGCGCATCATGACGCAGCCCGAGACCACCAGCGGCGCCGTGGCGAAGCCGAACTCCTCGGCTCCGAGCAGCGCGCCGACGATGACGTCGCGACCGGTCTTCAGCTGCCCGTCGACCTGGACGACGACGCGCTCGCGCATCCCGTTCAGCATCAGGGTCTGCTGCGTCTCGGCCAGGCCCAGCTCCCACGGCGTCCCCGCGTGCTTGAGCGAGTTGACCGGCGATGCGCCTGTGCCGCCGTCGTGGCCGGACACCAGGATGACATCGGCCAGCGCCTTGGCGGTGCCCGCCGCGACCGCGCCGATCCCCGACTCCGAGACCAGCTTCACGTGGATGCGGGCGCCCGGGTTCGCGCGCTTCAGGTCGAAGATCAGCTGCTTGAGGTCTTCGATCGAGTAGATGTCGTGGTGCGGAGGCGGCGAGATGAGCCCGACTCCTGCGGTCGCGTGGCGGGTGCGCGCGACCCACGGGTACACCTTCGTCGGCGGCAGCTGGCCGCCCTCGCCGGGCTTCGCACCCTGGGCGAGCTTGATCTGGATGTCGTCGGCGTGCGTCAGGTACATCGACGTCACGCCGAAGCGGCCGGACGCGACCTGCTTGATCGCGCTGCGGCGCTCGGGGTCGAGCAGGCGGTCCAGGTCCTCGCCGCCCTCGCCGGTGTTCGACTTGGCGCCGAGCCGGTTCATGGCGATCGCGAGCGTCTCGTGGGCCTCGCGCGAGATGGAGCCGTAGCTCATCGCACCCGTGGAGAACCGCTTGACGATGGACGAGACCGACTCGACCTCGTCCAGCGGCACCGGCGGCCGCTCCCCTGTCTTGAGGGAGAACATGCCGCGCAGGGTCATCAGCGACTCGGCCTGGTCGTCGACCAGCCGCGTGTACTCGCGGAAGACGTCGAAGCGGCGTGTGCGCGTGGAGTGCTGGAGGCGGAACACCGTCTCCGGGTTGAAGAGGTGCGGCGAGCCGTCGCGACGCCACTGGTACTCGCCGCCGGTGGCCAGGCGCTCGTGCGCGAGTGCAGCACCCTCCGCCGGGTAGGCGCTCTCGTGGCGCGCCAGGTTCTCGGCCGCGATGACCTCGATGCCCACGCCCCCGAGCTTGCTCGTCGTGCCGGTGAAGTACTGGTCGACGAGCTCCTGGGCGAGTCCCACCGCTTCGAACGCCTGCGCGCCGGCGTAGGACGACACCGTCGAGATGCCCATCTTGGACATGATCTTCAGCACACCCTTGCCGAGCGCCTTGATGACGTTCTTGACGGCCTTCTCGGGGCTCACGCCGGTGATCATCCCGCTGCGGACGAGCTCCTCGCAGGTCTCCATCGCCAGGTACGGGTTGATCGCGGACGCGCCGTACCCGATGAGCAGGGCCACGTGGTGCACCTCGCGGACATCGCCCGCCTCCACGATGAGACCGACCTTCATGCGGGTCTCGGAGCGGATGAGGTGGTGGTGCACCGCGGCCAGCATGAGGAGCGACGGGATCGGCGCGAGGTCCTTCGTGGAGTCGCGGTCGCTCAGCACGATGAACTGCGCGCCCGCGGTGATCGCCTCATCCACCTCGTCGCACATCTCGGCCAGCCGGCGCTCGAGCGCGTCGGGGCCGGCGTCGGAGCGGTAGAGGCCGCGGACGGTCGTGGTCAGCGTGCTGCCCGGCCGCGGGTCGATGTGCTGGATCTTCGCCAGCTCGTCGTTGTCGATCACCGGGAAGTCGAGCACGACCTGCTTGGCGTGCTCCGGGCCGGCGTCGAGGAGGTTGCGCTCCGGCCCGAGGCCCAGCTTCAGGGAGGTGACGACCTCCTCGCGGATGGAGTCCAGCGGCGGGTTGGTCACCTGCGCGAACTGCTGCGTGAAGTAGTCGAAGAGCAGGCGCGGACGCTCCGAGAGCACCGCGACCGGCGTGTCCGATCCCATGGCGCCGAGCGGCTCCGCGCCGGTGGTCGCCATCGGCTTCAGGAGGATGCGGACCTCCTCCTCGGTGTAGCCGAACGTCCGCTGGCGACGCACGATCGACGCCGGGGTGTGGACGATGTGCTCGCGCTCCGGGAGGTCCTTGAGGTTGATCCTGCCCTCGTCCAGCCACTCCCCGTAGGGGGCGCCGGCGGCGAGCTCGGACTTGATCTCCTCGTCCTCGATGAGGCGGCCGGCGACGGTGTCCACGAGGAACATCCGTCCGGGCCGCAGGCGGCCCTTGCGGACCACGCGGCTCGGGTCGATGTCGAGCACGCCGATCTCGGAGGCGAGCACCACGAGCCCGTCGTTCGTGACGACGTAGCGGCCCGGACGCAGCCCGTTCCGGTCGAGCGTCGCGCCGACGAGGGAGCCGTCGGTGAAGACGATCGCGGCGGGGCCGTCCCACGGCTCCATGAGCATCGAGTGGTACTCGTAGAACGCGCGGCGGACCGGGTCGATCTCGGTCTGGTTCTCCCACGCCTCCGGGACCATCATCATGACGGCGTGCGGGAGCGAGCGCCCGCTCAGCGAGAGCAGCTCCACGACCTCGTCGAACGAGGCGGAGTCGGAGGCGCCGGGCGTGACGATGGGCAGCACGGGCTTCAGGTCGCCCAGCAGCTCGTTCTCGAGCTGCGACTGGCGGGCGCGCATCCAGTTGCGGTTGCCCTGGACCGTGTTGATCTCGCCGTTGTGCGCGATCATGCGGAACGGCTGGGCGAGAGGCCAGGACGGGAAGGTGTTCGTGGAGTAGCGCGAGTGGACCAGCGCCAGCTTGGAGGCGAACCGCTCGTCCGAGAGGTCCGGATAGAACGGCTCCAGCTGGAGCGTCGTCACCATGCCCTTGTAGACCAGGGTGCGGCTGGAGAGCGACGAGAAGTAGAGGTCGAGCTCGCGCTCGGCCCGCTTGCGCAGGAAGAAGGTCCGGCGGTCGAGCGCGATGCCGGAGAGCGGCTCGCCGACTGCGTCCGCGTCCGATGCGCCGGAACGCCCGGCGGCGACGTACAGCTGCTCGATGACCGGCATCGCCTGACGCGCCAGGGTTCCCAGTTCGTCGGGGCGCACGGGGACGGAACGCCACCCCAGGATCGTCAGGCCGAGCTCGGTCGCGATGGACTCGACCGCTGCCTTGACCTCGGCGCGCTCGGCGTCGGAGGTCGGCAGGAAGGCGTTCCCGACCGCGTAGCGGCCGGCAGCGGGCAGGTCGAAGCCGGCGACGGCACGGAGGAAGGCGTCCGGGATCTGCGTGATGATGCCGGCGCCGTCGCCGGTGCCGGCGTCCGAGCCGATCGCGCCGCGGTGCTCCAGGTGACGCAGCGCCTCGAGGGCGGCGTCGATGATGTCGTGCCCGGCCGTGCCGCGGAGCGTGGCGACCATGGCGAGGCCACAGGCATCCTTCTCGTGGGCAGGGTCGTACAGGCCCTGCGGGCCAGGCACGGTCCCGAAGCGGGAATGGGGAGGCGTGAGCGCCATCTGTCGACCGTCCTCACAGTGTCGTGGATGTGGGGATGTTGGGGTGCGGGGACGCCTTCGGCCCGATGCTAGGGAGGGGTTCCGCCGCATCCACCCGACCGGGTGCGGTCAGGTGTCGTGTGCGGTCAGGTTCGTGGGATCGCCTCGACGGTGGGGTGACCGTCGCTTGCCGGCTTCGGGCCGTCGGTTGTCATCCGTTCGTGGGGCTTGTGGCCTTGGCCGAAGCGGACCCGGCAGGCACACCGTCGTCATCGGTGGTGTCCTCGTCCTCCAGGTCCGTGTCGTCCGAGTCTACCTCAGCATCCGGGCGAACCCATTCACGACCCGGCTGGTAGGGACTCGGCTCCATTCCGGGATGCCGGCGGGACTGCACGATGAAGATCATCACACCGAGAGCGACGGCGGCGAACGCGGCCCACACGTTGCTCGGGATGCCGAGGAACGAGAGCTCGCTCGGGTCGATCCGGATGGACTCCAGGTAGGAGCGGCCGAGGCCGTACCAGACGAGGTACAGCGCGAACAGCCTGCCCCACTGGAGGTGGAAGCGGCGCCCGATCCAGACCAGCAGGACCACGCCGATGACGTTCCAGATGATCTCGTAGAGGAACAGCGGCTGGAACAGCGTGCCGTCGGGCAGACCGACCGGGATCGCCTTGTTGCCGGAGTCGATCTGCAGGCCCCACGGGAGGTTCGTGGGCAGCCCGAAGAGCTCCTGGTTGAACCAGTTGCCGAGACGGCCGACCGCCTGGGCCATCAGCAGAGCGGGCGCGAGCGCGTCGGCGAAGGTCCAGAACCGGATGCCCGTCCAGCGGCAGCCGAGCCAGGCGCCGACGGCGCCGCCGAGCAGCGAGCCGAAGATGGCGTTCCCGCCCTCCCAGATGGCCCACACGCTCCCCGGCTGGAACGGGTTCCAGGTGTTGTGGCCGGCAGCGAAGTAGTCGCCCGGGTGGGTGACCACGTGGTACGCGCGGGCTCCGATGATGCCGAGGACGACGACCGGGATGAGGATGTCGAGCAGGACGCCCGGCTCGGCGCCGCGCTTCGTCAGGCGGCGCGAGGTCCACATGGCGGCGACGACGATGCCGATCAGGATCATGATGGCGTAGGTCTGGATGCGCCAGTGCAGCCCGAAGAGGTCGATCGGGATCTGCTGCCACTCCGGCCCGGGGCTGGGGATGCTGGCGAACCAGCTGCTCATGGTGAGGGCCACCCGTCGACTACCTTTCGATCACGTTGAGAGGACGCGCACATGCGGTGGCGCCACATCACTGTCTGACTAGTTTAGGGCGCGGTCAGGAGCGCTTCGTGCCGGCCGCGAGCTCGGCGGCCACCCGGCCGGCCTCCGCGACACCGCCGTCGCCCAGCGCCTTGACGAGCGCCGAACCGACGATCGCGCCGTCCGCGTACTCCAGAACCTCCGCCACCTGGGCGGCCGAGGAGATGCCGAGGCCGACGCACGTGCTCGTGGCGCCCGCCTCGCGGAGGCGGCCGACGAGCGTGCGCGCTGCCGCATCCACATCGGTGCGTGCGCCGGTGATGCCCATGGTCGACACCGCGTAGACGAAACCGCGGCTCGCATCGACGGCCTGCCGGAGGCGTGCGTCGGACGAGCTCGGCGCGGCCAGGAAGACGCGGTCGAGGCCGACCCGGTCGGATGCTGCCAGCCAGTCGGCTCCCTCGTCCGGGATGAGGTCGGGCGTGATGAGCCCCACTCCCCCGGCCTCGGCCAAGTCGTCCGCGAAGCGGTCGACGCCGTACTGCAGCACCGGGTTCCAGTACGTCATCACGAGGACCGGGATGTCGACCTGCGCGGTGATCTCACGGACGGCCGTGAAGCCGTCGCGCAGGCGGAACCCGGCGCTCAGCGCCTGCTGCGTCGCCGCCTGGATGACGGTGCCGTCCATCACGGGATCGGAGTACGGCAGGCCGAGCTCGAGGACGTCCACGCCGTTCCGGGCGAGGGCGACCGCCGCATCCACGCTGGTGCGCAGATCGGGGAAGCCTGCGGGCAGGTAGCCGACGAGCGCGCCCGCAGCTTCCTGGTTGCGCCGGGCGATGGTGTCCGCGACCCGGCTGACGACGGCCTGGCTCATGATTGCACCGCGCTCTGGTCGATGAGGCCGAAGTAGCGGCCTGCGGTCTCCATGTCCTTGTCGCCGCGGCCGCTGAGGTTCACCAGGATGATGGCCTCAGGCCCGAGCTCCCGCCCGAGAGCCAGCGCGCCCGCGAGCGCATGGGACGACTCGATGGCGGGGATGATGCCCTCGGTGCGGCTGAGGAGGCGCAGCGCCTCCATCGCCTCGGCGTCGGAGATCGGGAGGTACTGGGCGCGGCCGATCTTCGCGAGCCACGCATGCTCCGGCCCCACGCCCGGGTAGTCGAGGCCTGCCGAGATGGAGTGCGATTCGATCGTCTGGCCGTCCTCGTCCTGCAGCAGCAGGGAGCGGGCGCCGTGGAGCACGCCGGGGCGGCCCTTCGTGATCGTCGCAGCGTGACGCGGGGTGTCGGCGCCCTCGCCGCCGGCCTCGAAGCCGATCAGGCGGACGTCTTCGTCGTCGAGGAAGGCGTGGAAGATGCCCATCGCGTTCGAGCCGCCGCCGACGCAGGCGACGACCGCGTCGGGCAGGCGGCCGGTCAGCGCGAGCACCTGTTCGCGCGCCTCCTCGCCGATGATCTTCTGCAGGTCGCGGACCATCGCCGGGAAGGGATGCGGGCCGGCGACCGTGCCGAAGATGTAGTTCGTGTGCTCGACGTTGGTGACCCAGTCGCGCATGGCGTCGTTGATGGCGTCCTTCAGGGTGCGGGAGCCCGTCTTGACGGCGACGACCTCGGCCCCGAGCAGGCGCATCCGGGCCACGTTCAGCGCCTGGCGCTCGGTGTCGACCTCGCCCATGTAGATGGTGCACTCGAGGCCGAAGAGGGCGGCGGCCGTCGCCGTCGCGACGCCGTGCTGCCCGGCGCCCGTCTCGGCGATGACCCGGGTCTTGCCGATGCGCTTGGTGAGGATGGCCTGGCCGAGCACGTTGTTGATCTTGTGCGAGCCGGTGTGGTTGAGGTCCTCGCGCTTCAGGATGATGCGCGCGCCTCCCGCATGCTCGGCGAAGCGCGGCACCTCGGTGATGATCGACGGCCGGCCGGTGTAGCTGCGGTGCAGCTCGTCCAGCTCGGCGTGGAACGCCGGATCGGCCTTCGCCTCCTCCCAGGCGGCGGTCAGCTCGTCGAGCGCTGCGACCAGCGACTCGGGGACGAAGCGCCCGCCGAAGTCGCCGAAATACGGGCCCTGCTCAGTGCGGAGGGACATCAGACTCCCAGGAACTTCTCGAGCGTGGCGACGGGGTCGCTCGTGACGAGCGCCTCGCCGACGAGCACCGCATCGGCGCCCGCCGCCCGGTAATGCGCCACATCGTCGGCCGACTTCACGGCGGACTCCGCGACGCGGATGACGCCGGACGGGATGCGGTCGGCCAGGCGGCCGAACAGGTCCCGGTCCAGCTCGAACGTGGTGAGGTCGCGGGCGTTCACACCCACGAGACCGGCGCCCGTGTCGAGCGCGCGGCTCAGCTCGTCGGCCGAGTGGGCCTCGACGAGGGCCGTCATGCCGAGCTGCGTGATGAGCTCGTGCAACTCCACCAGCCGCTGCTGGTCGAGCGCCGCGACGATCAGGAGCACGAGGTCAGCGCCGGCGGCCCGCGCCTCGAAGACCTGGTACGGCTCGGCGATGAACTCCTTGCGCAGCACCGGGATCGACACGGCTGCGCGGACATCCTCCAGGTCGGCGAGCGAACCGCGGAACTTGCGCTCCTCGGTCAGAACGCTGATCGCGCTGGCGCCGCCGGTCTCGTACGAGACCGCGAGTGCTGCGGGGTCCGGGATGGCGGCGAGCGACCCGCGGGACGGGCTCGCACGCTTCACCTCGGCGATGATCTTGACGTGTTCGGCCGGCGCGAGGGCGGCGAGGGCATCGAGGGCGGCCGGACGGGCCAGCGCCTCGGCCTCCACCTGGGCGAGCGGACGCTCCGAGCGTCGCCGCTCAGCGTCCTCGAGCGCGCCGGCGACGAGGTCGGCGAGCACGGATCAGTGACCCTTCGGGGTGTACTTGTCGCCGCCCACGCCGTAGCCGGCGCGCTTCATGATCCAGCCGACGATGAGCCCGATCACGGCGAGGCCTGCGGACGCCCACACGATGACCGCGGCGGAGAAGTAGAACGCCACGGCGCCGATCGTGAACGCGATCAGCATGATGATCACGGCCGTCCATGCCGCCGGCGAGTGACCGTGGCCTGGCTCGACTGAATCGGTGCTCATGAAACTCCTGCACGTCGGGTGCGCGGCTGTCGACGCGCACGGGAAACGGAACGCGACCAGTCTAGTGGTTCGGTTCCCGGGATGCCTCAGCGCGTGGGGTCGTCGCCGCGGGTCAGTTCGTCCCAGCTGTCGATCGCTGCGTCGCGGTCGAGGGTGGCCGGCCGCGGCTCGTCCGGCGGAGTGCGGCCCGCGTCGGCGTCGGCGCCGTCGGTGTCAGCGGCGGCGCCGTCGGCCGCGGCGTCAGCGTCAGCGTCAGCGTCAGCGGGCGCATCGTGGTCGTACGGCTCGTGGGCGGCGCCGGGTGCCGCCGCGTCGGCGAAGACGTCCTCGGCCGGGCGGCCGTCCTCCCCCGCGAACCGCGTCTGGTACTTCCGCGAGGGGCCCGGCCACACCCGTGAGAACACGACGACGGCCGCGCTCGCGAGGATGACCAGCACACCGGCCACCACCGCCGGCCAGGGCCAGAACTGCACCTCCACCGCATGCACGAGCCGGCGGATGGAGGCGTCGCCGGCCACTCCGGTGGCCGTCGTGATCGCCGAGGACGAAGCACGCACCGCATCCGAGAGCGCGGTGATGGCCGAGATCAGCACCGAGACGCCGAGCAGAACACCGAGCAGTGCGAGCATGATCCGGAACACCGGACCCGCGATCGCGAGCGCGGCCGTCAGCGCCACACCGGCCAGGGCGAGCGCCGTGAGCGCCGGCGCCGCGACCGAGCCGGCGACGCCGATGGTCGTCGTGTGGTTCGCCGTGTCCGTCAGCCGGACCGTGAACCACGGCTGCGTGGCGGCGAGGAGCGCGAGACCGCTCCCCACGAGCAGGAGCAGCATGGTGGAGTACTTGACGCGCCGTCCGTTCACAGAGTCCGCTCCCCCGCGATGGGGCGCCCCGTCTGTTCCTCCATCCCTCCATCCTATTCGCCCCCTCCCCCCCCCCCCCGCCCCCACCGACCCCTCCGCCCCACCGTCGAGTCCGCACAGATTGCACGCGGAAACCGCGCGCCGCGTGCAATCTCCGCGGACTCGACGGTGGGGCGTGCGGGTTGGATTGGCGCAGGCGGGCCGGGCGGGGCTACAGGGTCAGCGCGTCGGCACCGTCGAGTCCGCAGAGATTGCACGGGGAAAGCGGTTGCCGCGTGCAATCTGTGCGGACTCGACGGCGGGGCGTGCGGGTTGGATTGGCGCAGGCGGGCCGGGCGGGGCTATAGGGTCAGCGCGTCGGCACCATCGAGTCCGCAGAGATTGCACGGGGAAAGCGGTTGCCGCGTGCAATCTCTGCGGACTCGACGGTGGGGCGGTGGGGCGGTGGGGCGTGCGGGGGTGGGGCTACGTCGGGGTGCGGGCGGAGGGCACGGGTCGCAGGGCGTTGGCGATGGCCACCGCCCGGAGGGGCGCGGCGGCCTTGTTCTGCGACTCCTGGAACTCGCTCTCGGGCACCGAGTCGGCCACCAGTCCCCCGCCGGCCTGCACGCGGGCGATGCCGCCCATGATCGTGGCGGTGCGGATCGCGATGGCGATGTCCGCATCCCCGGCGAAGTCGAAATACCCGATCACGCCGCCGTAGACGCCGCGCTGGGCGGGCTCCAGCTCGTCGATGATCCGCAGCGCCATCGGCTTCGGGGCGCCCGACAGGGTCCCCGCGGGGAAGGTGGCCCGGAACACGTCGATCGCGGTCGCGTCCGGCCGCAGGTCGCCCTCCACCGACGACACGATGTGCATGATGTGGCTGAACCGCTCTACACGCATGAACTCGGTCACCTCGACCGTTCCGGCCTCGCAGACCTTGAGCAGGTCGTTGCGGGCGAGGTCGACGAGCATGAGGTGCTCTGCACGCTCCTTGTCGTCGGCCAGCAGCGACGTCTCGAGGTCGAGGTCCTGCTCCGGCGTCGCGCCGCGGGGCCGCGATCCGGCGATGGGATGCGTGAACGCACGACGCTCCTGCACCTTCACCAGCGCCTCCGGCGAGGAGCCGACGATCTGGTAGGGCTCGCCGTCCGGCCGCTCCAGCGACAGCAGGTACATGTACGGGCTGGGGTTCAGCGCGCGGAGCACGCGGTAGACGTCGAGGGCCGGCGCCGTGCACTCCAGCTCGAAGCGCTGCGAGATGACGACCTGGAAGATGTCGCCGGCGACGATCCGCTCCTTGGCGGTCACGACCGACGCGAGGAAGTCCTCCCGCGCGGTCCGCGACACAGGCTCGGCAGGCGTGCCGAGGTCGATCTCGGCGAGCCAGGCCTCCGACGGCCGGGCCAGTTCGCGCTGCAGGCGGTCGAGGCGCTGCTGCGCGTCGGCCCAGAGCGTGTCCACATCGTCCGTGCCGTCGGCCAGCGCGTTCGCGACGAGCTTCACCGTGCTCGAGCGATGGTCGACCACGACGAGGTCGGCGACGAACGCGAGCGCCTGGCCGGGCACCTCCACATCCGCAGGCGGCGCGTCCGGCAGGCGCTCGATCTGGCGGATCGCCTCCCACCCGATGAAGCCGACGAGTCCGCCGGTCAACGGCGGGAGTCCCGGGATGCGCGCGGTCTGCCACCGCGCATGCAGGGCCGCGAGGGCCTCCAGCGGCTTCAGCGGGCCTCCCGTGCCGAGCGCGCGCTCGGCTCCGAGGCCGTAGTCGAGCCACACCACGTCGTCGCCCTGCTGGGTGAGGACGCCGAACGAGGACGCGCCGACGAACGAGAAGCGCGACCAGATGCCGCCCTGCTCGGCGGACTCCAGCAGGAACGTTCCCGGTCGTCCGGCCGCGAGCTTGCGGTAGATGCCGACCGGCGTCTCGCCGTCGGCGAAGAGCTCCCGGATCACCGGGACCACGCGATGGTCGGCGGCCAGGGCGTCGAACTCGGCCCGGGTCGTGGTGGCTGCGGCAGTTCCGATCACCGGTCCTCCGTCTCGATCGAGCTGAATCCCACGGCCGGCTCCAGCACATCCCCGTCGAAGCAGGTGCGGGTGCCGGTGTGGCAGGCGGCACCGATCTGTTCCACCGTGATGAGCAGGGTGTCGCCGTCGCAGTCGAGCGCCGCCCCCTTCACGTACTGGACGTGACCGGAGGTGTCGCCCTTGCGCCAGTACTCCTGGCGGGAGCGCGACCAGAACGTGACGCGGCCCTCGCTCATGGTGCGGCGGAACGCCTCGGCGTCCATCCACCCCATCATCAGCACCTCGCGGCTGTCCCACTGCTGGATGATCGCCGGGACCAGGCCGCTGTCGGTGAAGCGGATGCGCTCGAGCACCGCCTCGGTCGTCTCGCTCATCTGCGGACCTCCCTCCCGGCCGCGGCCAGTTCGTCCTTGACCTGCTCGATCGTGAGCTCGCCCTGGTGGAAGACGCTCGCGGCGAGGACGGCGTCCGCCCCCGCCTCGACTGCTGGCACGAAGTGCTCGAGCCGTCCGGCGCCGCCGGAGGCGATGACGGGGACCGTGCTGAGGGCGCGCATCGCGCGGATGAGCTCCAGGTCGAAGCCCTCCTTCGTGCCGTCGGCGTCGATGGAGTTGACCAGCAGCTCGCCGGCGCCCAGCTCGATCGCGCGCGCCGCCCACTCCAGAGCGTCCAGGTCGGTCTCGGTCCGGCCGCCGTGCGTGGTCACGACGAAACCGGACGGAGTCGCCGCCGAGCGCTTCACGTCCAGCGACAGCACGAGGACCTGTGCGCCGAAGCGCTCGGCGATCTCGGCGAGGAGCTCGGGGCGGGCGATGGCGGCCGAATTGACGCCGACCTTGTCGGCGCCGTGACCGAGCAGCTTGGCCACATCCTCCGGGCTGCGGACGCCGCCGCCGACCGTGAGCGGGATGAACACCTGCTCCGCCGTTGCCCGGACCACATCGTAGGTGGTCGCCCGGTCATCGACCGTGGCGGTCACATCCAGGAAGGTCAGCTCGTCGGCGCCCTGCTCGAAGTACTGGCGCGCCAGCTCCACCGGGTCGCCCTGATCGCGCAGGTTCTGGAAGTTGACGCCCTTCACTACGCGGCCCGCGGCCACGTCGAGGCAGGGGATCACACGGATGGCGACGCTCATCAGATCCGCGCAGCGTGGATGGAGGTGACCAGGATGGCACGGGCGCCCAGCTCGTAGAGGTCGTCCATGATGTGGTTGGTCTGCTCGCGCTTGATCATGACCCGCACCGCGACCCAGTCGGGCTCGCCCAGCGGCGACACGGTGGGCGACTCGACGCCCGGGGTCAGCGCGACGGCCTTCTCGAGCAGGGCGACCGGGAGGTTGTAGTCGATCAGCACGTACTGCCGCGCGACCATGACGCCCTGCAGGCGGCGCACCAGCGTGTCCACTCCGGCGGCCGGCGACGGCGACGCGATCAGCACGGCCTCCGACTCGAGGATGACCGGGCCGAAGATCTCGAGGCCCTGCTTGCGCAGCGTCGAGCCGGTCTCGACCACGTCGGCGACCGCGTCGGCGACGCCCAGCCGCACGGCCGACTCCACCGCTCCGTCGAGCTTGATGAGGGAGGTGGTGACGCCGTTCTCGCCGAGGAACGCGCCGACGAGCCCCGGGTAGCTTGTGGCGACGCGCTTGCCCTCCAGGTCGGCGAGCTCGGTGAACACCCCGGCGGGCCCTGCGAAGCGGAACGTGGAGGCGGCGAAGTCGAGCGCGGAGATCTCGGCGGCCGGTGAGGCGGAGTCGAGGAGCAGGTCGCGTCCGGTGATGCCCACGTCGAGCGCTCCGGACCCGACATACGTGGCGATGTCGCGCGGACGCAGGTAGAAGAACTCCACGCCGTTGCGCGGGTCGGTGACGATGAGCTCCTTGGGGTCGCGACGGCCGACGTAGCCGGCCTCGTGGAGCATCTGCGCCGCGGTCTCGGAGAGGGAGCCCTTATTGGGGACGGCGATCTTCAGCATGGTGTGCCTTTCGTGGCGGGCGCTGGCCCGGCGTGAGCGGACGAGTGGATGGAGCTAGCCATGGTGACAGGGCTGGGCCATCACAGATGTCGGTACACGTCGGCCGGGGTCAGGCCCTTCGCGAGCAGCAGCACCTGGAGGTGGTAGAGGAGCTGGGAGGCCTCCTCGGCCAGGGCCTCGTCGGACTCGTACTCCGCGGCCATCCAGACTTCGGCGGCCTCCTCCACGATCTTCTTGCCGATCGCGTGCACGCCGGCGTCGAGCTCGCGCACCGTGCCGGAACCCTCCGGTCGGGCCGCGGCCTTCTGCTCCAGCTCGGCGAAGAGGTCGTCGAAGGTTTTCACGCGTTCTAGCGTAGCGGTCCGCTCCGCCCCCGGCCGACGGGGTCAGTGCACGTGCGCCGCAGCGGCCTCGCGCAGGGAGGCGATGCGCTCGGCGGGCTCACCCCGGAAGACGCTGGAGCCGGCGACGAAGGTGTCGGCGCCGGCGGTGGCCGCGGTGACGATGGTCTCCTCGGTGACGCCCCCGTCCACCTGCAGCCAGACGTCGAGCCCCCGCGCCTCGACCGCCTGGCGCAGCGCGCGCAGCTTGGGCATGGTCTCCGGCATGAAGGACTGGCCGCCGAATCCCGGCTCCACCGTCATCACCAGCACCTGGTCGAACTCCTCCAGGAAGTCGAGATACGGTTCGACGCCGGTACCGGGCTTCACGGCGATCCCCGCCCGGGAGCCGATCGCCCGCAGCCGACGCGCGAGCGACACCGGGTCGTGGGCGGCCTCGGCGTGGAAGGTGACCGAGTACGCGCCCAGCTCGGCGTACCCGAGCGCCCAGCGGTCGGGATCGTCGATCATGAGGTGCACATCCAGCGGCACCGGGCTGACGTCCTGGATGCGGCCCACCATCTGCGGCCCGAAGGTCAGGTTGGGCACGAAGTGGTTGTCCATCACATCCACGTGGACGAGGTCGGCCGTCACGATGCGCTCCAGTTCGCTCTGCAGGTTGACGAAGTCGGCTGCCAGGATGCTCGGATTGATCCGGATGCGCGGGTCGATCCGGTCGTCGGGGATTCTCGCCATGCTCCCAGCCTAAGCGGAGCGCTTGCGCAGCAGCGCGATGAACATGGCGTCGGTGAGGTGCCGGTGCGGCCACAGCTGCACGGTCTCCGGATCGCCGGCGAGGTCGAGCCGCTCGGACGCCAGGCCCTGCACGACCGTCGCGGTCTGCTCCGGCTCGAGGAGGTACGCGTGGCGTTCCAGCGCGTCGGCGACGATGCCGCGTGTCTCCGCCAGGTGCGGCGAGCACGTCACATAGGCCAGCAGTCCGCCCGGCTTCAGGGCCGCGATGGCGGAGTCGAGCAGCGCGCTCTGCAGCCCGGTCAGGTCGGCGACGTCCCGCGGCGTCTTGCGCCAGCGGGCCTCCGGCCGGCGGCGCAGCGCGCCCAATCCGGTGCACGGAGCGTCGAGCAGGATGCGGTCGAAGGCCTCGGGATGCGCCTCGCCGATGGTCGTGCCGTCCAGTTCCCAGACTGGCACCTCGAGCGGCACAGCTGCGAGGGCCCGGCGGACCAGGTCGGCGCGGACCGGGATCAGCTCGTTCGCGACGAGCGACGCACCGCCGGCGAGCGCCTCGGCGGCGAGCAGGGCCGCCTTGCCTCCGGGGCCGGCGCAGAGGTCGAGCCAGCGCTCCCCCGGCTGGATGGGCTGTGCGCGGCTCAGCGTCAGTGCGGCCAGCTGCGAGCCCTCATCCTGAACGCGGATCCGCCCTCCGGACTCGTCCATCATGCCCAGCGGGTCGCCGCGGCCGACCGTGAAGCCGGGAGGCGAGTAGCGGTCGGCGCGGGCGTCCGGCGGCAGGTCGGCCAGCCCGGGCAGCGCGATCAGATTGACGCGGGGTGCGGCGTTGTCGGCCTGCAACAGGTCGGGGAGCTCGTCCCGGCGACCCTCCGCCTCCAGCGCCCGCCGGAAGGCGCGCAGCACCCAGACGGGATGCGAGGACAGCGCGGAGAGACGGTCGTCGTCGTTCCCGGCGCGCCCGGCCACCTCCTCCCGCCACTCGTCGGTCGTGTGCCGGCCGATCTCGCGCAGCACGCCGTTCACGAAGCCGGTGCCCGACCGGCTGCCCACCGTGCGCGCGAGGGCGACGGACTCATTCACGGCCGCATGAGCGGCCACACGCATGGAGAGCAGCTGGTGGGCGCCGAGGCGGAGCACGTCGAGCAGCGGAGGGTCGATCCGGTCGACACCGCGGCCGGCGGCGATCTCGATCACCCGGTCGTAGAAGCCCTGCATGCGGAGGGTGCCGTACGTGAGCTCGGTCGCGAGGCCCGCATCCGCGGGCGACAGGTCCGCGCGGGCGATCCGGGTCGGGAGCAGCAGGTTGGCGTAGGCGTCGGACTCGCGCACCGCCTGGAGGACGTCGAGCGCGACCTGGCGCGCCGGCTGGACGCGGATCTGCGAGGGACGGCCGTTCACGCGAGCACCAGCCCGTCACCGGCGCGCGACGCCGTCCCGCGGAGCCAGTCCGCCGCGGGCATCGCCCGCTTGCCGGCCGGCTGGACGGTCAGCAGCTCCAGGGGCTCCGTCCCGGTTCCGACGAGGACGCGTCCATCGCGCGCCTCCACCGTCCCGGGCCGAAGCGGAGCCTCGCCCGGCGCGCGGCGTGCCGTGTGGACCTTGAACCGTTCCCCGCCGAGGAGCGCGAACGCGCCCGGCTCCGGCGTCACGCCGCGCAGGCGCGCGTACACACGATCGGCCGGCTCCGCGAAGTCCAGGCGGGCGTCCTCGATCGAGAGCTTCGCCGCGAGCGTGACCTCCCCCTCCTGCGCCTGCGCGACCGCGCTCCCGTCGGCCAGCGCATCCACGGTGTCCGCGAGCAACTCTGCTCCCTCGAGCGAAAGGGCGGCGAGCAACTCCCCCGCGGTGTCGTCTGGCTCGATGGGATGCCGCAGCTCGGCATACACGTCACCGGCGTCGAGCTCCGGCACGAGCCGGAAGACGGCGGCCCCGGTCTCCGCATCCCCCGCGATGAGGGCGTGCTGCACCGGTGCTGCACCGCGCCAGCGCGGCAGGAGCGAGAAGTGGAGGTTCACCCAGCCGAGCCGCGGAAGGGACAGCAGCGGCTCGCGCACCAGACCTCCGTAGGCGACCACCACTCCGAGGTCCGGCTGCAGCGCGGCGATCCGCGCGGTGACGTCCTCTCCGAGCCGATTCGCCGTCAGGAGGGGCAGCCCGAGCCGTCGAGCGGCTTCGGCGACCGGCGACGGGGTGAGGATGCGTTTGCGGCCGAGCGGCGCATCCTCACGGGTGACGACGGCCACCACCTGGTGCCGGGCGGCGACGGCCTCGAGCGATGGGACGGACACCGCGGGAGTGCCGGCGAAGACGATGCGCATGGGGAGAGGTTCTTTCGGTGGGGACGGCCACCCAGCCTACCCGTGGACGGCGCGGCCTCGGGGTCAGAGGATCTCGGGGTCGTCGAAGCGGACGCGCAGCGTCGGCGCCGGGCGGTAGCCCGTCTTGCCCGCCGGGGCGCGTCGGCGCCGGGTGGCGTTCTTGACCACCGCGGCGCGGACGGCAGCGGCGACGTCGGCGCCGTGCGCGTATTCGAAGCGCAGCACCGCACGTACGAGGTCGGCCCCGGCTCGGGAGGCGCGGCCCGGCCCCGCGTCCGCATCCACGGGCGCAGGCCCCAGAACGTCGATGAGGAGGGACCGGTCCACCGCATCCAGCACTTCGGTCACGGTCGCCTCGGTGCCGGTCACGGACGCAAGGCGCACGGCCGGCGGAAAGCGCAGCTCGCGACGGTCGGCGAGCTCGCCCTGGGCGAACTCCACGAGGCGTCCCGTCGCGAAGTCGCGAGCGAGCGGTCCGCCCACCCCGACGAGCACGGTCGGCGCACCGGGCGCGGCAAGCCCGGCCGCGCTCTGCCACCAGCGCAGGCAGTCCTCGGCGACGTGCAGGCTCTCGCGCGCCAGCATCCGTTCGCCGTCGAGCAGCAGCACGGCCTGGTAGCCGCCCTCCGCGATGGGCTCCGCGCCACGGGTCGCAACGACGAGCGCCGGCGCCGCCCCGACGCGCTGCACCGGGTGGTCGCCGTCGGCGAGGATGACCCGGATGCCGGGGAACGCCCGTCCCAGCTCCTCCGCCGTCCGACCCGACCCGACGGTGACGAGACGGAACGCCCGGTGCTCGCAGTGGTCGCACTGCCACTCGGTGGCGATCCGGCCGCACACCCGGCACGACGGCGGAGCCCCGGCGCGCGCCTGGTGCAGCGGTCCCTTGCAGTTGGTGCAGCGCGCCGCCTGCCCGCAGTTCGCGCACGCGATGACGGGCGCATAGCCGGGGCGGCCGACCTGCACGAGCACGGGGCCGCGTGCCCGCCCGCTCTCGCCGTGGAGCGCCTCCCGTGCGATCCGCCAGGCGGTCGAGGGGATGCGCGCCGCGCGGGCCATCGGCTCGGGCGCCTGCAGGTTCGCGGTGAGCACGACCTTCGAGGTGACGGCGCGCTCCGGCCCGAGGTCGCGCAGCCAGCCCAGCTCCACCAGGCGCTGCGCCTCCACGCTCCGGATGTTGCCGCTGAGGACGAGCGCGCAGCCCTCCAGCTCCTGCCGGACGAGCGCCGCATCCCGGGTGTGCACGTAGGGGCTGAGCGGCTCGGCATGCAGCGGGTCGCTGTCCTCCCAGACGGCCAGAAGGCCGAGACGTTCGGCGGGAGCGTAGACGACCGAGCGGTTGCCGATCACGATCCGGGGGCCGGACAGCGCCTCCAGGAACCCGCGGTAGCGGTCGGGATTCGTCTGGCCCGCATCCGCGCGGACCACGGCCTCCGCCGGTGCCACGGCCGCCAGAGCGGCGGCCAGTTGCTCCAGGTCGCGGTGGTCCGGTACCGCGACGATGGCCGTGCGGCCTCCTCGCCGGCAGTCGGCGGCCAGCGTCGCGAGGGTGACCGCCCATTCCCCGACCCAGGTGCCGTCCGGCAGCGGGACCAGCTGCGGGATGGCGCGCAGCGCGATCCGCTCGTTGCGCGCCACCGCATCCTCGAGCACGCGCTCCCCGTACCCCCGCACGGGCACCGGCACCGGCCCCCGCGCACCCGTAGCGGGGACTGCGGCGGAAGGAGGCTCTGCCCGGGAGGCCAGCCAGGCTTTCTCCACGCGGACCATGCGGCCGGGGACGGCGAGGCGCAGGATGTCGCTCGCAGTGCCGGCACTGCGGTCCGCCAGACGCCGCGCCATCCGCCACACGCCCGGAGTGAGCACCGGGGCGGGCGAGACGACCGCCTCCAGCGGGCTCAGCGAACCGTCGTATCCCGCATCCGGATCGCCGAGCTCGACGAGGTAGCCGTCGGCCACGCGACCGGCCGACCGGAGCGGGACGCGCACGCGCACGCCGGGCAGCGCCTCGGCCGCGAGCTGCTCCGGGATGCTGTAGTCGAAGAGATGGTCGAGCTGCGGGAGCGGCGAGTCGAGGACCACCCGGGCGACCCGTCCGGTCGCCGCCACCGTCAGATCCCTGAGGCCGAGCGGAGGTCGTCGACGCGGTCGAGCTGCTCCCAGGTGAACTCGGGGAGCTCGCGGCCGAAGTGGCCGTAGGTCGCGGTCTTGGCGTAGATCGGGCGCAGCAGGTCGAGATCGCGGATGATCGCGGCCGGCCGCAGGTCGAAGACCTCGCGGATGGCGTGGATGATGCGCTCCTCCGGGACGTGCGCGGTTCCGAACGTCTCGACGTACAGGCCGACCGGCGCCGCCTTGCCGATCGCGTAGGCGATCTGGACTTCGAGCCGATCGGCGAGGCCGGCCGCGACGGCGTTCTTCGCGACCCAGCGCATCGCGTACGCGGCCGAGCGGTCGACCTTGGACGGGTCCTTGCCCGAGAACGCACCGCCGCCGTGCCGGGAGGCGCCGCCGTACGTGTCGACGATGATCTTGCGGCCGGTCAGGCCCGCGTCGCCCTTCGGACCGCCGATCTCGAAACGTCCGGTCGGGTTGATGAGCGTGCGGATGTGCGAGGTCTCGAGGCCGGCATCGTGCAGCACGGGATTGATGACCTCCTCGATGATCTCGGCCTGCAGCCGCTCGTTGGAGACGTGCGGAGCGTGCTGCGTCGAGAGCACGACCGTCTGCACCGACTTCGGGACCGCGCCCTCGTAGCCGATGGTGACCTGCGTCTTGCCGTCGGGCCGCAGGTAGTCGAGCGTGCCGTCCTTGCGGACGCCGGCGAGGCGCTCGGCGAGGCGGTGCGCGAGCCAGATCGGCAGCGGCATGTACTGGGGCGTCTCGGTGGTCGCGTAGCCGAACATGATGCCCTGGTCGCCGGCTCCCTGGCGGTCCAGGTCGTCGTGGCTCTGCTCGGCCCGCGTCTCGAGCGCGTTGTCGACGCCCTGCGCGATGTCGGGCGACTGCGCGCCGATCGAGACGGAGACGCCGCACTGGGTGCCGTCGAAGCTGACGTCCGACGAGTCGTAGCCGATCTCGACGATCTTGTCGCGGACGAGCGCGGGGATCTCCACGTAGCCGCTGGAGGTCACCTCGCCGGCGACGTGGACGAGACCGGTGGTGACGAGCGTCTCCACCGCGGCGCGGCTGTGCGGGTCGACCGCGAGCAGCGCATCCAGGATGCTGTCGGAGATCTGGTCGCAGATCTTGTCCGGGTGCCCCTCGGTGACGGACTCGGACGTGAAGAGACGCAGATCTGCCATGGTTCTCCCTGTGTGGTGAATGTGACCTCGGTCGCACGCTCCCTCGGCGCTGGGGTCGCAGAACCGCTTCGCGCTTCCCCGGACTCCACCGCGCTAAGCGATGACGTCGAGGATACGGTCGGCCACCGACAGCTTGCTGCCCGAGGCCTCCATCACTATATCGCCGCCCTTGCGCAGGACCACGACCTCGTTGCTCTCCGTTGCGAAGCCCTGCGACCATCCCACCTGGTTGAGCACGAGGAAGTCGCTCCCCTTGGCGGCGAGCTTGGTCCGGCCCAGGTCGATGAGGGCCTGCGGGTCGGGTTCGGTCTCCGCCGCGAAGCCCACGACGACCTGCCCCTCGCGCTTGTGCGACGTGAGGCCAGCGAGGATGTCCGGGTTCGCGATCAGCTCGAGGGTCAACGTGTCGCCGTGGTCGGCCTTCTTGATCTTGGCGTCCCGTGTCTCGACGGGACGGTAGTCGGCCACGGCCGCCGTCATGACGACGATGTCGGCCGCGCGGGCGGCCTCCTCGACCGCTTCCTGCAGTTCGAGCGCCGTCTGGACCTCGATCAGCTCGACTCCCTCGGGAGGCTCGACCTCGAGGTGCGCGGCGATGAGGACGACGTCGGCGCCGCGGGCCTGTGCGGCACTCGCGATGGCGACGCCCTGCCGGCCGCTGGAGCGGTTGCCGAGGAACCGGACCGGATCGAGCGGCTCGCGCGTCCCTCCCGCGGTCACGACGACGCGCTTGCCCGCGAGGTCGACGCCCCCGCGCGGCCGCCGTGCCGCCTCGTTGGCGCGGCGGCGCTCGGAGAGGACGACCACGTCGTTGACCCCGGACGCCGGCACGGCGGCATCCGCAGAGCCGGCACCTTGGGCGGCGAGGTCTTCCGGTGAAGCGGCCGGCAGCTCGACCGCGCGCGGCGTCGCGCCTGCAGCACGCAGTGCAGCGCGCACGATGACGGCCGGCTCCTCCATCCGCCCCGGCCCCGAATCGGCGCCCGTCAGCTGTCCGCTGGCCGGTCCGACGATGGTCACGCCGCGGCTGCGCAGCGTCGCGATGTTGGCGACGGTCGCGGGATTCCGCCACATCTCGGTGTGCATCGCCGGCGCGATGACCAGCGGAGCAGTGGATGCGAGCACGGTGTTGCCGAGGAGGTCGTCGGCCAGGCCCGCGGCCAGCTTCGCGATGGTGTTCGCCGTCGCCGGCGCGATCACGATCAGGTCGGCGGACTGCCCGATCGCCACGTGCCGCACCTCGGCGACGCCCTCGTACAGGTCGGTCGCGACGGGATTGCGGCTGATCGCCTCGAGCGTCGGCCGGCCGACGAAGCGGAGGGCGGCCTCCGTCGCCACGACGTGCACCGAGTGCCCTTCGAGGACCAGCGCCCGGACGACACCGACCGCCTTATACGCCGCGATGCCGCCGGTCACTCCGACGACGATGGTCAATCGTGGGCTCAACGGCGGCACCTCTCCTCGGCCGGGGGCCTCCCGGCTGCGGTCGTCCTGCGGCGGTAGCTGCTGGGTCTTCGCGGTCCTACTCGGCCGCGATCGGCTTCACGACGAGCTTGTCCTCGTTGATCTCGTGCAGCGCCACCGAGAGCGGCTTGTCGTCGACGGACGAGTCGACGAGCGGTCCGACGTTGTCGAACAGGCTGCCCTCGTGCAGGTCGGCGTAGTAGTCGTTGATCTGACGCGCCCGCTTGGAGGCGAAGATCACGAGCGCGTACTTGGACTCGACGCGGGACAGCAGCTCGTCGATGGGCGGGTCGATGATGCCGTTGTTGCTGGTGGCCATGCGGGGTGCTCCTTGCTCTGGGCGATTCGGACCTGGAGGCCGATCGCGCGGCCGCGTCAGGCGACCGGGGACGGTGGGCGCGCCGACGACGGCGCGGAGACGGCCGTCACCGACGCTCTGGCGCCGGGCGGACCTTCATCAAGTCTACGACCTCGCGAGCCGCCTCGGCGACGTCGTGATTCACGACCCGGTAGTCGAACTCGTGCTGGGCGGCCAGTTCGACCTTCGCCGTCTCGAGGCGGCGCTGCTGCTCGGGCGCTTCCTCGGTGCCCCGCCCGATCAGGCGGCGGACCAGTTCCTCCCACGTGGGCGGCAGGAGGAAGATCAGCCGCGCCTCCGGCATCGACTCCCGTACCTGGCGCGCCCCCTGCAGGTCGATCTCCAGCAGGACGCTGCGGCCGGCGGCCAGCGCCCTCTCGATCGGCGCACGCGGAGTGCCGTAGCGGTACGCATTGTGGACGGTCGCGTGCTCCAGCAGCTCTCCGGCCGCGACCATCCGGTCGAACTCGGCGTCGTCGACGAAGTAGTAGTTGACCCCGTCGACCTCGCCCGGCCGCGGCGCGCGCGTGGTCGCGGACACCGAGAGCAGTACGTCGGGGTAGTTCTTGCGGATGTACGAGGACACGGTGCCCTTGCCGACGGCGGTGGGCCCGGCCAGCACGATCAGGCGGTTGCGGGCCCGCTCGGTGCGGTTCTCGCGCTCGATCAGGAACTGCCGGAGGCGGAGCCGCTGGTGCCGGCCGAGCCCGCCCAGGCGTTTCGCCGGCGAGATGCCCAGACGGTCCAGCGCTTCCTGCATCTTGGTCTGCCCGATGGCCGGGACGCTGAGCAGGAACTCGGTCACGCGCAGGCGGCCCTCGACCCCGTCCGCGTCGGCCGTCGCGTGATCGAGCACCGTGAGGGGCGACACCTCCCGGGAGGCGATGGACGCCTTCACCGCTGCACGCGCGCGCCGGGCCGCAACAGCAGCCTCGGACGCGGCCCGGCGATCGACCTCGGGCGGCGCCGGGCGTTCGGCGCGCGGGGTCTGCGAGCCCGGTCCTTCGGGATGCGCGACAGCTTCAGCCATGCGCCGCACGCACCTCCTCGGTGCGCCGTTCCACGGCTCCCGCGAGCGCCTTCGGGCCTGCGCCGAGCAGCCCGCGCGACTCGCTGACGATCACTCCGGTCGCGAGCGAGCCGAACAAGCGGCCCGTGTCCTCGACGCGGGCGCCCTGGTGGCCGAAACCGGGCGCGAGCACCGGAAGGGCCGGGGTCCGCTCCCCCGCCGTCGCGACGTCGATCCCGTAGTCGGCGAGCCGGACCGTCGCTCCGAGCACCAGCCCGACCGAACCGTAGGGCGCGCCTGCCTCCTGCTGATTGATCGCATCCACGTCTTCGATGATCGCACGAGCCACGGACCGTCCGGCCCGCGGACCCGACTTCACGACCGCCTGCTGCACGTCCGCGGCCTCCGGGTTGGAGGTGGCGGCCAGCACGAACAGGCCCTTGCCGGCGCTCTGTGCCAGCGTGATCGTGTCCGCCAGCGATCCGACGCCCAGGAACGGCGAGACGGTCATCGCGTCGGCCTCCAGCGGCGACCCCGGCGACAGCCACGCCTCGGCGTACGCGGTCACGCTCGTGCCGATGTCGCCGCGCTTCGCGTCCGCGATCACCAGCAGGCCCGCGGCGCGCGCGGCGGACAGGACCTCCTCCAGAGCCGCATAGCCGGCCGCGCCGAAGCGCTCGAAGAAGGCCACCTGCGGCTTGACGATCCCGGCCCGGCCGGCCACGGCATCCACCACGGTCAGGCCGAACGAACGGACGCCGTCGGCGGTCATGGGCAGACCCCAGGCCTCGAGCAGGTGGGCGTGCGGGTCGATGCCCACGCACAGCCGGCCCTGCTCGTCGAACACCCGGGCGAGCCGCTCGCCGAACGCCGTCATGCGCGGGCGGCCCGGTCCAGCGCGTACTCCTGCAGCGACTTCACATCGAAGCCTTCGCGGATGGCGTCCAGCGACGCGACGGCGGCGCTCAGCTCGGCGATGGTCGTGAACAGCGGCTTGTCCGCCGCCACGGCCGCCGCGCGGATCTCGTAGCCGTCGGCACGCGCCGAGCGCCCGCTCGGAGTGTTGATCACCACATCCACCTCGGACCGGTTGATGATATCGACGATCGAGTCGCCGCCGGTCTCCTGCGCCTCGCTGTGCTTGCGCACCACCCGTGCTCCGATGCCGTTGCGGTTGAGCACCTCGGCGGTGCCCTCCGTCGCCACGATCTCGAAGCCCAGCTGGTGCAGGCGCAGCACCGGCAGCACCATGGCGCGCTTGTCGCGGTCCGACACGGAGACGAAGACCGTTCCGGTCAGCGGCATCCCGCCGTAGGCGGCCGACTGGCTCTTCGCGAACGCGGTCGGGAAGTCCTTGTCGATGCCCATCACCTCGCCGGTGGAGCGCATCTCGGGACCGAGGACCGAATCCACCACGGTGCCCTCGGCGGTGCGGAACCGCTTGAACGGCAGCACGGCCTCCTTCACGGCGACCGGGGAGTCCATCGGGATCAGCGAGCCGTCGTCCTCGGGAAGCAGGCCCTCGGCGACCAGGTCCGCGATCGTCTCGCCGACCATGATCCGCGAGGCCGCCTTCGCCAGCGGGATGCCCAGCGCCTTCGACACGAACGGAACCGTCCGCGACGCACGCGGGTTCGCCTCCAGGACATAGAGCACACCGGCGCCGATCGCGAACTGCACGTTCAGCAGACCGCGCACGCCGATCCCCTCGGCGATCTTCCGGGTCGCGTCGCGCACCCGGTCGATCTCGCGGCGGCCCAGGGTGATCGGCGGGAGGGTGCACGACGAGTCGCCGGAGTGGACGCCGGCCTCCTCGATGTGCTCCATCACGCCGCCGATGTAGAGCCGCTCGCCGTCGAACAGCGCGTCGACGTCGATCTCGATCGCGTCATCCAGGAAGCGATCCACAAGGAGGGGATGCGACGGCCCCACGATGCCCTGGCCGGCGACCCGCTCGAAGTAGTCCGCGAGCGAGGCGTTGTCGTAGACGATCTCCATCCCGCGGCCGCCGAGCACGAAGCTCGGGCGCACCAGCACCGGGTAGCCGATCTGCTCGGCGACGTGGGCGGCGGACGGGTAGTCGACGGCCATGCCGTTGCGCGGCGCCACGAGCCCGGCGGCGTCGAGGATGCCCGAGAACAGCCCGCGCTCCTCCGCCAGGTCGATCGCGTCGGGCGTGGTGCCGAGGATCGGCACCCCCGCCGCTTCGAGGCCCTTCGCGAGCCCGAGGGCGGTCTGCCCGCCGAGCTGCACGACCACGCCGACGAGCTCGCCGGACTGCGACTCCGCGTGGATGACCTCCAGCACGTCCTCCAGCGTCAGCGGCTCGAAGTACAGCCGGTCGCTGGTGTCGTAGTCGGTCGACACCGTCTCCGGGTTGCAGTTGATCATGATGGTCTCGTAGCCGGCGTCGTGCAGCGCGAAGGACGCGTGCACGCACGAGTAGTCGAACTCGACGCCCTGCCCGATGCGGTTCGGGCCGGAGCCCAGGATAACGACCTTGCGCTTGTCGCTCGGCTCCACCTCGGTCTCCAGGTCGTAGCTGGAGTAGTGGTAGGGCGTGAGCGCCGGGAACTCCCCCGCGCACGTGTCCACGGTCTTGAACACCGGCCGGACACCGAGGATGTGACGCACCTCGCGAACGTCGGCCTCGCCGAAGCCGCGCAGCTCGCCGATCTGGGCGTCGGAGAAGCCGTTGTCCTTGGCGAACCGGACCGTGTCGGTGTCGAGCGTCGGAGCAGTGCGGATCTGCTCGGCGACCTCGTTGATCAGAACGATCTGGTCGATGAACCAGGGGTCGATCTTGGTCGCCTCGAACACCTGCTCGGCCGTCGCGCCGAGGCGGAGCGCCTGCTGCACATCCACGATGCGGCCATCGGTCGGCGTGGCGATCGACGCGAGCAACTCCTCCACGGTCCGCGACTGCGGCCCCCAGTGGAACGAGGAGCCGCGCTTCTCGAGCGAGCGCAGGGCCTTCTGGAGCGCGCTGGCGAACGAGCGGCCGATCGCCATCGCCTCGCCCACCGACTTCATGGTGGTCGTCAGCGTGGGGTCGGCGGCCGGGAACTTCTCGAACGCGAACCGCGGCACCTTCACGACGACGTAGTCGAGCGTGGGCTCGAAGCTCGCCGGCGTCACCTTGGTGATGTCGTTCGGGATCTCGTCCAGCCGGTAGCCGATGGCCAGCTTCGCGGCGATCTTGGCGATCGGGAAGCCCGTCGCCTTCGACGCGAGCGCCGACGAGCGGGAGACGCGCGGGTTCATCTCGATGACGATGATCCGGCCGTTCTCCGGGTTCACGGCGAACTGGATGTTGCAGCCTCCGGTGTCGACGCCGACGGCGCGGATGATGTCGATGCCGATGTCGCGCAGCTTCTGGTACTCGCGGTCGGTCAGGGTCAGTGCCGGCGCGACCGTGATCGAGTCGCCGGTGTGCACACCGACCGGGTCGACGTTCTCGATCGAGCAGACGACGACCGTGTTGTCAGCGGTGTCGCGCATGAGCTCGAGCTCGTACTCCTTCCAGCCGAGGATCGACTCCTCCAGGAGCACCTCGCTGGTCGGGCTCTGGTGGATGCCGTCCCCGGCGATCCGCCGCAGCTGCTCCGGCGTGTACGCGAAACCGGAACCGAGGCCGCCCATGGTGAACGACGGGCGCACGACGAGCGGGTAGCCGAGGTCTTCGGCGAACTCGAGCGCCTCCTCCACGGTGTGCGCGATGTGGGAGCGCGCCACCTCGGCGCCCGCCTCGACGACGAGCTCCTTGAAGATCTGGCGGTCCTCGCCCTTCTGGATCGCCTCGAACTTCGCGCCGATCAGCTCCACGCCGTACTTCTCGAGGATGCCGTGCTCGTGCAGCTGCATGGCCGCGTTGAGCGCGGTCTGGCCGCCGAGGGTCGGCAGGATGGCGTCCGGCCGCTCCTTGGCGATGATCGTCTCGATGACCTGCCAGGTGATCGGCTCGACGTAGGTGGCGTCGGCGAAGTCCGGGTCGGTCATGATCGTCGCCGGGTTGGAGTTGACGAGGATGACGCGGACGCCCTCCGCCTTCAGCACCCGGCACGCCTGGGTGCCCGAGTAGTCGAACTCGACCGCCTGGCCGATGACGATGGGCCCGGAGCCGATGACGAGGACGGAGTTGATGTCGTCGCGTTTGGGCATCAGTCGTTCTCCTGGTCGTTCTGGGTGGTCGAAACAGCGTGGATCATGTCCAGGAACCGGTCGAAGAGGTAGTTGGCGTCGTGCGGCCCGGCGGCCGCCTCCGGGTGGTACTGGACGCTGAACGCGTTGAGGTCGAGGCAGTTCAGCCCCTCCACGACATCGTCGTTGAGGGAGAAGTGGCTCACCTCGACGCGGCCGAAGCCGGCGGGCGAGTCGAACGTCGCGTCGATCGGCGCGCGGACGGCGAAGCCGTGGTTCTGCGCGGTGATCTCGACCTTGCCGGTGCGCTTGTCGAGCACGGGCTGATTGATCCCGCGGTGGCCGAACGGCAGCTTGTAGGTGTCGAGGCCCAGCGCGCGACCGAGCAGCTGGTTGCCGAAGCAGATGCCGAAGTACGGGAGTCCGGCGCGCAGCGTCTCCTGGAGCAGCGCGACATGCTTGTCGGAGGCCTCCGGGTCACCGGGGCCGTTCGAGAAGAACAGCGCCGAGACGCCCAGGTCGAGCACATCCTGAGCGGTGACCTGCTGCGGCAGCACGTGCACGTCGAGGCCGCGCGACGCCAGGTTGTCCAGCGTCGACTTCTTCACGCCGAGGTCGAGAACGGCGACGGAGCCGACCTTCTCGCCGACGGCCGGGACCGTGTACGGCTCGACGGTCGAGACCTCGGCCGACAGGTTGCGTCCCTTCATGGGCGCGCCGGCGAGCACCAGGTCCAGCTGCTCGCTGTCGCTGAGGTCGAAGTCGGCGCCCGAGAAGATCCCGGAGCGCATGGCGCCTGCCGAGCGGATGTGACGGGTCACGGCGCGCGTGTCGATGCCGCTGATCCCGACGACGCCCTGCCCGACGAGGTCGTCGTCGAGGCTCCGCTGGGCGCGGAAATTGGACACGACCCGGCTGGGCTCACGGACGACGTAGCCGGCGACCCAGATCCGCCGGGACTCCATGTCCTCGTCGTTCGTGCCCGTGTTGCCGATGTGCGGCGCGGTCATGAGGACGATCTGACCGGCGTAGGACGGGTCGGTGAGGGTCTCCTGGTATCCGGTCATCCCCGTCGCGAACACCGCCTCGCCGAGCGTGCGCCCGCGGGCGCCGTAGGCCCGGCCGACGTACCGTTTTCCGTCTTCGAGGACGAGCACCGCAGGTTCTGCAGCGAGCACGTCACACCTCCTTGTCGTTCGGGCGATGCCCGTTCGTGTCAGCGTCCGTCGTGCGCTCGGGCTCCGCTGGATCAGCGGCATCCGCGCCGGGGACGATGTTCTGGATGGCCGCGGCGAGCTGCGCGCGGCCGGCCGGGTCGACGACCCGGAAGTAGCTGTCGGCGGCGGTGCCGCCGGTGGTGGTCCAGCCGACGCGGAGCAGTCCGTCGCGCTCCACGGCACGGTCGATGGCGACGCTCGCGGCGCCGGTACCCGAGATGACCGCGGCGGGCACGAAGACCGGGCTCTCGCCGGTGACCGCGATCGCGAGGCCCTCGGGCCGCACGGTGACGGTCGCGGCGCCGCGGAAGGCGAGCCCGGGCAGCGCGAGGCGCTCCAGGTGCTGGCCCGCCCTCGTCGTCGCCACGTACAGGACGTCGGCCTCCGCCGTCGGTGCGCTCAGCGTCCCGGGTGTCGAGTATCCGCCGCCGGAGGCGCTGTCGCGCCGGACCCGCCGGCGCCAGCCGACGACCGCGAGGGCGATGACGATGACGACCACCGCGACGATGGCCAGAGTCGGGAGCACCCTATCCACGCGCCACCGCCTCGGCGTCGACCACGGCGCCGTCGAGAACCGTGGGCCGTCCCTGGTGGAAGGTGGCGGTCACGCGTCCGGGCAGCGTCAGCCCGAGGTAGGGCGAGTTGACGCCCTTGCCGGCGAGTTCGGACGCCGCGAACGTGCGGGAGGCCGTCGGGTCGTAGAGGAAGAGGTTGGCGGGAGCGCCGGCCGTCAGCGGACCGCCGTGGCCCTCCAGCCGCCCGATCCGGGCGGGCGTCGCGGAGAGGACGCGGGCGATGCCCGACCAGTCCAGCATCCCGTTGTCGACCACCGACGCCTGCACGACGGAGAGCGCGGTCTCCAGCCCGACCATGCCGAACGCGGCGGCATCCCACTCGCAGTCCTTCGACTCGACCGGATGCGGTGCGTGGTCCGTCGCGACGATGTCGATGGTGCCGTCCGCGAGTCCCGCACGGAGCGCATCCACATCCTCCCGGCGCCGCAGCGGCGGGTTGACCTTGTAGCGGGCGTCGTAGCCCGAGGCCAGCTCCTCCGTGAGCGCCAGGTGATGCGGCGTCACCTCGGCGGTCACGTCGATGCCGCGCGCCTTCGCCCAGCGGATCACATCCACGCTTCCCGCCGTCGAGACGTGGCACACGTGCAGGCGGGAGCCGACGTGCTCGGCCAGGAGGACGTCCCGGGCGATGATCGACTCCTCGGCGACGGCGGGCCAGCCGGCCAGTCCCAGTTCGCCGGAGAGCGCGCCCTCGTTCATCTGCGCGCCCTGCGTCAGCCGCGGCTCCTGCGCGTGCTGGGCGATCACGCCGTCGAACGCCTTGACGTACTCCAGCGCCCGCCGCATCAGCAGCGGATCCGAGACGCACTTGCCGTCATCCGAGAAGACCCGGACGCGCGCACGCGACTCGGCCATCGCGCCGAGCTCGGCGAGCCGCTCGCCCTCCAGCCCCACGGTGACCGCGCCGATCGGGCGGACGGTCGCGTACCCGGCGGCCTCCCCCAGGCTCAGCACCTGCTCGACGACACCGGCCGTGTCGGCCACCGGCGACGTGTTCGCCATCGCGAAGACGGCGGTGAAGCCTCCGGCCGCCGCGGCGCGCGTTCCGGTCAGGACCGTCTCGCTCTGCTCGTAGCCGGGCTCGCGCAGATGCGTATGGAGGTCGACCAGACCGGGAAGGGCGAGCAGCCCGTCCGCGTCGATCCTCGTCGCGCCGTCCGCGCTCAGACCGGACCCGGTCTCGACGATGCGGCCGCCGTCGATCAGCAGATCGGCTCGCGTGCCGTCGGCCAGGGTCGCGCCGCCGATCAGGAATCTCTGTCCCATGCTCACCTCACACCTGCTGACTGAACCACCTGCTGCGGACCGCCACCCGACAGCAGCAGGTACAGCGCTGCCATCCGGACGGAGACACCGTTCGCGACCTGCTCCCGGACCGTCGAGCGCGGGGAATCCGCGGCCGCGGCCGAGATCTCCAGCCCGCGGTTCATCGGTCCCGGGTGCATCACAATGCTATCGGCCTTCAACCGGCCGAGCCGTTCCTCGTCCAGCCCCCAGCGCCGCGTGTATTCGCGGGTGTTCGGGAAGAACGCCGCGTTCATCCGCTCGGCCTGGATGCGCAGCATCATCACGACGTCCGGCCCGCCGGCGATCGCGGCGTCGAGGTCGTAGCCGACCCCGGCCGGCCAGCCGGACAGGTCCACCGGCAGCAGCGTCGGAGGCGCGACGAGCGTCACGTGAGCCCCGAGGGTGCGCAGCAGCCACACGTTGGAGCGGGCGACCCGCGAATGGAGGATGTCGCCGACGATCGCGACGCTCACCCCGTCGAGATCCCGCCCGCGCGATGCCGTTCCGTGCAGCCTCCGGCGCATCGTGAACGCGTCGAGCAGCGCCTGCGTCGGGTGCTCGTGGGTGCCGTCCCCGGCGTTCAGGATGCCCGCCTCGATCCAGCCGCTCGCGGCCAGCGTCTGGGGCGCGCCGGAGGACCCGTGCCGGATCACCACCGCGTCCGCGCCCATCGCCTGCAGCGTCTGTGCCGTATCCTTCAGGCTCTCGCCCTTGGACACGCTGGAGCCCTTCGCGGAGAAGTTGATGACATCCGCGGACAGCCGCTTCGCCGCCGCCTCGAACGAGATGCGGGTGCGGGTCGAATCCTCGAAGAACAGGTTCACGACCGTCTTGCCGCGCAGGGTGGGGAGCTTCTTGACCTCGCGCTCCTGGACGTCCGCCATGTCCTCGGCCACATCGAGCAACTGGATCGCGTCCTCGCGCGCCAGATCGCGCGTCGACAGCAGGTGCCTCATGCGTCAGTCCCCTGGCTCTCGGCGCGCGACTCCTCGGGCGACTCCTCGATGGTGACCGACTCCTCGCCGTCCACCTCGCTCAGCCGGACGAAGATGCGCTCCGAAGCCGCCGACGGCAGGTTCTTGCCGACGAAGTCCGCCCGGATCGGCAACTCGCGGTGGCCCCGGTCGACCAGTACCGCGAGGCGCACCGCCCGGGGCCGCCCGAGGTCGCCGACCGCATCCAGAGCGGCGCGGATGGTGCGTCCCGAGAAGAGCACGTCATCCACCAGCACCACCGTCTTCCCGTCGATGGGACCGGGAACCGAAGTCGGCTGCGGTGTGCGGGTGGGATGCCGCGAGAGGTCGTCGCGGTACATGGTCACATCGAGCGCGCCGACGATGTCGGCCGGCGAGGCGATCGCCGCGGGCTCGATCCGCTGGATGTTCTCGGCGATCCGTCGCGCGAGCACGACGCCGCGGGTCGGGATCCCGAGGATGACCAGCCCATCCGTTCCCCGGTTGGACTCCAGGATCTCGTGGGAGATCCGAGTCAGCGCCCGGGCGATGTCAGCCTGTTGCAGCACGGTGCGTGCTGTCATGCCGACCTCCTTCCCCGCCTCACAGGACGGCTCTTAAAGGATGTCTACGTCGCCCACCCTACCAGGCGGCCGACATTCGTCACGAATGTCGCCTCCCGCAGCGGCTGCCGCGTGCACATTCGTCACGAATGCCGCCTCCCGCCGCCGCCACCGCGTGCACATTCGTCACGAATGTCGCCTCCCGCCGCCGCCAAGTCCACATTCGTCACGAATGTCACCTCCCACCGCCGCCAAGTCCACATTCGTCACGAATGTCACCTCCCACCGCCGCCAAGCGCACATTCGTCACGAATGTCGCCTCCAGCAGCCTCCAAGTGCACATTCGTGACGAATGTCACCTCCCGACGCCTCCAAGCGCACATTCGTCACGAATGTCACCTCCAGCAGCCTCCACGCGCACATTCGTCACGAATGTCACCTCCCGCCGCCGCCAAGTCCACATTCGTCACGAATGTCACCTCCCACCGCCGCCACGCGCACATTCGTCACGAATGTCACCTCCCACCGCCGCCACGTGCACATTCGTCACGAATGTCGCCTCCCGACGCCGCCAAGCGCACATTCGTCACGAATGTCGCCTCCCGCCGCCGCCACGTGCACATTCGTCACGAATGTCACCTCCCACCGCCGCCAAGTCCACATTCGTCACGAATGTCACCTCCCGACGCCGCCAAGCGCACATTCGTCACGAATGTCGCTGTGGGCGGGAGCGGTCAGTGGACGGCGAGGAACGACCGGAACGCCTTCGCGTCGGTCACGCTTCCGGGATACTGCTTGCCGTCGACGAGGACGGTCGGGGTTCCGGTGATCGTGTCGAGCGCCTTCCGGCCGTCGACCACGATCGGGCCCTTCTGCGAATTCGCGGTGTTGCCCTGCGCCCACGCCTGGTAGTGGCCGCTGTTGCCGAGGCATCCCGCGATGTCGGGCGCGCCCGCTTCGGTGGCGCGAGCGACGAGCTGCTTGTCGGTGAGCCCGGTGGAGTTCTCCTCGGGCTGGTCGACGAAGAGCGCCTGATAGAACGGCAGGATGCTGTTCCGGTCGCTCACCGCGACGCACGTCAACGCGGCGGCCGCCCGCGTGGAGTACCCGGTGCCGTTCGATGCGGCGTCCAGGAAGGTCAAGGGGTGCAGGCGCAGCGTGATCGAGCCGTCGTCCACGGCGTTCGCCAGCGTCGCCCCGTTCGCCTTCTCGAACGCCCCGCATACCGGGCACATCGCATCGAACCAGAGGTCGACCTTCTTGGCGCCGTTCCCGACCGCGATGAATCCGCCGTCGAAGTCGACGGCACCATCGGTGCCGGTCGGCGGCTTGTCCGTCGCGACCGGCACGTTGGATGCGCCACCCAGCAGCGAGCATCCCGCGACGGCGAAGACGACGCCGAGGGCGAGGACCAGAGCCGTCGCCGTCCGGCGCATGCGCCCGTCGATGCGGCCCCGCAGGCTCATACCGTCCTGCTCTGCGCGATCTTCGCCAGGAGCCCGTTCACGAACCCGGCGGAGTCGTCCGTCGACAGCACGGTCGCGGCCTCGACCGCCTCCGAGATGGCGACGCCCTCGGGGATCTCGTCGTTGAACAGCACCTCCCAGACGCCGATGCGCAGGATGGCGCGGTCGACAGCCGGCATGCGCGCGAGCGTCCACCCCTGGGCGTACGTCTCGATCAGCTCGTCGATCTCGTCCTGGTGCTCGATCACGCCGTCGAGGATCTCGCGGGCGTACAGCCAGGAGGCCTCACGCGCGGGCTCGTTCGCGGCGCGCTCGGCTTCCGTCGCCAGAGCCTGACGGAAGGGTGTCTGGCGCAGGTCCGCGCTGTACAGCACGTCCAGCGCGCGCTTGCGCGCCTTGGTCCGAGCGCTCATCTAGTCGTTGACGCGGCCGAGGTAGTCGCCCGTGCGGGTGTCGACCTTGACCTTCGTGCCGGTCTCCAGGAACAGGGGGACCTGGATCTGGTAGCCGGTCTCCACGGTCGCGGGCTTCGTGCCGCCAGTGGAGCGGTCGCCCTGCAGGCCGGGCTCGGTGTACGTGATCTCGAGCACGACGGACGCCGGGAGCTCCACGTAGAGCGGCAGGCCCTCGTGCAGCGCGACCGTCACGTTCTGGTTCTCGAGCATGAAGTTGGCGGCATCGGCGACGACGGGGCCCGGAATGGTGAGCTGGTCGTAGTCGGACGTGTCCATGAAGACGAAGTCGGCGCCGTCCTGGTAGAGGTACTGGTACTCGCGGCGGTCGACGTTGGTGATGTCGATCTTGGCGCCGGCGTTGTACGTGCGGTCCACCGTCTTGCCGGTGGTCACGTTCTTCAGCTTCGTGCGGACGAACGCGCCGCCCTTGCCCGGCTTGACATGCTGGAACTCGATCACGCTCCAGAGCTGCCCGTCGATGCTGAGGACGACGCCGTTCTTGATGTCAGCGGTTGAGGCCAAGAGGATGTTCCGTTCGTTCGTGGAAAAGATTCGGGTGGATGCCGCGCTCGCGATGCCGCGCTCGCTCCGGGCGGCCCACAGCGGGCCGCGCGCGGCGGCCCCACAAGATTCTAGACGTCAGGGCCGGTTTCGGCGAATGAACGCCAGCGCCAGCCGGTACGACTCGAACCCGAACCCGGCGATCACACCGGTCGAGACGGCCGTGATCACACTCGTGTGCCGGAACTCCTCCCGGGCGTGCGGATTCGACAGATGCACCTCGATGACCGTGCCGCCCGACGACGTCACCAGGGACACCGCATCCCGCAGCGCGTAGGAGTAGTGCGTCCAGGCGCCCGCGTTCAGGATGACGGGATCCCCCGAGTCCGCCGCCTCATGCAGCCAGCGCAGCAGCTGCCCCTCGTCGTCGGTCTGGCGCAGGTCGATGGTGTCGCCCGCTGCGTCCTCCTGGAGCACGGCGCGCAGGTCCTCGAGAGTCGCGGAGCCGTAGACGTCGGGCTCGCGCGTTCCGAGGCGGCCGAGGTTGGGTCCGTTGAGCACGAGGACGCTGGTCATGCGGTTCACCCTACCGGGGCCTCGCCCTCGGCCAGTGGACGGACGCGCACGGCCGACCACACATCGTCCACCGACACGTTGCTGATCGGGCGCCAGCCGAACGCGCCGGACTCGCGGATGATGACGTCGCGGTTGACATCCGCCCGGCCGGCCTTCGGATAGAGGAACCACACCGCTCGGGCGGCGGCGAGCAGCGGCAGCTCGGAACCGAAGCGATCCAGCAGCTCGGCGGTGGTCCGCACGAAGGACACGGCCACGGCCGCCTCAGCGGCGGGGGCTTCCGTCGTCCCCTCGGGAAGAGGGTCCAGGAGAGCACGCTCCGCCACGGTCGCGCCGGCGACGCTGACCGCATCCCCCGGCTTGACGAGCAGCTTCTCGGCGACGGACTTCGGCATCAGGAGCCGATCTCCTGGTAGGCGGCGAAGAGCAGGCTCTGGTCCGGGCCGGCCAGGATGGTCGGACGGGCGACGTCGTCGAGCACGATGAAGCGCAGCAGGCTGCCGCGCGCCTTCTTGTCGCGCTGCATCGCCGCGAGCAGCGTCTGCCAGCGGCCGAGCGGATACGACACCGGCAGGGTGAGCGACTCCAGGATCCGCCGGTGCCGGTCGACCACCTCGTCGCTCAGGCGGCCGCTGAGGCGGGCGAGTTCCGCCGCGAACACCATGCCGACCGAGACGGCGGCGCCGTGCCGCCACTGGTAGCGCTCGGCGTGCTCGATGGCGTGCCCCAGCGTATGGCCGTAGTTCAGGATCTCGCGCAGGCCCTGCTCGGTGAAGTCCTCTCTCACCACCCGGGCCTTGATGCCGATCGAGAGCTCCACCAGCCGACGGAACTCGGGCGTCTCCGGGTCCGTCGCTCTCTCGACATCGGTCTCGATGATGTCGAGGATCTCGGGCTCGGCGATGAAGCCGTACTTCACGACCTCGGCGAAGCCCGCGAGGATCTCGTTCCGCGGCAGCGACGTGAGCGTGTCCAGGTCGCAGATCACCGCCGCGGGCGCGTAGAAGGCGCCGACCAGATTCTTGCCCTCTGCCGTGTTGATGCCGGTCTTGCCGCCGACGGCCGCATCCACCATCCCGAGCAGCGTCGTCGGCACCTGGATGAGCTTCACGCCGCGCAGCCACGTCGCCGCGACGAAGCCGGCGAGGTCGGTGACCGCGCCACCCCCGAAGCCGATCACGGCGTCCGAACGGGTGAAGTCCGCCTGGCCCATGATTCCCCAGAGGAACGAGGCGACCTCGACCCGCTTGGCGGCCTCCGCATCCGGCACCTCCGCGAGCAGCACCTCGTACCGGCCGAGCAGCGACTCGCGCAGTTCCGCCGCGGCCGCGCCCAGGGTCGGCGGGTGCACGACGAGGATCTTGTTCACCCCGTTTCCCAGGTGGGCGTCGAGGTCGAGGCGCAGGCCCCGCCCGACGACCACCGGATAGGGCCGTGTTCCGGAGACCAGGATCTCGGTGGGTGCGTCGGTCATTCGTGTCCTTCCGTCTGCACCCACGCCGCGATCTCCTCGACGATGGCGTCGATGGACCGCGACGAGGTGTCGGCCGTGTAGTCGGCGAGCGAGTGGTAGAGGTCGCTGCGCTGCGCGACGAGGCGCTTCCACGACTCCAGATCCGTGATGAGCGGGCGCTTGCCGGTCGAGATCCGTTTCGCGATGGCTTCCGGGCGCACGGTCAGCAGGATCACGCGCGTATCGGCGAGGTCGGCCTGCGTCTGCGGATCGAGGACCGCTCCCCCGCCGAGCGACACGACGCCGGGCTGCCGGAGCGCCCCCGCCACGGCGACCCGCTCCAGCTGCCGGAAGTACGCCTCGCCGTGGGTGGCGAAGATGTCGGGGATCGGTCCGTTGCCGGCGACCACCAGGGCGTCGGTGTCGACGAACGGCAGGTCCAGCAGCGCGGCGAGCCGCTTGCCGACGCGGGACTTCCCGGCCGCCGGCGGCCCGATCAGGGCGATGGTCTGCCCGTCCGGGAGCCGAGGTCCGTCAGGCACAGCGTGCTCCTCAGGTACAGGGCGCTCCTCAGGTACAGGGTGATCCTCAGGCACACGGAGCCCTTCAGGCATACGGGGAACTGAGGCGCTCAGTGGTGAGGTTCTGCGGGATGGCGTCCAGATAGCCGCGCAGGTTGCGGGCCGTCTCGGCGATCGAGTCGCCGCCGAACTTCTCCAGCACGGCGTTCGCCAGCACGAGCGCCACCATCGCCTCCGCCACCACGCCGGCGGCGGGAACGGCACAGACGTCGGAGCGCTGGTGGTGGGCCGGAGCCGCCTCACTGGTCGCCACATCCACAGTGCGGAGGGCATGCGGGATGGTCGCGATCGGCTTCATCCCGGCCCGGACCCGCAGCACGCCACCGGTGCTCATGCCGCCCTCGGTTCCGCCCGCCTTGTCACTGGTGCGGACGATGGCGCCGTCCTCGGCGAGCAGTTCGTCGTGGGCCTGCGAGCCGCGCCGGGTGGTGGTCAGGAAGCCGTCGCCGACCTCGACGCCCTTGATCGCCTGGATGCCCATCAGGGCGGCGGCGAGCTGCGCATCCAGCTTGCGGTCCCAGTGGACGTGCGAGCCGAGGCCCGGCGGGAGGCCGTATGCGAGGACCTCGACGACACCGCCGAGCGTGTCGCCGTCCTTATGGGCGGCATCCACCTCCTCCACCATCCGCTCGGAGGTGGCCGGGTCGAAGCACCGCAGCGGATCGCCGTCGAGCGTGTCCACGTCGGCGGGCGTCGGCAGCGGCGCGTCCTCGGGGACCCGGACCGGGCCGATGGAGAGCGTGTGACTGACGAGGGTGATGCCCAGCTCGTCGAGGAACGACTTGGCGATGGCGCCGAGCGAGACCCGGGCGGCGGTCTCCCGGGCGCTCGCCCGCTCGAGGATCGGGCGAGCCTCGTCGAAGCCGTACTTCTGCATCCCGACGAGGTCGGCGTGCCCCGGGCGCGGGCGCGTCAACGCCGCCCCACGTCCGGACTGCAGCACAGCGGGGTCGACCGGCTCGGGGCTCATCACATCCACCCACTTCGGCCACTCGGTGTTGCCGATGCGCAGCGCGATCGGGCTGCCGAGGCTCAGGCCGTGCCGGACGCCGCCGGAGATCTCCAGCGCATCCTGCTCGAACTTCATCCGGGCCCCGCGGCCGTAGCCGAGCTTGCGGCGCGCCAGATCGGCGCGGATCGCGTCGAGCGACACCGGGACCCCGGCGGGAAGACCCTCCAGGACGGCAATGAGTTCGGGGCCGTGGGATTCCCCGGCGGTGAGCCAACGAAGCATTCTTCGATTCTGGCATAGCGCCACGCGAGCTCCGGGCGGGCAGGCGCTGGCTCTCCCCTCGTTCGTCCTGAAGTCGACCTCAATTGCGGGACGTCGATCCGGTGCCTCCGAGCGCGACAAACCGCCGTTGTGAGCGATCTCCGCACCGTCGCGGACGAAGTGCCCAGCCTTCCGGTCCGCGTCGTGAGTTGGGAGCCACGGAGACGACCCGTTAGGTTCGCACGACGGATCCCGGCAGGAGCAGGGTCCAGAGTGAAGCGGCCTGGCGTCAACCGCGAACAGAGAAAGCGAATACAGCGTGGGCATGAACTACGACTCGGGCGACTCGAACAGTGTGAAGACTGCACTCTCGGCCAATCTCACCGCGGGGTCTGCGGTGCTGGAGAAGTTGGCGAGCGCCTCCGACCGTCTCATTGCCGGCCTGGCCACAGGAGAACTGTCGGGGAAAGGGTATTCCGCGGTCGAGGCGTTGTTCGTTCAGATCATTGCGCCCTGCATTCTGCGGACGAAGAGCGAGATCGACTCCGTTCAGGATGACCTGGGCACTTTTGCGATGGAAGACGCGAAGGTCAGCCGGTTCGGCGTCCTGAAAGAGGATGAGCTGAACACCCAGCTCACCGCGACGAAGAAGCAGCGGGACGCGACCGAACACCAGATCGAAGTCAACAGATCTGTATTGACCTCCGCGACGACCGTACCCGGATTGGGTGAAGCCCTCGAGACGAAGAACTCTCAACTGGAGCTGGTGCTGAACCAGCTCGAGAACGACGTTCGCGATCTGGAAGACAGGCTGGAAGCACTCCACGCCTTTGCGGAAGGGACCACAGGCCTGTTCGCCGATGGTCTCGAAAACCTCGCTGCCGCCATGGCGGAGACTGTTGCCCTGCTGAAGCAACTCGCCCCCGGTAGTGCGGCGGCTGGGCACGGCGCTTCGGCAGCGCGGATGAGCGCTCTCGGCTTCCTGGCCGGGCTGGAGTCGTCGAAGGACTGGACGTCGGCGACGCCCGCGGAACTGCTGTCGCTCCTGAAAGCTGTGTCCCCGTCGCAACTGAGCATGATGCTTGCAGCGCATCCCGAACTGCTTCAGAGGTTCTGGGACCACCCGCCGGCACCGGAGAAGACTGCTGCCTGGTGGAAGAAGCTCGACGCGACGCAGCGCAAGGAGTGGGCGAAAGCAGCCCCGAAGCTGGTCGGCAACCTCGACGGTGTTCCCCCGCGCGTGCGTTCCGACGCCAACTTTGCATGCTTGGTCGCCGACTTGGCCGAGGCGAAGAAGTGCCTCAAGAACGCCAAGGCGGACCCCGAGCTCACCTCGCCGTTCGAGGGGGTTCGCCGACTGGCCCTGAACCGTCTCGCCGAGGCGCAGAAGCTGGCCGACACACTCTCTAGGATCAACAAGGCTTACGGTAAGGGTCCGGCCGGCGACCCACCGCATGAGCTCTATGTCTACAAGCCCGGCGAACACATCAAAGTCGCCATCAGCACCGGTCTGCTCGAGACCGCCGAACACATCAGCGTCTTAGTACCCGGGATGGGGACCACCGCCGACGACATCGGACAGTACGGTGTGGCTGCAAAGGACATGCGGCAGCAGCAATGGCGTGCGTCTGGTGTCGATCCGAGCAAGATCGCGGTGCTGTCGTGGCTGGACTACGACCCGCCCAGTGGCCTGGATGCGTGGGGCGTCTTCCATGACGATCTCGCCAAGGCCGGCGCGGAGCGGCTCGGGAACACCCTGCGAGGGCTGACGGCGGTGAAGGACTGGCCGGCGAACGCGGACGGGCTCTCGGTTGTGGCGCACTCGTACGGGACCGACGTCGCCACCCTCGCCCTGGCGCGCGAAGGGGTGTCGGCTGGACATGTCGTGCTGCTCGGCTCGGCGGGCATCTCCGGCAGCATCCCGTCTGCAGCTGCGTTGCACGTGCCGGGCGGGGAAGTGTACGCGGCGCAGGGCGTACGCGACGAATGGGCCGGGCTCGGACAGTTCGGTTCCGGCCGGACCGATCCCACCAGCTCGGGCTTCGGTGCGCACCCGTTCAGTGCCGAGAACACCAGCCTCGACGGTCAGGCGCTGAAGGGGATCACCAAGCACGGGCCGTTCGGAGACGGGTCGAATGACTCCGGCTCCTACAGCTACCTCGACAACCTCACCTCTGCCCAGTACAGCACAGCGATGGCGACGATGGGGCGTGGGCAGGAGGTCCCCGTCGGCGGCACCCCACTGGACCGATGGACGGTGCCGCAGCCGCAACCAGGCCCGTTCCCGACCCCGTTTGGCTCGGGACGATGACAGCGATGTCGAGGCAGCGTCGGCGGGCTGTGGTGCGTATCGTGGCGCTGACCGCGCTGGTTGCCACAGCAACCCTGACCGGGTGCGCACCACAACCCAAGACCGCGAAGGAGATCCAGCAGGTGGAAGACGACGACAAAGCCGACCGCGCCGCGGTGCAACACGAGATCCAGCGCCTCTACGACGAGGCCGCCGCCCTGGTCGCCGACACCTGGCCGAAACCAGACACGATGAACTGGCAGACCGCGTGTGGTGACTACGCCGACGGCACCCAGTCGGAGACCTGGAACATCGCCAACCAGTACAAGGGTCCGACCAAATTCAGCCCCGAGGAGACGGCGGAGCGGGTGGCGAAGATGTTGACCGACTACGGGTTCCCGACGAAGGTGATCGAGGACAACAAGATCTACCCGCCACGGAAAGTCGTGTCTTACCCGCCCTATCTCACCGGGGTCCGTGAAGACGGCTTCGCGATCGTCTTCACCATCGGTGAGAACTACTCCGACTTCTCCGGTTACAGCCGGTGCGCTCCGATCGACCCGGACGACCCGGTACTCCCGAAGAACTGGTGACGGTGATTCGACTGTGCCCCACACCGTTGGGTTCGGGACGATGACAGCGATGTCGAGGCAGCGTCGGCGGGCTGTGGTGCGTATCGTGGCGCTGACCGCGCTGGTTGCCACAGCAACCCTGACCGGATGCGCACCACAACCCAAGACCGCGAAGGAGATCCAGCAGGTGGAAGACGACGACAAAGCCGACCGCGCCGCAGTCCAACACGAGATGCAGCGCCTCTACGACGAGGCCACCGCCCTGGTCGCCGACACCTGGCCGAAACCAGACACGATGACCTGGCAGCCCGGGTGTGGTGACTACGCCGACGGCACCCCGTCGGAGACGTGGAACATCTTCAACCAGTACAAGGGTCCGACGAAGTCCAGTCCTGAGGAGACGGCGGAGCGGGTGGCGAAGATGTGGACCGACTACGGTTTCCCGACGAAAGTGATCGAGGACAACAAGATCTACCCGCCACGGAAAGTCGTGTCCTACCCACCCTATCTCACCGGGGTCCGTGAAGACGGCTTCGCGATCGTCTTCACCATCGGTGAGAACTACTCCGACTTCCGTGGTTACAGTCGGTGCGCTCCGATCGACCCGGACGACCCGCGACTCCCGAAGAACTGGTGACGGTGATTCGCTCGGGTCGCGAGGGACTGCCCGCCCCGATCAGTCCCCCAGCTGAGCGCCCCGCTCGTCGATTCCGACCGCCTCCCGCATCGCGGCCAGGATGTCCGGCTCATTAGGGAGCGGCTCCAGGGGGTCGCCGGAGACGAACACGCGCACCTGCAGCAGCGCCTGGTGGACGAGCATGGCGAGACCCGAGACCGTGCGGCCGCCCACGGACTCCCACTGCGCCGCGAGTGGAGTGGGCCACGGCTCGTAGGCGACGTCGAACAACAGGGAACGACGCCGGGTGGAGTCCGTGTACAGGGCCTCGGTGAGGGCGCCGCCCGGGACGGTGCTGATCACGAGCTCGGGGACGTCCAGCGAGCGATCCGCCTGTGAGAAGGGGCGGATGCGGATGCGCAGGCCCAGGTCGTTGGCCAGCTGTTCCATCCAGGAGCTTCGTGCGAGGTCGCGCACGTGCACATCCACCCGTTCCGCTCCGAGCTCCGCAGCAGCGACGAGCGCGGACGCGGCGGTCGCTCCGCCGCCGAGGATGTGGACGTAGCGCACCTGCTCGAGACCGGCGGCGCGGAGTGCGTGGACGATACCGGCGACATCGGTGTTGAATCCGCGGACGTCCTCGCCGTCCAGCAGGACCGTGTTTGCTCCCCCGGTCTGTTCGGCGATGCGGTCCGTGTCGCTGAGCAGCGGCAGGACCGCCTTCTTCAACGGCATGGTCAGCGACAGACCCCGCCACTCCTGGCCCAGGCCGGCGATGAAGCCGGGCAGCGCATCCTCGGTCACGTCGACGGCCTCGTAGGACCAGTCGAGGCCGAGGGCGCTGTATGCGGCGCGGTGGAGCTCGGGAGACCGCGAGTGGCCGATCGGCGAGCCGAGCACGGCCAGGCGCCGGATCGGAGCTTTGGCCGCGCGGGGCTTGGATGCCTTCGGCTTGGCGGGAGCGGGTGCGGGCGCAGCTGCCGGCTCGGACTCCGGCTCGGGCTCCGGCCCGGGTTCCCGCTCGGACTCCGGCTCCGGGTCCTCGCGGTCTGCGGCCTCCACGGCCTCCGCCACCGCAGCCTCCTCGGCCTCCCGCTGGCGCTCCTCGTCGACCAGCGCGGCGATCGCGGCCTCCGCCGACGCCTCGGAGACACCGTTCTCGACGGCGAGCTTCTCGACGGCGAGCTCTTCGGCGGTGACCCCCTCGGCCTCGACCCCCTCGGCCGCCTCCGTCATGTCCACGTCGCGCGTAGGCTTGCTGGTCTTATCCATAACCGGGGTTGTCCTTCATCCATTGCTGCCATTTCGCGACCGCCGCATCGTGCTCGGCCTGAGTCGTGGAGAAGATCGTCTCTCCGGTCTTCAGGTTCCAGGTCACGAAGTACATCCACGGGCCGTCGGCGGGATGCTGCACGGCGTTGATCGCCAGGTCGCCCGGGTTCGAGATCGGCCCGACGGGGAGACCTGGATGCACGTACGTGTTGTACGGGTTGCTCGCGTCCTCCCGCTCCGCGTCCGTCGTCTCGACCCGGTTGGTGTGGCCGGTGCCATAGGCGACCGTCGCATCCGACTGCAGATCCCAGCCCTGAGCGAGACGATTGAGGAACACGCGCGCGACCTTGGGGTAGTCGTCCTTGAGTCCGGCCTCGCGCTGCACGATCGACGCGAGGATGACGGTGTTCCACCGGTTCTGGGGAGCGACGCCCGCCGCATCCAGCGACTGGAACATCCGGTCGACCATGGTCTTGATCGCCTGCTGCGCGGTGGTCCCCGGGGGGAACGTGTACGTCGCCGGGAACAGGAAGCCCTCGAGGGATTTCGCCTGGGCGGGCAGACCGTACGCCGCCGGGTTCGCCGCAGCGGCCTGAAGGTCGGCGAGCGGGATCTTCGTCGCCGTGGCGACCGTCTGGAGCGCGTCCTTCTCGGCCGTCCCCTCCGGGATCACCGCCGTGTTCTGGACGCGCGAGGCCGGGTCCTCCAGTGCCGCGAGCGCCGCCGCCGCGCTCATCTGCTTCGCCAGCTTGAAGACGCCGGGCTGGAACTCGGCCTGCGGCTTCTGGCGCAGCAGGAGCGAGTAGAACGCGTCGTAGGTCTTCACCACCCCGGCTTTAGCCAGGTTCTGCGAGATGGAGGAGCCGTCGTCGCCGGACTTGATGGTGAACATCACCTCGCCGGTTCCGGTGCCCTTGTAGTCGTCGTCCGGCGGGAACAGGGCGTTCTGCAGCTTGACGATCTGCGGCTGGAAGATCGCGTACGCGCCCCCGGCCATCCCGCCCAGCAGGCCGAGGACCACGATGGTCACGACGAGTCGCCGCACCCAGCGCCGCTTCTTGCGCGGTTCGTCGTGCGACACGTAGTTCTGCTGCCGCCAGACGAGGCCGGCCACGGTGTGCGCCGAGTCGTCGTGTGCCGACCTGTGGTGGGCGGGCGCGTCGTCGGTGTCCTCGAGCATTCCGAACAGAGTACGCGCAGGATGATCGTGGTGCGTGGATGCCTGCTCGTCCGACCCATGACGGGCGGCCACGCCGACGGGTTCCGGCTCTTCGATCTGGGCCACGGGGCCCGTGATCACGGCGTCGAAGTCGAGGCCGGCCAATGCTGCCGTTTCGGCGGGTGACTCGTGCCCGGGTCCGGGCGGCGAGGTCGGACCGACCGCTTCGTGAGTCAGGGCCTGCTGCTGCGCCTCGCGCGCCGCGCGCGCCTCTCGGCGGGTCATCGGAGGACGCTCGGCGCCGGCCTCGGCTGCTGCCGGCGACGGCGCCTGCTGCTGGGCCGGTTCCTGCTGCCCGGGTTCCTGCTGCGCCGGCGGCGGCTGGAGCGGCGCGGGCGGCCGGTTCACCGCCGGGAAGGCGGGCGGCTCCGGCCGCTCCTGCGGGTTCTGAGTCAAGCTAGCGTCCAATGCTCGATTCGACGGGGTCACCCGGCGGACGGCCTGTAGACCGCTCCGCATCGAGGGCGTGCTGCAAAATTATCGTGGCCGCGACCTGATCCACCACTGGACGCGCCTTCTTCGTATTCCTGCCCGACGCACGCAGCGCCGAGGCCGCCGACACGGTCGACAAGCGCTCGTCGACCAGACGCACCGGGACGCCGGTCTCGGCGGCCAGCGCCGTGGCGAACCCGATCGCATCCGCCGTGGAGGCGGTGTGCGCTCCCGAGAGCGCCAACGGCAGGCCGACGATAACCTCGAAGGCTCCGAGTTCGCCGACGATCTCGGCGATCCTGCGGCGATCCGCAGCATCCTCGGAGCGTGCGACCGTCTCGACGGGGGTCGCCAGCATTCCGTCGAGGTCGGAGCGGCTCACGCCGATCCGGACCTTGCCGACGTCGATGCCGATCCGCACCCCGCTGCGCACCGGTGCTACCCGATCGCCGAGACCACGGCGGTCAGCGCCGCCGGGATCGCGTCGGTGTCCGTGCCGCCGCCCTGCGCCAGGTCGGCCTTGCCGCCGCCACCGCCGCCCAGGACACCGGCCGCCGTCTTGGCGAGCGCGCCCGCGTTGACGCCCGCGTCGCGAGCCGCCTGGTTGGTGCCGACGATCACGACGGGCTTGCCCGCGGCGCGTGCCGCCAGCGCGACCGTCGCCGCGTCCGAGCCCAGCCGCTCCCGCACGGTCGTCACCAGCAGCCGCAGGTCGTCGGCGCTGTTCAGCGTCCCGGCATCCTCTGCCACGACAGTGACTGAACCGCGACGCGTGGCCGAATCCAGCAGCGTGGGCACCTTGTCCAGTACGGCCCGCGCCTCGAACGCCTGGATGCGCTTCTCCGCGGCCTTGAGGTTCGCCATCAGGTCGGCGATCTTCTCGGGCAGCTGCTCGCGCGGCGTCTTGAGGGAGCTGGAGAGCTGCGACACGATGGTGCGCTCCACCGCGAGGTCCTTGAAGGCCTCCAGCCCGACCAGGGACTCGACGCGCCGATTCGTGGAACCGACGGACGACTCGCTGACGAGGTTGATCATCCCGATCTCGGCGCTGGAGGACACGTGGGTGCCTGCACACAGCTCACGCGACCACGGACCGCCGATGTCCACCACGCGGACCACGTCGCCGTACTTCTCGCCGAACAGGGCCATCGCGCCGAGCGCCTTCGCCTCGGCGAGCGGAAGCTCGCGGGTGCTCACCTCGAGATTCTGCCGGATCGCGTTGTTCGAGATCTCCTCGATCTCGGTACGGGTCTCGGCCGAGAGCGCCTGGTTCCACGAGAAGTCGAGGCGCAGGTAGCCGGCCTTGTTGAAGGAGCCCGACTGGTGTGCGTTCGGCCCGAGCACCTGCCGGAGGGCCGCGTGGATGATGTGGGTCCCCGAGTGCGCCTGGCGTGCGCCTCGGCGGTAGTCGCCGTCCACGATGCTCGTCGCGGGCGCGCCGAGCCCGACCTCGCCGCTGCGGACGAGGACCTTGTGGCTGATGAGCCCCTTGACCGGCTTCTGCACGTCGAGCACATCCAGCTCGTAGCCGGGACCGACGATCGAGCCGGCATCCGCGTCCTGACCGCCGGACTCCGCATAGAGGGCGGTCGCCCCGAGGATGATCTCCGCGACCTGGCCTTCGCTAGCACGGTCCACCGAGCGGCCGTCGACGATGAGACCCAGGACGCTGGACTCCGTCTGCAGCTCCGTGTAGCCGGTGAACACCGTCTCGCCGAGCGAACGGAAGGCGCTGTAGACGGAGAGGTCGGCCAGCGCGGTCTTCTTGGCCTTTGCGTCCGCCTTCGCGCGCGAACGCTGGTCGGCCATGAGCCGGTCGAACGCCGTGCGGTCGACCGTCAGGCCGGCTTCATCCGCCATCTCGAGCGTGAGGTCGATGGGGAAGCCATAGGTGTCGTGCAGCAGGAACGCGGTGTCGCCCGCGAGCTGCGTGCGACCCTCCTTCTGCGTCGTCGCCACGGCGGTGTCGAGGATGCCGGTGCCGGCCACGAGGGTCCGGAGGAAGGTCTCCTCCTCGGCGTACGCCAGCTGCGAGATCCGGGCGAACTCGGTCGCCACCTCCGGATACGCCGCCTTCATCGCGTCCCGCGAGACGGGGAAGAGCTCCGGGAAGGTCGCCGACTCCACGCCGAGCAGGCGCATCGCCCGAACGGTGCGGCGGAGCAGACGGCGCAGCACGTAGCCGCGGCCCTCGTTCGACGGCGTGACGCCGTCGGCCATCAGCATCAGCGCGCTGCGGACGTGGTCGGCGACGACCCGCAGCCGCACGTCGTCCTCGTGCGCCTCGTTGCCGTACGGCTTCTCGGCGAGCTCGGCGGCGCGATCGAGCACGGGCCGGACCTGGTCGATCTCGTACATGTTGTCGACGCCCTGCTTGATGAACGCGACGCGCTCGAGGCCCATGCCGGTGTCGATGTTCTTCTTCGGCAGGTCGCCGAGGATGTCGAACTCCTTGCCGTCGCCCTCGCCGCGCAGGTACTGCATGAAGACGAGGTTCCAGATCTCGACGTACCGGTCGTCGTCCGTCGCCGGACCGCCGTCCGCCCCGTATGCGGGCCCGCGGTCGAAGAAGATCTCGGAGCACGGACCCGCCGGCCCCGGCTGGCCCGTCGACCAGTAGTTGGTGTCCTTGCCGAGGCCCTGGATGCGCTCCGGCGGGAGGCCGGCGACGCGGCCCCAGATCTCTCGGGCCTCCTCGTCCTCCTCATACACCGTCACCCAGAGATCGTCGGGCGAGAACCCGAGGCCGCCCTCGCCCTCGGACGTGGTGAGCAGGTCCCAGGCGAACGTGATCGCCTGCTCCTTGAAGTAGTCGCCGAACGAGAAGTTGCCGCACATCTGGAAGAAGGTGCCATGCCGGGGCGTCTTGCCGACTTCGTCGATGTCGAGGGTCCGGATGCACTTCTGCACACTCGTCGCGCGCGGGAAGGGCGCGGGCACCACACCGGTCAGGTAGGGCACGAACGGCACCATTCCGGCCACCGTGAACATCAGCGAGGGGTCGTCGCTGATGAGGGAGGCGGAGGGCACGACGGTGTGGCCGCGCTGCGCGAAGAAGTCGAGCCAGCGGCGGTGGATTTCAGCAGTCTGCATGGGTTCCGGTCGATCGAAAGTCTGTGGGGTGAGGAGGGACGCAGGCGGCGTCAGTCGCCCTGGATGGCCGAGCGGAGCTCGGCCTCGCGCTGACGGTAGCCGTCGGACACGGCCTCACCGAAGTCGCGCGCTTTCCGGTCGATGCTGTTGAAGAATTCGCGACCTTTGGCGGTCTCGTTGACCTGGTGGGCGACGGCGAAGCCGATGGCGACGCCTGTGAGCAGCCACAGGAAACTCTTCATGCTGGTCCTCCCTCTCTGGACGGCGCTGCGCGCGGGCGTCGGAACACCCGGGCGATCTCGCACCGAACAAGTCTAGTGCGAGCGCCCGCGAGTCTTCCGGGAGGAGGACCGGCCGTTGGAGGACCGGCCCGGGGCGAAGCCGCCGGCCGTCCGGAACGCGGCTCGCGCTGCGGCACTGAAGCCGGCCAGCTTGATCAGCGGACCACCGATGGTGGCGGCGAACAGGGCCACGAGCGCCGAGACGTTGCCCGTCACATCCGCGACGTTCCTGGTGATGACATCCACCCGCGCCAGCTGCTTGTTGGTCTCCTGCAGCGTGGTCGCCGTCTCGTCGAGGATCGGCGTGATGCCGTCGCTCGCCTCCTTGATCGCTGCGCGCGTCTGATCGAGCACACGCCCCAGCTTGATCAGCGGGATGGCGATGAAGCCGACGAGGACCGCGAACACGACGGCCGCGATCAACCCCGCGATGTCTCCTCCGGACACGTCGTCCCCTTCCATTCCGTCACCGGCATACGGATCCAGCGTAGCCGCAAGCGGCGCTCCCGGGAACGGCGAACGGGGCCGCGGCGCGATGCCGCGACCCCGTCCGGGCCGTACCTGCTGAACTCAGCGAGCCGCGTAGTACTCGACGACCAGCTGGACCTCGCAGGTCACGGGGACCTCGGCGCGCTTCGGGCGGCGCACCAGGCGGGCCTGCAGCTTGTCGATCTCGACATCCAGGTAGCCCGGGGTCTTCGGCAGCACGTCGAGGTGTCCGCCGGCGGCCGCGACCTGGAAAGGCTCGGTGCCCTCGGAGCGGGCCTTGACGTGGATGAGCTGACCCGGCTTCACGCGGAAGGACGGGCGGTCGACGAGGTTGCCGTCGACGAGGATGTGGCGGTGCACGACGAACTGGCGGGCCTGCGTGATGGTGCGGGCGAAGCCGGCGCGGAGCACGAGCGCGTCCAGGCGCATCTCGAGGAGCTCGACCAGGTTCTCACCGGTCAGGCCCTGGGTGCGACGGGCCTCCTCGAAGGCGATGCGGAGCTGCTTCTCGCGGATGCCGTACTGGGCGCGCAGACGCTGCTTCTCGCGCAGACGCACGGCGTAGTCCGAGTCGGCCTTGCGCTTGGTGCGGCCGTGCTCACCCGGAGCGTAGGGGCGCTTCTCCATGTAGCGCGCCGCCTTCGGGGTGAGCGGGATGCCCAGGGCCCGCGACTCGCGGGTCTTGCTGCGGGAACGTGAAGACACGGTTTCCTTTCGATTTCTCTCTGAAGTGGTGGATGCGGGCATACGTATGCGTCCGCAGAGAGAGGGATTGTTGCCAGGGACGCCCGGCTACAGGGCTACTCCCATCGAATCGTGACCGCGGCAGCCGCACCCCGAACACGCTTCTAGGCGCAGAAAGTCTAGCAGACCGACGTCATCGCCCGCGCACGATGCGGCGCAGCTTCGCCAGCCGTGCGGCGACGTCGCGCTCGTTGCCGTGCTCGGTCGGCGTGTAATACGTCGTGCCGTCCAGTTCGTCGGGGAGATACTGCTGCTTCAGCACTCCGAGCTCGTCGTCGTGCGGGTACTGGTAGCCCTTGCCGTGGCCGAGCCGCTTGGCGCCGGGATAGTGGGCGTCGCGCAGGTGCTTCGGGACGCGGCCGATCCTGCCCGCGCGCACGTCGGCGATCGCCGCGTCCAACGCCCGGTAGGCCGCATTCGACTTCGGCGCGGTCGCGAGGTGCACCACGGCCTGGGCGAGCGGGATGCGGCCCTCGGGCATCCCGATGTACTGGACGGCGTCCGCCGCCGCGATCGCCACGCCGAGCGCCTGCGGGTCGGCCATCCCGATGTCCTCCGACGCCAGGATGATGATGCGCCGGGCGATGAAGCGCGGATCCTCGCCGGCCTCGATCATGCGCGCCAGGTAGTGGAGGGATGCGTCGACATCCGACCCGCGCACCGACTTGATGAACGCGCTGATCACGTCGTAGTGCTCGTCGCCGTTGCGGTCGTAGCGCAGCAGGGCCCGGTCGACCGCCTGCGCGACGAGCTCGGCAGTGATGACCGGCTTCTCCTTGGCCGTCGCCGGCGTCGCGGACGCAGCCGTCACCGATGCCGCTTCGAGTGCGGTGAGGGCGCGCCGTGCGTCGCCGGACGCGAGGCGGATCAGCGCGGCCCGGGCCTCCGGGGCGAGCACGTACTGGTCTGCGAGCCCCCGGTCGTCGGCCACGGCGCGGTCGATGACCGTGCCGAGGTCGTCGTCGCTGAGCGTCTCGAGCGTGAGCAGCAGGCTGCGGGAGAGCAGCGGCGAGATGACCGAGAACGACGGGTTCTCGGTGGTCGCAGCGACGAGGATGACCCAGCCGTTCTCGACTCCCGGGAGCAGCGCATCCTGCTGAGCCTTCGTGAAACGGTGGATCTCGTCGAGGAAGAGGACCGTCGAGATGCCGTACAGGTCGCGGGTGGAGAGCGCCTCATCCATCACCAGCCGGACGTCCTTGACCCCGGCGGTGACCGCCGAGAGCTCGACGAACCGGCGTCCGGAGGAATGAGCGATCGCCTGAGCGAGCGTCGTCTTGCCCGTGCCCGGCGGACCCCACAGGATCACGGAGACGGAACCGGTCTGGCCCTCCTTGTCGGAGGCGAGCGCGACCAGCGGCGACCCGGGTTTCAGGAGGTGACGCTGCCCGGCCACCTCCTCCAGAGATTTCGGGCGCATGCGCACCGCGAGGGGTGTCGCTCCCGCCCGGAGCCCTGGTTGAGTGTCGACCACTCCATAAGGCTAGTCGCGACCACCGACACTCCCCGCGGCCGCGACAGGGTGCGAAGGGAGGCCGAGTTGGTCGTCCATAGATCGGACGGATAGGGTTCTCCATGATCCAGCGGGCCGATGTCTCGCGGACATCCCCCGAACGACTCTCCGGAGGACCAACGTGGCACCGAAGCAGAACGACCGCGACGCCCGACTGGCTCGGGAGCGGCTCCGCGCCTATCAGGCGCGCCAGAGCGTGCACGAGCACAAGGTCAAGCGGCGCGCGCGTGACAACTGGGTGGCCGGAATCGCGGCCGCCGTGATCGTGGTGCTGGCCGTCGGCACGCAACTGCTCTACTTCTCCGCCGGACCCGGCGCCGCGAAGGCCTCGGCGTCGGCATCGCCGTCCAGCTCGGCCTCCGCCTCGCCCTCGCCGTCTGCCTCCTCCTCGGGAGACGTCCCGCCCAAGACGCTCGCCGAGGACCGCACCTGGAAGGGCACCCTGACGATCAACGGCATCCCGCTCGACGTCTCGCTCGACGGCGCGAAGGCGCCTCAGGCGGTCTCCTCCACGATCTCGCTGGTGCAGAAGAAGTTCTACGACGGTCTCACCTGCCACCGCCTGACCAACGGCGGGTTCTACGTGCTGCAGTGCGGCGACCCCCAGGGCAACGGGTCCGGCGGCCCGGGCTACTCGTACGGACCGATCGAGAACGCGCCGAAGGACAACGTCTACAAGGCGGGCACCATCGCGATGGCCCGTCAGGGTGACAACGCGAACAGCCAGGGCAGCCAGTTCTTCATCGTCTACAAGGACACCACCATCCCGGCCGACCAGGCCGGCGGCTACACCGTCATCGGCACGATCACGAGCGGACTCGACCAGCTCGAGTCGAAGGTCACCGACAAGGGGGTCCAGGGCGGGAAGACCGACGGAGCGCCCGTTGTGGCGACCACCATCAACGGCTTCACCCTGCAGTGACCGCGACAGGTGCAATAGGCTGATTCCCGAACGTGGGGCGGCATCCCGCCCGGATCGCGCAGCAGCAAGGTGAGGCTCTTGGCTACTTCTGAACAGCACCCCTGGGGTCGTGTCGACGACACCGGGACCGTGTACGTCCGCGAGGGCGACGGCGAACGCATCGTCGGCGAGTACCCCGATGGAACGGCGGAGGAGGCTCTGGCGTACTTCGAGCGCAAGTACACGGACCTCGCCGGGCAGGTCGGGCTGCTGGAGCAGCGCGCCCGCCGGGGAGCGCCGGCCACCGACGTCGCCCGATCCGTCGCCAATCTCCGGAAGGCCGTCGAAGGCGCGAACGCCGTCGGCGATCTCGCATCGCTGCTCACCCGGCTGGACGCGCTCGGCGGCACGGTCGAAGAGCTCACCGAGCAGCAGAGCGCCGAAGCCAAGGCAGCGCTCGACGCGGCCATCGCCGAGCGCACCGCGATCGTCGAGCAGGCGGAGGCGCTCGCCGCGCAGGATCCGGCCCGCACCCAGTGGAAGACCACGAGTGCCGAGCTCGACGCTCTCTTCGCTCGGTGGCAGGCCCACCAGCAGGACGGACCGCGCCTGCCCAAGAACGAGGCGAACGACCTGTGGAAGCGGTTCCGCGCCGCACGATCCACGATCGAGCACAACCGCAAGGCCTTCTTCGCCGAGCTCGACACGCAGCACCGGGATGTGCGCAACCGCAAGGCCGCACTGATCGAACAGGCCGAGAAGCTGATCCCGCTCGGCGCCGACGGCGTCCCCGAGTACCGGCGCCTGCTCGACGAGTGGAAGGCCGCCGGCCGTGCCGGGAAGAAGAACGACGACGCCCTGTGGGCACGATTCAAGGCCGCCGGCGACGCGATCTACTCGGCCAAGGCCGAGGTCGATGCGCGCGACAGCGCCGAGTACGACGACAACCTGCGGCTGAAGCTCGCCCTGCTCGACGAGGCCGAGCCGTTGCTCAAGGCGACGGATCGCGAATCGGCGCGGGCTCAGCTGCTGTCCATCCAGGAGCGCTGGGACCAGATCGGCCGCGTCCCGCGGGAGCAGGTCCGCCCCATCGAGGACCGCCTCCGCAAGGTCGAGACAGCCGTCCGGCGCCTCGACGAGGAGCACTGGCAGAAGAACAACCCCGAGAAGAAGGCGCGTGCAGAGGGCCTGGCCGGCCAGCTGAACGCCGCCATCGCGAAGCTCGAGGAAGAGCTCGCCGAGGCCCAGGCCTCCGGCGACAGTGCGAAGGTCAAGGCGGCGCAGGAGGCGCTGGACGCTCGCAAGATCTGGCTCGACGCGCTGGGCTGATCCTCGTCCCGTCCACAAGCGGTGAGGTGAGCGGGTTCTCCCCCGTTTCGTCGCAGGCCGGCCGCGTGGCCGGCCCGCAGACGAGGCTGGAGGCATGACCTCACTCTCGCCCCCTCTGCTCGATGCCGGCATCCTGCCGGTGGTAGAACTGCTCGCGCTGTGCCTCGACGGGCAGCTGTTCCGTGTCGGTGATGCTTTCGCGCCGATCGACGCTCCTGACGGGCCGGAGCTCCGGGCGCACGCCTTCTTGCGCTCAGCACCCTCCTGGGCGGTCGCAGACCGTGGCTCCGCGGCGTGGATCCACGGGACACGCTCCTCGCCCCCGCCCGTCCCGCAGGTGAGCGTGCCGCCGCATCGCCGGGGAAGCGCGCTCTCCCCCGCCCTCGACGCGCGTCACCGGTCGGTGCCTCCCGATGAGCTGGTCGCCGTCGCGAGAGTGCGGGTCACGACGCCGCTGCGCACCGCTGTCGACCTCCTCAGCGAGGCGAGACCGTTCGGCGACGCTCAGGCTCTGGAGGTGCGTCATCTGCTGGCCCTGGCCGGCGTCGCACCCGCCGACCTGGACGACCGGCTGCGCACCGGCCGGCGCAAGGGGTGCGTCCTCGCCCGCAGCAGACTCCCTGCGGTAGCGCAGGCCGCCCTCCAAGCGCCCGCTCGGAGGGCGGAACCGGCTCAGCCGACCGAATCCGGTCAGCCGCCGCTGACGCGGTAGACGTCGTAGACGCCGTCGATCCGGCGCACGGCGTTGAGGACGCGGTCCAAATGGGTGGTGTCGCCCATCTCGAAGACGAAGCGACTGAGAGCCAGACGGTCGCTGGAGGTGGTGACCGTGGCGGAAAGGATGTTGACGTGATGCTCGGAAAGCACGCGCGTGACGTCGCTCAGCAGTCCGGAGCGATCGAGCGCTTCGACCTGGATCTGCACCAGGAAGATGCTCTTCGAGCTCGGCGCCCACTCCACCTCGATCATGCGCTCGGGCTCCTGCAGCAGCGACTGCACGTTGTGGCAGTTCGACTGGTGCACCGAGACGCCCTGCCCCCGGGTGATGAAGCCCACGATCGGGTCGCCCGGCACCGGCGTGCAGCACTTCGCGAGCTTCACGAGGATGTCCGGCGCTCCCCGCACCAGAATGCCGGAGTCGCTGTTGCGCAGCTGGCGCCGGCCCTTGACCGGGATGTCCAGCTCTCCGTCGGACTCCACCTCCGTCTGCAGCGACGCCACGATCTTCTCGATCACGGACTGGGTGGAGATATGCCCCTCACCGACCGCCGCGTACAGCGCAGACACGTCCGGATGCTTGAGCGAGGACGCGACCTCGACGAGCGCATCCTGAGTCATCAGCTTCTGCAGCGGCAGGTTCTGCTTGCGCATCGCGCGCGCGATCGCATCCTTGCCCTGTTCGATCGCCTCGTCGCGGCGCTCCTTGGTGAACCACTGGCGGATCTTGTTGCGCGCCCGCGGGCTCTTGACGAAGTTCAGCCAGTCCTGACTGGGTCCGGAGTCGGGGTTCTTGGAGGTGAAGATCTCGACGACATCGCCCGTGTTGAGGCTGCTCTCCAAGGGGACGAGCCGGCCGTTGACCTTCGCCCCCATCGTCCGGTGCCCGACCTCCGTGTGCACCGCGTAGGCGAAGTCGACCGGAGTCGCCCCGGCGGGCAGGCCGATCACCCGGCCCTTCGGGGTGAAGACGTACGTCTCCTTCGCGCCGATCTCGAAACGGAGGGAGTCGAGGAACTCGCTGGGATCGGCGGTCTCGGCCTGCCAATCGGAGATGTGCGCGAGCCACGCCAGGTCGGTGTCGACCTTCGCCGGGCCACCGGCGCTCTTGCCGGTGGTCTGCTCCTTGTACTTCCAGTGGGCGGCGACACCGAACTCCGCCCGCTGGTGCATCTCCTCGGTGCGGATCTGGATCTCCACCGGGCGGCCCTGCGGTCCGATCACCGTCGTGTGCAACGACTGGTACAGATTGAACTTCGGCGTGGCGATGTAGTCCTTGAAGCGACCGGGCATCGGCGTCCAGCGCGCGTGGATCTGCCCGAGCACGGCGTAGCAATCGCGCACCGTGTTGACCAGCACCCGGATGCCGACGAGGTCGTAGATGTCGTCGAACTCGCGACCGCGGACCACCATCTTCTGGTAGATCGAGTAGTACTGCTTCGGCCGGCCCACGACTTTGCCGCGGATCCTGGCAGACTTCAGGTCTTCGTTGATGGCGTCGATCACCTGCTGCACCAGGCGCTCGCGCTCCGGCGTCCGCTGCTTGACGAGACTCTCGATCTCGGCGTACAGCTTCGGATAGAGCACCGCGAACGACAGATCCTCGAGCTCCCACTTGATCGCCTGGATACCGAGCCGGTGCGCGAGGGGCGCGTAGATCTCGAGGGTCTCGGTGGCTTTCCGCGTGGCGGACGCGGCAGGCACGAAGCCCCACGTACGGGCGTTGTGGAGCCGGTCCGCCAGCTTGATGATGAGCACGCGGATGTCCTTCGACATCGCAACGATCATCTTGCGTACGGTCTCGGCCTGGGCGCTGTCGCCGTACTTCACCTTGTCGAGCTTGGTGACGCCGTCGACCAGCATCGCGATCTCGTCGCCGAACTGGTCGCGCAGCTCATCGAGCGTGTACTCGGTGTCCTCGACGGTGTCGTGGAGCAGTGCCGCGGCGATCGTCTTCGCGCCGATGCCGAGGTCTGCGATGATCTGCGCCACGGCCACCGGATGGGTGATGTACGGCTCGCCCGAGCGGCGCTTCTGACCGGTGTGTGCCCGCTCCGCCACGGAATAGGCGCGCTCGATGAGCGACAGGTCGGCTTTCGGGTGGTGCATCCGCACCGTGCGTATCAGTGTATCGACGGCGCCGGAGGGCTGCGCCCGCGAAAAGATCCGGGGCACCAGGCGGCGCAACGAAGCGGTCTGCGATGTCGTTGTGTCAACCATTCGCGCGCGCCTCCTGACGTCTATTATGGCCGCTCCCGCACACCGTTCTTTCACGGTGGACGCGGTCGGCCTAGACGATCGCTCCTGGCGTACCGTCGTCGCGGACGACCTGGCCCCCGTCGGCCTGCCAGGCCGCCATCCCGCCCGCGACGTTGGCGGCAGGATAGTCCGCCTCGATCAGGGCCTGGGCGACCATCCGCGAGCGGCCTCCGACGAGGCAGATCACCAGCAGCTGCCGATCCTCCGGCAGCTCGTGCTGACGAGCACCCAGCTCACCGAGAGGGATGTGGTGGGCAGCAGGCGCGTGGCCTGCCTCCCATTCGTGATTCTCACGCACGTCGAGCAGCCACGCCTCGCCGGCGTCGACGAGCTCCCGGGCACGCGAGACGGACACCTCGTCCTCCGGCAGGAACCGTGGCTGAGCGGAGGTGTCCGGCATGCGTGTCTACTCCGAGGCGGCGACGACCACGTCGCTCTTCACAGCGGCCCGCGGCCGGATGGAGAGCACCTTGATGTCGTGCTTACGGATGGCCGGCTCCTTCTCGCGGAACTGCGAGTACATCGGCGCCGCGAGGAAGATGGTCGAGTAGGTGCCGACGACGATGCCGATGAGGAGAGCGAGCGAGATGTCGCGGAGCGTGGCCGCGCCCAGAGCGTAGGCGCCGATGAAGAGGATGGACGCGACCGGCAGCACCGCGACGACCGCGGTGTTGATGGAGCGCACGAGCGTCTGATTCACCGCCAGGTTGACGGCCTCGGGGAATGTCCGCCGGGTGAGCTCCAGCTCCTCCTTGGTGTTCTCGCGGATCTTGTCGAACACCACGACGGTGTCGTACAGCGAGTAGCCGAGGATGGTCAGGAAGCCGATCATCGTCGCCGGAGAGACCTCGAATCCGACGAGCGCGTAGACGCCCGCCGTGATGATCAGGTCGTGGAACAGCGAGACGATCGCCGCAGCCGACATCTTCCACGTACGGAAGTACAGCGCCATGGCGATGAACGCCAGCAGGAGGAACACGATGAGACCCTGGATGGACTGCTGCGTCACATCCGCGCCCCAGGATGGGCCGATGAACGTCGCAGACACCTCCGACGAGTTCACGCCGTACGCCTTGGCCAGCGCATCCGACACATCGTGCGTCTGCGTCTCGGAGAGCTGGTCCGTCTGGACGCGCACCGCGTTCGTACCGACGACGCTCACGTGGGAGACGGCATTCGGCACCACACTCGTGACGGCGGCCTGCGCCTTCGTCGTGTCCGTGCTCTGCACGTCGCTGATCTGGAACTGCGATCCGCCGCGGAACTCGATCGAGAAGTTGAATCCACCCCTCAGCACCGGGACCAGGATCGAGAGCACGACCATCACCGCAGCGATGGCGTACCAGATCTTCCGCCGGCCGACGAAGTCGATCGAGCGCGCCCCGGTGTAGAGGTCGTTACCGAATTTCACAAGACGGCTGGCCATCAGGAGTCCTTCCCCTCGGTCGAGCGATCCGAGGACGCCGTCGCGCCGGCGAGCTCTGCCGCCTTGCGCTCGGCGATCGTCTGGCGGCGAGCCGCCTCCTTGCTGCTGCGTGCAGCGGTGCCGACGCCGACCGTCGCCGTCGGCGCGCGGAAGCGTGCCGCGCCACGGTAGACGGCGCCGAGCGCCTGCGGGTCGAGACCGGACATCGCGTGCCCGGAGCTGAAGAACCGGGTCCGTGCCAGCAGCTGCAGCGTCGGGTGGGTGAAGAGCAGCACGACGATCACGTCGATGATCGTGGTCAGCCCCAGGGTGAACGCGAAGCCGCGGACATTGGCGGCGGCGAGGACGTACAGGACGACCGCCGCGAGGAGGTTGGTGGCCTTCGACGCATAGATCGTGCGGCGTGCACGCGCCCAGCCGGCCTCGACGGCGGACTCCAGACCGCGTCCGTCGCGCAACTCGTCTCGGATGCGCTCGAAGTACACGATGAACGAGTCCGCCGTGAAGCCGATGGCGACGATCAGGCCCGCGACGCCGGCGAGGGACAACCGGTAGTCGTAGTGCCACGAGAGCAGCGAGATCGTGAGCCACGACAGCGCACCGGCCACGACGAGGGAGAAGATCGTGACGAGACCGAGCAGGCGGTACTGGAAGAACGTGTAGATGGCGACCAGGATGAGGCCGATCAGGCCGGCGATCAGACCGCTGAGCAGCTGCGAGGTTCCGAGCGTCGCCGAGATCGTGTCCTGGCTCTGCACCTTGAAGCTGAACGGCAGTGCGCCGAACTTGAGCTGGTCCGCGAGCGCCTTCGCCGTGGTCTCGGTGAAGTTTCCGGTGATCTGCGGCTTGCCATCCGTGATGGCCGCCTGCGTCGTCGGAGCCGAGATCACCTTGCCGTCGAGCACGATCGCGAACTGGTTCTGTGCGTCCTTGAGGGCCACGAGCCGCGTGGTCACGTCGGCGAACGCCTTGGTCCCCGCGCCGTTGAAGACGATGTTGACGGCCCACTGGCCGGTGGTGACGCCCTGCGAGCTCTGCACGAGACCCGCGTTGGCGTCCGAGATGTCCTGACCCTTGACTTCGACCGGGCCGAGCAGGTACTTGACCGTGTTCTGGTCGTCACAGGTGATGAGCGGCTGATCCGTGGGCGCGGCGCTGGTGGCCTTCTTGGCGTTCGCCTTGCAGTCGTAGGCGTTGAACTCCGCCTGCAGCTTCGGCGTGACCCACGCGAGATCGCTGCCGTTCGTCGGCTTGCTCGACGGCGTGGACTGGAGTCCGGGCGCCGGCGTCGGGGCAGGCGTCGACTTGCCGTCCGCTCCGACGACCTCGTTGGTCGGTCCGCCCGCGACGAGCACGGCGCGGAAGTCGAGGCGTGCGCTCGACTTCACCCGGTCGAGCGTCGCCTGATCCGGCTTGCCGGGCAGCGACACCACGATGTTGCGGGAGCCCTCGGTGGAGATCTGCGCCTCGGAGACGCCGGACGCGTCGATGCGCTGGCGGATGATCGAGACGGCCTGGTCCAGCTGCTCCTGCTGCACCGACTGACCGTTCTGCACCTGCGGCGAGAGGATGATCTGCGTGCCGCCCTCGAGGTCGAGGGCGAGTTTGGGCAGCCAGGTGGCGTTACTGAGGAGGACGCCGGCCGTGAGGGTGCCCAGGAGCACTACCACGATGACGCCGAGCCAACTCAGCGAACGCCAGGCTTTTTTGACCGGGGTCGACTTTGCCACCAGGAACTCAGCTTTCTACGAGCGTTCCCGCGCCTCGGAGGCGCGGGAACACAGGGAATGTTTTAGTCGTCGCTCTTCGAGCCGGGCTTCTTCGACGTGTCATCGAGCCGCTCGCCGTACTCCGGCTGGGTCGCGTCTGTGGCCTCGGCGCTGATCGCGTGATCCTCGTTCAGCTCGATCCCGGGGGCTTCGGCATCGTCGTCGGCGACGGGCTCGGCGGGGGTCGGCTCGACCACGCGAGCGAGCACCTGGCGGTGCACCTTCACGACGTGGCCAGGGCTCGTCTCGATGACGGCCGTGTTGTCGTCCTCGTTCACCGAGACGAGCGTGCCGTACAGACCGAAGTTGGTCATGACCTCGGCTCCGGGCACCATCTTCGAGCGCGTCTCCTCCTGATCGTGGCGCCGCTTACGGCTGTTCCGCCACATGAAGAAGACCAGGGCCGCCAGAATGACGACCATGAGGATGGTCAACGGATCCATTAAGTTGCCGAGCCTTTCAATGGGGGGCAAGGGGGTTGGCCGAACGGCCAGCTTGGATTATATGTCATCGATCAAGGTCGGAGCCTGTGAGGATTCCCCCCGCGGGCTGGGCATCCCGAGGTGACGCCAGGCGGCGGCCGTCGCGACGCGGCCACGCGGCGTGCGTGACAGCAGCCCGATCCGCACCAGGAACGGCTCGACGACCGATTCGATCGTCTCCGCCTCCTCACCGACGGACACGGCGAGCGTGTTGAGTCCGACGGGACCGCCCTCGAACCGCTCCAGCAGGATGTGCAGCACGGCCCGGTCGAGACGGTCGAGGCCCAGCGGGTCGACATCGTAGAGCTCGAGCGCGGCGCGCACGGCAGCCACATCCGCACGTCCGCCGTGCACGAGCGCGTAGTCCCGCACCCGGCGCAGCAGCCGGTTCGCGATGCGCGGCGTCCCCCGGCAGCGCCCGGCGATCTCGGCCAGCGCCTCCCGGTCGACCTCGAACTCCAGCATCGTCGCGGCCCGCGAGAGCACTTGAGCGAGCTCCGCCTCGTCGTAGAACTCCAGGTGGGCCGTGAACCCGAACCGGTCGCGCAGCGGGTTCGGCAGGAGGCCGGAGCGGGTCGTCGCGCCGACCAGCGTGAACGGCGCGAGGTCGAGCGGGATGGACGTGGCGCCCGCGCCCTTGCCGACCATGATGTCGATGCGGAAGTCCTCCATCGCGAGGTACAGCATCTCCTCCGCCGAGCGCGCCATGCGGTGGATCTCGTCGATGAAGAGCACTTCGCCGGGGGTAAGCGAGGACAGCAGCGCGGCCAGATCGCCGGCGTGCTGGATGGCGGGGCCGCTGGAGAGCCGCAGCGGACGGCCGCTCTCGTGCGCCACGATCATCGCCAAGGTCGTCTTCCCGAGGCCGGGAGGGCCGGCGAGGAGGATGTGGTCGGGCGTCCGTTCCTGCATCCGTGCCGCCGTGAGGAGCAGCTGCAACTGCCCGCGGACTTTCGCCTGGCCGACGAACTCCGCGAGGCTGCGTGGGCGCAGCGCGCCTTCGAACGCGAGTTCCGACTCCGATTCGAGCTCGGGCGCCGTCAGGTCGTCGGTCATCGTCGCGCCGCCGGTCCGAGCCGGCCGAGGGTGAGCCGGAGGAGCGTCTGGACGCTGTCGCGCTGCGCCTCGTCGGTGTCGGCGACGACCTCGGTGACCGCCTCGGCCGCCACCTTCTCGGGCCAGCCCAGTCCCATCAGCGCGACGAGCACGCTGTCGGAAACGGACGAGGGCGCAGCGGCGGCCTTCGTCGCACGTGCAGGACGGCGGATCACCGCGATCTTGCCGGTCAGCGAGAGGACGATCAGCTTCGCGGTCTTCGGTCCGATTCCGGACACCTTGCGGAAGGGAGCATCGTCGTCCGCCGAGACGGCCTCGGCGATCTCGTCCGGCGAGAGCACGGACAGCACGCCGATCGCGGATTTCGGCCCGACGCCCGAGACGCCGTTGAGCAGCTCGAACACCTCCAGCTGCTCCCGGTCGGCGAACCCGAAGAGCTGCAGCGCATCCTCACGCACGATCAGCGAGGTGTGGAGGAACGCCTCCTCTCCGACCCGGAGCGAGAGGACGTGATCGGGCGTCAGCTGCACGGCGAAGCCGACGCCGCCCACCTCGATGACGGCGGTGCCGCCGCTCGCAGAGAGCACGGTGCCGCGGAGGGAGGAGATCACCGTGCCAGCCTACGGGGAGCCGCCGACGTCCGGCCGGAGCGCTCCGCGGCGCGCCACGCCTGTTGCGCGGGGGTGAGCGCCGTGTCCGTGCCTCCCCCGGCGTCCGGTGCGACCGGGCCGCCGCGCCAGGCATGGCAGATCGCGATCGCGAGCGCATCCGCCGCATCCGCCGGCTTCGGCACCTCGGCGAGCCCGAGGATGCGAGCCACCATGGCCTGCACCTGTCTCTTGTCGGCGGATCCGTATCCCGTGATCGCCGCCTTGACCTCGCTGGGCGTGTGAAGGGCGACCGGCAGTCCGCGCTTCGCCGCTGAATGGAGCGCAACGCCGCTGACCTGGGCGGTGCCCATCACGGTGCGGAGGTTGTGCTGGGCGAACACGCGCTCGATCGCCACCACGGCGGGGCGGTGCTCATCGAGGAGCTGTTCGATGCCGTTGCCCACCGCCAGGAGCCGCTCCTCCAGCGGCATCGCCGGCGGGGTGCGGATGACCGTCACAGCCACGAGCGTCGCCTTGCGGTCGGGACGCACGTCGACGATCCCGACGCCGCAGCGCGTGAGACCCGGGTCGATGCCGAGCACCCGGATCGTCATCGGCTCGGCCTACGCGTCGGCACTACTCGTCGTCATCGTCGAGCTGCGCCTGCACCTCGGGGCTGATGTCGAGGTTCGTGTAGACGTTCTGCACGTCGTCCGAGTCCTCGAGGGCGTCGATGAGGCGGAAGACCTTGCGAGCGACCTCGGCGTCGGCCTCGACGTTGACCGTCGCGACGAACTCCGCGTCCGCCGAGTCGTAGTCGATGCCGGCCTCCTGGAGGGCGGTCCGCGCTCCGACCAGATCGGATGCCTCGGTCACCACCTCGAAGCTCTCGCCGCGGTCGGTGACCTCCTCGGCGCCCGCTTCGAGCACGGCGGCGAGGACGCTGTCCTCATCCACACCGTCGGCGTGCGGGACGACGATGACACCCTTGCGGTGGAAGTTGTATGCGACGCTGCCCGGGTCGGCCATCGTGCCGCCGTTGCGCGTCATCGCCGTGCGGACCTCGGCGGCGGCGCGGTTCCGGTTCTCGGTGAGGCACTCGATCAGCAGGGCGACGCCGCCCGGGCCGTAGCCCTCGTACATGATCGTGATGTAGTCGATCGACTCGCCGGTGAGACCGGCGCCGCGCTTGATGGCACGGTCGATGTTGTCGTTGGGGACCGAGGTCTTCTTGGCCTTCTGGACCGCATCCACGAGGGTCGGGTTGCCGGACATGTCGGCGCCGCCCGTCTTCGCCGCGACCTCGATGTTCTTGATCAGCTTGGCGAAGGACTTGGCTCGGCGGGCGTCGATGACGGCCTTCTTGTGCTTGGTCGTTGCCCACTTGGAATGCCCTGACACTGGTGCTCCCTCGCCTTACGTCTGAAAAACTCGCGTCTGAAAACTCGTCTATTGTACGCGAGCGACGTCCCGGACCCTCTGCAGAAAGTACTCGTGGAAGCGCGTGTCCCCGGTGATCTCGGGATGGAACGAGGTCCCGAGGAGGTTGCCCTGCTCCACGGCGACCACGCGTCCGTCGTCCACCCGCGCCAGTGCCGTCGCCTTCTCGCCGACGCTCTCCACGATGGGTGCGCGGATGAAGACCGCGTGCAGCGGCGCGTCCCCCAGCGCCGGAATGTCGAGGTCGGTCTCGAAGGAGTCCACCTGCGAGCCGAAGGCGTTGCGCCGCACCGCGACATCCAGTCCGCCGAGGGTCTGCTGACCCGCGATGCCGTCGAGGATGCGATCGGCCAGCATGATCAGCCCGGCGCACGTCCCGTACACCGGGAGTCCCCCGGCGATCGCGTCGCGCAGCGGCTCGGCGAGCCCGAAGGCGCGGGACAGCTTGTCCATCACGCTCGACTCGCCGCCGGGGATGACCAGGCCGCCGATCTCCTCCAGCTCCTCCGGCCGCCGCACGGGCACGGCGTCGGCGCCCAGGCCCCGCAGGACCGCGATGTGCTCGCGGAAGTCGCCCTGCAGGGCGAGGACGCCGACCTTCGGGCTACGCTCCTCGGTCAGCACTTACCAGCCACGCTCGGCGAGGCGGTGGGGCGCAGGCAGGTCGGTGACGTTGATGCCGACCATAGCCTCCCCGAGGCCACGGGAGACCTCGGCGATGACCGTGGGGTCGTCGTAGAAGGTGGTCGCCTTGACGATCGCCGCCGCGCGCTGCTCCGGGTTGCCGGACTTGAAGATGCCGGAGCCGACGAACACGCCGTCCGCGCCGAGCTGCATCATCATCGCGGCGTCCGCCGGGGTGGCCACGCCGCCTGCGGTGAACAGCACGACCGGCAGCTTGCCGGTCTCGGCGATCTCGCGCACCAGTTCGTAGGGCGCCTGCAGCTCCTTGGCCGCGACGTACAGCTCGTCCTTGGTCATCGACGTCAGGGCGTTGATCTCAGAAGTGATCTTGCGGATGTGCTTGGTCGCCTCGGAGACGTCGCCGGTGCCCGCCTCGCCCTTGGAGCGGATCATCGCCGCGCCCTCGTTGATGCGACGGAGCGCCTCGCCCAGGTTGGTGGCGCCGCACACGAACGGAACGGTGAACCGCCACTTGTCGATGTGGTTGACGTAGTCGGCGGGCGAGAGCACCTCGGACTCGTCGATGTAGTCGACGTCGAGCGCCTGCAGCACCTGGGCCTCCACGAAGTGGCCGATGCGCGCCTTCGCCATGACCGGGATGGACACCTCGCTGATGATCGCCTCGATCAGGTCCGGGTCGCTCATGCGAGCGACGCCGCCCTGCGAGCGGATGTCGGCGGGCACGCGCTCGAGCGCCATCACCGCGACGGCCCCGGCATCCTCGGCGATGCGGGCCTGCTGGGGGGTGACGACGTCCATGATGACGCCGCCTTTCAGCATCTCGGCGAGGCCGCGCTTCACACGGCTCGATCCCGTGAAGGTGCCCTGTTCGTTGTCTGTCATCATCGCCCTCTCGTGCACACAAAGATTCTTTTGGCCTATGCCGAACGATAGCATCCCCGCGCGCGTCGCTAGACTCGCCAACGGAGGCTCGCCTGAGCCTCCCCGGGGAGCGACATGGACGAGCACGGCATAACGGGTACGACGGCGTCGGAGATCGCCGCCAGCGTGCGCGCGCTGCACGAGCGCGGGGCACTGCGCCGCGGCGACGCCCTTCCCCCGGTGCGCGAGCTGGCGGAGCTGCTGCGGGTCAACCGGAACACCGCCGTGGCCGCCTACCGCCTGCTGGCTCAGGCCGGCGTCGTCACCGCCCGCGGGCGTGCCGGGACCGTGATCGCCGGGCTCGAAGCCGTCGCCCAGGAGGGCTATGCGGCCGGCAGCGTGCTGCGCGACATCGGGACGGGCAACCCCGATCCCCGCCGCATCCCCGACCCGTCCGCTGCGCTGGCCGGCGCGATCGGCCGTCCGGTGCTCTACGGCGAGCCCGTCGTCGACCCGGCCCTCGAGGAGCGTGCACGGGACTGGGTGCGCGACGACCTGCCCGATCAGCCCGTGCGGATCACCATCACGAACGGCGCAGTGGATGCTGTCGAGCGGCTGCTCGCCCAGGCGCTCTTGCGGGACGACGCCGTTGCGCTCGAGGATCCGTGCTTCCTCTCCAGCATCCACACCGTCCGGCTCGGCGGCTACCGGGCCGTCCCGGTGCCGGTCGATGCGGAAGGGATGACCGTCTCCGGCCTCCGCGCAGCGCTGGAGGCCGGAGTCCGCGCGATCATCTGCACGCCGAGAGCGCAGAACCCGACGGGCGCGACCCTCTCCCCCGGCCGCGCCGCCGAGTTGCGCGGGCTGCTCGCCGGCCACCCCTACGTGCTCGTCATCGAGGACGACCACTTCTCGATGCTGTCCCAGCGCCCCTACGAGTCGCTGATCGGGCCGGGGCACCTCCGTTTCGCCCTGGTGCGCTCGGTGTCCAAGTTCCTCGGGCCGGACATGTGCCTCGCGGTCGCAGCGACGGACCCGGAGACGGCCGAGCGTCTCTCCTTCCGCCTCAGCCCAGGGACCACGTGGGTCAGCCACATCCTGCAGCGGCTCGTGCTCGCCCAGCTGACGGACAAGACGGCGCTGCGGACCATCGCCGACGCCGGGCGGCACTACGCCTCGCGGAACGCCGCCTTCGCCACACGGCTGGCCGACCGCGGACTCCCCGCCGAAGCCGGCGACGGGCTCAACCTCTGGCTCGAGCTGCCCGTGGAGGCGCGGATCGTCGCCGATCGCCTGATGCGGCGCGGCTGGCTGGCGCGCACCGGCGACGAGTTCCTGCTGGGCGAGCAGCCCGCGCGGTCCCATCACCTGCGGCTCACCGTGCACGATCTGAGCGACGAGGAGGCCGGCCGCCTCGTCGACGACCTGAGCGACGCGAGCGCGCCCGGGACCTGAGGCGCGCATCCCGTGCACATTCGTCACGAATGTCGCCCCCAACCCCGCCCAAGCGACGATTCGTCACGAATGTCGCCCCCAACCCCGCCCACGTGCACATTCGTCACGAATGTCCCCCTCAACCCCGCGCAAGCGCACATTCGTCACGAATGTCACCCCCAACCCCGCCCAAGCGCACATTCGTCACGAATGTCGCCCCCAACCCCGCCAGAGTGCACATTCGTCACGAATGTCGCCCCCAACCCCGCCCAAGCGCACATTCGTCACGAATGTCGCCGGGAGCTACTCCTGCGGCCAGGCGGCGGCGATCGTCGCGCGGACCTCGCCGAGGAGCTGGGGCAGGGCCTTCGTCTTCGCGATGATCGGCAGGAAGTTCGCATCCTGCGCCCAGCGCGGGACGACGTGCTGGTGCAGGTGCGCGGCGACGCCGGCTCCGGCGATCACGCCCTGATTCATCCCGAGGTTGAACCCGTCGTTCTTCGACACCTCGCGGATGACGCGCATCGCCGTCTGGGTCAGGCTGCCGATCTCGGCGACCTCGTCCGGCGTTGCCTCGTCGTAAAGGGCGATGTGGCGGTAAGGGCACACCAGCAGGTGCCCGCTGTTGTAGGGGAACAGATTGAGCAGAGCGTAGGCGTGCGTCCCCCGCGCGACGATCAGCGCCTCCTCGTCGCTCAGGCTGGGGGCGAGACAGAACGGGCAGTCGTCCTTCGTGGGCTGCGCGCCGTTCTGGATGTACACCATCCGGTGCGGAGTCCACAACCGCTGGAACTCGTCGGGCACGCCGACGAGGTACGACGGGTCGTCCACACGCACCGGCTCCCCGGCGGCGGGCGCGGTGTCGTCCGCGCCCTCGCCGGGGCTCGCGTCGTAGGACCCGAGGTTCAGTCGTGCCATGCCGTGTCGACCAGCTCGTGCGACCGGATGCTCTCCACGATCCGCTCGATCGCCTCATCCACGGTCACCCCGTTGCGCTGGGTACCATCCCGGAAGCGGAAGCTGACCGTCCCGGCGGACGCGTCCTCCTCGCCGACGATGAGCTGGAAGGGCACCCTGGCCTTGGTGTGCGTGCGGATCTTCTTCTGCATCCGGTCGTCGGAATGGTCCACTTCCGCCCGCACGCCCCGGGCGCGGAGCCGCGAGATCACGTCGTCGAGGAACGGCGCGTACTGGTCGGCCACCGGGATGCCCACCACCTGGACCGGCGACAGCCAGACCGGGAAGGCGCCCGCGTAGTGCTCCAGCAGGATGGCGAAGAACCGCTCGATCGAGCCGAGCAGGGCACGGTGGATCATCGCCGGCTGCTTCCGCGTGCCGTCGGCCGCGTTGTACTCCAGCTCGAACAGCTCCGGCTGGTTGAAGTCCAGCTGGACCGTGGACAGCTGCCAGGTGCGTCCGATCGCATCCCGGGCCTGCACGGAGATCTTCGGCCCGTAGAACGCGGCCCCGCCCGGGTCGTCGACGAGTTCGAGCCCGGATTCGATCGCGACCTCGCGCAGCGTCTCGGTCGCGGTCTCCCAGCTCTCGTCGCTTCCGACGTACTTGTCCGGATCCTTGGTGGAGAGCTCCAGGTAGAAGTCGCTGAGGCCGTAGCCGCGCAGGGTCTCGAGCACGAACTCCAGCTGGCGGGCGACCTCGTCCTTGATCTGCTCGTCGGTCACGTAGATGTGCGCGTCGTCCTGGGTGAGGCCGCGGACACGGGTCAGCCCGGCCAGTGTGCCCGACTTCTCGTACCGGTACACCGTCCCGAACTCGGCCAGCCGCAGCGGCAGCTCGCGGTAGCTGCGACCGCGCGCGCGGAAGATCAGGTTGTGCATCGGGCAGTTCATCGGCTTGAGGTAGTAGTCCTGCCCCTGCCGGGTGATGTTGCCGTCCGCATCCCGCTCCTCATCGAGGTGCATGGGCGGGAACATGCCGTCCTTGTACCAGTTGAGGTGCTGGCTGATCTCGTACAGGTGCGCCTTCGTGATGTGCGGCGTGTTGACCAGCTCGTAGTCGTTCGCGATCAGCCGCTCGCGCATGAAGTTCTCGATCTCGTTGCGGATGATCCCGCCCTTGGGATGGAACACCGCCAGTCCGGAGCCGATCTCCTCCGGGAAGCTGAACAGGTCGAGCTCTGCGCCGAGCTTGCGGTGGTCGCGCTTGGCGGCCTCCTCCATCCGCGTCTGGTAGGCGCGCAGCTCGTCCTTGCTGGGCCACGCCGTCCCGTAGACGCGCTGCAGCTGCTTGTTCTTCTCGTTGCCGCGCCAGTACGCCGCGGCCACGCGGGTGAGCGCCCAGCCGTTTCCGATCATCCGGGTGTTCGGGAGGTGCGGGCCGCGGCAGAGGTCCTTCCAGACGGTCTCGCCCGACTTCGGGTCGACGTTGTCGTAGATGGTCAGCTCACCGGACCCCACCTCGACGGACTCGCTCTCGTCGAACGCCGCCGTGTCGCCGTGCTGCGCTCCGCCCTTCAGCCCGATGAGTTCGAGCTTGTACGGCTCGCCGGCGAGCTCGGCGCGGGCCTCCTCGTCCGTGACGACGCGACGGACGAACCGCTGGCCCGCCCGGACGATGCGCGACATCTCCTTTTCGAGGGACTTCAGGTCCTCGGGAGTGAACGCCTCGACGACGTCGAAGTCGTAGTAGAAGCCGTCCGTGATGGGCGGACCGATGCCGAGCTTCGCCTCCGGGTTCACGGACTGGACGGCCTGCGCCAGCACGTGGGCCGTGGAGTGACGCAGGATGCTGAGGCCGTCCGGCGAGTCGATGGTCACCGGCTCCACCTCGTCGGTCGTCGTGACGGTGGTCGCGAGGTCCTTCAGCTCGCCGTTGACGCGCATCGCGACAACGGAACGGTCGGTGAAGAGCTCGAAGCCGTCGGCCACCTGTCCACTCCTAGGATCTGAGGGTTGTTGGGAACCCTCCAACTCTAGCCGGACCCCGCCGCCCGCCCGGGTCGCGCGTACCGTGGAGGGGGTGAGCGCGAAACGCCGGAGCCTCCTGGATCGCACCTTCTTCGTCAGCCTGGTGCTCAAAGGACTGGACGGTGCGGTCGAGCTGATCGCCGGAGCGGCGCTCCTCGTCGTGACGCCGGCCCAGATCGCGGCCGTGACGCGGGCGCTCACCCGGCACGAGCTCCACGAGGATCCCAACGACCCCATCGCGAACGCACTCGTCCACTACACCAGCACCGTGAGCGTCTCGGCGACCCTCTTCGGCGCGATCTACCTCCTGGCCCACGGGATCGTGAAGGTGGTCCTGGTCGTCGCCGTCCTCCGCAACAGGCTCTGGGCCTACCCGTGGCTGATCGCCTTCCTCGTCGCCTTCATCGGCTACCAGGGGTATGAGCTGATCGTGCACTTCACCTGGGCTCTGGCCGCTTTGACCGCATTCGACATCTTCATCGTCGTGCTGACCGTGCGCGAGTATCGCGTGCGAAGACATCACAATCCCGCGGCCACCCGCGCATCCGCGGAGAGGCCGCAGGCCTCTGACGCGCCCGAGGCCGAGTAGAACGCGCGTGTCACCCCACTGAGGGTCGTGCGCTCCGGCACGCGGAACCCTAGACTGATCGAGCCCTACCCTCCCCGAATCGCACTCCGACGGACCCGACCGACGGACACCTCACCTCCTCACAAAGAAGCGGATGTCCCTCATGAGAATCGGTTACCTCACGGCCGGTGCGCTCGTCTTGTCGCTCCTGCAGGCGACGCCGGCTCAGGGTGCGACGCCATCGGTTCCGGCCCCGTCGGCCACCACGGCGCCGGCTGCGGCCGCAACGCCGCAGGCGTCACCCACGCCGTCGCCGTCCGCGCCTCCCGCATCCTCCTCGTCCACGCCCACTCCGTCCCCGTCGCCGTCGACCGCGGACGCGGATCCCTCGCTCGCGCAGATGAATGCCGCAGGCGACCACGCCATGGGATCGACGGTGGCCGCCGCGGAAGGTCCTGCCGTCTCCCCGTATGCGCTCAGCCCGGAGGCAGCGCTCGGCGTCGGAGGAACGCTCGGTATGGATGTGAGCGGCTGGCAGCCGACCGTCGACTGGAACGCGATGTGGTCCAACGGCGCGAGATTCGTCTACATCAAGTCCACCGAGGGCACGGATTACGTCAGCTCCCATTTCCCGTCGCAGTGGACGGGTGCGACGAGCGTCGGGATGATCCGTGGCGCTTACCACTTCGCGGACCCGAGCACGGATCTGGGCCAGGACGGCGCCAGCCAAGCGCGGTACTTCTACGCGCACGGCGGCAACTGGGCGCCGGATGGACGGACCCTTCCGCCACTGCTCGACATCGAGTACGGACCCAGCTCCACCTGCTGGGGCATGTCGACGGCAGCCATGTCGGCGTGGATCGCCGACTTCGTCCACACGATGAAGGCGCTGACCGGGATCCCGCCCGCGATCTACTCCACGACCAACTGGTGGAACCAGTGCACCGGCTCCGACAACACTTTCGGCGCGTACCCGCTCTTCGTGGCACGGTACGGAACGACCACCCCGGGTGCGCTGCCCGCGAGCTGGTTGAACTGGACCATGTGGCAGTACGCCGACGCCGGAGTCTTCGCCGGTGACCAGGACATCTTCAACGGCACCTGGGCCCAGCTCCAGGCCTTCGCGTACGGGGCGCAGAGCCACCCGCCGATCGGGTCCTATGACACGGCGACCGTGACCTCCGGGGCGCCGTTCACTGTGACCGGCTGGGCGATCGACTTGACCAACCTGGCGGCCTCCAGCCAGGTGCAGATCACCTGGAACACGCCGGCGGGGATCACCACGACGACCGTCACCGCAAACGCCAGCAGGCCCGATGTCGGCAACGTCTATCCGTCCGCCGGCGCGGCACACGGCTTCGCCGTGCAGGCGCCGTGGAGCGGCTACGGACAGTACGGGGCGTGCATCACCGCGCTGGCCCTGCCGGGCGACAGCGCCGGCAACGCCTCGCTCGGCTGCAAGACGGCCTTCATCTCGGCGGCGATCGCCACCGCGCCCGCGGCGACCCGCTTGGCGGGGTCCGACCGCTTCGCCACGTCCGTCCAGGTCTCGCAGCAGGCATTCCCGACCCCGGGTGTCCCCGTGGTCTACGTCGCTTCGGGTCTGGACTTCCCTGACGCGCTCTCCGCCGCTCCAGCCGCCGGCGCTCAGCACGGGCCCGTCCTTCTGACGATGCCCGGCACCGTCCCGCCGAACGTGCTGGCCGAGATCCAGCGATTGAAGCCGGCGAAGATCATCGTCGTCGGCGGGACCAGCGCGATCACCGACGACGCCCTCACGCAGCTGCAGGCCGTGGCACCGGTGACCCGCATCGGCGGCGTCGATCGCTACGACACGTCACGGCAGATCGCGGCCTACGCCTTCCCGAACGCCACTGCTGCCTTCATCGCGGCTGCGAACAGCTTTGCGGACGCGCTGTCGGCCGCGCCCGTGGCCGCCAAGAAGAACAGCCCGCTGCTGCTCGTCAACGGCGCGACCATCGACCCGGCGACCCAGGCCTATCTGACCGGCAAGTCGGTGCACTCGCTCACGCTCATCGGCGGCTCGGACGTGGTCGGCGACGTCTGGTCGGTGCAGCCCCAGAGCCAGGGGTCGACGGTCACCCGCATCGGCGGATCCGACCGGTTCGCCACCAGCGCGCTGCTGGCCGCCTCCGGTTACCCCGCGAACGGCGCAGGGACCGTGTACCTGGCCTCCGGAATCACCTGGCAGGACGCCCTCGTCGCCTCCGCTGCAGCGGGCTCCGCATCCCGCCCGTTGCTCCTGGTGCGCGCCGGCTGCGTGCCCCGCGTCATCGGGGACCAGATGGTCCGCCTCGCCACGACGGCGACGAACATCACCGGCGGCACGGACGTGCTGAGCTCCGACATCGAGGGCCTGCAGGTCTGCTACTGATCGGAGCGGACGGGCGCGGTCACGCGTTCACTGCTCCACGGCCTCCAAGCGCACGATGACGGCCTTCGACACCGGGGTGTTGCTCCCGGTGGCAGCGCTTTTCAGCGGCACGAGGACGTTCGCTTCGGGGTAGTACGCCGCCGCGCATCCCCGTGCCGTCGGGTAGGACACGATCCGGTAGTTCGGGAGGACGCGGTCCGGCTCGTCGTGCCACTCGCTGATGACGTTCACCCGCTGACCGTCGGCGAGCCGGAGTTCCGCGAGATCGTCCGGGTTGACGAAGATCACGTCGCGGCCCTTCGTGATGCCGCGGTAGCGGTCGTTGAGGCTGTAGATCGTCGTGTTGAACTGGTCATGAGAGCGCAGCGTCTGCAGGATCAGCCGGCCTTCCGGCCGCTCGAGGTGCTCCAGTTCGTTGACGGTGATCATCGCCTTGCCGGTTGCGGTGTCGAAGCGGCGCGCGTCGCGGGGGCCGTTCGGCAGGACGAAGCCGCCCTTCCGGCGGACGTCGGCATTGAATGCCTCGAAGCCCGGCACGACCCGGCTGATGTGGTCGCGGATCACGTCGTACTCGTCCTCGAATCCGGCCCAGTCGATCCCGTACCGGTCGCCGAGCGTCGCCCGCGCCAACCGGCAGACGATGGCCACCTCCGAGAGCAGGCCGGGCGCGACCGGGGGCACCGCGCCGTGGGTGGCGTGCACAGCGCAGACGCTGTCCTCCACCGAGAGGAACTGCGGACCGCCCTTCTGGAGGTCCACCTCGGTGCGGCCGAGCGTCGGCAGGATCAGCGCCTCCTCCCCGGTGACGACGTGCGAACGGTTGAGCTTGGTCGACACCTGCACCGTCAGTCCAGCGCCCCGCATGGCCGCCTCCGCGGCAGCGGTGTCGGAGATCGCCGCGACGAAGTTGCCTCCCATCGCGAAGAAGACATCGATCTCGCCGCGCTGCAGACCGGTGATCGTCTGCAGGGAGTCGAAGCCGTGCGTGCGGGGCGGATCGAAGCCGAACTCGCGCTGAACGGCGTCGAGGAAGCTGTCGGGCATCCGCTCCCAGATCCCCATCGTCCGGTCGCCCTGCACATTGCTGTGACCGCGGATCGGAGAGGCGCCCGCACCGGGCTTGCCGATGTTGCCGCGCAGCAGGAGGAGGGTGATCAGCTCCTTGAGGGTCGCAACCGCATTCTTCTGCTGCGTCAGACCCATCGCCCATGTGATGATCGTGCGGTCGGAACGCACGTAGAGGTCCGCCAGCAGGTCCACCTGGTCGAGAGTGAGGCCGGTGGCCTCCAGCACGGTGGCGTCGTCGAGCGCGGCGATGTGCTCGCGGAACGCTTCGAGACCCAGGGTGTGCTCGGCGAGGAACTCGTTGTCGAGCACGGTCCCGGGCGCGCGGTCCTCGGCCTGCAGCACCCGCTTCGACACCGCTTGCAGCAGTGCCATGTCGCCGCCGGAGCGGATCTGGAAGAAGTGATCGGCGATCTGGGTGCCTTTGCCGATGATGCCGCGTGCCTTCTGCGGGTTCTTGTAGCGGATCAGGCCCGCCTCCGGAAGCGGGTTCACGGCGACGATCGTGGCGCCGTTCCGTTTCGCCTCCTCCAGAGCGGTGAGCATGCGCGGATGGTTCGTGCCCGGATTCTGCCCCATCACGATGATCAGCTCGGCTTTGCCGAAGTCGTCGTAGGCGATCGTCGACTTGCCGATGCCGATCGTCTCGCTCAACGCCGTGCCGGTCGACTCGTGGCACATGTTGGAGCAATCGGGGAGGTTGTTGGTCCCGAATGCGCGGGCGAACAGCTGATAGACGAACGCCGTCTCGTTGGCGGTGCGGCCAGAGGTGTAGAACGCGGCGCGGTCCGGCGAGTCGAGGGAGGTGAGGCGATCGGCGATCACCGTGAATGCCCGGTCCCAGCCGATCGGTTCGTAATGATCCGAGCCGGCCTGCTTGTAGACGGGCTCGACGAGGCGACCCTGCATCCCGAGCCAGTACTCCGACTTGTCCAGCAGGCTGGTCAGCGAGTTCTCGGCCCAGAAGCTCGTCGGGACCGTGACCGGCGTCGCCTCCCAGGTGACAGCCTTCGCACCGTTCTCGCAGAACTCCAGGAGGTTGCGCTCGCCCGGGTCCGGCCAGGCGCAGCTCATGCAGTCGAAGCCGTTCTTCTGGTTGATCGCCGTCATCAGCTTCGCGGTTCGCAGCGGACCCATCTCGGCGATGGCCGGCTCCATCGAATGCAGGATCGCGGGCACTCCGACGGCCCAGTCCTTGTTGCGGCCGACCTGCAGGTCGGGGTAGTCGGTCCCGGGGTTCACGTCCCTGTCATGCATCAGACCAGTTCCTCCTGTTTCCGGGTCTTCCCCGCAGCGACGACGCGCTCTTTCCCCGAGTAGACGATCATCGAGTTCCCGCGCAGGAATCCGATGACGGTCAGCCCCAGCTCCTGCCCGAGATCGACGGCCAGGGACGACGGCGCCGACACCGCCGCCAGCACGGGGATTCCCGCCATCGACGCCTTCTGCACCAACTCGAAGCTCGCACGACCGGACACCATCAGGACGGTCCCGCTCAGCGGGAGCCGTCCTTCTTTCAGCCCCCAGCCGACGACCTTGTCCACGGCATTGTGCCGGCCGACATCCTCGCGCAGCACCAGCAGCTCTCCGGTGGCGGCGTCGAACAGCGCGGCCGCATGCAGGCCGCCCGTCTGGTCGAACACGGCCTGCCCGGCGCGGAGCCGATCCGGCAGGGCGCTCAGGAACTCGTCGGAAACGGTCACCGGGTCCGCTGCCACCGGGTGGTGGGACCGGGTACGCACCGCGTCGATGCTCGCCTTGCCGCACAGTCCGCACGAACTGGTCATGTAGAAGTTGCGATCGAGGCCCAGGACGGGACGCGCGACCCCGGGGGCGAGGGTGACATCCAGCACGTTGTACGTGTTCTCGCCCTCAGCCGGGAGCCCGGCGCAGTAGCGGATGGCGAGGAGTTCCTCGTCGTGGGCGACAACTCCCTCGGAGACGAGGAAACCGGCGGCCAGGTCGAAGTCGTGCCCGGGCGTACGCATCGTGATCGACAGCGGCGTTCCACCGAGCCGGATCTCGAGCGGCTCTTCGACGGCGAGGAGGTCCTCGCGGTGGGACTCGGCCCCGCCGACTTCGATCCTCGTGATGCGTCTTCGCGCCGTCCTCCTGCTCATACAGCAGGCTTATCACAGCGCTCGCGGCCGGTCCTACTCGAATCCGCCGAGGAAGCGCATCGACTTCGACGGGAACGATCCGCCCGGCGCGGGCCATACTCGAAAGCGATGAGTACCACGGCCGCGAAGAGACACGACAGACGGGCGGCGAGACCTGCCTGGCACGACGCCCGGGCGATCGCACTGGCGGCTGGGACCGCTGCTCTGCTGCCGGAGGAGACCGTGGCGCTCGCGGACGCTGTCGGACGCCACCTGGCAGACGACCTGCTCACCGACATCGATCTCCCCCATTTCGCCTCGGCGGCGATGGACGGCTGGCTGGTGGTGGGCGATGGACCGTGGAAGCTGGAGGGTCACGTCGTCGAACGGTTCGGGGACGGCCTCCCCGCTCGGGGCTTCGCACGCCCCATCGTGACCGGGGCGCTCGTGCCGGCCGGCGCGACCGCGGTACTCCGCAGCGAGAGCGGTTCGGTCGCCGACGGCGTCCTCCGCTCGACCGTCGCACACGAGCCGCGACCGGGCCAGCACATCCGGCCGGCGGGGATGGAGGCTGCGCGCGGCGAGCGCATCATCGCCTCCGACACGCTGCTCAACCCGGCACACGTCGCACTCGCCGCCGCCACCGGACGCGATGAGCTCGCGGTGCGCGCCGTGCCCCGTGTCGGGCTGGTGCTCACCGGCGACGAGGTCGTGACCGCGGGCATCCCGGGTCCCGGACGCGTGCGGGACAGCTTCGGCGTCCAGCTGCCGGCCTTCATCCGCATGCTCGGCGGCACCGTGACAGGAGCGACCCGCGTGGGCGATGACGTGGAGGGGACCGCGCGCGCTCTCGACGAGGTCGACGCTCCCCTGGTCGTCTCCACCGGCGGTACCGGTACCTCGCCCACGGACCATGTCCGCGATGCCCTCCGCATGCTCGATGCCCGGATTCTGGTGGACGGCATTGCGATGCGTCCGGGAGGCCCCACCACGCTGGCCGTGCTGCCGGACGGCCGGTTCGTCGCGGCTCTTCCGGGGAACCCGCTCGCGGCGATGCTGGGCGCACTCACGGTGGTCGAGCCCCTGCTCGCTGGGTTGGCGGGTCGGCCGTCCGACCAGCTCAGGGCGGTGGTCGCCGCCGCGACGACGGGGCGCGACGGCGCGACGACGCTCGCACCGTTCACCTGGGTGGATGGCCGGGCGACGGTGACGGCGTGGCACGGGGCCGCGATGCTGCGCGGGCTCGCCGGCGCCAGCGGCATCCTCGTGGTGCCGGAGGAGGGGCTACGCGAGGGCGACACCGCTGACAGTATGGCGTTGCCCTGGTCGGGCTTCGACACGCAGCTCGCTGGTCCGGGGCCCGTGACGGTGGAGAGCCGGCGTGGCTGAGCGTGTCCCGGTGGAGGCCGCCATCGTCGTCGCGGGCGGCCGCTCGACGCGGTTCGGGAGCGACAAGCTGCAGGCGCAGGTGGCCGGCCGGACTCTCCTTCTCCGGACGATCGAAGCCCTGAGCGAGTGCCGGACGGTGGTCATCGTCTCGGCCGCCGATCACGCTCTCCCCCGGGACGCCGTGCGCGTGTCCGAGTATCCGCGGTGGGGTGGCCCGTGTGCGGGGATCGCAGCCGGGGTCGCCGCCCTGCCGGAAGGCACGCGCGAGGCGCTCATCGTCTCGGCGGACCTCGCACGGCCGGCCGACGCGATCGCGGCCCTTCACGGTATGCCGCTGGGAGTGCTCGCGGACGAGGCCGGCAACATCCAGTGGCTCCTCGCGCGCGTCCCGCTCCCCGCCCTGCGGAACCGGCTGGCGCAGCTTGAGGCGACTGGCGGGGTCGCAGGGACACCGGTGCGCGCGCTCATCGGGCGGCTCGGCCTCCCTGTCGTCCGCGTCAGCGCCGACGTGGTCGCGGACGTGGACGAACCGCGCGACCTCGATACCGTAACGGAGTGAGCCCGGTCCGGCCTACGCAGATCATTTCGCTCATGATCGCCGAAGTAATGGCGACCAAACTGTTCATTAATAGCCTTATGGCCTGGTATGCTCGTCACTAAAGGTCGGCGAAGGGGCGGTTATGACAAGCGAGCAACCAGCCAAGGTCGTCCACGCCGCCAAGCAGATCGGCGACGACTTTGCGGGCTGGCGCAAGATCCTCGGCCTCACCACCCAGCAGGTCGCCGAGCGCGCAGACATCACCCGTGACACCCTGCGCAAGCTCGAGCACGGCGACCCCACCGTCGGTTTCCATGTGGTCCTGAAGGTCGCGCGCTCTCTCGGCATCCTCGATACTCTCGCCGGCGCTCTCGACCCGCTGAGCACGGACCTCGGGCGCGCCCGCGCGGCGCTCCTCAACCGGGAGCGCGTGCGGTGACCCATTACGACGCACTCGAGGTGCACCTCGAGCTCGGCGGTTCCACGGTATTCGTCGGCCACGCCCAATTCCACCGCGGCCGCGGCGCCCTCACCTCGACGACTTTCCAGTACGACCAGAGCTACCTCGCGCACCCGGAGGCCTACGCGATCGATCCGGCGCTGCAACTCGTCACGGGTACTCAGTACGCGCAGGGCCTCCCCGGGGCCTTCGCCGACTCTGCGCCGGACCGGTGGGGACGCAACCTCATCTCCAAGCGCGAGCGCGCCGTCGCCCGCACGGAGGAACGCCGCCCACAGCAGCTCGACGACGTCGACTTCCTGACGGGAGTCAGCGACATCACCCGGCAGGGCGCACTCCGATTCCGGCCGAACGACCGATCCCGCTTCGTCGACCCCGGGCACCACGTCCCGAGACTCGTCCGACTGCCCGAGCTTCTGCGCGCTGCGGATACCGCGGCACGTGACGGCGACGACTTCGAGGCCGTCAAGGCACTCCTGGACGCCGGGACCGGCTCCCTCGGAGGCGCCCGCCCGAAAGCGGCTGTACGCGGAGACGACGGCATGCAGCTGATCGCGAAGTTTCCTCACCACGAGGACGCGTGGGACGTCATGGCCTGGGAGGCCACAGCCCTCGACCTTGCCGCTTTGGCCGGAGTCACAACTCCCCCGCATCGGCTCGTGCGCATTGACGGCCGGCACGTTCTTCTGCTCGATCGCTTCGACCGCATAACACGGGCAGACGCTGCCGAGCCCGGCCGCGTCGGATACATCAGCGCGATGACCCTCCTGCAGCACCGTGACGGCGAGAGCGCGGACTACCTCGACATCGCCGACCGCCTCCAGGAGGTCAGCGCCAGTCCGAAGGACGACGCCAGGCAGCTGTTCCGCCGTATCGCCGTCAGCGTCGGCCTGAACAACACCGACGACCACTTGCGCAACCACGGTTTCCTCCGAGGCCGCGCTGGATGGACCCTGTCGCCGGCCTTCGACATCAACTCGAATCCCGACCCCGACGGCCGGCAGACCACCATCGCCGGTGCTGAGTCGGCCGCCGACGAGGCCGAGGGGCTCCGCGTCGCGGGGCGCGCGTGCCGCCTCAGTTCCGACGAGGTCGCCGCGGAGCTGAGGCGGACCGCGGAAGTGATCGCTGGATGGCGCGTCGCCGCCACACGTAACGGCGTCAGGAACGCCGAACTCAGCCGCTTCGAGCAGAGCCTCGACGCCGGAATTCGCACGCTCCTCGACGCGGCGACCGCCCAGCCGACCATCGCCCGATCGACCAGAGCGAAGTAGTCGCCACTCACCGGAGGTTAGACCACCGCGGAAACGACGAAACCCCCGGTCTCCCCGGGGGTTTCTCTCTGTGGGCGATACTGGGATCGAACCAGTGACCTCTTCCGTGTCAGGGAAGCGCGCTACCGCTGCGCCAATCGCCCGAACCTGAGCGCAAAGCCCAGGACCGAGGTGGATACGGGATTCGAACCCGTGTATACGGCTTTGCAGGCCGCTGCCTCGCCTCTCGGCCAATCCACCGAACGCCACAACACGGAAAAAACCCGCACCGTACCTGAGAGGCCCGATCCGAGGACCGGGCCGACTCGAGCGGATGACGAGATTCGAACTCGCGACCCTCACCTTGGCAAGGTGATGCGCTACCAACTGCGCTACATCCGCATTCCATCCCGCAGTTCCCTGCGGCACGTGGAAGACTCTATCCGATCCGGCGGGACAAGACAAAACCGGTTACGCCCTCCGGGTGTGTCGCCTGGAGTGCCTGTGCCGATGTGCATCGACGGCCCGGAGTCGGCTAGTATCGAATCTCGCAGCCGCTCGCGGATGCACGGGCGATTGGCGCAGTTGGTAGCGCGCTTCCTTCACACGGAAGAGGTCATCAGTTCGAGTCTGGTATCGCCCACCACAGTAAAACCCTCGGTCAGCCGGGGGTTTTCTTCGTTTCAGGCGGAGCGGATCTCGGCTCAGAACCGAAAAGTCCAACGGAAAATCCAACACCTTGCCGACAGTTGGGATCGAGGCGGACGTTACCGCCATCCGGATACGGCCCAGAACCCAAAAGATGGGTATCGTCGCTTCTCTTGCCGGCGGTCAGTTCGCGCAGCGACTGGGTCACGAACCGTGGGACGCACAGGGTCAAGCCAGGTCCTCGATTGGGTGCTCTTAACGGCGTCTGTCGTGTTCTTCCTCGCAGGGTTGGCAACGATAGTGCTCGCGCTCGTACGTCGTCGATGAGAATGGCGCTGGCATCGTTGTTAGTGCTAGAGGTGGACCGCCGTCAGCTCCGGCTTTGTCGAGTGATGCGTTCTATCCACGGATGGTCAGGATGCGCAGCTACGAGCGCACCGGCCAACCAGGCAAGGTTGCTCGCCTCGAGTATCGGAAGGCAGCGCTCGAAATCGAAGTCATCCTTCGGCCGAAGGTCCTTCGCCTTCAAGAGCAGCTGTATCTCCGGACGGAGGTACGTGAAACCGTGGTGCTCCCAGAGACAGTCGATAAGCGGCCGGGTAATGCGCGCATCTCGCTTGAATGTCCAGGTACCACCCTCCACGGCCTCAAGCATCACGTCGTACTCCCAGGGATCGGCCCCGCTCGCCCGCAGCCACAAGTTGCCGACACTTTCGGGCAGTTGCGGCGCGGAGCCGCCGAACAGAGAGGTGAGACTCCCAGCTGCCGCCCAGACGTCTAGACCGGGAGAGACGAAATCGATGAACCCTTCGAGCGATCCGCGCGGGATTCCGAGGTCGAGATCGCCGTGCTCACGAGACGATCCCACGAACGCGTCGATCGCCCAGCCTCCGGCGATCCACCACTGGCCACCATAAACGGCGAGCAGAGCCGCCGCGTCCTGCGGAGTCCGGCTCCGCCAAGGACCGTACAGGCGAACAATCTCTTCGTGATCGAGCACGCTGTCATCGTAGGGCGGAGGCTAACTGAGCCAGCCCGTCAGGTTGAGGATCTCGCGGACGGATTCATCGACCCTCGCGGGATGGGTCGTCACTTGGAAGTGTCGGATCCGTTCGTGATCCGACCGGGCGTGGTAGAGGTCGATCCACGTGCGTGTTCCTGCTGCTACGTCCTCTGTCGGCTCCCGGTCGGTTACTCGCTTCTTCAGGACGGCGACGGGTGCTGTCGTCTCGACGATGATCAGCCGTGCGCCAGGGAGTGCCGCGCGGACGAGTTCGACTTCCTGCTCGTTGTCGAAGACCATCGGGATTATCAGCTTGATGTGGGGAATGGTGGCGACGTAGTTCGGCCAGATCGCCCGGAGGTTGTCTCGTGCGAATCCCTTACCGGGATAGGGATGCACGAGACTCAACTCGTCCAGGTCGATGACGCCCCAGGCCACATCGGCGGCGCTAAGCGCTAGAGCCAGGCCCCGGGCGAGGGTGCTCTTGCCCGAGCCCGGAGAACCGTGCAGCACTAGGACCTCGGCCAACGCTTCTCCTAGCCCTACAAGACCGGCTCGATGAGTTCCGGCGTTGTACCGGTCCACTCGACGAATTCCATAATCGCCGCATTCACTTCTTCGTGCATCGCGAAACGTACACACATGGCGTAGAGCGTACCCGGCGCATGGGCGTGAAGTAGGGATCGGTGACAGGTATGGTTTTGCCCGCGAGGGAGAGCGGCTGTTCGGTTAGCTTCGCTTCGAACTCGATTGGCGTCAATCCGCAGAGAGCGTCCTGGGCTCGCTGCCGGTGATACTTCCTCTCGATCCAGACGACGATCACGAGGCGCAGTTCCTGCCGGGTCGTCCACCGTTGCTGCTTGAGCACGTTCGTTTGAACGAGGAACCAGAAGCTCTCCACGGCGGCGTTGTCTCCGGCGGCGCCGACTCTGCCCATCGATCCGACCATGTCGTGGCGGCGGAGTTCGCTGGCCGGGGCGCGGCTTCGAAACTGGCTGCCTCTGTCGGCGTGCAGGATGCACCCGGCGACCTCACGGCGCCGTGTGACGGCGTTAGGGAGCGCGTGGACGCCGAGTTTCGCGGTCATCCGGTCGCTGATCGAATAGCCCACGATCCGGTCGGAGTGGACGTCGCGGCTACGACGACTCGAGATCGGCACCCGCGCCGACCCCGAACTCGAACAACACGCCAACCTCATACTCACTCACCTCGAAACCAAACAGGCCACTTGACAGCAATAGCAGCATCCACTGCGGGGGACTCAACTGGTCCCCCGGATCGCTCGTCGCTCACAGCCAAACGCTGACGGTAGCGCCCTACTTGAGCGCCTTTTCCTTTCTCACGGCGATTGGCGTTCCCCGTAGGTTGTGTGTTTCCCATCGCCGCTCTTGAACCAGGCGACGGTGCCCCACCCCGCCAGGTTTCCGGCATAATACGTTCCGGTACAGACGGTTTTGCCGCTCGGATCGGGATCCGGTTTAGCGTGGCAGACATCGTCAGAGGTCACTGCGCCAGATGGCGGTACAACGAGGGTGTATCCGTCGGGGAAAATCAGCGTTCCGCCAGTGAGATCACAGGACTGGTGACCTAAGTCTTGTACACGCGTTGCGGGAGGCGGCCTTGTCGGGCAAGGAGGCAGCGTCTCTTTTGGCAAGGTGATGCCGTTGTCAACTTGGATGCATGCGGACATGCTCAAGGCCAAAGCCAAAGTAAGCGCCGCGATCGTTGCTTTCCGTGCCGTTGGCACCCCACGGTTTGGTGCACATCGTCGGTCTGACTCGGTTTGGCGCACGGGCCAAGGTTAGAGCTTCCAATCGCAGAATTTGGGCCCAGAACTGAACTATGGCACACCGCCCGCTGAGGGGATGCCTGAGCGGACGCACTGCAAGCGAATGGCGAAGGCCGGAGTATCACTCGAAATTGAGTCCCGCGGTGCTAAGTGGTCATCGATGTCAACGGCCACCAGAAATTGCCCATCGGCGGCCAGCAGAAGTGCCCGCTGGTGGCCAGTGGAAGTGCCCGTTCGCGGCCAGGAGTTCTGCCCATCGGGTTGTGGTGGCCCTGGCCGCGTGAGCGGTCTCGGTTAGGGCATGGGGGTCACCCCCGTGCCGGCGAGGGCTTGGGCGAGGCGGACGGACTCGCCGGTGGTCTGCGTGAGGTGGGCGTGGTGGAGGAGCCGGTCGACGGTCGCGGTCGCGAGGGTCTTGGGCATGAGCTCGTCGAACCCGGAGGGGTGCAGGTTCGAGCTGATCGCGATCGATCGTTTCTCGTAGGCG
>NZ_FOTM01000024.1 GCF_900114565.1 Leifsonia sp. CL147
CAACTGCCAACACCAGGCTGTTGCGCGGCGGAAGGTGCGCCCGCTGTCCCCGGTGAGCTCGGACTGGGACGCCTTCCCGGTCAGCCAGGTCAGGAACCGGCGCAACTGCTCCCGCTGGCTCACGTCGGCCCGGCGACGCACCGAGGACGCCCCGCAGTTCCGGCACCGCCAGCGTTGCGTCCCGGACGGGTGACGGCCATTCTTCACCAGCTGTGTCCCGCATACCATGCAGGAGGTCTGATTCACGGGAAGGTCCACGACTAAGGATCGCGGACCATGACCACCCCGATCCTCCCGCGTAATCACGCGGCCAGATCAAGATCCCATCCACTCTTTTTGGCCTATAACCCCCATCTGCCCACATCTGATTTCGTCGCTGCTCGATAGCGACGCGATCGCCGCTAAACACGCCGTACAGACGGCTCACGCCGTCGATGTTCCGGCTCGCCGAAATCCTGGGTTGCCACTTCGCCAGATGGTGACCTCCTCGCCGTTAACCACGGGAACTTTTCCGTACTCGTTCTCGTGTACTTCGCCGCAGCGTGCGCGGAAATCGGGGGCGTGGGATAATTCGTGCCATGATCACCGCGGTCCCAGTCGATGTGCATGCGATCGCTCGCGCGTGTGAAGAACATGGAGTCAAGCGGCTTCGCATCTTCGGGTCGGTGCTCGGCGACAAGTTTGACCGCGAGACGAGTGACGTCGATTTCCTCGTCGACTTCTTGCCCGGACGCGGTGGCCTGTTCCACGACTACTTCGACTTGAAGGAAGATCTGGAGCGGATCGTGGGCCGCGGCGTCGACCTGGTCGACGCGGGCGCCGTACGCAATCCCTACTTCGCGCGGTCGGCCTTCGGCAGTGCCGAGGAGCTCTATGCTGCCTGAGTCGCCGGCGTTCCTTTGGGATGCGCGCGAGGCCGCGACGAAAGCCGCATCCGTCGAACAGGGTCACGGGCAGGCCGAGTATCTGGGCGACTGGGTGCTTCAAGCCGCCGTCGAACGGCAACTCGAAATCCTCGGTGAGGCGCTCAAGAATCTGCGCTCGGCGGACGCTGAGACAGCGGCTCGGATCCCAAACGTTCACGCGATCATCGGGACGCGAAACATCCTTGTGCACGCGTATGCGCAGGTGGATCAGCAGCGAGTGTGGGAGATCCTGACGGACGACCTCCCCGAGCTGATCCCAGTGCTCGAAAGCTTGCTCGCCGAAGTCGATGAGACGGAGTTGTCGCTCCAAGACGATGCCGGCCCAAGCGCGTAGGCCCAAGACTTTTCCAGCGTGCCCACATTTGCCCACAACCGCTTGAGGTCGTGTGAGACCCAAACGAGCTCTAGTCAACCAAATGGCGCGTAATTCCGCGGATTTTCACGCGTACGGACCCCTTCGGCGGCCCGTATCCGGGTTCAAGTCCCTGGGGGCGCACCACACACCGCGAGGTGGCGAGAAGCCCCCGGTCCACAATTTCGCCATGATCACCGCCGTGCCAGTAGATGCGCAGGCGATCGTCCGCTCGTGCGAAGCACATGGAGTCGAACGGCTTCGCATTTTCGGGTCCGTGCTCGGCGACAAGTGGGTCGCGGGATCGACCTGGTCGACGCCGGCGCAGTGGGCAATCCCTACTTCGCGCGGTCGGCTGGGATGGGCGCGGGCGCGGTCAGGTGCCGCGCTCCCGGGAGAGCACGTCATACATGGCCCAATATTCGATGCCCGGGTTGCAGTTGTAGATGCGCGCCTCCGACCAGTCTGCGGAGAATTTTCCGTAGCCGTCCGTGAGGGTGTATTTGGAGTTGGCGAATGTGATTTCGAAGCTGTAATCATCCACTTTCCGCCACGTAACGGAGCCGGTATAGCGCTTCTCAGTGGAAACCTCGATACACACGTTATCGGCCAGTTTCGGATGCCCCTGTGGAATGTTTTCGGCGTAGCCAAAGCCGTTCGGATCTAGCCCCAAGGACATCGGCTGGGTAGGTTTTGTCCTGGTGTGATGCTTCTCGTTGTAGAGGGTTCCGCCGTCCCAGGAAATTACCTCTTTGAATAGGGGCGCGGAGCACCCTGCGAGTGAGAAACACATGACTGCTGCGGCAAGCAGCAGTCCCGATCTACCCAAATACTTTCGCATTGGCGGTCTACTCGAACAGCTTCGCATTCGCCAACTCCTCGAAATACTTCTCTTTGGTGAGTGTCCCGTTCGGATATTTCTTATACAGCTCGAAACCGAACGCTACGGCTCGATCATCCAGCTCATCGTGGTTCACCCCTGCGTTGACTCCGGCGGCATTCCCGCTGTTCGCACCCTTCAGCGCGGTCTCGAGGTCGACGCCCCAGAGGCCGAGCATGATGCCGTAATTCACATTTCCGAAAACATCCGACCGGACATCCCTTCCCTGCTCGTCGCGGAGGTCGAAGGCACCGGGTGCCGGGTGATACTCCTCATCCAGGTAGCGTTTCATGTCCCAATCACCCCAGGTCTTGAACTTCTCAAGAAATATCTCACCGCCTGCAAAAGCAACCCAGCCGTGCTGTTTCAAATAGTCCAAGGCAGCACCTAGGGCGCCGACCGGGTTACCGTCGACCTTGTACACCATGGCGTTTCGAAGCATGGAGTTGAACAGCCTGGGGTCCTCAAGCGCGAGCCAACGCAGCTGCTGCCCCTCTTCGGAGGCGAGCCACTCCAGGAGCTTGTCGTAGCTGAGGTTCGAGGCAAACTCCAACGAGTGGTATACGCCGTCGGCGTCAGGAGCGTGGTCGTTGGTGGAAATCTTGGCCTCAAGCAGCGCTTGAATGAGCAGAAGGTTCACGCCGTTCGTGTAGTAGCTGCCATCGGTCTCGACCGCAACCTTGTTGAGCTCAGTAGCGGCCTGGGTGGCGAGTTTCATGACCTGCAAGCTGTCAGAGAAGTAGTTCGAGACGTCGGCCACGAACCACTCAAGTTTCGCGATCTTCTTTTCAAGCAGGTCAATCTCGATTCCGACCTGCGCTTTGAGCTGCTCAAGTACCTGACTCTGATGCATCAAGTTGCCCGTGTCGTCAAAGCCCGGGTACAGACCGTTCGCCTGAGTGAATAGATCCTTGTTCTGTTCGATCTGCTGTTCGATGAGCCGGAGTTGATCTTCTGAATCCCGCAGGGCTTGTTTGAGGTCGTCATGGTCAAGGTCACCCTCCTCCGCCACAACGGAGTGTGCGTACTCGTACGACGCAAGCTCAGCCTGAAGATCGTCAACAGCCTGGCTGAGTTTCGTGATCGCCGGGATGATGAGTTCACAGAACAGGCCCCGCCCGGCCGTGAATGCGGCCCCCTGCAGCACGCCAGCATCGAGCTGACCGATCAGATGCCGTGACCCGGCATGTAGGCGATCGATGATCGCGTTCACGTTGGTGAGGTTGTTGCGCATGGCGCTGATGAGGTTGGTCGAATCAGCGACGTCGAACTTCACTCCCATGGCAACGCACCCTTATCGCGAATCAGTCTCTGTCTTTCATCATCGAGGGACTGCCGCACCTGCGAACTCGCCCACTCAAGCTCGTCGACCGACTCTTCAACGTATCGGTCAACCTGAAACAGAAGGTCCTGTCGCGCCTCGAGCTCTCGGTGCGCGGCGATACTGCCAGACCGCAGGTTCTCGTGGAGTGACGATTCCCTTCGGCGGGCCACCGAATGGAACTGTTCGTGAAAGGTCTCCAGCGAGCGCTGGTAGCTGTTCCGAAGTTCGGAGAACTCGTCTTCTCGCTGTTCGATCCGCGCGATCTGAGCGGTCAGCTCGAAACGTTCATTCGCGCTCCTATCGCCACTCACCGTGCGTCCTCCCATCGTTCGGCGTCTGCAACATCACGCTTCTCGATACTGCTGGCAAGTTCCGGGAACTTGTTCGCTTGCCCCAACACGGCGGCACAGAATTGGCTGACCGTCTGGAACATCTGGTTCGTGACATCACGGCCCGCGCTCATCCCAGGGATGCCGCTGGTGGAACCGAAGCTGACCTGCTGGTCGGCATACCCGGATGTGTCGATACTCACCAGCTCATTAACAGCGGCATCGGCATCGGCGGTACTCGAACTGATCTTCCCTGAAGACATATCCGCTCCTTCTTCGATCTGATGTGACATGGACGCCAAGGCACTCGTCGGACAGCCCTGCAAGAAAATCCCTTTCGTTCGTCATCGAACGCGCGGGCCGCTCCCTTGCTCGCATGGCGGAGAGTGCGCTATTGGGGATGTCTCGTCAACTACGTAGACGAGGCTGAGTGCGGATCGTGACAGAACTTCCGGGCGTTTGCGCACTCTTTGTCCGTATATCGTTGGGCGGTCAGCCAGATGCATCTCATGGAGGACGCGCATGGCGCGCTGAAGAGATCAGTTCCGTCGGCCCATTCTTCTTCGGCCTTGCCCCGCTGATCGTCCCGAATTCTGCTGCTGATAAACCTGGCAGGAGTTTCCGATCCCGCCGGGATGCGTTTTCGACGTTCCACGAATCCAGGGATGGTCGCGGCGCGCTGCCCTACCGACTTCCGAAGCTGAGCCCCTAAGTTCGTAGCATGGCGCAGTCCTGGTGGAAGACTCCTCCGATCGCCCTCGCGATCGTCTTCGGACTGTGCGGGATGCTGGCGGGGGGACTCGCGCTTCTGAATGCGCTGTCGGCTGCTCCGGTCCCGCGTGGCCCGGTCCCGGGCGCCGGCGCGACACTCTCCTCGACCGCGCATACCTACATGGAGGCGGCGAAGCACACCGACTGCGGGATGACCCGCGCTCTCACGACCTCTAACACGACGGCGTGGTGCGACCGCCCGAGGCTGCTCTCGTATACGTTTCTCGGCCGCTCCGGCGACGATGGCCAGTGCATGGGGTACTCGATCACCACGGATACCGGCCTCGATGGCACCGACCAGGGTGGAACCGAAGGGTGGTCGTTCTGCTACCGCCAGACGAAGGCCGGCTGGCGGCTCTGGGATCAGGGCCAGGGCTGAAACGACGCATAACGCTGCCGCCACGTAGATCGTCCCCGTCCCGAGGACGTGACTCCGTGTCGCCGGCTCAGTGGGTCTCCCAACGGAACCAGCGGATACCGAGGAACGCGAAGACGACGACGTAGCCGAGGCACGCAATGAGTGCGTACCCATCCTGATCGGCCCACCCGGCTCCCGTCAGAGCGTCGGAGAACAACGTCATGAGTGCTCCGACCGGGGACCAGGCCGCGATCGACTTCATCGTGTCGCCGAGGATGCCCGAAGAGCCGACGAGCCCGAGCAGGACCAGGATGACGAAAAGGATCCGGCCGATCGCGTTGATCGCGGTCGTCGAGGGCACCAGTGCGACCAGCGCCTGTCCGATGGAGAGGAACATGGCGGCGCCGAGGACGGCGACGGCGAGGGCCAATGCATACTGACCAGGACTCGGAGTCAAACCGTGCAGGGCGGCGCCGACGGTGACCACAATGATGGAGGCGATGAGGTTGGATGCGATCTGCACGCAGAGTCGACTGGTCATGATGGTCCATGTCGGCGCCGGGCTCACACGGAGCCGTTGCAGGACGCCCACTTCCCGGTCATGCGCGAGGGTCAGGCTGTAACCGAGGAGGCAGGAGGTGATCAGGCCGAGGGTGAGGGCCAGCCCGATGATGATGGCTGGCGAGCCCAGCCGGGATCCGGCCTTCCCCAGCGTTGTGGCGATCAGGATCACGATGGGAAGGACCAGACTCAGAACGGTCGCGACAGTGCTTCGGAGGAGCACGATCGTGTCCGCGCGGAGCAGCGAGCGGAGTGCGAGGCCGATCGGGGGGCGGGCGAAGGCGGTCTCAGTCACGGATCTCACTTCCCGTCAGCCCGATGAAGACATCTTCCAGCGTCACTGCCCCGTGGGCGACTTCGAGGACACGCGGATCGTTCTGGTGTTTCGCGATCAGGTCGGCTGGGGTGCCGAGCGTCAGCAGAGTCCCATGATCGATGATCGCGACACGATCGCAGACCGCCTGAGCCTCCTCCATCGAGTGCGTCGTCAGAAGAATGCTGCTGCCCTCCCCGCGCAGTTGCTCGATGCGGCGCCACAGGCCTCGTCTCGACTGCGGGTCGAGCCCCGCGGTCGGTTCGTCGAGCAGCAGCAGGAGCGGATCGTGGATCGTCGCGATGTGGAGAGCCAGCCGCTGCTGCTGACCTCCGGAGAGCTGCTTGAATCGCTTGCCCCTGTCCTCCTCCAGCCCGATGGCTTGGAGGCTGTCTGCGATCCTGTCGCGTGTCAGCCGCACCCCGTAGAGGCCGCCGTAGAGCCGCGCGATCTGCTCGATGCTCAGTTCCGGCTGGAAACTGGACGTCTGCAGTTGAACACCGAGGCGCGCTTTCGTATCCAGCGGATTCTTGCGCGCGTCGACGCCATCCACCAGCACCTGCCCCGACCTGGGCTTCACCAGCCCCTCGATCGCGCTGAGCGTGCTCGTCTTTCCCGCACCGTTGGGGCCGAGGAGGCCGAAGATCTCGCCCCTCTCGATCTCGAAGCTGACGCCGCGGACCGCGGTTCGCTGCTGATAGGCGACAGTGAGGTCGTCGACCTGCAACGCTGGTGATCGCGGCGGGACGGCTTCCGGTGTAGATGGCGGTTGATCCGATTCACTCACAACGCCAGTGTGGCGGCACCTGATCGGTCGGGCGATGACCGAACCCTATGGATCTCATGAGAAACGGTCGTGGGAAGCGGCAGGGTCCCGAGCACCGGGGATGAGGCGGGTCGTGGTGCGTCCGGGTCGCCGCCGACCGGCAGTGCGACATCGTGAATCTCACGCATGCGAACATGATCGATGTGCGCGCGCAGCTTCGTGACGAGCATGGCGGCGGAGACCGGTGCGACCGTTGACGTCGACGATGAATCACATCCGACGACTTGGAGAGCCTCCACATGGGACGACAGATGGTCATTGCAACAGCGATTCTTCTCGGATTGCTCAATCTCGCCATCGGGCTGTTCTACGCCCTGTGGTCGATCGCCGACGATGGGGCCGCCGCCCGGACGGAACTGCACGGTTTCGACCCGAGCCAGCTTCTGCCGAACGACGGCCTCTTCTGGCTGACCGCCAATGTGTCCATTGCTCTGCTGGTGACCGTGGATGTGTTCGTGATCCTCCTCTTGGTGCGCCTAGCGCGGCAGGGCTCGATAGAAACCCGCCGTGTCGACGCGCACGCCGGCTGACCCGCTTCAGGCGGGCAGCATCCCGATCGCCCAAGCGGCGAATCCGACAAGCACAAGCACACCGGCACATGTGAGCAGTAACCAGAGCAGGCCGAGAAGATACTCGCCACCCGCTCTGAGAAGTCCGTCCGTTGTGCGTGGCCCGACCAGTCGGTCGACCCTGGATCGGCCTCCGACGGAGAACAGCCCTGCCAGCACCAGGAGCCGACACCGGCGATCGACCACGAACGCTCCGTAGGTCGTTCCCGATCGTCCGAGGACCCGGAAGCGGATGATGAGGGCACGCGGCAGCCGGATCCGGCGACGACCGATGACGGTTTGGGCGACCAATTCGTCGCCGTCCCGCCACGACGATTGCGGGGATGCCGCGAGCCCGCAGATCCACTGACCGAAGAGCGCGGTGAAGAGAAGGAGTCCAAGAGTGACGTTGGGGAGCCAATTTCTCGGGGACCCCGTCGGATCCCATCCCTGTGCTGTCCACCATGGATGAGTCAGCCAGCTCGTGACGACCGCCGCGATGGTGACGACGACGAGTGCCCGCCCGGCCCGGATCCCGGCGATGGTCCATCCGGGCAGGGGTGGACGGCCGAGGGAGGTTGCAGCGTCCGACGCCGGCAACTCCGAGTGGTGAGGGTCTGTCTTCTCCATTGCAACGTCGATCTTGGCAGATGGACAAGCCACCCTCTCCGCGCGGCCCGGAGCGGAACGGGTAGTCTATGGATTTGATCCGCCACCCGGGAGGTGACTCATCCGTAATCGAGAACTGGACGCGCTTCGCGGCCTGGCCGCAGTGTCGGTTCTGCTTTATCACGTGTTCGCGCTCAATTGGTCGACTCTGCAAGACGGCGTCTACCTCAAGCCCGCCGCGAATCCGCTCGCCAACCTCCTGATCTTCTCGCCGCTCCACGTCGTGTGGCTCGGCGCTGAGGCCGTCTTCTTGTTCTTCGTTCTGTCCGGATTCGTCCTGGTGAAGGCGGCGACACGTCCCGAGTTCTCGTGGCCGGCGTACTACCCGAGCCGGATCGTTCGGTTGTACGGTCCCGTGCTCGGCGCGATTGTGCTCGCGTGGCTGGGCTACGTCCTTCTTCCGCACACGGTGCAGCCTGGTGCTTCACCACAGATCGCCGGCTTGCCGACCACCTACTCGCTGACAGACATCCTTCACGACGCCACCCTCCTCGGCGGAACCAGCAACGCCATCGGCACGCTGTGGTCCTTGCAGTGGGAGGTCGTGTTCTCGCTCGCTCTGCCGGCCTACCTGCTCCTGGTCCGGCGGTACCCGATCCCCGCATCCATCATCGCGCTGGCCGTCTGCTTGCTCGGGTGGGCCAACGGCGACCTCGCGACCAGCTACCTGCCGATGTTCTTCTTCGGGGCGCTCCTCGCGCAGTACTGGGACCGGGTCACACGGGCGTTTCGCTTCCTCACGAGCGGTCGCTGGTATGCGCATCCGGCCGGCGTGGTCTTGACGGTCCTCGCTGTCACGGCGATGACGTCCTACTTCGTCCTCGGCCGGTCGTTGGAGCATCACGGTATCCCTGCCCGGGTCGCCACGATACCGATTGTGCTGGTGGGCATCGTGCTCCTGGTCGTCCTGGGGACCCAATGGCGACCGCTGAGTCGCCTCCTCACGACGCGGGTGCTGCTCTTCCTCGGGACGATCTCCTTCAGCCTGTATCTCGTCCACCGGCCCATCATGATCGCCGTCGCATTCCTCATGGGGACGGGACTCGTCCCTGCCGTGGTGACCGCCGTCGTCGCCATCGCCGTTGCGACGGGCTTCTACTTCGCAGCCGAGCGGCCCATCCACCGGCTGTCGCAACGCATCGCACGCTCGGTGCGCGCCGGTGAGGCTGTCCCGGCCCGCGAGCGCGCCCTCGTCGACGCGAAGGAATAGCCCGCGCTTCGCAGAGCAGGCAGGAATTCGCGCGAGGGGAACGGGCCCGCGATCGGTCCTGAGCTCAGGCCTCCGCGGAGGCCGGCGTGCGGCCGCGGCCGCGCTTGCGGACCTCGCGCAGCACGATCTGCTCCGGGCAGACCGTGGAGAGGAAGTCGCCGACGGAGAGCGCGAGCCGATCCGTGACGAGGGAGTAGAGGATGCGGTTCCCGTCGCGGCGCTCGGCGACGAGGCCCGCCTGGCGGAGCACGCCGAGGTGGCGCGAGATGGTCGGACCGGTGGCGCTGAAGCGCGCGGCGATCTCGCCGGCGGGGAGTTCGCCGTCCTTCAGGTCTTGCAGGATCTGACGCCGGGTCGGGTGGGCGAGAGCGGCGAAGATCTCGGTCGCGCTGTCGGTCATGGTTGCAATATAGCACTATAGCTAGATAGTGTTTAGCTATCTTGCTCATAAGCGAAGGAGTGCAACGTGCGTATAGCCATCACCGGGGGTACCGGATTCGTCGGGCGACACCTCGCTCAGAGCCTCGACGCGGCGGAAACGGTCGTGGTGTCCCGGCGTACCGGCGTGCGGATCGACGACGTGGATGCGCTCGCAGCGGCCTTCGCGGGCTGCGATGCGGTCGCTCACTGCGCGGGCATCAATCGGGAGATCGGCGACCAGACGTTCCAGAGTGTGCACGTCGACGGGACGCGCGCGGTCGTCGAGGCGGCACGGCGGGCAGGGGTGAAGCGGATCGTCATGGTCAGCTTCCTTCGGGCGCGGCCCGACTGCGGATCGCCCTACCACGAGACCAAGTGGGCCGCGGAGGAGCTGATCCGGAACTCGGGACTGGATCACACAATCCTCAAGTTCGGCATGATCTACGGTCCGGGCGACCATATGGTCGACCACGTGACCCGGGCCGTGCGGACGCTGCCCGTCTTCGGAACGGTCGGGTTTCATGAGCGGACGGTTCGCCCGACGCCGGTCGAGGATGCGGTCGACGTGCTGCGCGCCGCCCTGGAGGGTCGCATCCCGGAGCCGACGGTCGCCGTCATGGGGGCCGACGAGCTGACACTCGGCGAGGCTGTGAGGCAGATCGCTCGGGTGGCCGGACGCCGGCCGGTGTTCCTTCCGATCCCGGTCTGGACGATCCAGGCGCTCGCCCAGCTGACGGAGTGGACGATGGTGGTCCCGCTCGTGGCGAAGGCGCAGGCCCGCATGCTGGCGGAGGGCGTCAGCGAAGCTGCACCGCCCGCCCCCGAGCTTCCCGCGGACCTCCGCCCATCGCGGGCGTTCGACGACGAGCGGATCCGCGCGGCGCTGCCCGTCGGAGGGTTCGGTCTCGGCGACCTGCGTGCTGCGCGGTGGTGGACCGCGCGGCGAGCGTAGGCCGCGGCGCGGCCGCAGGGCCTCGGGTCGCCGCGCCGCCGCGCCGCCGGGCCGCCGTGGCGCCGCGCCGCCCGCCTCGAGCCTCGGGCCCCGCCCAAGTGCTCGTTGTTGCGCGGTCGCACGGCGTGTCGACTGCAACAACGAGCACTTCGGCGGGAAGGGGACGGGGGCGGGACGGAAGGGGAGGGACGGGACGGGCCGGGCGGGACGGGCCGGCCGGGACGGGGCCGCAGCTAGCGGTCTCGGGCCAGGACGGAGAAGTCGCTCTCGCCGAGGCCGGCGTCGATGGCGCGGTGCAGCTCGGCGGCGACGAGCGCGGCCGCGGGGAGCGGACTATCGGCCGTTGCGAGGATCAGGCGCAGGTCCTTGGCCAGGAGGGCGGCCGAGAACTGGGTGTCGCCGAAGTCGCCGGAGGCGATCACGGGACCTTTCATCCCGGCGATGGAGGCGATCGTCGTGAGCGGGAGCACCGAGAGCACCTCGTCGGCGGAGAGTCCTCCCGTCGTGCCGAGCCGGAGGGTCTCGCTGAGCGCTTCGGTCGAGATGGCGAGGGCCAGGTTGGCGACGAGCTTCGCCACGGCGGCCTGTGCGGGGGAGTCGAAGGTGAGTAGCTTGTCGGGGTCGGCCCAGAGGATAACGACATTGCGTGCCTCGCGCACGGCATCCTTCCGGCCGCCGATCAGCACCGCCAGGCGGCCGGCGCGGGCGGGAGCGAGGGAGCCGATCACCGGGGAGTGGACGTAGCGCACCCCGGTCGAGGACGCCCAGGCGTCGAATTCGGCGGCGTCCGAGGGCGCCACCGTCGTGAGGTCGATCCAGAGGGCGCCCGGGGGAATCGGGAGGGACGGCTGGACGATCGTCTCGCGGACCGCCTCCGGACCGAACAGCACGCTGACCACGACCTCCGCCCCCTCGACGGCCTCCGCGGCGGTTGCGGCGATCCGGGCTCCGCGCCGGCCGACGGCCTCGGTCGGGCCCGGGGAGCGGTTCCAGGCGGTGACGCGATGGCCCGCGTCGATCAGGTGGGGGACCAGCTCGCGACCCATGCGTCCGAGCCCGAGGAAGGCGATGTCCATGCACCCCACTGTGCGCCTCGCACCGAGCGGGAGGAAGGGGGGCGGGGGATCAGCCCGCCGCCGGCCCGCCCGCCGCCGCGTCGCGGCGACGGAGCAGGAACGCCCGCTCCGGCTCGCTGCCGCAGAGGGAGGCGGCAACCCCGTACTCGTCCGCTGCCTCCTCGCCGCGTCCCGCCTGCAGCAGAAGTCCCGCCCGGATACCGTGCAGCAGGTAGAAGCCTTCCAGCTCCTCGCGCAGTGGCTCGATCGCCGCGAGTCCCGCCTCCGGCCCATCGACCTCGGCGACCGCGACCGCTCGGTTCAGCGCCACGACGGGCGTGGGGGAGGCGCGCAGCAGCTGGTCGTAGAGGGCGACGATCTGCTGCCAGTCCGTTTCCTCAGCGGTTGGGGAGTCATCGTGCACTGCCTGGATGGCGGCCTGCAGCTGGAACGGACCGGGCCGTCCCCGCAGCAGGCACGCGCGTACGAGAGCATGGCCCTCGGCGATCAGCTCGGTGTTCCAGAGGGCCCGGTCCTGCTCGGGGAGCGGGATCAGGGCACCGGCGGCATCCACGCGGGCGGCCCGCCGCGCATCCACCAGCAGCAGCAGCGCCAGGAGGCCGATCACCTCCTCCTCGTCCGGAAGGAGGGAGCGGAGCGCCCGCGCCAGCCGGATCGCCTCGTCGCACAGCTCCTCGCGCATGAGCCGGTCGCCCGCGCTCGCCGCATATCCTTCGCTGAACACGAGGTACAGCACCGAGAGCACCGAGCCCAGCCGGGCCGGCAGATCGCGACTCGACGGGATGCGGTACGGGATGCGCGCATCGCGGATCTTCGCCTTCGCCCGCGAGATGCGCTGGGCCATGGTCGGCTCGGGGACGAGGAACGCACGGGCGACCTCGGCGGTGGTGAGGCCGCCGAGGAGCCGCAGCGTCAGCGCGACGCGCGCCTCGGGTGACAGCGCCGGGTGGCAGCAGGTGAAGATGAGGCGCAGGCGGTCGTCCGGGATGTCGTCCGACGACGACTCCGGCGGCTCGGCCGTGAGCTGACGCACGAGCTCCGCCTCCGCCTCCTTGCCGCGGCCGACCGTCTCGCGCCGTAGGCGGTCGATGGCACGGCGGCGTGCGGTGGTGATGATCCATCCGGCCGGCGCCGGCACTCCGTCGCGCGGCCAGCGCTCGACCGCGACGGCGAACGCCTCCTGCACCGCGTCCTCCGCGCGGTCGAGGTCGCCGAGGCTCCGGTACAGCACGGAGACGGCACGGCCGTACTGCTCCCGGAACTCTCGCGCGACGGCGGCCTCGTCCATGCGGCTGTCGGTGTCCGTCAGCCCGCGAACGGACGCACTTCGATGGGCAGGGTCGTGGCGAGCGCGACCCGGCGCCCCCACTCGAGCGCCGCATCCAGGTCGGGCACGTCGACGATCGTGAAGCCGCCGAGGTGCTCCTTGCCCTCGGCGAACGGACCGTCGGTGAGCAGGACCTCCCCGTGCGCAGGCCGGAGCACCGTCGCGGACGACGGCGGCATCAGCCCCTCCGAGAACACCCACACGCCGGCGGAGCGCATCTCGGCGTTCACGGCGTTCACGTCTCGTTCGATCCGGGACATCACCTCCGGCTCCGGGATGGGGCCGTCGGGCTGGTACACGCTGAGCAGGTACTGGGTCATGATGGTGATCCTCTCCGGACGCCGGTCGGGGAAGTGGATGGCGTTCTCGCCGTCTACACGAACGGCCTGACCCTAATTCGACACGTCGTGCTCCAGAAGCGCCACTCCGATCTTCGAGTCGGCCATCCCGTAGAAGACCCAGTCGCGGCCGTCCACGGTCTCGATCGCCGTCGGAAAGACCACGTTCGGCACGATCCCGCTCCGCTCGTCCTCGGTCTCGGCCGCCAGCAGCGGCTCACGCGTACGGTCGAGCACCCGCCACGGCTCGTCTGCGTCGAGGATCATCGCGCCTGCGGAGTAGTTGACGTTCTTCTGCTGGTCGACTCCCGGTTCCAGCCGGCCCGTGACGCCGTGGTGGAGCAGCAGCCAGCCTTCCGGTACGCGGCGGGGAGCAGGTCCCGCACCGATCTTGAGCTCCTCGAACGGGAACTCGGAACCGGCGAGGAACCGGTTCTGCCGCCAGCGGGTCAGCTCCCGGAGGTCGCTCTGCACAGCAGCGAGCGGGAGGAACGCGATCCAGATGCTCGGCCGCGTCTCTCCTCCTCCTGCGACGGCGGGTGGATGCTCGCCCTCCCCGGCCCGGATCCCGCCGAGGTCCCACACCGGCCGGTGCAACACGGCCAGGCTCGGGGTGCCGTCCGGCGCCCTGACCGGCTCGGGGAAGAAGACCGTGTCCTTGTTGTGGAACAGGCTCAGGTCCATCCCGAGCTCGTCGTCGTACTCGAACGAGACGGGCCCGAGCCTCCGCCAGGCGCGGAGGTCGTCCGAGACGGCGACCGCGGTGCGGGGGCCGAGGGGACCGTAGGACACGTACGTCATCACGTGCAGTCCGAGCGACGGGATGAACGTGGTGCGCGGGTCCTCCACGCCGGCGTTCGTCCGCCCCCGCTCGAACGGCCGGTCGGGCTCGAGCACGACGCCCTGCCGCTCGACGGCGACCGGCACGCCGGCCTCCAGCACCACCCGGGCGAGGCCCACGCGGGAGACGTTGCCCTCGGCCACCAGCCGGGGGAGCAGGTACAGCTCTCCGTCGGGGCCGCGGCCGGAGGCCGGATTGAGCACGCCCTCCGCTTCGAGCGGGTCGCCGGGGGCAGGCGTCATGATGACGCCCGCGCGCGAGAGCCGATACGGAAATGCGGTCATGCGTCCACCTCCCGGTAGAAGTACAGTTCGCGGAGGCCGGCGGGCGCATCCCAGCCCTGCGCGTACGACCACCGACCGCCCAGCCTCTGGAGGCCGCCCCAGGCGAGCGAGCCTCCCCGGCTGAGCTCTCGCTGGGCGAACGGGTCGTCGAGACGGTAGAGCGCTTGGGCGGCGGCGAAATCGCCGTCCTCGTCCGCGTAGAAGAAGTCGAGCACGAGGCGGTCGTCCGCGACGACAGCGCAGGCGACCTCGAACAGGGAGCCGGCCAGCGGCGACAGGTCGAGGTACGGCTGCACCTCGAACCGCCAGTCCAGGCCGTCCGAGGACCGTCCGATGGTGGGGCGGCCACCGCATCCCTCCGAGAGGAACATCAGGTAGTCGCCGCCGATCCGCACCGCCCGGCCGTGCTCGTCGCGCGGGACGACGGCTCCCTTCGCCCAGTACTCGGAAACGTCGTGGGGAACCACGAGCCCACGCTTCTCCCAGTGCTCGAGGTCGTCGGAGACGGCGGACAGGATGTCCACCGCGATGGTGCCGTCCTCCCGGCGCCAGATGGCGTTGTAGAACAGGACGTAGCCGTCGTCGAGCGCGTAGACCTTCGGATCCTCGCAGCCGAGCGTCTCGTTCGCCAAGGTGGGGTAGATCAGCGGATTGGCGGGGGAGTCGTGCCACTCGCCGTCGCGGCGCACGGCGTGGCCGATCCGGCTGGCCGTGGACTCCTTCCGCGGCGACGCGCGGTAGAAGAGGTGCAGCTCGTCGCCCCGCTCGATGACCGTCGGGTTGAAGATCGAGTCGCTCGTCCATCCCACCCCCGTCGGGTCGTCCCACTGACCCTCCAGACGGAAGGTGAGCTCGTCGTCGCGGACGAACGGTCCGATCGCCCAGCCGGGGCGCTCGCCGTAGTGCGCCGAGAACTGGTCGGTGGAGATGCGGTCGGTGAGGGCGTTCGTGTGCGCGAGCGCCTCGCGGTAGCTGGCCAGCAGAGCGTCGTGCTCGGCGGGCGCGGTGGGGAGCGTGTCCATGGTTCCTTGGATGTTCGAGAAGCGGATGCGACTCAGCCCTTGACGGACGAGCCCAGGTCGGTCGAGGTGAAGTAGCGCTGGAACACGATGAACAGCACCACGACCGGGGCTGCCAGCACCACCGCGCCGGAGAGGATGGCGCCGTACGGGTTCGCCGTCGAGCCGGCCACCGTCGAGATGTAGTTCGCCAGCGAGACGGCCAGCGGCTGCAGGCTCGCCTCCTTCGTGATCAGGAACGGCCAGAGGAACTCGTTCCACGGGCCGATGAAGGTCAGCAGCAGGACCGTCACGAGAGCGGGCCGGACGAGCGGCAGCGCGACGCGCCACAGCAGCCGGAACTCGCCCGCGCCATCCACCCGTGCAGCGTCGAACAGCTCGCGCGGGAGCTGCAGGAAGTACTGCCGGAAGATGAGGACGGCCGCCGAGTTGATCGCGAACGGCAGGATCATCCCGAGGTAGTTGTCGGCGAGTCCGTAGTTGCGGGCGATGAGCACGTACAGCGGGATCATCAGCAGCTGGAACGGGACGGTCTGCACCAGCAGCGCCAGCGCGAAGGTGACGCCGCGTCCCCTCCACTGCAGCACGGCCAGGGAGTAGCCCGCGAGGACGCCGAACACGACGGTGAACAGCAGCACGCCGCCGGTGAAGATCCCGGAGTTCACCAGCCCGGTGAGCAGGTTGATGCGGGAGTTGATCTGCACATAGTTGTTCAGGGTCAGGTTCGCGGGGTTGGGGAAGGCTCCGGCGACGGAGGTGTCCGGCGCGTTCTGCAACGACCCGACCAGCATGTAGTAGAAGGGGAAGAGGAAGGCGATCGCGCCGATGGTGAGTACGATGCCCTGCAGGATGGCCTGTCCGCGGGTCAGCCGGCGTGGCGTCCCCAGGTCGCGGCGCCCTCGGCCGGGACGCCGCCCCGGCCGGCGGCCTCCGCCGCGCGGCGTCGTGGTGGTCTCTGCGGTCATGATTCGTTCCTCCCACCGACGAAGCGGTTCTGCAGCCATCCGATGATGAGCACGCCGATCACGAGGAGGACCCCGATGGCGCTGGCGTACCCCGGGTGACCCTGCTGGATGCCCTGCTGGTAGATCAGCAGCACCGGCGAGGTCGAGCGTCCCTCCGGCCCGCCGCCGCCGGTCAGCAGGTACGGCTCGGTGAACAGGTTGGCCCCGGTGATCGTGGCCAGCAGCAGCACCAGCACGGTCGCGGGCCGAACGCCCGGAAGGGTCACGGAGAAGAACTGCCGCACCTTTCCGGCTCCGTCAGTCGCGGCCGACTCGTACAGCTCGGTCGGCACGTTCTGGAGCGCGGCCAAGTACAGCAGGATGTAGAACCCCAGGCCTTTCCAGGTGACGTAGATCGCGATCGACGGCATGGCCAGCGCCGGGTTGGAGAGCCAGCTGGGGCTCGGAGCCAGCGGCCCGAGCAGCTGATTGACGAGTCCGCTCTGCCCGAACAGGAACAGCCAGACCGCGATCGTCGCGACACTGGCCGTGACGTACGGCACGTAGTAGCTCACGCGCAGGAACGTCCGGAACCGGACGATGCTGTTGAGCCCGGAGGCCAGCAGCAGGGCGAGCACCACGGTGAGCGGAACGTTGATGATCAGGAAGATCCCGACGTTCACGAACGACTGCAGCACGGCCGGGTCGCTGAATGCCTGGGTGTAGTTGGCGAGCCCCACGAACGGCCGGTCGACGTTCGCGCCCGGCGCTGCGAAGAAGTAGTCGAAGAACGACATGTACACCGAGAAGCAGAGCGGGAACGCGAAGATCGCGATCACGAAGACCAGGTACGGCGCGCTGAACAGCCAGCCCAGTGGGTTGGTTCCCAGGATGCGCTGCACGAGCGGGCGCCGGTGCTGGCGCCCCCTCCCGGCGGCGGGCGCGGTGCCCGCCGCCGGGCGTGCGGCCGAGGGGCCGCGGACCGAAGTGCTCATGGCCGGCTACTTCTGGGCCTGGAGCCGGTCGATCTTGTCCGCGGCGGCCTTGAACGCATCCTCGACCGTGCCAGTGCCGTTCACCACCGACTTCGTGTAGGCGTCCCGGAGGGCCTGCATCTGGGCGATCGTGTTGGTGCCGGTCGGGTCATCGACCGTGCGGGCGCTCTGCGCTCCGAACTCCTTGTACGCGGGATGCGACGAGAAGTACGAGGAGTACGTCGAGGCCAGGTCGGTGCGGATCGGCATCTGGCCGGTGACATCCAGCAGCTTGCCGTCCTGCGCCTTGCTGGTCGCGAACTTGATCACGTCCCACGCCGTGCCCTGGTTCTTGCACGAGGTGTACATGCCGATGTTCTTGGCGTCCGGGAAGGTGTAGGTCTGGTCGGCCGGCTTGCCGTCCTTGGTCGGGACGGGGACGGATCCCCATTGCACCTTGTTCCCGTAGTACGCGATCGCCCACGGTCCGACGATCGCCATCGCGGACTTTCCGTCGGCGAAGGCATCGCCCTGGTACTGCTCCTTGCCGGCGAGGCCGTCGCTGTAGATCGTCTTCCAGAAGTTCGCCACGTCGAGCGCGTCAGAGCTGGTGATGGCCGCCTTGCCGTTGTCGATGAAGGTCTTGCCTCCGGTCTGTGCTGCCAGGAGCGGCAGGTAGTCGAAGTTCACCTGGAAGAACTCGCTGGTCGGCGCCGGGTAGATGGCGTACGGAGCGGCTCCGGAGGACTTGATCTTCTGCGCGGTCGCCAGGAAGTCGGCGTAGGTCGACAGCTTCGGGTTGGCCGGATCGAGCCCGGCCTTCTGGAAGATCGCCTTGTTGTAGAAGATCATGACGGGGTTCTGCTTCCACGGCATCTGGTAGTAGTCGCCGTTGGGGGACTTGTACTGCTTGGCCGCATCCCCGCTGCGCGCCTCGATGTAGCCGGCGCCGTCCGAGAACTTCGACAGGTCGACGAGGCCGCCCTGCTTCTGCCACTGGCCGGTGGCGGCGGGAAGGTTGTTGAACACGAGACAGGGGGTCGTGCCGGCCGTGATCGCCGCGCCGATGACCTCCTCGGTGCTCTTACCGGCGGGAACCTCCTGTGCCTTGATCTGCTCCTTGGGATGCGCGGAGTTCCAGTCCGCGACCATCGCCTTGCCCCACTGCACCTCCTGGGTGTTGTTCGAGTACCAGATGGTGATCGGTCCGTGCGCCTTCATGGCGTCGGTGGCGCCCCCGCCGCTTCCGCTGCACGCGGCGAGCGTTGCGGCGATCAGACCGGCTGTGATGAGGGAGGCGGCGGCTCTGCCCCTTCGCAGGTTCTTCCGCCGCAGGATGTTGTCGTGCATGATGTGCCTTTCGGTGGGCCGTTCGGCCCGGTGGTTCAGCTCGGCGTGGTGCAGCCGAGCGCTGTTCAGCCCGCCGGTGGTGCGGTGGATGCTCGCACCATCAGCCGGGCCGGGGGGAGCGCGACATCGCCCGACTCGCCGTCCTCCACCAGCCGCAGCAGTGCGGTGGCGGCGGCGACTCCCCAGCCGGCCGGGTCGTTGTCGAGCGTTGTGAGGGACGGGTAGACGAACGACCCGATCTGGGAGCCGTCCAGCCCGGTGATCGAGAGATCGGCCGGCAGGTCGAGCCCTCGTTCGTGCGCGACGCCCATCCCGGCGATCGCCATCGGGTCGTTCCCGTAGACGATCGCGGTCGGGCGGTCCTCCCTCTCGAGCAGGGCCTTCGTGGCCTCTGCACCCTGCTCGGGAGAGAAGTCTGTGGGGACGACGAGCGGCGTCAGCCCGGCGGCGTGCGCGATGCGCTCGAAGCGCTCGCGCCGGCGCAGGCCGTGCAGCATCCGCTCGTCGCCGGAGACGTGGGCGATCCGTCGATGGCCGAGGCCCACCAGATGGGCGACGAGGTCGTCGATGCCCGCGTCGTAGTCGCGGGTGATGACGGGGAACGGGCTCCCGCCGAGCGGCTCGCCGAGCGACACCGCGAACGAGCCGAGCCGCTCGATCAACGGGATGCGCTCATCCTCGGCGAGCAGGTCGGTGAGGAGGAAGCCGTCGACGCGCTTGTCGGCGGCGAGCCGCTCGTACGCGCGCTCCTCGGCCGTGCGGTCCGGCACGACGGTCAGGACGAGCACGTTCCCGCGCTCGGAGAGCACCGTCTCAACGCCCGCGATGAACGCCGCGAAGAACGGGTCGACCTCGATGGTCCGCGGCTCCCGCCGCAGTACCAGGCCGAGCGCGTAGGCGCGGCGCGTGGTGAGGCCGCGGGCGCCCGGGTTGGGGGTCCAGCCGAGCGAGCGGGCGGTCTGCAGGATGCGCTCCCGCGTCTCGCTGGCGACCCCGGGCCGTGCGTTCAGCGTGAGCGAGACGAGGGACTTGCTGACGCCCGCGGCGCGGGCGACATCGTTGATGGTGACGTTGGCGTTCATGCGTCCATCCTCATCGCGTGCTCGCCGTCACGAAGCCACCGGGCGGGACGATGACGATGGAGTGGCCGCCGCGGGTCTGGGGCTGGCCGAACTGACGGCCGGTCGAGTCGTAGCTCGTCACCGTGACCGGACCCGTCGCGTCGAGCCGCTGGGAGACCGGCAGGTCCGTGGAGTTCACGTAGACGTCGAGCGCGCTGCTCCCGGCAAGGCCCAGGTGGGAGACGATCGGCTGCAGGAGCACCGCATCCAGTCGTGCCGTACCGGAGACCCGGGCCGTGACCGCGGTGGCCTGCGCCGGGACGGCGACGGGGAGCGTCTGCGGAAGCAGGAACACCGGGCTGGGGGCGATGCCCTGTTCGGCCGGCCGGACGTTGTCCGTACCGCCGAGCGGCAGGGCCACCCGTCCTACGGTGGCGGTCCAGGAGGTGGTGCCTGCGTCGGTCGGGTCCTCCGGCCCGAGATCGGCGATGGGCAGGACGCGCAGGGCAGGATGGCCGGCGGGGAGCTGCAGCGTCACGGACGAGCCGTCGCCCGCCTGCAGGTAGGCGCCGCCCGACCAGTTGGCCGATCCGGTCCACGCCGAGGGAGGCGTGACCGTCGTGACCGGACCGGTCGTTGTTCCGCTCTCGGCTTCGACCACGCTGAGCCCGGAGGCCGCGGTCGTGCGGGTGAAGGAGGTCGCTGCGCGCGCGATGGCGGGATGCGCATCCAGCGCGAGCATGCTCAGCTCGGTGTGGATGACGGACTCGGCGCCGCAATTGCGGTTGACCGTTCCGTCGCCCGCGATGCCGTCGACGCAGACCCCGGTCGCCGGGTCGTAGGCCGGCACACCGGCCCGGTTCGCACCGAAATACCAGGCGGCCTGGGCGCCGGCGAGGGCAGCGAGCCCCGTGGCGCCGGTCGCATCGGCTGCGGCCACAAGCCCCTCGAGCCGCGAGTCGACGCCGTAGGCGATCTGGGTGCGATCGGCCGGTGTCGGAGTCCACCCGTTGTCGGGCCCTCCGGTCGCCAGCAGCTGTGCCGTGAACTGAGCGAGATCGGTCGTCGCCGCGCGCTGCACGGAGGCATCGCCGAGCACTCCGGAGGCGGCGGTCAGGGCTGCGGGCTCCATCCCGGCCCAGGCGTGCCAGAACGTCGGCGAGTTCGCCTCAGGAAGGAGCGCGCCGAACGGCCACTGGCCGACTCCGCCGCTCTGCAGCTCCGCGATCCCGGCGGCGTAGTGGGCGAGCGCGGTCCGTGCCTCGGTGTCGCCGGGTTCGACGGCGGCGTAGGCGCTCAGCCCGAGGACGGCCTCGGCGGTGGCCCCTGCGCTTCCGACGATCAGCCAGCCGGGAACCGTCACGCCGTTCGCCACCTCGGTTTTCGGATACTGCCCGAGCGACTGGCGCTCGAGAGCCGAGAGCGCCAGGTGCAGCCGGTCGCGGAGGAACGTCGCGAACCCGGGGTCGGCCGAACGGAAGCCGGCGTATCCCTCGCCCAGCGCCCACACCGTGCGGGCGAGCCAGAACGACTCCGCGGAGTCGGACGGGTCGGGCAGCTCCTTCGGGATGGCCGACGGGTTCAGCGTCCCGTCGTGCTGCTGCCAGAGCACGACGTTGCCGGCATTCGGGCCGTCGGAGGTCTGCAGGTAGGTGAGCGACCGGAGCAGCTGGTAGGCCGTCGTCCGGCTCGATGCAGTGCCGTTCTGCTTCCAGTCGCGCAGGTAGACGACCGCCGCGCGCGAGATGTCGTCGGCGTCGTAGGCGCCCTGCGCGTACCAGCCGCGCGCCGGGTCGGTGATCGGACCCCCGCCGACCCGGCGGAAGGTGCCGTCGCTCTGCCGATCGGCGTAGACCCAGGGCGCGCGGGCGACCGGCTCCTCCGCGGCCCGGTACGTGGTGTGGCCGGCGACGCCGGGGAGTAGGGGCACCTCGTCGAGCAGGAAGTCCAGGTGGGCGAGGTTGGTCAGCTTCGAGGTGGAGGCGGCGGCGCGCTCACCTGCACTCGCCGCAGCGACTGCAGTCGCGTGCGCGGGGAGGACCGCCGCCGTCAGGGCGAGAGAGGCGCCCAGGGCAAGGGCGGCCGCGGCCCTCGGCATCGTCTGTACTCGGTTGCGCATCGTTGCGACCCCTCATGCTCGTCGTTCTCGGTGCCGGCTCGCGGGCTGCCTCGAGGCTTTTCACGCTCAGCCACGAGCTGTCATCTAAACCGGTTTAAAGGACGGTAGGCCTCGATCCCGGAAATGTCAACGCGAGGGCACGCCCGTCACGTTCGTGCTACTGCCGCGTCTACAGGTACTGACGGGCCTGTGCACCTTCTGGTCACGGATGGTCGTTGTGGTCTCGGTGTTCGACGTCGACGAAAGAATGCGAATGCGTGTAGCTCGTCTCATAGCGGTCCTGGCTCTGAGCGCCATGTTGGTCGTGACTTCGGCCGCATGCTCATTGATTGGAGATCGCCTGGCGCCCCCGGACCCGCCGAATCGGGAACCACAACGAGAGTCGGCGCTGGCATTCCGGGAGTGGCAGCCGGACGTCGAGAAGGTACTTTTCACCCGCGGGGGCGATCGGCCGGGGCTCGGTGCGTCCTGGCGTGTCAATGCGGTCGCCACGGTGAGCGGTGTGGAGTACCAGGTGATCATCGGCCCAGACATCGGGCCGGCTTTCGTCGGCATCGGCGTGCCACCTGAAGCGCCCACCACGACTCCATCTGGCCCGTTGACGGTGACCTATAGCGATGGAACGCGGGAGGTCATCGGATGACGGCGTCTCAGGAGTACGTGCATATTGCCAACGAGGCGTACAAAGTTGACCGGTTGAGGCAGGACCTGCGCCTGGGCGCGGGACGGCCGGGCCACGATCACGCGAATGTCAACAAGCGAGCATGTCCGTCACGTTCGCGCCGATGCCGCGTCCTCGTGTTAGTGAGAGGTCCGTGCGGCTTCCGGCCACGGATGGTCGTCGTGTCGCGGTGTTCGACATCGAACGAAGGAAGCGAATGCGAATTGCTCGTCTCGTACAAGTCTTGGCGCTGAGCGCCCTGTTGGTCGTGAGTTCGACGGCCTGCTCGTTGATTGGAGATCGCCTCATGAGTCCGGACCCTTCAAACAAGGAACTGCAGAGAGAAACGGCGGTGGTGTATCGCAATGAGTGGCAGCCGGTTGTCGAGAAGATCCGCTTCACACAAGAGGGCGATAGGCCCGGGTTTGGCGCATCTTGGAGCGTCAATGCTGTCGCAACCGTTCTTGGTGTGGAGTACCAGGTGATAATCGGCCCGGACATCGGTCCAGCATACGTGGGAGGGAGCGATGTCCCGCCGGAGTCGCCCCCCACGACTCCATCTGGCCCGTTGACGGTGATCTATAGCGACGGGACCACGGAGGTCATCGAATGACGACGGCCGAGGAGTACGTGGATATTGCTAATGAGGCCTACTTGGTGGACCCGCTTCGGCGAGATCCTCCGCTAGCGAAAGGGGAGAATTTCTACGCTGGTAGTGGCGCGAACAAGCAGCGGTATGAAGTGATCGATACCGAGGACAATCCGGTGAACGGGTTCCAGGCGATGGCAGTCGTCCCGGTTGTGAATGGCGTCCCGGACATGTCGCAGATCATTGTGACGTATGCGGGCACGAACCCGGACCATCGCGCCGACGTTCTCGCCGACGTCGAGTCGGTCGTGGGCAATCAGCAGGTGATCGGATCACAGATCGACGACGCCGAGCGGTTCGCGGACAGAGTCAGGCGGGCGAACCCGGGCGCATCGATCACGACGTCAGGGCATTCGCTGGGCGCATTCCTGGCCATGCTGATTGCGGCGGAGCACCGGTGGCACTCGACGACGTTCAACGGCCCCGATCCGTGGGAGAGGCTCTCGCCGGAGGCGAAAGCCTGGTTGCAGAGCGAGCTCGCAGCCGGCCACAAGCCCCTGCACAACTACGTCAACGAATGGGATCGTGACCTACAGATCTCTCGGTGAGCTCGAGGACGCCCAGGACCAGATTCGAGCGACCGCGCAGCGGCGCATCGAACTCGCGGATGAATACGTCGCGCACTACCGCTCGCGGATCCACCTGGTTCAGGAGAGCTTCTATGAACTCAGCGCCCGCCAGGGCATCGCGGACGACCCGGGCTTCCGCGCGGAACTCCAGCGCATCTCCGATCTGACCGACCAAACCGTGCGCTCCGCCGGGCACAGGATCGCCGAGCTCGAAGAGGACTACGAGGCCATGATGCGGCAGCACGCACTGGAGCGGGACAGCTTCATCGAGGAGCAACGACGAGAGGAGTGAACCGTGGCTCCCGGAATGTCGGCCAGAGACTTGTGAACCCGCCTGCCGGACGACGAGACTGGCCGCACCGCAACCGACCACGCCCATCGCCGGGGCTGAAGGAGGACCACTGTGGAATACAAGGACATTCCCACCAAGGCCGACGTCGAACGGATCGCCGCGTTGCGCCATCCCGGTTGCGTGAGCATCTACCTGCCCACCGGAACGACGCCCGCGGAGGCGGACCGGGCGCGGATCGAGCTGAAGAATCATCTGACCGCAGCCGAGCGCGCGCTGGAGAAGCTGGGTGTGCCGCGCTCGCGCATCCAGGGCGTGCAGACCGAGGGGCAGCGCATCCTCGACGACCGCGACTTCTGGCGCTACCAGTCCCGGTCGCTCGCCGTGTTCCTCGACGGCGACCTGGCCGAGACCTTCCGTCTTCCGAACCGGCTCGGCACCGCCTGCGAGGTCGCCGATCGCTTCTACGTCAAGCCGCTGCTGCGGACGCTGACCTTCCCCCAGTCCGCCCTCATCCTGGCCCTCGCCGGCAACTCGGTGCGCCTGCTGCACCTCACTCCGGACCGGCCGCCGGAGCGTATGGACGTGCCCGGGATGCCGCGCGATGTCGCCGACGCCATAGGCAAGACCTCGGTCAGCGGACGGCAGGCCGAGGGGCGCATCCAGGGATCGGAGGGCCAGAAGGTCCGGATGCTGGAGTACGTGCAGGCGATCGAGCGCGCGCTGCATCCCGTGCTCGCGAATTCGTCGGAGCCGCTGATCCTCGCCGCCGCCGAACCGCTCTCCGGCATCTTCCGGGGAGCGAGCGACCACCCCCGGCTGGTCGCGGAAGTCATCGCGGGCAACCCGGAGGAGAAGACCGACGAGGAGCTCGCAGCGGCCGCCCGCGGAGTGCTCGACCGGCTGTACGCCGGCAAGGTGGCGGCCCTCCGGGACGGGTACGAGTCACGGATCGCCGCGGGCACCGCCCTCGTCGACCTCAGCGATATCGCCCGGGCGGCGACGTTCGGCGCCGTCGAGTCGCTCGTCATCGACATCGACCGCCGGGTGCCGGGCACCATCGACGACGAGACGGGGGCGGTCGAGTTCGCGGACGACGACGGCACCGGTGACTACGGAGTGGTGGACGAGATCCTGCGACGGGCACTGGCCTCGAAGGCGAAGGTGTATGCGCTGCGGGCCGAGGACATACCGGGCGGGGGAGCGGCCGCGGCAGCCGTGCGTTACCCGGTCTGAGCGGCGAACCACCGGTCGATCCGGCGGTCGCTGCGGCTTCCGGGGCCGCCCCGGCTACGGCCGCAACGCGAGCACCAGCAGCTCCTGAACCCCGGCGAGCCAGTCGTATACCGCGCGCTGCATGGCCGACTCCTCATCGTGGATGTGGCCCTCGTCGCCGTCCTCGTGGATGCCGAGCCGCGAGGCGAGCACGAGGCGCACATCCGTGATCGTGCGCAGCCAGGCCGACGCCTGGTCCTCGTCCAGGACGACGCGGACGGCATGGTCCGACGGCGCCGCGAGCGAATCCATCAGCACCCGGGCGTTCCGCTCCTTGCGATCAGCGAGGCCGGCCGCAGTGAAGCGCCGGAACTCCGCCGATGCCTCGGGGTCGTCCGGGTAGGCGTCCGGCAGCAGGCGGCGCAGCGCGGGGTCCGTCTCGCCGTTCTCCGTCGCGGCTGCCGCCCGAGCGAGTTCCACCGCCTCCTCGGCGAGCGAGAGCAGCAGCTGTGCCTCCGCCGGCTGGAAGGAGGCGCTCACCCGGCCGTCGCGGCGTCGCCGGAACGGAGTCACGCGTCCGCCTTGGTGAGCGTCGCCCACAGCCCGTACTCGTGCATCGCCTCCACGTGCCGCTCCATCTCCTCGCGCGTCCCCGTCGCCACGACCGCCCGGCCCTCGGTGTGCACCATCATCATCAGCCGCTCGGCCTCGCGTCGCGGAAAGCCGAAGTACGTCTGGAACACGTAGGTCACGTAGCTCATCAGGTTGACCGGATCGTTCCAGACGATGGTGACCCAGGGGGAGCCGAGCTCCAGCAGCTCGTCGGTCCTCGTCTCCTCGAGGGTGCCGGCGTCCGTCATCACAGTCCCGGCCAGAGCGGCAGCCCGCCGATCGCGTCGGCCGCACGGACGAGCGCGAGGTGCGTCAGGGCCTGCGGTGTGTTCCCGGCGTGGGAGCGCCCCTCGACGTCGTATTCCTCCGAGAGCATACCGACGTCGTTCGCGAGCCCGACGAGCCGGTCCATCAGCGCGGTGGCGTCTGCGAGCCGGTCCGAGCGGGCGTACTGCTCGACCAGCCAGAACGAGCACGCGAGGAAGGGATGCTCGCCCGGCGGCAGCCCGTCCACCCCGGTCTCGGTGCGGTAGCGCAGCAGCAGGCCGTCCCGCAGCAGGTCCTCCTCGAGCGCCTTGACCGTGCCGAGCATCCGCGGGTCCTCGGCGTCCACGAAGCCGACCTGCACCAGCTGGAGGAGGGACGCATCCACCTCGGTCGTGCCGTAGTGCTGCACGTAGGTTCCGCGGTGGGGGTCCCAGCCGTTCATCTCGATGTCGGCCCGGATCGCGTCCCGCTCGCGCTTCCAGCGCTCGACCGGCCCTTCGAGCCCGTCCAGCTCGACGCCGCGGACCGCGCAGTCGAACGCGGCCCAGACGAGCGCGCGGGAGTGCGTGAAGTGCTGCGGGACATCCCGGATCTCCCAGATGCCGTGATCCGGCTCCCGCCAGTGCTGCTCCAGGTACCCCATCAGCGCCCGCTGCAGCGCCCAGGAGAACCGCGTCTCCACGTTGCCGGCGCGCCGGCCGTGGTCGAGCGCCAGCATCACCGCACCGATCACGTCCGCCTGGAACTGGGTGGATGCCTCGTTGCCGATCCGCACCGGCCGCGCACCCTGGTAGCCGGGCAGGGCGGTGACGATCCGTTCGGCGAGATCCCGTTCGCCGGCCAGGCCGTACATGATCTGGACGTCGCCCGGGTCTCCCGCGATCGCGCGCAGCAGCCAGTCGCGCCAGTGGTCCACCGTGTCGTTGTAGCCGTGGGTGAGGAGCACGCCGATGGTGAGGGACGCATCCCGCAGCCACACGAACCGGTAGTCCCAGTTGCGCTCGCCTCCGAACGCCTCCGGAAGGGAGGTCGTGGCCGCCGCGACGATACCGCCGGTCTCCAGGTGGGTCAGGGCGCGCAGCAGGATGAGCGACCGCACGACCTCGTCGCGGTACGGTCCCTCGTGCGCGCAGGTGGCGGCCCAGGCCGTCCACCACTCGCGTGTGCGCTGGAGGGAGGCCTCGACATCGAGGGCCGCCGGAGCGTCACGGTGCGACGGGTACCAGGTCATCGTCAGGTCGACGGTCTCGCCGGGGCCGACCGTGAACTCGCCCTGGTGCGAGTGGTTGGCGGCGTGCAGCTGAGCGCCGCGGACCACGATGGCATCCGGGCCGGCGACGGCGACGATCGCCGGCCTGTGCTCGCCCTTCAGCTGGCGCACCCAGGGGATGGCGGTCGCGTAGCCGAAGCGGATGCGCAGGTCCTGCCGCATGCGCACCTTCCCCCGCACCCCGCGGACCCGTCGCACGATGTCGGCCCGGTGGTCGTTCATCGGCATCGCATCCGTGACCTCGACCTCGCCGTCGGCGGTCCTCCAGCGGGTCACGAGGATCATCGTGTCCCTCTCGTAATGGCGCGTGCTGGACGCTGTCGCATCCACCGGCGCCACCAGCCAGCGGCCGTGGTCCTCTGTCCCCAGGAGCGCCCCGAAGGTCGAGCGGGAGTCGTAGCGGGGCAGGCACGCCCAGTCGATGCTCCCGTCCTTCCCCACGAGCGCCCCGGTGAAGCAGTCACTGATCAGGGCGTAATCCTCGATGGGGAGCGACATATTCCCAGTATGGACGTACTGTGATCGGCATGACGCAGTCCGTGAGCACTCTGGTGATTCTCGGAGCATCGGGCGATCTCACGTCACGACTCCTCCTCCCGGCCATCGGGCAGCTCCTCACCGATCAGCCGGAGCGCGCGTTCACCCTGATCGGCGCGAGCAGCGACGCCCTGGACGACGACACCTGGCGCGCCCGCGTCCGGGAGTCGTTCGCCACGGTGGAGGCGAAGGGCGCAGCGGTCGACCGCCTGCTGAAGGAGACCCGGTACGTCGAGGCGGACGCGACCAGCGCCCACGACCTCCAGGCGCTGCTCTCCGGTGTGGAGGGCGTGCCTGCCCTGTACTTCGCCCTCCCTCCCGCGATCACCGCGAAGGCGTGCGACGCGCTCGGCACGTTCGACCTCCCCGCAGGGCTGACGCTGGCGCTGGAGAAGCCGTTCGGCACCGACCGGGAAAGCGCGATCCGCCTCAACGAGCGGCTGGCCCGCCTGGTACCCGAGGACCAGATCCATCGCGTCGACCACTTCCTCGGCCGGTCGAGCGTGCTCAACATCCTCGGGCTGCGGTTCGCCAACAGCATCCTGGAGCCGCTCTGGGACGGCCTGCACATCCAGCGCGTCGACATCCTCTACGACGAGACGCTGGCCCTGGAGGGACGCGCGCGCTACTACGACACCGCCGGAGCCCTGATGGACATGATCCAGAGCCACCTGCTGCAGGTGATGTCGGTGCTCGGGATGGAGCCGCCGTCGACGCTCGGCGCGCGCGACCTGCGGGATGCGAAGGGGCTGGTCCTGCGCGCCACCCGCGTCTGGGACGACGACCCCGTGACCGCCAGCCGGCGCGCCCGCTACGCGGCGGGGGAGATCGAGGGCAGGAAGCTCCCTGCCTACGCGGACGAAGAGGGCGTCGATCCCTCCCGCCAGACCGAGACTCTCGCCGAGGTGACGCTGCAGATCGATACGTGGCGGTGGAAGGGCGTGCCGTTCACCCTCCGGTCGGGGAAGGCGCTCGGGAGCCGGCGGCGCGAGATGGTCGTCACCTTCGCACCGGCGCAGCACGTCCCGAGCGGGCTGACCGGGACGACCGAGCCGGCCAAGCTGCGCCTCCTGTTCGCTCCGGACGCGTTGTCGCTCGAGGTCAACATCAACGGGACGGACGACCCGTTCGGGCTGGAACGCGCATCCCTCACGGCCGACTTCGGGCCCGGCGCCCTGCTGGCCTACGGCGAGGTGCTGGAAGGCATTCTGGATGGCGACCCCTCGCTGTCGGTCCGGGCCGACACGGCGGTGGAGTGCTGGCGGATCGTGGAGCCGGTCCTGGCCGCCTGGCGCGAGGGGCGCGTCCCGCTGGAGGAGTACCCGGCGGGGTCGGAGGGTCCGGACGGCTGGGCCGGGCTGGGCTGACAGCTCGGAGGACCGGGTCGTGGGACGGTCAGGCCCAGGTCCTGGTCGGTACGGCGGGGTCGGTCAGGCCGCGGTGCGCTGCGAGACGAGCGGGAACTCGCCGGTGACGGGCTTGCGCAGGTCCGTCCACTGGGTGATGGGCGCGGGCTCCCAGGCCATCGCGGCCGGCTCGGCCACGGCCTGTGCGGGCTCGGCGGGAGTCTCGGCAACGGCAGCGGCCGGCTCGGCCGGCTCCGCCTCGCTCGCGGTGGCGACGGCCGGCGCCTCCACCGGGGCGGGGGCGTCCCTGAGGACCGGCGCGAGGTGCTGCGGCTCGGAGAGCGACTCGCCCGTCTCGATCCGACGGCGTGCCTCGGCGATCGCGGCGGCGATGCCGACCGAGACGGACTGCGCGAGGATCGAGTGGAAGATGGTGTCGGTGTCGTCCAGGGCGCGGCGGACGACGGTCCACTCGCCGTCCGCGCCGATGAGCTCGGCCACCTTCGTGTGCACGAGCTCGAGGATCTGAGCGTCCGTCAGCTGAGGGACCGGTGCCACCGGCACTGCCGCGGCATGCCGCCTACGACCAAACATCGCGCATCCCCTTCCAGGTTCACCTGAATACAAGTGTCCTGGACGGAGACGCCGCCAACCCGCCGGACACGCCGGGAGATTCGGCGGAAATCAGCGGAAATCAGCGGGTCAACGGCCCTTTCGGGCCTCCACCGACCGGGACTCGCGCTCGGACGCCTCCCGGGACTCGTCCAGCACGGCTCCGATCGCGAGGGCCAGCGAGATCGCCGCGTTCACCCACATCAGCGGGACGCGCCAATCCCTCGGGCCCTTCCTGGAGGCCTGGATGGTGGTCCACAGACCGATGGCCGCGCTGATGATCGCGCCGTTGAAGAGGTACTTGCGCATCCTGTTCCTTCCGGTTCCCTCCCGTAGCGTAGGCTTCCCCGGGCCGGAATGGGAGGAGGAGGATGCGCACAGCGATCGTGGGCGTCGCGCTCCTCGTGCTCGGCGGAACAGCCGTCGCCACCGGCCTGCTTCCCGTCTCGGACGCGGTCGTCCTCTGGAATCGTGTCTGGCCCATCCTGCTGTTCGTCGTCGCGATCACGGTGGTCACGGAGCTCGCGGCCGAGGCCGGGGTGTTCACGGTGCTGGCCCAGGAGACCGCCCGCTGGGGCCGGGGACGCGCGTGGCTGCTCTGGCTGCTCGTGGTGATCGTCGCGGCACTCAGCACGGTGTTCCTGTCGCTCGACACCACGGCGGTCCTGCTCACTCCCGTCGTGATCGTCATGGCGCGTCACGCGGGCCTCAACCCGCTCCCGTTCGCGCTGACGACCGTGTGGATGGCGAACGCCGGCTCGCTGCTCCTCCCGGTATCCAACCTGACGAACCTGCTGGCCCAGCATGCGATGGGCGACCCGTCCCCGGTCGCCTTCGCTGGGCTCATGCTGGCGCCCGCGGTCGTTGCCATGGTCGTGCCGATGGTCGTGGTGTTCGTGGTCGCCCGGCGCTTCCTGCTGGTCCGCTACGACACGGGGGACGGAGACGGCATCGAGGATCCCGTGCTGTTCTGGACATCGGGTGGGGTGGTCGTCGCGCTCATCCCGCTGCTGGTGTCCGGACTCCCGGTCTGGCTGCCCGCGAGTGCGGCCGCGGTCGCGCTCCTGGCGCTGTTCCTGGTGCGCCGGCGCGGGGTGCTGCGGTTCGGCCTCCTGCCGTGGCAGCTGGTGCTGCTCGCGTCCGGGCTGTTCCTGTTCATCCAGGCACTTCAGACGGCGGGTCTCGGGATGCTGATGGCCACCATCTCGGGTTCGGGCGAATCGCCGCTGGCCCTGCTGCGCCTCTCGCTGACGGGGCTGATCGGCGCGAACGCGATCGACAACCTCCCCGCCTACCTCGCGCTGGAGCCGGCGGCCGGCAGCCCCGTCCGGCTGGCCGCACTGCTGATCGGAGTGAACGCCGGCCCGCTGATCACGCCGTGGGCGTCGCTCGCGACCCTGCTCTGGCACCAGCGCCTGACCTCGTTCGCGGTCGAGATCCGGTGGAGCCGCTATATGCTCCTCGGCCTCGTCGTCGCGCCGGTCACGGTCCTCCTCGCGACCCTGGCCCTCGCCGCGACCGTCTAGCCTGCGCCGCCCCCTTCCCGTCCGCCTCCGCCTCCCCGCCTCCGACCCTCCGCCTCCCCGCCTCCCCGCCTTCCCGCCTTCCCGCCTCCCGGCCTCCCGGCCTCCCGGCCTTCCGACCCCCTCCGCACCTCCATCCCGCCGAGGTGCTCGTTGTTGCAGGCGCCAGCGGCGTGTCGGGTGCAACTTCGAGCACCTCGGCGTGGGCCCGTTCCCCGAGAGGGGCATTCCCCGGACCGTTCACCCCGGAGGGCCCTTGCCGCTCCCGGTCCCATTTCGCCGAGGTGCTCGTTGTTGCAGGCGTCGGCGGCGTGTCGGGTGCAACAACGAGCACTTCGGCGTGGGCCGTTCCCCGAGAGGGGCATTCTCCGGACCGTTCACCCCGGAGGGGCCCCTTGCCCTTCCCGGTCCCATTTCGCCGAGGTGCTCGTTGTTGCAGGCGCCAGCGGCGTGTCGGGTGCAACTTCGAGCACCTCGGCGAGGGCAGTTCCCGGAGAGAGCTGTTCCGGAGCGGGCGTTCCCGGGAGGCCCCTCCCCCCGGGGAGGGGCCTCCGCAACTCCGATCCTGTTCCCGGCCTCCATCCCGCCGAGGTGCTCGTTGTTGCAGGCGTCGGCGGCGTGTCGGGTGCGACTTCGAGCACCTCGGCGGGGTGGGCGGGAGGAACGGGAGGGGCGGGAGGGGCGGGATGGGCGGGGCGCGAGGGAGGGGAGACGAGTGAGGCGGTGACGGGTGAGGGGGTGGGGCGCTACTCGGCGGGGAGGAGCTGCGCGGCGCGCACGACGCGTCGGTGTGCGACCGCGATGAGCGCGAGCGCGAAGCCGGATGCGGCCCAGAGCAGTAGGCCTCCGAGGCCGCGCCAGGCGTCCGCGCTGCCGTCGATGGCACCCTGCAGCGCGGTGATCGCCGGCGAGGTCGGCAGCCATCCCAACGCCGCGCCGAAGAAGCCGGGCGCCGTGGAGACGATCCCCGACGCGAGCGTCACCACGACGACGAGCATGGACAGGAACCGCCCGACTCCGCCGAGCAGGGCGGCCAGCCCGTGGTTGACCGCTGCGAAGGCGATCCCGACGGCGACCGCCACCCCGGCGAATCCGAACCAGTGGCCGACGTCCAGACCGAGCGCCGGGGCCATGACCGCAGCCACGAGGCCGCCCTGGATGGCGCCGACCGCCGCCGCCGGCGCGAAGCCGTCGAGTGCGATCCGTCCGGCACTGCGCGAGGTGAGCAGCGCACGCCGCGACAGCGCCTGAAGGACCAGGAAGGTCGCCAGTGCACCGAGCCACAGGGCCACCGAAGCGAACAGCGGGATGCTGGAGGTCCCGAACGCCGTGGTGCCGGAGGCCTTCTGTGCCACGGGCTCGGCCGCGACCTTGGCGAGACTGGTGCGGTCTCCGCTGTCGTAGCTCGGCAACTGTGCGACGGCGGTGTGCAGGCCGGACGCCAGCGAAGCGCTGCCCGACGCCGACTGATCGGCGCCGGACGCGAGTGCCGGGATCCCGCCGCTCAGCTGCTGAACGCCGGTCGCCAGCTGCCGTGCGCCGTCCGCCGACTGGGATGCGCCGGAGGCCAGCTGCGCTGCTCCCGACGCCGACTGCGACACGCCGCCGGTGTACTGCCCGAGTTGTGTCGCGAAGCTCTGGCTGCCCGAGGAGAGGCCAGCGGCGTACGCCTGCGCCGTGTTCAGATCGGTGAGCTGCGCCTTGAGCTGAGCGCACAGCGCGGCAACCGCGGGGTCGGCCGGGGGAGCGCAGTTCTGCGCGACCGCCGCGTTGATCCCGTTTGTGGCGGCCGTCAGGTGCGAGGACGTCGTCGCCGCCGTCCCGGCGAGCTGCTGCGCCCCGCCCTGAACGGCCGTCCCGCTCGAGGCGAGGGTGCCGAGGCCGTTCGCGAGGCCCGACGCGCCGTCGGACAGCGTCGAGATCCCGTCTGCGAGCGAGGAAGCGCCGGTCGACAGCTGCGCCGCTCCGTCTGCCAGCTGATGGGTTCCGCTCGCGAGCTGCGTCAGCCCTCCGGAGAGCTTGTCTGCGCCGGTGGCCGCCGTGTTCAACCGGCCGCCGAGCGTGTTAAAGCCGACGTAGACGTTCGCGATGTAGGTGGAGGTGAGCTGCTTGTTGAGCACCGAGGTCGCCGTCGTGGTCACCGCCTGGCTGATCGCCGGATCGACCAGCTTCGCCTGCGGGCTGGTGCGCACGTCGATCGTCGCCTGCCTCGCGTCGCCAGGCGTCCCCGCGATGGAGGTCGCCGCCTTCGAGAAGTTCTTCGGGATGGTGACCACGGACACGTACTCGCCGCTGCTGACGCCCTGGTCGGCATCCTTCTGGTCGGTCAGGACCCACGTGAAGTTCTCGTTCTTCGAGTCGAGCAGTCCGGCGGCGAGCTGGCGGCCGAGCGGCACCGTCTGGCCGTTCACCGTCACGGGAGTGTCGAGGTTCACCACGGCGGCCTTGACATCGTGCAGACGATCGGTGGGGTTCCACAGCGCCCAGACGAGCAGCCCTCCGATCGTGATGGGGACGAGCAGGATGCCGGCGATGGTCAGCCAGGTCACCCGCTTGTCGGAGCGGAGGCGCTCCAGCGAGAACAGCGAGCGCGGCCGGCGGAGGCGGGAGGAAGTGGTCATCGGGCGTTCGCCTTCTCGAGGTGGGCGCCGTGCTCGGCGAGGTCGGAATCGGTGGGTTCGTCCAGTGCTGTGGACCGCTGCGCGACGGTTCGCTCCCGGTCGTCCAGGTCGAGGATGGCCGGCTCTGCGGTCTCCGGGAGGAGGTCATCGAGCCGCGAGGGATCGACGCAGCCGACGGCGAGCGCAAACGGCCGCCCCTCGACCCGGGCGCGGCTGAGCGCAGCCGTCAGCTCTGCCCGGATGCGCCGCCGCTCGACGGGATCGGTCAGCGTGTCGACGGCGTCCAGCGCCACGAGCTGCGGGCGCCCGGCCAGCGCCCGGCGCAGATCGTCCACGGGGGTCTCGGCCGCATCCAGCCGGACCACGGCCGTCCGCGAGCGGACCGCCGCCCCGCGCGTCGGGAGCACGAAGCCCGCGACCTTCACCGTGCCGGAGTCGACGGGCGTCCGTGCGGTGATCGCCATGAGCACAGCGGCCGCGGCCGTGCGGTCGTCACCGCGCACCACGAGCACCTCCCCGTCGGAGAGCCGGAATGACACGTCACCGACCAGCCGCCGGCTCCGCGCGCTGACGCCCAGCCCGTCCGCGGCCGCAACGATCCGGGCGACGTCGGTGGGCCAGTTCGCGAGCTCGAGCTCCTTCTGCAGGCCGTCGCCTTCCACATCGAACGAGGGGAGGATGCGGTCGAGCCAGCGGGGCATCCACCAGGCCTTGTCGCCGAGAAGCTGGAGGATCGCGGGCACGAGGGTCATCCGGACGATGAACGCGTCGACGAACACCCCGACCGCGAGGCCGAGCGCGATCGGCTTGATCGACGCGTCGCCCTCCGGCACGAACGCGGCGAACACCGAGATCATGATGACGGCGGCCGCGGTCACGACCTTCGCAGAGCTCACGAACCCGCTCCGGATGGCGCGGCGCGCGTCGCCGCCGTGCACGAAGTCCTCGCGGATGCGGCTGACCAGGAACACCTCGTAGTCCATCGCCAGCCCGAACAGCACGCCCATCAGGATGATCGGCATGAACGAGATGATCGGCCCGGTCTTGTCGACATGGAGCGCATCGCCGAACCAGCCCCACTCGAACACCACGGTCACGGCGCCGAACGCCGCACCGACGGAGAGCAGGTAGCCGAGGGCTGCCTTGATCGGCACCGCGATCGAGCGGAACACCATGGTGAGCAGGATCAGGGACAGACCGACGACGAGGAGGCCGAAGGGGAGCAGTGCTCCCGCCAGCCGCGAGGATACGTCGATCTGCGCGGCGGTGTTCCCGGTCACCTTGAGGTCGACGCCGTACTGGTCGAGGAAGTGCTGATGCTTCCCGCGGAGCTCGGCCACCAGGGCGGCCGTCTTCTGGTCGTCGGGACCGGTCGTCGGGACGACCTGCACGATGCCGGTATCGGCGGTCGCGTTGGGAACAGCGAGCGGGACGGAGGCGACGCCCGGCAGCCGGGAGATCTCGTGGCCGATCTTCGTCATCAGTCCGACCGGATCGGTGCTCGAGATGATCGAGCCCGTCACGATCAGCGGGCCGTTGTAGCCGGGACCGAAGTGGTCGGACACCAGGTCGTAGGCGACCCGCGCCGGCGTTCCCTCGGGCTGCGACCCGGCATCGGGCAGCGCCAGGCGCAACTGGAGCGCCGGGATGGCCGCCACCCCGAGCGCGACGATCACGGCGACGATCGTGACGATCGGAAACCGCGTGACAGCGCGCACCCAGCCCCGGAAGAACCCGGGGGGGATGTCGGCTTTCGCGGCATGCGCGAAGGAGTGGGCGGGGGTGCCGGCCGGCTCGGCGGACCCGGCCGCGGTCGTGGCGGCGGGCGCCGCCGGGGATGCCGGCACGTCGGTCGCCGCCGCTGCCGTCGCTCGCCTCCGGGCCGCCCGCGCAGCCTTCCGGCGCCCGGGCGTCAGCCGCGCTCCTGCGAAGCCGAGCATCGCGGGCGTGAGCGTCAGTGCCACGAGCACGGCGACCGCCACGCCGACCGACGCGGCGATGCCCATCGTGGTGAGGAACGGGATGTTCGCCACGGCCAGTCCGGCCAGCGCGATGATCACGGTGATCCCGGCGAACAGCACCGCGGATCCGGCAGTCGCAACGGAGCGTGCGGCCGACTCCGCCGGAGGCACGCCTGCCTTCAGCTGGGCCTGGTGACGGGAGATGATGAACAGCGAGTAGTCGATCCCGACGGCGAGGCCCAGCATCAGGGCGAGCATCGGGGTGGTCGACGAGATCGAGCCGAAGAGCGTCGCGATGAAGATCAGGCACATCGAGATGGCCACACCGAGAAGGGCCGTGAGGAGCGGCATCCCGGCCGCCAGGAACGAGCCGAACGTGAGGATGAGCACCACGAGCGCGACTCCAACGCCGATGAGCTCGATGAGGGACAGGGAGGGCAGGTTCTGCGAGAACAACTGACCCCCGAGCGCCGACTTCGAACCGTCCGGGAGCTGCTTCGCGAGGTCGGCTCCCGCATCCTTCAGGGCGGTCTTGGTCGCATCCGTCACCGTGGTCATCTGGCCCGTGAGCTGGACCGTCACGATGGCCGCCGAGCGGTCGCCGGAGATCAGGTTCTTGACCTGAGCGGAATAGGGGGAGCTGACGCCCGAGACGCCGTCGACCTTCTTCAGCACTCCGACGACGTGTTCGACCGGCTGCCTCATGTCGCTGTCATCGACTGTCCGGCCCTCGGGCGCCACGACGACGAGCTGCGCACTCGTGCCGCTGACCTGCGGGAACGTGCGACTCAGCGTGTCGAGCGCTTCCTGCGACTCCGTGCCGGGGATGCTGAAACTGTTGTCCGTGCCCTGGTTGAACAGGAGCGCGCCGCCGCCGAGAAGGGCCAGGAGCCCGATCCAGACGATGACGACGAGGGTGCGGGCTCGGTAGGCCCACCGGCCGACCGAATACAGAAGCGAGGACACGCGTTCTCCAGTGATTGACTATCGAGGATGATCAAAGAATTTTCGATACACCCTTGTATCCGTACATGACCGTATCGGATACACTTCTGTATCGGAAGCTCGATTCAGGAAGGTTTCAGCTTGGAACGCACGACTCTCAGTGACGGCGTGACCGAAGACGGCCGCGAGGACGGCCCCACGGAGTCCGCCCGCCGTCGGCGCACCCGCACCCGCCTGCTCGATGCGGCCTTCGAGGTGTTCGCCGAGGAGGGTGTGCGGGCCGCCAGCGTCGAGACCATCGCCGAAGCCGCCGGCTTCACCCGCGGCGCGTTCTACTCGAACTTCTCGAGCAAGGAGGAGCTGTTCTTCGCTCTCATGGAGCGCGAGAAGGCCATGCGCGTGGAGCAGCTCGTCACCGGCGTCGACCAGTTCCTCACACCCCTGGTCGGGGACGAGGGGGCGGAACTGGGGGATGAGGACGTCCTGCAGACGATCAGCCGCATCCTGGAGCTGCAGTCCGACGACCGCCGGTGGTGGCTCGTGCAGGCCGAGTTCCAGCTCATGGCACTGCGCGATCACTCGATCGCCGCCGATTACCTGCGCTACCACGACGAGTTCTTCTCCGAGCTCACCGAGATCGTCGTGGCGGCGCTGGCGAGCGCACGGCGCCGATTCACGATCGACGCGGGGGAAGCCGTCCGCGTCATCGCCGAGCTCTGTGCCAGCGGTGAAGCGCGGGCAGTGCTCTCCGGAGACCAGCGGTCGTTCACGGCGCGGCTCTCGGAGTCGGTCCCGGCCATCCTGCTCGCACTCACCGAGCGCACCTGAACGGGGAGCCGCGTGCGCGCCGAGCGGGCCGCGTGCGGGCCGAGCGGGCAGCCTCCCGTGGCCGTTTGAGCGTTCGTCAAGCGTGGGCCGCTAGCATCTGAGGGATGCGAGCCGAAGGATCCCGGACACCCCGTGCGGCACGCGTTCCGCGTCTGCTCCGTGCCGCCGCGGTGATCGCCTCGGCCGCCTGCATCGCCCTGCTGAGCGGATGCTCGGGCTCGCCGACGAGCGCCCAGAGACCGCAGGCTCCCGCCACCGACGTCCCGGCGCCCACATCCACGCCCGACCCGTTCCACACGGAGCCGCTCACCCCGCTCACCCGGTATGTGGCGCTGGGCGACTCCTTCGCGGCCGGACTGGGCGCCGGTGCGGAGAAGGGCGGCTGCCGGCTCAGCCCGTACAGCTATCCGTCCGTGTTCGCCCGGCGTTCCGGCGTGGACCTGATCGTCAACGCCGCCTGCGCCGGCGCCACCACCTCCGACCTGCTGAAGCACCAGCTGATCGCCCTCGACGAGCGGACCGATCTCGTCACGGTGAGCATCGGCGGGAACGACCTCGGCGTGCAGGCGATCGCAGCGGACTGCGCCGCAGGCAAGGCGGCGGCCTGCCGGAACGAGGTGACGGCGGCTCTCTCCCTCCTCAACGTCCTGCCCGACCGCCTGACCACGGTCTACAGCGCCATCGCTCAGGCCGCGCCGAACGCACGCATCGTGGTGACCGGCTACACCCTGCTGTACGACGCCTCCGATCCGAACGCGAAAGACTTCGGGACCGCGGCGGCGATCAACGCGGCGACGCTCGGGCTCAACGAGGTCGTCCGCCAGGCGGTGGACCAGCAGCGGAGCGCCGGGAAGCCGATGACGTACCTCCCGGTCGACTTCGCGGGACACGCGATCGGCGACCGTAAGCCCTGGCTCAACACGACCGGCCCCGACGTGTTCCATCCCACGGCGGCCGGCTACGCGGAGTACGCCGCACGACTCGTCCAGCTGCTCGGCACGGCGAAGTAGCCCCTCCCGGGTCCCGCGGGCCGCGCGTCGGAGCCGCCTGGGAGGACGCTGGTACCCTGGCTGGTGTCCACGTCCCGACCCTTCGAGGGAGTTGACCCACCATCACAGCGACGCCTGACACGCCGCCCGCCACCGCGCCGGACCACGATGCGCCGCACGCCGACGCGCCGCAGACCGAGCAGTACGACCTGGTCATCGTGTCCAACCGCCTGCCCGTCGACCGTGTGGTCGACGACACCGGGAAGTCCGACTGGCGGCCGTCCCCCGGCGGGCTGGTGGCGGCGCTCGAGCCCGTCATGCGCGCGAAGGACGGCGTCTGGATCGGGTGGGCGGGTGTCGCCGGCGAGCAGATCGAGCCGTTCGAGGCGGGCGGGATCAGCATCGTGCCGGTGCCGCTGTCCGAGGAGGAGCTCCAGCGCTATTACGAGGGCTTCTCCAACGACACCCTGTGGCCGCTGTATCACGATGTGATCGCCCAGCCGAGCTACCACCGGGAGTGGTGGGACAGCTACGTGAACGTGAACCGCCGGTTCGCGCGGGCGGCGGCCTCCGCATCCGCGAAGGGCGCCGTGGTCTGGGTGCACGACTACCAGCTGCAGCTGGTGCCGGCCATGCTGCGCGAGTTGCGGCCGGATCTGGTGATCGGCTTCTTCAACCACATCCCCTTCCCGCCGTACGGCATCTACTCGCAGCTGCCGTGGCGCCGCCAGATCATCGACGGGCTTCTGGGCGCGGACGTCATCGGCTTCCAGCGGGTCGCCGACGCCGGCAACTTCTCCCGGGCGGTGCGCCGTCTGAAGGGCTTCGAGACGCGCGGGCCGATCATCGAAGTGCCCATCGACGGAGACGACCCGGAGGCCGGATCGCACCGGCACGTCACCACGGGCCGCCGGGGCGGGCTGGTGCGCACGGTTCTGGCGCGCGCCTTCCCGATCTCGATCGATGTCGACCAGTACCAGTCGCTCGCGCGGCGACCCGAGATCCAGGCGCGGGCGCGGGAGATCCGCGCGGAGCTCGGCAACCCCGAGAAGATCATGCTCGGTGTCGACCGGCTCGATTACACGAAGGGGATCGGCCACCGCCTCACCGCTTTCGGCGAGCTCCTCGAGGAGGGCCGGCTGAAGGCGGAGGACGTGACGCTCGTCCAGGTCGCGAGCCCCAGCCGGGAGCGGGTCGAGACCTACCGGCAGCTCCGGGACGAGATCGAGCTGACCGTCGGCCGCGTCAATGGGGACTACTCCACGCTCGGGCACACCGCCATCGCCTACCTCCATCACGGCTACCCGCGGGAGGAGATGGTCGCGCTCTACCTGGCCGCCGACGTGATGCTCGTGACGGCACTGCGCGACGGGATGAACCTGGTCGCCAAGGAGTACGTCGCAACCCGCGTCGACGAGGACGGCGTGCTCGTGCTCAGCGAGTTCGCGGGGGCCTCGGATGAGCTCCGGCAGGCGCTCCTGATCAACCCCCACGATATCGAGGGTCTCAAGGAGACCGTGCTGCAGGCGCTGGCCATGCCACGACGCGACCGCAACCGCCGGATGCGCGCCCTGCGCAAGAAGGTGCTCACCAACGACGTCGCCCGCTGGTCCGCATCGTTCCTCGACGCCCTGACGCGCAGCGCGCACGGCGACCACCCCTTGCAGAACCCGCCCGTGAACCGGCGCTGAGCCGCCCTTCCCGTCCTCCTAATCCCCACGCGAAAGACGCATGATCGACACCGCCCCGCACCACCTCCCGCCCGCTTCCGCGATCGCCCTCGCCTCCGCCCTGCGCGAGCTTGCAGCGACCGAGCGGCTGCTGCTCGCCCTGGATTTCGACGGGACGCTGGCTCCCCTCGTGGATGTGCCGCGCGGCGCTCGCGCCCTGCCCGCGGCGAAAGCTGCGCTCGACCGTCTGGAGCGGCTGCCCCGCACCTGGGTCGGGTACGTCTCCGGCCGCCCGCTGACCAGCCTCGAGATCGTGACCGAGGCCGACGAGGATGCGCTGCTGATCGGTTCGCACGGGGTCGAGACGCGCCTGGGCCGCGACGGCGTCTCGATCGACCTGGCGGACGCCGAGAAGAAGACGATGGCCCGGCTGGGCGAGGTGCTCCAGGGTCTCGTCGACGGCATCCCCGGCGCGAAGCTCGAGACCAAGCCGGTCGGCTTCGGCGTGCATTACCGCAAGGTGCCGGGCGACCGGGGAGCCGAGGTGGTCCGCCGAGCGCGGGAGGCCGCGGCGACGGTGAGCCACGACCTCACCATCCGCGACGGCAAGGACATCATCGAGTTCTCGGTGCGCGGCGCGCACAAGGGCGAAGGCGTCGATCGGCTGCGCAGCTACACGCAGGCGACCGGCGTGCTGTTCGCCGGCGACGACGTCACCGACGAGGACGGCTTCCGCGTGCTCCGTCCGGCGCAGGGCGATGTCGGCATCAAGGTCGGCGAGGGGCAGACGGCCGCGCAGTTCCGGGTCGCCGACGAGCCGGCCATCGCCACGCTCCTCGGGATGCTCGCCGACGCGCGCGAGGCGCACGTCCAGTCGTCCACAGACTGAGGACGCCGCCGGTTCTCCACCGGTATCGGCACATGGTCCGGCGGGCATTCGAGACGTCCTAGAGTTGTTCCATGCCAGAAGTCGATTGGAAGCCGCGTTCGCGCGTCGTCACGGACGGGATCGAAGCCACCACCAGCCGCGGGATGCTCCGCGCCGTCGGTATGGGGGACGAAGACTGGGAGAAGCCGCAGATCGGCATCGCCTCCTCCTGGAACGAGATCACGCCATGCAACCTCTCGCTGGACCGCCTTGCGCAGGGCGCCAAGGAGGGCGTGCACGCGGGTGGCGGCTATCCGCTCCAGTTCGGCACCATCTCCGTCTCCGACGGCATCTCGATGGGCCACGAGGGGATGCACTTCTCGCTCGTCTCGCGTGAGGTCATCGCCGACTCGGTCGAGACCGTGATGATGGCCGAGCGCCTCGACGGCACGGTCCTGCTCGCCGGCTGCGACAAGTCGCTTCCGGGCATGCTGATGGCGGCGGCCCGTCTCGACCTCTCCGCCGTGTTCCTCTACGCCGGCTCCATCGCTCCCGGCTGGGTCAAGCTCTCGGACGGCACCGAGAAGGACGTCACGATCATCGACTCCTTCGAGGCGGTCGGCGCGTGCAAGGCCGGCAAGATGAGCGAAGAGGACCTCAAGCGCATCGAGTGCGCCATCGCCCCCGGCGAGGGCGCCTGCGGCGGCATGTACACCGCGAACACCATGGCCTCGGTCGCCGAGGCGCTCGGGATGAGCCTGCCCGGCTCGGCCGCGCCGCCCTCGGCGGACCGCCGCCGCGACTACTACGCGCACCGCTCCGGCGAGGCCGTGGTGAACCTGCTGCGGAAGGGCATCACCGCCCGCGACATCCTCACCAAGAAGGCGTTCGAGAACGCGATCGCCGTCGCGATGGCCTTCGGTGGCTCGACCAACGTCGTCCTGCACCTGCTGGCGATCGCTCACGAGGCCGAGGTCGACCTCACGATCGACGACTTCAACCGCATCGGCGACAAGGTGCCGCACATCGGCGACCTCAAGCCGTTCGGCAAGTACGTCATGAACGATGTGGACCGCCACGGCGGTGTCCCGGTGGTGATGAAGGCGCTGCTCGACGCCGGGCTCCTGCACGGCGACTGCCTGACGGTGACGGGGAAGACCGTGGCCGAGAACCTGGCCGAGATCAACCCGCCTGCACCCGACGGCGAGGTGATGCGGCCGCTCGACAACCCCATCCACCCCACGGGCGGCATCACCATCCTCAAGGGCTCGCTGGCACCGGACGGCGCCGTCGTCAAGACGGCCGGCTTCGACGCCGAGGTCTTCGAGGGCCCGGCACGCGTGTTCGAGCGCGAGCGCGAGGCGATGGATGCCCTCACCGAGGGCCGCATCTACGCCGGCGATGTGGTCATCATCCGGTACGAGGGCCCGAAGGGCGGCCCGGGGATGCGCGAGATGCTCGCCATCACGGCTGCCATCAAGGGCGCAGGGCTCGGCAAGGATGTACTACTATTGACGGACGGACGATTCTCAGGCGGCACAACCGGCCTGTGCATCGGCCACATAGCACCCGAAGCGGTGGACGCAGGTCCCATCGCCTTCGTGCGCGATGGTGATCTGATACGGGTCGATATCGCGGCTCGCTCCCTCGACCTACTTGTCGACGAGTCAGAGCTGACCGCCCGCCGTGAAGGCTGGGCGCCTCTTCCTCCGCGCTATACCCGTGGCGTTCTCGCGAAGTTCTCCAAGCTCGTGCGCTCCGCTGCAGAAGGAGCCGTGACGGGCTGAGGCTTCGCCCCAGCACCGCTTCCACCACTTCGTACGTAAGGGACTGATAAGGCATGTCCACGGATGCAACCCCCAGCAGTGTGTTGCCGTCCGCGGCGCCGGGCAAGGCGTCGCCTGAAACTCTGACCGGCTCGCAGTCGGTCGTCCGCACCCTCGAGCTCCTCGGCGTCACCGACGTCTTCGGACTTCCGGGCGGTGCTATCCTCCCCATCTACGACGCGATCATGGACTCCACCCGGATCCGTCACATCCTGGTCCGCCACGAGCAGGGCGGCGGCCACGCCGCCGAGGGCTACGCGGTCGCCGGCAACAAAGTGGGCGTCGCCATGGCGACGTCCGGTCCGGGCGCGACCAACCTCGTCACCGCGATCATGGATGCGCACATGGACTCCGTCCCGGTCGTGTTCATCACGGGCCAGGTGTTCTCCACGCTGATGGGCACCGACGCGTTCCAGGAGGCCGACATCGTCGGCATCACGATGCCGATCACCAAGCACTCCTTCCTCGTGAAGGATGTCTCGGAGATCCCGGGCACGATCGCTGCGGCCTACCACATCGCCGGCACCGGCCGCCCGGGACCGGTGCTCGTGGACATCACGAAGGACGCGCAGCAGAACTCGTCGCCGTTCGTGTGGCCTCCGAAGGTCGACCTCCCCGGCTACCGGCCGATCACCAAGGCGCACGGCAAGCAGGTCCTCGCAGCGGCCCAGCTGCTCACCGAGGCCAAGAAGCCGGTCCTGTACGTCGGAGGCGGCGTGATCCGTGCCCGCGCCTCGCAGGAGCTTCTCGAGCTCGCCGAGGCGACGGGGGCGCCGGTGGTCACGACGCTGACCGCGCGCGGCGCGTTCCCGGACACGCACAAGCAGCACCTGGGGATGCCGGGGATGCACGGGACGGTGCCCGCCGTCCTCGCGTTGCAGGAGGCCGACCTGATCGTCTCCCTCGGCGCGCGGTTCGACGACCGCGTGACCGGCAACACCTCCCTGTTCGCGCCCCACGCGAAGATCGTGCACGTCGACGTCGATCCTGCCGAGATCTCGAAGATCCGCATCGCCGACGTCCCCATCGTCGGCGATGCCAAGGACGTCATCGTCGATCTGACCGCGGCGTACCAGGACGCCACCCGCTCCGGCGCCCCGGACTTCGTCGAGTGGTGGACGTACCTCAACGGGCTCCGGGAGGAGTTCCCGCTCGGGTACTCCGACACCAGCGACGGCCTGCTGGCACCGCAGTACGTCATCCAGCGGATCGGCCAGCTGACCGGTCCGGAGGGCGTGTACGCCGCCGGTGTCGGCCAGCACCAGATGTGGGCCGCGCAGTTCATCACGTACGAGCGCCCTAACTCCTGGCTCAACTCCGGCGGTGCCGGCACCATGGGCTACGCCGTCCCCGCAGCGATGGGGGCCAAGGTCTCCCAGCCCGACCGCGTGGTGTGGGCGATCGACGGCGACGGCTGCTTCCAGATGACCAATCAGGAGCTCGCGACCTGCACGATCAACAACATCCCGATCAAGGTGGCGATCATCAACAACTCGTCGCTCGGGATGGTGCGGCAGTGGCAGACGCTGTTCTACGACGGCCGCTACTCGAACACCGACCTCAACACGGGCCACGACACCGTCCGGGTCCCCGACTTCGTGAAGCTGGCCGAGGCGTACGGCGCCCTCGGCATCCGCGTCACGAAGGAGGAGGAGGTCGACGCCGCGATCAAGCTCGCGCTCGAGACCAACGACCGGCCGGTCGTCATCGACTTCGTCGTGAGCGCCGACGCCATGGTGTGGCCGATGGTGCCGCAGGGCGTCAGCAACAGCTACGTCCAGTACGCCCGCGACCACAGCCCGTCCTTCGCAGAGGAGTGACCATGAGCACACACGTTCTGAGCCTCCTCGTGGAGGACAAGCCCGGTCTGCTGACCCGCGTGGCGGGGCTGTTCGCCCGCCGCGGGTTCAACATCCACTCGCTCGCCGTCGGCACCAGCGAGGTCGAAGGCCTCTCGCGCATCACGGTCGTGGTCGACGTCGAGGACCTGCCGCTCGAGCAGGTGACGAAGCAGCTGAACAAGCTCATCAACGTCATCAAGATCGTCGAGCTCGACCCGGTGCAATCGGTCCAGCGCGAGCACCTGCTGATCAAGGTGCGGGTGGACAACTCCACCCGCTCGCAGGTGCTCGAGGCCGTCAACCTCTTCCGCGCCCGCGTGGTCGATGTGGCGACCGACGCGCTCGTGATCGAGGTCACCGGCGACAGCGGCAAGACCCAGGCGCTGCTCAAGGTGCTCGAGCCCTACGGGATCAAGGAGATGGCCCAGTCGGGCCTGCTCGCGATCGGCCGTGGCTCGAAGTCCATCACCGAGCGCGTCTACCGAACCTGAAGCCCCCAGAACCGACCAGCAAGGAGAACACACCAGTGGCTGAGATCTACTACGACAAAGACGCGGACCTCTCGATCATCCAGGGCAAGAAGGTTGCCGTCATCGGCTACGGCTCGCAGGGTCACGCCCACGCGCAGAACCTGCGCGACTCGGGCGTCGAGGTCGTCATCGGCCTCAAGGAGGGCTCGAAGTCCAAGCCCAAGGCAGAAGAGGCCGGCTTCCGCGTCCTCAGCGCGTCCGAGGCGGCAGCCTGGGCCGACGTCATCGTCATCCTCGCGCCGGACCAGGTGCAGCGCCACCTCTTCGCCGACGACATCAAGGACAACCTGCAGGAGGGCAACGCGCTCGTCTTCGGGCACGGCTTCAACATCCGCTTCGGCTACATCGAAGCGCCGGAGGGCGTCGATGTGATCATGGTCGCGCCGAAGGGCCCGGGCCACACGGTCCGCCGCGAGTACGAGGCCGGCCGCGGAGTCCCCGTGATCGTGGCCGTCGAGAAGGACGCGACCGGCAACGCCTGGCCGCTCGTCCTCTCGTACGCGAAGGGCATCGGCGGACTGCGCGCCGGCGGCATCAAGACCACCTTCACCGAGGAGACCGAGACCGACCTGTTCGGCGAGCAGGCGGTCCTCTGCGGCGGTGTCTCGCAGCTCGTCCAGTACGGCTTCGAGACGCTGACCGAGGCGGGTTACCAGCCGCAGGTGGCGTACTTCGAGGTGCTGCACGAGCTCAAGCTCATCGTCGACCTCATGTGGGAGGGCGGCATCGCCAAGCAGCGCTGGAGCGTCTCCGACACTGCCGAGTACGGCGACTACGTCAGCGGCCCGCGCGTCATCGACCCGCACGTGAAGGAGAACATGCAGGCGGTGCTCTCCGACATCCAGGACGGCACCTTCGCCAAGCGCTTCATCGCGGACCAGGACGCCGGCGCTCCGGAGTTCCTCGAGCTCCGCAAGAAGGGCGAGCAGCACCCGATCGAGGCCACCGGCCGCGAGCTCCGCAAGCTCTTCGCCTGGAACGCGTCCAACGACGACGACTACGTCGACGGCGAGGTCGCTCGCTGATCACGGCTCCCGCCGCGCATTAGTCTCGGGGTGCCGCACGCGCTGCGTGCGGCACCCTTCTGCGTGAGGAGCCCCATGGGAATCGCCGTCGAGATCGCCGTCCAGGACCTGGCCGGGGTGCGGGTGGCCCTCGCCGAGGGCGCGGACCGCGTCGAGCTGTGCAGTGCGCTCGGGCTGGGCGGACTCACGCCGTCGGCCGCGCTCGTCTCGGCCGCCGTCAGGGAGGCCCGGACCCAGGGCCGCGACCGGTTCGTGCAGGTGCTCGTCCGTCCGCGCGGCGGTGGGTTCCTCTACGACGCCGACGAGCTGGCCCTGATCCTCGCCGACGTGCGGTTCGCCCGGGAGGCCGGCGCTGCGGGCGTCGTCGTCGGCGCGCTCACCGAACACGGAGGCGTCGACACGGAGGCGCTCCGACGCATCGTCGCGGAGGCGGGGCCGCTGGAGGTCACCTTCCATCGCGCGCTCGACGTCGTCGAGCATCCCCTCGACGCCGCCGAGGTGCTCGTCCAGCTCGGAGTCACCCGCGTGCTCAGCTCGGGCGGTGCGGCGCGCAGCATCGACGGCATCCACGTTCTCCGTGCGCTTTCCGAACGCTTCTCCGGGCGGCTCGAGGTCATGGCGGGCGGGGGAGTGCGGGTGGCGGACATTCCCGCGCTGGCGCGCGGCGGACTGGATGCGGTGCACCTGTCGGCCCGGGACACGGTCCGCGGGACACCGAGCGGGCCGGGCGGCGGGGATGCGGCCTACGACATCACCGACCCGGCGATCGTCCGGGCCGCTCTGGCCGCCGCGTCCCTGATCCGCTGACGACGGGAACCGCGCATCCGTCCACAGGGGCGGCCTGTCCACATCCGGCGTAACGCGGCGAAAGGCGGCGGTGGCCGCCCGCTAGAGTTAACCCGTTCGGCGCCCCATCGACCGTGGCGCACCTCCTCCCAAGCCAGCCTCGCACTTCGTAAGGATCTGCCACGTGACAAAGCCGGTCGTCCTGATCGCCGAAGAACTTTCGCCCGCCACCGTCGACGCCCTCGGGCCTGACTTCGAGATCCGATCGGTGGATGGGACCGACCGTCCCGCGCTCCTCTCCGCTGTCGCGGACGCCGACGCGATCCTCGTCCGTTCTGCCACCAAGGTCGATGCCGAGGTCCTGGGCGCGGCTCCCGTCCTCAAAGTGATCGCGCGCGCCGGTGTCGGGCTCGACAACGTCGACATCAAGACCGCGACCAGCGCCGGCGTGATGGTCGTCAATGCGCCGACCTCGAACATCATCTCGGCCGCGGAGCTGACCGTCGGCCACATCCTGAGCCTCGCCCGTCACATCCCCGCCGCGCACAGCGCGCTCGCCCAGGGGCAGTGGAAGCGCTCGAAGTACAGCGGCGTCGAGCTGTACGAGAAGACCATCGGCATCATCGGGCTCGGCCGCATCGGTGCGCTCATCACGGCGCGCCTGCAGTCGTTCGGCACGAACGTGATCGCCTACGACCCGTACGTGACGAGCGCCCGGGCGCAGCAGCTCGGCGTCCAGCTGGTCACGCTGGAAGAACTGCTCGCGCAGTCCGACTTCATCACCATCCACATGCCCAAGACGCCGGAGACCACCGGCATGATCTCCGACGACCAGCTGGCGCTGATGAAGCCGACGGCCTTCATCGTGAACGTCGCGCGGGGCGGGCTCATCGACGAGGACGCGCTGTACCGCGCGCTCACGACGGGCACGATCGCCGGCGCCGGGCTCGACGTCTTCGTCTCGGAGCCGCCGCAGGAGTCCCCGCTGCTCGCGCTCGAGAACGTCGTCGTCACCCCGCACCTCGGCGCCTCCACCGACGAGGCCCAGGAGAAAGCGGGCGTCTCGGTCGCGCGTTCCGTCCGCCTCGCGCTCTCGGGCGAGCTCGTCCCCGACGCGGTGAACGTCGCCGGCGGTGTCATCGACCCGTACGTGCGCCCGGGCATCCCGCTCGTCGAGAAGCTCGGTCAGGTGTTCTCCGGCCTGGCCGGCAGCCCGGTCACCAGCGTCGACGTGGAGGTCCGCGGCGAGCTGGCCGACTACGACGTCAGCGTGCTGAAGCTCGCGGCGCTCAAGGGCATCTTCACGAACATCGTCAGCGAGACCGTGTCGTACGTGAATGCGCCGCTGCTCGCCGACCAGCGCGGCATCGAGGTCCGCCTCATCACCGACTCGGTCAGCGAGGAGTACCGCAACCTGATCACCCTGCGGGGCGCCCTGAGCGACGGCTCGCAGATCTCGGTGTCCGGGACGCTCACCGGCCCGAAGCAGATCGAGAAGATCGTCGAGATCAACGGCTACGACGTGGAGGTCCCCGTCGCGGAGCACCTCGTGGTCATGGTCTACGACGACCGTCCGGGGATCGTGGCCGTCTACGGCCGCGAGTTCGGCGAGGCGGCCATCAACATCGCGGGCATGCAGGTCGCGCGGACCTCGGCCGGCGGCAAGGCGCTCAGCGTCCTCACCGTCGACTCGCGCGTGCCCGACGGCCTGCTCGAGAAGGTGCGCCTCGCGATCGACGCCGACCTGATGCAGGAGATCGACATCACCGAGTCCTGACGGCTCGAGCAGGCGGGGCGGCGGCAAGCCGCCTCGCCGGCGTACCGCTGCGGCCACCGGACGCCGGGTTCGGCTGCCCGGCTCAGCTCCCTTCGGCGAACCGGCGGATGAGGGCGACCAGGTCGTCGATGTCCGTCTCGTCGCGGAGGACGCTGTTGGTCGCGGGCAGAAGCGCCGTGTTGTAGTACATCCCGTCGCCGATGAGCATGATCGTGCGAGCGATCAGCGGATCGCCGACGGCCTCCTGGAGCACCTCCAGCCAGCGCCGCTGGGCGCCGGCGAGCGCATCCCGTGCCCGGGGATCGGCCGCCTGCGCCAGCCGGGCGATGGCGACGATCGCCCGCTCGAAGCGGGAGTCGGTCGGGATGGAGGTGCGGAGGAAGTAGTCGACCGGCCCGTTCTCGGCCGCCCGCATCCGCGAGACGTCCTCGTCGATGAGAGCCGCGAAGCGTTCCAGCACGCCCGTGGTCAACGCCTCCTTGGAGGCGAAGTGGTAGAGCAGCCCACCCTTGGAGACTCCGGCGCGCGCAGCGACCGCATCCAGGGTCGCCGCCCGTTCGCTCTGCTCGGCGAGGAGTTCCTCGTACGCGTCCAGCACCCGGTCCCGGGCGGTCCCGGAGGGAGTGGCGGGCGGTGCGACGAGGGCCATGACGCCATGCTAGCCGTCTTGCCACTGTACCGTCTGGACGGTACAGTTATGGGATGTCCGCCTCCGTCGTCCAGACCCCCACCGCGACGTCCGCGGGGAGCCGCGCCGGGGCGCGCGGCTGGGCGGCGCTCGCAGTCCTCATGCTCCCGACCCTGCTCGTCTCGGTCGACAACACCGTGCTCAGCTTCGCCCTTCCGTCCATCTCCGAGGCACTCCAGCCGTCCGCGACCGGGATGCTGTGGATCGTCGACGTCTACCCGCTCGTCCTCGCCGGACTCCTCGTCGCGATGGGGAGCCTCGGCGACCGGATCGGCCGCCGCCGTCTGCTGCTGATCGGCGCCACCGGCTTCGCCGCCGTTTCGGTCCTGGCCGCCTTCGCGCCGACGGCCGAACTTCTGATCGCCGCACGCGCCTCCCTCGGTGTCTTCGGCGCCATGCTGATGCCGTCGACGCTGTCCCTGCTGCGCAGCGTCTTCGCCGACCGTGAGCAGCGTCGGCTCGCCATCGCGATCTGGGCATCGGGCTTCGCGGCGGGCTCCGCCCTGGGGCCGATCGTCGGCGGCGTGCTGCTCGAGCACTTCCCGTGGGGCGCGGTCTTCCTGCTCGCGGTGCCGGTCCTCATCCCGCTGCTGGTCCTCGCCCCGCTGCTCGTACGCGAGTCGCGCGACCCGCTGCCCGGACCGGTGGACGTTCCGAGCATCCTCTTCTCGCTACTCACGATGGCGCCCATCGTCTACGGCATCAAGGCGCTCGCGGTCGACGGATTCTCCGTCGTCGCCGTCTGCGCGATCGGAGTCGGCGCCGTCTCCGGAACGCTCTTCGTGCGCCGCCAGCTGCGCCGGCCGGTGCCGATGCTCGACATGAGGCTGTTCGGCCGCCCGGCATTCAGCGGGGCGGTCGTCGTCAACCTCCTGAGCGTGGTCTCGCTGGTCGGCTTCCTGTTCTTCGTCTCCCAGCACCTGCAGCTCGTGCTCGGGCTGACGCCCATCCGATCGGGATTCGTGCTCGTGCCGGGGCTCGTCACCATGATCGTCGCCGGCCTCGTGGTGGTGCCGATCGCGCGGCGGATCCGGCCGGGAGCAGTGATCGCCGGAGGCCTGACCCTGTCTGCGGGCGGCTACCTCCTGGTGGCGCTGAGCGGTGGGGGAGCGCCGTGGGCTGTGCTGCTCGCGGCGTTCGTGCTGCTCGGCGCGGGGATCGGAGCAGCGGAGACCGTCTCGAACGAGCTCGTCATCTCGACCGCACCTGCGGCGAAAGCGGGTGCGGCCTCCGCCGTGTCCGAGACCGCGTACGAGCTGGGAGCGGTGCTCGGCACCGCGACCCTCGGCACCCTCATCACCGCCTCGTACCGGGCAGCGCTCGTCGTCCCACCGGGCCTCACCCCGGGACAGGCCGACGCGGCAGGCCAGACACTGGGCGGCGCGGTCACAGTGGCCGGCACGCTGCCGGGACCGGTGGGCGAACAGCTGCTGGCGTCCGCGCGGGCGGCCTTCGACAGCGGGGTCGGGGTCACCTCGGTGATCGGCATCGGGCTCGTCGCGGCAGCGGCGGTCGTCGCGCTGGTGACCCTGCGTCGTGTCCGCTCGTGATCCAGCGCTGACCGCCTCCTGACCGCCTCCCGGCCCGGCTGCCGACCCGACTCCCGACCCGGCTGCCGACCCGACTCCCGGCAGCCGGTGGAGGTCGCGGCGCGGCGATAGGGTGGCAGTACCGGTTCGCCCATCGATCAGCGCAGGAGTGTCATGTCCCGTTCCGTCAAGCTCGCCGTCATCCCTGGGGACGGGATCGGTCCGGAGGTCATCGCCGAGGCCGTCAAAGTTCTGGATGCGGTGACCGGCGCGAGCGGGCTGGAGTTCGAGAAGACGCACTTCTCCCTCGGAGCCGATCGCTATCTGGCGACCGGCGACGTGCTGACGGACGACGACCTCGAGGCGATCGCGAGCCACGACGCGATCCTGCTCGGCGCGGTCGGCGGCAGACCGGGCGACCCACGGCTGACCGGTGCGAACATCGAGCGCGGGCTGCTGCTGAAGCTGCGCTTCTCGCTCGACCACTACGTGAACCTGCGCCCCACGACGCTGTTCCCGGGCATCTCCAGCCCGCTCGCCGACCCGGGCGAGGTCGACTTCGTCGTCGTGCGGGAGGGCACGGAAGGCCCGTATGTCGGCAACGGCGGCGCCATCCGTCAGGGAACCCCGCACGAGATCGCCAACGAGGTCTCCGTGAACACCGCCTACGGCGTCGAGCGCGTCGTCCGCTACGCCTTCGAGCAGGCCGAGCAGCGCAGGCGGAAGCTCACCCTCGTCCACAAGACCAACGTGCTCACCTTCGCAGGCGGTCTCTGGAAGCGGATCGTGGATGCGGTGGCCGCCGAGCACCCGGATGTCGCGGTGGACTACCTCCACGTCGACGCTGCGACCATCTTCCTGGTCACGGATCCTGCTAGATTCGATGTGATCGTCACGGACAACCTCTTCGGCGACATCCTCACCGACCTCGCGGCCGCGATCAGCGGCGGTATCGGGCTGGCGGCCTCCGGCAACATCAATCCGGCCGGGGCCTTCCCGAGCATGTTCGAGCCGGTTCACGGATCGGCCCCCGACATCGCCGGCCAGCAGAAGGCCGACCCCACCGCCGCGATCCTCTCGACGGCGCTCCTGCTCCGCCACCTGGGCGAACCGGAGCTCGCCGAGCGGGTCGAGTCCGCGGTGACGGCCGACCTCGCCGCCCGCACGGGCGCGTCGCGAACCACCGCCGAGATCGGCGACGCGATCGCCGCTCGTGTGGCGCAGAATTGATTCACCGTCGCGTAAAGGACCTGTCATGACCTCGACCAGCATCTCCCTCACCAGTGGACCCACCGATACCTCGGGCCTTCTGTGGAACGTCAGCCGCAACGAAGCCGCCCGCGATGCCGCAGCGCGCGCCGAGATCCTCGCCGATCCCGGCTTCGGCAACTACTTCACCGACCACATGGTCGACATCTGCTGGTCCGCGAAGGGAGGCTGGCACCGGCCGCGCGTCTCGCCGTACGGTCCGATCTCGCTGGAGCCCTCGGCCGCTGTGCTCCACTACGCGCAGGAGATCTTCGAGGGACTCAAGGCGTACCGCCACGAGGACGGCTCGATCCGGGCGTTCCGCCCCGAGGCGAACGCCGCCCGCATGCAGCGCTCCGCCCACCGGCTCGCGCTGCCGGAGCTCCCGGTCGAGCACTTCCTCGACTCGCTCAAGCAGCTGATCGCCGTCGACGCCGACTGGGTGCCGGATGCGGCGGAGATGAGCCTCTACCTGCGCCCGTTCATGTTCGCGAAGGAGGCGTTCCTCGGGGTGCGTCCTGCGAACAAGGTCGCGTACTACCTGATCGCCAGCCCGGCCGGAGCGTACTTCCCGAGCGGCGTCGCTCCCGTCTCCATCTGGCTGTCGGACCACTGGTCGCGTGCGGGCCGCGGCGGCACGGGCGCGGCGAAGACCGGCGGCAACTACGCCTCCAGCCTGCTCCCGCAGGCCGAAGCGTACGAGCACGGCTGCGCGCAGGTGCTCTTCCTCGACTCGGTCGAGGGGAAGTACCTCGAGGAGCTCGGTGGGATGAACGTGGTGCTGGTCAAGAAGGACGGCACCCTGGTCACTCCCGAGTCCGACAGCATCCTCGAGGGCATCACCCTCGACTCGGTGCTGCAGCTGGCGCGCGACCGCGGCCACGCGGTGGAGCGCCGCCGGGTCACGATCGACGAGTGGCGCGACGGCGTCGAGAGCGGGGACGTCGTCGAGGTCTTCGCCTGCGGCACGGCCGCGGTGATCACGCCGATCGGCGAGCTCAAGTCGGACACCTTCACCGTCGGCGACATCACGGCGCCTCCCGGCGAGCTGACCATGTCACTGCGCAAAGAGCTCACCGACATCCAGTACGGCCGTCTCCACGACCGCCACAACTGGATGTACCGCCTCGACGCGTAGCCGGCGCAAACGGAGGAGTTCTCCTCGGCAGAGCCCGCGATGGTACGGAAACGGAGGGGATGCGGCCGGCGACGGCCCGCATCCCCTCCGTTTCCGTCGTGGGGGAGACCGGGTGGGGGAGACCGGGTGGGGGAGACCGGGTGGGGGAGACCGGGTGGGGGAGACCGGGACGATCGCCGGCTCCCTTTCCGCCGCAGTAGGGTCGAAGCATGGGTGATGAGACAGTGTTCGCAGTGGTCGGGCCGGGCGCGGTCGGCGGCCTGCTCGCCTGGCTGCTGCAGCGCGCCGGGCACGAGGTCGTCGCCGTCGGCCGCCCGGCCACGGTCGACGCGATCAACCGCGACGGGATCGAGGTCCGCAGCGAGTCCTTCGGCGACAGCGTTCAACGGATCCGGGCGCTGACCGAGGTCCCGGCCGGGGCGAGCGTCATCCTGGCGACCAAGGCGTACGGGCTGGATGATGTCCTCCCCGGGATCGTCGCAGCACGGCCCTCCGAGGTGCTCTCGTTCCTCAACGGCATCGAGCACATGGCTCCGCTCCGCGCGGCCCTTTCGGACGTGCCGGTCGCGGGCGCATCCATCACGGTCTCGGCGCTGCGCGCATCCCCGACGGTGATCGACCACCGCAGCCCGTTCGTCCGCATCGAGGTTCCGGAGGCCGCGGCCGGCTTCGCCTCGGTGGGTGCGCTCACGGACGCCGGGCCGAGCGTCCGGGCCGGCGGCAGCGAGGCCGAGGTTCTGTGGGCGAAGTTCCGCCTGCTCGCCTCCCTCGCACTGCTCACGTCGTACTGGCGGCAGCCCGCCGGCGAAGCGCTCAGCGAGGACCCGGAGCTCACCGAGGCCGTCGTCGCCGAGATCGTGGCGTGCTCGACCGCTGAGGGAGTGCCCGCGTCGGAGCTCGAGCTGATCCGCATCCTGCGCAGCGTGCCGGGCGGGATGCGCACCTCCCTCCAGGAGGACCTCGCGGCCGGCGCGCCGAGTGAGCTGGATGCCCTCGGCGGCGCACTGCTCCGCGTTGGCGAGCGGCACGGCATCCCCACTCCGGCCCTCTCGCGTATCGTCGCGGCGCTAGGCTCGAACGCGTGAAGATCGCACGTTTCAGCCACACTCGCGACGGTTCCAGCTCCCCATCGATCGACTACGGCATCGTGGATGAGGACGCCCTCGTGGTTCTCGCGGGCGACCCGATGTTCGTGGGCTTCGAGACCACCGGCGAGCGCGTCCCGCTCGGCAAGGTCGGCTCGCTGCTCGCGCCGGTCATCCCGCGCTCGAAGGTGGTCGCCGTGGGCAAGAACTATCGCGAGCACGCTGCCGAGATGGGCGGCGAGGCGCCGGGAGAACCGCTGCTCTTCCTCAAGCCCAACACCGCCGTGATCGGTCTGGGCGACGCGATCGTCGTGCCGGCGCAGTCGGAGCGCGTCGACTACGAGGGCGAGCTCGCCGTCGTGATCGGGAAGATCGCCCGCCACGTCGCTGCCGAGAACGCCGCGGAGCACATCTTCGGCTACACCGTGGCGAACGACGTCACCGCCCGCGACCTCCAGGAGAAGGACGGACAGTGGACGCGCGCGAAGGGCTTCGACACCTTCTGTCCGCTCGGCCCGGTCATCGAGACCGAGCTCCCGCCGGACGCCATGCTGCGGACGCGCCTCAACGGCGAACTCAAGCAGGAGGCGCCGATCTCCGACATGGTGCACGACATCCCGTCGATCATCGCGTATGCGTCGAGCGTGTTCACGCTGCTGCCGGGGGACGTCATCCTGACCGGGACCCCGTCCGGAATCGGTCGGATGGTGCCCGGCGACACCGTCGAGGTGGAGGTCGAGGGCGTCGGTTCGCTGGTCAACCCGGTGCGCGCCCCGAAGTAGCGGCCCCGGTAGGATCGGACACGTATGTCTGACTCGATCGCTCATCCCTTCTCCACGGCCGAGGGCTCGGACGTGCGCGTCCGTTTCTGCCCCTCGCCGACCGGTACGCCGCACGTCGGCCTGATCCGCACCGCGCTGTTCAACTGGGCGTACGCCCGGCACACGGGCGGCACCATGGTGTTCCGCATCGAGGACACCGACGCGGCGCGCGACAGCGAAGAGAGCTACCAGCAGATTCTGGATGCGCTCCGCTGGCTGCGGCTGGACTGGGACGAGGGCGTCGACGTCGGCGGCCCGAACGGCCCGTATCGGCAGTCGCAGCGCTACGACATCTATCGCGAGCTCATCCAGAAGCTCCGCGAGTCCGGCCACATCTATGAGAGCTTCGCGACGGCCGAGGAGATCGAGGCGCGCAACGTCAGCCTCGGACGCGACCCGAAGCTCGGCTACGACAACTTCGAGCGCGACCTCACGGACGAGCAGAAGGCGGCCTACCGCGCCGAGGGCCGCGAGCCGGCGCTGCGCCTGCGCGTCCCCGACGACGACCTCAGCTTCGACGACCTGGTCCGCGGCGAGATCACCTTCAAGGCGGGGTCGTTCAGCGACTTCGTCGTGGTCCGGCCGAACGGGCATCCCCTCTACACGTTCGTGAACCCGGTGGACGACGCCCTCATGGGGATCACGCACGTGCTCCGCGGCGAGGACCTGCTGTCGTCCACCCCGCGCCAGATCGCGCTGTACCACGCGCTCATCGACATCGGCGTGACCACCTTCGTCCCGCTCTTCGGCCACCTTCCGTATGTCATGGGGGAGGGCAACCGCAAGCTGTCCAAGCGCGATCCGGAGTCGAACCTCTTCCTGCATCGCGAGCGCGGCTTCATCCACGAGGGCCTCGTGAACTACCTGGCCCTGCTGGGATGGTCGTTGACGCACGATCGGGACGTCTTCTCGCTCGCGGAGATGGTGGCCGCCTTCGACGTGAGAGACGTCAACCCCAACCCGGCGCGCTTCGACCAGAAGAAGGCGGAGTCGATCAACGGCGACCACATCCGCCTGCTGGACGTGTCCGACTTCGCCGAGCGCACCATCCCGTACCTGGTGCATGCCGGCGTCGTGGAGGAGCCGCTGACGGCTGTGCAGCGCGAGGTGCTCGCCCAGGCGGCGCCGCTCGTCCAGGAGCGCGTGCAGTTGCTCAGCGAGACGCCCGGCATGCTCGGCTTCCTGTTCACGGACGCCGCCTCGCTCGTGGTCGAGGACGACGCCCGTGCCTCCCTGCCGGTGAACGCGGGCGAGGTGCTCGCCGCCTCCCTCAATGCGCTGGAGTTCGTACCGGAGTCCCAGTGGACGCATGACGCCATCGAGGCGGCGCTCCGGGACGCACTCATCGAGGGACTGGGCCTCAAGCCGCGGGTCGCCTTCGGGCCGCTGCGGGTGGCAGTCTCGGGCCGGCGGGTGTCGCCGCCGCTGTTCGAGTCCATGGAGATCCTCGGCAAGCCGGAGACCATCGCCCGCCTCGACCGGCTCTCGGCGGCGCTGGGGTAAGTGTCGTGAGCGAGGATTCGGCGGGCACGGCAGAGTCGTTCGAGGTCGTCGTGATCGGCGGCGGCCCGGCCGGGTTGTCGGCCGCGCTGAACCTGGCGCGCGCACGGCGGCGGGTGCTCGTGGTGGACGGCAACCGTCCGCGTCACGCGGCGACCCTCGTCGCCCGCGGCTTCCTGACGCGGGACGGCATCGCGCCGCTCGAACTGCGCCGGATGGGTCGTGAGGAGGTCGACGCGTACGAGAACGCGTCGGTGGTCTTCGCCCAGGTCGGATCCGTCGCCGTCGAGGGTGACGGGTTCCGGGTCACCGCCCGGGGCGTCCGCGGCGGCTCCGATGTCGACGTCCGCACGGACGCGGTGCTGATCGCCACCGGCGTGACTGAGACCATGCCGGCCATCCCGAGCATCCGCGCGTACTACGGCACCCAGTTGCACAGCTGTGTCGAGTGCGACGGGTTCGAGAAGGCCGACAAGCCGCTCGCCCTGATCGGCGAGACCCACGACCTGGCCGAGCGCGCGCTGCTGCTGACGCAGTGGACGGACGACCTCGTCGTCTTCACGAACGGCACGGATGCGGTCGGAGCGGGCGACGAGCGGATGCTCGCGCCGCTGGGCGTGCGCGTCGAGCGGCGCCGCATCGACGACGTCGTGGGCGAGAGGGGCGTCATGACGGGTGTCCGCCTCGAGGACGGCACGGTGATCGAACGGGCGGGCGGCTTCATCCGTCCCATCTGGTCGCCTGCACTGTCGTTCGCCGACGGCCTGGACCTCGACCGGGACGACGAGGGCTATCTGGTCACCGACGCGCACGGCCGCACGTCGCTGCCCGGAGTGTATGCGGCGGGGGAGACGACCGCCCCAGGCCCGCAGCAGCTGATCGTCGCCGCAGGCTCCGGCGCGGTGGTCGCGTCGGCCGTCAACCGCGACCTGATCGGCCTCTCGCTGGAGGGCGCGGCCGTTTTGTAGTCCCGCGCACGGGTAGGCTAGAGTTGGTTCTCGTGCCCGGACCGCGGTCCGGGGCAGTGGGGTATGGTGTAATTGGCAACACGGCTGATTCTGGTTCAGTTGTTCTTGGTTCGAGTCCAGGTACCCCAGCAGTAGAAGTCCCGGTTTTCCGGGGCTTTTTTGTTGCGTCCGCTTCGGCTTATAGGCCAAAAAGAGTGGATGGTGTGGGCGTGTCAGCTGTGGCCGGCCCAGCCTGATCGTGTCCAGAGGCCTTCTTCGGGGTTGAGGCCGGTGTCGTAGAGGGCTGGGCCGATGGGTTCGTCGTTGGCGCTGGTTGGTGGTGCTTGTTGTGGGATGTGGGCGTGTTTGTGGGCGTGGTCGATGGTGATCTCGTGGAGGAGCAGGAACCATTCCACTGCTCGGCGGCGGTGGTGGATGGGCATGCCGCGGTGGTGTCGGAGCAGGTGCCGGATTTGGCTGTTGAGGCCTTCTAGGCGTGAGGTGGCGCGGGGGTTGCCGTGTTCGAGGTTGGTGAAGATGTGGCCGGCTTCGGCGGCTCTGTGCAGGATGCCCCAGGCGCGTCGGAGTTTGAGGTGGGTGTAGCCGAACTGGCCGTTGTCGTAGAGGGTTCGTTCGCGGGTGAGGTGTCCGAAGCGTTGCCACCACGCTTCCAGGGTGAGTCGCCAGGCGATAGCGGCGTCGATGTCGTGGATGGTGGTGAGGTTCAGGGCGATCTGTCGCAGTGCCCGCCCGGCTCGTAGGCGGGGGTTGCGGGTCAGTTCGCGGGTCACGTTCAGTTGCAGGTGGAAGATGCAGCGTTGGATGAGGGTGTCGGGCCAGGTGTTGGCCAGGGCGGAGCGGATTCCGGAGCCGCCGTCGGTGACGACCACTGCGGGTGGGGGGATCTGGGCGAACAGGGCCTCCCAGGCGGCGGTGGTCTCCCGGGCAGCCCATTGCCAGGCGATGACGGTGCCGGAGGAGGACTGGGCGATCAACAGGCACCAGGAGCCGATCCAGACACCATCGACCAGGACCGCATCATGAACCTCGCCGGTAACCGGCATCCGCGGCTCCAACTGCCAACACCAGGCTGTTGCGCGGCGGAAGGTGCGCCCGCTGTCCCCGGTGAGCTCGGACTGGGACGCCTTCCCGGTCAGCCAGGTCAGGAACCGGCGCAACTGCTCCCGCTGGCTCACGTCGGCCCGGCGACGCACCGAGGACGCCCCGCAGTTCCGGCACCGCCAGCGTTGCGTCCCGGACGGGTGACGGCCATTCTTCACCAGCTGTGTCCCGCATACCATGCAGGAGGTCTGATTCGAGGGAAGGTCCACGACTAAGGATCGCGGACCATGACCACCCCGATCCTCCCGCGTAATCACGC
>NZ_FOTM01000011.1 GCF_900114565.1 Leifsonia sp. CL147
TAGCCATTGCGTTGCGCGGTGCGGTCGGGGCTGGGCTTGCCCCATTCCGCGCCGACGACGGCGTCGGCGTCCGCGGAGAGGAGCGCGTTGATCGTGGTCTGCAACAGGCTGCGCATCAGATCCGGCGACGCGTCGGTCAAGGCTTCAGCGAGCACGCTCGCAGGGTCGACAATGTGAAGTGCGGTCATCGTGATGATGCCTTTCGAGTGGAGGTAAGAGACTTCTCGAAGGATCACACGGTGACCGCGCCCACGTCCGAAACGACGAGCCAGCCACCGCGCTACACCACATTACGGGGCACTACTGGGCCCCGCTCGGGGGCGGTGACCGCAATCGCCCGGCCCCGCCGATGCCCTGTTAGCGTGACCGGACTTGCGAAAGGGGTACATGTGAGCGAGGAGGTCGCCGTCGACACGGGACAGTTGAGGGCTGCTGCGCAGGTGTTGGCGCAGGCAAGCGACCCTCGACGTATGTCAGGGGTGGAAGCGTCGTATCTCGGCTCGGCCGTTGCGGCTGACGCGTTCGAGCGGTTCGAGGAGTACTGGCCGCCCGCGCGATCGTTGCTGACGAGCAGCGTGGACGCGATGAAACGTGCGCTCATTGCGGCGGCGGATGGGTATGAGCGACGCGATACTGAGGACGCTCAGCAGTTCCAGCGAGGCATTCGTGCGGTCTAGCGCAGGCGACTGGTCGGTTGTGGGATTCGAGTCGGATCCCACGCCCGGCTGGGCAGAGGCGGCGGACACCTGGGCGTCCGAGCTCCGGACGGAGGCCGACTGGCTCTGGCATCAGTCCGAGGTCATGGGTCGCGCTCTGGAGATGGTTGCAGTGCCGCACTGGTCCGGGATGGCCGCAGAGGTGTTCGCGGGAACGCTTCGAACGGTCATCGACACGGCCAAGACCGCCGCCACGCAGCACCGCGACGCTGCGGAGGCGGCATGGAACTGGGTCCTGGCCATGGCGCAGGCTCAGGAGGACGCGGATGGAGCCCTGCGTGCCGCAGAGGACGCGCAGGAAGACCTGGCGTGGGCGCACGCACAGCTGCTCGTCATGGCGCACGCGGACATGACCGGCATCCACAGGCGTGTCGAGGAGGCGGAGGAGCGTATCGCCGAAGCCAAGGCGAAGGCCCGACACGCGGAACGCGAGTACGAGGCGGCGGCGGATGTCTTCGCCCGCCGTCTGGAACAGACCCTGACGGGCGGGATGACTCGCGCCTCGCATCCGGAGCTGAACGACGACTTCACGTCGCTGCTCACAGGGCTGACTCAATTCGACTCCTCCACGCTGAACGGCGGCACGATCCGCCCAGCCTCGATTTCAGTGCCGGCGGCAGGGGCGACCGCTGAGCAGATCGCCCAGTGGCTCCTCACCGGTGCTTACTCCGCCGGCGAGCTGATAGCCGCGTGCGGACTCGCGTCAGTCATGGCCGCCTTGGCTCTCGTCGTCCTCGGCGGAGTCGGCAGCGGGTCGACCGGCGGGTCGCAGTTCTACACACCCGAAGAGCAACTCAAGCGTTCTCGGCTTCGGTGGTATTACTACACCCACAATCTCGACGGATCGCTCAAACAACGTGTCGGTCCGCCGTCAGGCCCGTTCGATAAGTTCCTCAACGAAGAACCATCGTTCGAGCGCGTTGAGGACATCCCGGGGAAGACGCGGGAAGGCGACAGCGAGCCACATCGCGAAGTCGATACCAGAGAAGAGCTGGAAGACCTGAGGGACGAGATCTCCCGCGGTGGGAAGGCGGTCGACGCGCCCGCAACCTACGACGGCACGATGGTCGAGCTTCCTGACGGCACCAAAATCGGCTATCGAGACCAGAGCAAGTCGGGTGGGTCGACAATCGACATCTTCAGTCCTGGCGGAAAATACATCAAAGTGCACCTGCCGAAAGGATCAGGAAAATGAAGATTCACCCGGACACCCTGGAGCACCTGATCCTCCATCTTGGCCGAGACGACTGGATGCCTATCGGTGAACCTGCCGGCTATGTCGAGACTTTCGAGGAGGATCCTTCGAAACGGAGGATCCTCCTCGTGAACACCCTCCAATCCCTTGCCCGAGCCGGATTCATCCAGCTGGGTGACTTCGCACACCGAGATCCCGAGGACCGGGGCATCCGCGACTGGATGGAGTGGCCCGGAACCCTCGACGACCAGCTGACCCGCCTCGGCAAGATCCTGGACGCCGACGATCCGGACGACAGCTGGCGTTGGACGTGTTGGCTCAACATCACGGAAGCCGGGCGGAACGCAGCAGCGGAACTCCCGAAGCCCAGCAGTCGATTCTTCGACTGGATGCGCAAGCGGAGCTGACCGAGACACGTTGGAGAACCGGACGAACCGGCTGCCCGACGAATCGTTGCCCCCGCCGACGTCGACGCCGCAAAGTACGTCTCCCGAAGGGATGGGGAAGATGATCGTCAAGCCGGACACTCTCGAACACCTCGTGCTGTATCAGGCCGACGACGACTGGCTTGAACTCGGCAATCCGCACTACTACGCCGGCTACTTCGAAAGTGATCTTGTAAAACGCAAGGCTCTTCTCCTCGATACGATCCGGTCCCTGGCCGATGCCGGCTATCTCAAGATCGGCCAGCTCGAACGACGCGACCCCGGAAAGCCACGAAGCCTCGACTGGCAGGAATGGCCCGGGACCCTCGACGACCAAATGGCTCGGCTCGCCGAGGTCTACACGCCCGAGGTCGATGACGACGATGACTGGTTCTACTCGTGCTGGTTCGACCTCACCGACGCGGGACAGCACGTCATCGATGCCCTCCCTCAGCCGGATCACCGCTTCTTCAAAGGAGCACTCTGACTGCCTCCTTGTCGCACAACGCCGGCACTTTCTTCAGCCGAGCGGCTTCAGCCGAGCGCCTTCAACCCAGCGGCTTCAGCTCCAGCTCGGACGCGTCGGCGGTGTCGGGGTTCACGAAGGCGAAGGAGCGGAAGCCGGACGCCGCCGCACGATCGAGCACGCCCTTCAGGTTCTTGGCACGGCGATCCAGGCGCACCCGGCTGCCGCGGGCGATCAGCTCGGACTTGATCGCGGCCAGCCGGTCGAGCGGGACGGCGGGATCGTAGACGAGGACGACGGAGTCCTGCGCCGCGTCCTCCGGCACCTCGATGAGGTCGACCACACGCTCGAAGCCGATCGAGAACCCGGCCGCCGGGACGTCGGTGCCGAGGAAGCGCCCGATCATCCCGTCGTAGCGCCCGCCGCCCCCGACCGAGCTGCCCGATCCGGGGTGGGCGATCTCGAAGATCGTGCCGGTGTAGTAGCCCATCCCGCGCACCAGCGTCGGGTCGAAGCGGAGGCCCACGCCCGGCGGGAGGGTGTCCAGCGCGTGCGCGAGGCTCTCCAGGCCGGCGACGGCGTCGGTGTCCATCCCCTGCGGCAGGATGCCCGTGATCGCCTCGACGGTCAGCGCGACTCCACCCTCGGCCAGGTGCGGCTCGAGGTCGGCGAGGATGCCGCCGAGCACGGCAGCGGCATCCGCCCCGCCCTCGGCGAGCTCGGCCACGACCCCTTCGGCGCCGATCTTGTCCAGCTTGTCGATCGAGATCAGCACCTGCGGCCAGCGGGTTTCGTCGAAGCCGCAGTACTCGAGCAGCCCGTTCAGGATGCGCCGGTCGTTGATGCGGATCGTGCAGTCGTTCAGTCCGAGCGCCTCCAGAGCGGCCGCCGTCGCGGTGATGAGCTCTACCTCCGCCAGCTGCGAGGCCTCGCCGATGATGTCGATGTCGCACTGCACGAACTGGCGGTACCGGCCCTTCTGCGGCCGTTCCGCACGCCAGACGGGAGCGATCTGGATGCTGCGGAACACGGGAGGCAGCTCCGCCCGGTGGGTGGCGTAGAACCGCGCGAGGGGCACAGTGAGGTCGAAGCGGAGGCCGAGGTCGGAGAGGCTGAGCAGGTCGCCGGACTCGATCGCGCCGGCGAGGTCGTCGCCGTCGAGACCGCGCTTCAGGATGCTGAACGACAGCTTCTCGTTGTCGCCGCCCAGGCCCGAGTGCAGCCGCTCGATGTCCTCGGCGACCGGCGTCTCGATCTCGTCGAATCCGTGGGCGGCGAAGCTGCGGCGGATCACCCCGAGGGCATGCTCGCGGCGGGCCTTCTCGGCGGGGAGGAAGTCGCGCATGCCGCGGGGCGGGGTGATCGGTGAGGCCATGCGTCGATTCTTCCATGACGTCCCCGGCCACCCGCGTCCCGGCGACCCGCACCCCGGCGACCCGCGTCCCGGCCGCGCACACCTCCCCGGGGGATGGTGCCGCCGAGCCGCCCGCGCGTAGAATCGCCGCGTTGCCACCCTGAGGTCGCGCCGCCGTGCTCGACTCGGTGGTGTCCCCGCAAGTGGGACCTGGCATGAGTCGCATCCGTCCGACCACGGCGGTTTGCTCGCTGCCAGACATGGGCCGACAACGCGTCCGCCGGAGACCACGAGCGCGCCGCCGAGAGGCGCCTCACCCGAATGGCGATCGGAAGACGGGCGGACGCGCTGCCGGCCACCCGGGCATCCCCGGGAGGCCGCTACCCGGCGCTCTCGCGGGCGGGGCTCTCCTGGTCCGCGCTCTCGTGCTCCCGGATCTCGCCCTGCAGCTCCCGCAGCGTCGACCGCAGCGCGCGCTCCGCATCCATCCCCTGCGCCTTGGAGGAGGCCACGATCGCCAGCAGCAGCGCCCCCAGTTCGTCCTCGCTGCCCACCTGCACTCCGCCCGGCTCCCTCAGGTCGAGCAGCCCGACCTTCTCGGCACGCCCCAGCAGCTTGTCGGCGAGCGCCAGCGACGGCATGCCCTGAGGGATGCCGTCGAGCACGCTCGTGCGCCCGGGCTTCTCCTGCTTCTTCAGGTCGTCCCAGAAGCCGACGACGTCCTGCGCCGTCTCCGCGGTCCGGGCCGAGGGAGCCGTCCGGTCGCCGAAGACATGCGGATGACGGCCGACCATCTTCGCCGTCATGTGCGCCGCCACATCCTGGATGTCGAACTCCTCGCCAGGCGTGTGCGCCGCGATGTCCGCGTGGAACAGCACCTGGTAGAGCACGTCGCCGAGCTCCTCGAGCAGCTCATCCCGGTCGCCCGTCTCGATCGCGTCGATGAGCTCGTAGGTCTCCTCGATCAGGTACTGGACGAGCGACTCGTGCGTCTGGTCCGCATCCCACGGGCAGCCGCCGGCGGCGCGCAGCCGGGCCATCACGGCGACCAGCTCGTCGAGCCGCGTCGGTGCGCCGGAGAGGTCCGCGCCGATCCCGTCGCGGATCCCGTCGGGGATCCCGGACGCAGTGGCGCTCGCGTTCGTTGCGGCCGCGTCCGCCGTCGACATCGCGGTCGGGATGCTCGGGTCGCTCATCGGTCGTCCTCTCGTGCGCGTTCGGTTCCAGCATCCTCCCACCGAGAGCCGTCGGTAGACTGGGCGACTGGTGTGCCGGGAAGTCTGGTCGGCGAGAATTCTGCCTGTCTTCGAACGAGAGTCGTCACCGCATGAGCATCATCCGATCCGAGCGCACCGCCGCCGGCCTCCTGCTGGGAGCGGCGGCCCTCGGCCTTCTGCTGGCCAATACGCCGGTCGGCCCCGGGCTGCTCGACCTGCAGCACTCGAGGCTGGGCGGCGGCGCACTGGCGCTGAGCGTCGGCCATTGGATCAGCGACGGACTGCTCGCGATCTTCTTCTTCATCGTGGCCGTCGAGCTCAAGCACGAACTCGTGGCCGGCGAGCTGAACAGCGTGCAGAAGGCCATCCACCCGGCGATCGCGGCGGTCGCCGGGGTCATCGTCCCGGCCGGACTCTACCTGGCGGTGACCGCCGGAACCGGTCAGCAGCAGGGCTGGCCGATCCCGACGGCGACGGACATCGCCTTCGCGCTGGGGGTCCTGGCCGTGTTCGGCCGGGGGCTGCCGAACCGTCTTCGGGTGTTCCTCCTCGCCCTCGCGGTCCTCGACGACCTGATCGCCATCCTCATCATCGCGATCTTCTTCACGACGAACCCCAACGTCCTCGAGCTCGTCCTCGCGGCGATCACGGTCGCTCTGTTCGGCGTGCTGAGCCGGATGCTGCGCGGACGGCTGCGCTGGCCGCTGGGTGTCCTCATGGTGCTGCTCGCCCTCCTGTCCTGGTGGCTGGTCCACGACTCGGGCGTGCACGCCACGATCGCGGGCGTCGCGCTGGGCCTGGCCATGGCGCGCCGGCCCGCCGGCCGGGTCACGCACGCGCTGGAGCCGTGGTCGAACGCGGTCGTCCTGCCGCTGTTCGCGTTCTCGGCTGCGCTGGTCCCCATCCCGTCGGTGGCGCCGTCGCAGTTGTCGCCGGCGTTCTGGGCGATCCTCGTCGCGTTGCCCGTCGGGAAGCTGGTCGGGATCACCCTCGGCGGCTGGCTCGGGTCGTTCGCCGGGCGGAGGCAGGACCGGGGCAGGATCTCGCCCTTCGCGCTGCTGACGGTGGCCGCTCTGGGCGGGATCGGGTTCACGGTGTCCCTGCTGATGAACGAGCTCGCGTTCGCGGGCTCGGCCGAGGTGCGTGCGGAGGGGACGCTCGCCGTCCTGCTCGGCTCGGGCGTCGCGATCGTCGTCTCGGGCATCTTGGTCAGCGCGCTGGCGCGGCGCAACCGCCGGCTCCACCCGCACCCCCACGCCTGACCGGCCGTCCCCGCACGGCCGGTCGCCCGGGCGCCCGGTCGCCCGGTCGCCCGGGCGGCGGAAGGCGCATCCACGGGCAGCGGCACGCAGCGCCGGGCGGGGGTCAGCTCGCGCGCTCGGCGGCCTGCTCCTTCTCGGGGAACAGGGCGCCGAGCAGGTCGCCGACCCACCCGATCAGCACCGAGTCCTCGAGCGCCTCGCCGTCAACCCGCGGCAGCGGGACGGTCGCGACCTTGGGCGCCGCGTGGTACTTCGACCCCGGGTACATCCGCTGGAGGCGCACCTGCAGCGAGTCGGGCAGGATCGCCGGCGCCAGCCGCAGGTTGGAGCCCATGGCGACGACCTCGCCGAGGCCCGCCTTCTGGGCCGCGCGCCGCAGGCGGGACACGGCGATCAGGTTCGTGACCGCCTCCGGCGGCTCGCCGTAGCGGTCGGTGAGCTCCTCCAGCACGAGGTCGATCTGGCCGTCCTTCGCAGCCGGGGATGCTGCGGTCGAGAGCTTCTGGTACGCCTCCAGGCGCAGCCGCTCGCTGTCGACGTACTCCTCGGGGATGTGCGCATCGACCGGGAGCTCCAGCCGCAGCTCGGTCTGCCCTTCCGCCACCTCGCCGCGGAAGGTGGAGACGGCCTCGCCGATCATCCGGAGGTACAGGTCGAAGCCCACACCCGCGATGTGGCCCGACTGCTCGCCTCCGAGCAGGTTGCCGGCTCCACGGATCTCGAGGTCCTTCAGCGCGACCTGCATGCCGCTGCCCAGGTCGTTGTTCGCCGCGATGGTCGACAGCCGGTCGTGCGCGGTCTCGCTGAGCGGCTTGTTCTCATCCCAGAGGAAGTACGCGTACGCCCGCTCCCGGCCACGGCCGACGCGACCGCGCAGCTGGTGGAGCTGGCTGAGACCGTACTTGTCGGCGCGGTCGATGATGATCGTGTTCGCGTTGGCGATGTCGAGCCCGGTCTCGATGATCGTCGTCGACACCAGGACGTCGAAGCGGCGCTCCCAGAAGTCGACGACCACCTGCTCCAGCGCGTGCTCGTTCATCTTGCCGTGGGCGACGCCGATGCGCGCCTCCGGCACCAGTTCTGCGAGCCGTGCGGCCATGCTGGTGATGGAGCCGACGCGGTTGTGCACGAAGAACACCTGACCCTCGCGCAGCAGTTCGCGCCGGATCGCCGCCGCCACCTGCTTGTCGGAGTACGGCCCGACGAAGGTCAGGATCGGGTGCCGGTCCTCCGGCGGCGTCGCGAGCGTGGACATCTCGCGGATGCCGGTCACCGCCATCTCCAGCGTGCGCGGGATGGGCGTGGCGCTCATCGCGAGGATGTCGACGTTGGTCTTCAGCTTCTTCAGCGAGTCCTTGTGCTCGACGCCGAAGCGCTGCTCCTCGTCGATGATGACGAGCCCCAGGTCTTTGAAGGTCACGCCCTCGGCGAGGATGCGATGCGTGCCGATCACCACATCCACGGTGCCGTCCGCCATGCCGCGCAGCGTCTCGCGCGCCTCCTTGTCGGACTGGAACCGGCTCAGCTGGCGGAGGTGGATGGGGAAGCCGGCGAAGCGCTCCTGGAACGTCTCCGCGTGCTGCTTCACGAGCAGCGTCGTCGGCACGAGCATGGCGACCTGCTTGCCGTCCTGCACCGCCTTGAACGCCGCGCGCACCGCGATCTCGGTCTTGCCGAAGCCGACGTCGCCCGAGATGAGCCGGTCCATCGGGATGGGCCGCTCCATGTCGGCCTTCACCTCGTCGATGGTCTGCAGCTGGTCGGGCGTCTCGGCGAAGGGGAACGCCTCCTCCAGCTCGCGCTGCCAGGGGGTGTCCGGCCCGAACGCGTGGCCCTTGCTCGCCATGCGCGCCGAGTAGAGCTTGACGAGCTCCACGGCGATGTCGCGGACGGCGCGGCGCGCGCGTCCCTTCGCCGCCGACCAGTCGCTGCCGCCCATCTTGGAGAGCTGCGGCGCCTCGCCGCCGACGTACCGGGTGAGGAGGTCCAGCTGGTCGGTGGGGACGTACAGCTTGTCCCCGGGATAGCCGCGCTTGGAGGGCGCGTACTCGAGGACGAGGTACTCGCGCTTGGACTTGACCGCGTTCCGTCCGCCGCTGGACACCTCGCGCTGCGTGAGCTCGACGAACCGGCCGATGCCGTGCGTCTCGTGCACGACGTAGTCCCCGGGCTTGAGGGCCAGCGGATCGACCACGTTCTTGCGGCGCGTGGCGAGCTTCTTGACCTGGCGCGAGTCGTAGCCCGCGGCGCGGCCGTAGAACTCGGCCTCGCTGATCAGAGCCAGCTTGGTCGCCGGGACCTCGAACCCGTGCTCGACGCTCGCCTTGATCAGGTACGCGATCCCGGGCTCCGGCTCGGCCGGGAACTCGTCCACCGCCCGTGCCGGCAGCTCCACCTCGGCGAGGACATCGGCGGCACGCTCGACCAGTCCGTTGCCCGCAGCCACGATGGCGACCTGCCAGCCGTCGCGCAGCCGGGCCGCGACGTGGTCGACCGCGCCGGACACGTTGCCCTGGAAGCTCGGAACGGCCTCCGCGTGGAGGCGCACCTGCAGGTGCTCCTCGAGCTCGCGCTCCTCCGGGAGGACCTCGGTGGCCGCATCCACCGCGAAGGGGCTCATCGTCCACCAGGGGTGATCGGGGCTCTTCTGGCCCGGCCGGCTGAACTTCACCGAATCCTTGAGCTGCTGGAGGGTGAGGAAGTCGCCGGCGGCGAGGTCGATCGGCGCGGCGGCACCGACCGTCGCGGCGCTCCACGCGGCCGAGAGGAACTCGCGGTTCGTCTCGGCGAGGCTCACCGCGCGCGAGGCGACGCGCTCCGGCGAGAGCACGGCGACGGCCGCACCATCGGGCAGGTAGTGCGTGAGCGGCACGAGACGATCGACGAGCGCGGGAGCGAGCGACTCCATCCCCTCGACCGGGATGCCCTCGCCGATCTTCGCGAGCATCGCCGACAGGCTCGGGAACTCGTGCTCCATCTCGCGCGCCCGCTGGCACACCGACTCGCTCAGCAGGAGCTCGCGGCTCGGCGGCAGGCTCACAGCCGGGATGGGCTCGGGAAGCGATCGCTGGTCGGCCACCGAGAAGGCGCGGATCTGATCCACCTCGTCGCCGAAGAAGTCGACGCGGTAGGGGTGGTCGGCGGTCGGCGGGAACACGTCGAGGATCCCGCCGCGCACGGCGAACTCCCCGCGCCGGGTCACCATGTCGACCCGGCCGTAGGCGAGATCGACCAGTTGCGCCGCAAGTCCGCCGAGATCGAAGCCGCGGCCTCCGGACGTCAACTCGACCGTGCCGTAGTCGACGAGGTTGTCGGCGAGCGGCTGCAGGGCCGCCCGGACGGAGGCGACGAGGACGAACGGCGTGCGCCGCTCCCCCGCGGACCAGTCGGCGAGCCGGCGCAGGGCGGTCAGCCGCTTGCCGACGATCTCGGCGCTCGGACTGAGCCGTTCGTGCGGCAGCGTCTCCCACGCGGGGAACTCGACGACCTCGGCCTGCGGCAGCAGGCCAGGCAGGGCTCCGCGGATCGACTCGGACTCCCGACCCGTCGCCGTGATGAGGAGCACCGCCTGCGACGCGCCCTGCTCCGCCCGCCGGCGCAGCAGGCCCGCGAGCAACGGCGCCCGCAGCCCGTCGGTCAGGGAGAAGTCGGCGTCACGCGCCGCATGCGCGAGAGCGTCGCTGAACGAGGACTCCCGCATGAGCGCGGCGACCAGACCCTGGAGTATCACTCGGTCGATTCTACGGGGGACCACCGACACTCGTCCCGCCGGGAATCCGGAAGGTCAGATCCAGCCGTCGAGGGCCTGCATAAAGCCGTCGTGGTCGTCGCGGTGGATCGTGTGGCCGGAGCCCGCCACGACCCGGACCGCGTAGCCCTCGTCGCGGAGGCGGTCCGCGAGCTGCGGCTTCACCAGATGGGAGTTGTCCGCGAGCATCACCAGGGACGGCACGGTCATGGCATCCGGGGCGCGCATCGCGGACGGCGTGAGCACCACCGGGATGGCCGCCCGGTCGAACGCCCGCATCGTCTCCACCTCGATCGCGACATCGGCCGGATCCCATCGCGGGTTGCGCTTCGCGATGCGGGTCGCCGACTGCCGGGCGAGCGTTCGCAGGAACGCCGGCGCCAGCATCCGCTGGAACCAGTCCGTCGCGGGGCACGAGAAGGCGGGGTCCACGTAGATCACGCGTTCCGGATGGAGCCGTTCGATGGCGAGGCTGACGGTCAGGCCGCCGAGGGAGTGTCCCATCACCAGTTCGGGATGGCCGGGCACCGTATCCACGATGTCCTGCGCCATCAGCTCGGCCGAGTACTCCCCGGTCCGCGGGCTGTGGCCGTGACCGCGGAGGTCGACGGCGATCACCCGGTATCCGCGCGCGGCCAGCTCCGGGCCGACGCGGCGCCAGTTGCGCGAGTCGGACATCACTCCGTGGACGAGCACGGCGCAGCGGTCGCCGGTGCCCCACTCGCGCGTGTACAGCTTCATTGCGGTCACGATACGGACTGCGGCTGATCCGGCGCCGGGTGTCCCCTACGCTCCGGCTGAGCATCCGCCGTCAAGGTGCACCGAGCGGGAACGCTCCCGCCGGCCGGCGCGCGCGATGGAAACGGAGGAGGAAACTCCCGACGCCTTGGAAATGTCCTCCGTTCAGCGCGATTGTTTCCCCCGCGTCGCGGGGTCGCCTCCCTTTTCGCTGCGCAGCGATGGGCGGAGGAGGCGGATGGAGGCGGAGGAGGCGGAGGAGGTTCGGCTCGCGCCGGGCACGAAACGCGGGAGGCGGAGGAGGTTCAGCTCGCGCCGGGGACGCAACGTGGGAGGCGGAGGAGGTTCAGCTCGCGGCGGGTGCGAAACGTGGGAGGTGGAGGAGGTTCGGCTCGCGCCGGGCACGAATGTGGGGAAACGGAGGAGGTTCGGCTCGCGCCAGGGACGAATGTGAGGAAACGGAGGAGGTTCGGCTCGCGCCGGGTGCGAAACGTGGGAGGCGGAGGAGGTTCGGCTCGCGCCGGGGACGAATGTGAGGAAACGGAGGAGGTTCGGCTCGCGCCGGCACGAATGTGGGGAAACGGAGGAGGTTCGGCTCGCGCCGGGGACGAATGCCTCCGTTTCAGCGCGAGAGGGCTCGCCACCCACGCGTCCCGGAGCCAGCCCAGGCCGGCGGTCAGCGGTCAGCGGCCGGCGGTCAGCGGCCGGCGTGGAAGCGGTTCTGCGCGGCGGTGACGCCCTCGGCCGCGATGTGCTCGACGGCGTCGGCCGCATCCGCGATCAGGATGGGCAGGTTCTTGCGCTCGGCTGCCGAGAACGCCTTGAGGACGTGGTCGGCCGCCGCGGCGGAGCCCGGGGGGCGGCCGACGCCGACGCGCACACGCGTGAAATCGCCGGTTCCGATGGCCGCGATGACGTCGCGGACTCCGTTGTGACCGCCGTGACCGCCGCCGTGTTTGAGGCGGATGGTGTCGAACGGGATGTCCAGCTCGTCGTGCACGACGATCAGGCGCGACGGATCGAGCGAGTAGAAGCGCAGCAGCTGCGACACCGGGCCGCCCGACACGTTCATGTACGTGTTGGGCTTGGCGAGGACGAATCGCGGGCCGCCCGGGCTCAGCCGGCCCTCGGCGACCGTCGCGTTCGTCTTGTGGGTCTTGAAGGTCAGACGGCCGCGCTCGGCGAGCTCGTCGAGCACCATCTGGCCCACGTTGTGACGGGTGGAGGCGTAGCCGGGCCCGGGATTACCGAGCCCGACCACGAGCCACGGCCCGTCGGCCGCCCCGGCGGAAGCCGCTCCCGAGGAGGAGGCTCCAGCGGAAGCGGCCGGACGGGTCGAATCCATCGCGGGCGGTTACTCCGCGGCCTCGGCGGCGGCGGCCGCCTCGGCCTCGTCGCCCTCGCCGCGCAGCGCGGCCGGGACGAGCACGTTGAGGATGAGGAGGTCCTCGTCCTCGGCCAGCGACGAGCCGGCCGGGAGTTCGAAGTCCTTCGCGTGGTACTGCGTGCCCTCGGGAGCATCGGTGACGTCGATGACGACGCGCTCCGGGATGTGGGTGGCCTCGGCCTCGAGGCGGATCGTGTTCACCTCGAGCACGGCGATGCTGCCGGAGAACGGCTCGCCCTCGACGTGGACCGGGACCTCGACGATGACCTTCTCGCCGCTGCGGATGAGGATCAGGTCGAGGTGCTCGATGATCTGCGACACCGGGTCCTTCTGCACGTCCTTGACCAGCGCGAGCTGGCCCTTGCCGGCGACGTCCAGGTCGAGGACCGCGTTCGCCTTGCGGAGCAGCAGGCCGACCTGGTGCGCGGGAAGCGTGATGTGGAGGGGCTCGCTGCCGTGGCCGTAGATGACCGCCGGGATCTTGCCCGCTGCGCGGATCTTGCGCGCAGCGCCCTTGCCGAAGCTCTCGCGCAGCTCGGCTGCGACCTTGTTGGACTCGTCTGCCATGATGTCTCCTCGCCGGCGATCGGCCGGCTGTCGGGCGAGCCGCGAGGCCCGCAGTGTGGTGTTGTTCGACTCGAACGCATCGAAGTGCGCGAGGAAAGACTGCGAAGCCTGCTCCACCGCGTCGATCACGGATGCCCCAGTGTTGGCCAGCGCATCCCTCGCCGAAGTTCAGTTGACGAGTCTACCTGATCGCGATATGCTAAGCGCGCTTATTAGTTTTCGGCCGATGGGAGAACATCATGTGGACCACGCAGCACCGTTCCGGTACCGCCGCCCCCGCCTCCGCCGTCTGGTCGGCGCTCCGCGACCTGCACAGCGGCATCCCGCTCGGGCCCTCGAGCGACCGCTTCGAGCTCCGCGGGCCGTTCGCGGTCGGGACGAGCATCACCGTCACGCCGCAAGGCCAGGACTCGATGACCTCGGAGATCGTGGAACTCGAGCCCGAACGGCTTTACGCCGACCGCACGGTCTTCGGCGACCTCGCGCTCACCTTCCGCCACACCCTCGCCCCGCGCCGGGACGGCGGGACGGACGTGACGCACATCCTCGAGATCGAAGGTCAGGGCGCCGACGCGATCGGACCGGAGCTCGGCCCTCAGATCGCCGGAGACTTCCCCGAGGCGATGGACGAACTGCTGGCGGCAGCGGAGGAGCGCTCCGGAGTCGCGCGTGGCTGAGGAAGGACTCGGAAGCCGCTTCCCCGCGGCCTCGCAGAGCCCCGGGCTGATGCTCTGGCGCGTGACGAACCGCTGGCAGGCGGCGATGCGCGCGGCCCTCGCCCCGCACGAGCTGACGCACGTGCAGTACGTGCTGCTGGCCTCCCTCACCTGGCTGGCCGACCGGGAGCCCGAGCGCGTGGTCACCCAGATCGACCTCGCCGGCTTCGCCTCGACCGACCCGATGATGACGTCGCAGGTGCTGCGGAGCCTCGAACGAGCGGGACTGGTGGAGCGGCTGCCGCATCCGACCGACGGTCGCGCCCGGGTGCTCAGAGCGACACCCGAGGGCGCGGCGGCGGCCCGGCGCGCGACTGCGGATGTCGAGGCGGCCGACGCCGCGTTCTTCACGGGAGTGGATGCTGCCGCGTTCGCCGCCCAGCTGGCGGCGCTCGCCGCGACGGCCGACTGACGGTACCGTAGCCGGCGGCGCTCGCCGCGACGGCCGACTGAGGCCGGCGTCAGGCGGAAGGCGCGTGCACGGCCGCCGCGATGTCGGCGGCGAGCTCCTCGGGCGGGCGGCTCACGTCCAGGCGCAGGCCGGCCTCGTCGTCCTGCAGCGGTTCGAGCGTGGCCAGCTGGGAGTCGAGCAGCGAGACGGGCATGAAGTGGCCGGGCCGCGCGGCCATCCGCGCGGAGAGCACGTCGCGCGTCCCGTCGAGCTCGGCGAAGACGGCGCCCGGCGCCTCGGAGCGGATCAGATCGCGGTAGGCGCGCTTGAGCGCCGAGCAGGCGACGACGACACCGTCCGGGCCGGTGCCGGCGACGGCCTCTCCCACGGCACGGAGCCAGGGGGTCCGATCCTCGTCGGTGAGCGGGATCCCGGACGCCATCTTGGCGACGTTCGACGCGGGATGCAGCCCGTCGCCGTCCACGAACGGCACTCCGAGCCGCTTCGCCAGCGCCTGCCCCACGGTGCTCTTTCCCGAGCCGGAGACGCCCATCACCACGATCCGCGGGCCTGCGCCGGACGCGGCCCGGCCGGCCCCGGCCCGCTGGCCAGCCCGCTCCCGGGCCTGCGCTCCCCGCTGTCCTCCCGTCGACTCCGCAGGCTGCTCCACCGCCACATCCATCACCCGTCCCGCCCTGTCCGCCGCCGTGCCGGCACGCCGGCGATCACCAGTCGTGCATGGAACCGTCGAGCAGACGGTTCACCGGCAAGTATGCCGCCTGGTACGGGAACGAGTCGGCCAGCACTTGGTCGTAGGAGACACCGAGTCCCGGATCCTCGCCCGGGATCAGCAGCCCGTCCTCGAAGCGGTAGGAGGGCTGGAAGACGTCGTCGGTCGAGGCGCTGTGCTTCATGTACTCCTGGATGCCGAAGTTCGGGATGGCGACGCCGAGGTGCACCGCGGCGGCCAGGCCGACCGGCGACACGTCAGTCGGCCCGTGCACGCCCGACTTGATCTGGTACACCGCGGCGTAGTCGAAGATGCGTCGCAGGCCGGTGATCCCTCCGGCGTGGGTGACGGGGCTGCGGACGTAGTCGATCAGCTGCTCCTCGAACAGCTCCCGGTAGTCCCAGATGGTGTTGAACACCTCCCCGATCGCCAGCGGCGTGGTGGTGTGCTCGCGGACGCGGCGCAGCACGGCCTGGTTCTCGGCCGGAGTCACGTCCTCGAGCCAGAACAGGTCGTACGGCTCGAGCGACTTGCCGAGCTTGGCCGCCTGGATGGGCGTGAGCCGGTGGTGCGCGTCGTGCAGCAGCGGCAGCTCCGGCCCGAACTCGTTGCGCACCGCCTCGAAGATGCCCGGGATGTGGCGGAGGTACGCGCGCGTGTCCCACTGCTCCTCGACGGGGACGGCACTGCGCCGTGCCGGCTCGTGGTCGTACCGCGTCGTCACGCCGCCCGCCCCGGCCGTGGCGTTCGCCGACGAGGCGACGCCGTACACGGACGAGAGCCCGGGCACGCCGGTCTGGATGCGGATGGCGCGGTAGCCCTGCTCCTGGTGATAGCGGATGGAGTCGAACAGCTCCGGCAGCTCCGCCCCGGAGGCGTGACCGTAGGTCAGGCAGCCGCGCCGGCTGCGCCCGCCGAGGAGCTGGTAGAGCGGGAGCCCGGCGACCTTCGCCTTGATGTCCCAGAGCGCGGTGTCGACGGCCGCGATGGAGGCCATGGTGACGGGTCCGCGGCGCCAGTAGGCGCCGCGGTACAGGTACTGCCAGGTGTCCTCGATCAGGTGCGCGTCCCGGCCGAGGAGCAGCGGGACGACGTGCTCGCTGAGGTAGGCGGCGACCGCGAGCTCACGCCCGTTCAGCGTGGCGTCGCCGAGGCCGACCATGCCGTCCTCCGTCGTGATGCGGAGGGTGACGAAGTTGCGTCCGGGGCTCGATACGAGGACGTCGGCGGCGGTGATTCTCATGCGGTGGCTCCTGAGGCGAGGTGACGGTGTGACGAGGAAGGTGTGGCGGAGAGCGCCGCGATCCGGCGCGCCAGCGGGTCGACGAGTCCGGCGGCACGGAGGGGATCGGACGGATCGGGAGCGAGCGCGCTGAGGACGAGGGATGCGCGCTCGGCGGCATCCCGGGCGTCGCGTAGCCGCTCGGCGAGCGCATCCGCCGCGGGATCGCGCCGCTCCGGCGTCGTCAGGTGGGCCGCCCACGCGGCCAGGACGCCGAGCTGCGCCTCTCCCGGGCCCCGCCCCGCGGCGAGCCGCGAGCGCAGAGGATCCAGGATGCGCGGGCCGAGCTTCTGCGAACCGTCGGCGGCGACCTGCGCCAGGCGGTGCTCGATGCGCGCGTTCGCGAAGCGGGCGCGCAGGGCGGCGAGCGCCGCATCCACGGCCGGGGCGTCGAAGGGCAGCTCCGTGCGCTGCTCCGCCCAGAGCCGTTCGAGCTCGTCGCGGACCGCCGCGTCGGCCAGAGCAGCGGCAACCGTCGGAAGGCCGCGCAGGAGGCCGTGGTAGGCCAGCAGCGAGTGCCCGGCGTTGAGCAGCCAGAGCTTGCGGCGCTCGAACGGCTCGACGTCGTCGACGAACCGGGCGCCGCCCGCCTCCCACGCGGGCCGTCCGGCAGGGAACCTCCCGGCCAGCACCCACTCGGTGAACGGCTCGGTCACGACCGGTGCGGCATCGTCCCAGCCGACGGACTGCCGGACGGCCAGGCGGTCCGCGTCGGTCGTGGCCGGCGTGATGCGGTCCACCATCGTGGAGACGAACGACACGTTCTCCTCGACCCACGCGGCGAGGTCCGAACCGGGATCCGCGAGCGCGAGGACGGCATCCCGGAGGACCCGGCCGTTGTGCGGCAGGTTGTCGCAGCTCACGACCGCGAGCGCTCCGGCTCCCGCTGCGGAACGAGCGCGGAGACCGTCGAGGATGCGTGCCGGCGCGGCGGATCCGGGCCGATAGCCGGCCTCGGTGATCGTCAGGGTCAGCACGGCCACCTCCGGGTCGGCCAGCGTGCCGCGCCAGGCGTCCGCATCGGCCCCGTCGTGGACCCGGCTGAGCGCGTCGACGGGAGTGAAGGCATCCGCGGCCGGGCCGCGTTCGACCAGCGTGTACACCGCATCCTGAGCGGCCAGCACGCGGGCGGCCTCGGGGCTGCGGCCCGTGAACGCGGCGATCCCCCACCCGCCGCCCGCGTCGTTCGCCGCCTGGGTGTACCAGGCCTGGTGGGAGCGGTGGAACGCGCCGAGCCCGAGATGGGCGACGCGGACGGGATGCCGGTGCCGCCGGGGCGGACCGCTCACGATGCCACCGCCCGCGCGCGCTCGGCGCCCGTCCGCGGCTCGGCACCCGTCCGCTGCTCGGCGCTCGTCCGCTCCGCCACCGCCCGCAGGTACGCGAGGTCGTCCGCCGTCCGCTGCTCCAGCGGCAGCGCGGTCGAGAAGTCCTCGCAGGTCACCCAGCCGTCGTAGCCGAACTCGTGCAGCGCTCGGAAGTACGCCTCCACATCCCCGGTCCCGGTGCGCAGCGGCGCCCACTCGGACCGCCAGCGCACCGTGCCGTCCTCCTCCGGCTCGCCGGCGACCCACGCGACGTTCTTGACATGGACGTGCGCAAGGTAGGGACCGAGCAGCTGGAGGGCGGAGAGCGTCCGCTCCTGACCCTCGATGACGAGGTTGCCGAGATCGTGGATGACGCCCACGTGCCGCGGATCGAGCCCCTCCAGCAGACGCCGGGCGGCCGAGGCGGAGGGCGTGATCGTCTCGTGGTGGAGCTCGACCAGCGCCTTCACCCCGAGCTCCTGGGCGCGAGCGGCCGCGCGCTCGAGGTCGCGGCGGGCGCCGGCGAAGAGCTCCGGATAGTCGCCCGTGTCGGAGCGCGGCATCGTGACCCGCACCTGACGCGCGCCGAGCTCCGCCGTCGCGGCGAGCATCCGGTCGACGCCGTCATGGTCGTCGCAGCGGGCGTACCCGCCGAGTCCCGAGAACTCCAGTCCCGACTCCCGCGTGATGCGGGCGATCTCGGGGAGGGCGTCCTCGAGGCCGGTCAGCGGCCAGGTGGCGCGGTTGCCCGCCCAGAATCCCGGCGTCTGCGCCTGCTGCTGGTCGGTGATCCGCCATTCGATGCCGTCCCAGCCCTGAGCGGCGAGGATGCGCGCCGCCTCCTCGGGCGACCACTCCGGAGTGGATGCGGTGAAGACCGAGAACTTCACGCGGTCACCCCCGTCGTCACGATGACGTCGTCGAGCGAGCCGTCGAGCACGTCGTCGAGCTGGATGGGCCTCCCGAGCGTCGCAGAGAGATACACGGCCCGGACGACGGCGAGCGACAGGAACGCGTCCGCCACGGTCACGCCCGGAGCACGACCATTGCGGATCGCCGCGACGACGTCCTCGTACTGGCGCAGGTGCCCCTCCACGAAGTAGTCCGGCCCGCGGTCGCCGCCGCGCAGCTCGGCGGCCGGGACGAGGTCCGCGGCCCGGTTGCCGGGAGCCTCCGCCGTGCCGAAGTACTCGAGCTGATCGTCGTCGATGATGGCCGACCCGCGGTCTCCGTGGACCTGGAGCCGCACCGACAGTCCCGGGTAGGCGGCCGTCGTCGCATGCACGACGGCGAGCGCACCGGACGCGAAGCGGACCGTCGCGACCGCGACATCCTCCACCTCGACCCGTTCGTGCGCGAGCAGCGCCGTGCGCGCATCCACCTCGACCGGCCGGCCGAGGAACCAGACCAGCAGGTCGACGGTGTGGACGCCCTGGTTCATGACGGCGCCGCCGCCGTCGAGCTTCCAGGTGCCGCGCCACTCCCCCGAGTCGTAGTACTCCTGGCTCCGCCACCAGGCGACGGAGGCCACTGCGCTGGTCAGCCGGCCGAGCTCGCCCGAGTGCGCGGCGCGCGCCACCACCTGCGACGCCGGATCGAACCGGTGCTGGCTGATCACCGAGACGACACGGCCGTCCTGCTCGGCGCGCTGCGAGAGCCGGAGGATCTCGCGGGCGCGGGGAAGGGACACGTCGAGCGGCTTCTCGATCACCACGTGGGTGCCGGCGGCGAGCGCCGTCTCGGCGAGTGCCACGTGCAGGCCGCTCGGCGTGCAGATCACGACGAGGTCGATGCCGCCCGCCGCGAGCGCGTCGGAGAGCTCGGCCGAGACGCGCGGCCGCGGCCCGCCGCCGTCCGCCACGATCGTGTCGGCGAGCGACTGGGCGGCCGCGGGCACCGCATCCACCAGGGCCACGATGGCGAGGCCGGGATGACGCAGGATCGCGCGGGCGTGGTTCAGTCCGATGATGCCGCAGCCGACGATGGCGACGCCCAGCGGGCCGGTCGTACCCGGGGTGTCGGTCGTACCCGGGGTGGCGGTCGTACCTGAATTATCGGTCATGCGAGTTCGACTCCGATCCGGTCGGTTAGCCGGCGGAACGCGCGGGCGGCGACCCCGAAGGCCGCCGGGCCCGAGAACCCGCCGAGGGCGTTCACATCCGTGAGGTGGGGCTCCAGCGAGGCGAAGCCGGTGTAGCCGTCGTCGCGCAGCGCGGTGAGGGTCTCGAGCACCTGGCCGTCGCCCTCCCCCGCCGGCGTCACCTCTCCGGTCGCGCTCCGGGCATCCTTCACCTGCAGGTACTCCAGGTGCGGCCGCAGCAGCGCGTAGCCGTCGTCGAAGGGATGCGCGACGCCGACCTGGACGAAGTTCGCGCTGTCCCAGGCCAGCCGCAGCGCCGGCGAGCCGACCGTCTCCACGATGTCGAGGCAGCGCCCGGGAGTGTCGCCGTAGATGTCCTTCTCGTTCTCGTGCAGGAGCACCACGCCGGCGAGCTCGGCCGCATCGGCCAGGGCCCGCATCCGGACCATCACGTCGTCGCGGATGTCCTCCACGGCCACCCCCTCGCCGCGGAAGAAGGAGAACAGCCGGATGTAGCGCGTGCCCAGGCGCTCGGCCGCACGGATCGCCCGGCCCAGCCGCTCCACCTCGTGGTCGACCGGGAGGCTCACATCCACCTTGCCGACCGGCGAGGCGATGGCCGAGACGGCCATCCCGCGCTCCTCGAAGACGGCGGCGAGCGCATCCAGCTGGTCCTCATCCAGGTCCACGATGTTCACGCCCCAGGCGCTCCGCACCTCGATGCAGCCGGCTCCGAGGGACTGCAGCACCGCGGCCTGCACCGCCGGGTCCGGGTCGATCTCGTCGCCGAACCCCGACAGCGTCCACGTCGTCGTCATCGTCTCTGCTTCCGTTCCCGTCACGGTCGTCACCGAACTCCTCCACTCGACGTCATTTCACTCCTCCGCTGGTCAGGCCGCCCACCAGATACCGCTGGAAGACGAGGTACAGCACCACCACCGGCAGCGCACAGATGAGGGATGCGGCCATCATCTGCCCGTAGAGCGGGACGGCGCCTCCCTCCTGCGTCGCTCCGAACACCTGCAGGGCGACCGCCGCCGTCCGCGAGTCGGGGTTCGTGAGCACCGACGCGAAGAGCACGTCGTTCCAGCCCAGCAGGAACGCGAAGATCCCCGAGACGACGATCCCCGGCCACGACAGCGGCATGATGATCCGGGTGAGGATGCGCCACGAGGACGCGCCGTCGATGCGGGCCGCCTCCTCCAGCGCCTTCGGCAGCCCGCGCAGGTACGTCACCATCACCCAGGTCGAGAACGGCAGCGCGAACGTCAGGTAGGTGAGGAACACCGCCCAGCGCGTGCCGATGATCTGGATGCCGAGCAGGCTCGCCGTCGACGAGAACAGCACGAAGACGGGCAGCAGCATCAGCGTGCCGGGGATGGACTGCAGCCCGAGCAGCGCACGCAGGAAGGTCAGCCGGCCGCGGAACTCGTGCCGCACCAGCACGTACGCCGTGGCGAGCGCCACGAAGGCGCAGACGATCGCGACCGAGCCGGAGATGAGCACGCTGTTCGCGAGCCCCGTGCCGAGGTCGACCGTCGTCCAGACCTTCAGGTAGTTGTCCAGGTGCAGTTCGGCAGGGAAGAACGCGCCGCCCGCGACCGAGACATCCGAGTTCACCGACGCGAACAGCATGTAGAGCACCGGCCCGAGCACGATCACCAGCAGGACGGCGATCACCACGACCAGCAGCGGGCGCGGGAGCAGGCGGTGCACGTCGGAGCTGACCGGGCGGGTGCCGGAGGTCCGGGCGGCCGGGCGGCGCGTGGCGGTGCGCGAGGTCGTGGCGGTCATCGCTGCTCCTCCTCTCCGGAGTCGAGCTTCACGGCCCGCAGGTACACGAACAGCGGGATCGCGATGAGCACCAGCGAGCAGATCGCCATGGCGGCGCTCAGCCCGAACCGGAAGCTCTGGAAACTGGTGGTGTAGGTGAGCACCGGCAGCACATCCACATCCTGCGGCGCCGGGATGCCGAACAGCACGAACGGCAGAGTGAACGCGTTGATGTTGTGCAGGAACGCGATGATCAGCGCGAGCAGGATCGGCCCGCGCAGGTACGGCAGGACGACGTACCGCAGCTTGATCCACCAGGTCGCGCCGTCGATGGCGCACGCCTCGTGGACCTCAGGGTCGACGGACTGCAGGCCGGCGACGACCAGCAGGTAGAAGAACGGCCAGGACGTCCAGATCTGCACGATGATCAGCGTCCAGTAGCTGAGCGGCCCGTTCAGCCAGAGGCCGGGATTGACGCCCAGGCCGCCGAGCATCCCGTCCACCACGCCGCCCGGCTGCAGCATCGTGCGCCACAGCGTCCCGACGACGAAGGCCGGGAGCACGTACGGGATGAGGAACAGCGAGCGCACCAGCGCCCGGCCGCGGAAGCGGTTCTGGGTGGCCAGTGCCGCCGCGACCCCCACCGGCAGGGTGATGACCGAGGCGATCGCGGCGAACGAGACGCTGATCCCGATCGAGCGCAGCAGCGGGGACGAGGTGACCGCTTCCACGTAGTTGCCGAAGGCGATGAACGGCGCCTGCAGCCAGCTCTGCAGGGTGTACTGGTCGAGGTCGAGCGTCGACATGACGACCGCCACGACCAGGGGGACCAGGATGATGACGACCATGAGGATGCCGCCGGGCAGCAGCATCCAGAGCGGTCGGTTGCGGGTGTCCAGTCTCCGGCGCCGGGCGGGCCGGCCCGGGCGGCCCGAGGGCGCGTCCTGCGCCCCCGGTCCGCCCGCCGCTGCGGCGCCCCGCGGCGCAGCGAGAGTCGTCTCGGTCATCGCCAGCTCGTCACTTGGACTTGTTCAGTGCCGCTTGGGCGGCATCCTGAGCGGTCTTCAGCTTGGCCTCGAGGTCGGAGGCCGACACGCCTCCACTGGAGAGCCCGGGGATGGACTGCACCACCACGTTCACCAGGGCCAGCTGCGTGTCGCCCCAGGCGCCGGTGAACGGCGTTCCGTACGCCTTCGTCCCGGCGTCGAGGATCGGGGTGAGGAGCTGGTTGCCCTCTTCGATCTTCTTGGCCGCCGCCGCGTTGGTCGGGAGGTCGCCGAAGGTCTTGGTGTAGGCCACCTGGTTGTCCTCGCTGGTGAGCATGTTGATCAGCGCGAAGGCGAGGTCCTGGTTCTTCGAGTACTTGGCGACGACCATGTTGTCGCCGGAGATGATGGTGGCCGCTGCCTTGCCGTCGCTCGGGAGCTTGGTGGCGCCCGGCGGGACGGTCGGCATCACCGCATAGGCGTACTTGCCCGCCATCGGAGAGGCGTCCAGGCTCACCTGCGAGGACGAGGACACCATCGGCAGGAACGCGGCCTTGCCCTGCGCGAAGGCGGCGACGGCCTGCGCGTTCTTCCAGCCGATCGCGGCCGGGTCGACCACCTTGTCGGAGGTGAGCCAGCCGAAGTAGGTCTGGTAGGCCTTCTTCACGGCCGCGTCGTCGATGGTCGCCTTCTTGGACTTCGCATCCAGGATGGTGTTGCCCTGCTGCATCGCCATGGTCCAGATGAACTTCCACGGGTCGTACCCGTCGGCGTAGGCGATCGCCATGCCGTGGACACCGCCGGTGGTGAGCTTCTTCGCCTGCGCGAGCAGGCCATCCCAGGTGGTGGCGGGCTTGTCGATGCCCGCGGCCGCCAGCAGGTCCTTGTTGTATGCCATCACGAACGGCCGGCTGAGGAACGGGATGCCCACCTCGTCCTTCTGGTCCGGGCCCGAGATGCCGAGCGTCGCCGGGACGAACCGGTCGCGGCCGCCGAGCTTCTTCCAGTCGTCGTCCGTCAGCTTCACGAATGCGCCGGTGGAGTACGCGGTCGGGGTGAACGTCGTGCCCAGGTCGTAGATGTCCGGGCCCTGGCCGCTGAGCACCGAGGTCTGGATCTTGGTGAGCTCGTCGTTCGCCGAGGCGAAGGTCTCGAACTTGACCGTGGCTCCCGTCTTCTTCTGGAACTGCGCCGAGACGTCCTGGAACCATTTCTGCTGCTGGGTCGGATAGAGGGCGTTGGCGGCGATCATGACGTCGAGCGTCTTCCCCTTGCCGTCGACCGCTCCTCCGGAGCTCGTGCTGCTGCTGCTGCCTGCGCCGGAGCATCCGGTCAGGGCGAGGCCGAGGGCTGCCAGCCCCGCGACCGCACCGAGTGCGAGTCGTGATCTCATCGTGGCTCTCCTTCGAGTCGGGATGTGGCGTGCGCCCCACCTGTCCAGGGGAGGCTGGGGCCGACTCTAGAAGAGACGGCAAACCGGGTGCAAGCGATTGCCAAAAATTGCCATGCTGTGCTGTGATGGCCTCATGAGCTCCCTCAGCGGCGCCGCAGCGAAGCGGCCGGCGACCCTCGCGGATGTGGCAGCGGCCAGCGGGGTCGCCACCTCGACGGTGTCGCGTGCCCTCTCCGATCCCGGCCGGGTGAACGCTGCGACGCGTGCCCGCATCGAGAAGGCGGCGAGGGAGCTCGAGTACGTCCCCAACTCGCAGGCACGCGCGCTGACCAGCGGGCGCACCCGCGCCATCGCCGTGCTCGTCTCCGATGTGACCAACCCGTTCTACTTCGGCATCATCCGGGGCACGCAGCACCAGCTCAAGGCGGCCGGCTACACGCAGCTGCTCGTGGACACCGAGGAGTCCGACGAGCTCGAGGACGGGATGCTGCACAAGCTCCGCCGCTCGTTCGACGGCGCCATCCTGGCCGCGTCCCGGCTCACGGATCGCCGGCTGACGGCGCTCGCCCAGGAGATGCCGCTGGTCGCCATCAACCGGCAGACCCGGGGCGTCGCCAGCGTCTTCATCGACACGCCGAACGGCGTCGAGCAGGCCGTCGGGCACCTGGTGTCCCTCGGTCACCGGGACATCGCGTACGTCGCGGGACCGGAGACCTCCTGGTCGAACGAGCGGCGCTGGCGCGCCTTCCTCCGCGCCTCCGGCGAGCACGGCGTCTCCGCCCGGCGGATCGGCCCGTTCGCACCGCGCAAGTACGCGGGCGCCGCTGCCGCCGACGCGGTCCTCAACGCGGGAGTGACGGCGTGCGTCGCGTTCAACGACCTGCTGGCGATCGGGATGCTCGGGCGATTCCGGGAACGCGGAGTCCGCGTGCCGGAGGACGTCAGCATCGTCGGCTGCGACGACATCTTCGGCGCCGACTTCTGCAACCCGCCGCTGACCACCCTGACGGCGCCGATCGAGCAGGCGGGACGGACGGCCGTCAGTATCCTGCTCTCGCGGCTGGATGGGGGGCACGCGCCGCTCGTGCGCAGCGGCACGACGCTGCCGACCCACCTGACGGTCCGCGACTCCACGGGGCCGGCGCCGGCCGGGGGGCGGGCGGCCTCCCCGTTGCCGACGGCGGCCTCCCTGTTGCCGACGGCGGCCTCCCCGTTGCCGTCGGCGGCCTCCCCGACCTCGCCGTCCTCCCCGACCTCGCCGATCTCGCCGTCCTCCCCGGCCGACCGAACGGAGCCAGAAGCCCGATGACCGCGCTCGCGCCGCATCCCGACCGCCTCCTCCCCGCCGATCCCGGTGTGCGGGAGCTCGCCCGCCGGCTCTACTCGGCCGTCGCGACCGCGCCCATCCTGTCGCCCCACGGTCACGTGGATGCGCGCCTGCTGGCGGACGACGAGCCGTTCCCGGATCCGGCGGCGCTCCTCATCACGCCCGACCACTACGTCACCCGCATGCTGCACGCCGTCGGCGTCCCGCTGGACCAGCTCGGCGTGTCCCGCCACGGCGTCCCCTCCCCCGTCTCCGGGCGGGCCGTCTGGCGCACGCTCTGCGAGCACTGGGATGCGTTCCTCGGCACGCCCGTCCGGTTCTGGTTCGAGTCGGAGTTCAGCGAGGTGTTCGGGCTCGCCGAGCAGCCGTCCGCCCGGAATGCGGACGCCCTGTACGACCAGCTCGCCGAGACCCTCGCCCGCCCGGAGTTCCGCCCGCGCGCCCTGTTCGGGCGGTTCGGCATCGAGGTGCTCGCCACCACCGACGACCCCGCGGACGACCTGGAGGCGCACGCCCGGCTGGCCGCCGATCCGTCCTTCCGCGGACGTGTGCTCCCGACGTTCCGCGCCGACCGCTACATGCACCCCGACGAGCCGGGCTGGGCCGACCGCCTGGAACGGCTGGCGGCCCGCGCGGACGTCGACACCCGCTCGCACGCCGGCCTCCTCGAGGCGCTCCGGGCTCGCCGCCGGGCCTTCGCCGAAGCGGGCGGGACCGCGACGGACACCGGAGTGCGGGATGCCGGGAGCGAGCCCCTCGCGCCGGCCGAGGCCGAGCGCATCCACCGGGCCGCACTCTCCGGTTCGCTGACGGCGGCAGAGGCCGTCGCCTACCGGCGCGACCTGCTCTACCGGCTGGCCGAGATGTCCGCCTCCGACGGCCTCGTGATGCAGCTGCATCCCGGTGTGATCCGCAACCACCACCGGCCCACCTTCGACGCGTACGGGCCCGACACCGGCCACGACCTGCCGGCGGTCGGAGCGTTCACCGAACCGCTCACGCCCATCCTGCGCGATTTCGGCACGAACCCCGCCTTCCGGCTCGTGCTGTTCACCGTCGACGAGACCGTCTTCTCGCGCGAGATCGCTCCGCTCGCCGGCTTCTACCCCTCGGTGTACGCGGGCGCGCCGTGGTGGTTCCTCGACACTCCTTCGGCCATCCGGCGCTACCGCGAGGCCGTCACCGACAGCGCCGGCTTCACCAAGACCAGCGGCTTCATCGACGACACCCGCGCCTTCTGCTCCATCCCGGCCCGCCACGACATGTCCCGCCGGGTCGACGCCGGCTACCTGGCGAATCTCGTCGCGACGCACCAGCTGAGCGAGGAGGAAGCGCTCGCCGTGGCGAAGCGCTTCGTGGACGACATCCCGCGGGCGACGTTCCGGCTGGGATGATCGGCGCCCTCGCTGCCGCGGCAGGCCAGCGGGTGGTACGCCGGAGGCGCGATCGTTACGCCCGGGGACGGAGCAGCACCGGCGCCACGCTACGCTGGGAGGACTGCTCGATTCTTGCCACCAGCGGGAGAGCTGACCCCGGACCCTACCCGTCGCGGCGGACGGCCTCTGCCTGCCGCGGCCCCACGAAGGAGCATGACGTGTCACAGGAAGCAACCGCCAACATCGGAGTCGTCGGCTTGGCGGTGATGGGATCGAACCTGGCCCGCAACCTCGCCTCCCGCGAGGGCAACACCGTCGCCGTGTACAACCGCACCTACGCCCGCACCGAGGACCTGCTGAAGGAGCACCCGGAGGCCGGCTTCGTCGGCTCCGAGCAGATCGACGACTTCGTCGCCTCGCTGTCCAAGCCCCGCACCGCGATCATCATGGTGCAGGCCGGGAAGGGCACGGACGCCGTGATCGACCAGCTGGTCGAGCGGTTCGAGCCGGGTGACATCATCGTGGACGGCGGCAACGCCAACTTCCACGACACCATCGACCGGGAGAAGCGGATCGCGCCGACCGGCATCCACTTCGTCGGCGCCGGCATCTCCGGCGGCGAGGAGGGCGCCCTGAACGGCCCCTCGATCATGCCGGGCGGATCGGCGGAGTCGTACGAGACGCTCGGCCCGATCCTCGCGTCGATCGCCGCGGTCGCCGAGGGCGAGCCGTGCGTGACCCACGTCGGCACCGACGGCGCCGGCCACTTCGTCAAGATGATCCACAACGGCATCGAGTACGCCGACATGCAGCTGATCGCCGAAGCGTACGACCTGCTGCGCACGGTCGGCGGCCTGGAGCCTTCGCAGATCGCGGACGTCTTCGCCGAGTGGAACAACGGCTACCTCGAGTCGTACCTGATCGAGATCACCGCCGAGGTGCTGCGCCAGGTGGACGCCGAGACCGGCAAGCCGTTCATCGACATCGTCCTCGACCAGGCCGGCTCGAAGGGCACCGGCGTCTGGACCGTTCAGAACGCGCTCGATCTCGGCGTCCCCGTCGGAGGCATCGCCGAGGCCGTGTTCGCCCGGGCCGTGTCCTCGAAGCCCGCTCAGCGCGCCGCGGTGCAGGCGACCCTCCAGTCGCGTCCCGAGGTACAGAAGGCGTCCGATGTGGCCGCGTTCGCCGACGACGTGTCCAAGGCGCTCTACGCCTCCAAGGTCGTCGCCTACGCGCAGGGCTTCGACGCCATCATCGCCGGCGCCGAGAAGTACGGCTGGGACATCCACAAGGACGAGATCGCGAAGATCTGGCGCGGCGGCTGCATCATCCGCGCCCAGTTCCTGAACCGGATCGCCGACGCCTACGACGAGAACCCGGACATCTCGACGCTGCTCGAGGCCCCGTACTTCGCCGACGCCGTGCGCGAGGGCGAGGCGGCCTGGCGCCGCATCGTCGCCACGGCCGCGCTGTCCGGTGTCCCGGTCCCCGGATTCGGCGCCGCCCTGTCGTACTACGACTCGCTGGCCTCGACCCGCCTCCCGGCCGCGCTCGTGCAGGGCCAGCGCGACTTCTTCGGCGCCCACACCTACAAGCGCGTCGACAAGGACGGCGTCTTCCACACCCTCTGGTCGGGCGACCGCACCGAGATCGCGACCGAGGGCTCCTCGCACTAGCCCTCCCTCCCGTCCCCGCCGAGCCCCACCGTCGAGTACACAAAGACTGCACGCGAATCCGCTGATTCGCGTGCAGTTTTTGTGTACTCGACGGCGGGGGCGCGAGAGGATGGGGTGGTGACGTACGAGGACCATCCGGAACTCGCCGAGTACGAGCCGCTCGGAGAGCGACCGCTGCGCGGGCGGACGATGACGGTCGCCAGCCGGGTCTTCGTCGTCGTCGCGCTGGGCGCGCTGCTGCTGCCCGGCGTCCTGCTGACGATCAGCATCCAGACCCAGACGGCCGGCTACACCTGCTCCGTCTACACCCGGCAGTACCAGCCGGACGCCCTCGGCTCGTCGGCGCGGTTCGAGCTGGCGGGTCCGGTCGGACCGGGCTGGCAGTGCTACGCGCTGAACACGGAGGGCGACGCGACCTGGGTCGCCCCGCTCGGCCTCATCCCCTCGACGCCGCACCACCTCCCGTAGCCGCCCGCTCACGGCGCCTGCCGCCGCGGCCGCCGACCCACCGCCGCCGCCGACCCACCGCCGCCGCCGCCCACCGCCGCCGCCTCCGCCTTCGTCTCGTGCGCCTCCGTCTCGCGCGCCTCCCGCCTCCGCCGCCTTCGTCTCGTGCGCCTCCGTCTCGCGCGCCTCCCGCCGCCGCCACCTTCGTCTCGTGCGCCTCCGTCTCGCGCGCCTCTCGCCGCCGAGGTGCTCGACGTTGCAGTTCGACACGGCGTGTCGGGTGCAACGTCGAGCACTTCGGCGAACCGGGTCGCCACTCCGGGATCCGCGCAGGCAACGGAGGAGCTTTGACCGCCTCGGCCCACAGACGCTGAAAAGGGAGGACGTCCGGCCCTGTTTCGACCCGGGATGTCCTCCGGTTCGTCCGAATTGCCGGGCCGACCGGAGGAATCTCCTCCCTTTTCCACGCACGGGGAGCTGGGAAAGGGAGGCGGAGGCGGCCTGCGAGATGTGGGAAAGGGAGGCGGCCGGCAAGCCTGTCAGATACAGAAAAGGGAGGCGGATGCGGCAGGCGAGATACGGGAAAGGGAGGCGGAGGCGGATGCGGCCGGCGAGATGTGGGAAAGGGAGGCGGATGCGGCCGGCGCGCCGGCGAGACGCAGGAAAGGGAGGACATCTGGGCCGGCTGCGGCCGGATGTCCTCCCTTTTCGCGCGGAGGGAGGGAGGTGAGGGAGGGAGCGCGCCTACGCGGCGCCGTCGAACATGGAGGTCACCGAGCCGTCGGTGAAGACCTCGCGGATCGCGTTCGCCAGGAGCGGCGCGATCGGCAGCACCGTCAGCTTGTCCCAGCGCTTGTGCTCGGGAAGCGGGAGGGTGTCCGTCACCACGACGGAGTCGATGACGTCGCTCTGCAGCAGCTCCACCGCCGGGTCGCTGAACACGGCGTGGGTCGCGGCGACGACGACGCCCGTGGCGCCGTTCGCCTTGAGCGCCTCTGCGGCCTTCACGATGGTCCGTCCGGTGTCGATCAGGTCGTCGACCAGGAGGCAGACGCGGCCGTTCACGTCTCCGACGATCTCGTGCACCGACACCTGGTTGGGGACGAGCGGGTCGCGGCGCTTGTGGATGATCGCGAGCGGGACTCCGAGCTTGTCGCTCCAGATGTCGGCGACGCGGACGCGGCCCATGTCGGGCGAGACGACGGTCAGCGTCGCCGGGTCGAGCTCGCGGCGCATGTGCTCGAGGAGAACCGGCATGGCGAACAGGTGGTCGACCGGTCCGTCGAAGAAGCCCTGGATCTGCGCGGCGTGCAGGTCGACCGACATGATCCGGTCGGCCCCGGCCGCCTTGAACAGGTCGGCGACGAGGCGGGCCGAGATCGGCTCGCGGCCGCGGCCCTTCTTGTCCTGACGCGCGTACGGGTAGAACGGGGCCACGACGGTGATGCGCTTCGCCGAGGCGCGCTTGAGCGCATCCACCATGATGAGCTGCTCCATGAGCCACTCGTTGATGGGCGACGTGTGCGACTGGATGACGAACGCATCCGACCCGCGGACGCTCTCGTCGAAACGCGCGTAGATCTCGCCGTTGGCGAAGGTCCGTGCGTCGGTGGGGATCAGCTCGCTTCCGAGGCTTTCTGCGATCTCATGCGCGAGCTGGGGATGCGCGCGGCCGGAGATGAGGACGAGTCGCTTCTGGCCGGTCGTGGTGATCCCTGACACTTACTCTCCACTCTTCTCGGCCGCACTGCCGTCCGGAGCGCTGCTCTCTCGTGCAGCCCTGTCGGCGTCCGTGCCCGGTCGCTTCTGGGCGACCCAGCCTTCGATGTTGCGCTGCGGGGCGACCGTGATGGCGAGGGCACCGGCCGGGACGTCCTTGCGGACGACCGTGCCTGCTCCCGTGTACGCTCCGTCCCCCATCCTAACGGGCGCGACCAGCACGGTGTTCGTGCTGATGCGGACGTTGGAGCCGATCACCGTGCGGTGCTTGTTCACCCCGTCGTAGTTGGCCGTGATGACGCCTGCGCCGAGGTTGCCCTTCTCGCCCACCTCGGCGTCGCCGACGTAGTTGAAGTGCGCGAGCTTGGTGCCCTCGCCGATGACGGCGTTCTTGGTCTCGACGAAGGTGCCGATCTTCCCGTGAGCGCCGAGGACGGTGCCGGGACGGAGGTACGCGAACGGTCCGACCGTCGCGCCCGCGCCGATGACCGCGAGGGTCGCATCCGTCCGGGTCACCGTGGCGCCCTCGCCGACCTCCGTGTCGGTCAGCGTGGTGTCGGGCCCGACCGTGGCGCCCGTCTCCACGACGGTCGCCCCGCGGAGCTGCGTGCCGGGGAGGATGGTGACGTCGGGTGCGAGCTTCGCCTTGACGTCGATCCAGGTCGTCGCCGGGTCCTGCACGGTCACGCCGGCGAGCTGCCAGGTGCGGACCAGGAGCGCGTTGAGCTTCGCCGCGGCGTCGCTCAGCTGCGCCCGGTCGTTGATGCCCTCGACCAGCCACGACTCGGCGACGGGGAGCGCATCCACGTCGAATCCGGCCTCGCGGAGCAGCCCGATGACGTCGGTCAGGTACTTCTCGCCCTGCGCGTTGTCGGTGGAGACCAGCGCGAGCTTGTCGCGGAGCGCGGCCAGCCCGAAGAGGTAGATGCCGGCGTTGATCTCGCCGATCCCGCGCTCGGCGTCGGTCGCATCCTTGTGCTCCACGATCCGGTCGAGGTGGCCCTCCGGTGTGCGGACGATCCGGCCGTACCCGCTGGCGTCGGCCGGGAACGACGACAGGATGGTGGCAGCGGCCTCGCCCGAACGGTGCCGGCCGATCAGCTCGCGCAGCGTCCCGGCGTCGAGCAGCGGGACGTCGCCGTTCACCACGAGCACATCGCCCGAGAAGCCCTCGGGAAGCGCCTCGACCGCCAGCTCGACGGCGCGACCGGTGCCCGGGACCTCGTCCTGGTCGACGATCACCGCCTCGGGGAGGTCTTCCGCGATCACCTCGGCGAGCCGGTCGCGCTCGTGCCGGACGACCGCGACCACGTGGGCCGCATCCAGCTCGCGGGCGGTCGCCAGCACGTGGGAGACGATCGGGATGCCGCCGAGCGGATGCAGCAGCTTCGGCGTGGCGGACTTCATCCGCGTGCCCTGCCCCGCCGCGAGGACGACGATGGCGAGATTCTGGTCGGTCATGTCCCTCCAGGGGATCGGACTGTCGGACGCTCCGCCTCCAGGACTCGAACCTGGACCTAACAGCTCCAAAGGCTGTCGTGCTGCCATTACACCAAGGCGGAACGCGCTTTTCGCGCACCTGACAGTCTGCCAGACCCATCCCGGGTGCCACCCCAATAGCATGGGGGGATGGCCGACGCACGCGATGAGGTTGACCGCATCGTGGATGCGTGGCTGCGGGAGCGCCCGGACCTCGACTTCGCGCCCCTGCAGGTGCTCTCGCGGGTGGACCGCCTCTCCCGTCACCTCGATCGCGCCCGCCGCGGAGCCTTCGAGCGCTCGGACCTCGAATCGTGGGAGTTCGACGTGCTCGCCGCTCTGCGCCGCGCCGGCGCGCCCTACCAGCTGAGCCCGAAGTCGCTCCTGCAGCAGACCCTCGTCTCCTCCGGAACGATGACGAACCGGATCGACCGCCTCGTCGCCCGCGGCCTGGTCGAGCGCCGCACCGACCCCAATGACGGCCGCGGCATCCTGGTGCAGATGACCGCGCAGGGCCTCACCCGGGTGGATGCGGCGATCACCCGGCTCGTGGATGCGGAGGCCGAGCTCCTCGAGGGCCTCTCGTCCGGCGACGCGGAGCGCCTGGCGGGTCTGCTGCGCAAGCTCAGCCTCGGCTTCGACACGGAGAGCTGAGCCGCGCGGCACGGTCCGCTCCCAGCACTCTGTTATCCCCCTCTCATAAACTGAGGGGCGATGAGACTCTCCCGACTGAAGCGACTCCCTTCTCGGGTCAAGCGCGCGGCACGCTTCGAGATCCACGCGCACTGGCGGCGCCGGCCCATCGTGCAGGGGGCCGTGTTCTACGAGTCCTTCTCGGGCAACGGGATGCTCGACAACCCGGAGGCGCTCTTCCGCGAGGTGCTCGCCTCCCCCGACCTCGGTCACCTCACCCACATCTGGGCGCTGTCCGACCTCCGCCTGTACCGTGCCACGGTCGAGGAGTTCGCCGGCGACCCGCGCGTCAGCTTCGTCCGCTACGGTTCGTCCGCCTACTACCGGGCGCTCGCCACCAGCCAGTACCTGGTCAACAACGCGACCTTCCCGCCCGACTTCTCCAAGCGCCCCGGGCAGGTCTACCTGAACACCTGGCACGGAACGCCGCTGAAGCGCATGGGCTACGACATCGAGGATGGTGCGCTCGGCACCGCGAACATCCTCCGCAACTTCGTCCAGGCCGACTACCTCCTCTCGGCGAACCCGTTCATGTCCGAGCAGATGTACGAGACCGGCTACAAGCTGTCCGGCGTCTACCGCGGCACGCTGGTCGAGGAGGGCTACCCGCGCATCGACCGGCAGTTCCTCGACGACGCCGGCCGCGAAGCGGTGCGCCGGCGGCTCAGCTCCGCGGGCATCCCGCTCGGCGACCGGAAGGTCATCCTGTACGCGCCCACCTGGAAGGGCGACACCTTCGGGCGCCCGGACGACGACGTGGATGCGCTGCTCGCCCACATCGCCCAGATCGAAGAGCGCATCGACACCAGCCGCTACGCGGTGCTGCTCAAGACCCACCAGACCGTGCACGCGCTCGCCGCGCACCGGCCGGAGCTGAAGCGGTTGCTCGTGCCCAACGAGATCCCGAGCAATCTCGTGCTCGGCGCCACCGACATCCTGATCTCGGACTACTCGAGCATCTTCTTCGACTTCCTGCAGACCGGCAGGCCCATCGTCTTCTTCACGCCCGACCTCGCCGACTACGCGGGGACGCGCGGGCTCTACTTCGAGCCGGAGGAGTGGCCGGGTCCGGTCCTGCCGTCCGCGCGCGAGGTCGGCGACACGCTGCACGCGATCGCGGAGGACGGGGACCGGATCCCCGCCGAGTCGCGCGAACGCTACCTCGGCCTGCAGCGGCGCTTCACGCCGTACGAGGACGGCGCCGCCTCCCGCCGCGTCGTCGACATCGTCTTCCGCGGCGTGCGCGACGGCTACCGGCTCCGGACGGACCTCGCCGACGACGGCCGGGAGAAGATCCTGCTGTACCTCGGGGGGATGCGCCCGAACGGCATCACGACCTCCGCCCTCAACCTCCTCAACAACCTCGACCACGAGCGCTACGACGTCTCGGCGCTCTTCGCCCAGAGCCGGTCGCAGGTCGTCATCGGGAAGCAGCGGCAGATCCATCCCGCCGTCCGTCAGTTCCCTCGCGTCGGCGGGATGAACGGCGCCAAGCTGCTGCACCTCGGGCGGCACCTCGACTTCCGCCGCGGGCGGATCGCTCTGCACGCCGAATCCCCCGCGCAGAACCGGCTGTGGGAGGACGAGTGGTACCGCTGCTTCGGCGAGAGCCGCTTCGACTACGTGGTCGACTTCTCCGGCTACGGGCCGTTCTGGGCGGCGCTGCTCCTCCACTCCCCCGACGCTCAGCGCGCGATCTGGCTGCACAACGACCTGGCGTCCGACGCGCACCGCGAGGTCAACGGGCAGAAGCGGATGCTGCACAGCCTGACGCAGATCTTCACCCTGTACGGGCAGTACGACCACCTCGTGTCCGTCTCACCGACGCTGTCGGAGATCAACCGGGCGGCGCTGGCCGCGTACGCAGCGCCCTCGAAGTTCGTGTCGGCGCTGAACACGGTGGACGCCGAGCACATCCTGGAGAACTCCACGGCCGATCTGCATGAGCTCACCTTCGACGAGGAGCTCGGCAGCATCCCGGACTGGGCGGAGCTCCTGCTCGCCGATGACGACGTGACCACGTTCGTCACCGTGGGGCGGCTGTCGCCGGAGAAGAACCAGGCGCGCCTCATCCGGGCGTTCTCGGAAGTGCATGCGGCGAATCCGCGGACGCGGCTGGTCGTCGTCGGATCTGGTCCGCTCGCCGGCGCACTGGAGTCGCTGGTCGCCGAGCTGGGACTGACCGGCTCGGTCTTCCTGACCGGGATGCAGCGCAACCCGTACGCGATCATGGCCAAGGCCGACTGCTTCGTGCTCTCCAGCGACTACGAAGGGCAGCCGATGGTGCTGCTGGAGGCGCTCGTGCTGCAGCTGCCGATCGTCACCGTCGAGTTCGCCTCCGCGAAGAACGCGCTGCCCGCCGGAACCGGGATGGTCGTCCCGCAGACGGTCGAGGGCGTGGCCGCCGGGATGCGTGCATTCCTGCGCGGCGAGGTCCCGGACAGCCACTTCGACTACCACGCGTACAACCGGAAGGCCGTGGCCGAGTTCTCCCGCGCGATCGGCGCCGTCCCGGTCGACGCCTGACGCGGTCGCGGTCCTCCTCTGGAGTCGAGCGCGCGTCGGCGGCGTGGCCGGGTCAGGCGCGGGCGGCGAGGGCTGCGACGGCGAGCCCGGAGGGCAGCTCCCCGTACACGGAGCCCCGTTCGGGACCGAGGCGAGCGGCGACGAACGCGTCGGCGACCGGCTCCGAGGCGTGGCGGATCAGCAGCGACGCCTGCAGGGCCAGCGCGAGGGAGGCGACCAGCGGGCGGATGGATGCTTCGGCCGCGTCCTCGGACGCCGAGACCGCGGCCACGCGCGCCCGCAGGCGATCGTGATGCCCGTCGAAGGTCCGGTACACGCCGCGCGCGGCGGCCAGCTCCGCGTCGAACGCCTCCCAGGCCCCCGGCTCGCGCCGGAGCGCGCGCAGCACATCCAGGGCGATGACGTTGCCGGAGCCCTCCCAGATCGCCATCACCGGCTGCTCCCGATAGCGCCGGGCCAGCGGGAACGCCTCGGTGTAGCCGTTCCCGCCGAGGCACTCCAGGGCCTCGGCGGCGTGCCCTGGCCCTCGCTTGCAGACCCAGTACTTCGTCACCGCCGTCGCGAGCCGGCGGAACGCCACATCGGCTGCCGGCGCGTCCTCGTCGTGCGCCCGTGCCAGCCGCAGGGCCACCTCCGTCGCCGATTCCGACTCGAGCGAGAGGTCCGCCAGCACGGCCGTCATTGCGGGCTGATCGATCAGGCGGGAACCGAAGGCCGACCGGTGCCGGACGTGCCAGGCGGCCTCCGCGACGGCCTGCCGCATCCCCGCCGCGCTCCCGTAGACGCAGTCGAGGCGCGTGCGGTTCACCATCTCGAGGATGGTCCGCACGCCCCGCCCCTCCTCCCCCAGCAGGTAGCCGACCGTCTCGTCGAATTCGACCTCGCCGGACGCGTTGGAGCGGTTGCCGAGCTTGTCCTTCAGCCGCTGGAGCAGGAACACGTTGCGCTCGCCGTCCTCCAGCACCCGCGGCACGAGGAAGCAGGAGAGCCCGCCGGCCGTCTGTGCGAGGACCAGGAAGGCGTCCGACATCGGCGCCGAGCAGAACCACTTGTGCCCGGTGAGGAGCCAGCGGCCCTCCCCGTCGGCGAGCGCGCGGGTGGTGTTGGCGCGCACATCGGACCCGCCCTGCTTCTCGGTCATGGCCATGCCGAACAGCGCGGAGGTCTTGCCGGCGATGAGGCGGCCGTCGTATTCGCGACTGAGGAGGCGCGGCATCCACTCGGCGGCGAGCGCATCGGCCGCGGCGAGCGCCGGGACCGCCGCCTGCGTCATCGACACCGGGCAGGCGTGCCCGGGCTCGACCTGCGCGAACAGCATGAAGGTCGCAGCGCGCGCGACATTCGCGCCGGGCCGCGGCTCCGCCCAGGCGGAGGTGTGCGCGCCGGCCGCGACCGCCGCCGCGAGGACGCGGTGATACCCGTCGTCGTACTCCACCTCGTCGATCCGGTTGCCCCACCGGTCGAACGCGCGCAGCTGCGGCTCGTGGAGGTTCGCGAGCTCCGCATCCCGCTGGAACCCCGCCGACCCCACCAGCCGCCCGACCTCATCCAGCGAGGCCGCGGCCCAGCCGGCGTCGTACCGTTCCACGCCCTCGCGCAGCGGAAGGTTCGCGGCGAACTCATCCACGTCCACACGCGGAGGGGCCTGGTTCACGACGGTGTGAGTGACCATGGCGGGAGTCTACGTCGGCCGCCGCCTCAGCGCGGCCGCGGTTCCCGATTCGTCACGAATGTCGCCTTCTCGCGCCGCTCATGCGACATTCGTCACGAATGACCTTCATCGCATCCATGGGTCGCAACACGCCGTCAGCTGTCGCGCGAGGCGGCGTGTTCCGCCCCATCGATGGGATGTGCAGCTCGCGAAGTGCCGACGTAGGTCGAGAGTCACCGTGGTTGCTCCTCCACGAGCTGGAAAGCTGACCGGGTGCCGCCTCTGCGGGTCCACGGAACGTATGCGGTCCGGCGAACAACCGCAAATGTTCCAAACAGCAGCAAACACCTCCCGGCCGGTCAACCGACAGATCGCTGACTCAGCAGGACCTGCTGGCGAAGCGCCGACTCGCAGTCCGCGATGATCGCCTTCAGCCGAAATCTAAGCCAACTGAGCTCTCCTGATTTCCTGACCATCACAATGCGCTTCCTGAACTTCACCTCATCGACTGCGTCGAACGTGCATTTCCACGGAGGCGTTCCAGGGAAGTGCACCCAGAGCGCCGACGGCCCATACCCCATGGTGAACGCGTCACCCCGATTGGCATCCTTGGACTCGAGGCGAAGCCTCATTGCAAATACCTGAATCGGCGTAGCGACGACGAACCATGACGAACGCCAGCATGAGCCATGCCCAACACTGCCGCGACAAGTACGCCGGAGAGCACCATCCAGAGCCCAAAGGCCGTGGCGACAACCAATCCAAGTATGGCAAGACGAACACCGGGCAGAATCCGCAGATCGGCGAACACGATGGCGGAGGTCTTGCGCCAAAGGCCCAAAGGCCCAAAGGCCAAAGGCCAAAGGCCCTCGCATTTTAGGAAGCCGTGAAGCTCTAGCCTTGGAGGGGCGCTGATTCACAGACGCCTATCACCGACTGGCGCCCACGCCAGCGGCCGGGTACCGCCCACCCTCCGCGACCGCGTCTGCCGCACGGCCCGCCCCGGTAGGCTGGAGACCCTCATGGCTCACCTTCTCGGCGCGGAATCGCTCCACCTGGAGTACCCGACGCGCACCGTCTTCGACTCCGTCACGCTCGGCATCGCGGAGGGCGACCGGATCGGCGTGGTGGGCCGCAACGGGGACGGCAAGTCGACCCTGCTCCAGCTGCTCGCCGGGCGCGTGGAGCCGGACGACGGGCGGGTCACCCGGCGGCGCGGTGTGACGGTCGGGATGCTGGATCAGCGGGACGAACTGCCCTCGACCGTCACGGTCGGGCATTCCATCGTCGGGGACCGCGACGAGCACCTCTGGGCGGGCGACCCCCGCGTCCGCGACGTTCTCGCCGGGCTGGTGTCGGACATCCGCTGGGATGCGACGATCGCCGAGCTCTCCGGCGGACAGCGCCGCCGCGTGGCGCTCGCGGCGCTGCTGGTCCACGACCACGACATCGTGTTCCTGGACGAGCCGACGAACCATCTCGACCTGGAGGGTGTCGCCTGGCTGGCGCAGCACCTGAAGTCCCGCTGGGCCGCCACCTCCGGGGCGCTCGTGGTGGTGACGCACGACCGCTGGTTCCTCGACGAGGTCTCGACGACCACGTGGGAGGTGCACGACGGCATCGTCGAGCCGTTCGAGGGCGGCTACGCCGCCTACGTGCTGCAGCGCGTGGAGCGCGACCGGATGTCGTCGGTCGCCGAGACGAAGCGGCAGAACCTCATGCGCAAGGAGCTCGCCTGGCTCCGCCGGGGCGCGCCGGCGCGGACCTCGAAGCCGAAGTTCCGGATGGATGCCGCGGCCACCCTGATCGCCGACGAACCGCCGATCCGCGACTCCGTCGAGCTGACGACCCTGGCCACCGCACGCCTGGGCAAGGACGTGGTCGACCTCATCGACGTCTCCGTGTCGTATCCGCCCAAGACCGTGCTGCGCGACGTCGAGTGGCGGATCGCACCGGGCGAGCGCACCGGCATCCTCGGCGTCAACGGCGCGGGCAAGTCCACTCTGCTCGGCCTCGTCGCCGGGACGGTCCGCGCCGACTCGGGCACCGTGAAGCGCGGCAAGACCGTCCGGATCGCCACCCTCACCCAGCAGCTGTCCGAGCTGGACGAGGTGCAGGACCAGCGCGTCAGCGCGGTCGTCGCCGGCAAGCGGACGACGTACCTCGCGGGCGGCAAGGAGGTGACGCCCGGTCAGCTGCTGGAGCGCCTCGGCTTCTCCAACGCCCAGCTCGCCACCCCGGTGAAGGACCTCTCGGGCGGTCAGAAGCGTCGCCTCCAGCTGCTCCTCATCCTGCTCGACGAGCCCAACGTGCTGATCCTGGACGAGCCGACCAACGACCTGGACACCGACATGCTCGCCGCGATGGAGGACCTGCTCGACTCGTGGCCGGGGACATTGCTGGTCGTCTCCCACGACCGCTACCTCCTCGAGCGCGTCACCGATCAGCAGTACGCGATCCTGGATGGGCGGCTGCGGCACCTGCCGGGCGGAGTGGACGAGTACCTCCGGCTGCGGCGGGCGCAGGAGGCGAACGGCTCGGAACGCGCGGAGGCGTCCACGGCATCCATGCCGTCCACCGCATCCATGCCGTCGCCCGGCCCGGCCCTCACCGGCGCCGCCTTGCGCGCCGCCGAGAAGGAGCTGTCGGCGCTCGACCGCCGCCTGGGCAAGGTCAGCGACCAGGTCGCCGCCAAGCACGAGGAGCTGGCCCGCCACGACCAGAGCGACTACGTGGGCCTCGGCCGGCTCACCGAGGAGCTCCGCGCGCTGGAGGGCGAGGTCGCCGACCTCGAGACGCGCTGGCTGGAGCTCTCGGAACAGCTCGAGGCCTGAGCCCGGCCCCCAGCGGCGCGCCGCCGCATCCTCCGCATCCCCTCCGCACCCCCGGCGCACCCCCGGAGTGGGGAACCCACCCGGGACCTCGGTGTGGGATGATCCTGAGATCGGTCGCGCATCCGCCCCGAGGCGGCGACCGACAGGAACGGGGAGCCGAACGTGACGGACGACAGCCCGGCCGGAGACGCCCGGCCGTTGTTCGGCCGCGATCGCGCGCGCGAGACGATACTGCTCGTCGCTCACCGTGCCCGCGACCGCGGCGGGGCCGTGCTCGTCACGGGTGAGGCAGGCCTCGGCAAGACAACGCTGCTCGCGGACGTCGCCGAGCGCCTGGACGGATGGACGGTGCTGCGCGTCCACGCCGACTCGTTCGAGTCCGACCTGGCCTACGCGACCGTGGAGACCCTCGTGCGCGGGCTGAACGCGCTGACCCGGCCGGGCGGGGCGCGCACCCCGGGCGGGGCGCGCACCCCGGGCGGTGCGCGCACCCCCGGCGGAGCGCGGGCCGCCGGCGGGGCCCGGGCGAGCAGGTCGCGCGGCGACCTCCGGACCCCGTCCTCCGGGGACGATCCCCTCACGGTCGGCCGCCTCCTCCTGGACGCCATCGATGCGATCGACGGGCCGGTGTGCCTCATCGTCGACGACGCGCAGTGGGCGGATGAGCCGTCCGTGCGGGCGCTGCGCTTCCTCGTGCGCCGCCTCGTGGATCAGAGCTTCCTCTTCCTGGCGGCGACCCGGCCGCAGCAGAACAGCGTCGTCGCGCTGTTCGACGACATCGCCTCCACCACCGGGAACCGCGCGCGAATCGATCTCACCCCGCTGGCCGTCGCCGACACCCAGGAGCTCGCCCACCACCTGCTCGGCCATCCCGTCTCGCGGCGCACCGCGACGCGGCTCACCGAGGCGACGCAGGGGTCGCCGCTGCTGCTGAGCGTGCTGCTCGGTCAGCTGCGGGACACGTTCGCGCAGGCCGTGCATCCAGCGGGATGGGACCTGCCTGCCACCGCGATCGCCCCGCTCGCCACGGCGGTCTCCGCGTCGCTGGAGGGCGCGGATCCCTCGGTGCGCGCTGCGGCCGAGCTGGTGGCCGTGCTGCGCGATCCGCTGCCGCTTCCCGTCGTCGGGACGATCGCCGACCGGCTGGGCGTCGAGGTGGATGTGTCCGCGGCGGTCGCACGCGGCCTCGTCCTCGCCGAGACGCGCGACGGCGTCGTGAACGTGGAGCCGGCGCACGCCATCCTCGCCGACACGCTCGCCGGTGAGCTGACGCTCGCGCGCAGGGTCGCCATCCACCGGGTCGCGGCCGAGGTGCTGTCCGGGCACCGCGCCCTGCGGCACCGTGTGGAGGCGGCCGACCGCACCGACCCGACCCTCGTCGGCGAGCTGCTCGCGGCTGCGCTCGCGGTGTCGGACCTCGGACGGGGCGAGCAGGCGCTCAGCTATGCGCGCTCGGCCGTCGAACTCGCCGACGGGACGAACGCCGGGCGAGCGCTGCTGGAGCTCGGACTCATCGCGATGCGGTTCCGGATGCACGAGCGCATCCTGGACCTGCGGCCGGCCTTCGAGGCGACCCCGCCCTCCCCCACGCGCGATGCCGTTCTGCTGGAGCTGCGCACGCTCTCCCGCGACGTTCCCGGGGCGCTGGCGCTCGCGCTCGAGTTCGAGCGGCGCCCGGCGACGACGCCCGACGAGCGCGCGCTGCGGGCACACGCGGCCGAGGCGCTGCCCAAGGTGCTCATGGCGAGCGGCGACTTCGCCGGAGTGCTCGACCACCTGGATGCGGGCCGCCGGCACATCGCGGAGAGCCCGGACCCGGCAGAGGTCGCCGACCCGCCGCTGCGCTGGCTGGCGGCACCCCAGGACGACCTCACCCGGTTGCTGGGATGGGCGATCAACTCGGCCGCGCACGCCGGGCGTCCCGATCTCTTCGGTCCGCTGACGATCGAGCTGGACGAGCTGCTCGCCGGGCACGAGTCGCCCGCCGCGGTGGACGCCCTCGTCAGCCGCTCGCGGGTGTTCATCCTGAGCGGCGACATCCAGCGGGCACGCGGGGACCTGGCGCGCGCCGCCGAGCTGGTGCGACGCTTCCCGGCCAGCTGGACGGCGGGATTCGCGCGCACGATGTACGCGCACATCCTGTTCCTGACGGGCGAATGGGAGGAGTCGGTCACCCTCGCCGACACCGCGGTCGCTCTCGCGCTCGACGAGACGGACCTGTCGTGCTGGCCGATCGCGCTCGGGGTGTCCGCGCTCGTGCGCGCGGGACGCGGAGAGGCCGACGCCGTGGAGGAGCGGCTGCGCGCCGCCGCGCAGGCGGACCCGCGCATCACAGGCTCCTACGACGGCGACCTGCCGTACCTGGCGCGTGCGGAGCTGGGTCGTGCCCTGGGCCGGCCCGAGGACCAGCTGGCGGCGACGGAGGAGGCGGAGGCGGCGGCGTCCCGCGGTTCGACGCTCGGCTGGCTGACCTACCGGGTGGATGCGCTCGCGGCGCTCGGCCAGGCGCAGGATGCACGCGCCGCCTACGAGCGGTGCGCTGCGCCCGGACTGTGGCGACCCTCCTACGGCTCGCTGCTCTGGCTCGAGGGACGGGTGCTCGAGGCGGAAGGGCGCCTGGGCGAGGCCCTCGGGGCCTATCGGGCCGCGGCCGGGGAGCCGGAGGCGGAGCTGTTCCCCTTCCCGCAGGCCGTCGCCGCGCTCGACGCGGGGCGGCTGGCCGTCGCCGCAGGGGCGACGGGGCACGGACGGGAACTTCTGGAGGCTGCAGCGACCACCTTCCGCCGGCTCGGGGCGTCCGGTTACCTGGCGCGCTGCATCCACCTGCTCGAGGAGACGCCGACCCCGGCGACCGCCGTCGATCCGCTCGCGACACTGACGACCCGGGAACGCCAGGTCGCGCACGCGCTCGCAGCCGGGATGACGAACAAGGAGATCGCCGAGCGCCTGTACGTGTCGGTGACGACCGTGAACTTCCACGTGCGCAACATCCTGTCGAAGCTCGGGCTGCGGTCGCGGCGCGACCTGCGGACGCTGTCGCGGAGGCGACCCGTCAAGTCTTGACGGTTTCCGCCTCCGGACAGGGCGCGCCGGGCGGTCGCTCGCTAGGTTGGAAGCACCTGGGATGCCCGGCCCGGCGCGTGGATACGCTTCCCCTCATCGACGAATCGTCTCAACCCGACGCGTGTCGTCGCCGGGCATCCTCGGGCAGTTCCGAGCGCGTCGCGTGCCCTGCGCCGCGTGCGCCAGGACATTCGTCACGAATGTCCCCTCCCAGCCAGCCCAACGCAACATTCGTCACGAATGTCCCCTCCCACCCAGCGCAACGCAACATTCGTCACGAATGTCCCCTCCCAGCCAGCCCAACGCAACATTCGTCACGAATGTCGCCTCCCACCCAGCGCAACGCAACATTCGTCACGAAATCATGCGTGGGCGCCGCGGCGCGTAGGGCGACATTCGTCACGAATGTTGCGTCTGACCCCGCGTAGGGCGACATTCGTGACGAATGTTGCGTCTGACCCCGCGTAGGGCGACATTCGTGACGAATGTGCCCGGGAGGGGCGGAGTCAGTCGTTCAGGATGCGGGCGCCGTGCACCGGGCCGATCGCCCGGACGGCCGTGACGCGGGCCGCGCTGAGCGCGATCTGGAGGTCGATCGCCGAGTCGAGGTCGGCGGCCAGGAACGCGACAGTCGGTCCGGAGCCCGACACGATCCCCGAGAGCGCACCGTTCATCTCGCCGAGCTCGATCACATCCGCGATCTCGGGGACGAGGTGGATGGCCGGTGCCTGCAGGTCGTTCGTCAGCGCCTCGGCGAGCATGGCCGGGTCCCCCGCGCGGAGGGCCTGCAGCACCGCCGAATCCACGCTCGGCGTGAGTTGCGCCGGCGCGATGTCGGCCGCGTGACGTTCCCGGTGCCGGTCGAGTTCGCTGTAGACGAGCGGTGTGCTCAGCTCGCCCTCGGGAAGCGCGAGCACCCAGTGGAACTGGCCGGTCGCGAGGGCCGGGCTCAGCCGGTCGCCCCGTCCTGCGCCGATGGCCGTGCCGCCGACGAGGGCGAAGGGCACGTCGGCGCCGAGGCGCGCGGCGAGCGCGAGGAGCTCCTCGCGGCCGAGGTCGGTGCCCCAGAGTGCGTCGCAGGCGACCAGTGTCGCCGCCGCGTCGGCCGAGCCTCCACCCATCCCGCCGGCGACGGGGACGTGCTTGTCGATCTCCAGCCGGACGCCGCCCTGATAACCGGACCGCTTGGCCAGCAGCCGGGCCGCCTTCATCGCGAGGTTGGTCTCGTCGCGCGGCACCCCGCTCGTGTCGATGCTGCCGCCGAAGCTCACCGAGAAGTCGTCGGCATGGTAGGCGCGGACATCCTCATAGAGGGAAACGGCCTGGTACGCCGTCGCGACGTCGTGGTACCCGTCCTCCATGACGGCACCTACACGCATGAACACGTTGATCTTGCCCGGAGCCCGGACGTGCACCCCGTCGACGTCCCACGCGTCCACCATGCTTCCAACCTACACACCCGGGATGCTCCCCGCTGTGCGGCGCCTGGGCGCGCGTTCGCATCCCCCTCGCCGGCATGGGCCGCTGAACGAGCGGCGGACCAGCGGAGCAGCGGACCGCCAGGACGGGCGGCGCTCGGCGGAGCGACGGCCCGGCGAAGGCCGGACGACGGCCCGGCGACGGCCCTACGCCGCGGGAACGGACCCGAGCCGGGCGAAGTCGGCGAGCGACAGCTGCTCGCCACGGAGGGACGGGTCGAGGCCCGCCGCCTGCAGCGCGATCGCCGCCGCCGTCGGATCGCCGAACACCGGGGCCAGTGCCTGACGGAGCGTCTTCCGGCGCTGCTGGAAGGCCGCATCCACGAGGGCGAAGGTCCGGCGGCGCTGCTCCTCGCTCCCGGTGTCGTGCTCGTGCCGTTCGAAGCCGACGAGGACGGAGTCCACGTTCGGCACCGGCCAGAAGACCTGGCGGCTCACGGCGCCGGCCGTGCGCCAGGCGCCGTACCAGGCGGCCTTCACGCTCGGTGCGCCGTACACCTTCGAGCCGGGCGGCGCCGCGATCCGGTGGCCGACTTCTGCCTGCACCATCACGACACCCGAGCGGAGGCTGGGGAAGCGCTCCAGGAAGTGGAGCAGCACCGGGACGGAGATGTTGTACGGCAGGTTCGCGACCAGCCGGACGGGATCCACCGGGAGCTCGGTCACCGCGAGTGCATCGCGATGGACGACTGTGAGCCGGGATGCCGCGGCCGGAGCGAGCTCGCCGACCGTGACCGGCAGTTGCGCCGCCAGGCGGCCGTCGATCTCGACGGCGACGACCGACGCGCCCGCCTCCAGCAGCCCGAGGGTCAGCGAGCCGAGGCCCGGGCCGATCTCGACGACACGGTCGCCGGACTCGACCTCGGCGACCCGGACGATGCGCCGGACGGTGTTCGCGTCGATGACGAAGTTCTGCCCGAGCTTCTTGGTCGGGGTCACGTCGAGCAGCTCGGCCAGGTCGCGGATCTCCGCCGGCCCGAGCAGGCGGACCTCGCTCACGCGATGATCCCGATCGGCATGGTGGGCGGCGGTCCGACGGGTTCGCTGTCCCACCGGCCGTAGACGAGCTCGGTGTTGGAGTTGATCTGCGCGGCGAGCGTGGAGGCGTCCGTGCCCATCACCTCGGCCATGGCGCGGAGCGTATGCGGGATGAGGTAGGGCGCGTTGGGCCGGCCGCGGAACGGCATCGGAGTGAGGAAGGGCGCATCCGTCTCCACCATGACCAGGTGGCGCGGCGCAGCGGCGAGCGCGGCACGGAGGTTCGGCGCGTTCTTGAAGGTCAGGTTGCCGGCGAACGACATGTACCAGCCGTTGTCGGCGCAGATGCGGGCGAGCTCGATGTCGCCGGAGAAGCAGTGGAACACCGTCCGCTCCGGCGCACCCACGCGCTTCAGCGTCGCGACGACCGCCGCGTGCGCGTCGCGGTCGTGGATCTGCAGCGCGATGCCGTTCTGCTTTGCGATCTCGATGTGCGCCTCGAACGACCGGAACTGCGCATCCCGGCGCGGCCCCTCCTCTGTGCGGAAGAAGTCGAGCCCGGTCTCGCCGACGGCGCGCACGCGCGGGCGCCGGGCGAGGCCGTCGATGATCGCGAGGGCGTCATCCAACTCGCCGCGTTCGGCGTAGTCGGGCGCGTCGTTCGGGTGGAGGGCGACGGCGGCGAGCATCCGCGGTTCGATGGCGGCCATGTCCGCAGACCATTGCGAGGTCTCCACGTCGTTGCCGACCTGCACGACGCCGCGCACGCCGACGCTGGAGGCGCGGTCGAGTTGCTCCCGGTAGTCCAGGGGCTGCTCGCCGTCGGCCATCTCCAGGTGCGTGTGGTTGTCGTAGACGGGGACGACGAGCGCCTCGGGCAGCGGAGGGTAGGCCAGGTCGCGGCCGTCCGTGACGTGCCGCTGCCGGACGAACGACGGGTCCGTCATACGGCGGCGACCGCCTCCGCGTCGATCCGCGGGAACAGCGCCTCCAGCCCGTTGACCTCCGTGCCTGCGGGGAGCCGGCCCCAGTCGCCGGCCGTGCGGAGGCCCTGCGCGGTCAGCGGGCCGAGCTCGCCTTCCACCCCGAGCGCCTCCCAGAGCTTGGCCGTGGCGCCGGGGATGACCGGCGAGAGCAGTACCGCAAGCGCCCGGAGGCCCTCCGCCGCCGTGTACAGCACGGTTCCGAGGCGTTCGCGCTGCGCATCGTCCTTCGCCAGCGCCCACGGCTCCTGCTCGGTGATGTAGCCGTTGAGCTCGTCGACGATCCGCCAGATCGCGGTGAGGGCGTCGTGGATGCCGAGCCGGGCGATCGCCGCGTCCGCGTCCGCCGTGGCGGTGCGCACGACCGACTGCACCGCCAGATCGACCTCCTGGTAGGCGCCCGCCGGCGGCACGATCCCGCCGAAGTACCGGGTGAGCATGGCGATCACGCGCGACGCGAGGTTGCCGAACCCGTTGGCGAGCTCCGCCTGGTACCGCGCGGCCAGGTCCTCCCAGCTGAACGAGCCGTCCTGCCCGAAGTTGATGGCGCGCATGAAGTAGTAGCGGAACGCATCCGACCCGAACGTGTCCGTGATCTGGGTCGGGGCGATGCCGGTCAGCTTCGACTTGGACATCTTCTCGCCGCCGACGAGCAGCCAGCCGTGTCCGAAGACGCGCTGCGGCACTTCGAGCCCAGCGGCCATCAGCATCGCCGGCCAGATGACGGCGTGGAAGCGCAGGATGTCTTTGCCGACCAGATGGTTCGCCGGCCAGCGGCGTGCGAACTCCTCCTCGTCCTGCCCGTAGCCGACCGCGGTGATGTAGTTGAGGAGCGCGTCGAACCACACGTAGACGACGTGCGACTCGTCCCACGGCACCTTGATGCCCCAGTCGAAGCTGGAGCGCGAGATGGACAGGTCGGAGAGTCCTTGGCGCACGAAGCTGACCACCTCGTTGCGCGCCGACTCCGGCTGCACGAAGTCCGGCCGCTCCTCGTAGAGGGCGAGCAGCCGGTCGGCGAACTGGCTCATCCGGAAGAAGTAGTTCTTCTCCTGCAGGAGCTCCAGCGGCTTCGAGTGGATGGCGCAGACCTTCTGGCCCGCGTACTCGCCGGTGCCGTCGACGATCTCGCTCTGCGGCTTGAACTCCTCGCAGCCGACGCAGTACAGCGCCTCGTACTCGCCGGCGTAGATGTAGCCGTCGTCGTAGAGCTTCTGCAGGAACTTCTGGACGTTGACCTCGTGACGCTCGTCCGTCGTGCGGATGAAGTCGTCGTTCGCGATGTCGATGGTCTTCAGCAGCGGGAGCCACTCCTCGCTGACCAGCTTGTCGGCCCACTCCTGCGGCGTCGTGCCGTTCGCGGTGGCCGTGCGCAGGATCTTCTGGCCGTGCTCGTCCGTCCCGGTGAGCAGCCACGTGTCGTCCCCGGCCTGGCGGTGCCACCGGGCGAGGACGTCGGCCGCCACCTCCGTGTAGGCATGCCCGATGTGCGGGACATCATTCACGTAGAAGATCGGCGTGGTGATGTAGAAGGAAGAGCCGTCGGACATGCTGACCATCCTACGGGCGCGCGGAGGCGCGGATCGGCGTGTTACCGCGCCTGTGGAGAACCGCGACGGGATGTGGAGACTACTCCGCGATCGGAGCGAGAAGAGCTAGAATGGCTCTGCTTGCCATTGATCGGAGCCATGCCCATGAGAATAGCCCTCGCTGACGATCTTCCCCGCGTCCCGATCAGCGCATTCAAGTCCAACCCCGTCCGCTACCTCGAGACCGGGGCACTCGTGACCAATCACGGGAAAGTGCGGGCGGCGTTCGTCCCCATCGCGGAGCCGGACGATGCGCTCGACGGCGTCAAGGCGCAGCTGCGGCTGCTCGCCCGGATGAGCTCGCCGGAGGATGTCGCCGACGAACTGGCGGAACTCTCTGCCGGCCGTGACTCAGAAGCGGTCGGAGACGCCCGGTGAGCCCGCGGGCGATGCTCGACACCAGCGTGATCGTCGCGGGCTTCACCCCGGAGATCATCGCGGATTTCGAGAGCTATGCGTCCTCCATGATCTGCCGGGCGGAGTTGGCCCGCGGCCTGGCGGTCTTCGCCGAGGACCCGGCGAGGAAGAGCCGGGCGCTGATCCGGCGCGAGCTTCTGCAGCTGCTCGATTCCGTCCCCGGGTTCTGGATGGAGTTCGACCAGCGCGCCGCGGACGGCTTCGGTCGACTCACCGCGCAGCCGAAATCCGCGATGCGACTGAAGGATGCGCTCATCGCCGGGCACGCCTACGCGCACGACCTGACGCTCGTCACCCGTGACGACGGGTTCAGCCGGTTCCCTGCCGTACGGCTCGAAGTACTGCCGTCGGACGAGGGCTGACTGCGGTCAGCCGCGCCGCTGGAGCGCGGCCTGGTAGAGGTCGCGCTTGCCCAGCCCGGTCGCGTCCGCGACCTCGGCGGCCGCATCCTTCAGCCGGGTGCCGGAGGCGACCAGGGCGAGCACCTGCTCCAGAGCGGTCTCGGGATCGGCGGCCCGCGCCGGCGCGCCGGCCACCACCACCACGATCTCGCCGCGGACGCCGTCGGCTGCCCAGGCGGCCAGCTCGGCCGCGCCTCCCCGCCGGACCTCCTCGTAGAGCTTGGTCAGCTCTCGGCAGACCGCGACCCGGCGGTCGTCGCCGAAGATCGCGGCGATGTCGGCGAGCGAGGCAGCGATCCGATTCGGCGACTCGAAGAAGACCATTGTGCGGGCCTCGGCCGCGAGCGCCCGGAGCGCCGAGAGGCGCTCCCCCTGCTTCCGCGGCAGGAAGCCCTCGAAGGTGAACCGGTCGGTCGGCAGGCCGGAGACGGCGAGCGCGGTCAGCACCGCCGACGGTCCAGGCAGGGCCGTGACGGCGACTCCGGCGGCGGCGGCCGCCTCCACGAGGTGGAACCCGGGATCCGACACCGTGGGCATCCCGGCGTCGCTGAGCAGCACCACATCCTGATCGCGCGCCAGCTCCACGAGCTCGCCGGCGCGGTCGCGCTCGTTGTGGTCGTGCAGGGCGATCAGGCGCGGCCGGTTCGCCACGCCGAGCCCGGCGAGCAGGCGCTGCGCCACGCGCGTGTCCTCTGCGGCCACGATCGTCGCCGCTTCCAGGACCTCCACCAGCCGCCGCGACGCATCGCCGAGGTTGCCGATCGGGGTGGCGGCGAGGATGATCATGCGCCCTAGTCTGACAGCCGCGCGTCGGCGGCTGCGCCCGCGAACGCCGGCCATGCATGCAGGCATGGCCTGCGCCTTTAACATGGCCTGGTGACGTACGCTCCTCCCGCCGACCTTCCGGCCGACGTTCCGGCCGCGCACCGGGCTGCGCCCCGGCTCGGCAGCCGCCTGGACGACTGGTGGGGGCGTGTCCTCGGAACCCCGACGCGGCTGCGCGTGTGGCTGTGGGGCGCCCCGATCGCGGTGACGCTGCTCGCGGCCGTCCTGCGGCTGTGGAATCTGGGCGCGCCGCACTCTCTCGTGTTCGACGAGACCTTCTACGTCAAGGACGCGTGGAGCCTGTGGAACCTCGGCTACGAGGGCAGCTGGCCGGACCACGCCGACGGGCGGTTCGCAGCGGGCCAGACGCAGATCTTCTCCTCCGATCCGTCGTTCGTCGCGCATCCACCGCTCGGCAAGTGGCTGATCGCGCTCGGGATGGCGGCCACGGGGCCGGGCAACTCGTTCGGCTGGCGCGTCTCCACCGCCATCGCGGGTACCCTCGCCGTCCTCCTCGTCTTCCTCGTCGCGCGGATGCTGTTCCGGTCCACGATGATCGCCACGATCGCGGGATTCCTCTTCGCCATCGACGGGCACGCCATCGTGATGAGCCGGGTGGCGCTGCTGGACAACTTCGTGATGTTCTTCGCGCTGCTCGCGTTCTGCTGCATCCTGCTCGACCGCCGGTGGGCGGCGGACAGGCTGTCCGCACGGGTGGCCGCTGCGCGCTCGTCGGGCCGCGACCCCGCGTGGGGGCCGGTGCTCTGGTGGCGTCCGTGGCTGATCGCCGCGGGGGTCCTCTGCGGGCTGTGCGCGGGGGTCAAATGGACCGGCTTCTACTTCCTCGCCTTCTTCGCCGTCTATGTGGTGATCGTGGATGCGGTAGCGCGCCACCGGGAGGCCCTCCCGTTCCCGGTCAGCGGCGCACTGCTGAAGCAGGCTCCTGCCACCTTCGTCCTCATGGTCCCGCTGGCCTTCGTCGCCTACGTGGCCACCTGGGCGGGCTGGATCTTCTCCTCCAACGGCTACTACCGGAACTGGGCGGAGTCGACGCACGCGCAGTGGACGGGAGCGTTCGCCTGGGTGCCTCACTGGGTGCAGAACCTCTGGTACTACCAGACCCAGATGTACGGCTACAGCATCAACCTGCACACGCCGCACCCCTACCAGTCCAATCCGCTGGGGTGGACCCTGATGCTGCGGCCGACGAGCATGTACTACGTCGGGACGACGCAGGGCCAGCAGGGCTGCGCGTACAGCTCGTGCTCCGCCGCGATCACCTCGCTCGGCAACCCGCTGATCTGGTGGGCGGGGACTGCCGCGATCCTGTTCCTGGTGTACTGGCTGATCCGGTCGCGCGACTGGCGGATCGGGCTGATCCTGACCGGTCTCGCCGCCGGGTACCTGCCGTGGTGGCTGTACATGGCGCGCACGATCTTCACCTTCTACGCGATCTCGTTCGAGCCGTACCTGATCCTGGCGCTCTCGGCGGTGATCGCGATGGTCCTGGGGCGCCGGACGGACCCCCGGCCGCGTCGGACGACGGGGATCGTCTGGACCGGGGCGTTCCTCGTCGCTGCGGCGCTCGTGAGCGCGTTCTTCTGGCCGATCTGGATCGGGCAGACGGTCCCGTTCTGGTTCTGGCAGATCCACATGTGGCTGCCCAGCTGGGTGTGACGACGCGCCGGGCCGGCATGTGCGGTGTCAGCGGCCGGTGGTAGACCGAGTGGTATGAACGATGAGCCCCTCGACCTCGTCCCCCTTCCCGGAAGCGAGCGCCCGGAGCGGCCGGGCTTCCGGTCGCATGGCGGGCTCGCGCCCGACTCCCCGGTGGAGGCGACGCTGGTGCTGCGCCGCCGTGCCGAACTTCCGGACGACGCCTTCACGACCCCGCTGACCCGCGACGAGCTGGCGGAGCGGTACGGCGCATCCCCGGAGGATGTGGAGCTGGTCCGCAGCACGTTCGAAGCCCTGGGCGTGGCCGTGGACGAGGTGGATGCGGGGGCGCGCCGCGTGCGTGTCTCCGGCCCGGTGCAGACCATCGCCCGCGTCTTCGGCACCGACCTCGCGCGGTCCACCCCGGAGGACGAGGGCGACGACGCTGCGACGTACCGGCAGCGCTCGGGCGGCCTGAGCATCCCGGCGGCCCTCGACGGCGTCGTGACCGCCGTGCTGGGCCTCGACGACCGCCCGCAGGCGCGCGCGCAGTTCCGCTACGTCCCGGCCGCCGCGGTCAGCACGAGCTACACGCCGCCCCAGCTCGGGACGGTGTACTCGTTCCCGGAAGGGACGGACGGCAGCGGGCGGACCGTCGCGATCATCGAGCTCGGCGGAGGGTATGAACAGTCCGATCTGGACACGTACTTCCGCGGGCTGGGCATCCCCACCCCGTCGGTGCGCACGGTCGGAGTGGATGGCGGCTCCAATGCGCCCGGGGGCGACCCGAACGGCGCCGACGGCGAAGTGATGCTCGACATCGAGGTCGTCGGGGCCCTCGCCCCGGCTGCGGACATCGTCGTCTACTTCGCGCCCAACACCGATGCCGGATTCCTGGATGCGGTCAGCACGGCCGCGCACGCGAACCCGACTCCCGCTGCGATCAGCATCAGCTGGGGGCAGTCGGAAGACCAGTGGACGGCTCAGGCGCGCACGGCCTTCGACCAGGCGCTGCAGGACGCCGCAGCCCTCGGGGTCACCACGACGGCCGCGGCCGGCGACGACGGGAGCAGCGACCGGGTCGGCGACGGCAAGCCGCACGTCGACTTCCCGGCCTCGTCGCCGCACGCACTCGCCTGCGGAGGCACCCGGCTGGATGCGGACGCCTCGACCGGCGCCGTGCGGTCGGAGACGGTGTGGAACAACGGAGCGGGCAACGGCGCCACCGGCGGCGGGGTCAGCGCGGTGTTCCCGCTGCCGTCCTGGCAGGCCCGGGCGGGCGTGCCCACCGGTGCGGACGGGACGGACGCGGGAGGTGCCGCGAACGGTCCCGGCGGACGCGGGGTGCCGGACGTCTCCGCGGTGGCCGATCCGCAGACCGGCTACCGCGTCCGGGTCGACGGCCGGGACACGGTGATCGGCGGCACCAGTGCAGTCGCACCCCTGTGGGCGGCGCTGGTCGCGCGGCTGGTGCAGTCCACGGGGCGGCCGCTGGGACTCCTGCAGCCGACGCTCTACGACTCGGTGCCCGCCGGCCAGGTGGCGGCCGGGTTCCGCGACATCGTCACCGGGGACAACGGCGCGTACCAGGCGGCAGCGGGGTGGGATGCGTGCACCGGGCTCGGGGTCCCGGACGGGACCAAGCTGCTGTCGTCGCTCTGAGGGGCGGCCGCCGGTCGGCAGCGCGCCCGGCTGGCGGCCCGGCGCGGCGGCTCGGCGCGGCGGCTCGCGGTCGGCGCTCGCCCGGCTGAATCCTCGCCAGAATGGATCGGGTGAGCACGCCATCCCCCACCCCCCGTGTCCCGCTCGCCTGGCTCCCCGGCCTCGCGGTGTGCGGACTCGCGGCGGCCGTCGCCTGGGCAGTGCACTGGCTGGTGCCGGCGGTCCCCCTGCTCACGGCGGCCGTCGTTCTCGGGATCGTCGTGGGTCAGCTGCCCGTGGCGCGCCCGGCGCTGCTCGGACGGCTCGCTCCCGGGCTGTCCGTCAGCGCCAAGCGGCTGATGCGCGTCGGCGTCGTCCTGCTCGGGCTCAAGCTGAGCCTGGGCGACATCGCCGGGCTCGGCTGGGTCGCCATCGCGACGACCGTCGCGGTCGTGCTGCTGAGCTTCGCCGGGACGTTCTGGATCGGACGGATGCTCCGGCTGCCCGGGCACCAGCCGCTCCTCATCGCGACCGGCTTCTCGATCTGCGGCGCCTCGGCCATCGGCGCCATGAGCGGCGTCGTCAAGCCCAAGGACGAGGAGGCGGCGACGCCGGTCGCCCTGGTCACCCTGTGCGGGACGCTCGCGATCTTCGTCCTGCCGCTGTTCTGGCATCCACTGGGCCTGGATGCGCGGCAGTTCGGGCATTGGGTGGGCGCGGGCGTGCACGACGTCGGCCAGGTCGTGGCGACCGCGCAGATCGCGGGCGCCGGCGCCCTCGCGGTGGCGGTCGTCGTCAAGCTCACCCGCGTGCTGATGCTCGCGCCGATGGTCGCGATCGCTGCGGTGGTGGAGCGGCGGAGGCACGTCGAGGGCGACCCCGGCGTGAAGCGGCCGCCGATCCTCCCTCTGTTCATCGCCGGCTTCATCGTCGCGGTGCTGGCACGGACGTTCCTCCCGGTGGGACCGGTCGTGACGGATGCCGCGGACACCCTGCAGACGGCCCTGCTCGCGATGGCGTTGTTCGGGCTCGGAACCGCCGTCCGCCTGCGGACGCTCGTCGGCACCGGCTGGCGGGCGCTGGCGACCGGCGTGATCTCGTGGGCGCTGATCGCCGTCCTGGCCCTCGCCGCCGTCTGGCTCTCGACGCGCTGACCCCTCTCTCCCGCCATCGAGGAGGCGGGGTTGCGGTGTGTTACGGGTGCAGGACCGGTGCGGGGAGGGTCGGGTAGCGTGACGGCATGGCAGATCGTGAATACGGCTTCCGCACGCGTGCGATCCACGCGGGCAACATCCCCGACCCGGTGACCGGCGCGCGAGCCCTGCCGATCTATCAGACGAGCGCATTCGTCTTCGACGACACGGCCGACGCCGCCGCCCGATTCGCCCTGCAGAAGTACGGGAACGTCTACTCCCGCCTCGCGAACCCGACCGTGGCCTCCTTCGAGGAGCGGGTGGCCAGCCTCGAGGGCGGCCTCGGCGCGGTGGCGACGGCCTCCGGGCTGAGCGCCCAGTACATCACGTTCGCCTCGCTCGTCGGCGCCGGCGACCACATCGTCGCGTCGGCCAACCTGTACGGCGGATCCATCACCCAATTGGATGTGACCCTGCGCCGGTTCGGCATCGAGACCACGTTCGTCCAGAGCTCCGACCCGGCCGACTACGCCGCCGCGATCACGGACAGGACGAAGATCCTGTTCGCCGAGACCATCGCGAACCCGTCCGGGGAGATCGCCGACATCGAGGGACTGGCGGAGGTCGCGCACGCCGCCGGCATCCCGCTCGCGATCGATTCCACCATCGCGACCCCCTACCTCAACCGGCCCATCGAGTGGGGTGCCGACATCGTCATCCACTCGGCCACGAAGTTCCTGGGCGGCCATGGGACCACCCTCGGCGGCGTGGTGGTCGAGAGCGGCCGGTTCGACTGGCACTCCTCGAAGTTCCCGCTGTTCGGGCAGCCGGTGCCGTCCTACGGCGGGCTGCAGTGGTCCGGCAACTTCGGCGAGTACGCCTTCCTCACCCGTCTGCGGGCCGAGCAGCTGCGCGACATCGGCCCGACGCTCGCGCCGCATTCGGCGTTCCTGCTCGCACAGGGCGTCGAGACCTTGCCGTACCGGGTCCAGGCTCACGTCGACAACGCGCGAGCGGTCGCCGAATGGCTGGATGCCGATCCCCGCATCGAGAAGGTGCTCTGGGCGGGCCTGCCCGGGCATCCACACCACGAACGCGCGCAGAAGTACCTCCCGAAGGGACCGGGCAGCGTGTTCAGCTTCGTGGTGAAGGGCGGCCGGGAGGCCGGACAGCGGTTCATCGAGTCGGTCGACCTCGCCAGCCACCTGGCGAACATCGGCGACGCGAAGACGCTGGTGATCCATCCCGCCTCCACCACCCACGCGCAGCTGAACGAGCAGCAGCTCCACGACGCGGGCGTCCTGCCCGGTGTGGTGCGCATCAGCGTCGGCATCGAAGACGTCGAGGACATCATCTACGACCTGGATCAGGCGCTCAGCGCCGCCGTCGAGGAGGGGAAGGCAGCATGACGACCGCAACGGATGCGTCCGCCACGATTCCGGCGGACGCGCGCACCGACTCCACCACGTCCGGCTCCACCACGTCCGGCTCCACCACGTCCGGCTCCACCACGTCCGGCTCCACCACGTCCGGCGCCACCACGTCCGGCTCCACCACGTCCGGCTCCACCACGTCCGGCGCCACCACGTCCGGCTCCACCACCGAGGTCCAGCTCGCGAACGGCCTGAGCTGCGCCGTGCCGGCGGACTCGCCGCTGGCGAAGCTGCTGAAGTCGCAGCGGACCTGGGCCGGACCGGACGCTAAGACGCGCCTCAAGCTGCTGCGCTCCGCGAAGTCGGTGGCGATCGTGGGCGCATCTCCGAATCCCGCCCGCTCCTCCTACTTCGTCGGAACGTACCTGCAGCAGTCGAGCGATTTCCGGGTGTACTTCGTCAACCCGAACGCCGACACCATCCTCGGTCAGAAGGCGTACCCGGACCTCGCGTCGCTTCCGGAGGTGCCCGACATCGTGGATGTGTTCCGCAAGCCGAGCGATCTCCCGGCCGTCATCGACGAGGTCGTCGCGGTCGGCGCGCCGGCCGTCTGGGTGCAGCTGGGGATCTGGAACCAGGAGGCCGCGGAGTACGGCGAGTCGAAGGGCCTGACCGTCGTCATGGACCGCTGCCTCAAGATCGAGCACGCCCGCTTCCACGGCGGCCTGCACCTCCTCGGCTTCGACACCGGCCAGATCACCTCCCGCAAAACCATCCGCTGACTCCCACCGTCCCCCACCGTCGCGCCCCACCGTCGAGTCCGCAGAGATTGCACGAATTCGCCGCGGAAACGTGCAATCTTCGCGGACTCGATGGTGGGGCGGGGCGACGAGGGATGCGTCAGGCGCGGGCGACGATGTGGAAGACGTGCCAGTGCTTGGGGCCGTCGAAGGACATCCCGCGTCGGTCGTCCTCGACCAGCTGGAGCACCTCCATCCCGGTGAGCATCCCTTCCACCTGGCTGCGCTCGTGGAAGCTCATGCCGGGGCGGCCCACCCACTCGTCGTGCGGCCCGAACAGCTCGCCGGCAAACAGGCCTCCGGGGCGCAGCGCCTCGCGGATGTCCGCCCAGAGGTACGGGAAGTGGGTCTCGTCGCAGAACGGCAGGGCGAAGCCCGCGTAGATCAGGTCGGCCTCGGGCAGATCGCCGAGCTTCTCGAACGGAGCCTGCCGGACGGTCACGCGCTGCGACGCGTCGGGCGAGAGTCCCGTGCGAACGCGCTCCTCGACGCCCGGATCGGAGTCCACCGCGAGCACGTGCCAGCCGTTCTCGGCCAGATGCCGGGTCTCCACCCCGTCGCCGCAGCCGAGGTCGATCGCGTCGCCGGCGGGCCCGGCCCACGCCTCGAGTGCGCTCTGGAACGTCGGGCGCACGCCGCGCCCGCCCTGCTTCTCGTAGAACTGCGACCAGTCGAACGCCATGCGGCTGAGCCTACGCGCGCGCGGCCCGCTCAGCACGGCCCTGTCGGAGTAGATCACATTCGTCACGAATGTGCACCAACGCCGCACCCAGCGCAACATTCGTCACGAATGTGCACCAACGCCCCGCCCAGCGCAACATTCGTCACGAATCTGCACCAACGCCGCATCCAGCGCAACATTCGTCACGAATGTGCACCAACGCCGCACCCAGCGCAACATTCGTCACGAATGTCGGCTGCGGCAGCGATGCCATCGGGAGGCGCAGGCTCTAGGATCGGCGGGTGCAGTCCGAGCCTTCGTCCCCTCGCGTCGCCGTGCTCGGCCCGGTGCTGGTCGAGGACCGCACCGGCGCGCTGACGGAGCCGGCCGGCGCCCTCGGCAAGAGCCTGATCGTCGCGCTGGTCCTCGCCCGCGGCGCCGCCAGCGTCCCGTCGCTGGTCGACGACCTGTGGGATGACGCCCCGCCGCGACAGGAACGCGCCGCTCTGCAGACGCTCGTCTCCCGCGTCCGCACCACGACCGCCGACGGCCTGCTGGAGTCGACACCGAGCGGCTACGCGCTGGCCGTCCCTCCCGAGCAGACCGATCTCGGCCGAGCGCGGCATGCCCTCGACCGGGCGGAGACCGCCCTCCTCGACGGCGACCCGGCCTCCGCTGCCGCCGAGGCGACGGCAGCGCTCGCGCTCTGGCGTGGCGAACCCGGCGCCGAGCTCGGCGGGACCCCCCTCGCCGGCGAACTGCAGCGCACCGCCTCCGCTCTCTACGACGACCTCCTCCTGGCCCGCGCCCGGGCCCGACGCGCCGGCGGCGATCCGTCCGGTGCGCTCGCCGACCTCCGCCCGCTCGTCGCGTGTCGGCCGCTCGACGAGACCCTGCGCCTGGAGCAGCTGCACGCCCTGGCCGACGCCGGCCGCCGCAGCGAGGCCCTGCTGGCGTTCGCCGAGCTGAAGGAGGCGCTGCTCGAACGCCTGGGGACCCGTCCCGGCCCCGCCCTCGTCGCCCTGAACGCCGAACTGCTCGCCGAGGACGTCGCTGACGACGCCGACGACGCCGAACCGCACCCGGACGCCCCGCGCCGGATTCGCATCGGCCTGCGCTCCGCACCCAACACGCTGCTCGGGCGCGAGTACGACCTCCAGGCCGTCGAGGACCTCATCGCCACCTCCCGCCTCACGACCGTCCTCGGCGCGGGTGGCCTCGGGAAGACCCGTCTCGCGCAGGAGGTCGGCCACCGCGCCGTCCACACGCCCGCCGTGATCGTGGTCGAGCTGGCGAGCGTCCGCACCGGAGAGGATGTCGAACTCGCCTTCGCCTCGACGCTCGGCATCCGCGAGGCCCGCGCCGCGCGTCCCGTCGATCCGGGCGCTCGGCTCGACCTGCGCTCGCGCATCCTGGGACTGCTGGCGGAGCGTGAGACGCTGCTCATCGTCGACAACTGCGAGCACATCGTGGATGCGGCCGCCGCGTACATCCAGGACATCCTGGACTCGACCACCACCGTCCGCGTCCTCGCGACCAGCCGGGCGCCGCTGTCGATCGGCGCAGAGCACGTCTACCCGCTCGATTCGCTGAAGAGCACCGAGAGCGACACGGAGGCCGACACCGAGACCGACAGCGATGCCGAGCCCGGCGCGGACAGCGACACCGAGCCCGATGCCGACACGGGCGCCAAGCCCGGCACCGACCCCGGCACCGAGACCCGCCCCCACCGCGACCGCACCCGCGCCGCCACCGGGTCACCGCGCGCAGAGTCGCGCTACGGCCCCGCCGTGGCCCTGTTCGTCGACCGCGCCCGCGCCGCCCGCCCCGCCGCCATGCTGCCCCTGGATGTCGTCGCCCGTCTCTGCGACCGGCTCGACGGACTTCCGCTCGCGATCGAGCTCGCCGCCGCCCGCACCCGGTCCCTCTCGGTGGACGAGATCGAACGCAGGCTCGGCAACCGCTTCGCCCTGCTGACCGGCGGCGAGCGCACCGCGCCGGAACGCCACCGCACCCTGTTCGCCGTCATCGAGTGGAGCTGGAATCTGCTCGCGGCCTCCGAACAGTCGCTGCTGCGCCGGCTCTCCCGCTTCCCCGACGGCTTCAGTGCGGAGGCCGCGGAGGCGGTGGCCGCATCCGGCACGGTCTCTGTGCTCGACGACCTCGACGCGCTCGTGACACAGTCTCTGGTGACCGTGAGCGAAGATCCGTCCACCGGGCTGCTGCGGTACCGGATGCTGGAGACCGTCCGCGAGTTCGGCGACCGCGAGCTGGTCGCTGCGGGCGAAGAGGACGAGGTCTGCGACGGCATGGACGCGTGGGCGATCGCCTTCTGCCGCGACGCGCTGTCCACGATGCACGGCCGCACCCAGGTGAGCACCTTCCAGCGGGTGACGGCCGAGCAGGACAACCTCGTGGGGGTGCTCCGGTCCGCCCTCGCCGGGGTCCGGCGGGACACCGTCGCCGTGGTGTTCGCCGCACTCTCGTACTACTGGTCGCTGCGCAGCGCGCACTCGGAGGTCCTCGGTTTCGGCCCTGCCGTGATGGATGTGCTGGCCGGCCACGAACCCTCCGCCGAGGTGCGCGATGCGGTCGCCGCCGGCTACACGGTCATCGGGGGCACCTTCCTCTTCATCGACCTGCGGACCTCGGCGCGCGCCCTCTCCCGCCTGCGCCGGTTGCGCCGCGCCGAGCCGCTGGCCGATCCGCGATTGGATGCGCTGGCCGAGCTCGCCCTCGCGGCCGGGCACCGGGACACCGGCGTGCGGCTGCTCTCCGAGTTCGCTGCCTCAGCCGATCCGGAGCGGTCCGCGATCGGCAACTTCCTCACGGCGCAGCTGGAGGAGAACGCCGGCGATCTGGAGGCGTCCCTCGCCTCTGCGACGCGAGCCTGGCAGCAGGCGGGGATCTCCGGGGACGCCTGGTCGATGGCGTCCGCCGCGCAATCCATCGCCCAGTCGCACAGCCAGCTCGCGCATCCCGCCGAGGCCCTGGAGTGGGCGCAGCGCGCGTACGACCGCATGGCGCTGCTCCAGGCGGACGGGGACCTCCGTCAGCTCGACTGGCTGATCGCCATGAACGCGATCTCGGTGGGCGAAACGGCCCGCGCCCGCCGGCTGCTGGAGCGGTACCTCGCCGCCGAGGTCGACCGCAGGGGCTTCGACTTCGTGGACTACTACGCCATCGGACATGCCGGGATGGCGGAGATCGCGCTCGCGGAGGGCGACCTCGCGCAGTCGGTGCGGCTCTACGACGACGCGATCGACGTGTTCGCCGAGGAGAGCGCGTCGAGCAGGATGTCCCTGAGCCCGTGGCGCACCATGATGGGCGCGGCCCGGCTGGTGGCGCGCCTGCGCGTGCACGCGACCGAGCCCGGGCTCGTGGACTGGGCCGGGACGGATGCGGCGGCCGCGGACCTGCGCATCCGCACGCTCGTCACGTCGCGGATGAGCCCGCCGAACCTCGACCGGCCCGTCATCGGCTCCTGCCTCGCCGGGTATGCCGCGTGGATGCTCGACCCGCGCACCGCCGAGGCGCGCGGCTCAGAGAGGCACGGCTCAGAGTGGCACGGCTCAGAGTGGCACGGCACAGAGAGGCACGGCTCAGAGTGGCACGGCTCAGAGGCGCATGGCGCCGAGGCGCGCGCTTCCGCCGCCGACTGGGTGGAGAGCGGGCTGACGATGTTCGCCCTCGCCGGCCGGGCCAACTCGCGTCAGGACGTGCCCAGCCTGCACCGGGACGCCATCGCCCTCCCGATCGCCGCCGCGTGGGGCGCGGAGCGACGGGATGCGGCCCTCGCGGCCGTCGCATCCCTCACCCCCGGCGAGGCGGCCACCCGCGGCCTCGCCCTGCTCTCCGCCGTCCGCACGTAGCCCATCCCGCCGCATTAGCAACCACAGTTGACAACGAGCAGTAAGCAACTATAGTTGCTTGCATGAACGCCGCACCCTTCCCGGACCCTGTCGGAGGCGTCGCCGACGGGCTCGCCGCCGTCGTCGCGCTCCGCGAACTCGCCGACCAGCTCGAGGACGCCGAGGTCGAGCGAGCCCTCCGCGAGGGGTGGACCTGGACGCAGATCGCCGACGCACTGGGCGTCACACGTCAGGCGGTCCACAAGAAGCACCTGCGCCGCGTCGCCGCCGCCGGTGTCGAACTGAGGAGACGCAATGTCTGAGATCCCTGCCGGGGCCCCCACCGACGTGCCGGCCCAGCTGCTGCCGCGGGCCTTGCGGCCCATCGTCATCCGCTCCGTCACCGAGGCGCAGCTCCGCAACGCGCCCCTGGTCGAGGCGGAGCACCTGCTGCTCGCCCTCTCCCGCGAGAGCAGCGTCCCGATCCGGTCGGCGCTCGCGAACGCGGGCCTCGACCCGGAAGGGCTGGATGCGGCGCTCGCCGCCGAGCGCGCGGCGAGCCTCCGCGTGGCAGGCGTGACCCCGCCCCCGGCCGCGCGTCTGACCGCGGCCCCGCGCGTGGCACGGCCGCGCTGGGGGACCTCCGCCCGCGACGTGCTCAGCCGCGCCCACCGGGTCGCGTCGGCGAACCGCCGGCGCCAGGGCATGGCCGAGCTCGACCTGCTCACGGCCCTGCTGGGCCTGGAGCTCGGAACGGTCCCCCGCGCCCTGACCATCGCCGACGTGGACCGCGCCGCGGTGCTCGCCGCAGCGGCGGCCGCCGCCTGACGCACGGCCGCACCGCCGCATCCATCCGCTGGTCCCAACACGCCGTCTCGACGCGCGCGATAACGGCGTGTCGGGACCACTCGATCCACGGCCCTCACTCGCACGGCGGCCGCTTACAGGGTCCGGCTGCCGGTGTAAGCGCGACGTAAGCGCCGTGTAAGCGCGCCTCGGCACGATCGGAGCATCACCCATTCCCACCAGGAAAGGACCACCATGACTCGCAGCTCCGAGTGGGCCGTCGAAGCCCACGGACTCGTCAAGACCTTCGGCGACAACCGCGCCGTCGACGGCGTCGACCTCACGGTCCGCGCCGGCGCCGTCTACGGCGTCCTCGGCCCGAACGGCGCCGGCAAGACCACCACCATCTCCATGCTCGCCACTCTTCTGAAGCCCGACGCCGGCGAAGCCTTCGTCTTCGGGCACGACATCCGGAGGGAGCAGCAGGTCGTCCGCCAGCTGATCGGCGTGACCGCCCAGTTCGCCTCCGTCGACGAGACCCTCTCGGCGAACGAGAACCTGATGATCTTCTCCCGGCTCCTGGGCCTCAGCGGCAGCGAGGCGAAGCGGAAGACCGCCGAACTGCTCGAGGAGTTCGGACTGACGGAGGCGGCCAAGCGTCCGCTGAAGAAGTTCTCGGGCGGGATGCGCCGCCGCCTCGACCTCGCGGCCAGCCTGATCGCGCAGCCGCCGCTGATCTTCCTCGATGAGCCGACCACAGGCCTCGACCCGCGGACCCGGGCCCAGATGTGGGACACCATCCGGCGCCTCGTGGCCACCGGCTCCACGGTGCTGCTGACCACGCAGTACCTGGACGAGGCCGACCAGCTCGCCGACCGCATCGCCGTGATCGACCGCGGCCGCGTCGTCGCCGAGGGAACGGCGGACGAGCTCAAGGCGTCCGTCGGCGAGTCCTCGCTGCAGCTGCGCCTGGCCGACCCGGCAGACCTCGAGGACGCGCGCCGCGCCATCCGGACGGTCCTCGGTGTGGATGCGGTCGCCTCCCCCGAGGGCTCCCGCATCACCGCGCCGATGCGCAGCGCGGACACGGTCACCGACCTGTTCGTGACCCTGCGTGAGGCCGGCATCCACCTGTCCGAGATGTCCGTGCAGAAGCCGACGCTCGACGAAGTGTTCCTCACGCTCACCGGCCACGGCGTGGACGACGACACCGCGGACCACGCGTCCGCCGACGAAGGAGAGAAGGTCCCCGCATGACCGCCATCGCCACCATCACCCCTCCCGCCGAGCGGGACCTCAAGAACCACGTCAGCCTCAGCCAGACGCTTGCCAACACCGTCACCATGGCGCACCGCGGGCTCCTGAAGATCAAGCGGACGCCCGAACAGCTGATGGATGTGACGCTCCAGCCGATCATCTTCACCGTCATGTTCGCGCTCCTTTTCGGCGGCGCCATCTCCGGCGACGTGCAGTCGTACCTGCCGGTGCTCATCCCCGGAATCCTCGTCCAGACGGTCATCACGACGTCCGTCGTCACCGGCGTCCAGCTGCGGGAGGATATGGACAAGGGCGTGTTCGACCGCTTCAAGTCCCTGCCGATCGCGCGGATCGCACCGCTCTCCGGCGCGTTGCTCGCCGACACCTTGCGCTACGCCATCGCGACGACCATCACCTTCATCGTCGGCATCCTGATGGGCTACCGCCCTGCCGCCGGTGCGGGCCCGGTGATCCTCGCCGGCCTGCTGGTGATCGTGTGCTCGTGGGCGATCAGCTGGATCTTCGCGTTCTTCGGCGTCATCGCCCGGACCGCGGGATCCGTCCAGGGAATCTCCTTCCTCGTGCTGTTCCCGCTGACGTTCTTCTCGAACGCCTTCGTGCCCGTGAAGACGATGCCCGACTGGCTCCAGTCGTTCGTCAACGTCAATCCGGTCTCCCACCTGGTCACGGCGGTTCGCGACCTGGCCGACAGCGCCACGTTCGGCGCGGACGGCTGGATCGCCCTCGCCGGAGCGGCGGTGATCGTGGCGGTGTTCGCGCCACTGACCGTCCGCGCCTACATGCGGAAGGCCTGACCGGGCGAGCGTCCGGTCACCCGGCGGCGGCCGTCGCACCCTGCGGAGGGATGCGGCGGCCGCTTCACGCGTGCGGCGCCTTGGGGCTCGCTGCTGCAGGATCGCTGCGCGAATGTGCGGGCCCACGCGGAAATCCTGCGCTGGAACCGACATACACTGGAGAAGTGACAGCGTACGTCTCGGCCTTCGACCTGTTCTCGATCGGCATCGGCCCCTCGAGCTCGCACACCGTCGGCCCCCTCCGCGCGGCGGCCGCGTTCGCTGCACGCCTCGACGCGGACGGGATGCTCGACCGCGTCGACCAGGTCACCTGCACGCTCTACGGATCCCTCGGATCGACTGGGATCGGCCACGGCACCCCGGACGCCGTCATCGCGGGCCTGGCCGGCCTGCAGCCGGAGACCTGCCGCCCCGACGACGTGCACGGCGCCTGGTCGCAGCTGCAACCGGGCGCGTCCCTGCTGCTCGCGGGGCGGCGCAGCATCCCGCTCTCGAAGGACGACATCGCGTTCGAGCCGCGGACGCGCCTGCCGGGCCACCCGAACGCGCTCACGTTGCGGGCGTGGGGCCGGGATGCCGCGGGCGAGCGGTCGCCGCTGCCGCTGCTCGAGGAGACGTACTACTCGATCGGTGGCGGGTTCATCCGGCGCGACGGCGAGGAGGCCGAGCTGGCGGCGCGCAACGCGCATCCACTCCCCTACGACAGCTCGGAGGAGCTGCTCGCCATCTGCGACCGGGACGGCATCCCGATCTGCGAGGTCGCCCGGCGCAACGAGGTCGCACTCCACGGCGAGCAGGCCACGCGGGAACGGCTCGACCTGATCTGGGAGGCGATGGCCGAGTGCGTCGCGCGCGGCCTCGCCGGCGACGGGACCCTCCCCGGCGGCCTGGGCGTGCGGCGGCGGGCGGCCGCGATGCGGGAGCACCTGGAGTCCGTGCAGGACGATCCGGGACGCGCCACCTCGCTGGAGTGGCTGCACGCGTTCGCGCTCGCGGTCAACGAGGAGAACGCGTCCGGCGGTCGCGTCGTGACGGCGCCGACGAACGGCGCCGCGGGAATCGTCCCCGCCGTGGCGCACTACTACCTGCGGTTCGTGCCCGGCTCATCCCTCGAGGGAATCCGGCAGTACCTGCTGACGGCGACCGCGATCGGCTCGCTGTTCAAGGCGAACGCCTCCATCTCGGGAGCCGAGGGAGGCTGCCAGGCGGAGGTCGGCTCGGCGTGCGCGATGGCCGCCGGGGCGCTCTGCGCGGTGCTCGGCGGCACGCCCCGCCAGGTGGAGAACGCAGCGGAGATCGCGATGGAGCACCACCTCGGGCTCACCTGCGACCCGGTCGGAGGCCTGGTCCAGATCCCGTGCATCGAACGGAATGCGATCGCCTCGTCCACCGCGGTCTCCGCCGCGCGCCTCGCGTTGCACGGCGACGGCCGGCACCTCGTGTCGCTGGACACGGTCATCGAGACGATGCGGCAGACGGGGCTCGACATGTCCACGAAGTACAAGGAGACGAGCGAGGGCGGCCTCGCGGTCAACGTCATCGAGTGCTGAGCGGTCCGTTTGCGCGCGCTTCGTTCCGGCGCATGCGCGCGTGCCGCCTCCCTCCCGCCGAAGTGCTCGTTGTTGCACACGCGTACGGCGTGTCGCCTGCAACAACGAGCACCTCGCGGGGAGGCGCGGCTGCCGGGGCGGCGCGGCGTCTGCCGGGGGCGGCTCGGCGGCGCGGCTCGGCGGCGCGGCTCGGCGGCGCGGCTCGGCGGCGCGCCGCCGCACTGGTGGGCTCCGCAGGGGTGGGCGTTCTCGCGCCGCGCACGGCGTGAGCCCGTTCCCTCCCGCCGAAGTGCTCGTTGTTGCACACGCGTACGGCGTGTCGCCTGCAACAACGAGCACCTCGCGGATGGATGCGCGCCCGCGGCATGGTGGGCTCCACAGGGGTGCACGTTCTTGCGCCGCGCACGGCGTGAGCCCGTTCCCTCCCGCCGAAGTGCTCGTTGTTGCACACGCGTACGGCGTGTCGCCTGCAACAACGAGCACCTCGCGGATGGGGCTGGTGCGGGTGGGGCGAGGTGCGGGTGGGCCGAGGCGGCGCGGCGGCGCGGCGGCGCGGCGGCGCGCTCGGCTGGGATGCACATTCTTGCGTCGCGCACGGCGTGAGCCCGTCCCCTCCCGCCGAAGTGCTCGTTGTTGCACACGCGTACGGCGTGTCGCCTGCAACAACGAGCACTTCGCGGGGATGCGCGCGGCCGCCGGGGCGGCGTCGGCCCGCCGGCGGCGGCGCGGCGCCGCACCGGTGGGCTCCGCAGGGGTGCACGTTCTCGCGCCGCGTGCGGTGTGAGCCGGTTCCCTCCCCCGAAGTGCTCGTTGTTGCACACGCGCACGGCGTGTCGCCTGCAACAACGAGCACTTCGGGGATTGGGCTGCCGCAGGAGAGGCGAGGTGCGGGAGAGGCGAGGTGCGGATGGGCGAGGTGCGGGAGGGGGTGGGGATGGGCGGGGGCGGGATGCGCGTCGCGTTACGGCGCGTTGCGGGATGCGTTTCCCGCGTCGGTGGTCGCCGTTAGCGTGAGCGGGTGACCACGACCGACCACGCCTCCAGCCTTTCGTCCGACTCCTCCGCCGTCCCCGCCGCACCTGCGGCGCTGGCCGCCGCCCTCGACGGGCCGCTGGTCTCGACGCAATGGCTCGCCGACCACCTCGGCGCCGAGGGGCTGGTCGTCCTCGACGCGACCGTCGTCCCGGCGCAGGGTGCGGACGGACGGCCCGTCTACCGGACCGGACTCGACCGGTTCACCGAGGAGGGACACCTCCCCGGTTCCGTCTTCGCCGACCTGCTGGAGTCCTTCAGCGATCCGGCCGCCCGGTTCCCTTTCACCCGGCCGGATGCCGACGCGTTCGCGGCGGCCGCAGCATCGGTCGGCGTCTCGGCGGAGACGACCGTCGTCGTGTACGACGCGGCGGTCGGGCAGTGGGCCTCGCGCCTGTGGTATCTGTTCCGGGCCTTCGGGCACGACCGCGTCGCGGTGCTCGACGGGGGCGCCGTGAAATGGACCGCCGAGGGCCGGCCTCTGGATCGCGGGCACTCCGGCGTGGTCACCGCAGCCGGCGATCGCTCGGCGGTTCCGCTGACGGCGGTCGAGCGCGACGGATTCTGGGCCGGCACCGCCGATGTCGCGGCCATCGTCGACGGCTCTCGCACCGGCACGCTGGTGTGCGGGACGCCGCCCCGCGACTTCGCCGCCCGCCACATCCCGGGCAGCGTCAGCGCACCTGCGGTGCGGCTGGTGGATCGTGAGAGCAACGCCGTTCTTCCGGTGGATGCGCTGCGCACGATCTTCGCGGACGTCCTGAGCGCGCCCGGCCCCATCGTCTCCTACTGCGGTGCGGGGATCGCCGCGGCCGCCGACGCCCTCGCACTGGCTGTGCTCGGCCGCACGGACGTGCTCCTGTACGACGGGTCGCTGAGCGAGTGGACGGCCGATCCCGACGCACCGCTCGCCTCCGCCGCGTAACGTCCGGGGAACTCCGAGCCGGTTCGAAGCGAACGACCATACGCTTCCCTCATGACCGTCATGGATATCCCGTTCCACACCATCGACGGCGACGAGACCGCCCTGTCCGCGTATGCAGGCAATGTGATCCTCGTCGTCAACGTCGCCTCCCGCTGCGGGCTCGCGCCGCAGTACGAGAAGCTCGAGAAGTTGCAGGAGACGTACGGCGACCGTGGCTTCACGGTGGTCGGGTTCCCGAGCAACCAGTTCCTGCAGGAGCTGAGCTCGACCGATGCGATCAAGGAGTACTGCTCGATGACCTGGGGAGTGACGTTCCCGATCATGGAGAAGGTGCGCCTGAACGGCCGCAATGCCCACCCGATCTACCAGGAGCTGACGAAGACCGCGGACGCCGAAGGCAAGGCGGGCCGCGTCAAGTGGAACTTCGAGAAGTTCGTCATCACGCCGGAGGGTGCGGTGCACCGCTTCCGCCCGCAGACGGAACCCGACGATCCGGCGATCGTCGGCCTCATCGAGGCGTCGCTGCCCGCTTCGGTGTGACGCGAGGGGATGTGAGCCGCGGAGGCGCCGACCCGCGGAGCCGGATCGAGGCGCGAGCAGCTCTCACGCGCGACGGAACCAGCGTCCGCCCACGCGCTCGGTGAGCCTCCAGGAGCCGACGTCGGCGATCGCGCGGAGTCCGGCGACCGTGTGCTCCGCGACGCGGAGGGCCGATTGCACCGTGTCCTCGGTGAAGCGGACGGTGATCCGCGCCTCCCCGGCCACCACATCCACGCTCGAAGCTTCCACGACGGCGAGCTCGCGGGCCGCCGTCGCCGCGGCGGGCTCGACGGTTCGGGGATCCACACCCGGGCGGAGACGGCCGACGGCGACGATCACGCGGAAGGAGGGCACCGGCTGAGCCTACGCGAGTCGGACCTGCGGAATCCGTCCGCGAGGCGTACCCTGACTCGATCAGAGGCACGATCGGGGGATCGGAAGGGGTAGGCGCGTGCAGGATGCCCAGATGGAGGAGCGGATGCGGCCGGATGAGCCGCAGACCGAGGAGCTGACGGTCGTGAGGGACGTGGAAGTCCTCACCCCGGACGAGCGCCTCGAGCTGGAAAGGCTGCTGCGACAACGGCGAGACGACGATGTCGCCGAGGCGCAGCATTTGGCGGAGTCGCTGGGGCTGCTGCTCGCTTCGCGGTCCGAGTCCACTGCTGACGACGAACACGATCCGGAGGGACCGACGCTCTCGTCCGAGTGGAGCCGGCTGCATGCTCTGCGGTCGGACGCCGCCCACGACATCGCCGCCGTGGATGCCGCTCTCGAACGCCTGCGCCTGGACACCTATGGCACCTGCTCGCACTGCGGCGAGCCGATCGGCGTCGACCGCTTGCGGGCGCGGCCGACGGCCGAGCTCTGCATCCGGTGCGCGGTCGCCGTCGAGAGCTGACCGGCACCGCTGCTCGCCCATCCGGCCTCGCGCCGAGTTCACGCAGCACGCAGTCGCACGGCCATCGCCGGCGGCGTTCCGTGTCAACTGGATGCGCGGCGCAGCGCAGCGGAGCAGGTCGCCCAAGCGGGAAGGCACGCGGCCGGGTCAGGGGACGGGTCGCGACGCCAAGTAGACGGCCTCCGTGCGGCTCGAAGCGCCGACCTTGCGGAGGATGCTCGAGACGTGCACGCTCGCGGTCTTCGCGCTGATGTAGAGGCGCTCGCCGATCTGCTTGTTGCTGAGGCCCTGCTCGATGAGCGCGAGCACCTGTTCCTCGCGCTCGGTCAGCGGCTGTCCGTGCCCGTTCGCCGCCGACGAGGGCCGACCCGCCGGCTGGGCGGCGAGCGCGTCGGCGGTCACGACGAGTTGCCGGATGCCGCTGCGCTCGGCCAGCTCGCGCCCCTGGGCGACGAGAGACTCGGCCCGCGACCGCTCGCCCGCGACCAGCGCGATGCGCGCCGAGCGCAGGAGGACGTAGGGCAGCAGATGAACGGGCGCCAGCGGACCTGCCGCAGCCTCCGTCGCCGTCGCCCAGGCTGTCGCGGCGAGCGCGAACCGCTCGCCGCGGTCCGCCTCAGCGCACACCGCCGCCCGGGCGGTCGCCAGCTCCGCCTCGACCAGCGGCGCCCAGGCGGAGGCCGTCGGCCAGCCGCGGCTCCCGTCGAGCACCTCCTCGAGCCGCTCGACCTCGCCCAGCACGTCGAGCCCCGACCCGCGGTCGCCGCGCAGGGCCAGCTCGGCCAGAGCGCGCGCCGCCGCCGCCAGCACCGGGATGTCGGACCCGGGCATCCGGCGGAAGGGTGCCGCGCCGACGCCGCGCGTCTCCGCCCACGCCCGGTCGAAGTCGCCGAGCGCGATGGCGACCTCGGCCGAGATACGGGCAAGCGCCAGTCGCGTCTGCTGCTCCAGCTCGGCGAGGGCCAGCAGCGGTGTGCGCAGCCTCCGCAGCAGGGCATCCGCGCGTTCGGGCTCGCCGTGCCAGATCCACAGCCGGGCACGCTGCAACTGGGCGGTGACGCCGGCCCGATCGTCGAAGCCGAGGGCGATGCGCAGCATCTCTTCTGCACGCTCGTACTCGCCGAGGGCGATCAGCGGCTCGGCGGTGTTGGCGGCGAGCCAGACGCCCGTCGTGCGCTCCACTCCGCGCTCCCGCGCCCGTGCCACGCCGGACTCGGCGAAGCGGAACGCCTCGGCGTACTGACCGACCGAGTTGAGCGCATCCGACATGTTCACCGCGTAGCGCAGCATCGCACCCGCGTCGCCGGCGGCGAGCTCACCGGCGATCTCGAACTCCGCGAAGCCCTCGTCGATGTGTCCGGATGCCACCAGCGACGATGCGAGGATGTTGTGCGCGATCGAGCGCAGGCCGGCTGAGGCCTCCTCCGCCTCGGCGATCGCCGCACTCGCCGTCTCGATGGCCGCCTCGAACGACCCCTGCAGCATCCGCTGGGCCGCGAGCTCGGTCAGCAGGTGTGCGCGGAGGAAGTCGGTGGGGGGCAGCGACCCGGGCGGCACCAGGGTCAGCGCCTCTTCGAAGAGTTCGGCGGTGCCCGGCCGGTTGAGGTTCGCGATGTACTGCCCTTTGTCCCGCAGCAGCCGCGCCAGGCGGGCCGGCTCGAGGGCGGGCTCCCGGTCCTCCGCCTCGGCGAGGGCCACTTCGACCAGGGCGAGGGCGCGCTCGCTGTTGCCGGCGTTCCGCAGCGCCGAGGCGGTGAACGCCAGAACGGCGACACGGTCGCGTCCGCTCAGCTCCTCGGCGTCGGGGATGCGATCCCACAGCTCCAGGACGCGGTCGCCCATCGCCGCGGCCGTCGCGTAGGCGTAGGAGCGCTTCGCCTCATCCATCGCCTCGAGGGAGGCGAGGAACGCGCGGCGGATGTCGTGCGCCGCCAGCCAGTGCGCCGACAGCTGGACGGCCGAGCGCTGCGTGCTCGCCTCGAGCGCCTCCGCGTAGCGGGCATGGAAGCGCGTGCGCTCCCCCGGCAGCAGATCGGCGTGGATCGCTTCGCGCACCAGGGCGTGGCGGAACGAGTACTCCGTGGAGTCGGCGGTGAGCAGGTTCGCCGTGACGGCTTCGCGCGCTGCCGCATCCAGTTCGTCCGGCGACCCGTCGAACACGCCGGCGAGCAGTTCGTGCGTCACGCAGACTCCGCCGGCTGCGAGCACGCGCAACAGGCGCTGCGCCGGCTCGCTCAGCCATTCGAAGCGCGTCAGCACCAGCTCGCGGAGGGTCTCGGGCAGGTCGTCGCCCGAGCGGAGCCCGTCGATCCCGACCAGCTCCTCGACGAAGAACGGAACGCCCTCGCTCAGCTCTGCCACGCGCTGCAGCGACGCGGCGTCGGGCGTGCGGCCAAGCAGTTCCTCCACCAGCTCCGCGACCTGCTCGAGGCCGAGGCGGGCCAGCTCCCACCGGGTCACCCGGCGCGTCCGGTCGAGCTCGGGAAGCCAGGAGCGCAGGATGTGCCCGCGCGGAACCTCCTCGCTCCGGTAGGTGAGCAGCACCAGGATGCGGCCGCCCTCGGACATCCGCACGATGAAGCGAAGCAGTTCGAGCGTGGAGCGATCGGCCCACTGCAGGTCTTCGATGCCGAGGATCACCGGTCGTTCCACCGAGATCTTCTCCAGCAGCACGGTGACCAGTTCATACAACCGCTCTGCGCCGGTCCGCGGCGGCAGCGCCGACTCGTCGGCCAGCTCCGGAAGCAGCGCCGAGAGCACTCCGGCTCCCGAGCCGGCCGCCTCCAGCACCCGCTCGAGCCCGACCGTCTGGATGAGACGCCGCAGCACGGCCGCGAAGGGCGCGTACGGCGCGCCCTCATCTCCCAGATCGACGCACCGGCCGAGCAGGACCATCGCCGACGGCTCCCGCTCGGCGAGGAACTCCTCCAGCAGCCGGGACTTCCCGATGCCGGCCTCTCCCCCGATCACGACCGTGCGCGGCTCACCGGCGGCCGCCGCACGCAACTCGTCGCGCAGCGCCGCCAGGTCGGGCTCCCGCCCGACCAGAGTGTGGCTCGACGCCGATGATCGCATGGCCTCATCGTGCCACGAGCCACCGACATCCGGTGCCCCCGGATGGACCGCTTCGCCGACGGCAGACACGCCGCCGGCGGAGCCGTCATCGGCCGGCGTGGGCCAGCTCCCGCTCCTGCGACGCGGACGCCTCGGACCCGGGCGTCACCGCCTCACCGTTCGGGGTGTGCGCCTCAACCGTGCCCGCCCCGGACGCCGCCGGCCGCAGCGCGCGCCCGGCCGACCGCAGCCAGCGGCCGTGCTCCCGCACCTGCCGCGCCTGCTCGCGCTCCCGCTCCTGGCGCTCGGCCTCCGCGGCCCACATCCGCGTGTTCGCGAACTCGTCGATCAGCATCATCCTGCTCCCCTTCATCCTCGCCTGCGGCTCTCGCGCCGCTTTCGGCGATGACCTCAGCCTGCTCGCTAAGGCCCCCTCCGGACATCGGGAAGATGCCCTATTCCCGCCCCGCCGCGGGCCTGCGCGAGGGCATGAGGGGCTTCACTCCTCCCTAGGCCTGGGGCAGCATGGCACTCATGGCGACGATCAACGAACTCCAGCCTCCGTACCGCGTCGGCTACGTCGTGGGGAGCCTCTCCGCGAAGTCCGTGAACCGCATCCTTTCGAGAGCCCTGCTGCGGCTGGCACCCGCCGATCTCCAGTTCACCGAGATCCCGATCGGCGGGTTGCCGCTCTACAACCGGGACTTCGACAGCGACTACCCGCCCGAGGCCCGCGAGTTCAAAGCCCTGATCGCTGAGCAGGATGCGCTGCTCTTCATCACGCCGGAATACAACCGGGGCATCCCGGGTGCGCTGAAGAACGCGATCGACTGGGCGAGCCGTCCGTATGGCGAGAACGTGATCGCGCGCAAGGCGACCGCCGTGATCGGGGCCTCCACGGGCCAGATCGGGACGGCCGTCGCGCAGCAGCAGCTGCGCAGCGTCCTCGGCTTCCTGCAGGCGCCGCAGATGAACGCGCCGGAGGCTTACATCTGGATGCGCCCCGGGCTGATCCAGGAGGACGGCACGGTCACCGAGGCCGGGACGGAAGACTTCCTCCGCGGTTTCATGAATGCCTTCTTCGAGTACATCGAGCGCGTGCTCACCGTGGTGCCGAGCGCACCGTGAGGCTGCAGGACGAGGGAGGCGAGCGCAGCATCGAGCTGCGCCCGACCGCCCTTCAGCCGGACGACGACCGGGTGCTCGCCGAGGTCGCCGTGGACGACGGCGCCCGCCGCTGGTCGCTCACGGACTCCCCGTGCCTCACCCGGGACGAAGCACGGGACCTGGCCGCATGGCTGGCCGGAATCGCGGAGGATGCGACGGCGGCCGCCGATGAGTGGACCTCCCTGACGTTCTCGTCGAACGTGCTCTCGATGAGCGGCCACCGCATCCCGGGCGGCACCGTGGAGCTGCGGATCGCGGTGCTCAGGATGCGCGCCTCCGACGACCGGACGGCCGACGTCGTCGTCGGCCTGCGCACCCCGCAGGCCGCGGTCAGCGCCGCCGCCCGCGACCTCCTCGCCGGCCTCGACGCCCTCCGCTGACGCGCTCGCGAGGCGCGCTCGCGATGCGCGCTCGCGAGGCGCGCTCGCGAGGCGCGCAGACAGCACGCAGCGCGGTCAGCGACCGCCCTCGGGCTTGCGGTGACGCTGCTGGACGGCCTGCTGTCCGTAGGGGTAGACCTCCGTGCGCGGGGTGCTCGCCGCATCCAGCCGGGAGCGCTGCTCGTCGGTCAGCTCCAGGCCGGCGGCACCGAGATCGTCCTCCAGCTGCTCGACCGTGCGGGCGCCCAGGATGACGGAGGTCACCGCCGGGCGGTCGCTCAGCCACGCCAGCGAGACCTGCGACGCCGATGCGCCCGTCTCGCGCGCCACCGCATCCACGGCGTCGATGATCTCCCACGTGTGCGGGTCCGCGTTCCGCGCCTCCCACGCCTCCATGCCGCGGGCCGGGTTCTCGCCGAGGCGCGTGGCGCCCGTCGGCGGTTCGTCGCGGCGGTACTTCCCGCTCAGCCAGCCGCCCGCGAGCGGCGACCAGGGCAGCAGGCCGACGCCCGCATCCAGAGCCGCCGGCACCACCTCGTGCTCGATGCCGCGCACGATGAGGCTGTACTGCGGCTGCAGCGTGACCGGGGGCGCCCAGCCGTTGGCGCGGGCGACGTGCACGGCCTTGGTGAGCTGCCAGCCGAGGTAGTTCGAGAAGCCGTAGTACGAGATCTTGCCCGCGGTGACGGCGTCGTCGAGGAACCGCAGCGTCTCCTCGATCGGCGTCAGCGCATCCCAGGCGTGCAGCTGGTAGAGGTCGATGTGCTCGACGCCGAGGCGACGGAGGGAGGCGTCGAGCGCGTTCCGCAGGTGCGTGCGGGAGAGTCCGAGGTCGTTCGGCCCGGCTCCCATCGGGAAGCGGCCCTTCGTCGCGATCACGATGCCATCGCGGCGGCCGTGGTGCCGGCCCAGCCAGCGGCCGATGATCGACTCCGACGCGCCCGACGAGTACACGTCGGCGGTGTCGATGAAGTTGCCGCCGGCGTCGAGGTACCGCTCCAGGATGGCGTGCGAGGTGCGCTCGTCGGCCTCCGCTCCGAAGGTCATGGTGCCGAGGGCGAACTCCGACACGATCGTTCCGCTGTTTCCGAGGTTGCGTGGGTCCATACTGCGAAACTAGCCCCGTTCCGCAGGCGTGCGTATCGTGAGCGGACGTGAGGCTCCTCCTGATCTCCGACACCCACATCCCGAAGCGCGCCCGATCGCTGCCCGCCCCGGTGCTGGACGAAGTGGATGCGGCCGACGTCGTCATCCACGCCGGCGACTGGGTGGATGCGGCGACTCTCGACCTTCTGGAGCAGCGGTCGCGCCGCCTGGTCGGCGTCTACGGCAACAACGACGGGCCGGAGCTGCGCCGGCGGCTGCCGGAGGTGGCGGAGACCACGCTCGAGGGGGTCCGGTTCGCAGTCGTGCACGAGACCGGGCCGGCGACCGGCCGCGAACTGCGGTGCGAGCGGGACTTCCCGGAGGCGGACGTGCTCGTCTTCGGGCACTCGCACATTCCGTGGGACACGGTGAGCCCGCGCGGCCTGCGCCTGCTGAACCCCGGCTCGCCCACGGACCGGCGGCGCCAGCCGGAGTGCACGTATCTGCGGGTCGAAGTGGTGGATGGGCGGCTCGCCGCGGTGACGCTCGTTCCCGTCGACCGGGCGGCGGGGGCGGCGCCCGGCTGACGCGTCAGGCGTGCGGCGGTGGCGACGCCCGGCTGACGCGTCAGGCGTGCGGCGGGAGCGGTGCCCGGCTGACGCGTCGGCGTCCGGCGGGGGCGGTGCCCGGTTGACGCGTCAGGCGCGCAGGAAGCCGTCCACGAGGAGGCCGCGGACGGCGGGGAGCAGTTCGCTGCGCAGGGCGTCCTCATCCACTTCGAGCAGCTGCGCGAGTGCCGCGACGATGGCGCCGACGGACAGTTCGCCGTCGCAGGCTCCGACGAGGGCGGCGAGCCCCGTGCCCGCCGAGACGACGCGCCCGAAGGCGCCGCCCTGACGCAGCAGGATCGCAGTCGGCGAGTCCGCGCCCGGCCACAGGTGCCGCTCCTCGGTCACGTCGCCCGCGAGGACGGGCCGCAACCGGGCGAGGGCGTCGTCGTCGAGAGCGGCCTGCAGGTCGTGCGCCACGAGCGCCTCACCCAGGTGCACGCCGAGGCCGGCCTCGTTCGCGCCGACGGGCCCGTGCAGGCGCTCGAACCTGCGCAGCGTCGGCACCGCATCCATCCATCCGGCCGGGCCGCCGTCCGGGGCCCGGTCCGGGCCACTGTCCGCGTCCCGACCGGGCACCGCATCCACCCGCCGCAGCAGCAGGTAGCCGAAGCCGACCGAGCGGACGTCGCGGCCCTCGAAGTCCTCCAGCCAGGCCCCGAGCAGACGGTCGAACGCGGGCGTGCCCGGGCGGGTGCCGCCGTCGCGGATCCAGGTCTCGGCGTACCGGACGGCATCCTCCACGTCCCGCTCGATCACCCAGGCGTCGAGCGGGACGATGGAGGCATCCACCCACTCCCGGACGCGCGCCAGCCCGTCGCCCGCGCAGCGGTACTCCCAGTTGCCGAGCAGCTGGGCGACGCCGCCCGGAGCCAGGTGGGTGCCGCATCCACTCACGAACGAGGCGACCAGGCCGTCGCCGACCATCCCTCCGTCGCGGTACTCGTAGGCGGGGACGCCCTCCACGCGCGGGGTGATGACGAACGGCGGGTTGGACACGATGTGGTCGAACCGCTCCCCGGCGACGGGCTCGAACATGCTCCCGAGACGCAGCTCCACGCCGTCGATCTCGTTGAGTGCCAGGTTCAGCGCGGCGAGGCGCAGCGCCCGCGGCGAGATGTCGGTGGCGACGACCCGGCGCGCGTGCCGGGCGGCGTGCATGGCCTGGATGCCGCATCCCGTCCCCAGATCGAGGACGCTCTCGACAGGATCCTGCAGCATGAGCCCGCTGAGGGTGAGGGAGGCGCCGCCGACGCCGAGCACGTGATCCTCGGGGAGGGGTCCGCCGAGGACGAGCTCGCCGAGGTCGGAGACGATCCACCACTCGGCGGGACCGGCCGCATCCACGAACGCGTACGGGCGCAGGTCGACGGCCGCGGAGATCGTGCCGGACGCGTCGTCCAGGGTGACGAGCCCCAGCGCGACCGCTCCCTCGACGCCGAGAGCCGGCAGTGCGGCCGCGGCCGCGTCCGCGGCGACCGGCAGGCCGAGCACGAACAGGCGGGCCAGCGTCGCGAGGGCGGACGGCTCGCGCCGGGCCAGCGCCCGCTCGGCCGGGACGCGCTGCCCCCGGTGCAGCGCCTCGGCGGCCTCCTCGCCCCACAGCCGCATCAGCGCGTCGACGGACAGGCCCGCCGCGAGCAGGTCGGAGCGGAGATCCGGGATGCGGTCGGCGGCGGGAGGAGCGGAGTCGGTCATCCCTCCATTGAAACCCATGCGCGGCGGCGGCGCGGCCGCGGCGCCGCCGGTCGCGGCGCCGCCGGTCGCGGCGCCGCCGGTCGCGGCGCCGCCGGTCGCGGCGCCGGCCGCGACTGCGCCCTCCCGGAACGACTGCGCCCCGGCGAGCACGCGCACACGTTCCGAACCGCAGCAATCGCCGCCGCGCCAGGCCGCGACTGCCCGTGCCCGGAATGTCTGCGCCGAGGGCGCGTCGCCGGCCGCAGCGCCGGCGGTGACTGCGCCCTCCCGGAACGACTACGCCCCGGCGAGCACGCGCAGACGTTCCGAACCGCAGCAGTCGCCCCGGCACCCGGCCCCCGGCGTGCGGCGCGCGGCGCCGGCGCGGCGCGGCCCCGACCGCCTCAGGCGTGCGTGGGGGCACAATGGGGCTGTGATCCGGAGGAGAGCGATCGTGACCGGCGGCGTGCAGGGCGTCGGGTTCCGCTGGGGCGCGCGCGAGGCGGCTCACCGGCTCGGCGTGCGCGGCTGGGCGCGTAACCGGAGCGACGGCAGCGTCGAGGCCGAGCTCGAGGGCGAGCCGGAGCAGGTCGACCGGATGCTGGACTGGTTGCGCCGCGGACCCCCGGGCGCCGCCGTCGACGCCGTCGCCGTCTCCGACCTGCCGCCCGAGGGCGACGACGCCTTCCGTATCCGCGAAACCGCCTGACGCGCCCCGCCCCCCCACCATCGAGTACGCACAGACTGCACGCGAATCGCCCCGCAAGCGTGCAGTCTGTGCGTACTCGATGGTGGGGGGTGAGCCGGGCGGGATGCGCGCGGCAGAATGGGACGCATGACGCGCGCGACTCTCCTCACCATCACCACACCGTCCGGGATGCCGGAGTCCGGCGATCCCGGATATGTGGTGGCCGACTTCGACGCGCCGCAGGTGCGGATCACCGACCTGGCGGTCACGCGCGGCGACGGCGTCTTCGAGACGGTCGCCGTCATCCACGGCCATCCGCAGGCGCTGGAGCCGCACCTGGCGCGGCTCGCCCACTCCGCCGCCCTGCTCGACCTGCCGGTCCCCGCCCTCGACGTGTGGCGGGAGGCGGTGCGCGCGGGCGTCGCGGACTACCAGACCCGCAACGGCGGCGGCGACGCCGAGCTGTTCGCCAAGCTGATCTACACGCGCGGTGTGGAGGGTTCGGGATTCCCGAGCGGATGGCTGTTCGTCGACCAGGGCGAGGACTTCTCGCTGGCACGCCGCGGCATCCGGGTCGTCACGCTGGACCGGGGCTACCGCCACGACGTCGCCGCGACCTCGCCGTGGCTGCTGGCCGGTGCCAAGACGCTGTCCTACGCCATCAACCGGGCGGCGCAGCGCGAGGCCGTCCGCCGCGGCGCCGACGACGTGCTGTTCGTCAGCAGCGACGGCTTCGCCCTCGAGGGGCCGACCTCGAACGTGGTGACGCTGACCGACGGCGTCGTCCGGACCCCGAACACCGACCAGGGCATCCTCGCCGGGACCACCCAGGCCGCCGTGTTCGCGTTCTTCGAGCAGCGCGGCCTCCGTACCGAGTTCGCAGCGCTGACTCTCGAGGATGTCGTGGCCGCCGACGCGCTCTGGCTCGTCTCCAGCGTCCGGCAGGCGGCACCGGTCACGCACCTCGACGGGCGGGAGTACCCGGTGGATGCGGCGCTCACCGCAGACCTGAACGCCTACCTGCTCGCTCGGACCGAGTAGGCAGACACCTCGTTTCACCCCGATTGGCGACCGTCGGCAGCACCCCCTAGGCTGAATCCACCGCGCGGGCGAAGGAGCCGCGCACAGGGCGCTGGGGCGTCCACGACCCCGGGGAAGGGAGGGCGAGATGACCGAGCACGTGCCGCGGAGCATCGAGCTGCTCCGCCAGCAGGCGCGCGACGAGCTGTCGGCCATCATCGAACACCGCTGCCGCGCCGGCGAGGACCCGTGGCACTTCATCCCGGAGCTCCCCAGCGTCGACGAGCAGGTCGTGATCGGTCTCCGCGCCGTCGCGATCGAGGCGTTCGACCTCGAAGAGGAGCGGTCGCGGGCGCACCATCCCTCGGCCGGCCGCGAGGTGTTCACGCGGTTCGAGTACGGCGTGCTGCGGCGGATCGCCCTCGAGCATCCCGAACTCAGCGAAGCGGTCTGGGGGATGCTCGACAAGGTGGAGCGGGCCTGACTAGCCTTCCCTCATGGGAATCGTGACGGCGGACATCGCCATCTCGCTCGACGGCTTCGCCGCCGGTCCGAACCAGTCGCTGGAGAAGCCGATGGGCGAGGGCGTCGACCAGCGGCTGCACACCTGGATGTTCGAGCACGCCGACGCGCACACCGCCGAGATCGACGCGATCACCCAGGCCGGCGCCTACGTCATGGGCCGGAACATGTTCGGCCCGGTCCGCCACGACTGGCCCGGCCCGGACGAGGCATTGGGCGACTGGATCGGCTGGTGGGGCGACGAACCGCCGTACCATGCGCCCGTCTTCGTGCTGACCCATTACGCCCGGGAGCCGCTGGAGCTGACCGGGACCACGTTCAGGTTCGTGACCGAGGGCATCCACTCGGCAGTGGAGCAGGCCCGCGCGGCCGCCGGGGACGCCGATGTGGCGATCGCGGGCGGTCCGGAGACGCTCAACCAGGCGCTCTGGGCGGGGATCGTCGACGAACTGCGGCTGCACATCGTCCCCCTCACGCTCGGCGCCGGTGAGCGCGTATTCGACCGCGTCCCGCCCCTCAGCCTGGAACTGCTCCGGGAGCGGGTCACCCCCGAGGTCGCCCACCTCACCTACCGGGTTCTGCGTCCGAAGCCGTGACGAATCCCGTTCGACGCCGGACCCGGGTGCACATTCGTCACGAATACCGCCTCCAGCTGCGCCTGAAAGCACATTCGTCACGAATGCCGCCCTCAGCTGCGCCTGAATGCACATTCGTCACGAATACCGCCCCCGCCTACGCCTAAGTGCACATTCGTCACGAATACCGCCCTCAGCCGCGCCTAAGTGCACATTCGTCACGAATACCGCCCCCAGCCGCGCCTGAATGCACATTCGTCACGAATGCCGCCCCGACCCCCAGCTGACGCCGCGCGCCGCCGCGCGAAGCCGGGCGCCGCCGCGCCACGCCGCGCGCCGCCGCGCGCGGACGGACTCAGGAGCTGCCGGACTCGAGCGCGGCGGGGTCGGTGACGGGGAGGCGGCAGACGAAGTCGCGGCAGAGGTACGCGGTCGGCAGTCCGTCGCGCGAGGTGCGGCCCGCGAACAGCTCGAAGCCGTCCTCGGCGAGCGCCGCCGCATCCTCCTCCGTGACGAGCGCCACGAGCGGCGCGGGATGCCGGCGGGCGGCACGCAGGAGCCCGACGGCACCTGCGCCGACGCTCGCCGGGCGCACCACCACGAGCTGCTCCGCCTCGCCGGCGAGCCGCGACATCAGGGCGAGGGACGCGCCGAACGCGCTGGGCGACTGCGTCGCCTGCCCGGCGACCAGCCGCATCCCCTCCCGGGCCGCGCGCTCGTACCTTCGCTCGCCGGTCATCAGGTACAGCGTGTGCGCTGCGGTCGCCGTCGCACTCAGCCCCGAGGGATAGGCGCCCTCGCTGGGATCGACCCGCACCGCCAGGCCCGTCGCGGCGAGCACCGGGTCGCCCCCGCCCGGCGCGTCGAACGGGCAGGAACCCTCGCCCGCCGCATCCAGGCACAGGTCCACCAGGTCGCGGGCGGCCACCGCATAGCCCGGCCCGCCGCCGGCCAGGGCCAGCTCGAGCAGTCCTCCGGCCAGGCCGCCGTAGTCCTCCAGGGTCGCCGCTGCCGCGCTCACCCGGCCCGCGAGCGACGCCCGCACCAGCATCCCGTCGGCGCGACGGTGCCGGGCCAGCAGGACGTCCGCCGCCTCGGCCGCCGCCGCGATCCAGGCCGGACGGTCCAGGATGCGTCCCGCGCGGGCCAGCGCGCCGATCGCGAAGCCGTTCCAGCCGGTCAGCACCTTGGCATCCACGGGCGGGGGCTCCAGAGCGACCCGCTGCGATGCCGGCTGCCGGTAGTAGGCGCCCTCGACGCGGGCGCCGTCGATGATGCTCTCCGAATCCTGAGCGGAGGCGAACCCGCCGGACGGCTGCCGCAGGACGCCGAGCAGGAACCCGGCGATGCCGTCGGCCGTTCGCTCCGCCCACCCGTCGCCGCCCTGCTGCCGCGCGACCGCGTACGCGTCGAGGAGCAGCGCGTTGTCGTAGAGCATCCGCTCGTAGTGGGGATCGCTCCAGTCACGGCGGGTGGCGTAGCGGAAGAACCCGCCGTCGACCGGGTCGCGCAGCGGGGAGCCGGCCATCCGCTCGAGGGTGCGGAGCGCGAGCTCCCGCCCGGCTGGGCGCGTGAGGAGGAAGCCGAGCACCGGCGCGACCGGGAACTTCGGCGCGGTGCCGAAGCCGCCGTACAGGCCGTCCTCGGCCTGCGCGAGACGTTCGACCGCGCCGTCGAGCGCGTGGCCGCCGGGCAGCTCGGCGACCGCGGTGGCCGAGCGGGCGGCGGCGGCCATCGCCTCGCCCACGCGGGCCGCATCCGACTCGACGTTCGCCCGCCGGTTCTCCCAGGCGTCCCAGACGGCATCGAGCACCTGCCGGAACGACGCCCGGTCGCCGACCGGCTCCGGCGGGAAGTACGTTCCGGCGAAGAACGCCGTGCCCGACGGTGTGGCGAAGACCGTCAGCGGCCAGCCCAGGTTGTCGGTGAAGGCGCTGGCCGCGGCGAGGTACGCCGCATCCACTTCGGGATGCTCCTCCCGGTCGACCTTGATCGCGACGAATCGCGCATTCAGCTCGGCGGCGGTGGTGGAGTCGCTGAAGCTCTCGCGCGCCATGACGTGACACCAATGGCAGGTGGCGTACCCGATCGAGACCAGGACGGGGACGTCGCGCCGGCGCGCCTCGGCGAAGGCCTCCGCGCCCCACGGGAACCAGTCCACCGGGTTGTCCGCATGGCCGCGAAGATAGGGACTGATCGCATCCGCGAGCCGATTCGCCATGGCCTCACCCTACGACCGCCTTCGTCCGCCCGCCTCCCTCCCGCGAGGGTTCTGGCCCACCACGACTGCGGCGGTTCGTAACGTTTGCGGCTGTTCGCCGCACCGCATACGTTCCGAACCGCCGCAGACAGTCACGCAGAGCCCGCGGCACCCGGCTCAGCGGGCGCCAGCGCACGCAGACAGTCACGCAGAGCCCGCGGCACGCGGCTCAGCGGGCGCCAGCACGCGCGCGACAGTCACGCAGAGCGCGCAGCACGCGGCTCAGCCCGGCGCATCCATCCCGTGCAGCCGCACCGACGAGTGCAGGTAGAACAGGGCGAGCGCCCCGTACGTCAGGCAGGCCACCGACGGCACGAACGCGTCCTCCGGCTTGCTCGCGAGCGCACCGACGCAGGAGATGAACGCGCCGACGCCGAGCGCTCCGCCGATCCAATAGCCTGCGGCCGGCCTCGCGGTCGCCCGCCACCAGGGCCGCGGGTCGACCCGGTTCTCTCCTGCGCCCCGGAACGTGCGGACACCCACGAGCACGTACGCGATGTTGAGCAGGGCGACGATGACGAGGTCGAGGGTCGGGTTGACCAGGCGCGCGATGAGGAAGACGTTCAGCGCCAGGATGAGCGCGAAGACGCCGACGATGTAGCTGATCTTCCCCGCGATGGTCGTGATCCTCACGCAACGAGCTTAACGGGGACCGGCCACTCCCTCCCCTTCGAAGTGCGCCACCAGTTCGCGCTTCAGCACCTTGCCGCTCGGGCCGAGGGGCAGGGTCTCCAGGATCTCCACCCGCCGCGGGAACTTGTACGCCGCCACCCGCTCCTGCGCGAACGCGACCAGCTCCTCCGGCTCCGCCTCGCTGCCTGGCATGAGCGTGACCGCCGCCATGATCTCCTGCCCGTGCGTCTCGTGCGCTACGCCGAACACCGCCACCATCGCGACTGCGGGATGCGTCGACAGCACCTCCTCCACCTCACGCGGGTACACGTTGTAGCCGTTGCGGACGATCATGTCCTTCTTGCGGTCGACGATGGTGATGTAGTCGTCGTCGCTCTTGGTTCCGAGGTCGCCGGTGCGGAACCAGCCGTCGACCACCGCCTCCGCGTTCGCCTCCGGGAGGTTCAGGTACCCCTTCATCAGGTTGTGGCCGCGCACGACGATCTCGCCGAGCTCGCCACGCGGCAGGAGCTCGATCCGGTCGTCGAGCTCCGGGTCCGCGATCTCCACCTCCACGCCCCAGATCGGCGTCCCCACGGTCCCGACCCGCGTCGGCAGGCCGCGGTGGTTGAAGGACGCGACGGGCGAGGTCTCGGTGAGGCCGTATCCCTCGTGGACGTCGATGCCGTAGACCTCCTTCATCCGTTCGATCACCGCGACCGGGATGGCCGCGCCGCCGCTCATCCCGTAGCGCAGCGGCGGCCGGTCCGGATTGGATTTGGCCGCCTCCAGAAGCGCGATGTACATCGTCGGCACGCCCGTCATGATCGTGCAGGCATGCTCGTTGAGCAGCTGCAGCGCGGTCGCTCCGTCGAACTTCGGCACCAGCACCACGGCGGCGCCCGCGCGGAACCCCATGTTCATGACGCAGGTCTGGCCGAACGTGTGGAACAGCGGAAGGCAGCCCAGGATGCGGTCGGCGGGCGTGAGATCGAGCGTCCCCTGCAGCAGCACGTTCACCTGCTCGACCAGCGAGAAGTGGCATCCCTCCGCACCCTTCGGCTTGCCCGTGGTGCCGCTCGTGTACAGGATGGTCGCGGTGTCGAACGGGTCGCGCGGCACGTAGGTGCCGATCGCTTCCGCAGCGGCGGCCAGCTCTTCCAGGCGCGGGAAGGGAAGCTGCTCGACCAGTTCGTCCGGGACGAGCACGGAGATCGTCGGGATGCCGGCGAGCCCCGCACCCCGGGCGCCCTCGGCGAGCAGCGGAGCGGCGCAGATCAGCAGCTCGGATCCGGAGTCGCCGAGCACGTACGCGATCTCCTCCGCCTTCAGCAGCGCATGCACCGGCACCACCACGGCGCCGAGGGCGAGGACGGCGTAGTAGGCGCGCGGGAAGTCGGGGACGTTCGGCACCATCAGCGCGACCTTGTCGCCCGGTCCGACCCCGAGCTCGCGCAGCGCTCCGGCGTAGCGCCGGGTCTGCTCCCACAGTTCGTCGTAGCGGATCTCGCGGCCGGCGAAGATCAGCGCGACGTTGTCCGGCATGCGGCGGGCGGTCTCCGCCAGGATGCTCGCGACCGACATGGTCGCATAGCCGTGACTCATGGTTCTCCTCGTCTCCTTCGACGCCGAGCCGGCCGCGGATCGTGTCCGTATCCGGTTGAGGAGAACCTACGTCAGGCGGGGTCGCGCGGCAACGCCCCCGGGTGGGGTGCGTCCCGGGGCGCTCCGCCGCTGGGCCCGCGCCCGCCCGCGCGCGGCCCGCCGCCCGGCGCGGCGCCCGGATAGACTGGAGGGCTCATGTCGACCGCCGCGACCCTCCCCCGCATCCACTTCCCGCCCGAGCTGCCCGTCAGCCGGATGCGGGAGGAGATCGCGCACGCCATCCGCGACAACCAGGTCGTGATCGTGGCCGGCGCGACCGGGTCGGGCAAGACCACGCAGCTGCCCAAGATCGCGCTGGAGCTGGGGCGGACGAGCATCGGCCACACCCAGCCGCGGCGTATCGCGGCGCGGACGATCGCGGAGCGCATCGCGGAGGAGCTCGGCCAGCCGGTCGGCGAGCTGGTCGGCTATCAGGTGCGTTTCACCGACAAGGTCTCGCGGGCCACGCGCATCAAGCTGATGACCGATGGCATCCTGCTCAACGAGCTCCGGCGTGACCGGCTCCTGCGGGCCTACGACACGATCATCATCGACGAGGCGCACGAGCGCAGCCTCAACATCGACTTCCTGCTGGGATACCTCAAGCAGCTCTTGCCGCAGCGTCCCGACCTCAAGCTCATCATCACTTCCGCGACCATCGACCCGGAGAGCTTCGCCCGCCACTTCGCGGCAGCGGACGGCTCCCCCGCGCCGATCGTCGAGGTCTCGGGCCGCACCTATCCCGTCGAGATCCGCTACCGCCCGCTCGTCGCCGAAGCTCTCGAGGACGGAACGGACGACGCGGACGATCCGGACCCCATCCCGTCCGCCGACCGCGACTACCTGCAGGGCATCAACGACGCCCTCGACGAGCTGGCCCGGGAGGCGCCCGGCGACGTCCTCGTGTTCCTCTCCGGCGAGAACGAGATCCGGGATGCGGCCGACGCGATCCGTGGCCGCAATCTGCCCGGAACAGAGGTGCTCCCGCTCTACGGCCGGCTCTCGGCGGCCGAGCAGCACCGCGTCTTCCAGGCCTCCACCACGCCCGGAATCCGGCGGCGCGTAGTGCTCGCCACGAACGTCGCCGAGACCAGCCTCACCGTGCCCGGCATCAAGTACGTCGTGGATGCGGGAACCGCCCGGATCAGCCGCTACAGCACCCGCGCCAAGGTGCAGCGGCTCCCCATCGAGGCGATCTCGCAGGCGAGCGCCAATCAGCGTTCCGGTCGTTCGGGCCGCACCAGCGACGGGATCGCCATCCGGCTCTACTCGGAAGAGGACTTCGAGAGGCGGCCGGAGTTCACCGAGCCGGAGATCCTCCGCACGAACCTGGCCGCGGTCATCCTGCAGATGATCTCGCTGGGCCTCGGCGACATCGCCGCGTTCCCGTTCCTCACCCCGCCGGATTCGCGCGGGATCAAGGACGGCCTCGACCTGCTGACCGAGCTCGGCGCGATCAGCAGCGCGAAGAACGGAACGTCGGATGGCGCCAAGAGCGCCCCCGCGAACGGCGCGGATACCCGGCTCACACCCGTCGGCCGCCAGCTCGCCCAGCTGCCGATCGACCCCCGCTTCGCCCGGATGGTGGTCGAATCCAAACGCCACAGCACCTCCCGCGAGGTGATGGCGATCGTCGCCGGGCTGACCATCCAGGATCCGCGCGAGCGTCCGGTGGAGAAGCGCGGCAGCGCCGACGAGAAGCACGCGCGCTTCGCCGATCCCAGCAGCGACTTCCTCACTCTGCTGAACCTCTGGAACTATCTGGAGGAGCAGCAGAAGGAGCTCTCCTCCAGCGCGTTCCGGCGGCTGTGCAAGGCCGAGTACCTCAACTTCCTCCGGGTGCGCGAGTGGCAGGACGTGTACCGGCAGCTGCGGCAGCTGGCCAAGCCGCTCGGGCTCACCATCAGCGAGCCGTCGGTGAACCCGGACGGCATCCACCGCTCACTGCTCGCCGGGCTGCTGTCGCACATCGGGCTGAAGGATCTGCGCGAGTCCCCCACCGGATCCAAGAGCTCCGCTCACGGGAGCGCCCGCGGCCCGCGCTCGTCGGAGTACCTCGGCGCACGCCAGACCCGCTTCGTGATCTTCCCCGGATCCACCCTCGCCAAGAAGCAGCCCAACGCGGTGATGAGCGCGGAGCTCGTGGAGACCTCCCGCCTGTTCGCCCGCATGAACGCCGCCATCGACCCGGCCTGGGCCGTGCCCATCGCCGGCGACCTCTGCAAGCGGCAGTACAGCGAGCCGCACTGGGAGAAGGGCCAGGGATCCGTCGTCGCGTACGAGCGCGTCACCCTGTTCGGCGTGCCGATCATCCCGCGCCGCCGGGTGCAGTACGCACGGATCGACGCCGAGCTCTCGCGCGAGCTGTTCATCCGGCACGCCCTGGTCGACGGCGAATGGGACTCGCACCAGGCGTTCGACCGCGCCAACCGGAGGCTGCGCGCCGAGCTGCGCGAACTGGAGGAGCGGACCCGGCGGCGGGACATCCTGAACGACGACGAAGCCGTCTTCGAGTTCTACGACAAGCGCATCCCGGCGGACATCGCATCCACCCGGTCCTTCGAGGGATGGTGGAAGAAGGCCCGGCAGGAGACGCCGGACCTCCTCACCATGACCCCGGAGGCCCTCCTCGACGAGGAGGCTGCGGAGGTCGACGAGGACGCCTTCCCGCCGGTGTGGCGCCAGGGCGACCAGCAGCTCACCCTCCGGTACCGCTTCGAGCCCGGCGCGGAGGACGACGGCGTGACCGTGCAGGTGCCGCTTCCCCTGCTCGCCGGGCTCCTGCCGGACGGCTTCGACTGGCAGGTCCCGGGCCTGCGCCACGAGCTGGTCACCGCACTGATCAAGTCGCTGCCGAAGGCGATCCGCCGACAGGTCGTGCCCGCGGCGGACTGGGCGCGGCGGCTGCTCGGCGAGCTCGCCGGCACCGCCGGGATGCGCGCGCACGAAGGCGAGCGGCCCGCCGCATCCCTCACCGAGACGCTCGCGGCCGCCATCTCCCGCTTGACCGGCTCACGGGTCAGTGCGTCCGACTTCGACCTCGAGCGGCTGCCGGCGCACCTGCGACCGACGTTCGAGGTCATCGGCGAGCGCGGGCGGACCCTCGCCGGCGGCAAGGACCTCGGGGCGCTCCAGGACCGGCTGCGCTCTCGCGCCCGGGATTCCGTCGCCGCCGTCGCCGAGGCACGGACGCCGAACGCCCTCGAGCGCGCCGGGCTCACCACGTGGGACTTCGATGAGCTCCCGCGCTTCCTCGACACCACCCACACCGGTCCGGGCGGGACCCAGAACGTGATCCGGGCGTATCCGGCGCTGGTCGACGACGGCGGATCGGTGAGCATCCGCCTGATGGGGACGCCCGCCGAGCAGGCACGCGCGATCCCGGGCGGAGTCCGCCGGCTGCTGCTCGCCAGCATCCCGTCGCCCGTCGCCTATGTGCAGCAGCACCTCACCTCGAACGAGAAGCTCACCCTCGCCGGGAGCCCCTACCCGAACACGAAAGCGCTGTTCGACGACTGCCTGCTGGCCGTGGTCGACTCCGTGCTGTACCGGATGAAGCCGGACGGCCAGGTCTTCATGCGCGCGGAGTTCGAGGCGGTGCGCGACCGCGTTTCCGGGATCGTGATGGATGCGATGTTCGAGACGGTCGCGCTGGTCACGCGCATCCTCACCGCGGCCCGCGCTGCGGAGAAGGCGATCGCGGGGGTGACGGCGCTGACTTATCTCTCTGCGCTGAACGACGCCAAGGGGCAGCTCGGCGGCCTGGTCTGGGCCGGCCGGCCGGCCGCCGGCTCGGGCTCGGGATCGGGCTCGGCCTCGGGCTCGGCCTCGGCCTCCGCCTCGGGCTCGGGCTCGGGCTCGGGCTCGGGCTCCGCCGGGCCCGGGTTCGGGTTCGTCTCGGCGACCGGCCTGGAGCAGCTGCGGCACCTCCCCCGTTACCTGGCCGGCATCTCGCAGCGGATGCAGGCGCTGCCCACCAACCCCGGCCGCGATCGCGCGTGGCAGACGCAGGTGGAGACCGCCGTCGCCCTCTACACCGACGCCGGCGGCCGCATCCCTCTCGCCCCGGACTCGCCGCTCTCCCTGGTGCACGCGCGATGGATGCTGGAGGAGTTCCGGGTCTCCCTCTTCGCCCAGTCCCTCGGCACCGCCGAGTCCGTCTCCCTCCAGCGCATCCGCAAAGTCCTCACCCCCTGAACCGGTCACCCCCCACCGTCGAGTACACGATGATTGCACGCTCCGTCGGCGTGTCGCGTGCAATCATCGTGTACTCGACGGTGGGGGTCGTCGGGCGTCAGACGGGGAGGTGGAAGCCTCCGTTGGAGTGGAGGAGCTGGCCGGTGATCCACGCGCCGGCGGGCGAGAGCAGGAACGCGACCAGGTCGGCGGTATCGGCGGGCGTGCCGAGGCGGCCGAGCGCGGTCTGGGCGCGGAGGGACTCGGCGAGGTCGGGCGTCATCCATCCGGTGTCGATCGGGCCGGGGTTGATCAGATTCGACGTGATGCCCAGGTGGGCGAGCTCGACGGCGGCCGCGATGACGATGCGGTCGAGCGCGCCCTTGCTGGCGCCGTACGGCAGGTTGTAGGCGGTGTGGTCGCTGGTCAGCGCGACGATCCGGCCGGCCGGCGGCGTCAGCGGCACCCCGGTCGCCGGAGCGCGCCCGTCGGCCCCGAACTGCTCGGCGAACGCGCGGATCAGCAGCCACGTCCCACGCGTATTCACGGCGAAGTGCCGGTCGAACGCCTCCACGCTCGTATCGAGCAGGCCGCTGTCCACCGAGTGCGCATGGCTCGCGACCAGCGCCACGACCGGACCCAGTTCATCCCGGATGCGCGCGAGCGCCGCCGCCGGCGCGTCAGGGTCGGCGAGGTCCAGCGGCACGGGAAGGGCACGCGCCCCGAGCGATTCCAGCGCCGACGTCAGTTCGGCGTGTTCGCCGCTGCCCCACGGCATCGCCGCGTCGTAGCCGTCGAAGTACCCGAACGCGACGTCCCAGCCGTCGGCGGCGAGCCGCCGGGCGATCCCGTCCCCGATCGACCCGCTCCTGCTGGCGCCGGTCACGAACACCACCGGCCGCATCCCCCGCATCGCACTCATCCCGCGACGCTACCAGTCCCACCCCACCATCGAGTCCGCGAAGACTTGACGCGAAACGCCGTAGGAGCGTGCAGTCTTCGTGTACTCGACGGTGGGGCGGAACCGACGCGGGAGGCTAGAGCACCTTGGAGAGGAAGGCTTGGGTGCGCTGGTGCTGCGGGTTGCTGAGCACCTCGCGAGGGTCACCGTACTCGACGACGACGCCGCCGTCCATGAAGACGAGCTCGTCCGCCACTTCGCGGGCGAAGCCCATCTCGTGCGTCACGACCACCATCGTCATGCCGCTCGAGGCCAGGCCCTTCATCACATCGAGCACCTCGCCGACGAGCTCCGGGTCGAGGGCCGACGTCGGCTCGTCGAACAGCATGAGCTTCGGATCCATGGCCAGCGCCCGGGCGATCGCGACGCGCTGCTGCTGCCCGCCGGACAGCTGCGAAGGGTAGTGGTCGCCCTTGTCCGAGAGCCCGACACGCGCGAGCAGCTGCGTCCCGCGCTCCACGGCCTTCGCCTTCGAGAGCCCCTTCACGCGGATGGGCGCCTCGATGATGTTCTCCAGCGCGGTCATGTGCGGGAACAGGTTGAACCGCTGGAACACCATCCCGATCTCGCGGCGCTGCCGGGCGGCCTCCTTCGGCTTCAGCTCGTAGAGCTTGTCGCCGTGCTGGCGGTAGCCCACCACCTCGCCGTCGACCGAGAGCCGGCCCGCGTCGACCCGCTCCAGGTGGTTGATGCAGCGGAGGAACGTGGACTTGCCGGATCCGGACGGGCCGATGATGCAGAGCACCTCTCCCGGGTTGACCCGGAGGTCGATGCCCTTCAGCACCTCGTTCGAGCCGAAGCTCTTCGAGACGCCCTCGGCCAGGACCATCGGGGTCGTGTTCGTGTCGGTCATCCCTTGCCTCCGAGGTCGTTACCGTCCGGTGCGCCGGCAGCCGGGAGGGCCCCGGTCGCCATCGCGGGCTCGTTGCGGTCGGGTCGCCGCGCGTTCACGCCACGCGAGAACCGCTTCTCGAGGAAGTACTGCCCCACCATCAGGAGGGAGGTGAACAGCAGGTACCACAGCGACGCCACGATCAGCAGCGGGATGGGCGTGTACGTGACCGCCGAGATATCGCGCGCGACCCCGTACAGGTCGGTCGTGAGCGGGATGGCCGCCACCAGCGAGGTCGTCTTCAGCATCGAAATGACCTCGTTGCCGGTCGGCGGGATGATGACGCGCATGGCCTGCGGGATGACGATGCGGGTCATGGTCTGCCACCACGACATCCCGAGCGCTGTCGCCGCCTCCTCCTGGCCCTGGTCGACGGAGAGGAGTCCGGCTCGCACGATCTCCGCCATGTACGCGGCCTCGTTGAGGGCCAGGCCCACGAACGCGATGATGAACGCGTTCTGCATGAAACCGAGGTCGAGGTCGATCCCGAGGTGCGTCCACGGCACCCCGAGGAAGATGTGCGGGTAGATCAGCGAGAACAGGCCCCAGAAGACCAGCTGGACGTACACCGGGGTCCCGCGGAACACCCACAGGTAGAGCCAGGCGACCGACTTCACGACCGGGTTCGGCGAGAGCCGCATCACCGCGAGGATCAGTCCGAGGAGGACACCGATGATCATCGAATAGACGGTCAGCTGGAGGGTGACCAGCGCAGCAGCACTGATGCGCTTGTCGAAGACGTACTTGCCGACGTACTGCCAGCCGTACGCATCCCGGTTCGCCGCATCCACCACGAACCAGACGAGGAGCAGGATGAGGACCGCCGCCAGGACGATCCGCCCGGGGTGCCGGAGCTTGACCGCCTTGATCGGCTCGGAACGGCCCCCGGCCGGCGACGGGAAGGATCCCGTCGCCGGCCGGGCGGTGTTGCTCTGGGACATGAAGGTCAGCCCTTCGCGGCCGCGTTGAGCTCGGCGGTCGTGGCCGCGCCGTCGCCGACGCCCCACTTGTCGAGGATCTTCTTGTACGTGCCGTCGTCGATCAGGGCCTGGACGGTCTTCTGAAGGACCGGTCCGAGGGCCGAGCCCTTCTTGACCGGGAGGCCGTACGGTGCCTGGTCGAAGGTCTTGCCGGCTGCCTGGAGCTTGCCGCTGGACTTCGAGATGGCGTAGAGGGTGACCGGCGAGTCGGCGCTGAGGGCGTCCGCCTTGCCGAGGATGACGGCGTTGGTGGCGTCGTCCTGGTTGTCGTAGCGGAGCGCCTGGATGGCCGGCTTGCCGGCGTCCGTGCACTTCTTCGACTTGGCGGGGACCTCGTCGGTGTCCTCGAAGGTGGTGGACTGCACGGCGACCTTGAGGCCGCAGGCGTTGTCCGGGTCGATCGTCTTACCCTTGGCCGACGCCCAGAGGATGCCGGCGGAGTAGTAGTTGACGAAGTCGACCTGCTTCTCGCGCTCGGTCGTGTCGGTGAACGACGACATTCCGTAGTCGTCCTTGCCGCCCGTGATGCTCGGGATGATGTTGTCGAACTTCGCGATCGCGAAACTCGTCTTCACGCCCAGCTTGTCGCCGATGGCGTTGGCGAGGTCCACCTCCCAGCCGGCCGGGTTTCCGTTGTCGTCTTTGTACTCGTTCGGCGGGTAGGTGTCGTCCATGCCGACGACGAGCTTTCCGGCGTCCTTGACGCTCTGCGGCAGCTGGCTCGCGAGAGCGTCGTCCTTCTTCACTCCCGCGCCGGCGCTCGACGTTGAGCTGCCGGAGGGCGTGGAGTTGTCGACGCAGCCCGTGAGCGCGAGCGCTGCGAGGGCGGCGACGGCGACGATGGGTGTCGCGGTACGAATGCGCATGATAATTGTCGTCCTTCTTCCTGGTGCAGGAATGTGTCTCAGTATTGCAAGGGTAAGTGGAGGATACCGTAGCGGCGTAACCGCTTCTCAACACTAATTCGCGCGGAGAACAGCGGATAACACGCGCATTTCCGGCACGTTTCCGTCTTCCGGCGGCGGAAACCGTGTGTCCGGGCCCTCCACCGCGCTCATCGGCGGGCCGAGTCGCCGGCGTCGCGTGTCGCGGAGCGGTCAGTCCCCGGTCGCCACGGGCCGTGCGGGATCGTTCGACCACGCCGAGTAGGAGCCCGGATACAGGGACGGCATCCCGAAACCGGCGCTGACCAGCGCAAGCGCCTCGTGGGCTGCGGTCACCCCCGAGCCGCAGTACACCCCGACGCGCGTCCCGTCGTCGACTCCGAGCGCTCGGAATCGCGCGGCGAGAGCCGCGGGCGGCAGCATCCGGCCGCTCCCGTCGAGGTTGTCCGTCGTCGGCGCGCTGACCGCCCCCGGGATGTGCCCGGGCCGGGGATCGATCGGCTCCACCTCGCCGCGGAACCGCTCCGCTGCCCGTGCGTCGAGCAGGATCCCGTCGCCGGCCGCCAGCGCCGCAGCACCGTCGCCGTCGAGCGTGGGAAGGGCGCCGAACCGGAGCCGGATGCTGCCCGGACGGGTCACCACCGACCCCGTCTCCACACGCAGCCCTGCGTCGCGCCAGGCGGCCAGACCGCCGTCGAGCACCCGGACGTCCCGCACGCCGGCGTGACGAAGCAGCCACCAGGCTCGTGCGGCGGAGGTTCCGAAGGCGTCGTCGTAGACGACCACGCCGTCTCCGTCGTCGAGGCCCCAGCGCCGGGCCGCCGCCTGGAGGTCGTCCTCCTCCGGCAGCGGGTGGCGCCCATCGGTCGGTGCGCCGTGTCCGGCGAGCTCGGTCTCGAGGTCGACGTAGACGGCACCCGGGATGTGGCCGCGCTCGTACTCCTCACGACCGGGCGGACCGCCCAGCTTCCACCGCACGTCGAGCACCCGCCACGAGGAGCGCCGCCCGCCGGCGGCGCTCCAGAGCGACTCGGCGCCGAGTGCGACGTCCAGCGCGGCGGCGCTGATCAGCGGAGAGTTCTCCGTGCTCATGTCAGCGTCCGCTGGACGCCTTCGCGTTCGACTCGTAGGAGGTGTTGGTGGCCTCGAAGAAGTTCACCAGCTCCAGAGTGTCGTTGGCGGTCGCCATCCACTTGGCCGGGTTCGAGACCTTGTACTCGGCCTCGAAGCCCAGCTCCTCCAGACGGCGGTCCGCCAGGTACTTGACGTACTGGTTGATGTAGTTGGCGTTCAGGCCCAGGATGCCGCCCGGCAGCAGGTCGCGGTTGTACTGCTCCTCCATCTCGACGGCATCCAGGATCATCTGGCGGATCTCGGCGGCGAACTCCGGCGTCTGCAGGTCGGGGTTCTCCTCCAGCACGGTCAGGATGAGGTTGATGCCGAACTTGAGGTGCAGCGACTCGTCGCGCACCACCCAGTCGATCAGCGAGCCGAAGTTGCGCAGCAGGTTCCGCTGGCGGAACGACAGCGCGACCATGAAGCCGGAGTAGAACCAGATCCCCTCGAGGATGACGTTGTACGCCACCAGATTGCGGATGAAGTCCTGCTTGCCCTCGGTGGTGGTGATGTCCAGCGCCTGCTCGGTCATCCGCTTGATGAAGCGGACCTCGAACTCCTCTTTGCGCGCCATCGACGGGATGTCGACGTGCGAGTTGTACGCCTGCTCGCGGTCGATCGGGAACGTCTCGAGGACGTACTCGAACGACATGCAGTGGTTCGCCTCCTCCCACATCTGCTTGGCGAGGTAGAGGTGCGCCTCGGCCGCGTTGATGTAGGGGTACACCCCGAAGGCCAGCGCCTTGTTGACGAGCAGCTCGTTCGGGTTGAAGTAGCTCATCAGGAAGGTGACCGCGTGGCGTTCCTCGTCCGTCATCCGCTTGAAGTCGGCGATGTCCTCGCCCAGCTGGATCTCGTTCGGGAACCACGTGTTCGCGACGGCCTGGTCGTACAGGTCCATCGCCCACTGGTACGTGACCGGCTTCAGCAGCAGGCCCTCTTCGATTCCCGTTCCCAGAATCGCCATCGTGTTTCTTCTCCTCGTTGCTTACGGCCGGATGCGGTTGGTGAGGACTACTGGCAGGACTCGCACTGCAGGTCGTCCATCGGGTCGACGGGGACGTAGTAGTCCTCGATCTTGGTGGTGTTCACGCGTTCTCACCACCCGCGGTGCTGTTGGAGGTGAGGCCTCCGAAGCCGAAGCCGCGCCGTGCGGGAGCGGCCGGAGCCGGGGACGGAGCCGACTCGGTCGATCCCGCCGTTGCCCCCGCGGTTGCTCCCGCCGTTGCCCCCGCGGTTGCCGGAGCACCCGCGCCGACCGTCGCGAAGCCCTTGCGACCGCCGGAGATCTCCTCCGCCTTGTTGACCTTGACGGTCGACTGCTCGGCCTGGTGACGCGGCTTCATGTGGAGGTAGTACGTCGTCTTGACGCCCTTCTCCCAGGCCGCGTAGTAGATGTCCATCATGTCGCCGAGGTCGCGCGTCTCGAGGTACATGTTGCGGCTGATCGACTGGTCGATCCACTTCTGCGCACGAGCGGCCACCTCGATGAAGGCGTACGGCGAGAGCTGGAAGCTCGTCTTGAACGTCGCCTTCACCTCGTCCGGGATCTCGGCGATGTTCTGGATGTCGCCCTGCGACCGCAGGATCGCCTCGCGCACGTCCTGCCAGAGCCCGCGCTCCTGCAGCGTCTCGACGAGGTTGCGGTTGACCTCGAGGAACTTGCCCGACGAGGTCGAGCGGCTGAAGATCTGCGAGAACTGCGGGTCGAAGCCGGGGGTCGTGCCCGCGACGAGACCGATGGATGCGGTGGGCGCGATCGCCATGAGCGTCGCGTTGCGCATCCCGCCCTTGACCTTCTCGCGCAGGCGGTCCCAGTCGAGGCGGATGGTGCGGTCGACCGTGATCGGCAGGCCGCGGTCGGCCTCCGTCAGGGCGATCGAGTCGTAGGGCACGAGGCCCTTCGACCAGCGCGATCCCTCGAAGTTCGGGTACGCACCGCGCTCCTGCGCCAGGTCGGCGCTCTCATCGATGGCGGCGTACGAGACGTGCTCCATGATCTCGTCGATCAGGTCGTACGCCTCCTCGCTCTCGTAGCTGAGGCCGAGCTTCTCGACGAGGTCGGTGAAGCCCATGACGCCCAGGCCGATGGCGCGGTTCTGCTGGTTGGAGAAGTCCGCCTCCGGCACGCTCGAGAGCGTGATGTCGATCAGGTTGTCCAGCTGGCGGACCGCCTGGCGTGCGCTCTCCTCGATGCGGACCCAGTCCATCTTGCCGTCGACCAGGTGACGCGCCAGGTTGATCGAGGCCAGGTTGCAGACCGAGACGTTGTCGCGGTCCTGCGGCAGCGTGATCTCGGTGCACAGGTTGGAGAGGTGGATGGTGCCCGTGTTGTTGTTGAGGGCGCGGTTGTTGATCGTGTCCTTCCAGGTCAGCCACGGGTGGCTGGTGGTCTGCAGGCTCATCAGGATGTCCTTGAACTGCGCGCGGGCGCTGATCTTCTTGAACATCCGCAGGTTGCCGGCCTCGGCCTCTGCGACGTAGTGGGCGTAGCGCTCGGAGAACGCCTTGCCGTACAGCTCGTTGAGGTCGCCGACCTCCAGCGGGTCGAAGAGGTACCAGTCCTCGTCGTTCTGGACGCGCTTCATGAACTCGTCGCTGATCCAGACCGCCGTGTTCGCGGTGCGGGTGCGGCGGTACGGGTCGCCGGAGTTCTGGCGGAGGTCGAGGAACTCGGGGAAGTCGAGGTGCCAGTTCTCCATGTAGAAGCAGAGCGCGCCGAACTTCTTGCCGCCGCGGCTGACCGCGCGCAGGACCGAGTCGATCGTGTGCATGAACGGGATCGGACCGGTCGAGGTCGTGTTGTTGGAGCGGATCGGGGAACCCTGGGCGCGCAGCTTGGTGACGGAGAGGCCGATGCCGCCGGTGCCCTTGGTCAGCCACATCACGTCGCGGACGCTCTTGGCGATGTGCTCGATGTCGTCCTGCATCTCCATGACGAAGCAGTTGGAGAGCTGGGGGTAGGCCGTCCCGGCGTTGACGAGGGTGGATCCGGCGGCCAGGTACTCGAGCTTCGACATCTTGTCGTAGAACGCGATCGCGTGGCTCGTGGGGTCGGCCTCGTTGAGGGAGAGGCCCATCGCGATGCGCATCCAGAAGAACTGCGGCACTTCGAGCGAGTCGCCGTTGCGCGCCTTGATGCCGTAGCGGTTGTTGAGGGTCACGACGCCGATGTACTTGAGCAGCTCGTCGCGGGAGGGGTCGAGGTGGCCGGCCAGGCGGTCCAGGTCGAAGGCGGTGGTGAACCGGCCGTCGAGGAGCGTCTCGGCGACGCCGCGCTCGATGTACGGGCGGAAGCGCTCGTGGTGCAGCTCGACCAGCGCGTCCTGGCTCTCGTAGTCGCCGAGCACGCGCTTGTAGATCGTCTTCAGGAGGAGGCGGGCGGCGACGGTGTCGAACGCGGGGTCGTCTTTGACGTTCTGGAGGGCGACCTGGATGACCGCCTCATCCAACTGCTGCGTCGTGATGCCGTCGAACAGCGTGAGCTCGAGCTCGCTGGCGATCTGGGTGACCCAGGTGATGTTCTCGTCCAGTCCCTGGGCCGCGTTCTCGATGGCCAGATTGATCTTGTTGGCGTCGTACGGCTCGCGCTCGCCGTTTCGCTTCACGACTGTGATTGCCACTGTCTCTCCCTCTTCGATGTGCCGCGTGAGCGGCCCTGTGCAGCGGAGCTGCGTCCCCATGGAACCGTGCCGTCGAACGTCCGGACGGCCCTCCGGCTCTCTGTGCTCGACCACTATATAGCGGGGGTCGGACATTTCCATCCCCCCACATCTAGTGGGCGTGTCGTCCACAGGTGGGGACAACTTATGCACAGTTTCCACACCCCGCGAAGAGGGGACGGAACGCTGTGGACAGCCCCTGGACGCCCCGGTCCGGACCGATAGTGTGGAGCGTTGTGAGCACCTATTCGAGCCTCCTGAAGACGCCGGGCGTGTCCCGCATCATCGCGGCTCAGCTCACGGCGCGCTTCCCGTTCGGGATGCTGTCGCTCGCCTTCCTCCTCCACATCGAGCGCATCCACCACTCCTACGGCGCGGCCGGCCTCGTGCTGGGCGCGATGAGCATCGGCCAGGCGATCGCGGGCCCCATGACGAGCCGTCTGATGGGCGTGCTCGGGATGCGCGTGGTGCTGTGGACGACCCTGGCGTTCTGCTCGCTCGCCGTCGCTGCGATCGGGATCTTCGTGATGCCGATCCCGGTGACCATGGGGGTGGCGTTCTTCGCCGGCCTCAGCATGCCGCCCATCCAGCCCGCCGTGCGCACCATCTACCCGAAGATGGTGAACTCGCGGCAGCTCACTCCCCTGTTCTCGCTCGACGCCTCCGCGCAGGAGATCATCTGGATCGCCGGGCCCGTCGCCATCACGTTCGTCTCGACCCAGATCGGCACGGTCGAGGGCATCCTCATGTCGGTCGCGATCATGCTGGCCGGTGGATGCTGGTTCATCTCCTCGCCCGAGGTCGGGCGGGTGCGCATCCCGCGCAGCAAGCGGAGGTTCGGGACGGTGCTGGCGCGGCCGCCCGTGCTGCTCGCGACGGTGGTGGGCTTCCTGCTCATCGGCTCCTGCGCCGCGGTCGAGGCGGGCGTCGTCGCGACGTTCGGCGAGGGATCGCCGCTGGCCGGGATCGTCCTGGCCATCTGGTCCCTCGGATCCCTGGTGGGCGGTCTGGCGTTCGGGCACATCCCGATCGGACCGTGGGCGACGGCGCGCCGCATGTTCCTCGTCTTCGTCGGAGTCGTGCTCTCGACCTTCATGCTCTGGTCGTGGTGGGGGCTCTCGCTCACCCTCCTGATCGCCGGCGTCGGCATCGCGCCTGCGCTCGCGGTGCTGTTCGCCATCGTCTCGGCGAGCGTCAAGTTCTCGGACACGGCGGAGGCCTACGGCTGGGTCGGCACCGGCCAGCTCATCGGCGCGGCGCTCGGATCCGCCGGCGCGGGCTTCCTCATCGACGACGTGGGCGCCGTCGGCGCCTTCTGGGTCGCCGGCGTCCTCGCGCTCGTCGGCTTCGCCGTCCCGGCGCTCGCCCACCGCGTCCACCCCGACCTGCGCGGCCGCGACGCGTCCCCGATCCCGGACACGGAGCCGGTGGCCGTCCAGCCCTCCTGACCCGCGTCCTGCGCGCTCCGCGCGCGTCCCGTTCCCTCCCTCCCGCGCGCGTCCCGCTCCGCCCCTCCCTCCCTCCCGTGCGCGTCCCGCTCCCTCCCTCTCTCGCGCCTCCCGCTCCCTCCCTCTCTCGCGCCTCCCGCTCCCTCCCTCCCGCGCGCGTCCCGCTCCCTCCCTCCCGCGCGCGTCCCGCTCCCTCCCTCCCTCCCTTTTCGCCGAAGTGCTCGTTGTTGCACCCGACACGCCGTCGGCGGCTGCAACAACGCGCACTTCGGCAAGGGGGCTGTGGATAACGAGCACCAGTCGCGGCGAAACCTGGCACCCTGTGCGGATGGAACAGCAACTCGACCGTCCGAACGTCTCGTCCGTACGCCTCCCGCACGGCATCTCCATGGGCCGGTCGCGCTCGGCCAAGCTGGTCAGGCCGTTCCGCGGAATGCGGATCGAGCGCGATGTCGACAGTGCCGCCGCCCGCCTCCATGCGTTCGCCGCCCATCGCCGGACCGATTTCGCGTTCAGCCATTCGACCGCCGCCGCGATCTACGGCCTGCCCCTGCCATCCTGGTCGAGCGAGAGCATCCATGTCACTGTTCCCGCCGGCTGCCGGCCGCCAGTCATCCGCGGATTCGTCGGTCACAAGCTCGCCCGCTGGCATACGGTCGAGGTCGCGGGGCTCCCGGTGACCACTCCCGAACAGACCTGGTTGGATCTGGCGACCATGCTCCGCCACGACGACCTCGTGGTCGTGGGCGATCACCTTGTCGGCGGTCCTCATGCCCTCACCGATCGCGAACGTCTCCGGAGAGCGATCTCGGAATCTGCGGGACGCCGTGGGATCGGCCACGCCCGCCTGGCTCTCGAAAGCGTCAGGACCGGCTCCGAGTCGCCCGGTGAAACGCGCCTGCGCCTGACGCTGGTCCGCGCGGGGCTGCCCGAACCGTCCCCCAACTACCGGATCCTGGACGCCCGCGGTGCCTTCGTCGCACGAGCCGACCTCGTATACCCGGTGGCGAAGCTTGCGTTGGAGTACGAGGGTGATGTGCACCGCGTCGATCGCGACGTGTGGCGGAGGGACATCGCTCGCAGGGAGCGCGTCGAGGACCTCGGCTGGCGGATGGTGCGGGTCACCGCCGACGATCTGCATGATCCCGCTGCGCTCGTCGCCCGAGTCCGCCGCCTCCTCCGTACCCGCTGACCGCCGAAGTGCTCGACGTTGCACCCGACACGCCGCGCGGAGGTGCAACAACGAGCACCTCGGCGAAGCGCAGGCGCAGGCGAGGCTCCGGGCGCCGGGCGCCGGGCGCCGGGCGCCAGGCGAAAGAGGCGGCGGAGGCGCGAGCCGGCGGAGCCGCTAGCCGGCGGAGAAGCCGAAGTGCTCGAAGTGCTCGAAGTTGCAGCCGACACGCCGCGCGGAGGTGCAACAACGAGCACCTCGCCACAGGCGCGAGTCGGCGGAGCTGGCGGAGCGGCGAGCTGGTGGAGCCGGCGAAGGGGCGGAGCTGGCGGAGGGTCCTGAGACGCCGAAGTGCTCGAAGTGCTCGAAGTTGCAGCCGACACGCCGCGCGGAGGTGCAACAACGAGCACCTCGGCGAAGCGCAGGCGCAGGCGCAGGCGCCGGGCGCAGGCGCAGGCGCCGGGCGCAGGCGCAGGCGCCGGGCGCGCGCGCCGCGACCGGGGACGCTACCAGCGGGGGTGGACGGTGGCGCGGAAGTGCGTGTCGTAGATGCGGTGGACCGCGTCGTCGAAGCCGTCGGGGAGGCGGATGGATGCGGCGGCCGCGTTCGCGCGCGCCTGCTCGGCCGAGCGGGCGCCGGGGATGACGGTGGTCACGCCGTCCTGGGCGATCAGCCACGCGATCGCGGCCTGTGCCGGCGTCGCGCCCTCGGGCACGAGCGACGCGAACTCGCGCGCGGCCTTCACGCCCTCATCGAAGTCGACGCCCGAGAACGTCTCGCCCACGTCGAACGCCTCGCCGTGGCGGTTGTAGGTGCGGTGATCGTCCGCCGCGAACGTGGTCTGCTCGGAGTAGCGGCCGCTGAGGAGGCCGGACGCCAGCGGCACGCGCGCAATGATCCCCACTCCCGCATCGCGGGCGGCCGGGACGACCCGGTCCAGCGGCTTCAGGCGGAACGCGTTCAGGATGATCTGCACCGTCGCCGTGCCGGGGTGCGCGATCGCCGCGAGGGCCTCATCCACAGTCTCGACGCTCACGCCGTAGCTCTCGATGGCGCCCTCCGCGACGAGCGTGTCGAGCGCGTCGTAGACCGCGTCGCTGGAGAAGACCGGCGTCGGCGGGCAGTGCAGCTGCACCAGATCGAGGCGGTCGACGCCGAGATTGCGGCGGGAGCGATCGGTCCACTCGCGGAACTTCGCCAGCGTGAAGTTGGCCGGATCCTGCGCTTCGCGCCGACCCATCTTCGTGGCGACGGTCAACGGCAGTTCGGGATGCTCGCTCACGAACCGGCCGATGATCTGCTCGCTGCGCCCATCCCCGTACACGTCCGCCGTGTCGAAGAATGTCACGCCCGATTCCGCCGCCGCTTCCAGCACGCCGAGCGCGTCGTCGTCGGAGACGTCGCCCCAGTCGGCGCCGAGCTGCCAGGTGCCGAGTCCGACGACCGACACGTCCCGACCGGTTCCACCGAGGATGCGCTGTTCCATGTCACCAAGCCTATGCCGCTCGCCGCAGCGCCAAGCCGGGGAGCGGATCCGGGCGACGTACACGACGACATAACCCTCCACAGACACCGGTTCTCCACAGTTCTCAGCGATCCCTGCCGGGCCGGCTCCCGCTCCCTTAGTGTGAGGAACGTGAAAGAGCACCAGCACTTCCCCCCGGCAAGCGATCCCCTCCCCGACAACCTCCTTTCCCGCATTCACGAGCGTGCCGCGGGCTACGACCGCGACAACCGCTTCTTCACCGAAGACTTCGCGGAACTCGCCGATGGCGGCTATCTGAAAGCCTTGGTCCCGGCCGAGTTCGGCGGCCTCGGCCTCAGCCTGCAGCAGACCGCTCGTCTGCAATCGCGTCTGGCTGCCGCTGCACCCGCGACCGCCCTCGCGGTCAACATGCACCTGGTCTGGACCGGAATCGCGAAAACGCTCCGGGATCGCGGCGACGATTCCCTGGAGTTCGTGCTGCGCGAGGCGGGCGCCGGCGAGGTGTTCGGCTTCGGGCTGAGCGAGGCCGGCAACGACCTGGTCCTGTTCGGATCGACGACCGAGGCGCGCCCGGAGCCCGACGGCTCCTACCGCTTCCATGGCCGCAAGATCTTCACCTCTCTCTCGCCGTCATGGACGCGCCTGGGCACGATGGGACTCGACAGCACGAGCCCGGATGCTCCCCAGATCGTCTACGGCTTCATCGAGCGCACGGGCGGAGGATTCGAGATCCGCGAGGACTGGGACACGCTCGGGATGCGCGCGACGCAGAGCAACACGACGATCCTCGACGGAGCACGGGCTCCCGCCGATCGCGTGGTCCGCCGTCTCGCTCCCGGCCCGAACGCCGACCCGCTGGTGTTCGCCATCTTTGCGAACTTCGAGATCCTCCTCGCCGCCGTCTATACCGGAATCGGTGCGCGAGCGCTGGAACTCGCCGTCGAGGCGGCGCACCGGCGGACCAGCCTGAAGAACGACGGCCGTACCTATGCGAGCGATCCCGACATCCGCTGGCGCGTGGCGGAGGCGGCGATCGAGCAGGACGCACTCCTCCCCCAACTGGATGCGCTGGCTCGGGATGTGGACAGCCTCGCCGACCACGGCGGGATGTGGTTCCCGAAGCTCGTCGGACTGAAGGTCCGAGCCACGGAGACGGCGCGGCGCGTGGTCGACCAGGCCATCCGCGTGTCCGGCGGCTCGACCTTCTTCGCCGGCAGCGAGCTCGGCCGGCTGTACCGGGATGTGCTGGCCGGGATCTTCCATCCGTCGGACGCCGAGTCGGCACACAACACCGTGGCCAACGCCTGGCTGGGGCCGATCGAGGAGTAGCGCACGCGAACGACACACCCGGGGCACGCGAAGCGCACCGAAGGCACGCCAAGGCCGGTGACGCGCAACCAGGAACCCACGCTCAAGCAGGAACCCAAGCGCTAGCAGGAACCCACGCGCACCCAGGAACCCACGCGCAAGCAGGAGCCGATACGCAGGCAGGAGCCGACATGCAAGAGATCACGACCCGTCACTTCGCCGAGCGGCTGGAGCGCGGAGCGCAGCATGCGCGCGCGGCGGGCCTCGACGGCCTCGTCATCGCGCCGGGGCCCGATCTCGGGTACTTCGCCGACTACCTTCCGGCGGCGACGACGGAACGCATCACGCTGCTCGTGATCCCGGCGGACGGTGAGCCGACCATGCTCGTTCCGGCGCTCGAGCACGGCGACGCGGCCGGAACGCGCGCCGCTGACGCCATCAAGCTGGTCGACTGGCGGGACGGCGAGGACGAATACGTCCCGACCGCGGCGCTGCTGCGCCCGGACGGCCGCTACGGCATCTCCGACGCCACCTGGGCGATGCATCTCCTCGGTCTGCAGGAGAAGCTTCCGTCCGCGCAGTTCGGGTCACTCTCGCGCATCCTTCCGATGCTGCGAGCCGTGAAGACCACCGACGAGATCGACCGTCTCGCAGCGGCGGGAGCGGGCGCCGACGCGACGTTCGAGGACGTGCTCTCTCTTACCTTCGCCGGGCGGACCGAGCTCGAGCTCGCGGCAGAGCTCGACCGGCTGCTGCGTGAGCACGGCCATACCCAGGTCGACTTCACCATCGTGGCCGCCGGCCCGAACGGTGCGAACCCGCATCACTCGCCGGATGGCCGCACCATCCGGGAGGGCGACATGGTCGTGCTCGACTTCGGCGGCCTCCTCGATGGATACGGTTCGGACACAACCCGCACCGTGCACGTCGGTGAGCCGACGGATGAGGGGCACGAGGTCTACGACGTGGTGAAACGGGCCCAGCAGGAGGCGTTCGATGCGGTCGCCGTGGGCGTCCCGTGTCAGGAGATCGACCGGGTCGCGCGCCGCGTGATCGCGGACGCCGGTTACGGCGAGTACTTCATCCACCGCGTCGGGCATGGGATCGGCGTGACGACGCACGAGCCGCCGTACCTGGTGGAGGGCGAGGAGCATCCGATCGAGGCCGGCATGTGCTTCTCGATCGAGCCGGGGATCTACCTGCCGGGCCGTTTCGGCGTGCGTATTGAGGACATCGTGGTCGCTGCGGAGGATGGAGGACACCGGCTCAACAACACCAGCCACGAGCTGCACCTGGTGCGGTGACGCCCCGTGGCCCCGGCTAGCGAGCGACCTCGTCAGCGGCCCTGGCTAGCGAGCGACTTCGTCGACGGCCCCGGCCAGCGAGCGACCTCGTCGACGGCCCCGGCTAGCGAGCGACCTCGTCGACGGCGCCGACGGCGCCGATCGCGTCGACCGCGAGGCGCGCATCCGCCGCGCTCCGCCTCCGCCTCCGCCGCGCGATCGGCAGCCCGACAAGCCGCCAGCCCACGAGGAACACGCCGAGCACGACCGCCGCGACGGCGATGAAGGTCGGCTGGACGCCCTGTCCCGCGGAGGTTCGGAGCAACATCCCGAGCGCCACCGTCATCAACCAGACCGGGACACCAGCCCACACGATCGCCAGCGGCCGCCGCCAGGCCCAGGTCACGAGCCAGCCGACGACGAGTGCGACCAGGAACGGCCAGAGCGTGCCCACGATGCCGCCGACATTGTCCGCCTCGCCATGACTGCGCCGTCCGATGAGCACGAAAACCGTCACGAGGGCCGCATCGATGACAAAAGCGATAAGTGCGGTCCTCCGAGGTTTCACGGGCTCCACCGTACGTGGAGCCGCCGAACGTTCGCTGGGCGGGAACCGTGCCGATCCCGGACGTTATCCACAATCGGCAGCCTGTCCACAGATTCCAGTCGGGGTCGACACCGCGTCCGACACCGCTCAATAGACTGACCGCAGATCCGAACCGATCCGCCTCTGGCGAGTCTTGGAGACCCGTTGCCGAATTCCGACTTCCTCACCCAGCCTGCGCTCCCGCGCCCAGCGGTGGAGCCGAAGCACGCTGCCGCCATCGCAACGACGCATTTCGGCCTCGACGGCCGCATCACCGAGCTCGGCAGCCAGCAGGACCGCAACTTCCTCATCGACACCGGCGCCGGCCGTTATGTGCTCAAGCTCGCGAATCCCGTGTTCTCCGCCGACGAGCTGCGCGCGCAGAATGCGGCGCTCGCAGCGCTGGCCGGGTCGGGCGTGCGCATCCCCGAGGTCGTCCGCTCGCTCCAGGGCCACGAGCTCGTCAGCGTCGACGTGAGCGGGGTGGCGCTCCTCGCACGAGTCCTCCGCTACCTCGACGGCGAACCCCTCACCGGCGTCGAACGCCCGTCCCGCGAGCAGCTGCGGACTCTGGGGACGCTGTCCGGCCGGGTTGCCGGTGGCCTCTCCGAGCTCCGGCATCCGGGCCTCGACCGCACCACCCAGTGGGATGCGCGCATCAGCGGAGAGGTAGTGGACCTCCTCCTCGAGCACGTCGCGCAGCCGGCGAAACGCCGCGTCGTCCGTGAGGCGACGGATGCGGCACTCGCGCGCCTCGAGCCGCTGCGCGAGCGTCTGCGCGTGCAGGCGGTCCACGGCGACGTCACCGACGACAACATCGTGCTGGGCGAGGACGGCCCGGGAGTCATCGACTTCGGCGATGTCTCCGACGGCTGGCTCGTCGCCGAGCTGGCGGCCACCGTCGCGAGTGCGCTGCACCACCTCCCCGACGAACCCCTCGCCGTGCTGGAGGTCGTGGAGGCGTTCCACGCCGAAACCCCGCTGGACGCCGCCGACATCTCCGCCCTCTGGCCGCTCGTCGTCCTGCGCGGAGCGGTACTCGTGGTCAGCGGCGAGCAGCAGGTCGCCCTCGAGGCGGACAATGCCTACGCGGACGAGAACCGAGCCCACGAGTGGGTCGCCTTCGACGTCGCCCGGCGACTGGATGCGGACGAACTGGAGACGGCCATCCGGGCGCGACTCCGGGGCCCCGGCAGCGAGGGGCGCGCCTCCGCCCGGCCCGCGTTCGGCCGGCTCGTCTCGATCGCCAGCACGCCATCCCACCTCACCGATCTGTCCGTCCTCGCCCGCGAGCTCGACGGCGGAGCCTGGTTGCACCCTGACGCCGAAGATGAGGTGCTCGCCCGCACCTCGCGCGAGCAGGGACACGCCCTCACCCGACACGGGGAGGCCCGCCTGACGCGCGCCCGCATCGACCGCGACCGGGCCTCCGCCTCGGTGGCGCTCGGGGTCACCCTCGACGCGCCGTCCGGCGTTGAGGTGACCGCTCCGTTCGCCGGCGACCTCTCCTGGACCGGCGCCGCGTGGCTGCTGGCCGGCGAGGGGATCGACCTCTGGCTGGACGGACTGGACCGGCCGCACACCAGCGCCGCCGCCCCGGCGACCACCACCGTCGCCCGCGGCGAACGCATCGGCACGGCCACCCGCCTGACCGCTCAGCTGAGCACCCTCCCGGGCCACCGCCCGCCCGCGTTCGTCACCCCGACCCTCCCCTTCGCCGTCTGGGCGGCCATCTCACCCGATCCGTCCGACCTCTTCGGCGTCGACCTCGCAGCGGCCACCGCGGACCCCGAAGCGTCCCTCGCGCGCCGGGACGCGACCTTCGCCACCGTGCAGGAGCACTATTTCGCGCATCCACCGCTCATCGAGCGCGGCTGGCGCCAGCACCTCGTCGATACCCGCGCCCAGACCTACGTGGACATGGTGAACAACGTCACCCAGATCGGTCACGGGCATCCCCGGCTGGTGGAGGCGGTCCGCGACCAGTGGGCGCGTCTCAATACGAATTCGCGATTCCACTACGACGAGCTGTCGCGTTTCACGGAGCGCCTCGTCGAGGTCGCCCCGGACGGCTTGGACACGGTGTTCCTGGTGAACAGCGGCAGCGAGGCCGTGGATCTGGCGCTGCGGCTCGCGCAGGTCCACACCGGACGGCAGACGATCCTCGCCGTGACCGAGGCCTATCACGGCTGGACCACGGCGGCGGACGCGGTCTCGTCGTCGCTCGGCGACAACCCGCGCGCTCTCGAGACCCGCCCGGACTGGGTGAAGCTCGTCGCCGCACCCAACTCCCTGCGCGGCGCGCATCGCGGTCCGGACTCGGCCGCCGCCTACCTCGCCGATCTGGATGCCGACCTCGCCGCGCTGGACGCGTCCGGCACCGACGTCGCCGGTTACATCGCCGAACCCGTGTTCGGCAACGCGGGCGGCCTCATGCTCCCCGACGGGTACCTGGCCGGCGTCTACGAGAGGATCCGTGCCCGCGGCGGCGTCTGCATCGCCGACGAAGTCCAGGTCGGCTACGGACGGCTCGGCCACTATTTCTGGGGCTCGGAGCAACAGGGAGTCGTTCCGGACGTCATCACCATCGCCAAGGCCATGGGCAACGGCCATCCGCTCGGCGCCGTCATCACCCGACGGGAGATCGCCGAGTCGTTCGCCGCCGAGGGCAACTTCTTCTCCTCCGCGGGCGGCAGCCCGGTGTCGGCGGTCGTCGGCCTGACCGTGCTCGACGTCATGCGCGACGAGGGACTCCAACAGAACGCCGCCGTCGTGGGCGACCACCTCGCGGCCCGCCTGCGCGAACTGGGCGAACGGCATCCACTCGTCGGTGCGGTCCACGGCATGGGTCTCTACCTCGGGATGGAGTTGGTGCTCGACCGCGAGACGCTCGAACCCGCCACGGCGAAGACCGCACTGGTGTGCGACCGGATGCTGGCGGAGGGCTGCATCGTCCTGCCCACCGGCGACTACCGGAACGTGCTGAAGATCAAGCCGCCGCTCGGCATCACTCGGGAGAGCGCTGACCGCTTCGTGGACGCGCTCGACCTGGTGCTGGCGACGCTGTAGGGCGGCCTGCGGCGGCGCCCGGTGTCCCGTCCGCGGGAACGCCCGGCCTCCGGCCTGCGGCAGCGCCCGGCATCCGCCCGGCCGGCGGGCGCAGCGTCCGGGCCGCTTGCTCGGCGATCGCTGCCGCGACGGTGGCGAGCGCGGTCGACCGCAGCGACCACTGGTGCCAGTACAGCGGCACCTCCGCGACGCGGGCGTCGTCGAGCACGACGAGGCGACCTTCCGCGACGAGGGCGTCGGCCTGGAGGTCGGGCAGCATCCCCCATCCCAGTCCCAGGACGGCCGCGTCGACGAACTGCGTGGAGGCGGGGATGAAGTGGCGCGGGGGGCGCGCGCCCGGTGCGAAGGCGTCCAGGTAGCGGTCCTGCAGCGCATCCTTGCGGTCGAAGACCAGCATCGGAGCGGCGGCGGCCGCGTGCGGCGTCCATCCCTCCGGGCACCACCGGGCGACGAAGGCAGGACTGGCGGTCGCGCGGTAGACCATGGAGCCGAGTGGATGCGCGACGCAGCCCTGGACAGGTTCCGGGTCGGAGCCGATCGCGGCCATCGCCGTCCCGTCGCGGAGGCGGTCGAGGGTGTGCTCCTGGTCGTCCACGACGAGCTCGAAGGCGATGCCATCGAGTCGTGCGAGGGCCGGCAGGACCCACGTCGCGAGCGAATCGGCGTTCACGACGAGCGGGACGGGCGTGCTCGCCGCGGACGCGTCGTCGGCGAGGGCGGCCGTCGCCTCCGCCTCCAACAGGGTCAGCTGCCGCGCCAGCCGCAGGAGGACGGTGCCCGCTTCGGTCGGCTCCACGGGCCTGCTGCGGCGGACGAGGACGCGACCGCTCTGCTGCTCCAGCGCCTTGATCCGCTGGCTGACAGCGGACGGCGTGATGTGGAGGGAGGCGGCCGCGACCTCGAACGTTCCGCCGTCGACGACTGCCGCGAGAGTTCGCAGGTGTTCGACGTTCGCGGTCATGAAGCGATGCTAACGCAGGCTAAGAAACCTGAGCTGTACTGAACAGCCTGCAGGACCTAGCGTCGACACCGTGCTCGCAACGTTCCTCACCGGCCTCGGCTCGGCCGCATCCCTCATCGTCGCCATCGGCGCGCAGAATGCATTCGTCCTCCGTCAGGGCCTCCGCCGCGCGAACGTGCTGCCGATCGTGATCATCTGCGTTGTGAGCGACGCCGCGCTGATCGCCGCGGGCGTCGCCGGGATCGGTGTGCTGGTGAAGAACGCACCGGTGGCGCTCGGGATCGTTCGCTGGGCCGGTTTCGCCTTCTTGCTCGGGTACGCCGTGTTCGCCGCCCGCCGCGCGCTGCGGCCGGAATCGTTGACCGCCACCGGTGCCGTCGCCGGCTCGCTCGCGGCGGCGGTCGCGACGTGTCTCGCGATCACGTGGCTCAACCCGCACGTCTACCTCGACACGGTGCTCCTGCTCGGCTCCCTGTCCGCGTCGCACGGCGACCCCGGACGCTGGGTCTTCGGCGCTGGCGCGGCGACGGCGAGCCTGCTCTGGTTCGGGCTGCTGGGCTTCGGCGCGCGCTTCGCCGCGCCCGTCTTCGCGAAGCCGGTAGCCTGGCGCATCCTCGACGGCGGGATCGCCGTGCTCATGCTGGTCCTGGCGATCCTGCTCATCGTCTGACCGCGCTGAGCCCCGGGCGCCCCGCATCGAGCAGAAAAGGCCGCCCGATCGGGCGGCCTTTCCGGTGGTGGTGGAGCTAAGGAGATTCGAACTCCTGACCTCTTCGATGCGAACGAAGCGCGCTACCAACTGCGCCATAGCCCCGGGGAACTGCTTAGAAAGACTAGCACCCTCCGCCGGTCGAGTCGAAATCCGCGAGGGCCGCTGAGGGCACCTCCGACGGCGCCCGGGAACCGTCTCAGCTCGCGGCCCGGCGGCGACGCAGCACGGCGTCCAGGTCCAGGCTGCCGGTGCCGACGTCGTCCAGGACGCCCATGCGGGCGTAGCGGCTCGGAGTGGATGCTGGCGCGGAAACCGCAGCCCCGCTTCCCGCGTTCCCCAGCGCCTCCCCCACGCGTCCGACCGCCCTGAGCGGAACCGGCGCCGGCGCCGCTGCGCGCTCTGCCGCCCCCGCCGCAGCCGCAGCCGCAGCCGCGCGCTCCGCCCCCGCCCCCGCCACAGCCGCGGCGCCCGCCGCAGCCGCCTTCCGCTCCAGCTCCGCGCGCGCCGCGGCGCGTCGCAGCTCGGCGGCCGCATCCACCGACGCCATCGCGGCCGCGGCGACCGTTCCCGGCGACAGGTGCAACGGCTTCGGCAGCGGACGCGGCGTCCAGCTCTGCCGCAGCCGCTCCTGCACAGGAACATCGTGCTGCGCGTGGTCGTACAGCTCCGGCGCGACCTGCGAGGTGCGCACGAGCGGCTGCGGACGCGCGGCGGCTCGCTGCGGGCGAGCCAGCCGGCCCAGCATCCACCCGGCGACCGACACGGCGCCGACGGAGGCGGCGACGAGCAGCCACGCACCGGTCTCGAACAGCAGGACGGCGCCGGCGACGAGTCCCATCAGTCCGGCCACGAGCACGAGCGTCGACACCGCACGCGCCCGGCGCAGCCGGCGACGCCGTTGCGGCGAGAGGGCATGCGCGACGGCATCGGTCGTGATCCGTGCGGTCGCGAGCACCCGCGCCCGCTGGGCCGCGGCCGCGCGCGAAGCCCGCTCGATCGCGATCGCCTCGGCAGCCGCCTGTTCCGCCTCCTCGGCGGCCCGGCGGCGCTCCTCCGCGAGCGCCTGCTCCCGGCGGGCGTGGGCGGCGGCCTCGGCGCGGGCGGTGGCAAGAGTCCGCTGCTCGGCCTTGCGGAGGATGCGCTGCTGCTCCGCGACCGTGCGCGCCGTCGCCTCCATCCGCACTTCGTCGGGGAGCTCGCTGGTCTCGGCGAGGATGCGCAGCGTCTGCTGCAGGCGCACGGCGTTCCGCTCGGTCGCCAGGTACTCCCGGCGACGCAGCCACACCGGGACAAGGTAGGCCAGCCACAGGGCGGCCGCTACAGCGACGACGACCCCACCGCCCATCACATCCCCAGTCATGCCTCTACGGTAGGGGCGGCAGGGACCGCGGCCCGGTCAGTCGTGGGGGTGTGTCACCTGATCCAGAGTTCTTTCAGGAGGCTCCGGGCTGGAGGCTCGCTGCACGCAGCCCCGTGCCGGAGGTCGCACGTGCCTACGCCAACGGCGGGAGGCCCGACCCTCAGTGCTGGCGCGCGATCGGCAGCGGGACCGCCGCCGCCGCGCGGTCCTCGGCAGGGATCACAGCGGCGTCGTCCGGGACGTTGTGGTCCAGCCACCGCCGCAGCACCCCCTGGCTGAGCTCCTCGGACACCAGCCCGAAGCAGAAGTGATCGCGCCAGTCCCCATTGATGTGGATGTACCGCCGGCGCAGTCCCTCGTAGCGGAAGCCGAGCTTCTCGACCACACGCAGGCTGGGCGCGTTCTCGGGGCGGATGCAGATCTCCATCCGATGCAGGCCCAGCTGGTAGAAGCAGTAGTCGGTCGCCAGCGCGACCGCCGTCGGCGTGATGCTGCGGCCCGCGAACTCCTCCGCTATCCAGTACCCGATCGTCGCGCTCGACAGCGACCCGTAGGCGATGGAGGAGACGTTCAGCTGGCCGGCGAGCTTGCCGTCCCACTCCACGACGAACGGGAGGCCGTGCCCGGCACGCGCGTTGCCGAGCAGCGAGCGGATGCTGGCCCGCGTGTCGAACGACCCGGGCGCGTACGGGCTCGTCGCCTCCCACTGCCGCAGCCAGCGGCGGTTCTCGAGGAGGGATCGCTCCAGGGCGCGGGCATCGCGCAAGCGGATGGGACGTAACCCGACGCGGCCCTCGGTGAGGGTGGGGACCACGAACGCCACAGACTCCTCCTTCGGCCGGCTGTCAGCGGATGCGGTCGGAGAGCGTCTGGATGGGGCCGGTCGGCATCTCCTCGACGAAGTCGACCGGTTCGTCCTCCAGCTCCGCCGCGAACTCCCGCAGCCACGGCCGCAGTTCGGGGCCGAGGTCCTCGCGGTCGACCGCCAGACGGACGATCGCCTTGATGTAGTCGAGCCGGTCGCCGGTGTCGTAGCGGCGGCCGCGGAAGACGATGCCGTACACGCCGCCGGTCCAGTCCGGCGCCTGTGCCATCGACTGCAGCGCATCCGTGAGCTGGATCTCGCCGCCGCGTCCCGGGGCGGTCTGCTCGAGGACGTCGAAGACCTCCGGCCGCAGCACGTAGCGGCCGATGACGGCGTAGTTCGAGGGTGCGTGCTCCCGGTCCGGCTTCTCCACGAGGCCCGTGATCCGGACCACGTCCTCCTCGTCGGTCGGCTCGACGGCCGCAGCGCCGTACAGGTGGATGGAGTCGGGGTCGACCTCCAGCAGGGCCACGACCGTGGCGTTGCGCTGGGCCTGGACGTCCAGCATCCGCTTCAGCAGCACATCCCGAGAGTCGATGATGTCGTCGCCGAGGAGCACGGCGAACGGTTCGCGTCCGACGTGCATCTTCGCACGGAGGACCGCGTGGCCGAGCCCCTTCGGGTCGCCCTGGCGCACGTAGTGCATGTCGGCCAGGGCCGTGGAGTAGTTGACCTTCTCGAGACGGTCGGTGTCGCCCTTCCTGGTGAGGGTCTCCTCCAGCTCGGCGTTGCGATCGAAGTGGTTCTCGAGGGCGTTCTTGTTGCGGCCGGTGATCATCAGGACGTCGTGGAGGCCCGCATCCACCGCTTCCTCGACGACGTACTGGATGGCCGGCTTGTCCACGACCGGAAGCATCTCCTTGGGCATCGCCTTCGTGGCAGGGAGGAAGCGGGTTCCGAGGCCGGCGGCAGGGATCACTGCTTTCGTGACGCGGTCGTGATTAGCCATGCCGCCTACAGTATCCGCATTTCATCGGCGCACAGGATGGCATCTCCTAGGATTGCGGTATGGACCCGGACACTGCCGCTCATCGCAAGCGCGCCCTGCGTGCGGAGCTCCGCGAGCGCCGGCAGAACCAGACCACGACCGAGCGGGAGACCGCGACAGCGGGAATCACGCGCAACCTCGTCGACCTGGCGACCGACCTCTCCGCCCGCAGCCTCTCGGCCTACCTCTCCACCCCGACGGAGCCGGACACCCGGCCGTTCCTGAACTGGGCCCACGAGCAGGGGATGCGCGTGCTGCTCCCCGTGTCACGCGAGGACGGCCTCCTCGACTGGACCACCGGCGACGGCGAGAGCGAGACGGAGGGGCTGTTCGGGCTCCCCGAGGCCGTCGGCGACCTGCTCGGACCGATCGCGATCAACGACGTCGACCTCATCCTGGTGCCGGCGGCGGCCGTGGATGCGACCGGGATGCGCATGGGCTGGGGTCGCGGCTACTTCGACAAGACACTCGGCAGCATGGAAAAATGTCCCCCGGTGTACGCCGTCGTCTTCGACGGCGAGCTCGTGGACGAGGTGCCGCGCGAGCGTCACGACCAGCCGGTGGATGGCGCGGTCACCCCCACCCGGATCGTCCAGTTCACCTGAGCACCGCACCACCTGACCCACGTAGCGGAAAGACAATGCCCACTTACTCGTACTCGTGCCGCGACTGCGGCACCTCCTTCGACATCCAGCAGGCCTTCACCGACGACGCTCTGACGGTGTGCCCGAACTGCGGCGGTTCGCTGCGCAAGGTGTTCGGCACGGTCGGCGTGACCTTCAACGGGTCCGGGTTCTACCGGACGGACTCGCGCGGGGGGACGAAGAAGGCCGCGGCGGACTCGGGGTCGGGGTCGGGGTCGGGGTCGTCCGGCTCGTCGTCCTCGTCGTCCGGCTCGGGGTCGTCCGGCTCCGGGTCATCGTCGTCCGGCTCGGGGTCGTCCTCGTCCGGCTCGTCTTCCTCCTCGGGCTCGTCGTCGTCCTCCTCCTCCTCCTCCGGCTCGTCCGGATCGAGCTCGTCCTCCGGTTCCGCCGCTTAGCGGATCTGCGACCACCTCCTCTTCGAAAGGATCGGTCTTGCTCAAAGGATTCCGGGAGTTCATCCTCCGCGGTAACGTGATCGACCTGGCCGTCGCGGTCGTCATCGGCGCCGCGTTCACCGCCGTCGTCACCTCGATCGTGACCAACCTCATCAACCCGCTGATCGGCGCCATCGCCAAGACGCAGGGTTTCGACAAGGCGCTCATCCTCCCCATCGGCCACGCGGACATCAAGTTCGGGGCAGTCCTCGCGGCGATCATCAACTTCCTGATCATCGCCGTGGTCGTCTACTTCGTCTTCGTCTACCCGATCAACCACCTGAAGTCGCGCATGGACCGCCTCCGCAAGAAGGGTGCCGTGGAGCCGGACGCGCCGATCACCGAGCTCGACCTCCTCACCGAGATCCGCGACCTCCTCCGCGCGCAGCAGGCCCCGCCCCAGTCCGCGGGCAAGCACGCCGACCCCCTCCCCTAACCCCCGCGCCGCCACCCCGCGCCGCACTCCCCACTCCCACTCCGCCGGCTCACGCCGAGGTGCTCGTTGTTACACCCCCGCACGGCGTGTCGCCTGCAACAACGAGCACCTCGGCGGAGTGGGGACAGTGACGTGCGCCATCACAGCGCGGAAGGACGCGAGCGCGACAGCGCGAGAGCGCGAGAGCGCGAGAAACCGGGGGCATGAGAACCAAGGGCTCGCACCCCCTCGCCAGATCCCGCCGAAGTGCTCGTTATTACACCCCCGCACGGCGTGTCGCCTGCAACAACGAGCACCTCGACGAGGTGGGACCGGGACGCGCGCCATCGCAGCGCGGAAGGACGCGGGCGCGACTGCGCAAGAAACCGGGGGCATGAGGACCGACGGCTCGCACCCCCTCGCCAGATCCCGCCGAAGTGCTCGTTGTTGCACCCTCACACGGCGTGTCGCCTGCGACAACGAGCACCTCGACGAGGTGGGAAGCGCGCGGCGCGCGTGGGCGCGGACCGACGGCTCGCACCCCCTCAGCAGCTCTCGCCGAAGTGCTCGTTGTTACACCCTCGCACGGCGTGTCGCCTGCGACAACGAGCACCTCGACGAGGTGGGACCGGGACGCGCGCGGCGCGTGGGGCGCCTGGGGCACGTGGGGGCGCGCGAACCGACGGCTCGCATCCACTCGGCAGATTCCGCCGAAGTGCTCGTTGTTACACCCTCGCACGGCGTGTCGCCTGCAACGACGAGCACCTCGACGAGGTGGGGAGCGGATGCGCGCGGGGCGGGAGGGGGCGCGCGCGGCGCGGGAGGGGGCGAGCGCGGCGCGCGGCGAGCGCGGCGCGGGAGGGTCACGCGCGGCGCGCGGCGCGCGGGAGGGTCGCGCGCGGGGGCGCGGGGGCGCGCGGAGCGGCGGCTCGCATCCCCTCGGCCGATCCCACCGAGGTGCTCGTTGTTGCACGCCCGCACGGCGTGTCGCCTGCAACGACGAGCACCTCGGCGGAGGGCGGAGGGCGGAGGCGGGAGGGCGGAGGGGGGCCGAGGGCGGAGGGCGGAGGTGGGAGGGGCGGCTACCAGTGCGGGGGGACGTCGCGGCGCAGCCGCTCGTCGTTCGACGACCAGGCGGGCGCGTTGTCCGTGTCGGAGGGGTGCGCCTCCTCCTCGGCCGGCTCGACGCGCGCGGCCGGCTCGACGCGCGGCGCCGGCTCGACGCGCGGCTCCGGGTCGGCGCCGGGCGCGCCCGGGCGCTGCACGCGCCGGTGCCGACGCGTCCCGGGTGTCTCGCTCATCCGTCCAGTTTAAAGCGACACGAGGCGCCGAACCGTCGCCCGGTCACGCCAGGGTGGGCAGCGTGATGGGGGCCGTGTCCGCGTCGGTGGTGGGCTCGGTCCTGCCGATCAGCTTGGCGATGCGGCCGGCGACGGCGTCCGGGTCCGCGAACAGCTCGAAGCTGTGGACGCGGAGGTAGTGCCAGCCGAGGCGGCGCAGCACGTCCGGACGCAAGCGCAGCGACTCGCGCAGGCTGCCCTTGAACACATCCCGGTCGGTCTCCACCACGACCGCCCGGCCCTCGTGCGACGCGACCAGGGTCAGCTTGCCGCGGTACCCGAGGTGCACCTCCAGGCCGCGCCGGGCCAGGCGCCGCGCGAGGTCGAGCACCATGGGGTCCGCGTCCGGGCTGAGGTACTCCGGAGTCGCGCTCTGCAGCTGGTCGGCCTCCCCCAGCACCTGCGCGAGCGCTGCGATGCCGTGGCGCATGCGCGTCTCGTCGATGTCCTCCGGGCGGAAGCAGGAGACGATGTCCATGCCGCGACGTCCGCGCGTCATGCCGACGGCGAGCAGCCGGTCGCCGCCCGGTTCGGCGAGCGCTCCGAAGTTCGAGAGCAGCCGGCCGTGCGGCGTGCGGCCGTAGCCGATCGAGAAGATGACGCGGTCGCGGCTTTGGCCGACGGACTGGTCCAGTGTGACCACGGTGAACGGCTCGGCGCGGTCGCCGAGGATGAAGTCGGCCAGCTCCGACCGCTTCGAGAACGCCGCGAGCACGGCCTGGTTGACGCGCACCGCGTGCCGTTCGCTCGCCGTGATCACCATGAGGGATTCGCGCGGCCGCTCGGTCGCGTGCTGCAGCACCAGCTCGACCACCTTGGCGACTTCGGCATCCGTGGACTCGACCGCTCCCGTGTCGGTGTCGGGCATCCCCTGGCCGCCGGTGACGTAGTGGAGGGCGAGGCTCCCGTGCCCGAGGTAGGTTCCGGCCCACGGGAGGGAGTCGATCATGCCGCCGTAGAAGCGGCGGTTGACGAGCTCCGCGAGGTCCTCGCCGCCGGCGCGGTAGCTGCGGCTGAGGGTGTAGGCGGGCAGGAGCTCGGAGAGCCGGGCCAGCGCGGAGTCGGCGTGCAGCGCATCCACGTCGACCGGCTCGACCGTCGTCCCGTACTCGTGCGCCCCGATGTCGAAGCGGGAGGGGGTCTGCGTGACCGGGTCGCCGAAGGCGACGACCTGCTTGGCGCGGCGGATGACGGGGACGTTCTCGGCGAGGCTCGAGGCGCCCGCATCCACCAGCATCACCGCGTCGAAGCCGAACTCGCGGCCGATCTCCGGCACCTCGTAGGGCGAGATCAGCCAGACCGGCGCGAGCGGACGGGCCAGGTGCGGCGCCGCCTCGTTCAACGAGGTCGCGGCCGGGGTTCCGTTCTTCAGGAGTCGCTTGAGCGCCGCGGCCTCGTCCGGCCAGTCGACGATGCCGATCTTCCAGGTCTCGGCGAGCATCCACGCCAGCTGCTTCCCGGTCGCGGAGGCGTGCGCCTCATCCACGAGCCGGAAGTCGGCCTCCAGGCGGTCGAGCACGCCGGTGTTCGCGTTCAGGAGGGCGCGGTCGGAGGCGAGCAGCGACTCCAGCACCGACTGCCACCAGGCCAGCTCCAGCTCGGCGCTGACCTGCGTGTCGGGCACGTGCCGGACGGACAGGTCCGAGATCAGGGGGTCGAGCTCCAGGTCGCGCAGCTGCGTCAGCAGAGCGGTGCGCTCGCGGAGGTTGGCGAGCACCTCGGACTCGGCGGCGAGGCCGGCGATCTGGCGGGCCAGCTCCTCGACGGGCAGCGCCGCGAGCGACTGCGGCGTGCCGGTGCGCCCGAGCGGGATGTCGAGCCGAGCCAGGTCTTCGGCCACGCGCTGGTAGGCGACCTGCACGTCCGCGATGCCGACCGGAACCTCGGGAACGACGCCCGCGACCGCGAAGCGGTTCCAGAGGATGCGCTGCTGCTGGATGCGCCGCAGGCTCTCGTTGAGATCGGTGACGTGCACGCCCGGACGGACGTACTCGAGCGCGTGCTTGCGCAGCCGGCGGCGGTTCGCGTTCGACATCGACAGCGATTCGCGACGGGATGCGGTGGCCGCGATCAGCTCGGTGAGCGAGCGGTCGAAGACCGACGGAGTGAACTTGTCGAGCGTCTCGCGGATGTCGAGCAGCAGCCGCAGGTAGACGCCGAGCTCGGCGATCGTGGCGAAGGGCCGCATCCGCGTCTGGCCGATCAGGGCGTTCGCGCGGTCGATCAGGCGCGGCAGTTCGGCGCGGCTGAGCTTCTTGGCCAGTTCGTGCGCGGCCTTGCCCTCCTCGGTGGTCGAGAAGGAGGCGCCGTACCAGGGCGAGTCGTCGGGCCCGTAGCGGAACTCGCCGAGACGCGCGGCGCGGATGAGCGCGTCAGCGGAGGTCGCACGGTCGCGGGCGAGGGCCTCGATGGTGCGGCGGCCGAGGCGGGCCGTGGTCGACGGAGGGGACGGCAGCAGCGACAGTCGGGACAGCTCGCGCAGCGCGTCCAGCACCGAGACGCCGAGCACCGGGTCGCGACGGGTCAGCGCACCGCGGTAGTCGACCAGCACCTTGCGCAGGCGGACCAGCGCCTCGTCGACGTCGGTGACCTTGGGTTGCGTCGCCTTCTCGTTGCGGGCGATCGACTGGATGAGGTCGCGGCGCAGCGTGCGCGGGGTGACGGCGAGCCCCGGCAGCCCGGCCTTCGCCAGCCGCTGGGCGATGTCGTCGAGGCTGGAGCGGCGCGGGCTGACCACGAGCACACGCTTGTGCTGGGCGACCAGGGCGCCGATCGCGTTGACGATCGTCTGCGTCCCCCCGGTGCCGGGCAGGGTCTTTACGACGACGGAGTTGCCGGCCGCGATCTGGGCGACCACGGTCTCCTGCGTCTCGTCGGCATCGAGAAGGAGGGTGTCGGTCGCGGGCGGGCGCTCGTCCTGCCGGATGGGCTCCACCGGGTTGAAGGCGCTCTCGATCGTCGTGCGGGCGCGCGGGTTGCCGGCGAGCGCATCCAGGAGGACCGTGTCGAGGTCGCGCGCCTCCTCCGTCAGCGCGGGCGCGACATCGGCGAACGAGGAGGCGACCAGCCGCGGCTGCACGTTGAACCACGGCAGGTGCGAGGTGAGCCCGCGGAGCCGGTCGATCACAGGCTGCGGCTTGAAGACACCGTTCGACACGGCGAGCGCGACGAACGCGTCCGCATCCAGCGTGATCTGGAACTGCTCGTTGAGCGCGCGGGCGAGCTCCGGGTTGAGGAACGTGCGGCCCTTCAGCTTCAGCTCGAAGTCGCGGCCGTAGCGGCGGATGGCGAGGGGACGCAGCAGGATGGGCGCCAGGTACTCGTCCGCGCCGTTGCGCCACTGGGCGAGCCCGATCGCGAGGTGCACCGACTCGATCCCGCGCACCGAGCGCAGTTCGATGCCCTTCTGCGTGATCGCGTTCGCGGCCGCGCGCGCGGTGCGCAGCGCCAGCTCGTCGCGGATCAGGCTCGACAGCAGGGTGCTCTGACCGGTGATGAACTGCGGGAGCCCGCCCGGGTGCGTCGTGCTCAGCTCGATGCGCGTGCGCGGGCTGTCCTCGAAATGCAGGAGCGGGGAGTCGCCGCCGATGGCCGCGATCTCGTCCCGCCAGCGCTTCCACACCGGCTCGGCGATGTTGCCGGCGACCAGGGCCGGGTCGCCCAGACTGAGGGTGTGGGGAGCCGTCGTCGTGCGCGGGTTCAGGGCGTCGTCTTCTCCGATGTCCGACGTCCTGTCGTCATCGTCGGTCTTCCTGTCCAGTCGCCACACACCGATACCCTACGTTCCCATCCGCAGAAACTCCGGCAACCCGGGCGGGTTTTCCGCCAATATCATGTGGGAACGAGGTCGCGCATCCCGCCTCCGGGCGAGTGGATGCGGCGGTGCGGTCAGCGGGACGGGGTCGGGGACGGGGTCGGGGACGGGGTTGCGGTCGGAGTCGGGGACGGAGCGGGCGACGGAGCGGGCGACGGAGTCAGCGTGCCGTACGGCGGCAGGGCCCGGCTGACGACCGGGACCTTCAGGCCCACCGTCTGGCCCGAGCTCGTGACCGTCACCGTGGTCAGGGCGCCGGGCGCCGCATCCAGCCCGGTGACGAGGCTCTCGTCGGTCGGCGGGTCGCCCAGCCGGCGCATCCCGCGCGGCTTCAGCGAGATCGCGATGTGGTGGCCGGCGGCCGGGACGATCTCGAGCTGCTGCGCGTCGGTCGCCTCGTTCACGAGCGTGACCACGAGGTTGGCGGTGTGGTGGCCGCTGCTGACGAGCACCGCGTTGCCGACGAACACCTGCCCGACCCGCGCGCTCACCCCGACGCTGGCCTCCACGATGTGCTTGGTGTCTTGCGGAGCGAACAGGTCGCAGGCGGTGAGTCCGGTGAGGGCGGCGGCGGCGATCGCGCTGAGGGCGAGGGCCCGGCGCAGCGGGCCGCGGTGCAGCAGCGGGCGGGATCGGTGCGGGGTGCGAAACGTCATCATCCACCTCCGGGGAGCACGCCAGCACCCTATGCCCGCCGACGGCGTTAGGGAAGCCGGGTCCGGCTGCCGAAGGCCAGAATCCCGATCGCACCGCAGACGAGATAGAGGGATGCTTGGACGTCGAGCACCGGGACGATGTCGCCCGAGTCCGCGAGCAGACCGCCGAGCAGCAGGCCGATCGCCTGCGCGGCGCCGTCGAGCGTGGTGATCGCCGCGATCACCCGGCCGAGGGCGCGCGGCGGCACAGCCGTCTGGACGAGCGTGATCTCTCCCGTCGCCGTGGTCACTCCGGGGATGCCCATCGCGATGAACAGTCCGGCGTAGACCCAGAGCGCTGTCGTGAAGGGCGCGAGGTTCCAGGTGAGGAGGGACAGCATCCCGAACACCAGGTAGCCGCCGCCGATGAGCGAGCGCGGCCCGAGGCGGCGCGCGAGCACGCCGGTGACCAGGCCGCCGAGGACGCCGCCGATCGCCTGCACGCCGCGGATGATGCCGGCGCCCGTGTCCCCGGCGCCCAGGTTCTCGATCACGTAGACCAGGAACAGGACGAGGAAGAGTCCCTGCGCGATCCCGCCGAGAGCGGCGAGGAGCGCGATCGTGCGGAGGGTGGCCGAGCGGGCGATCACGGCGAGGCCGTCCCTCCACTCGCGGAGGATGCGGCGCTCGGCGGCGACCGCCTGTTCGGGAGGCTGCTGTGCGGCGTCCTCCTCCGGCTCGGCTCCGGGGAGCGCCGGCTGGGCCGGCCGCGTCGGCTGCGCTGGCTGGGCCGACCGCGCCGACCGCGTCGGCTGCGCTGACGGCGCCGGCCGCGCCGACCGCGCCTGCTCGGGCGGAAGGGGATGCGGACGCAAGAGCGCGACGAGGCCCGCGGTCGCCAGGTACGACGCCGCGTCCGCGATCACGACCCCCGGCAGCCCCCAGAGGGCGAAGGAGAGACCGCCGAGCGGCGATCCCACGAGTCGCGCCAGGTTGTCGCTCACCGCGACCAGCGCGTTGCCGCGGGCCAGCTGGTCGGCGCCCACGAGTTGCGGGATCATCGCCTGCCGCGCCGGGTTGATGATCGCGCCGAGCACCGCCTCCACCGCGGCGACAGCGTAGACGATGCCCATGCGGTCCGCGCTCGCCGCGAGCAACGGCAGGAGCAGGACGCCCTGCAGGAGCGCCACCACGACGATCGTCCGCCGGTGATCCCAGCGGTCCACGAGGACTCCGAGGAAGCTGCCGACGAGGAGCATCGGGATGAGCTCCACGAGGAACACCGTGGACGCGCCGAGCGCCGACCCGGTCGCCGACAGGGCGAACAGCGGGAGGGCGATCATCAGGAGCCAGTCGCCGGTGTCCGAGACGAGTCCGGCGGTCCAGACCAGGGCGAAGTCGCGCCGGAGCAGCGGCGAGCGCGTGCGCCCGACGGGCGTGGTCGTGCGCCCGGCGGGCGTGCTCGTCGTCATGGACGGTCCTCCACCTCGGACGCCGCTGCGGCCCAGGCGGCGACGACGGCGTCGGGATGCCGGAACGCGTTGAGGTGCAGCGCCACGACGTCGCTGCCCTCCGGTGGGTCGGCGCGCGTGAGGGCGATGTACGGGCGGATGAGCGCATCCAATCGCTCCCCCAGTTCGCGGAGCTCCTGAGATGTGAGCTTGAGCGCGTACCCGTTGAGCATGTTCGCCTCGCGCCACTCGGCCGGCTGCTCGTCCCGCTGCGCGATCGCACGGTGGACGAGCGCCGCCTCGTCGTCGACCTGCCGGTCCGCGAGCGCACGCTCGACGGTGTCCGACCCGATGGCGAACCCCGGGTCGTCCGTGCGGCCGAAGGAGAGGCCGGTGGATGCCGACCGCCACGGACGCTCGCGTCCGTCGTGCGCCTCCACCGGCTCCACGAGGCCCACGCGCGCGAGGGCGCGCAGGTGGTAGCTGCAGTTGGAGGGCGTCGAGCCGACCACGGCCGCGCACTCGCTCGCGGTGCGCGGGCCGAACGACATGAGGTGGTCCAGCAGCGCGAGGCGGAGGGGATGCGCGAGGGCGCGCAGCGCGCGGGGGTCGGTGACGGTGGTGCGGCGCTCGGGGCGGGCGGAGGCGGCGGGTGCTGGGGCCGCGGCTGACGCTGATGCGGTCGCGGACCCGGGCGCCGATCCGGTCGCCGATCCGGTCGTCGATCCGGTCGCCGATTCCGATATGAAAGACATGTTTCAGATTGTCGCTCTCGTCTTCTTTCACGTCAAGCCGGGAATGCGGCCGGCCCTCGTGCGTTGTCCATCGGTATGAGCGAACCCACCCGAGCGAGCGTCGGCTTCCGGTCGGAGCGGGGACCCATCCTGATCGCGCTGATGCTGACGACGGGACTGGTGGCCATCGACTCCACGATCCTGGCGACGGCCGTGCCCTCGATCGTTCAGGACCTGGGTGGATTCGCGCAGTTCCCGTGGCTGTTCTCGGTGTACCTGCTGGCGCAGGCCGTGTCCGTCCCGGTCTACGCGAAGCTGTCGGACACCGTCGGGCGCAAGCCGATCGTCCTCGTCGGCATCGCGCTCTTCCTCGTCGGATCGGTGCTCTGCGGGTTCGCCTGGAGCATGCCGGCACTGATCGCGTTCCGCGCGCTGCAGGGACTCGGCGCGGGCGCCATCCAGCCGATGTCGATGACCATCGCCGGCGACATCTACACGGTCGCCGAGCGCGCCAAGACGCAGGGCTACCTGGCGAGCGTGTGGGCGATCTCCTCGGTCGTCGGACCGACCCTCGGCGGCGTGTTCTCGCAGTTCCTGTCGTGGCGGTGGATCTTCTTCGTCAACGTGCCGCTGTGCATCCTGGCCGCATGGATGCTGATCCGCACCTTCCAGGAGACCATCGAGCGCCGTCGCCACCGCATCGACTACACGGGCGCCGCGCTCCTGACGGGCGGGATGACGCTGCTCATCCTCGCCGTGCTCGAGGGCGGGCAGGCGTGGGCGTGGACCTCCGTCTGGAGCGTCGGCGCCTTCGCCGTCGGCGGCCTGCTGCTCGTCGCGTTCGTGCTCGTGGAGTTGCGTGCGGAGGAGCCGGTGCTCCCCTTGCGGCTGTTCTCGCGGCGGCTGCTGGTCACCACGACGCTCATCTCGCTCGGCGTGGGCGCCATCCTCATCGGCCTGACGTCGTACGTCCCGACCTACCTGGAGGGCACCATCGGGGTCGTGCCGATCGTTTCGGGACTCGCCGTCGCGGCCCTCACCCTCGGCTGGCCCATCGCGGCGAGCCTGTCCGGGCGGTTCTACCTGCGGATCGGCTTCCGCAACACGGCCCTCCTCGGCGCGGGCATCGCGATCGCCGGCGCGGCATCCCTCGCGGCGACCTCCGTCGCGCCGTCGGTGCTGTTCGTCGCGGTCAGCTGTTTCGTGGTCGGGCTCGGGATGGGGCTCATCGCGACGCCCACGCTCATCGCCGCGCAGTCGAGCGTCCCGTGGAACGAGCGCGGCGTGGTCACGGGCAGCAACATGTTCGCGCGGTCGATCGGCAGCGCGGTCGGGGTCGCCGTCTTCGGCGCGATCGCCAACGCGATCATCGGAGCGACCTCCGGCGGCGCCGGCGGTGCGGCGGCGGGCGGCGGTGCGGTCGCGGGCGGCGCCGCGGCAGCGGCCGGTGCGCACGCGCCGGCGACCATCCAATCGGCCTCGACGGCCGTCTTCATCGCCGTGGCCATCGCGGCCGTCCTGACGATCCTCGCCGGACTCGCGATGCCCCGCTCGCGCGTCGAGGACGTCGAACTCGCCCGCACCTCCCCGGCCCCCGCCGATTAGCCCTGCCCCCCTCCTCCCCTCCGCTCCCCGCGCTCCCCTCCCCCCTCGACATTCGTCACGAATGTGCACTCCCAACGCCCCCAACCCCACATTCGTCACGAATGTGCGCTCCGCCCACTCCCATCGCTTCCCTCCACATTCGTCACGAATGTGCACTCCCAGCGCCGCCAACGGGGACTGGTGCAGCGGAGGGTGACAGTTTCGGTTTAGGCCGCGAGGGCCAGGTTGTTGTTCATGATGGTCTCGAACTCGATGGGCGTCAAACGGCCGAGCCGGTCTTGTCGGCGGCGTCGGTGGTATTAGGTGCGTTCGATCCAGGTGACGATCGCGATCCGGAGATCTTGGCGGGTGGCCCAGGAGCGCCGGTTCAGGACGTTCTTTTGCAGGAGGGCGAAGAAGGATTCCATCGCCGCGTTGTCGCCTGCGGCCCCGACACGGCCCATCGATCCGACCAGGCCATGTCGGTGCAGAGCACGGGCCTGCTTGCGGGAACGAAATTGCGATCCACGATCG
>NZ_FOTM01000016.1 GCF_900114565.1 Leifsonia sp. CL147
GCGCATGCGGCACCGTGAGCCCCGCACAATGGCCTACTTCGAACGGCGCCGCGCGGAGCAACTCACCGACCGCGACATCATGCGTTGCCTGAAACGACACGTCGCGAACGAGGTTTATGCCGCCCTGCTCAACCCCGCCACCGACAACCCGGTCGGACGCGAACTCCGGGCACGCCGACAGGCGATCGGCACACCGATCAGTGTCCTCGCCGCAACGCTCGGCGTCCCCTACCAGCGGCTACGACGACTCGAGATCGGCACCCGCGCCGACCCCGAACTCGAACAACGCGCGAACCTCGCGCTCGCTCAACTCGAAACACCGCAGGCCGCTTGACAGCAATAGGAGCATCCACGTCCCGGGACTTGACCAGCGCGAGAGAAGGGCGTCGAGTTACCCGAACTGGGGTAGACCATTCCAAGCCTCATTTCGCAAGTATTGGAAGGTCAATTGGAGCAGATAGCGCGCTCCGTAGCATGAGGGGCACGGCAAATATGCATCTGACCAAGATGGCGATCACCAACCACAGCCGAATCCAGGACCTGGAGATGGATGTGCGCCGTCACGCCGTCATAGTTGGCGCCAATGATGTCGGTAAATCGTCGATATTGCGCTTGTTGAACCTCATGCTGGGTACGAGCACTGCTGGCCTGTACCAGGCGCTAGCTCCGAGCGATTTGCGTGATCCCGAACAGCCACTCGTCGTTAGCGCGTGGTGGTCTGGCTTCACAGATGAAAGCCGTCGCCCGTTCCCATCGGAGATCAGCATCGCTGACGATCAGGTCAGCGAATACCTCTGGGTTCAGATGGCGGTCGAACAAGACCCTGACGATGACGAGGCGGTCAACATCCGCCGATGGTTTCCGGAAGGCGGGCATGAGAGGGCGCCAAGCCGTGAACAGCTTGAGGCGTTCGGGTGGCGCTATCTGAAAGCGACTCGTGGCGCCTCGATGATGGACGGCGCGCATAGTCCGGTTCGTGCTCTCCTGTCCGCGGCCAATCTCGGTAACAACGAGGATGGTTTGAAATCGCTGCTCAATCAGTTCAATGATGAGCTTGCGGGCAACGAGTCGGTCAGTGATCTCCTTGAGCGAGTGGCGGGGCATCTCAGCCGCTCGATGCCGCGCACACTGACGAAGGATGACTTCGCGGTGAGGAGCGTTACAGACCCATCAAGCGACGTGCTTCAGGACGTGTCCATCTTTCTCAATCGCGGCGACGCACAGGTAACGCTGATGGAGCAATCCGACGGCGTGCGTCAGCTGATGTCGATGACGCTCTTCGACCTAGCGGAGGGCGCTGCGAACGTCATTGCAATCGATGAGCCCGAGATCCATCTGCATCCGACGAGCCAGCGCACCGCGGCGGACCTCCTGAGCGGTGATGGCAACCAGAAGATCATCGCCACGCATTCCCCGTACATCCTTCACCGGTTTGAGCCGGCTGAGGTCATAGCGGTTGATCGCCACGGACATTGCCACCAGATCGGGGACGCGAGGTTGTCGAGGGTCGAGAAGGTTCGCGCGCACTGGTGGTCGCCGCGACTCCTGGAGGCGTTGACTGCGCGATACGTGATCCTTGTTGAAGGCAGCGCAGATCGGGTCATCGTCGAGGGCGTGGCTCGTGCTCTCGATGTTGACTTGGACCGCATCGGTGCCGTAGTTGTCGAACTCGATGGTGCCGAGAAGTTCAAGAACGTATTCCCTCTCCTGGGGCCGGACGGTTTCGGCCCAACCCTGTTGGGTCTAGTGGACCAAAGGGAGAGCGCTCCTTGGGTGAACGCATTCGGAGGAAAGCCGCGCGACGTAATCGACGCGAAGGTGTTCATCTCAGTGGCCGATCTCGAGGATGAATACACGATCGCTCTCGGGGGCCCCGCATCAGCGAAGGCCCTCATCGACAGCGGCTTCTGCCGAGAGGATGCGATCCTCCAAGCGGCCGGAGTCGGCACCGTCGATCAGATTAATCCAGCGGCGGTGGCGAAGTATTGCCGAGACAAGGGCAAGGTCGATTCGGCCACCTGCATCGCTGAGGTTCTGACCGTTGAAACTGCTGCAAAGATCGGCAGCGTCTCGCGCCTCATGCGGGTCCTCGACGGGCTGAGCAAGCAGTGAACAGAGTCCCGCTCAGCCAGGAACAAACAACGGCAGCAACATCAGAGCAGGACCACCTACTCGTCATTGCTCCACCTGGGTGCGGCAAGACGGAGGTGCTGGCTCATCGAGCGGCACATCAGATCGCCTTCATCCACGAAAACCAGCGCATCCTCGCCCTGACGTTCACCAAACGGGCACGTTCGAACCTTGAAGAGCGTCTGCGTTCTGTTCTGGGCCATGCAAGAGCTCGCAAGCTGATCGTCGTGCGCAATCTGCACGGCTTCGCGACACAAGTCGTTTTGGCTCACGGCAGAACCGTCGGCTTGGATATGAATGCCATCGAACTGCCCAAGACCAGCACGATGCGGAAGGCTTTCGAAGCTGCGGGTGGCGGTCCTTCCATGTACGACGCCGAGCGAATCCTCAGCGAGATCAAACGGAAGCCCGTTTCGGATGCCCAGGTTCTAGCCGAAATCGGCACGCGGGCCTCCGGGCCTGCGCGCGAACTGGCGGAAATGGTTGAACGGCAACGGCAGGAAACAAACCAGCTCCACTATGACGATCTGCTTCGACACGCACAACGTCTGCTCCGCATACCGGCAGTTGCACGGCTCTATCAGGCACATTTCGGGGCAGTCCTGGTCGACGAGTTCCAGGACTTGTCGACACAGCAGCTAGATCTTGCGCTGTTGAGTTGCACCACTAGGCGCACATTCGCCGGAGACCCATTGCAAGGGATCTTCTCGTGGGCTGGGGCTGAACCCGCCGAAGTGGAGAAAGAGATTCGGCGGACGTGTGGAGAGCCGTTGCGCCTCCACGAGTCGTACCGTTCTTCACCAAGGGTCCTGGAAACTGTTAACTCCGTCAGTGTGCACGTCGACCCTGGCGCCGGCCTGGTTGCTGCGCAACCTAAGCGATGGGCACACGGTGGCTGCTCCGCCGCGCTTGTGTTTCAAACTCGTCAGGCTGAGGCTGATACCCTCCGGGGACTAGCAACGGCAGTCCTTCACGGAAACCCTGACACGTCAGTCGGGATCATCTCTCGGGCCGCGTGGCGAAGAGAAGACATCGACGCCGCTTTTGCCCGGGAGAGCAACTACTCGGTTCGACGATGGGACCTGGCTATTGACGATCCAGGGATTGTTGCGCTGATCCAGACAAGAGTCGCCTCGCTCCCGCGCGGCGTCAGCCTTGCCGACGCCCGAATAGCCGTTCTGGAGGCTGTCGATCCAGCGGACGTCGATACCCAAGAGCTTGTCGACGCTGCGTTCGACATGCTAGAGGCAAGCGACGCTACGACTGCTCAAGCTGCGGTGAGGTCGATCAAGGTCTCAGATCCGAAACGGGCCGTTGGGCCAGGCGTCCACCTGCTGAACGCCCACACGGGTAAGGGCCAGCAGTTCGATTGGGTGTTTGTTGTGGGTCTAGAGGAAGGCCATCTGCCTGGTAAGCGAAACAATGCGGGGGCCGCGCTGGCTGAGGAGCAACGTGTCTTGCTAGTCATGCTCTCGAGGGCGCGCCACGGAGTGATCGTCACCAGAGCACGGACCTCGCCGGGACGGTTCGGCCCGTACTCTGTTCCGGAGACTCGCTGGTGGAAGGAGATCGTGGCCGAGTTCAGTTCACCAGAAGAGATCGAGGCCCATCTGCATGCAACGACGACGTTTGACGCCGCTGCGTCATAATCATCGAGCAGGACGCCCTATAAGTTCGATTCGTGCCGAAGCTACCCGACAAGGTCGGAAAACACATCCACGCAGACGTGAAGGTCTCCGTCGAAAAGGTCTTGGCCTTTCACGCCGAACCGGGCGAGACCCAGCTACTGGTCCGAAGCGAGCTACGCCGTCGAATCGCTGACGACCCGACTGCGATCCAGATTACGATCGCCGGACTCGCGATTGCGTTCTTTGGGCTATTGGTCGTGCCCGCGAAGCCAATTCGTTTGGGGGAGGGGCCTTGGCTGGAGATGGCGGCCACATCCATTGTTTTGGGTGTCGTAAGTGCACTGGTGGTGTTCCCAGTGTTGTTCGTCGCAGTTCGACGTCACGAGCGCAAGGTCCGGGCAAGCGTCTGGCTGGCTGCGTTCGACGATGTGCAGTACTCGGACGGTCCGTCTATTACACACAAACGTATGAAAGGGAGATGGGACCGCGCCATATCGCGGCGACCCTCCCAAAACGACACTTTGCCTGAGAAGTGACAATTGGAGCGAGTGACGGGAATCGAACCCGCGCTATCAGCTTGGGAAGCTGAAGTTCTACCATTGAACTACACTCGCGCGGCCCGGAATCCCAGTAAAACACTGGGAAGTGGGGCTGCAGCCCAGAGTACCCGGTCAACGGATTTTGGCCAAACCCACCCTCGAAGTCGCCGCAGAATCCCGGCACCCCCCGAGCAGCCGCTCACACTCCGCGCACCGGGGGCGGCGCCGTGGAAGCCCGCACGTTCAGGGCAGGGCTGACGGTCACGCGGTGAACGGGCCGCGCCGGGTCCTCGAGTCGCCGCAGCAGAAGGTCGACCGCTGCCGCGCCGAGGGCCTCGCGCGGCGGCCGCACGGCGGTCAGTGCGGGGGAGAACATGGCGGCGACCTCGTCGTCGTACGCGATGATCGACAGGTCCTCGGGCACGCGGATGCCGCGGGCCAGCGCCAGGTCGGCGAACGCCATCGCCTCCGGGTCGGGGTGGACGAGCAGTGCCGTCGTTCCCCGCTCCACGGCGGTATCGAGCGCCGCGTCGACCGCCGCCGAGAAGTCCGGGCTGGTGCGGTCGGGCAGGAACGACTCGAAGTGCTCCGTCGGGGTCAGGTCGAGCTCGCGGCACGCCTCGTCCCAGCCCCGCGAGATCTTCCGCGAGGTGGGCGAGTCGCGCGAGATGACGAGCCCCACCGTGCGGTGACCGAGGCCGGCCAGGTGCCGTGCCGCGAGGACGGCGCCCAACGCGTGGTCGGAGGTCACGGACTCCACCGGCTCGTTGCCCGGCAGCACGACCGCCTCCCGTTCGACGAGCACGCTCGGGACGCCGCACTCGGCGAGCCACTGGATGACGTCCTGCCGGTGCGGGGTCTCGGTGTTCGGCGCGACGATCAGACCGTCGACGCCCTCGGCGTTGACGAACCGCTCGAGCACCGGCCGCTCGTCCTGCAGCGAGTACGATGCGGCGCGGACGATCACCCGCACTCCGCGGCGGCGCGCCTCCTGCTCCATGCCGCGGGTGACGCCCGGCCAGTAGTAGTTGAGTGAAGGGACGAGCACCGCGATCGTACGAGAGACGGCGGGGTCCGCGGCCGAGGAGGGTGCGTCGTCGTTTCCCTCGTCGGGGACGACGGCCGGCGGGACGGCCCCGCCGTGGATGCGGACGAGGAGGCCCTCCTCCTCCAGCTGCGCGAGGTCGCGGCGCAGGGTGACGGGCGAGACCCCGAGCTCGTCGATGAGCTGCGAGATGCGCACGACCCCGTCGCGGGAGAGCGACGCGAGCACGTGCGAGCGACGCGCCGGCGCGAGCAGGGAGTAGTTGCTGGTGCCGTTGTCGTTCATCGGGATTCCTCTGGGGTCGTTACGAACAGTTCTACCGTGACAGACAGCGCGCGGAGGTCAGTGACGACGAGGTCGAGGCGCGTGAGTCGCGTACCCCAGACGTCGGCGAGGAGCGCGTCGTCGAGTTCGACCTCCGTGGTGCGGGCCTCGACCTCCGCCGGCCAGCGCACGACGACGGGCCGGGCGCCCTCGAGAGGGATGATGTGCGCACCACCGTGGGAGAGGCGCACCTCACCGGCGACGAGCATCCGCACGGTCGTCTCGGGCTCGGCGCCGCCGGCTGTCCACGGGTCGAGATCCCACGCGTCGTCGATGTGCACGCGCGCGACCGTCCCGCGGTCGAGCCGCACCCGGCGATGCCAGGAGCGCAGGCCGGGCACGTCATACGCACCGGCGAGGTCGAGCGCGATCCCGCCGTCCTCGGGACGGACGTGGCCCGCGGCGAACTCGGATCCGGCGGACTGCGGAACGCCGCGCACCTCCGGGACCGAGTGCCACGAGCTCTGCATGGTCCAGATGTCGTAGCGGTGCGGACCGAAGGTCTGCGCCGTGTAGGTCGGGCGACCGGCGTCCACCACCACGGGCACCCCGTCCACGGCCACGATGAACGAGCCGACATCGTTGTGGTTGTGCGACTCGCCGTTGTGGCCGCCCTTGGCGGCGAGCGTCAGGCCTCGAGCAGTGCCCCCGGTCTCGCGGGCGACGGCGAGTTCGACCGAGGGCAGCCAGACATCCCGGGGCAGCGGAGGCTCCCCGGGCGTCGCCGTCACCCAGTGCTCGTCGGCGATGGCGCGCAGGAGCCGTCCCAGGCCCTGCTCCTCGGTGGCCGATGGCGTGCCGGGGAGGCGGTGGGAGGCCGCGAACGCTGCCGCGTCGCTGTCGCCGAGGCGCCGAGCGGCGCGGTGGAGTGCCGACCAGGGCAGCAGCCCGGACGGCGGCTTCGCCCGGCCGTCGGCGACGTTGACGAACCACTCGTCGCCGAGTTGCATCGAGTGGGGGTAGGCGACCGTCGCCCGGAGCGCCGGGATGCCGGCGGCGTACGCATCCACCTTCCCGTCCGTCGCGAAGGTGAGGAGGTCGAGCGCCTCGAGGGCGCGGAGAGCGCCCTCCCACCAGTAGCCGTAGCCCTCGTCGATCGCGCCGTCCGCCGGGAGCGCGGCGACGAAGCGGTCGAGGTCCGTCGCCGCGGTGGCGACCGTGCGCGCGCGCAGTTCGGCCTCGCCGGGCCCGTCGAGCAGGCGCAGCGCGGCGGCCAGCACGTTGGCGTGGATCCAGGCGTTCCAGTTGATGGGGGTTCGCTCGTGACCGATCCACCACCAGTCGCGGCGGGTGAGGAACGGCGTGAAGACGCGGCGGGACGCCTCGAACCGGATCCGGGCGCGCAGGCCCGGGAAGCGCTCGTCGAGGGCGTCTCCGAGCACCTGGTCGGCCCACGCCAGCTGGGCGACGGCCTCGCCCGCGCCGAGGTCGACGAAGGGGTCGTCCGCCACCGGAACGACCGAGCCGTGCCGGGCGAACGCGTCGTCGTGCGCGGGCCAGCACCACGAGCTCTGCTCGCAGAGGAGGGCGATGCCGTCGGCGACGTCGTCGATCCGCGCGTCGTCGAGGGTCACGGCCGCCGCGACGACGGCGCGGCTGAGTCGGCGCTGCCGGGAGAAGGCCGCGTCCTCCCAGGCTGAGCGGTCGCCATCGCGGTGATACCGCGCGGCGTCGCTGGCCAGCGTCTGGGGCCACGGCGTGCCGTGCTCCTTCTCCGCTGCCGCCACGATGCGGTCGATGGTGGGCCGGTCGGCGGCGATCGCCGCCCACGCCGCGCGATCGGTCGCGGGCGGGACGGGCAGGGCGCGGTCGGCGGGCACCAGCAGAGCGGTGAGATCGATCGGCCCGAAAGCAGCGGCGAGGGGACCGGGAAAGGAAAGGGATGCAGTGGATTCGGTCGGCACTGTTGTCCGGGGCTCCCCTCCGAGTGTGACGGCGGCGTCGCGGGATCGCACACTGTGATCGAAAATGATCGTATCACGCGAAATTAGTTGTTGTGATGATCGTTTCTGTTTGCTAATCTCCCAAAGTGATCGCAATGATCGTGATCACGCCCCGCCATTCGAAGGAGAATCCGTGAGCTCAGCGCCCGTCGCCAGCCGCACGGACTGGTCGCGTGACCAGTGGACCGCGCACGCGGATCGCCTCCTCGCCGGCGCCCGGAGATGGGCATCTCCGGGCAACGGGCACATCACCCCTCCCGGCGCCGAGGGCGGCTACGGCCGTGGGGTCGACGGGCTCGAAGGCTTCGCGCGCACCTTCCTCCTCGCGGGCTTCCGTATCGCCGGGGAGCGCGGTCAGGGCCTCGACGACCTCATCGACTTCTATGCGAAAGGCATCGCGACCGGCGTGGACCCGGAGGCCCCGGACCGCTGGGTGCGCCCGGAGGAGCACGCGCAGGCGAAGGTCGAAGCGGCATCCCTCGCTCTGATCCTCGACCTGACGCGTCCCTGGATCTGGGACCGGCTCGATGCCCTCACGCAGGAGCGGGTCATCCGCTACTTCTCCGCGATCGTCGGAGACAGCACGTACCCGCCCAACAACTGGCTGTGGTTCCGGATCGTCGTGGAGACGTTCCTCCGTTCGGTCGGCGGCCCGTGGTCGGCGCAGGACATCGCCGACGACCTCGGGCGGCACGACTCGTACGTGCGTGCCGACGGCTGGATCGCGGACGGCGTCGAGCGCTCCTTCGACCACTACACCGGCTGGGCGCTCCACCTGTACCCGGTCCTGTGGTCGCGCATGCGCGGCGCGGCCGAGCTGTCCGGCGGTCGCACGGCTCAGGATGTGGCCGCGCTCGATCGCTACCTTTTGGATGCCGTCGCCCTCGTCGGCGCGGACGGATCGCCGCTCATCCAGGGCCGCAGTCTCATCTACCGCTTCGCTGCCGCCGCTCCGTTCTGGGCGGGCGTGCTGGCCGAGGTGCCGTCGACGCCGGCGGGTCTGCTCCGTCACGCGGCGAACCTCTGCGTGGCCCACTTCGCCGACGCCGGTGCGCCGAACGGGCAGGACCTGCTGACGATGGGCTGGCACGCCGACTGGCCCCGGCTCGCGCAGTCCTACTCGGGTCCTTCCTCGCCGTACTGGGCGACGAAGGGGATGCTGGGCATCTCGCTCCCGGCCGACCACCCGGTGTGGACGGCTCCCACGCAACCGCTCCCGGTCGAGGCGGGGGACGATCTCCGTGTCGTCCGGGCCGCAGGATGGCTCGTCTCCGGCACGCAGGCCGACGGCATCGTCCGGGTCGTGAACCACGGCACCGATCATTCCACGCCCGGCTCCTCCGTCGGCGATTCGCCGATCTATACGCGCCTCGGCTACAGCACGGCGACCGCGCCGCTGCACGACGGCCGCGCCTGGCGCGAGCCGCTCGAGCAGTCGGTCGCCCTGGTGGACGACCGGGGTCGCGCCTCGCACCGCGCCGGCATGGAGCTCATCGACGCGCGACTCGACGGCGACGTCGCGGTGGGCGCATCCATCGCCGATGCCCACTGGATCGATCCGGCCGAGGTGCAGACCCGCCACGGATCCGGGATCACCGGCGCCACGACCGGGGCCGGGCGCATCCTCACGGTGTCGCTGGTCCGCGGTCCCTGGGAAGTCCGCCTCGTCCACCTCGACGGCATCCATCCGAGCGCGAGGGTCCTGCGGATCGGCGGATGGCCTCTCGCCTCCGGCACGGCCGTGACGGCCTCCGCCGACGCATCCGTGGGCCGTGTCGAGGTCGCGCGGGGCGACGGGCGGCTGGTGAGCACCGTCCGGCTCCTTGCAGGGTCGGGAACCGCGGCGGTCGTCGAGCGGGACGACGCGAGTCCACTCGGATCCGCCGCAGCCGTTCCGGTCATCGAACGGGATGCGGCGGCGCCCGACGAATGGACCGCCGTCCTGTTCACCCTCGACGCCGCCCGGGCCGGGTCGCCCGAGCGGGCCGCGCTCGGCTTCGACGACGGACAGGTCGCCGTGACGTGGCCGGACGGCCGGACCACCGCACACGACCTCACCCTCTTCCGTTCCGCAACCCCGGCGGACCGGTAGCCCAGACCCGGCATTCATGACCGGGACCATTGCAAAGGAGCAGCATCCACATGAATCGCAAGTTCGCAGCCGCGGCGGCCGTCAGCATCGCCGCCACGCTGTCGCTCGCGGCCTGCAGCGGCGGTGCATCGACCGCACCCTCGGCCACGACCGACGACAAGCCCGTCACCATCTCGGTATCCGGGTGGAGCCTGACGACCACGCCGGAGTTCCAGGTCCTGGCCGACGGCTTCCACAAGCAGCACCCGAATGTCACCGTCCAGGTCAAGGACTACGACGCCGCCAACTACGCGACGCTCCTGACCGCCGACCTCGCCGCGGGCACGGCCCCCGACGTCGTCGCGATCAAGCAGGTCACCGACATGGTGACCTTCGCCTCGGGCGGCCAGCTGGTCGATGTCTCCGACGTCAAGCTGAGCGACGGCATCAAGGGTGCGAGCTCCTACAAGCTCGACGGCAAGCAGTACGCCATCCCCTACCGCCTCGACGGGAACGTCCTGTTCTACAACAAGGACCTCTTCAAGGCCGCGGGCGTGCCCGACCCGGACGGCACGTGGACGTGGGACGACTACACCGCCGCCGCCGAGAAGCTCAAGACCGGGCTGAAGTCGGCCGGCAGCTCGGCGCTCCCCGCCTACCTGCACACCTGGAACTCGCAGGTGCAGAGCTTCGCGACGGCGCAGACGCCGAAGGCGGACATGCTCTCGGGCGACTACGCGTACATGAAGCCGTACTACGAGCAGGCGCTGAAGATGCAGGACGAGGGACTGCAGCTGCCCTTCGCCACCGCGTCGGCCAACAAGACGACCTACCAGGCCGAGTTCGGCAAGCAGCAGGCGGCCATGGAGCTCATGGGCTCGTGGTACGTCGCGACGCTCCTCGCCCAGCAGAAGAGCGGTGACGCCGACAAGTTCCAGTGGGGCATGGCTCCGGTGCCGCAGCGCACGTCGGCGACCGCCGGCACGGACAAGAAGCCGGTGACCTTCGGCGACCCCACCGGCTTCGGGATCAACATCAAGACCGACGGTGCGAAGCTCACCGCGGCGAAGGAGTTCCTCTCCTACGTCGAGAGCGAGAAGGCGGCGGAGTCGCTCGCCCAGATCGGCATCTCCCCGGCGCTCGTCACGGATGCGGTGACGAAGACGTTCTTCGGTCAGCAGGGCATCCCGACCGACTCGCTGTCGAAGTTCGCCTGGGGCAGTCAGAAGATCGCCCCGCAGAACCCGCCGTCGCCGAAGACCCCGATCGCGTCGACCGCGCTGACCGCGATGCACAGCGCGATCATGACCGGTTCGACGTCGCTCGACAAGGCCATCAGCGACGCCGGCGCCCAGTTCAAGAACCAGGCCGGCTGAGCCGACCCGCCGGGTGGGGCGCGTCCCCAGCGCGCCCCACCCCCACCCCGCACATCCCCGAACCGTAAGGACGAGCCATGACGGCGATCGCCACCGACGTCGACACGTCGCCGACCCCGCCCCTCCCGCGGCGCAGGTCGCGGCTGCGGAGGCGCAACTCCCTCATCGGCTGGAGCTTCATCCTGCCGAACTTCCTGGGCTTCGCGCTGCTGACGCTGATCCCCGTCGTGACGCTGTTCTACCTCGGCTTCACGAACTGGAACATCTTCGGCACCGCCAACTGGACCGGCCTCGCGAACTTCCAGCGCCTGCTGGGCGACACGACGTTCCACACCGCGGTGCTCAACACCTTCTACTACGCGATCCTGCACATCCCGCTGACGTTCGTCGTCTCGTTGGGACTCGCCCTTCTGCTGAACACCAAGCTGCGCGGTGTCGCCTTCTTCCGCACGGCCGCCTTCTTCCCGTACATCACCTCCATCGTCGCCATCGCGGTGGTCTGGAACCTGCTGTTCAGCCCGCAGTACGGCCCGATCAACCAGCTCCTCCACTTCGTCGGCATCGCGAACCCGCCGACCTGGCTGCAGTCCACGACCTGGGCTCTGCCCGCCACGGTCATCGTCAGCACGTGGCGCGACATGGGGTACTACATGGTCCTGTTCCTCGCGGGCCTGCAGACGGTGCCTCGCGAGCTCCACGAGGCGGCCCGCGTCGACGGCGCGAGCGTCTGGCAGCGCTTCTGGAACGTGACCATGCCGTGCCTGCGGCCGACGACCTTCTTCGTGACGGTCATGCTCACGATCAACTCGTTCAAGGTCTTCGACCTGATCCTCGTCATGACCAACGGCGGCCCGGGCAACGCGACCCTTGTGCTCTCCCAGTTCATCTACCAGACCGCGTTCGTGCAGAACCAGTTCGGCTACGCCTCGGCAGCATCCATCGTCCTGTTCCTCATCTGCATCGTCGTGACGATCATCCAGTTCCTCATCAACAAGCGACGGAGTGCCTGATGAGCGCGATCACCGAACCGGCCACGCTCCAGCGGAGCCTTCAGGAGCTCGCCGAACGCCCGCCCGAGCGCGACGGACGCGCACCGCGCAGCCGCCTGCACCGCGTCGCCCGCGTCTTCGGCTACATCGTGCTCGTCATCGCCGCTGCCGCGCTCCTCGTGCCGTTCTTCTGGATGGTGTCGAGCTCCCTGAAGCCCGCCAACGACGTCTTCTCGGTCCCGGTGAAGTGGCTTCCGCAGACGTGGGACTGGAGCAACTACGTCAACATCTGGACCCACTCGAACATCGTCGTCTGGATCCGGAACACGCTCGTGCTCGCGGTCGCCGTCACGATCCTCCAGGTCTTCACCGGCTCGTTCGCCGCCTACGGGTTCGCCCGCGTGAAGTTCCGCGGCCGCGACGCCCTCTTCCTGGCGTACATCGCGACCATCGCGGTGCCGTGGCAGTCGTACATGATCCCGCAGTTCATCATGCTCTCGAAGATGCACCTCGCGAACACGCTGTGGGCCATCATCCTGCTCCAGGCGTTCGGCGCCTTCGGCGTGTTCCTGATGAAGCAGTACTACGAGACGATCCCCGAGGAGCTCTCGGAGGCGGCCCGCATCGACGGCCTCAGCGAGTACGGCATCTGGTGGCGCATCATGGTCCCGCTGTCGGTGCCGGCGATGGCGAGCCTCACGCTCCTCACGTTCGTCACGGTCTGGAACGACTATCTCGGCCCGCTCATCTACCTGCGGAACCCGGACCTGTGGACGCTGCAGCTCGGACTGCAGACGTTCGTGAGCAACCAGTACGCCGCGAACTACGGCCTGATGTTCGCCGGTCTCGTGATCTCCGTCGTGCCGATCGGGATCGTCTTCCTCTTCGGGCAGAAGTACTTCGTCGAGGGCATCGCGACCAGCGGAATGAAGGGCTGACGGCCATGCGACGGATCTCCCACGGCTTCGCCTCGGCCATCTTCGAGGTCGTCTACCTCGGCCTTGCCACCAACCTGATGCTCGTCCTCGCGTGCCTGCCGCTGCTCGTCCTGGTCATCGGAACCGACCCGGCGGAGATGTGGCCCTATCTCGTTGTGGCCGCGGCGCTCGCCGCCCCCGGCTGCAGTGCGGCGTTCACGGTGTTCCGCGAGCAGGGGCGGAACGGCGCCGGACCGCTGCGGACGTTCCTCCGCGGCTACGCGGCGACCTGGCGCAAGGCGCTGGCGATCGGTGCGGCCACGGCTGCGCTCCTCGTCGTACTGCTCGGCGACGTGCGGGCGCTCGCGTCCTCTGCGGTCGGAGTGGTGGTCGTCCCGCTGCTCCTCGTGCTGAGCGTCCTGGCGCTGGCGGTGGCGATCCTCTCGCTGGTCGCGATCGCGGAGGTCCCGATCGCCCGGCTGCGGGACGTGCTCCGCGCGGCCGTCCTCCTCGGCGTTCGGCGCTGGTACCTCAGCCTCGTGTCGCTGCTGATCGGAGCCGTGCAGCTCGCCCTGTTCGCGAACCTCCCGGCGATCGCGGCCGGGGTGACCGCCGCCGCCGCGCTCTACCTGATCTGGGCCAACGGCCGCTACGCGCTGCGCCCTGTGCTTCCGGCCGCCGAGCCGCTGACCGACTGACCGCCGATGAATCGACAAGGACCGCCACGCATGACCTCCCTCTCCTCCGCTCCGGGATACACCGGCGCGATCCGGACCGAAGCCCGCGCCGCACTCGAGACCGCGATCGGGACGACGCGTCGCACGATCGAGAAGTTCGCCGCCGCCTACCCCGACGACACGACGGATGACGGCGTCTATCGGCCGCGCCCGGCGCTGGGCGATATCCCCGAGGGCGGCAACCACGGCTGGACGACGAGTTTCGTGCCCGGCATGCAGTGGATCGCGTGGGAGGCCACGGGCGACGACGCCTTCCGGGAGGCCGCCCTGCGACACGCGCGCGACTTCGAGCGCCGCGTGAACGAAGGCCAGGACCTGGACACCCACGACCTCGGCTTCCTGTACAGCCTCTCGTGCGTCGCCGCCTGGCGCCTGACGGGGGACGAGGATGCGCGCCGGGCCGCGCTGGCCGCAGCCGACCACCTGATGACCCGCTTCCTGGAGCCGGCCGGCATCGTGCAGGCGTGGGGCGACCTCTCCGACCCGCGCCAGGCGGGCCGCACGATCATCGACAGCCTCATGAACATGCCGCTGCTGACCTGGGCCTCCGAGCAGACGGGCGACGAGCGCTACGCCGACGCGGTCCGGCGGCACACGCTGCAGCTGCGCGACCACATCGTGCGGCCGGACGATTCGACCTTCCACACGTTCTACTGGGATGTCGAGACCGGCGAGCCGCTCCGCGGTGCGACCGAGCAGGGTGCGCACGACGACTCGTGCTGGGCGCGCGGACAGGCATGGGGCGTCTACGGCTTCGCCCTCAACTTCCGCGCCACGGGCGACGAGCGGTTCCTCGACGCGTCGCGCCGCTGCGCCGCGTACTTCCTCGCGCACCTCCCGGCCGACGATGTCCCGTATTGGGACCTGGTGTACACGGACGGCAGCGACGCCCCGCGCGACAGCTCGGCCGCAGCCATCGCCGTGTCGGGCCTCCGCGAGCTCGCCATCGCCGAGGACGACCCGGAGGCCGCCGCGCGCGCGACCGAAGCCGCGGACCGCATCCTCGCCTCGCTCATCGAGAACTACACGCCGGCCGATGACGTGTCGGACGCTCTCCTCCTGCACGGCGTCTACAACCTCCCCGGCGACCACGGCGTCGACGAGGGCACGCTCTGGGGGGACTACTTCTACCTGGAGGCGCTGATGCGCACGGTCGATCCCGGATGGCGGCTCTACTGGTGAGCCCGGCACGTTCGGAGCCGGAGCCGTCATGCGCCTCGTGACCTACCGGGAGGGGAGAGATCGGCCCGCCGTCGTCGTCTCCAGCCCGGAGGGCGATCGCCTGCTCGACCTGTCCGGGATCGCGCCGCGCGTCGAGACGATCCTCGCGGACGACGCCCTGCTGGCGCAGGTGCGTGCGGCGGTCGAGACGGCGGATGCCGCCTCCCTGCCGGCACTCGCGAGTGCGGCGCTCGCCGCGCCGGTGACGCCGGGCAAGATCCTGTGCCTCGGCTACAACTACCGGGGGCACGTGCCCGACGGCGCCGACCCGGCGGCGAACGACCCGGAGTGGCCGGACGTCTTCGTCAAGACGCCGAACACCCTCGCCGGTCCCGGCGCCCCGGTCGTGATCCCGCCCGGGGCGACCGACGTCGACTACGAGGGCGAGGTCGCGATCGTCATCGGGCGGCGAGCCCAGCGGGTCCCGATCGAAGACGCGCTCAGCCACGTCGGCGGGTACACGATCCTCAACGACGTGTCCGACCGGGCGTGGCAGCGGCGGCAGAGCCAATGGGCCCTCGGCAAGTGCTCGGACGGGTTCGCGCCCCTCGGGCCGTGGGTCGTCACGCCCGACGAGGTGCCCGATCCGCAGGAGCTGCTCGTCGAGGTGGTCCGCGACGGCGTCGTCACCGTCTCGCAGTCGACCTCGACCACGATCTTCAGCGTGGCGTTCGTCATCCACCATCTGAGCCAGGTGCTGACCCTGGAGCCGGGCGATGTCGTCTCGACGGGAACGCCGCAGAAGCTCCCCGGGGCGCAGCAGGCGCACCGGCCGCTCGCGGACGGCGACGCCGTCACCGTGCGCATCTCCCGGATCGGAGAGCTCACGACCCGTTTCGTGGCCGCGCCGGACGCACCCTCGCGCTCGTACCCCGCTCGCTCGACGACCGGCACCCCGCAGGAGGTCCCCGCATGATCCTCGATTCGTTCCGCCTGGACGGGAAGGTCGCCCTCGTGAGCGGCTCGAGCCGCGGGATCGGCCAGGGCGCCGCGATCGCGCTCGCCGAAGCCGGCGCCGAGGTCGCGCTCCTCGACCGGGGCGATGCGTCCGGGACGGCCGACCGCATCCGCGCGCTCGGTCGCCGGGTGCACCCGATCCGCCGCGACTTCGCTTCGGCAACTCCTCAGGAGCTCGCGGACGCCGTCACCGAGGCCGTCGCCGAACTCGGCGGGCTCGACATCCTCGTCAACAACGCCGGCACGATCCGCCGCGCCCCGGCGGTGGAGTACCCGGCCGGCGACTGGGAGGATGTGCTCACCGTCAATCTGGATGCCGTCTTCCACCTCTCGCAGGCCGCAGGCCGCCATATGATCGCGCAGGGAAGCGGCCGCATCATCAACGTCGCATCGATGCTGTCCTTCCAGGGAGGCGTCTTCGTTCCCGCCTACACGGCGTCCAAGCACGCGGTCGCGGGGCTCACGAAAGCACTCGCCAACGAGTGGGCCGTCTCGGGGGTCACGGTCAACGCCGTCGCGCCCGGCTACATGGCGACCGACAACACCGCGGCCCTGCGCGCCGATGCCGAACGCGAGGCATCCATCGTCTCCCGCATCCCGGCCGGGCGCTGGGGCACGGCGGCCGACCTGCAGGGCGTCTTCGTCTTCCTCGCCTCGGATGCCGCGGCCTACGTCACCGGCGCCGTCGTGCCGGTCGACGGCGGCTGGCTCGTCCGCTGACCTCCGCCGGCATCCTCCGGTCCGAACACCATCCGCCGATCCGAACAGGAGCATCATGGCCACCCCCATCGAGCAGCGCTACGCGACCAACCCTGCCCAGATCCCGGGCATGACGACGCAGCAGCTGCGTGACTCATACCTCGTCCCGGAGGTGTTCGTCCCGGGCGAGATCCGCCTCACCTACACGCACCACGACCGCATCGTGCTCGGCGGCGCGACTCCGGCCGGGGGTGTGCTGGAGCTCAGCGGCTACCCCGAGATCCGCAGCGACTACTTCCTCGAGCGCCGCGAGCTGGGCATCGTCAACGTCGGCGGCACAGGAACGGTCACGGCGGACGGCGAGGTGTACGAGCTGGTGAACGGCGCCTGCCTGTACCTGGGCCGCGGCATCCGCGAGGTGTCGTTCGCCGGCGACGCGGCGCAGTTCTACCTCTTCTCCGCTCCGGCGCACACGAGCCACCCGGCCGCGCTGGTCTCGCCGGGCGAGGGCACCGTGCGGGAGCTCGGCGACCAGCTGACGAGCAACCGGCGCACTCTCAACCAGTACATCCACGAGAACGGCATCGCGAGCTGCCAGATCGTCATGGGCGTGACGCAGCTGCACCCCGGCTCCATGTGGAACACCATGCCCGCTCACACGCACGACCGCCGCACCGAGTGCTACCTGTACTTCGACGTACCGGAGGACGCGCGCGTCATCCACCTCCTCGGTGAGCGCCAGGAGACCCGCCATCTCGTCGTGGCCGACCGGCAGGCGATCATCTCGCCGAGCTGGTCGCTGCACTCGGGGGTCGGGACCGCTGCGTATTCGTTCGTGTGGGCGATGGCGGGCGAGAACCAGACGTTCGACGACATGGATGCTGCGCCGGTCACCGACCTCGCGTGAACGGGATGCGGCCCGCGGGCCGCATCCCGCAGGCCGCATCCCGCAGCCGCAGAAGAACATCGCCTCATCGTGGAGGCGGAGAATGGAGACACAGATGTCCGAGGCGATGACGCTCCGCGCGAGGTCCGGCCGGAAGATCCGCGGGCCGGTCCTGACCGCATTGGCGAGCGCCGCGCTGGTCGCGGCATCCATCGGCTTCCCGGCCGTCGCGCAGGCGGCCGTGACCGATCCCGTCGTCGTCACGGTGAACGGCGCGGACGTGGCCGCAGCCGCCAAGAACGTCAACGGACTCACCTTCAAGGGGTTCGGCCTGCTCTCGGGCAACTCGACCAGCTCGCTGCTGATGGACTACAAGGCGCAGCATCCCGACAAGTACTGGCAGCTCATCCAGACGCTCTTCGGCGGGTCCAACCCGATCATGAACACCGTCAAGATCGAGATGGGCAACGACCGCAACACGTCCACGGGCCCGGAGGCGGCGACGATGCGCACCCGCGCCGAGTACCCGAACGTGCAGCGGGAGCCGGGGTTCCAGCTCGCGGCCGACGCCCAGAAGGTGGCCGCGGGCACCGTGCATGTCAGCCTCCTGCGCTGGAGCCGCCCGACGTGGGTGGCGACGGACGCCGACCAGTACATCTGGTTCAAGAACACGGTCCTCGCCGCGTACCGCGAGTACGGCATCATGGTCGACTCGATCAACCCCGACACGAACGAGACCAGCACCCCGAACACGTCGCTCTACGAGTCGTTCTCGGGCTGGCTGCGCAACGACACCACGGGGTACGAGGGCGCCACCGCCGGCGACCCCAACGACGGCTTCGCGAGCGCCGAGGAGGCGCAGCTGTTCCACCGGATCAAGACCATCGCGGCCGACACGGTGGGCACGCCGCCGCTGTCGTTCGGCAATGCCATGACGGCGACGGACCCGACGCTGCGCAACGCCGTCGACGTGGTCGGCTTCCACTACAGCAGCGCGGACGACTCCAACGGCAACCTGAAGAAGCTCGCGCAGCAGTTCGACAAGGAGGTGTGGAACTCCGAGGGCCAGTCGACCTTCTCGAGCTCTGCCGACCGGCCGAACAACAACGCGAGCGACGAGGCCGGCGGCAACGGCACCCAGTTCGGCGGCACCAACAGCGCGCTCGAGATGGGCAACTGGATCACGACCGGATTCGCCGCGGCCAACCGCACCTTCAGCATCTTCCAGCCCGCGATCGGGTCGTTCTACGACGGCATGCAGTACTCCTCGAAGGAGCTCGTGAGCGCCCGCGACCCGTGGTCGGGCTGGACCTACTACGACGGCGGCCTGGACGTCCTCGCCCAGTTCACGCAGTTCGCGAAGCTCGGCTGGGAGAACCCGGACAACACCGCCGGGATCTGGCGGGCGATCCCGCAGGCGTCCGCCAGCCAGCTCGGCACGGGCAACCCGCCGAGCGGCGCCCGCACGGGCGGAGCCTCCTACACGACCCTCGCGGCGCCGGATGCCTCCGACTTCTCGACGGTCATCGTCAACGACAGCAAATACACGCGCACCTACACGATCGCGGCGAACGGGCTGAACCTCGGCGACGACACGACGATGGAGCTCTGGGAGACGCGGGCGGCGGATGCCGGCCAGGCGTACGACGCGAACTACCTGAAGCCGGTCGACGAGCTCTCGCCGGCCGCCGACGGGTCGTACACGTTCACCGTGAAGCCGTGGTCGACGCTGACCGCGACGACGCTCGACCACGCCACGAAGGCGGCGGACGGCTCCCTGACGCCGAAGGCGGGCTACGGCAACACGCTGCCGACCTCCACGGAATACACGGGCGCTGACGGCGGACGTGACGTGCTCGACACGGATTCGTCGGGCGACACCAACGGCGTGACCGGCGACGCGTACCTCTACGCCGACGACTTCGACTACGCGAACGAGGGCGACGTCAAGACCTACGACTCCGCGACGGGTGCGCTCGTCGACAGCGGCGAGTCCTACCTCGACAGCCGCGGCGCCAAGCCGAAGCCGGCCGGAACGCCGGGTGTGTCGGCCGCCGACGAGGGCGCCACCCCGCGCTACACGGACGACACGAACGGCGCGTTCGAGTCCGTCGCCACCAGCGACTCGGCGCACGGGCGCGTGCTGCGCCAGCAGGTCGGCCCCGGCATGGCCGGCGGCGCCTGGAACGCGGGAGACCCGAAGACCACGATCGGCGACGGTCGCTGGGCCGACTACACCGTGTCGGCCGACGTGCGGTTCGAGGCGACATCCTCCGGCGAGTACGCCACGATCGGCGCGAGGGAGCAGGGCGGCACGGCGAACGGGCAGAATGTCTCGGCGGCCGAGCTGAAGGTCGACCCGACGGGCGCCTGGACCTTCGCGCGCTTCGGCACGACCGTCGCCAGCGGCACCGTGGCGGGCGACGCCGGCGTCGCGTTCCAGTCCGGCGCCGGGGTCTGGAACACCCTCGCGGTGACCGTCGCCGGGTCCGTCTACAGCGCATCCATCAACGGCAAGCAGATCACCACGTACACGGATGCGTCGCCCCAGGCGACCGGCCGCATCCAGCTCGGATCGAGCTTCGACTCCGTCGACTTCGACAACCTGAAGGTCACCACCGTGCCCGGCTACACGCCGTACTACTCGCAGCTCATCGACGGGATGCACCAGACGAGCTGGGCCGACCGCTCGACGCCGGTCCTGCAGTTCGACAGCGGCTGGAGCAACGTCAACGGCCAGGGAATGTTCGAGTACCAGCGCACCGCCTCCAACAGCACGCGCCAGGGCGCGTCGATGACGTACACGTTCACCGGCACCGGCCTGGACATCATCGGCACGAACACGGGCAAGCCGACGCTGAACGTCACCGTGGACGGGAGGCAGGTCGTCGGGAACGCGCCGACCCTCGCCTCCGGAAGCGAGCGCACCGCCTTCGAGCTGCGCGGCCTGAGGAACGGCACGCACACCGTGGTCTTCTCGACGGCGAACGCCAGCCCGATCGACGTGGATGCGGTGGGCGTCATCACGGCGAACGCCGACTCGACGAAGGTCGACACGACCGCGCTCGCTGCCGCGGTCGCGAAGGGCGATGCGCTCAACGCGGACGATTGGGGCACGGACTCGTGGTCCCGCGTGAGCGCGGTGCTGACGGATGCACGAGCCGCGGTCGCCGACCCGTCGGCATTCGGCCTCGACGCGGAGGGTGCCGCCGCGATCGGCGCCCGGCTGACGTCGGCGATCGACGCACTCGTGCCGAAGGACGTCAGCACGGACGTGCGCGATCTCGGGATGACCGCTGTGCCCACAGCCGGCCGCTCGCTGCCGAAGACCCTGTCGATCGACGGGTCGAGTGCGGCAGTCACGTGGGATGCCGCATCCCTCGCCGGCGTCGCCTCGACGGCCGAGCTCGGGAGTTTCACGGCGACAGGACGCACGACGGACAAGACCTCCGCCGGCGTGTACCAGCGCTTCAGCGTCGTCGTCCTGATGGTGCCCGCGAACCTCGCGTACTTCATCGACTCCGGCTCATCGACGTCCTCCGCGCCGTCGGCGTATGCAGCGGTCGCAGGACTCGATCCGTACCTCCAGAACACCGCCGCCGACCAGAAGTGGGACGGCACGACCGCGGGCTCCACCTGGGGATACTCCACCGCAGCGACCACCCTCGCCGCCGGCACGCCGACCGACTGGGGCTCGTCCTACATCGGCGCCGACTACAACAAGCCGGTCACGTACCATCTGAGCCTGCCCGCGGGCAGCTACAACGTGGTGGGGGTGCAGGCGCCGCGTGCCGGCCTGACGACGAACATCTACTCGAAGGTGGGCGTCCACGGCGGCACGGCGACGACGGTGACGGCGGCCGCGAACGGGACGGCGACCCCGATCGCCCAGCGCATCACGCTGGATGCGCCCGCGGTCGTCGACCTCGAGTTCGGCACGAACGGCACGAGCGGCTACAACGCGCGGCTTGCGCTCGCCTACGTGCAGACGCTCCCGCGCGACCTCGGAGTGCAGGGGACGCTGGGCCTGAAGGATGCGCTGCCCGGCACGGTGAAGGTCGACGGTGCGGACACGGCGGTCACCTGGGACGACGCATCCGTCGCGCGGCAGCGCACCCTGTACGGCAAGCTCTCCGTCTCGGGCACGATCGGCGCCGACGCGGTGCCGGTGGTCGCCTCGTACGAGGTGATCCCGATGGGTCTCGTCTACTTCATCGACGCGGGCACGAACGGCGTCGCGTCGCCGGAGTACACCGCGGTGAAGCAGTCGGTCCCGACCCTCCTCAACGACACCGTCGACCAGGCGCAGCCGGCCGCCGGCCAATGGGGCTACGACCCCGACGGGATGGTGACGAAGGCGGCGACCGACATCGCCGACAAGTACTCGACGGGGCTGTACCAGAACACGACCCGGCTGACCTATCACCTGCCCCTCGACGCGGGTACGTACACGCTCACCGGCGGTTTCACCGAGTGGTGGAACCTCTCCCGGTCGATGTACCAGACGGTATCGGTGAACGGCACGGAGCTCGCGAAGGGCAGCATCCCGCTGTCCGGTACGAGCACGCCGCTGGCCGAGGACCTCACCTTCACGCTGGATGCGCCGGCCACCGTCGACTACGTCGTCACCAACGAGGGCGCGGGAGGCGAGAAGCCCGTCATCTCGTGGCTGGCCGTGGCCGACATCACCAAGCCCGCGGCTCCCGCCGACGTGACGGCCACCGCGACCGGCGACACGTCGATCAGGGTCTCGTGGGCCCCGTCGTCCCCAGCGGGCCTCGGGTTCACGGGGTACCGGGTGTACGACGGGGATTCCAGTACCCCGGCCTGCACGACGTCGAAGACCTCGTGCACGATCACCGGCCTCGACCTCGGCTCGACGCACACCTACACCGTGACGGGCGTCAACCAGGTCGGCGAGGGCTCGCCCTCCGCGGCCTCGGACCCGGTGACGCTTCCGGAAGTGGCGTCGAACGACGGCGCGACCTCGGCTCCGGGCACGGCGGTCCTCTCGTCGAACGACGGGTGGAACAACGGGTTGAAGGACGGCACCTTCGACGTCACGATGAACCTGTGGTGGGGTGTCAACGGCCAGTTGTTCAAGCTCTACCAGGACGGCACGCTGGTGAAGTCGGTCCGCCTCACGATGATGTCGCCGCTCGGCCAGCGGGCGGTCGTGCCCATCGACGGCCTCCCGAACGGCACCTACACATTCACCGGCGAACTGGAGAATTCGCAGGGCACGACGGCGACCCGGCCGCTCACCGTGACGGTGACGGATGCGTCGCCCGGCACACCCGTGCTCTCCGCGAGCTCCCCGCGTGCAGACTCCTTCACTCTGTCGGCGGACCTGTGGTGGGGGACCAACGCGACCTCCTACACCTTCCGGGAGGGGTCCACGGTCATCGGTTCGGGCAGCCTGACGGCCGCCACCCCCGGCGCGCAGCATGCATCGGTGGTCGTCACCGGCGCAGCCGCCGGAACCCACACATACACGGTGACGTTCACCAACGCTGCGGGCTCCACCACGAGCAGGCAACTCTCCGTCAGGGTGCGCTGATTGCGGCACCCTTATCCTTCGCCCCGGATCCGCGTACCGTGTCGCGGAACAGAAGGATGCATCAGGACCGATGGAGGAGGACCCCATGGGCATCGAGGACAAGTTCGACGCGGCCGGTGACAAGCTCAAGGGCAAGGCCGACGAGGTCATCGGCAAGGCCACCGACGACGAGTCCCGCGTGATCAAAGGCAAGGCGGAGCAGGCGAAAGGAAGCGTCAAGGACACGGTCGCCGACGTGAAAGCCCACGTGAAGGACAGTGCGGACGAGGCGCGCGCCGACCGCGCGGACGACACGGACGTCCCGTACGACGGCGCCGATCGAGGCAACCTGGAGTAGCGTCCTCCGGCGCTACCCGCCCCCGTGGAACGCCGCCACTCCCGTATCCGTGCCGATGAGCAGCAGCCCGAGCGCCGTGCTCGGGCTCGCGAAGTGCGGCACGGACTCCCCGACCGGCAGCCGCTGAAGCAGCGCCCCGGTGGAGGCGTCGAACTGGCTGAGCGTGCCGTCCGGGTATCGCGCGGCCCAGACCGTCCCACCGATGACGATGGGCGGGCCGTTCGCGCCCGCCAGCCGCGGACCCGCCTCATCTCTGCTGAGATCCACGGTCTGGATGCCGCCGTCGCTGCACGGGACGAACAAGCGGTTCGCCGCCTGGTCGTAGGCGGGGCCGCCGTCGGGGTCGCTGCCGCAGATGCCGCTGACGGTCGCGACCACCGACAGGTCGGACTGGCGGAGGACGAAGCCGACCTCGGTCTTCCCGACGACGAACACCTGGCCGCCGGGCAGCAGCACGGGGTTCCCGGTGCCCAGGTCGTCGTCGGCGCCCGCGGTCGTGTCCTTGAAGACGGCCAGGGGCTTCAGGTCGGGTGAGAGCTTGACGACGCTCTCCGCGTACTCGACCGTGTCGGGGCCGCCCGAGGGCGGGTCCGGGTTCGAGTTGCCGGTCGACACGTAGAGGTTCCCGGCCGCATCCACCGCCGGCGCACCGCCGCCCTGCCAGATCGCGCCGCCGTGGCCGTCCGGGGCCGCCTCGAAGGAGACGAGACCGGGTGCGCCGGTCTCATTCACGCCGACGACCCAGCCGTGGTAGGTGCCGCAGTCGCCGTAGTTTCCGCCGTACGAGACGTAGACGCGGCCGTTCGCGACGGCGAGCGACGCGCGCTGAAGCAGGTGGACCGGTTCCTCAGCGCTGGGGAGGGGCGGATCGACCGGCTCCGTGAGCACGACCTTGCCCGTGGCCGGGTCGAATCCCTCCAGCTGGTGATGCACCGCTCCTCCACCGGTGCTCACCTCGCCCACGACGAAGACCGTTCCACTGGCCGGGTCGACGGCGGGCGTGCTGGTGACACCGAGGGGGTCGATGTTCCCGCAGCCGGCGACCCCTCCGACTTCCGTCAGCGGCGACCCGAGGGAGGCCGACCACACGATGTTCCCGGTGCCCGGGTCGAGTGCGACCACGCGGTTCGTCTCGGTGGCCGCGAACACGCGGCCGCCCGCGACCACAGGCTGCCCGAAGACCGCACCGCCGAGGTCCGCAGACCAGGCCCGCGCGAGGGAGGCGAGCGACGCGCCGGCGACCACGGCCCCGGTGCGCGAGGGATCGGCGTGGTATGAGGACCAGGCCGTGATGCCCGGCACCGCGACGGCGACCGGGGCCGGAGGCGCGGACGGGGTCGGACGGGAAGGCGACGAGGCTGACGGCGCACTGGGTGCACGAGAGGTCGTGGCCGGAGAAGGCCCCGACGGCGAGCATCCAGCCAGGACCAGACCCGCGACCGCGACCGCGGCCGCGACCGCGACCGCGACCGCGCCCGCCCCGAGGCGAGCCGCGGTGCGACCAACGGCCCCCCGCCTCCCGCGGTACATGGCGTCAGCGTACGCCGGCGGCCGCAACCGGACCACTCCGACCGGCCGCCGCGGCAGCCGGCGCGCCGGCCGCCGCGCCGGCCGCCGCGCCGGTCGCGCGGCGGCCGCCCGGACCCAGCGCCGTGCGCGCCCGGGTGCACGCGCGCGCCCCCCGTGCACGCACCCGCGCCCGCGCGCGTCCCCGCGCGCGTCCCCGCGCGCGTCCCCGCGCGCGTCCCCGCGCGCGGGCCCGCAACCGCGCCCGCGCCCGCACTCGCGCCCGCCCCGCCCCCCCCCGCCCGCACCCGCCCCCACCTCAGGTGCGTGTGCTGCGGTTTGTAACGTTTGCGGCTGCTCGCCCGGCCGCACACGTTCCGAACACGCGCACTCCCCGTCGCACGAGCCCGAATCGCCGAGGTGGCCGGCTGTGGCGGGCCGCCGGGCGCCGCCTCCAATCAGCTCGCCGGTCCCGGGTGGGCCGGCCTCACCATCCCGGCATGATGTCGCGACCGCGAAGGAGATTCGAACCGATACCGTTCGAATCTCCTTCACTACTGCCATTCGAAGGAGATTCGACATCCGATCTCCTTCGATTCCTCCCGCACGGAGTTGCGTTGCGCCGCCCACTGTTCTTTAATCTGCGTATGGATGCAGATAAGGCGATATGCGGTCGTCTCCCGGACAGTCAGTTCGTCGAGTTCGCCGTCGAGGTGTTCGGGATGCTGGCGGATGCGACGCGCGTCCGGATCGTGCTCGCCCTGAAGGATGCGGGGGAGCTGTCGGTGAACCATCTGGCGGACATCCTCGACAAGCAGCCGTCCGCGGTGTCGCAGCATCTGGCCAAGCTCCGCCTGGCCCGCATCGTCTCCACGCGCCAGGACGGCCAGCGCGTGTTCTACAAGCTGGAAAACGAGCACGCGAGCCGCCTGGTGACGGATGCGATCTTCCAGGCGGAGCACTCCCTCGGCGGGACCCCGCGGCACCACCATCCGCAGGCCGCTGCAACCGAGGAGGCCGCCTCATGAGTGGGACGCACGTCCACCCGCACGACGACCACGCCCACGACGACCACGCGCACGACGGTCACACGCACGAGGGCCACGCGCACGAGGACCACGCGCACGAGGAGCACGCCCACGACGGTCACACGCACGACGACCACGATCACGCCCACGATGGTCACACGCACGAGGACCATGATCACGACCACCCCCACCCCCACGCCCACCCGCACCCGCACGGCGGCGTGAAGGGCTTCCTCTACGACCTCTTCGTCCCGCACACCCACGACGCCGCCGACTCGGTCGACGACGCTCTGGAGGCCAGCAAGGCGGGCGTCACCGCAGTGAAGGTCTCGATGTTCATCCTGCTCGGCACGACGCTCCTCCAGTTGGGCTTCGTGCTCTTCACCGGGTCCGTCGCGCTGCTGGCCGACACCATCCACAACTTCGCGGACGCTCTGACGGCCGTCCCGTTGTGGATCGCCTTCGTCCTCGGCCGCCGCCTCGCCACCCGGCGCTACACCTTCGGCTACGGGCGGGCCGAGGATCTCGCCGGGCTGTTCATCGTCTTCGTGGTGGCCCTGTCGGCGGTCATCGCCGGATGGGAGGCGATCGACCGGTTCGTGCATCCGCGTCCCGTGGAGAACGCGGGGTGGCTGATCGTCGCCGGTCTGATCGGTTTCGCCGGCAACGAGCTCGTCGCCATCTACCGCATCCGCGTCGGCCGGAAGATCGGCTCCGCAGCGCTGGTGGCCGACGGCGTGCACGCCCGCCTCGACGGCATCACCTCGCTGTCGGTCGTGCTGGGCGCCATCGGCGTCCTCCTCGGCTTCCCCCTCGCCGACCCGATCATCGGTCTGCTGATCGCGATCTCCATCCTCGTCCTCCTGTGGGGCACCGTGAAGGCGGTCGGTGCACGCCTCATGGATGCGGTGGACCCGCAGCTGGTCGAGCGCGTCGAGCGCGGCCTCGAGAGCGTCGACGGCGTCACGGGGGTCGTCGTCGTGAAGCTGCGCTGGGCCGGTCACCGCCTCCTCGGGTCGGCCATCGTCACGACCGATGCGGTGAGCCTCCACGACGCCGGCCACGTGGCCGAGCATGCGTCGGAACGGGTCCGTCGTGAGCTGCGCACCCTCGACGACTTCGTCGTCACCCCGGTCTCGCCGGGCCACTGACCGCGCCGGCGGCCGCGGGGCAGGAGTGCCGCCCGGTCACCCGCCGCTCTGCGCGTACGGCAACTGCCCGACCGTGTCGTTCGCGAGAGCGGCGCCGACCGCGGCCGTGGCCGCGGGGTCGAGGTTGACGATCGACTGCCCGTCCGACGACGTCCCCGTCCCGTCGGTCGGGAGGGTGAACGAGTGGATGCTGCTGGATCCGCTGAGCCGCATGCTGGCCGCGAGGGCGAGCATCGTCGGGAGGTCGAACTGCTGATCGACGCTGACGTACGAGCCGGCTGTGGATGCGAACGAGATGAGCGCGGCAGGATTGGCCAGGACGGACCGGCTCATCAGCGTCGTGGCGAATCCGCGGAGGAGTGCCTGCTGGTCGGCGACGCGCTGGTAGTCCGCGGTCGGAAACGCGTAGCGCTCGCGCGAGTAGGCGAGGGCCTGGTCGCCGTCGAGGTGGTTCATCCCCTTGACGAACGTGTAGTGCGGCGACTTGACGGTCGTGAAGGCGACCGGGCTGTCCACATCCACGCCGCCGAGCGCGTCGGTGATCTCTTTCAGGCCCCCGAAGTCGATGATGGCGACGTGGTCGATGCGGACGCCGAGCAGCTGTTCGACGGTCTGGATCGTCAGCGGGGTTCCGCCCCAGGCGAGGGCCGCGTTGATCTTGGCTGTTCCGTTGCCCGGGATGGGGACCCACAGATCGCGCATGATCGAGATGACGTAGACGTTCTTCCGGTCGGCGTCGATGTGCACGAGCATCATCGTGTCCGATCGCTGATTCGTCACGCCCGTCTGCCCGACCTTCGTCGGCGCACCGCGCGAGTCGGAGCCCAGAAGCAGGATGTTCTCGGCACTGGTCGGGGCGGGAGCGGGCCGGGTGGTCGCGGGCGGGAACGCGTGCTGGATGCGCGTCACGTGCGAGTCGAACGTGGTGGCGACGCTTCCGGCGTAGAGGGCGCCGGTGCCGACCAGTGCGGCGATGGCGAGGGCGGCCGCGGCGATCAGAGCGGTCACGGCCACAAGCCACGGACTGGTGTGCCGATGCGTGGGAGCGTGCGCGATGTGCCAAGCCATTTCCGTGCTCCGCGTGGCGCCGGAGCCGATCACCCCCTCCAGGAATCGCGTTAGGTGAGAATTGCTCACTTGAGCCGAGTGTACGTCCGCTTTTCCGTTCTGTCCCCCTTAATGCGGACATAGTTGTCCCCCAGTTCGGGGGAGGACTCCAAACCCCGGCCCATCGCAAAAACGGAGGACTTCCCGCGCCCACGGGCGCGCTGACGCCTCCCTTTCCGGCACTCCGGGGGTCGCGCCGTCGGGAGTCCCTCCGTTTCCGACACTCGCCCGCGGCACTCCAGAACGGCCGCGCGGGCCAAGCCGACGATGGGGATCGTCGCCGTCGGCCTGCTCATCGCTGCCTTCCTCGACCGCCACGAGGAGGACACCCACGACGAGGCCGCGTGAAGGCGCCGCCAGTCCAGCAATACCTCTCGAGGTGGATGCCGGCGCCGGCCGGCAGGTGCATCCTGAACCGCATGTGGGTTCATCGGACCGTGTTCGCCGTCGCCGCCTACGTCCTGTTCGCGCTGGCGCTGGGAACCGTGTACTTCGTCGTGCAGCACGACGGCAGGAACGCGGTCGAGGACGGCCCGCGAGCGCTGCTCTCCGCGGCGGACACCAGCGGTCAGCCGGAACACCTCGATCTGTCCGGCTACCAGGGAGTCTTCTGGATGCGGTACGACGCGGGCGACCGGCCCACCGGCGGGAACGGCTACCTTCACGGGTCGCTCGCCACCGTCCCTCGCGGCGTGCTGGACGACGCCCGCCGCAGCGGTGAGGATGCGGTCACCTGGCAGCCGGCGCAGGGGCTGCGGTTCGCGATCGTCGCCCGGCCGCAGCCCGGTGGGGATGTCGTGGTGGCCGGGCAGTCGCTCGAACGGACCGAGCTGCGCGCCTCCCAGACGCTGATCGTCATCGTGCTCGCCCTCCTCGGCGGGCTGGTCGTCGTCGGCGCCGCGATCGGGGTGGATGCGGTGATCGCACCCGCCGCTCGGCCCGCCCGCTGATCCGTCCCCGCCCCTCCCTCCCGCGCCCATCCCGCGCGCGACTGCGCCGTTTCGGAACGTCCGCGGGTGCGCGAGCAGCAGCAGACGTAACGAACACCCGCACTCACCGCCAAACGGCCGCCCGACGGCGAGACCGGCCCGGCCCTACTTCCGCCTCACGGCGTAGCGGTGCTCCGGCCGACCGGTCGCGCCGTAGCGGAGCTCCAGCCGGAGGACATCGCTCTGCTCCAGCTGCGTGAGCGCCCGCTGCGCGGTGGCACGACTCACCCCGATGGCGGCGGCGACATCGCTCGCCGAGATGCTGCCCCCGCTGCCGGCCACCGTGTCGTACACGGCCTGGAGGGTGGGCGCCAGGCGGCGCAGGGACTCGGTCTGCGCGGCGGGCGCCGAGCGCAGCAGCTCGAAGAATCGGTCGATGTCCTGCTGGGTCGCCTCCGCCGGGAACTCGGCGAGGTCGGTCTGGGCCTTCCGGAAGGCGGCGAGCCGGTCGGCGAGCTCGGCGAAGCCGAACGGCTTCACGAGGTAGTACAGCGCGCCGAGCTGGACCGCGCGGCGCACGGTGGCGAGGTCGTTGGCGGCCGAGATGACGATGACGGCCGGCGGGAGCGGCTCGGCGAGCAGCTTCCGGATCACTTCCAGCCCGTCCTCGTCCGGGAGGTAGATGTCCATCAGGACGAGGTCCGGGTGGAGCGCCGCCGACCGGCTGAGCGCCTCCGCTGCCGTGTGCGCCTCGCCGACGACCCGGAAGCCGGACGTGGCATTGACGAAGTCGACATGGACGCTCGCGACGCGGAAGTCGTCGTCGACGACGAGGACGGTGAGCTCGTCGATCATCGGACCACCTCCTTGTGCGGCGACGCGACGCGCGGAAGCACGACGGTGAAGGTGGCGCCGTGGTCGCAGGAGACCTCGACGGTGCCGCCGAGCTTCGTGACCGTCCGGTGCACCAGCGAGAGGCCGAGCCCGTGGTGCCGCTGGAGCGTGCCGCGCTTGGTCGTGTAGCCGTTCTCGAAGATCCGAGGGATGTCGCTGCTCGCGACCCCCGGGCCGTTGTCCGTGACGCGCGCGATCAGCTGCTCGGCCGATTCGATGACGCTGACGACGACCCGTCGTGGACCGGGGGATCCGGTGAGGGCGTCGAAGGCGTTGTCGATCAGGTTGCCCAGGATGGTCGTCAGTGCCTGCACGCGGTCCGGCGCCTCCCCGAGGTCGGTGTCGGGATCGATGACCAGCTCGATCCCGCGTTCGTTCGCCTCGGCGGCCTTGCCGAGCAGCAGCCCGATGATCATCGGTGCGCCGATGTGGGTGCGGAGGGTCGTGTCCAGGTCCGCCGTCGTTCCCCGGATCTCGTCGAGGTACTGACGGGCGTCCTCCGTCCGCCCGAGCTCCAGCAGGCCGGACACGGCGTGCATCCTGTTGGCGAACTCGTGCTGCTGGGCGCGGATCGACTCGGTGAAGCTGCGCTCCCCGTCCAGCTCGCGCGTCAGCCCGGTCAGCTCGGTGCGGTCTTGCAGCGTGACCACGGCGCCGTGCTGCCGCCCGCCGATCGAGACCGGCATCCGGTTGACCACGAGCACGTAGTCGTCCGTCACGGCGATGGCGTCCTTCACGGCACTGGTCCCGGTGAGCGTCTCGCGGATGGGCGTGGCAGCGAGCACATCCTCCAGATACTGACCGCGCGCACCCTCCGGGAGGTGGAGCAGCCGCTGGGCCTCGTCGTTCACCACGGTGATCCGGCCGGCCGGGTCGATCGCGATGACCCCCTCCCGGATGCCGTGCAGCGTCGCCTCCCGCTCCTGCAGGAGGCGGGCGATCTCATCAAGCTCGAGCCCGAACGTGCGGCGCTTGAGCAGGCTGGCGAGGACGAAGGAGGCGAGCGCGCCGATCAGGAGGACGACCGCCACCCACGCGGCGTACACGGGCAGCTCGGACAGCAGTTCGCTGCTGACGCTGCTCTCGAGGATGCCGACCGACACCTCGCCGACGATCTTCCCGTTCGTCCCGTAGAGGGGCACGCGGGCGTTCGCATTCACGCCCGTGGAGCCGGGGTCGGTGCCGAGGTGCACCTTGCCGTCGGCCGCGACGACCGGTTCGGAGACCTTCTGGCCGATCAGTGCGACATTGGGATGCGAGTGCCGCACCCGGTTCATGTCGATGACCACGACGTAGGCCGCGCCCGTACTGCCGGCGGTCTGCGACGCCAGCGACTGGATCGTGTTCGCGCACTCCGGCCCGCCGGAGGTCATGCACGCCCGGATCTCGGGGATGCCCGCGAAGGTCTGGGCGATCCCCGCCGCCCTCGCCTGGTAGTCGGTATCGAGGTTGCTGCGCGCCGTCTGCGCGAACAGGACGAAACCGATCGCCATGGAGGCGGTGAGGATCGCCACTTGAGCCAGCAGGATCTGGCTCGACAGTCGCCTGATCCGTCGTCGCATCAGCCAGATTGTGTCACCCCTGGCCGTGGATAGCACGTGAGCAGAACGCACAAAACCTTCCGCAACGCGCAGAACGGAGCGAATGGCGCACAAGCGAGACAGGCGCTTGCGGCTGGCGCACCATCGAGGGACAGACACGAAAGACAGAGAGGTCTTCGAAATGGGTGAACACCGACCCCAAGAATCAGCCGGATCCCCGGGTACCGTCGCTCCCGCCCGCATCGACATCGTCGGGCTGACCAAGCGCTTCCTCACGCCGAAGGGCGAGACCTTCACGGCCATCCGCGATGTGTCGCTGACGGTCGAGCCCGGCGAGTTCTGCGCGATCGTCGGCCCGACCGGCTGCGGCAAGTCGACCACGCTCGCTCAGGTCTCCGGCCTCGAGCACCCCAGTGCCGGATCCGTCAGCGTCGGCGGGCGCCTGGTGGATGGCGTCACCAACGGCGTCAGCTACATGTTCCAGAGCGACTCCCTCTTCCCCTGGAAGACGGTGCTGGCGAACGTGATGATGGGCCCGATCCTGCTCGGCACCCCGAAGAAGGAGGCGACCGAGCTCGCGATGGACTGGCTCCGCCGCGTCGGCCTCACCGGCTTCGAGGACCGTTACCCGCACCAGCTGTCCGGCGGGATGCGGAAGCGCGTCTCCATGGCGGCTGCGCTGATCAACAACCCGCGCATCCTGCTCATGGATGAGCCGTTCGGCGCCCTGGACGTCCAGACCAAGGCGATCATGCAGACCGAGCTGCTCCAGCTGTGGGAGGACCTGCGTCCGTCCGTGCTGTTCATCACGCACGACCTGGATGAGGCCGTCGCCCTCGCCGACAAGGTCGTCATCATGACGAGCAGCCCCGGGACCGTCAAGGACGTCTTCGACGTCGACTTGCCCCGCCCGCGCGGCGATGTGCAGCAAATCCGCCACGAGGAGCGATTCCTCGAGATCCAGGGGCGCATCTGGGAGTCGCTTCGCGACGAAGTGACCCGCGCCTACCAGCAGACAGCAGGAGCGGCAGCGTGACCACCATGACAACAACACAGCAGGCGGCGCGAAGCGGCGTCGCCGACAAGCGCGAGATCGACATGCAGGCCGCCGGCCGGCGAGCCCACACGCGGCGTACGACCTGGATCTGGGTCGGCCGGATCGGGGCGGCCGTCCTGATCCTCGGCGGATGGCAGTGGTTCACTGCCGCCGGCTGGGTCGACAAGTTCTTCTACGGACAGCCGTCGGGCATCTGGGACAGCCTGGTGCACCTCTTCACCGTGGGCACGGCGTTCGGCACCATCTGGGAGAACCTCTGGATCACGGTGCAGGAGGCGTTCCTCGGATTCCTCCTCGGAACCGTCACCGGAGTGGTGTTCGGAATCCTGCTCGGCTCGAGCCGGTACCTCGCCTCGGTCTTCGGCCCGTACATCAAGATCCTCAACTCCATCCCCCGTATCGTCCTCGGGTCGATCTTCATCGTCGCGTTCGGGCTCGGAGTCTTCCCCAAGGTGCTCCTGGCGGCCGTCCTCGTCTTCTTCGTCGTCTTCTTCAACGCCTTCCAGGGCGTCCGGGAGGTCGACCAGGGCCTGGTCGCGAACGTCCGCGTCCTCGGCGCCTCGCCGCTGCAGGTGGCCCGGCACGTGACCATCCCCTCCGCGATGACGTGGATCATCGCGAGCCTTCACACCGCGTTCGGGTTCGCCATCATCGGTGCGCTCGTCGCGGAGGTGCTCGGCGCGCAGCACGGGGTCGGACTGATCATCAGCCAGGCGCAGGGCAACTTCGACCCCGACACCGTCTTCGCCTGCATGGTGATCGTCGCCGTGGTCACGCTCGTGGCCGAGTACCTCATCACCCTCCTCGAGAAGTCCCTGCTCAAGTGGCGGCCGCCGAGCCGCTCCGAGGCGCAGGCGATCTGACCCGCACGACGCGACGTCAGAGCGCCACGAAAAACACAGACCTGCAATGACGCAGACCGCCGGCCCCCGCCGGCGACACGAAAGGAACAGCACTCATGAAGAAACGCACCATCGGTGTCCTCGCCGCAGCGGGCATGGTCGCCCTCAGCCTCGCAGCCTGCAGCTCGGGCGGAGGCTCGGCCGGAGGCAGCTCCAGCGCCGCACCCATGCCGACCGTCAAGATGATGGTCGGCGGCATCGACAAGCAGATCTACCTGCCCTACCAGCTCGCCCAGAACCTCGGCTTCTACAAGAAGTACGGCGTGAACATGGAGCTCTCGACCGAGCAGAACGGCGGCGTGGGCGCAGAGGACGCCATGGCGTCGGGCCAGGTCGACCTGGCCGGTGCCTGGTACATCCACACGGTCGACTTCCAGTCGAAGGGCAAGGACGTCATCAACCTGGTCCAGCTCTCGGGCGCACCGGGTGAGCGCGAGATGTGCTCGCCGAAGAGCGGCGTCACGTCTGCCGCCGACTTCAAGGGCAAGAACCTCGGCGTGACGGACCTCGGTTCCGGCACGGATGAGCTCACCCAGTTCCTGGCGGCCCAGCACGGCATCTCCAAGACGCAGTACACCACCATCGCGGTGCACGCCGGCTCGACGGCGATCGCGGCCATCCAGCGCGGAAGCGCCGACTGCGTCATGACGACTCAGCCGACGGTCGGTGCCCTCCTCTCGCAGCACCTCGCCACGACGGCGGTCGACCTCGCCACCACGAAGGGTGCCACGAAGGCGCTCGGCGGCGCCTGGCCCGCGGCCGGCCTGCTGGCCCGTGCCGACTGGGTGAAGTCCCACCAGGACGCTGCCCAGAAGGTGGTGGATGCCCTGGTCGCGACCATGCACTGGATCTCCACGCACAGCGCCACGGACATCGCCAACAAGCTGCCGCAGGACTTCGTGCAGAACGCGACGATCAGCAAGCAGCAGTACATCGATGGGCTGACGCAGGACAAGGGTCAGTTCCTGCCGGACGGCATCATGCCTGCCGGCGGACCGAAGGTCATCTTCGACATGGAGAAGACCATCGGCGTCGACACCTCGAAGATCTCCTACAGCAGCACCTTCACCCAGAAGTACGCTGACGCCGCCAACAAGCTGGAGGGCTTCACCCCCACCACGAAGCCGGCCGGCGCGAACGGCTGACCCACTCCGGAGGGTATCCCCCAGGGGCGCCAGCCCGCCTCGCCCTCCGGCTCCCCGATCGGCCCACCAGACCTCAACCTGGTGGGCCGATCTCTTTCGTGCCGTTTTCGTCGCGCCCACGTCGCCCTGGGCTGCGCGCACCCGCCATTATGGCGCGATCCGGACCATGACGTCGTCGCCGGTGATCATCGTCTCGACACGGTGGTGGAAGGTCTCGATGATCTCCTGGACCCGGCTTCATCAGACACGCCCTGGGCCTGTGGCAGCCCTGGCCACGGCGCCCTCACGCTAGTTCCGCGTTGATGGCGGGGACCGAAGAGCCCCCTGGCATTTCAAATTCGCGTTTTACATCGAAGCATCATCATTATCAGTAGTTTGACCGGATATGATTCAATCTCAGCTCGATTCGGCGCGGAGATTGCGCGGGTCGGATCAGAACGAGGGAGCGTTATGCCGGCAGGGAAAATCACTTCCAGCACAGCGGGTGCCGAGGCCGCCGTGAATGAGTTGGTGGGTATCGATACTTCCGGCTACGCGGATCAGCAGGTCACGTTCGGTTTCACGACCGGCATCGCTGGAATGGACGCCGGTCGCGATGTTACAAACCAAATGTTCCAGACCGTCAGCCAGTTTTGCGCTGCTGTCCTCGGGCAGGCGAACAAGTTCCCGGAACTCGCCGCCAGCATCGAGAAGCGTGATGTTGCCGACGGCGAGCGTTGGGGGAACGCACCGTGAGCGGGGATAAGAGCGCGAACGAACGCTTCGAACTCGACGCTCAGATCCGCAGTGTTGAGCGGCAGGAAGACGAGTTCTCCGACCTGCGGAACAGTTATCAGCGTTCGTTGGAGCGCTTTCAGGAACAGTTTCGGTCGGTGTCCCGACGAAGGGAAGCGTCGCTTCACCAGAGCCTGCAATGGGGCAGTAGCGTCGCGCAGCGAGAACTGGAGGAACAACAGGAGCTTCTTTTTCAGATGGATCGGTATGTGAACGACGCCGCTGAAGAGTTTGAGCAGGTGAATTCCCAGGTGCGGCGGTCTCTGGATGATGAACGCGAGCGGCTGATTCGGGAGAAGGGCGAGCTGCCATGGGAATAAGGTTCGGTGTCGCCGATTCGAGCAATCTCATCACCGCGATGCGCAACAACGTCGCGACCGCGAATGCGATCATCGATCGGCTCACGTCCGGGTCGCTGCATCTGATGGCTCAGCTGGAGACGGGCGTTTTGCAGGGGGCCGCCTTCACCGCCGGGCGAGGTTTGTTCGGTGAGCTGATTATCCCGGGGATCTTCAAACTCAGCCAGGCCGTCGACGATGTCCAGGCCGAGCTCGGATCGTATGAGCACGCGCATTCCGTTCTGGCCGAATACGGTGATCTCGATCATGACGAGCTCACGCAAGGCCTCCAGGACGCCAGGGAGCAGCTCGATCTCATCGACCGGCAGATCAAGCTCGTCAAGGACGTGTACTCCGAGGCGTTCGGGTTGTTCGGGGATGCGGTGAACGACATGCTGTCGGGGACCAGGGCGCTTGAAGATCTCAGGGATCAGGTCGAGGATGCGATCAGGATCATCAAAATCAAAACTGAGAAGCTCGAATGGTTCGTATCTGACGTATCGAATTACTTCGCCGACAGCGTGCAGGTGATGCAACTCGCCGTTGCGGCAGCCCTTGAGCTGAACAAGGTCGCCGTCGAGGCGGATGGCAGTTACTACACCGGCGGCGTGAACCTCGCGGTCTTCCAGAGCTTGCGCAATGCGAAGGTATCCACGCACGCCCACCCTGCCGGAATCCCTGACGGCCAGGTCGTCTACGACACTCTGCAGATCGACTCGTCGTACAGCTACATCAAGCTCATGGAATGGCTCTCGTCGCACGCATCGGAGAAGCTTCGCGCTCTAGCGCTTTCCGACCCAGGACTGTTCGATGCCATCCTCCGAGACGGCATGAATTTCAAGGACGGTAATCCGTGGGGGCTCCTCGGCACTTTCGCTCAGTTCTGGAACTCCTGGGACAACGGCGCCGCCCTCGGGGGCGGCTTCGTGTTCCTCGACAAATTCGCAACCGACGGCGAATGGGACATGAAGCGCTACCTGGCCAGGGAGCACGGCTTCACGTCGACCTACTTCTACCTCCACGATGATCGGGGCAGAGTCGTGCGATCGGATGTGTACGGCAACGTGATGTACGCCTTCATGCTCGCCCACTGGGGAGTGAGCGTGGAGACGGCATTGAGGGGTGCGAACTCGAAGAACACCGGTGTCAACGCCGGGATCACCGATGACGACCTGGACGATCGTGCCGTCAAATTCGGCTATGAGCTGTACAAGAAATATCCGAATGGAATGACCGAAGCACAGTACTTCGATGAGCTGGCGAATGCGAAGCTCGCGGAGTAGCGCGGGGCTGCTAATCGTGGTGGCGGTCGTGTGTTTCTCGCTTGTGGGGTGTACCGGGCTGTTCACGAAGAGCATCGGATGGGTCGGCGGGACGTTCTGGAACGAGAGGAAACACATTCAGAAAGACATTGAGGGCATGACCCTGCGATTGTTTCCTGATGGGACGGGTTCCGCTCACGGTCTTCCCCGCGGGCATCAGAAGACGGCGAACAACATTTGTATCGAGGTGACGAGCGAGGATCGCTATTCCGGTGACGTGACGTGGCAGGAGGTCAACGATCACCAGTTCGAGATATCGTTCCCGGGGTCGAAGTACACGGTCGCCAACGCCACGGGAAAGTTCGTTCCGGATTGGGCCGAGGTGCGCATCTACACGTGCAACTGGGGCGGCGAGTATTGGTCTTTGAAGAGCGCGGACTGATCCTGGCTGGTACGCCGCATCTCATCAGGTGTTCACTGTGTAGCCACGCGAGTGTTGGTACGACTCGACCAAAACCCGAAGGCAGCGCGCCAGCGGGTCCGTCCAGCTGCAACCGCGACCCGTCTGTTCAGCGCGCGGGCATGAACCGCGACCCTCAGGAGCGACGGGCGGGGGTCGGTGTCGGCCGCGAGGACGATCAGCCCGTCGACATGCCGGCCGAGGAGTGCGTTCAGGTGGTACTGCATCCGGATGGCGTCGCCGCGCGCATCGCAGGGGAACACGGACATGCGGCCACCGCCGTCGCCGGCTGGTTCGACGCCGAGCCCGACCTGCGGTTCGAGCCGTTCGAGCGTTTCGCCGAGCTCACCGAGCCGGAGCACGCAGCGGCGACGTGGGAGCACATCGCCCGGAGCCCCTCCGCCTCGATCGAGAAGGCCCGGCGCCTGCTCGGCTACGAGCCGGCGTACACCAGCCTGCGGGCGGCGGCCGAGGCGCTGCACTGGCTGATCGAGGACGGTCAGGTGGAGACCGGAGGACGTGGCGTGCCCGAGCGCTACCGGTAGGCTGGCCTCGTGCTTCTCTCCGATCGCGACATCAAAGCCGAGCTGGGTGCCGGGCGGATCGCCCTGGAGCCGTACGAGCCGGAGATGGTCCAGCCGTCGAGCATCGACGTGCGCCTCGACCGCTTCTTCCGCCTGTTCGACAACCACAAGTACCCCTTCATCGACCCGGCCGAGGATCAGCCCGAGCTGACCCGGTTCGTCGAGGTGGATGCGGACCAGCCGTTCATCCTGCATCCCGGTGAGTTCGTGCTCGGGTCGACGTTCGAGATGGTCAGCCTGCCCGACGACGTGGCAGCACGGCTCGAGGGCAAGAGCTCGCTCGGCCGGCTGGGACTGCTCACCCACTCCACCGCCGGGTTCATCGACCCGGGGTTCTCGGGCCACGTCACGCTGGAGCTCAGCAATGTGGCTACGCTCCCGATCAAGCTGTGGCCGGGCATGAAGATCGGCCAGATGTGCTTCTTCCGCCTGTCGTCGGCCGCCGAGCGTCCGTACGGCTCGGCCGAGTACGCCTCCCGGTACCAGGGACAGCGCGGGCCGACGGCCTCCCGGTCGCACCTCAACTTCCACCGCACCGACGTCACCAGCACGGAGGCGGGTCGCCCGGCCTGATCCGCATCCATCCCGGCACTGTCCTCCACCAGAAGAGGGGCACCATGAGCGAGACCACCGACGCGGCCTTCGCGCGGGCCCTCATCAGCAGCGGCCCGATGGCGCACAACCCGCAGCGGATGCAGCTGTTCGGCCGGCTCGTCGGCAGCTGGAGCGCCGACGTCCGCCTGCTCGACGAGGACACCGGCGCGTGGCGCGAATCCGTCAACGAGTGGATCTTCGCCTACACCCTCGGCGGCCGCGCGGTGCAGGACGTCCTCGTCATCCGCGACGACACCGATCCCGAGGGACGCCAAGGCCGCGGCTCGACGATCCGCGTCTACGACACCGCCCTCGGCGCCTGGCGCGTCAGCTGGTTCGGAGCGGAGGCGGGCGACTTCTGCACCCTCGTCGCGACACCGCACCGGCGCGACGGGATCCGGCAGGACGGCACGCAGACCGACGGCCGCCCCATCCGCTGGAACTTCTCCAACATCACCGAGGACTCGTTCGAGTGGGACGGCTGGGTCTCCGACGACGAGGGACGCACGTGGTGGCTCGAGCAGCACATCGACGCCACCCGCACGGGATGAGGGAGGGCTGGTGTTCGACGACTTCGACGCGCCCGAGCTCGACCGCACGGTCTGGCTCCCGCACTACCTGCCTGCCTGGAGCTCGCTGGCCGGGAGCCGGGCGAGCTACCTCATCCACGACTCCCACCTCGAGCTGAGCATCCCGCCCGAGCAGGGGCTCTGGTGCCCGGGGGAGCACCAGCCGCCGCTGCGGGTCTCCGGGCTGCAGACGGGCAACTTCTCCGGCCCGGCCGGCTCGACCGCCGGGCAGCAGCCGTTCCGCGAGGGGCTGCGCGTCCGGGAGGCGCAGGAGGAATTCCGCGGCTGCCTCCTCGAGCACGGAACGGTGGGGATGCGCGCCTCGCTCTACCTGGGCACGCGGTCGATGGCGTCGCTCTGGCTGATCGGTTTCGAGGACCAGCCGCAGCGCAGCGGCGAGATCTGCGTGATGGAGGTGTTCGGGCGCGACGTCGGCGAGGAGGAAGCGCTCGTCGGGATGGGCTTCCACGCGTTCCGCGATCCGCGGCTGACGGAGGACTTCGAGAAGGTCCCGCTGCCCATCGACGTGACCGAACCGCACGCGTACGAAGTGAGCTGGGACGGTGAGGAGGCGACCTTCCGGGTGGATGGCCGGGTGGTGCGGATGCTCGACGACCCGCCGCAGTATCCGCTCCAGGTCATGCTGGCGGTGTTCGACTTCCCGGATGGGAGCGACCCGGCAAGCGGCGGTTTCGTGCCGACGCTCTCTGTCGACCGGGTCTGGGCGCACTGACGAAGACCCCGCCGATACACCAGTGGATGCAGGCGGCGGCATATGCGCCGGGTTAGTTATCCACAGTTCATTACACAGGTGGAAAATAGTGAGTCCGGCTCACAGCTGACCCGAAGCTTCGGCGCCCCGGTCGGCGTAGAGAGCGGGAAGCTGCAGCGTCAGCCAGGGGCTGAACGCCCACGGGGTCGCCTCCACCGCGGCCAGGAGCGGGCGGGGATCCACCCACGTCCACTCGGCGACCTCCTCCGCCGACGGCGCGAGCTCGCCGACGACGGTCGCCGTGTAGACCGGGCAGACCTCGTGCTCGACGACGCCTGCCGCATCCACCGCCCGGTACCGGAAGTCGGGAAGCACCAGCGCGAGGTTGTCGATCTCGGCGCCGAGCTCGTCCGCCGCGCGGCGCCGCACGGCATCCTCGCTGCGCTCACCGGGCGCGGGATGCCCGCAGAACGAGTTCGTCCAGACGCCCGGCCAGGTGGCCTTGCCGAGGGCGCGGCGGGTGACCAGGAGCCGTCCCTCCCCGTCGAAGAGGTGGCAGGAGAAGGCGAGGTGCAACGGCGTGGATGCCGTGTGCACGCTCGCCTTGTCCGCCGTGCCGATGGGCGTGCCGTCCTCGGCGAGCAGCACGACCTCTTCGCGGGGTGGGGTCATGCCTCCATCTTAGGTTCGCCCTCCGCGGGGGAGTCCGGGGCGTGGGGGAAGTCCGGGGAGTGGGGGCTGTCCGATGCGTCGGGGCGTGCGTCGGGGGTCGGGCCGGGAGTGTCCGGGGAGTCGGGGCGTGCGTCGGGGGCCGGGCCGGGAGTTGCGCCGGGGACCGGGTCCGGTCCTGCTCCGGGCTCGTTCGCGTCCTCGGTGCCCGGCTCGTTCGGGTCCTTGGTTCCGGGCTCGTTGCCGGTCGCATCCTCGGGCTGTTCGTCGGTCTGCACCGGGCGAAGGCCGAGGTTGCGGGCCATCGCCTGGAGCGTTGCCATCGTGGTGGCGTAGTCGTCTTCGGCGATACCGTTCATGAGCCCCTCCCGCACCGCGGTGACGCGCTCCAGGGCGGCGTCGTGGGCGGCGCGTCCCTCGTCCGTCAGGGTCGCCCGGTCGCCGTCGAACCACACCCAGCCGCGCTCGACGAAGTCGGCGAGGATGCGCTCGATCCGGTGGATGCGGTGGATACGGTGGTCGCCGCGGTGGCCCCGGCCGCCCTGATGGCCCCGACGGAACCGGCGCGGGTCGCAGTCGAACGGATGCCAGCCGCCGTGGCCGTAACCGTGGCCGCCGAAGGGTGCTCCGCCCGGGAAGGGGCCGCCGAATCCGCTGGGGAAGTGGCTCTCGAACCCGCCCGGGACGTGACCGGGAAACGTGCGGCTGAACGCGCCGGGGAGGTGGCCGGGGTAGGGGCCGCCGAATCCGCCGGGGAAGTATCCGGGGAAGGGCACGCCGCTGCCCGCGAAGGGTCCGGCGAACGGGTGGCCGCCGTGGGAGGGACCGAACGGCCTCGGCGAAAACGCCCCGGGGGAGGCCTGGCCGGCCCGGGCCGCTCCGAAGGTGTAACCGCGGTCGAAGCCGTGCTCGTAGCCGCGCTCGAACGCGTTCTCGACGCCGAGGTGAGCGGCGTGACCGTCGTGATGGTGCGCGTGGCCGTGGAACTGGTGGTCGGCGAGCTCGTGTTCACGGTGGTCGTGGTCGTAGAGCTCGTGATTGTGATCCGCGTGGTCCGCGTCCGGGCCGGGACGCTGACCGTCCGTCGGGGAGCCCGAACCGGTCGGGCGCTCGTCCCGCGGTTCCTGGTCGCGCCATCCGGGGCGGCCGTGACCGCCGGGCGTGAACCCGGGCCGGAGGTCGCTGTAACGGGGGCCGCCGTCACGAGGGTCGCCGTAGCGTTGCCCATACCCGCGGTGGCCGTATTGGCCGTATGCGCCGTATTGACTGTATGCGCCGTAGCCTCCGCCGTGGGCGTGGTGTTCGCATCCATGGGCGCGTCGGGGGTCCTCGTGGACGTCGCCACGCTCGCCGCGCTCGGCGGCATCGCTGTTCGCGGCGGCGGGGTCTCGGTTGCTGTTGCGTCCGTGGTCGTTGTGCCGGTCGTGGTCGTTGTGCTGGTCGCGGTCGCCATCGTGGCGCCGGTCGCGGTCGTGCAGCCGGTCGCCGTCGTGGTGGCGATCGCGCCCGCTGTCGCCGTCGTGGTGGCGGTCGCGCCCGCGGTCGCCGCGGTGCGGCAGCTTCTCGCCGAATTCGGCGGCGGACGCCGGAGACGCGGCGAGTGTGTGCAGGATGCGCCAGCCTCCACGGCGCAGTCCCTGGTCGGCGAGCGCTTCGCGCATCCGCTCGTGCAGCCGGCCCTCGATCACGCCGAACCAGTATCCGGGCGGCGTCTGCGTGGAGTCATCGATGTTCGTCATCGGGAACTCCTCCTCTCATTACATGTACTCTTACAAGTAAATGTATAGTTACATGCATGAACACCGGAGGTCAAGCAGATCCGCCGATTCCGCCAGAAGCGGACATCGTCGCCATGATCGAGCATGCGCTGCTCGCCGTCCGCCGGGACCAGTCCCGCCGACGGCCGCCCTGGGCCGACGGCTCACCCCGCGGCCACGACGGCGCCCACCCGCACGGTCACCACGGACCGTGGGGCGGCGGTCCTTTCGGCGGCGCATCGCCAACGGGGGGGCCGTTCCCCGCCGGCCATTCAGAAGCGGGCCCGCACACGGGCGGCGGACCGTTCGGCGGCGTTCCGTTCGGAGGCGGACCGTTCGGCGGCGGGCCGTTCGGAGGCGTTCCGTTCGGCACCCCGCCCTTCGGCGACTCCGCACGTCCGGGACCGGGGCGCCGAGGCCGCGACGGATCCCTCGGCCGCATCGCGCGCGTCCGCATGCTGGAGGCGCTGGAGGGGGCGGAGTCCGACGGACGCAGCCTGTCCGTGAGCGGCGTCGCGGAGGCCATCGGCGTCGACCAGCCGCGCGCCAGCCGGCTGGTTCAGGAGGGCGTGGAGCGTGGCGTGGTCCGGCGCGTGCCCGACCCGTCCGACGCCCGCAGGGCGCTCATCCAGCTGACGAAGGCCGGCCGGGCGCAGCTTCAGGAGCTGCGGACGCACCGGCGCTCGGCGGTCGAGGCGGCGCTCGCCGGCTTCTCCCCCGAGGAAGCGCGCACCTTCGCCGAACTCTTCGACCGCTTCGTCCGCGCGTGGCCGCGGCCGGGCCCTGGTCCCGAGTCCGGACCCGGTCCCGAAGCGGAACCCGGTCCCGAGTCGGGACCCTCGGCCGAGTCGGGACCCTCGGCCGAGTCCGGACCCGCTCCCGAGTCCGGACCTGGTCCCGAGTCCGGAGTCGGAGCCGGTCCCGAGTCCGGAGCCGGACCCGGTCCCGAGTCCGGACCCGGTCCCGAGTCCGGACCCGGTCCCGAAGCGGAACCCGGTCCCGAGTCGGGACCCTCGGCCGGCGCGGGCTCCTGACGCCGAATCCCGCGCCCGTTGGTGCATCCGGTCGCCGGCGGTGGTACCTTCCGGTGGGCCGACGTGGAGGGGACACGATGTCGAGAGCACGGATGGAAGCGTTCAGCGATGGGGTTCTCGCGGTCGCCATCACGCTGCTCGTGCTGGACCTGCACGTCCAGCCGACCTCCGGGGGACACCTCCTGGGCCAGCTGCTCGCAGCATGGCCGTCCTTCGTGGCGTTCCTGGTGAGCTTCGTCGTCATCGGCGTCATCTGGGTGAACCACCACGCGATCGTGCGGCTGGCCGACTCCGTCGACAGATGGCTGCTCTTCGCGAACCTGCTGTTGCTGCTGTTCGTCACGACGCTGCCGTTCGCCTCCTCGACGCTGTCCGGCGCGATCGCGGAAGGCGACGCCGCCGACATCCGGGTGGCAGCGGCGGTCTACGGCGGGGTCATGACCGGGATGGCGGTCGCCTTCACGCTGCTCTACGGACGCATCACCTCCATGCTGGTGGCCTCGGGCGCGATGGATCAGCGTGCCCGACGTGCCCGGATGCTCCGGTTCAGCGCCGGCGTGCTCCTCTACCCGCTCATGACGGTCATCGGCCTGTTCTACGCCCCCGCGATGCTGGCCGCCTTCGCCGCCCTCAGCATCTACTACCTCTTCAACCAGACCGGCGTCTCCGACAACTGACCCGGCCCGTCCGCCTCCGGTAGCCTCCGGTCCGCGTCCCGTCCGCGTCCCGTCCGCCTCTCCCGTCCGCCTCTCCCGTCCGCCTCTCCCGTCCGCCTCTCCCGTCCGCCTCCCCCGCCGACCCTCCCGTCGGCGACTGCGCCCCCTCGTAACGTATGCCGCGCGTCGAGCAGCCGCATTCGTTACGAACCACTGCACTCGCACCGCGACCGGTCGGTCGGCGCTTGCGCCCTCACGGGATGCCGCGCTCGCAGCCCGACCCGTCGGTTGGTGACTGCGCCTCCTCGTAAGGTATGCCGCGCGTCGAGCAGCCGCATTCGTTACGAACCACCGCACTCGCGGCGCGACCGGTCAGTCGGCGCCTGCGCCTTCTTGTAACGTATGCCGCGCGTCGAGCAGCCGCATTCGTTACGAACCACCGCACTCGCGGCCCGACCGCCGCGCCCGCCGCGCCCGCCGCGCCCGCCGCGCCCGCCGCGCCCGCCGCGCCCGCGACGGGTCAGGGCGCGGAGACCGACCGGCGCGGGGCCCGGACCGGCAGCAGCAGCGCGAGCCCGACCGCCAGCACCAGCACGATCGCCAGGATGCCCCAGAACTGCGCGCCTCCCACCGCGACGAACACCGCGAACAGCGTCGGAGCGAGGAACGAGACGGCCCGGCCGGTCGTCGCGTACAGGCCGAACACCTCACCCTCCCGCCCGGCCGGCGTGACCCGCGCGAGGAAGGTCCGGCTGGCGGACTGCGCGGGTCCGACGAACAGGCAGAGGACGAGTCCTCCGACCCAGAACGCCGCCGCCCCGAGATCATGGGTGAAGAACACGGCCAGCCCGGCGACGATGAGCCCGGCCAGCGACGTGACGATGACGGTCTTCGGCCCGAACCGGTCGTCCAGGCGCCCGGACAGGAGCGTGCTGACGCCGGCCACGACGTTCGCTGCGATCGCGAAGACGATCACTTGGCCGCTGGTGAACCCGAAGGTGCCCTGCGCGAGGATGCCGCCGAACGTGAAAACGCCGACCAGCCCATCCCGGAACAGCGCCGACGCGATCAGGAACAGCACGGTGTTACGGCTCTCCTTCCACAGCCGCCCGACGTCGCGCACCAGCACCGCGTACGAGGCGAAGAATCCCACCCGCGGCGTCCGCGCGTTCGGCGGGATCTCGGGCACGGTGAACAGGACCGGGAGCGAGAAGATCAGCGTCCACGCCGCCGCGATGAGAGCGATGATGCGGATGTTGAAGCCGCCCGCCTGGGGGACGTGCAGCAGCCCGCCCTCGCCCGTCACCATCCCGAAGTACACGATGAGCAGCAGCACGATGCCGCCGAGGTAGCCGGCGCCCCAGCCGAAGCCGCTCACCCGGCCGACCGTCTTCGGCGTCGATACCTGCACCAGCATCGCGTTGTAGTTGACCGTCGCGATCTCGTAGAAGACGGTCCCGATGGCGACGAGTGCCACGCCGAACAGGAAGTACGACGGCTCACCCACCACGAAGAACATCAGGGCGGTGACGACGACGACCATCCCGGTGTTGATTCCCAGCCAGAGCTTCCGCCGGCCGGTGCCGTCCGTCCGTTGGCCGAGCACGGGCGCGAGCAGCGCGACCACGGCGCCCGCGATCCCCACGCCCCACGCCAGCCCGCTCGACAGCACCGCGACGGCCGCGGCGTAGGCGACATGGGCGTGTCCGGTGGAGGCGGTCTCCGCGTTGCGCGCCGCGACGATCGCGGGATCCACGAACAGGCTGCTGGTCAGGTACACCGTGAAGACGAAAGTGGTGATGACGGCGTTGAACGCGGCGCCGCCCCAGTCCCACAGCGCCCAGGACACCACCCACCGGCGGGGGATGCGGCGGTCGGTCGCGCTGTCCGCGAAGAGCGGGCTGGCCGGGCTCACCAGGGCGTCATCGCCCGCGCCCAGTCCCGGAACCTCGGTCGTCATGCCCTCACCCTAGAGCGCAGTACGTCGATGTCCCCACGACAACGCCGCCGGGACCGTGCAGGCTCGGACTTGAGGACGGTGTCCGCAACGATTGCGGCGCCGGTCCGCTGCCCTAGGCTGGCGGCACACCGACGACGGAGGTTCCGTGACAACAGCCAGCATCGCCCCGAACCCGTACGGATGGGTCCGCCACGTGGTGGCCCGCCTGGTCATCGGAGCGCTGATCGCCGCCGCCCTGATCGGCGTCTACGCGGTGGTCCTCGGCCGCTTCGACGAGACGTGCTGGCGGCTCATCGGCACGGTCGCCCTCTTCGTCTTCGTCGCCCTGATCTCCTGGTACGACGCCGATATCTCCGCTCGCCGCGCCGCCTGGTTCGGCGCGGTGAGCGTGGTCACCTCCGTGTACCTGTTCGGCGTCGGCCTGTGGAAAGTGTGGTCGCCCACCTGGCAGATCGACGACCGCGGCGGTCCCGCCTGGTACGCCCCCTGGTGGGAGCCGTTCGCCTGGTTCCTGCTCGTGCTCGTCACCCGCGCGGGGCTGCTGCACATCCACCTGGTGCTGAACACCCAGCGCCGGTTCACCGGCCCCCTCATGAGCAAGGTGACCGTCGCCACCCTCGCGCTCGTCGGACTCCTCACCGCGGGCCTGTCGCTGCCGCTCATCTGGACCCGCGTCGACTTCGGCGAGACGTACTGGCGCCTGCTGGCGGTGGTGGCGATTCTGGATGCGCTGGGCACGGTCCTCATCCCGCTCACGTACTCGCTCTTCGGGCCCAAGCGCCAGCATCCCGCGCCCTTCGCGCCGCCTGCGGCCTTCGCGCCGCCTGCGCCCTTCGCGCCGCCTGCGCCCTTCGCGCCGCCTGCGCCCCTCTCGCCTCCTGCGCCCCTCTCGCCGCAGCCCGCGCCCTTCGAGCGGCAGTCTGCGGCCTTCGCGCCGCAGCCCGCGCCCTTCGCGCCGCAGCCTGGGGCCTTCGCGGCGGATCCGGCGGGGACCTTCCCCAGCCCGGCTCCGTTCGAGCCCTCTCGCTCGCCCGGCCCGTCCGTATATTCATCGTCCGCCCCGGCGGCCGGCGGAGCCGATCCTGCGGCGCCATCCGTCTCCCCGTATCCGCGTCTCGACGCTCAGGGCGGACTCCGCCTCGAATGGCCTCGCTACATCAACGGCACACCGCTCCCGGCGCGCCCGGACGGCTCTCCCGACTTCACCGGCGTCGCCGGCTACTGACCCGCTCCGTCGCCGTCACATCCTCAGCGGAGGGACCCACTTCCCGTCGCCCCCCACTTCTTCGTCGAAGTGCTCGTCGTTGCAGGCGACACGCCGGACGGCCCTGCAACAACGAGCACCTCGGCGGAGGTGCGGAGGGGTCGCAGGGAAGGAGGGGGCGGAGGGACGGAGGGACGGAGGGACGGACGGAGCGGGCGGACACCCCCACTTCTTCGCCGAAGTGCTCGTCGTTGCAGGCGACACGCCGGACGGCCCTGCAACAACGAGCACCTCGGCGGAGGGACGGAGGGACGGAGGGGCGGAGGTGCGGAGGGGTCGCAGGGAAGGAGGGGGCGGAGGGACGGAGGCGCGGGTACCCCGCACCCCGCCCGACGCCGAGCTGGTCGCGGTCACCGTGCCCGACCCCGCACCCCCGACCCCGCGCGCAGCTCAGCGAGCGGCAGGCAGGCTGTACACCGTCCCGCTGTGATCGTCGCCGCGCACCTGGCGGTGCAGGTTCTCCATGGTGACGTCGAGCTGGTTCGCCGTCACCGCGGCCGCCGTCAGGTCGCGCAGCAGACCCGCCGGGACCTCGCCGTCGTACTTGTAGTAAATCTTGTGCTCGAGGCTGGCCCAGAAGTCCATGGCGACCGTCCGCAGCTGGATCTCGACCGGCACCAGCACCGGACCGTCGCTGAGGAACACCGGCACCTCGACGATGACGTGGAGGCTCTTGTAGCCGTTGGGCTTGGGGTGCGCGATGTAGTCCTTCAGGCGCAGCACCCGCACATCCTCCTGGGCGGTGAGCAGGTCGAACACGCGGTAGACGTCCGATACGAAGCTGCAGACGATGCGGATGCCGGCGATGTCGGTGATCGCCTCGCGGATGGCGTCGAAGCTCGGCTCGCAGTTCTTCCGGATCACCTTCTGCTCGATGCTCTCGGGCGACTTGAGACGGCTGGCGATGTGCTCGATCGGGTTGTAGTCGTGCAGTTCGGCGAACTCCTCGCGCAGGATGCTCACCTTGGTCGAGATCTCGTCGATGCCGAACTTGTACGGCATGATGAACCGCGCGAAATCGTCCCGGAACGCCTGCACCTCGCTCAGCGTGGCGGGGTCGATGCTCTGAAGCGCCTCGATGGCGCGGGTCGAGAGGAGCGGCGCGGCGACGGGGTCCGTTTCCATGGATCCGACGCTAGCGACGGTGCTTGTGCGGTCGGTGTGAATCGCGACCCGGACGGCACACCGGATGCAGGGACGGCACACCGGATGCCCGGACGGAACACCGGATGCCCGGACGGCACAGGGAATACCACCCCACCCTCCAAAGTTGAGTCACGTGTACTCAAGTTTGAGGTCCGGCGTCTTGACACCATCCCGCGTGGATGACAGTCTTGAGTCGTCGAGGCTCAAGTCTTGACCGCAGACTTTCACGGCATCCAGCCAGCAACAAAGGAGAGAAGCACACATGTCACGTGCAGTAGGTATCGACCTCGGAACCACGAACTCCGTCGTCTCGGTGCTCGAGGGCGGCGAGCCCACGGTCATCGCGAACGCGGAGGGCTTCCGCACCACCCCGTCGGTGGTCGCCTTCACCAAAGACGGCGAGGTCCTCGTCGGCGAGACCGCCAAGCGCCAGGCGGTGACCAACGTCGACCGCACGATCTCGTCGGTGAAGCGCCACATGGGCACCACCTGGACCCAGGAGATCGACGGCAAGAAGTACACCGCCCAGGAGATCTCGGCCCGCATCCTGCAGAAGCTGAAGCGCGACGCGGAGCAGTACCTCGGCGACACGGTCACCGACGCGGTCATCACGGTTCCCGCGTACTTCAACGACGCCGAGCGCCAGGCCACCAAGGAGGCCGGTGAGATCGCGGGCCTCAACGTGCTCCGCATCATCAACGAGCCCACCGCCGCGGCGCTCGCCTACGGACTCGACAAGGGCAAGGAGGACGAGCTCATCCTCGTCTTCGACCTCGGTGGCGGCACCTTCGACGTCTCCCTGCTCGAGGTGGGTAAGGACGACGACTTCTCCACCATCCAGGTCCGCGCCACGGCCGGCGACAACCGTCTCGGCGGCGACGACTGGGACCAGCGCGTCGTGGACTGGCTGATCAAGCGGTTCAAGGACAGCACGGGGGTCGACGTCTCCAAGGACAAGATCGCTCTGCAGCGCCTGAAGGAGGCCGCTGAGCAGGCCAAGAAGGAGCTGTCGTCGAGCATGTCGACCAGCATCCAGCTGCCCTACCTCTCGCTGACCGAGAACGGCCCGGCCAACCTCGACGAGACGCTCAGCCGCGCCCAGTTCGAGCAGATGACCAGTGACCTGCTGGACCGCACCAAGAAGCCCTTCCAGGACGTCATCCGCGAGGCCGGCATCAAGGTCTCCGACATCGCCCACGTGGTGCTCGTCGGCGGCTCGACCCGCATGCCCGCCGTCTCCGAGCTCGTGAAGCAGGAGACCGGTGGCAAGGAGCCCAACAAGGGCGTCAACCCGGACGAGGTCGTCGCCGTCGGCGCCGCCCTGCAGGCCGGTGTCCTGAAGGGCGAGCGCAAGGACGTCCTCCTCATCGACGTCACCCCGCTGTCCCTCGGCATCGAGACCAAGGGCGGGATCATGACCAAGCTCATCGAGCGCAACACGGCCATCCCGACCAAGCGCAGCGAGACCTTCACCACGGCCGACGACAACCAGCCGTCCGTCGCGATCCAGGTCTTCCAGGGCGAGCGCGAGTTCACCCGCGACAACAAGCCGCTCGGGACGTTCGAGCTGACCGGCATCGCCCCGGCGCCCCGTGGTATCCCGCAGATCGAGGTCACCTTCGACATCGACGCCAACGGCATCGTGCACGTGTCCGCGAAGGACAAGGGCACCGGCAAGGAGCAGTCGATGACCATCACCGGCGGCTCGAGCCTGCCGAAGGAGGACATCGAGCGGATGGTGCGCGAGGCCGAGGAGCACGCGGCCGAGGACAAGAAGCGCCGCGAGTCCGCCGAGACCCGCAATCAGGCGGAGCAGCTCGTCTACTCGATCGAGAAGCTGATCAAGGACAACGAGGACAAGCTCCCTGAGGACGTCAAGAACGAGGTCCAGGGCGACGTGGACGGCCTGAAGACCGCTCTCGCCGGCGACGACGACGAGGCGGTGAAGACCGCGTTCGAGAAGCTCAGCTCCAGCCAGCAGAAGCTCGGCGAGGCGATCTACTCGTCGGCGCAGGCCTCGCAGGGATCGGAGGCTCCGGCCGGTGACGCCGGCGAGGGCCAGCCGTCCGGCGCGTCGTCCTCCGACGACGAGGACGTCATCGACGCCGAGGTCGTCGAAGACGAGGAGAAGAAGTAACGATGTCGGACCAGAACGGAGGCTCCCAGGAGCCGGAACGCGAGGAGCCGGTCGTCCGCGACAAGCGGAGGATCGACCCCGAGACCGGGAAGGTCCGGCAGCCGGAGGGTGAGCAGAAGCCCGAGGAGGCCGGCGAGCACGACCTCGCACACGAGGAGCTCGTGGACGTCGGACCGGCCGAGAGCGAAGACGAGGAGACCATCCTCAGCGATGACGACCTCGACATCCTCTCCGGGCAGACGACCGCCGAGCAGCTCGCCGCCGAGCGCCTCGCCGACCTCCAGCGGGTGACCGCGGAGTACGCGAACTACCGCAAGCGCACGGAGGCGAACCGCGAGCTCGAACGCGAGCGCGCGGTCGGCGACGCCGTGAAGGGGCTCATCCCGGTGCTCGACGACCTCGAGCGGGCCGAGAAGCACGGCGATCTGGGCGAGGGGTCCGCCTTCACCACGATCGCGGCGAAGCTCCGCACAGCGGTCGAGCGGCTCGGGCTCACGCCGTACGGCGAGAAGGGCGAGCCCTTCGACCCGCAGATCCACGAGGCGATCTTCCAGCAGCCGACCCCCGACGTGACGGCCGACACCGTCGCCGAGGTGGTCGAGACGGGCTACCGCCTGGGCTCGACCATCGTCCGGGTGGCGAAGGTCGTCGTCTCGGTGCCGGCCTGACCCGGAGTGAGCGCGCCGCGGAGCGGCGGGACCACGGTCCCGCCGCTCCGCTCGCGGTGCACGCCGGGTTCGTGCAGACTTCATGCACGGTCCACGACATTATTCACAGAGAACGGAAGGGAGGCGCCCGTGGCTAGCCAGGACTGGTTCGACAAGGACTTCTACAAGGTCCTTGGCGTCTCCAAGGACGTCAGCGACGCAGACCTCAAGAAGACCTACCGCAAGCTGGCGCGCAAGTACCACCCCGACTCCAACCCTGGCGACACCGCCGCGGAGGCGAAGTTCAAGGAGATCAGCGAGGCCTACTCGGTCCTCAGCGATCCCGAGGAGCGCAAGGAGTACGACCAGATCCGCGCAATGGGCTCCGGTGCCCGGTTCACCGCGCCCGGTTCGGGTGCGCAGGGCGGCTTCGACGACGTCTTCGGCGGGATGTTCGGCCAGGGCGGCGGGCAGCGGCAGTACTTCACGAATGCGGGAGGATACCCGCAGGGCGGCGACTTCGACGACGTGTTCGGCGGGCTGTTCGGCAACGGCCGCTTCGGTTCCACGACCGGCGGCTACCGCGGCTACGGCGGACCGACGCGCGGCCGCGACGTGACGGCGCACACGACCATCGACTTCGTCACCGCCACCAAGGGCGAGACGATCACGCTGCAGGCGTCGGACGGCAAGCCGATCAAGGTGAAGATCCCGGCCGGCGTCGCCGACGGCCAGAAGATCAAGCTGCGCGGCAAGGGGCAGCCGAGCCCGGACGGGGGCGAGGCGGGCGACATCGTGCTGACCGTGTCCGTCCGAAAGCATCCCGTCTTCGAGCGCGACGGCCTGAACCTGCGGGTCAACGTGCCCGTGACGTTCACGGAGGCCGCGCTCGGCGCGACCATCGAGGTTCCGACGCTCGGCGGCGATCCCGTCCGGCTGCGCGTGGCGCCCGGGACCCCGAGCGGCCGCGTGCTGCGGGTGAAGGGCCGGGGAGTGGAGACCAGCAAGGGCACCGGCGACCTGCTCGCGGTCGTCCAGGTGGCCGTCCCGTCGCACCTGTCGGGCGAGGCGAAGGAGGCCCTGGAGGCGTTCGCCGCCAAGCTGCCCGAGGAGAATCCCCGCGACGACCTCCTGGCCAAGGCCCGGACCTGACCATGGACGAGAACAGCCAGGTCTTCGTGATCTCGATCGCGGCGGAGCTCGCGGGCATGCACCCGCAGACGCTCCGGCAGTACGACCGGCTGGGACTCGTCAGCCCCAGCCGGACGGCCGGCAAGTCGCGCCGCTACTCGGTGCGCGACATCGCGAAGCTGCAGGAGATCGCGCGCCTCGGCTCCGAGGGCGTGAGCCTGGAGGGCATCCGCCGCATCCTGGAGCTCGAAGACCAGGTGACCGAGCTCCGCGGCCGGGTCCGCGAGCTGGAGGCTGCGCTCGCCGACGAGCTGCTCAACCGCCCGGGCCGCCGCGTGTTCGCGGCCGGCTCCGAGGGCGAGGTCGTGTCGATGCGCGCCGGAACGCGCGTCCGCCGCAGCAACCAGCTCGTCGTCTGGCGTCCCCTGGAGCGCTGACCCCGGCCCGCCGCATCCCGCCAGCCGCATCCCGCCAGTCGCATCCCGCCTGTCGCGTCCCGCCTGTCGCGTCCCGCCAGGGCGCCGAAGTGCTCGCAGTTGCGGCGCGACACGGCGTGTCGGCTGCAACTACGAGCACTTCGGCAGAGGTCCCAGCGGGGGACGCGGGGGACGGGACGCGGGGACGGGACGCGGGGCGGGGACGGGGACGGGACGGGCTAGCGCTCCGAGGGGAGGGGCTTGGTGCCCTCGATGCGGACGGCCTGGAGGGCGTGCGGGTCGAGGCCGAGCTCGGCGAGGATGGTCGGCGCGATCTGCGTCGTCTCGACCGGAGCGCCGATCCGCTTGCCGTGGCGGGCGTCCGGAGTCGACACGAGGATCGGGACCGTGCGGTCGTCCGCCGCGGCTCCGCCGTGCTCGGCGATCTTGGAGGTGCCGCCGGTGTACACGACGCCGGTCTGGGCGATGCCCAGGACGCTCGGGATGCGCGCGTCCGAGACCGAGGTGCCGAAGTACTTCGCCACACCCGAACCCGCGTAGATCGTCGTCAGTCCGGAGGAGGCCACCGAGATGGGCGCCTTCGTGATCGTGTCGCCCGCTGCGCTGTGCGTCGCCAGGTACTGCTTGGCGAAGTCGGCCGCCGCCTGCGAGTGGTCGCTCAGCCACAGCTGCATGATGTCGTCGTCGGTGGCGAAGGCGACGAGCGCTCCCGCACCCGGGTGGGCGGCGGTCCAGGCGGCGTCGAGGCCGTCGATGATCGGGCCGTCGTCCACGCGCTTGAGCGCGGCCGGGTCGGTCGGCGACTGGCCGTGCTTGGCCGAGACGATGACGGTCGTGTCGCGGTCGTGGCCGGTCTTCTTCAGTTCGGCCGTGAACTTCGCGAGTGACGCATCCACGAAGTCCAGCGCCTTGCTCATCAGCGGGCCGGGCGTGGTGCCGCCGGCGAGGTACCCGCCGGTCAGGCCGTCCGAGGTCGGCAGCTTCTGCGCGGTGGAGACCGACTGGAAGTTCAGGCCGAAGATGGCGGGGACGGGCTCCGCGGTGGTGCCGGAGTGGTCCTTGCCGTCGATCTCGTTGAGCACCGCCGCGACCTTGTAGCCGTCGTACTGCTGCGTCGCGGCGTTGTCCGTGGTCCAGTCGCCGCTGAACGGCGCTGGGGCGATGCTGTTGATCTCCGGCGTGAACAGGTCGTCCACACCGGCGCCCGACGGACCGTTCAGGATCTCGTAAGCCGGGTGCTTGTCGCTCCAGGCGGTCCGCAGCCCGGCCTGCTTCGCGACCTCGAACACCGTGTTCACCTTCAGGTACTGGTGCGGGTAGACGGGCTTGCACGTCGCCGGATCGACCGGCAGGGCCGCCGGATCGAGGAGGGATGCGGGCGAGCCGGTCATCGACAGGATGCTGCCGGGCAGGCCGCTGAGTCCTTGCCCGGCGTCGATGCTGTTCTGGTCGGTGTCCGCCGCCTCGGTGAAGGCGACCTCGGCTCCCGGCTTCGCATTCGTGCAGTCGGTGGTGCCCGCGGGCAGCAGCGCCCGGTTGTAGGTGTCGTCGTAGTACACGCCGGTCGTGCCGGGGTTTCCGCCGGTGACCTGGGCCACCATGCCCGGGAACGAGTCGGACGGGACGGGCGTGACGGCGTTCGTGAAATCGGTCCCGCGGTGTGCCAGCGCGGCGAGGGCGGATGCGGGATGCGTCGTGACGTACCAGTCCAGGTCCTTCTGGTGCAGGCCGTCGACGGAGATCAGGAGGACGTGCTTGGCGTCCGCGCGGCCACTGCCGCCGTGGCCCTGTCCCTCGTCGGCGAGCCCGGGCGCGGCTGCGGCGCCGGCGAGCAGAGCGCCTCCGGCGAGGGCGGCGCAGAGGGCGATGGCGCGGGAACCGGCCGTCCGTCTGGTGGAGAGCATCAGCATCCTTTCGAGCGGCCCACCCCCGGCCGGGGGTGGTTCGAACCGTGCTCGATCCTGTCGGCGCGCCACTGCCGGCGCCATGCGCGCGAGCGAGTGCTCGTCGAAGGTTCACGCTGCATTCACCGCACGGGGGACGCCTCGAAGCGCGCTCCCAGGCTGGCGGAGGCGAGCCTGTGGGTCCGCTCAGGCGGCGGCCGCGGCGGCCGCGGCGGACGCGGGGGCCGTGGGGGCCGCGGCCGTCTCGCGCTCGCCTCGGTGCCGTCTCGCGCTCGCCTCGGTGCCGTCTCACGCTCGCCTCGGTGCCGTCTCGCGCCCCCGGTGCCGTCTCGCGCCCCGGAGCCGCCCCAGGCGCCGAAGTGCTCGTAGTTGCAGGGCGACACGGCGTGTCGGCTGTAACTACGAGCACTTCGGCGGAGGTCCGGAGGTCCGGAGGTCCGGAGGCGGGACGGCGAAGCGGGGAGGCAGGGAGGCCTCGCGGCGAGGCGGGGGCGGCTCAGAGCGACGAAACGCCCTGGCCGACGTAGAGGGTGTTCTGGATGCTGTGCGCTTCGCCCGCGGCGATGTCGCGGTCGATCCCGGCCCGCACCTCCCGCATGAGCTTGTGCAGCTCGGCGTGCTTGCCGGGAACGCGCGCGTGGTGGGTGCTGTCCCAGAGGTTCGACACCGGGAGGGTGTCGCCGGCCTCCACGGCGAGCGTCCACTCCTCGGTGGTCGCCACCGCGGCGAACTCCGACTGCATGGTGACCAGGACGCTGCGGTGCAGTGCGTCCGCCGAGATCGCCCCGGCCGCGTTCACGAGGTCGAGCGTCCCGGTCGCGTCGGAGAGGAATTCGACCGTGAAGCCGAGCTCGGCCGCATCCCGTGCCGTTCCGGCGCAGCAGTGCTGGGTCATGTATCCGGCGATGGCGACCGTGTCGACGCCGGCCGCGCGCAGCCACTCCTCCAGGTCCGTTCCGGGGAACGCCGAGACGCTGCTCTTGGTGATCACGTGCGCGGGCTTCCGGTGGAGGATCGTCTCGTGCAGCGCAGCACCCTCCGACCCGCGCGCGAACACCGGCGCGTCCTCCTCTTCGATGTGCTGGACCACGACCACCGGAAGGCCGTGGTCGTCCGCCGCATCCCAGGCGATCTCGATGTTCGGCAGGGAGGTCATCAGGTCCGGGAAGCAGACCGGCAGGTTGCCCGTGACGTACTCGTTCTGGACATCGATCACGATCAGCGCGCGCTTCATGGGAGCACTCTAGTGCCGCCCTGCGCGAGTAGGCTGGTGCCGGCCGAACCGCCCACAAGGCGCGCACGCCCACGCGATGAAGCACACCGAGTCCCACGAGGAAGCGACGATGAGAGCCCTGTTCAAGAGGGAGGCCGCGCCCGGCCTCGAGCTGGTCGACGTCCCGGAGCCCGAGATGGGGCCGGAGGACGTCCGCATCCGCATCCTGCGCACCGGGATCTGCGGGACCGACCTGCACATCCAGCGCTGGGACGAGTGGGCGGCGTCGGCCGTGAAGGCCCCGCTCATCCCCGGCCATGAGTTCTACGGCCAGGTCATCGACGTCGGGCCGTTCGTCCACGACGTCGCCGTCGGGGACCTGGTGTCCGGCGAAGGCCACATCGTCTGCGGCACCTGCCGCAACTGCCGCGCCGGCCGCCGGCAGATGTGCATCCGGACGAAGGGCGTCGGCGTGCAGCGCGACGGTGCGTTCGCGGAGCAGCTCGTGCTCCCGGCGACGAACGTCTGGGTGCACCACAGCGCGATCGAGCCCGAGGTCGGAGCGCTGTTCGACCCGCTCGGCAACGCCGTCCACACCGCGCTGGCGTTCCCGGTCGTCGGTGAGGATGTGCTGGTCACGGGATGCGGCCCGATCGGCCTGATGGCCATCGCGGTCGCCCGCCACGTCGGCGCACGGTTCATCGTCGGCACCGACATCAGCGCGGCGCGCCTCGAGCTCGCCCGCGGGATGGGCGCCGACTTCACCGTGGATGTGTCCCAGCACGACATCCATGAGGCCCAGGCCGCGCTCGGCATGCGCGAGGGATTCGACGTCGGCTTCGAGATGAGCGGTGCTCCGACCGCCCTGCCGTCGATGATCGAGAACATGAACCACGGGGGCCGCATCGCGATGCTCGGGCTGCCGTCGCACACGATCGCGATCGACTGGGGCATCGTCGTGACGCACATGCTCACCCTGAAGGGCATCTACGGACGGGAGATGTTCGAGACCTGGAACGCCATGGGCGCCATGCTGCAGACCTCCGCGACGCTGCACGACGCCATCGCCTCCATCGTCTCCGATCGCTTCCCCGCCCGCGACTGGGAGAAGGGCTTCGCCGCGGCGGCGGCCGCGGGCGGAGGCAAGGTCATCCTCGACTGGACGGAGGTCTAGCCATGTACGGACGCTTCCGCGACCACATCGCGACGCAGCTGACGGAGATCGAGGAGGCCGGGCTCACCAAGCGCGAGCGCAGCATCCGCGGGCCGCAGTCCGCGCTGATCACCGCCGACGGGCAGGACGTGCTCAACTTCTGCGCCAACAACTACCTGGGGCTCGCCGACCACCCCGCGCTCCGGGATGCGGCGAAGACCGCCCTCGACGACTGGGGCTACGGGATGGCCTCGGTGCGTTTCATCTGCGGCACCCAGGAGCAGCATCTGGAGCTGGAACGCCGGGTCTCGCGCTTCCTCGGCACCGAGGCGACCATCCTCTTCTCGTCCTGCTTCGACGCCAACGGCGGCGTCTTCGAGACCCTGTTCGGGGCCGAGGACGCGATCGTCTCGGACGAGCTGAACCACGCATCCATCATCGACGGCATCCGCCTGTCGAAGGCGCAGCGGTATCGCTACCGGAACCGCGACCTGGCCGACCTGCGCGCCCAGCTGGAGGCGGCCCGGGAGGCGGGCGCGCGGTTCACCGTGATCGTGACCGACGGCGTCTTCTCGATGGACGGCTACATCGCGCCGCTGGCCCAGATCTGCGACCTGGCCGACGAGTTCGGCGCGCTGGTGTTCGTGGACGACTCGCACGCCGTGGGGTTCATCGGCGAGCACGGCCGCGGAACGCCGGAGTTGTGCGGCGTCTCCGACCGCGTGGACATCTACACGGGCACGTTCGGCAAGGCGCTCGGCGGAGCGTCCGGGGGCTACGTCTCCAGCCGCCGCGAGATCGTCGACCTCCTGCGCCAGCGGGCGCGTCCGTACCTGTTCTCGAACACCCTGGCGCCCTCCATCGTGGCCGGGACGCTCGCCGCGCTCGACCTGCTGGAGCAGTCCGACCAGCTGCGGGCGCAGCTGGTCCACAACGCCGAGCTGTTCCGCCGGCTCATGACGGAGGCGGGATTCGACCTGCTGCCGGGGGAGCATCCCATCGTCCCGGTCATGTTCGGGGATGCGGCGCTCACCGCCCGCATGGCCGACGAGATGCAGCGCCAGGGCGTCTACGTGACCGCGTTCTCGTACCCCGTGGTCCCGAAGGGCCGGGCGCGCATCCGCGTGCAACTGTCGGCGGCGCACACGGAGGACGAGATCCGCCGCTGCGTGGATGCGTTCACCGCGTCCCGCGCGGCCGTCGCCGGGTAGTGCGGAAACGGAGGTAGCGCGGCCGGCCCTCCGCCTCACGGCCTGCGGAAACGGTGTCTGCGGCCGGGGTGTCTGCGGAAACGGAGGCGATGCGGCCCCGGTGTGGCCGCCCCCGCCGCCGGGCGCTCGCGGAAACGGAGGCGATCTGGCCGCCGTCGCCGCCGGGCCCTCGCGGAAACGGAGGCAATCTGGCCGCAGTCCGCCCGAATCGCCTCCCTTTCGCGCCTGAGCGCGGCGTATCGCCCGGATCCGCCTCCCTTTCCGACGCGGGTTCGCGGCGTATCGCCGGGATTCGCCTCCGTTTCCGACGCGGGTTCGCGGCGTATCGCCGGGATTCGCCTCCGTTTCCGACGCGGGTTCGCGGCGTATCGCCGGGATCCGCCTCCCTTTCCTACGCGGGATCGCGGGGACGCATCCCGACCCCCGGGGTCAGTCCTCGAGGGAGGGACGGGCTCGGTGGCGGGCGACGAGGATGCCGCGGCGTGCGAAGAACAGCACGAGGCCGGTCACGAGGAAGAGCGCCAGCGCGATGAGGTCGACCAGGGCGACCGTCCCGGCGACGGCCGCCGCCTGCACAAGCCCGCAGGCGGACGGAGTCTGCCCGGCGGCGCACAGGAAGCGGTCGCTCGCGCTGGTCGCTCCCGACGTCAGCCAGCTGCCGATCAGCTTGTTGTACCCGGTCTCCAGTCCGCGGACGAGCGTCGGACCGCTGTGCCCCTGGCCGGGCACCGCCCAGTACGTGACCGCCCAGCCCGCCTGCTCCGCCGCGGTCGCGGTCGCCTCGACCTGCGGCCGGAACTTCGGGTCCTCCGCACCGGCGACGAAGACGGCGACGGTCGGCTGCGGGTAGTCCCGCGACGCGAGGATGTTCGCCGGCCAGGTCTTCTCGTATGCGACCTGGCTTCCGCCGAAGAACGTGTCGCGGGTGAAGACCGGGAGGTGCTCGCCGGGCTTGTCCGGCCCCGAGACATCGATGAGGGCGCCCCACTTCTCGGGATGCGCTGCCGCCAGGTACGCGGCGCACTCGCCGCCGTGCGAGAAGCCGGCGATCACGTGGTCGGCGCGGTCCCGCGACACCGGGAGGTTCGCGTCGATCCAGGCGGGCACATCCTGAGACAGATAGGTGTCGAGCTTGCCGGCCGACGTGTCGGCGCAGGGCGGGTTCTTGCTCTGTCCGCCGAGCTGGTCCACGACGAGCACGAAGGGCGCCTGGGCGAGCCGGTCGTCGCCGAGGCTGTGCAGCGCGTCCAGCGTCGCGCCCAGCGTCGGGTCGCCCGGCTGGCCCATCATCATCTCGACGACCGGTCGCGTTGCGCCCGGGTCGCGCAGCCAGCCCGAAGGAACGAAGAGGTGGGCGTCGCGAGCGCTGAATCCCGATGCCGTCGGCGGGACGTGCACCGCCAGCTCGTAACCGTCCGCGAGCGTCTGCCCGGTCACCGGGATGCTGTGCCCGGCCACGGTCGCCTCCGCGAACGCCGGCGCCGCGGCGATTCCGGCCACGGCGACGGTGAGGACGGCGGCAGCCGAAGCGACGCCGATCCGTACGGCCCTGCGCCGTGAGGACTGGATGACGTCCCCGATGGCGAGCGGCAGGACGGTCGCGGCGAGGACCACGATGAACCAGCCGGGCCCGGCGAGGTCCGGCCGGGGGAGCAGCAGCACCCCGAGCAGCACCAGCCCTACGCCGATGAGCTGTCCGGCGACCACCGCGATGACGGTCGCCGTCGCCCGGAACCGCACTGCCCGGCGCACGAATCGGAACGCCGGGTAGACGCCGGCAGCAACGAGCGCCGCAGCGAGCCAGAACAGTGGGGACATACCCGTCAGTCTACCTATCGCCCGCCCCCCGCAATGCCCCCAATTCGGGCATCTGAAAGGCTTCTGACCCGAATTGGGGTAACCCACAGCGTAAGGCGGCCTGCTCAGGACCTGGCCGCACGGGCGCGGCCGGACGCCGCGAGGACAGGAGCGGGCCCCCGACCCGGATGTTGCGGGTCCAAGCCTCTGCGACACTGGAGGCGTGTCCTCCGCAGCCCCCGGCTTTCCGTACGAACGCCTGCGTCGGTGGCCGGACGTCGAGGCTCCCAACCTCTTCGCCTCCGACGCGGCCGATCGGCTCCTCGCCGACCTCGCCGCGGAGGCGGTGGGTGCGCCCGGACTGGTGGTCATCGGCGACGCCTACGGCGCGCTCACCCTCGCGGCTGCCGCGCGCGGGGCGCGAGGAATCCGCGTCCACCAGGATGCGCTGACGGGCGAGCGCGCGCTCGACGCCAATGCTGCCGCCCTCGACCTCGCCGGTGCGTACGAGCACCGCGCCCTCGACGCCAATGCTGCCGCCCTCGACCTCGCCGGTGCGTACGAGCACCGCGCCCTCGACGCCGGACTCGTCCGCGGCGCGCGCACGGTTCTCCTGCGCCTCCCGCGCAGCCTCGACGCGCTCGACGAGATCTCGGGCCTGATCGCCGAGCACGCGCATCCCGAGGTCGTGGTCCTCGCCGGCGGGATGCTGAAGCACATGACCGTCGCGATGAACGAGGTCCTCGGCGGGTTCTTCCACTCGGTCGAGGCCTCCCTCGCCCGGCAGAAGGCCCGCGTCCTGACCGTGCGGGAGCCGCATCCCGCAGCCGCGACCCCCGGGCCTCGCTGGCCTCGGCGCTCGCGGGACCCCGAATCCGGCCTCTGGATCTGCGCCCACGGAGCGGCCTTCGCCGGCACCTCGGTCGACATCGGCACGCGCTTCCTGCTCAGCGTCCTGGACGATGCCGTGCCGGGCGCGCACACGGCCGTCGACCTCGGCTGCGGGACGGGGGTGCTCGCGTCGGCGCTCGCCGTTTCGCGGCCGGGGCTGCGGGTCGTCGCGACCGACCAGTCCGCCGCGGCCGTCGCGTCCGCCACGGCGACGGCGGCAGCGAACGGGGTGGCCGACCGGGTGACCGTGGTCCGGGATGACGGGCTCGCCTCGCAGCCGGACGCCTCGGCCGAGCTGATCGTGCTCAATCCGCCGTTCCACATCGGCTCCGCCGTGCACACCGGTGCCGCGCTCCGGCTGTTCGCCGATGCCGGCCGCGTGCTGGCTCCCGGCGGCGAGCTCTGGACCGTCTGGAACTCGCACCTCGGCTACCGCGCCGCTCTCGAGCGCAGCGTCGGCCCGACGCGTCAGATCGCGCGCAACGCGAAGTTCACCGTCACCGCATCCCGCAAGCGCCCCTGACCCTCGAACCGTCCAGCCCCACCGTCGAGTACACGAAGATTGGACGCGACACGCCGCGGGAGCGTGCAATCTTCGTGTACTCGAGGGTGGGGCTCGAGGGTGGGGCTCGAGGGTAGGGGTCGAGGGTGGGAGGAGGGGTCAGGCGGCGAGGACCTCGCGGACGCCGGAGACGACGAGGCCGAGGGCACCCTCGCCGCGCGAACGGGTGGCGGCGGCACGCGACGGGACGACGTGCGCCAGCACGGGCTTGCCGCTCGCGGCGAAGGTCCGCCATTGCTCCGCCCCCGCCGTGTAGTCGAGGCCCAGCCAGCTCCAGCGCTCCTGGGTGGATGCGAAGAGCGTCCCGTCCGCCGCGACCTCGGCGCCGTAGTAGTAGCCCCACGTGCGATACCCGCGCGCCCGCGCATCCACGGGCCAGGCGCGCGCTGTGCAGTACCCCTTCGCGACGAAGGTGGCGGTGGGATGCTTCACTCGGCCCATGAGGCCCAGCAGCTCCCCGAAGTGCTCGGCCGGCACCGCTTTCGGGTCGACGAAGATCGTGTGCGTGCCGGCGTAGGCGTCCGCAAGCTCCTCGAAGCGCAGGTAGGGCTGCCGCGGCTGCGTCGGGTCGTTGGTCTCGGCGGCGGTGATCGTGTGCTGCTGCACCTCGCTCCAGGTGTGCTCCGCGGCGTGGAAGCCGGACGTCCCCGAGGTGCGATCGAGGGTGTCGTCGTGGAGACCGAACCAGACGCCGTCCGACGTGCGGGCCAGCGAGATCTCGAGCGCGTTGACGCCGAGCGCGACCGAATTGCGGTAGGCCTCCATCGACATCTCCGGCCAGTCGAGCGACCCGCCGCGATGGGCCACCGTGAAGCCCGGGCGCGTCGTCAACCGGTCGACGAGGAGGCCGTCAGGCGAGCCGTGCGGCTTCGGACTCGCCGCAGGGCCGTTCGGAGAGCCGGGGAACCGGGGAAGGAGCACCGCCCCGCCGACCGCCGCGGCGAGGACCGCCGCTCCGCCGGCGAGCCCGCCGATCATCGCGCGCCGGGAGATCCGCCCGGGCCCAGCCCCGCGCCCGGCCGCGTGCGCGTCTCCGCCCCCGGCCCAGCCCCCGGCCGCGCGCGCGTCTCCGCGACCGCCCTCCGCGGGCGGGGTGGCGGAGTCCTCATCGCCGGGCATGCAAAACCCTAGGCATCGCGACCGGATCCGATCAAGGGACCCGACCTGGGGATGTTCGCCAACCGATCCAGAAATCTCCACCGCATCCGCGGCGAACGATGATTCTCACAACGCTTTCAGCCCTCAATCCGTAACTCGACAACCGAATCCGTCGTAAAACGCTTGTCCTCACGGCCGGATGTTGCTAACGTCCCCCTGTCGCACACCGGCGTTGCCCTTCGCCACCCGACCCCGCGACCCGTGAACCGAGGGAGAGCAATGACGCAGACCAGTTCCCGGCCGGACGCCTCATACGGCGGCGGCGGACCCGAACCGGACGAGCACCGCCACGCGCTGAAGGCCGACGGCGTCAGCGCGGCCGGCTCCATCGTGATGGCCGTGGCCGGAAGCGCGCCCGCGTACTCGATCGCAGCCACCACGGCGACGCTCGTCGGGGTCGCGGCCCTCGGAGCACCGGCCGCCCTGCTCTGGTGCGGCATCCCGATGCTCGGCATCGCCTGGGCGTTCCTCTACCTCGGACGGCTCGACGTCAACGCCGGCGCCGCCTACTCGTGGGTCGCACGGGCACTGCACCCCATCCTCGGCTTCCTGTCCGGATGGGCGCTCGTGATCTCCGCGACGGTCTTCATGATCGCGGGTGCGCTGCCCGCCGGCTCGATGACGGTATCGCTGTTCGCGCCGGAGCAGGCGGACAACACACTGCTGGTCACCGGCGTGGGCGCCCTCTGGTTCCTCGTGATGGCTGCGTGCGTGCTTTTCGGCGTGCAGGTCACCGCTCGCGCGCAGTGGATCATGTCGGTCATCGAGGTCGGCATCCTGATCGTCTTCGCGGCGCTCATGATCGTGCGAGCGGCGACCACCGCGCACGCCGGACCGTCCTTCTCCTGGGACTGGCTCGGGTTCCAGCACCTCACCGGCCCGGGAGTCTTCGTCTCGGCAGCGCTCATCGCCGCGTTCTACTTCTGGGGCTGGGATGTCTCGGCCAACCTGAACGAGGAGACCAAGGACGGCCACAGGAGCGCCGGCTCCGCCGGCATCATCGGCGTGATCATCGTCTTCCTGCTGTTCGAGATCTTCACCATCGCGACGCTCGTCATCCTCCCCGAGAAGAAGATCGAGGCCAGCGGAGCCAACCTCCTCTCGGTGCTCGGCGACGCGGTCTGGCCGGGGATCGGCGGCAAGATCCTGGTGATCGCCGTCGCGCTCTCGACCATCGCGACCCTGGAGACCACGCTCATCCAGGTCACCCGCACCCTCTTCTCGATGGGACGCGACAACACCATCCCGAAGATCTTCGGCAGCATCCACCGCCGGTGGCGCACGCCGGCCTTCGCGACCCTGATCGTCGTCGGGGTCTCGCTGCTGCTGTTCCTCGGTGCGAACCTGCTCGGGCAGACGGTCGGCGAAGTCCTGAACAACGCCATCCTCTCCATCGGCATCCAGATCGCGTTCTACTACACGCTCGCCGGCGTGGCCGTAGTGGTCGCGTACCGGCGGGTGCTGTTCGCCTCGGCGAAGAACTTCATCCTGATCGGGCTGTGGCCCGCCGTCGGGGCGATCTTCATGGGCGTGATCTTCGTCATCGGCATCGTCCAGAACTTCCAGAACGATGCGATCGTCGTCAACGGCCTCGGACTCGGGCTGATCGTGCTCGGCCTCGTGCCGATCCTGATCTTCTACCGCAAGGCGCGCGAGTACTACACGCGCCGTCCGCTCGAACTGCCCGAGGAGCTCGACGCCGCCGCCCCGCCCAACGTCGACGACCGCGACCCCGCCGCCCGCTGACCCACCCAGCGCCCCGCGCCCCACCGCCGAGTACACAAAGACTGCACGCTTTCCCCCTCGGGAGCGTGCAGTCTTTGTGTACTCGGCGGAGGGGCGGAGGGGCGTGGGACGGTGGGGCGGAGGGGCGGAGGGGCGGAGGGGCGTGGGGCGGTGGGGCGGTGGGGCGGGATTCAGAGGTCGTCGTTGCGCCGACGTCGCGCCGGGGACTCGAGGAGGGAGAGGATGAAGAGCAGGGCGAGGAGCGCGAAGATGCTCAGCGCCGCGATGAGGTCGCTCCAGGAGAACGGGATGAGCTCACCGTCGATCGAGAGGACGAACACCGTCTCCACCACGCCGAACGCGACGAAGAAGACCCCGAGCAGCGTGCGCGTCAGCTTCACGTTGGGTCCCCGCCGGTGCAGCTCCACGCGGCGCAGTTCGACCATGAGGCTCAGCAGCAGCAGTGGCAGGACCTGGGCGAGCGTCGCGGCGGTCGCGCTGTCGATCAGCACGACGCGGAGCGGGGCCGGATACACCATGGGCGCCAGGGTACCCGTCACGGGCCACGGGGATCGAGGGCGAGTCCGGGTGGAATATCCCCTCGCGCACGAAAGTTGAGCCTGGTAGACTCAAGTTTGCCCAGAACGAGAATGGGGAAGGGAACCAGATGGCGAACATGCAGGGTGCGCCCTCCACGCAGGAGGAGGCCAAGAGCGCTCTCGAACAGTACGGCGTGAACCTCACGGAGATCGCCAAGAGCGGCAAGCTCGACCCGGTCATCGGGCGCGACGCCGAGATCCGCCGCGTCAGTCAGGTACTGACGCGTCGTACCAAGAACAACCCCGTGCTCATCGGCGAGCCCGGCGTCGGAAAGACGGCGGTCGTCGAGGGCCTCGCCCAGCGCATCGTCGCGGGGGATGTCGCCGACTCCCTCAAGGGGAAGCAGCTGGTCGCCCTCGACCTCTCCGCGCTCGTCGCCGGCGCGATGTACCGCGGCCAGTTCGAGGAGCGTCTGAAGGCCGTCCTCAAAGAGATCAACGACGCCGAGGGCCAGATCATCACCTTCGTGGACGAGCTCCACATCCTGATGGGTGCGGGAGGCGGCGAGGGGTCCGTCGCGGCGTCCAACATGCTGAAGCCCATGCTCGCCCGCGGCGAGCTGCGCCTGATCGGCGCGACCACGCTCAACGAGTACCGCGAATTCATCGAGAAGGATGCGGCCCTCGAGCGCCGCTTCCAGCAGGTGTACGTCGGCGAGCCGTCGGTCGAGGACACGGTCGCCATCCTCCGTGGGCTGAAGGGCCGCTACGAGGCGCACCACGGGGTCACGATCGAGGACTCGGCGCTGGTCGCCGCCGCCTCCCTGTCCAACCGCTACATCACCGCCCGCCAGCTGCCCGACAAGGCGATCGACCTCATCGACGAGGCGGCGTCGCGCCTGAAGATGGAGATCGACTCGGCGCCCGTCGAGATCGACACGCTCCAGCGTCAGGTCGAGCGGATGAAGCTGGAGGAGTTCGCCCTCAAGAAGGAGAAGGACGAGGCCAGCAAGGAGCGCCTGGGCCAACTGCGCGAGCGCCTGCACGAGCAGGAGGACCAGCTGGAGGAGCTGCAGGCCCGCTGGCGCGCCGAGAAGGCGTCGCTGAACCGCGTGGGCGAGTTGCGGTCGCAACTGGAGGAGGCCAAGACCCGCCGCGACCTCGCGCTGCGCGACGGCCGCTACCAGGAGGCGTCCCGCATCGAGTACGAGACCATCCCGGGCATCGAGCGGGAGCTGGCCGAGGCCGAAGCGGCCGAGCACGACCACCCGCGCATGGTGAACGAGCAGGTCACGGCCGACGACATCGCGGCCGTCGTCGCCGCGTGGACCGGTATCCCGGTCGACCGCCTCACCCAGGGCGAGACCGAGAAGCTGCTGAACCTGGAGCACGAGCTGGGCCGGCGGATCATCGGCCAGAAGAAGGCCGTGCAAGCGGTGGCGGATGCGGTGCGCCGCACCCGCGCCGGAATCTCCGACCCCGGACGCCCGACCGGATCGTTCCTGTTCCTCGGCCCGACCGGTGTCGGCAAGACCGAGCTCGCGAAGGCGCTCGCCGCGTTCCTCTTCGACGACGAGAAGGCGATGGTCCGGATCGACATGAGCGAGTACGGGGAGAAGTTCTCGGTCTCCCGCCTCGTCGGAGCGCCTCCCGGGTATGTCGGTTACGAGCAGGGGGGTCAGCTGACCGAGGCCGTGCGCCGCCGTCCGTACTCCGTGATCCTGCTCGACGAGGTCGAGAAGGCGCATCCCGAGGTCTTCGACGTGCTGCTGCAGGTGCTGGACGACGGCCGGCTCACCGACGGCCAGGGCCGCACCGTGGACTTCCGCAACACCATCCTGGTCCTCACCTCGAACCTCGGCAGCCAGTTCCTCGTCGACACCACGCTGAACGCGACCGAGCGGGAGGAGGCCGTGCTGCAGCTGGTCCGGCAGGCTTTCAAGCCGGAGTTCGTGAACCGCCTCGACGACATCGTCGTGTTCTCGGCTCTGAGCCAGGAGGAGCTCGGCGAGATCGTCGAACTGGGCATCGACCGGCTGATGCTGCGGCTCTCCGAGCGGCGTCTGGAGCTGGCCGTCACGCCGGATGCGCGGGCCTGGCTGGCCGAGCGCGGCTACGACCCCGTCTACGGCGCGCGGCCGCTGCGCCGTCTGATGCAGCGTGAGATCGAGGACCGGCTCGCGACGGAGCTGCTGGCGGGCGAGGTCCGGGACGGCGATCTGGTGCGGGTCGACCTCGACAGGGAGAACGACCAGCTGACGGTGTCGGCCGCCCGCGAGTGACGGCCGCACCCGCCGCACGCGTAGGCTTCTGAGCATGCGTGCTGCTGTCATCCACGGGGAACGCGATGTGCGCCTCGAAGAGGTCCCTGCTCCCGTCCTGTACACCGGTCCCGGCGCCGACGGCCTCGATGCCGTGGTCCGGGTGGTCGCCGCCTGCGTCTGCGGCAGCGACCTGTGGCCCTACCGCGGGGTGGTTCCCACGACGGAGGCGCGCCGCATCGGCCACGAGTTCGTCGGCGTGGTCGAGCAGGTCGGCCCGGGCGTGCAGAAGATCAAGCCGGGCGACTTCGTGATCGCCCCGTTCTACGACTGCGACATGACGTGCGTGAACTGCCGCAACGGCGTCAGCACCTCCTGCCTGCACGGCGGCTGGTGGGGAGCGGACGACCGCAACGGCGGCTTCGCCGACGGCGGCCAGGGCGAGTACGTCCGTGTCCCGCACGCCGACGGTTCCTTGGTCGCGACGCCCGGGTACCCGCGCGCGGACCTCATCCCGAGCCTGCTGACGCTGTCGGATGTGATGGGGACCGGCCACCACGCCGCGGTCTCCGCCGGCGTCACGGCCGGGAGCACGGTCGTCGTCGTCGGTGACGGCGCGGTCGGCCTCTGCGCAGTGCTCGCCTCGGCGCGGCTCGGAGCATCCCGGATCGTCGCGATGTCGCGTCACGAGAGCCGCCAGGCGCTGGCCCGCGAGTTCGGCGCGACCGACATCGTCGCCGAGCGCGGCGACGCCGGCGTCGCGGCCGTCGTGGAGCTGCTGGGCGGGATCGGCGCCGACTGCGTGCTCGAAGCGGTGGGCACCAAGGAGTCGATGGACCAGGCGATCCGTTCCACGCGCCCCGGAGGGATGGTCGGCTACGTCGGCGTCCCGAACGGCGGACCCGAGCTTCCGGTCCGCCCGCTGTTCGGCAGCAACATCGGGGTGAACGGCGGCGTCGCTCCCGTGCGCAACTACGTCGAGGAGTTGCTGCCGGATGTGTGGTCCGGCGCGATCGAGCCGGGCCGCGTCTTCGACCTGGAGCTTCCGCTGACCGACATCGCCGAGGCGTACGCCGCGATGGATGAGCGGCGCGCCATCAAGACGCTCGTGCGCCCGTAGGTCGTACCGGACCGACGGCGCGGCGGCGGGTCGGCCGAGTGCTCGCCGGTGCGCAGGCCGCCGGCCCGCCGGCCGACCGGCGGGTCTACCGACGGGCCGCCGGCCGCGCGACGACCGGGTCCCCCGCGGCGTCAGCCGTGGTAGCGGACGATGTCCTCCAGCGGACGACGGCTGCGCGGCGCCGACTCGCGCTCGCGCAGCGGATCGGGCAGCGACTCCGGGTCGCCGAGCACACCGATCGCGGTGACCGAGACCGGCTCGAATCGCTCGTCGAGGTCGAACGCCTGACGCAGTCCCTCCGGCTCGAAGCCGCCCATCTGGTGCGCGTACAGCCCGTCGTGGTGGGCCTGGATGGTGAGGTGCGCCACGGCCTGCCCGAGGTCGTAGGTGGCCCAGCGGCGCTCGCGGCCGTCTGCGTCGACGACCTCGGCGGCCGCGACGATGAGGACTGCGGCAGCTCCGGCCCACGCCTGGTTGAAGCCCTGGAGGTTCGCGACGATGGTGTCGAACTCCGCAGTGCCCCGGCGGGCGACGATGAATCGCCACGGCTGGGTGTTCGAGGCCGACGGCGACCAGCGCGCCGCCTCGAGTGCCGAACGCAGGACGGTCTCATCCACCTCGGCCGAAGGGTCGAATGCGCGGGGGCTCCAGCGCTCGGCGAGCGTGGTCAGCAGTGGCGCGGACGTGTCGGCGGTACGGGTGGCGGCCTCGGCGATGGACATGGGCTCCTCCAGGGGATGCTCGGTGGGGATGGGGTCGGCTCCATTGCCTGGCTATGTCCATGTAAACACATGATTCGCGGAGGAATTCCCGGCCGCTGCTCCCGCGCATCCATTCGCATCCATTCGTCTCCTCGCCGAAGTGCTCGTTGTTGCACCCCCGGACGGCGTGTCGCCCGCAACAACGAGCACTTCGGCGAAGGGGAGAGCGCGAAAGGCGGAGGGAGTCAGTCCAGTTCGAGGCGCTTGAGCGTGTGCTTCTCGGTGTGGCCCGCGTCGGTCTCGACCTCGTCGATCGCGATCGGGATGTTCGGGCCGACCACCAGCCAGACGAAACCATCGCGATGAACGAGGGGGACGAGGTCCGTCGTCCCGTCACGGAGCAGCGTCCGCACCCGCTTGAGCAGGGCGTACCCTTCGGACGGCTTGGCCACGTACGTCTTGCGCCGATAGTGGATGACGTGGGCCAGCGTCTTCGCGCTCAGCCCGGCGACCTCGGCCTCGGGGAGCACGTCGCTTGCGGTCGCATCGGCGGTTCGCGTGTCGGTCATGCCACGCACGGTACGCCGTTCCGCCTGCCTCGGCACCTGCTCGCTACGGCGAGGCGGCCGGCGTTCCCCTCGCGGGAGGCCGTCGCGGTGCGTCCTGGGCGGCGTCAGGCCCCGAAGATCGCGCGGAACTCCTCCAGGGGGGCCTTCGGTCGTCGGTCCTCGAAGAGGACTCCGTTGGTCTCCTGGCCGGTGTCGGCCAGCTGGGTGTAGCAGTAGCCGGCGATGGCACCGGATGAGCGGATGGCGCCGACCAACGCGCGGAGTCGCTCCACCAGGTCCGCCGAACTCGTGGCGGTGGAGTATCCCCACGCGTCCCCCTGGTCGGTCTCGGTGTACGAGACGCCGCCGAACTCGGTGACCATCAGCGGTGCGTCCGTCCCTTGCGATGCGTCGACGATCAGACGACGGCCCGCAGAAGTGAAGACGGAACCCAGGATCCCCTGACGGCTCGCGTAGCGCTCCCGCACCCGTTCGGCATGGTGGTCGTAATCGTGGATCGACAGGATGTCCGACTCCGCGTGCTCCCATCCGTCGTTCGAGATGACCGGACGGCTCGGGTCCAGCGTCTTGGTCACGTGGACGAGCGCCTTCGCGTAGGCGACCATGCGCTCGTCGTGCGCGATGTGCTGCACACCCCAGCTCTCGTTGAGCGGAACCCAGGTGACGATGGAGGGATGCGACCGGTCGCGATCCAGGATGGCGGACCACTCCGCAATGCCGCGGCGCACCGCCTCAGGCGTGAAGGCGTACGCGGCAGGCGCCTCCCCCCAGACCAGGAGGCCCAGCGTGTCGGCCCAGAACAGGAAGCGCGGATCCTCGTACTTCTGGTGCAGCCGCGTCGCGTTGAACCCGAGATCGAGGATGAGCTGCGCCTCTGCACGGAGAGCGTCCGTGCTCGGCGCGGCCGAGTGCGTGCCGGGCCAATAGCCCTGGTTGAGCACCGACCGGAGGTACACCGGCCGGTCGTTCAGCAGGAAGCGCCCGCCCTCGACCGTCGTCGACCGGAGGCCGAAGTAGGACGACACCGCGTCTCCGGGGGCACCGGGAACCCGGAGACGCACCGTCGCATCCAGCAGAGTGGGATGGGCGGGCGACCACAGCAGCTCCTCGTAGGCCTGCCCGTTGCTTTGCCGGTGGATGCGGAAGGGCACCTCCGCCTCGCGCCCCCAAACGGTCGTCTCGGTCCGGGCCAGGAGCTCATCGCCGTGGGAGACCTCGATGAGTACGGTCGTTCCCTCCGGGGCGGGCCGGCTCAGCCGCAGTTGAGCGGTGACCTCGCCCGCTGGCACATCCGTCAGCCAGTGCAGCTGCTCCAGGCGCACGGCTGCGGCGGCCTCGAGCCAGACCGGCTGCCAGATTCCCGTCGTCCGGTGATACCAGATCGAATGCGGATGGCGCCGCCAGTCCTGCTTTCCGCGAGGCTGAGCGACATCCGCCGGGTCGTCCTCGGCACGGACCGTGATCGAGAAGTCGCCCTCGCCGGCGAGGTCGGTGATGTCGAGCGAGAACGGGGTCGAACCGCCTTCATGTCGCCCGGCCGAGCGTCCGTCGACCCAGACCTCGCAGGAGTGATCGACGGCTCCGAAGTGGAGGATGAGACGCTCACCGGCAGGGAGTTCGTCCCGCAGCACCACGCGCTGATACCAGACGACGGGATGGAAGCCCGTGTCGCGCACGCCGGAGGCTTCCGACTCGAAAGGGAACGGCACCTGAATGGTCCCGTTCAACCCGCCGGCGGTCTCCCAATGCTCCTGCCCACCGCGGTCGTCGTCGTCGAACGCGAAGGTCCACTCTCCGGAGAGGTCGTGCCAGCCGGCGCGGACCAGCTGGGGCCGCGGATAGCAGCCGTCCTGCGCGGTGGCCGGGTCGACAGGATTCTCCGAAGTGAGCATCCACCTAGCTTGCCCGATTCGTCTAGCGCTGTAAAGCGGGAACCAGAAGTTCAGGACATCGTGGGTGCGCTCTCCCGGACGACCAGCGAGAAGGGCGCGAGCTCGTGACGCCCCATCCCATCGAAGCCAGAGACGCGGTCGAGCAGCATGTCGACGGCGCGTGTCGCGAGAGCGCGCATGTCGGGCGCGATCGACGTGATCGAGGGGTAGGTCACCGCCGTCATCGGGGTGTTGTCCCATCCCGTGACCGCTACGTCCTCCGGCACCCGGAAGTCGCGCTCCTGCAGCGCGCGCAGCGCACCGATCGCGGCGAGGTCGTCGCGGCAGACGAGGCCGTCGAACCGCAGGCCGGCATCGATGGCCGCGCCGACGGCCTGGACCGCGCTGCCGGCCGAGACGGCTGAGCTCGCGATGAGCAGCTGCGGATCCGCCGTGTGACCTGCATCTTCCAGTGCCTGCTGATAGCCCGCGATCCGCAGCAGGGAGGTCCGGCTCGGGCCGGAGGCCTCGTGGCCGGCGAACGCGATGCGGGTCCGACCCTGCGAGAGGAGGTGCTGAGTGGCGATCCGCGCGGCCTCCACGTTGTCGATCATGATGCGATCGACCGTCAGCGGCGCAGCGTTCTCGCCCAGCACGACCAGGGGGATGTCCGTGCGCGACTGCGCCAGCTCCGCGGAGTTCATCACGCTCGGCTGGAAGATCATCCCGTCGACGAGGCCCGATTCGCCGGCCGAGACGACGGCCCGTTCGCCCTCGATGGTGCCCTCCGTCTGCTCGAGCAGCACCCGGTACCCGCGCCGCTCCGCCTCGTCGGCGACGACCCGCGCGAGCTCCGCGAAGTACGGGAGTGTCACGTCTGCGAAGGCCAGGGCGAGGAGGCCCGTCCGGCCGGTGGCGAGACGGCGGCCCATGATATTCGGCCGGTAGCCCAGTTCGTCGATCGCGCGCTGCACCCGCTCCCGCATCTGCGGGCTGACGTGCGCGTAGTTGCGGACGACGTTGGAGACCGTCTTCATGGACACTCCGGCGTGCTCCGCCACGTCCTGAAGCCTGACCGCCATCGCGCTTCCTTCCCGCGTCATGATGCCGCACCCGCGGTGTCACTCTACAGGGACCGGCCGTCGTCGCAGCGCGTGGTTGACAGGTCGTTGTCCAGCGCTGTAAATTCGCGGAACGTGCCGGTGCCCCCGCACCGAGCAGCCTCCGATCACGTTTTTCGCCCGGCGGAATCCTGCGTGGACGGCACACTCGAGGGAGAGATCACATGAAGAAGCGATTCGCTGCACGCGCGATCGCCGTAGCGGTCACGGCGGGCCTCGGGCTCGCGCTGACCGCTTGCGGAAGCAACTCCGGATCCGGAGGGGCGGCAGTCTCCTCCGGCGACTACACCGGGCCGAAAGTCACCATCAGCTTCTGGAACGGCTGGACCGGCGGCGCGGCACCCGTGCTCGTGCCGAAGCTGGTAGAGAAGTTCAACGCCGAGCACACGAACATCGTCGTCAAGGACGTGCCGATGGAATGGGCGGACATCGCCCGCAAGATGCCGCTCGCGGTCAAGGCGGGCAAGGGTCCGGATGTCGCGGTCGGCCACGGCGACGACATCGCCACCTACGCGGCGCAGGGCCTGGTCCTGAAGGCGGACAGCATCGTCACAGCGCTCGGCTACACGGCCGGCGACTTCCCCGACGGGCTGCTCGACGCCGGGAAGTACAACGGCGGTCAGTACGCCGTCCCGTGGAGCGTCACTCCGCTCGGCCTGTACGTCAACACGGACGTCTTGCAGTCGGCCGGGGTCGATCCGACGAGCATCCCGGCGGACAAGGACGCGTACCTGGCCGCCCTCGAGAAGCTGAAAGCCGCCGGAGTACACGGCGAATGGGTCGACGGCTACGTCTTCAGCGGCACGTTCGAGTTCGAGAGCCTGCTGTGGCAGTACGGCGGTGACCTGTTCGACAAGGATGCCACCAAGGCGACCTTCAACTCCGACGCAGGGGTCAAGGCGCTGACCTGGATGACCGACCTCATCAAGAAGGGCTACAGCCCGGCCGACGTCGCACAGGACGGCAACATCAACGCCCTGATCGCCGGCAAGACGGCCTTCAACTGGAACGGGGTCTGGCAGACCACCAACACCGCGTTCGACAAGCTGAACTGGCAGGCGGTCGCGGTCCCGCAGATCGGCGACAAGAAGGCCGTCTGGTCGAGCTCGACCCACTGGATGTTCCTGGACAACAAGGGCCAGGACAAGAACAAGACCGCCGCCGCCGCCACCTTCGTCAAGTGGATGAACGACAACTCGGCCGACTGGCCGCAGACCGGCGAGCTGCCCGCCAAGAACTCGGTGCGCAACGACCCGAAGCTCGTCCAGGACTACCCGAAGCTGAAGCCGTTCCTCGACGAGCTGCCCTACGCGCACTACGAGCCGATCGCCCCCGGCATCACCGCTGTCGAAGCGACGATCACCGTCGCGCTGAACGAGGCCATCACCGCAAAGAAGTCGCCGAAGCAGGCGTTGGACGACGCGGCAGCGAAGGCCGACACCCTGCTCAAGCAGAACAAGGCGAAGTACGGTGGCTGATACCGCATCCCTCGTGGCGCCCCGGGAGACCGGGGCGCCGCCCCGCCCCTCCCCGGGCCGCCGCTCCACGGAGCGCTCGTCAGGCCGTCGGACGGCGGGCCGCCGTCGCACAGGTGTCGCGTACCTGTTCCTTGCGCCGTTCCTCGTTCTGTTCGCGCTGTTCGTGCTCGCGCCCGCGGTCTTCGGCCTGTGGATCAGCCTGACGAACTGGAGTCCGTTCCGCGCGACGCAGTCGTTCATCGGCCTCCAGAACTACATCGACCTCTTCACCCCGGGTTCTGCGACCTCGGGTGACTTCTGGCAGTCGATGGCGGCGACAGGCATCTTCACGCTCGGAAGCGTCCCCCTGCTGCTGATCGTCCCCCTGCTGGTGGCCGTGCTGCTGAACCGGAAGATCCGCGCGGGGTCCTTCTTCCGCGGCGTCTTCTTCGCGCCGTACGTTCTCGGCGTCGCTGTGATCGGCGTGATCTGGAAGTATCTCCTCGACACCCAGTCCGGCATCGTGAACCACCTGCTCGGGCTGATCGGCCTTCCCGGCGATCTGCCGTGGACGGTCGACGTGCCGTGGGCCTGGATCACCCTCGTCGGAGTGACCGTGTGGTGGACGATGGGCTTCAACACCGTCATCGTCCTCGCCGGACTCAAGGGCATCAGCGCCGACCTCTACGAGGCGGCAGCGCTCGATGGCGCCGGCGCCTGGCGCCAGTTCCTCAGCGTCACCCTCCCCGGGCTACGGCCGGTCATGACCTTCGTCGTGACCATCACGATCCTCGCCAGCGCGAACATGTTCGGTCAGTCGTTCCTCATCACCAAGGGCGGGCCGGGCAACCAGACACGATCCGCCATCCAGTACATCGCCGATCAGGGCCTCTCGCAGAACAACCTGGCAGCCGCGTCGGCGATGAGCTACGTGCTCTTCGCGTTCCTCGCGATCATCAGCATCGTCAACTTCCGGCTCCAGCGGGAGCGGGCAGAGAAGGGCGTCTCATGACGACAAGCGTCCCCGAAAGGGCCACGACGACCCGGACGGTGCGCCCGCCGCGCACGCGGACCCCGCGCGCCACCCTTCGGGCGACCATGCTCCATGGCGCGCTCATCGTGCTCGCCCTCGTCGTCATCCTGCCCTTGCTCTGGATTCTGCTGACCTCGTTCAAGACCGACGGCGACGCCATCCGGAACCCGTTCTCGGTGGTGCCGAACCCGTTCTCGGTGGATGCATACACGACGCTCGCGAGCGGCCAGCAGCCGGTGCTCCGCTGGTTCCTGAACAGCCTCGCGGCGGCGGCGCTGCAGTCCGTGATCATCCTGGTGACCGCATCCCTGGCCGCGTACGCCCTCGCGCGCCTCGAGTTCCGGGGAAAGCGGATCGTCTTCGGGTTGATCGTCGCAACACTGCTGGTGCCGCCGGTCATCTTCCTGATCCCGAACTACCTGATCGTGCAGAACCTGGGCTGGCTGGACACCATCTGGGCGATCACCATCCCGGGGGCCGCGAGCGCGTTCGGCGTCTTCTTCCTGCGCCAGTTCTTCGTCGGGCTCCCCGCGGAGATCGAGGAGGCCGCGCGGATCGACGGCGCGGGCGACTTCCGCATCTTCCTGCAGATCGTCCTGCCGCTCGCCCGTCCGGCACTCGCCACGCTCGCCGTCCTGAGCTTCCTGGCGAACTGGAACGACTTCCTGTGGCCGGTGTATGTCCTGCTCAGCCCGGAGAATCTGACGCTGCAGCCCGGGCTCTCCCAGCTTCAGGGCGCTTACTCCACGCATTACGCCATCGTGATGGCGGGCGCAGTGATCGCCTCGGTGCCCGTGCTCATCCTGTTCTTCTTCGCTCAGAAGCAGATCGTGGAGAGCGTGGCCTCCAGCGGGGTCAAGGGATGACGCGGCGCCGCGCCACCAGGGGAGTCGCCGGTTAAACCACGATGCCGGGCTGTGGGAGACTAGGGTTTCTTCCACGGCCCGGCATACGTTCGGGGTTACGTCGGCGGATATTCGGGTTCCCCCGGCGCTCTTTGAGACTACACGAAGTCGGCCGTTCGTGTGGGCTAAATGGAGGACATTTTTGTACCCCGGCTGCCCCAATCTGAGGGGCAAACGTACTAGACGGCTTGCAATTCCTGGATGAGCGCGGCGACGAAGGCGTCGATGTCCGCTTCCGTGGTGTCGAATGCGCACATCCATCGCACTTCGTTGTTCGCCGCATCCCAGTCGTAGAAGCGGAAGTGCTCGCGCAGCCGGTCCGCGACGCCGCTGGGAAGCGTCGCGAAGACTCCGTTGGCCTGCGTCTCCTGAGTGAACCCGACGCCCTGGATGCTGCCGTCGGCGATGCCCGCCTCGAGCGCCGTCCGCAGGCGCGTCGCCATCGCGTTCGCGTGCGCCGCCGAGCGGAGGTAGAGGTCGTCGGTGAGCAGAGCGATCAGCTGGGCCGAGATGAAGCGCATCTTGGAGGCGAGCTGCATGTTCAGCTTGCGCAGGTAGACGAGCCCCTCGGAGGCCTTCGGGTTGAGGACGACGACGGCTTCGCCGTACAGCATCCCGTTCTTCGTGCCGCCGAAGCTGAGCACATCCACTCCGGCGTCCGTCGTGAACGCCCGCAGGGGCACGCCGAGAGTGGCGGCAGCGTTGGCGATGCGGGAGCCGTCCAGGTGCAGCTTCATGCCGTGTGCGTGCGCGTGGTCGGCGATCGCGCGGATCTCCTCGACGGTGTAGGCCGTGCCCAGCTCGGTGGTCTGGGTGATCGAGACCACCAGGGGCTGCGCCCGGTGCTCGTCGCCCCAGCCCCACGCCTCGCGGTCGATGAGCTCGGGGGTCAGCTTGCCGTCGGGCGTCTCGACGGTCAGCAGCTTGATGCCGGCGACCTTCTCCGGCGCCCCGGCCTCGTCGGTGTTGATGTGTGCCGTCTTCGCGCAGATCACGGCCCCCCAGCGGGGGAGCATGGACTGCAGACCCACGACGTTGGCGCCGGTCCCGTTGAAGACCGGGTAGACCTCGACGCCCTCGCCGAAGTGCTCGGCGAAGACCTCGTGCAGACGCGCCGTGTAGACGTCCTCGCCGTAGGCGATCTGGTGGCCGCTGTTGGCGGCAGCGATGGCGTCGAGGATCTCGGGATGCACACCCGCGTAGTTGTCCGAGGCGAAGCCGCGCAGGGTGAGGTCGTGGAGTCGGAGCGTCACCCGTCCATCCTCGCAGGATCGAGGGGGACACGTCGGCCGTTGACCGCAAGGGCCTCGGCGTCCCAGAGCGCGACGACCTCCCGGCCGAGTTGCGCCTCCAGGCCCTGGAGCGTCTGGACGACGAACACGGTGGCCGCGCCGTGCGGCGCCTCCTTGGCGAGACCCTGGGCGATAGCCCGCACCCACGCGTCGGCCGCGGCCTTCGCCGCCGCATAGTTGGCGCCGCCCGGGTACGGCTTCTCGACGGCTGTCGACGAGACGATCGCCAGCCGGCCGGCGGGGGACGCGACGAGGTCGTCGTAGAAGACGCGCGTCGTGTTGCGGAGGGTGCGGAAGCCGCGCTCGAGGAACTCCCAGTCGTCGTCGCTCTGCCCCGCGATGCCGCCCCCGCCGCGCCAGCCGCCGACGAGGTGGATGAGGCCGTCCAGGTGCCCGGACTCCAGGTGGATGCGCATGGCCAGCTCGACCACCGCATCCGGGTCCGAGAGGTCGCACGCGCGGGTCTCGACGCCCGGGACGGACGCGCGCAGCGCATCCAGAGCCTCCTGCCGGGTGCCGACCGCCAGCACCCGGGCGGCCGCCGCGACCAGCGCGCGGGCCACCGCCTCGCCGGATGCACTGGTCGCGCCGGCGATGAGCACGAGACGGCCGGCGACACCCGGCTCCGAGTCCGGCACCGAGTCCGGCACGCGAGCGTCGGTCATGCCTCTTCCCCGGGCGCGCCGGCCGCTGTATCGGTCGCCCCGGTGATCCCCGCGGTGGACTCGATGACGCCGGCCATCTTCTTGTTCAGCGCCTCGTAGAACATCGAGAGAGGGAACTCGTCGTCCAGCACCTGGTCCGTGTAGCCCTTCGGCGCGCCGGTGAGCACCTCGTCGGACAGCCCGCGCGCCCAGACGGATGCGGGATGCGGGGTCAGAGTCTGCGTCAGCATCTCGTACGCGGCGAGCCAGTGCGCCACCTTGGGGCGGTCGATCGAACGCCAGTACAGCTCGTTGATCCGGTCGCTGAGGGCGATGACGACCTCCGGGACGTCCTCCCAGTCGATGGTGAGCCGGGTATCCGTCCAGTGCAGGACGCCGTGCTGGTGCATCCACGCGAACAGCAGCTGGCCGCCCAGCCCGTCGTAGTTGCGCACGCGGGTGCCCGTGATCGCGAACCGGAAGATCCGGTCGAAGATCACGGCGTACTGCACCAGGTGCGCGTGGTCGCGGATGGCGCGCTGCGCCTCCGAGAGCTCGGCCTCGGGCAGCGCGCTGAGCTCGCGCTCCAGCTTCACCGATTCGCGGAACGCCGTCAGATCGCAGCGAAGCTCCTCCAGCGAGTACAGGAAGAACGGCATCCGCTGCTTGATCATGAACGGGTCGAACGGCAGGTCGCCGCGCATGTGGCTGCGGTCGTGGATGATGTCCCACATCACGAAGGTCTCCTCCGTGAGGTGCTGGTCGTCCAGCATCGCGGCAGCGTCCGCCGGCAGCTCCAGCTTGGTGATCTCGGCGGCGGCCCGGACCACGCGGCGGTAGCGGGCGGCCTCCCGGTCCTGGAAGATCGCGCCCCAGGTGAATCTCGGGATCTCGCGCATCGCGACGGTCTCCGGGAAGAGCACCGCGGAGTTGGTGTCGTAACCGGGCGTGAAGTCGACGAACCGCAGGGCGACGAACAGCTTGTTGCCGTAGTCGCCGGCCTCCAGCTCGGCGACGAACTCCGGCCAGATCACCTCGACCAGCAGCGCCTCGACGTACCGGTCGGGGCTGCCGTTCTGGGTGTACATGGGGAACACGACCAGGTGGCCGAGCCCATCCACGCGGTGCCGCTGCGGCTGGAACTCGTTCAGCGCGTCGAGGAAGTCGGGGATGCCGAAGCCCTCCTCCGCCCAGCGCCCGAAGTCGCGCTGGAGCGCTGCGAGGTAGGACGCGTCGTGCGGGAACGCCGGTGCGAGTGCGGCGATCGAGTCGACGATGACGCGGGCGTGCTCGGCGGCTGCCGGACGATCGGATTCCTGCCCGACCGAACCATCCTTCGCTTGAAGTCCCTGCAGGGCGATGGCCGCCTCCTTGAGACGCAGCCAGGCGGGGTCGGTCGCGACCTCGCGGACGGAGCGGCCGTCCTCGACGACCTCGGGCTCCCCGACAATCGCATCTGCACGGAACTGCTGGACGAATTGAGACATGACGAACCTCCCGTCGTTGGCCGGCTGCTGTATGCAGCAAAGTGAGCGGATGAGACGAGCCTATCCGGGGATCGCAAGCGTTTTCTTGTCCATTCCGGCGGAAAACTGCGCCAGACGGCCGTGCAGCGCAGGGAAACGCTACCGGCTGCGCTGTTCGTGAACCGTCGCCGCGGTGACTCGAATCCGTAGACGAGGCAGCCCCCGGGCTACCTCGACACTGTGCTCGGTATTCGTCTGATCTGCGGACGCTCGCTTCGCGATGTGGACTCCCCTTCCGGCGGCGAGTCCCCGCTGAGCATGCACAGCATCGAACGCGTCCGAAAAGTCCACGACTCCGCGTCACGAACTGGGACTTGTTGCGTCTGAGTAGGCAAGAGGGCATACCGCCCTTGTGGAGCACGACCGTCAGTGTGGACTACGACCGTTCCGGCCTACCGGGTGACGGGCATCTGTCCACTTCGTTCGTCGTTGAACGAAAGGAAGTACCCAATGAAGAAGTCTCGTGTACTGATGTTAGCCGCAGCGCTGGCAGGGGCCTGCGTCATCGGAGCGAGCCTGACAGGCTTCGCCTCGGTGGACTCGGCGGAGGTATAGGTCTGCATGAGGGCGTGAGATGAAAGCAAATCGTTGGGCATGTTCCGTAGCTCCGGCCTGGACCTTCGTCCTGGGCCTGCTCATAGGAGTTTTGCCGGGAGGAATCACGAACCCCGCAAACCTGCCCGCGTTAGGTCTCTATCTCTGCACGCTGGTCGTACTTGTTCCGCTGTGGCTCTTTCTACGTCGGCTGGAAAGGGTGAACGGCAAGCAAGGTGAGCGAACTGAGTCCTGAGTAGCTAGGCGAGGCTCATCACAGCCCTTGGACACCTTGTCTGAGGGGCTGTGCTGTTTCTACGACCAGGTGCGCGAGGTGGTGCCGAGGCCGGCTTGTTGTGCGCGGTTTCCGCGGCTGCGGTTACAGCTGCACAACAAAGAGATCGGAGTGAGTTCTCCCTGGGGCCTTCCTAGGCGGTTGCAGAGGTAGGCCAGACCGCCCAGGGCGAGACCGCAGAGTGCGCCCAGGACCAGGCTGAACACCATGTAGACGAGAAAATGCCCCCACAGCGCATGGGCCAGAGCCAACGTCCAATACGGGAACTGGAACGCGAGCAATGTCGCCAATAAGACGACCCTGGCCAACGTCTCCTCGACTTGCAATCACACTGCACGTCCGGCGAGGACGCGTCGGCGCGGAAGCCCCGGAGGCCAGACAAGCAGCGCCATCATCGGAAGCAAGAAGCCGACCAGCAGGTCAGGTACGACGAACGCGGGACGCCCGAATGGAAAGGCCGCGAAGATCCAGAGCGAGGCCGCATCGAAGAGCAACGCAAGAACCACCGCCACTGCGACTCGAACCCAGAGACGAGGTAGCGCCGTGCGGGTCCACGCTAGGTGGTTGACAGTGAGGGCCGCCCAGCCGAACACAAGCCCGTAGAACGTGCTGGCGACCAAAGTCGTCGGGGTCATGAAGATCAATCCGGGCAAGACATTCAACGTCCACCCCTCGTTTGCCACGACATACATTCCCGTGTGGATCTGGAAGACGATCGCAATAGCGCCGACAACGAACCAGGGTCGCCGCGAAGTGTTGATCGCAGTCGGCGATCGCTTGGGCAGCCCGGGTGGCCAGAAAAGCAATGAAAGGAAAGGAATCACGGAACCGAGGAGGAGTGCGGGAAACATTCGCCAAGTACCCCAGGATTCGAAGCCGGAGCGGAATGAGGCCCACGCGGTTACGAAAAGACCTGTGCCGAGAATTGCGACCCACACCGAGAACCGCCGAGAACGCTGCGCGCCAGAGCGTGTGCCCAGAAGGTTCGCAAGATACGCCAGTCCACTGAGAACTGCGCCAGAGAGGGCACCAAGGGTCAGAAGAAGGTTCACCGCGATCGGGAAGTACCCCCACTGCCCGCTGGCAATGGCGTCAGTCCACAGCGTGACCTGGAAGACAAGCAGGACGGCCAGAACAACAACCCACGGTCCATGTCTCACTGCCCCAGCAACGGGAGCAGAGCCGATCATCGCGCCGACGGGTCAAACGGATTCGGTGCAACGTAATCAGAGTCGAACGGACTTTGAGGCTCTTGGAAACCGTTCATGCCCAACCTGATGTTCGTCGGGTAGTCGTTCCACAACCCCGCCGTAAAGGCGGCGTAGAGCTCATTGTCAATTGCAAGTGTTGGCTGTTTGTATCCCGCCTTCACGTCAAGGTAGTTGTCTCCGTTCGCGCCCCTACGGATAGAGAACTGGACGGTTCCCGGGTACTCAGGGTGGCCGGGAAGGGACTCAATCGTGTAACTAGTCGATGTGAGTTTTGCCACTTTGATGTCCCCCGCGACCATGTCTAAGTCGAGCCCACGAAGCTCGGTGTGAATTACCTGACCAACATGAGTGAGCGTGAGGCTGCGCAATGATTCGTCCAATCGGTATGCGGGCGGAAAGACCTCGCCGAAATGGGACTTTATGTAGGCAAAGATCTGCTCAGGTGTCTTTCCCTTCAGAGCAGGCCCAAGGTTGTATTCGTGGTCGTACCCGAAGGGGTAGCCGAAGTTGCCGTTGCTGGATTTGACCGAAGCGACGGACACAACCGTGGCTGCTCTGAATCCGTCGCTTGGATTGTCGACGGCACGTGCGGTGATTCCAGAGCCGTACTGCTCGTCGGTGATATCCGTGATCGCCGACCGGAGCCTTGCCCCCGCCGCGGCCCGCTCTTCATAGAGGGTTGCGAGTCGTTCTAGAGCCTCTTGCTCCTCCAGAAGGGCCGCGATCTTGGTCCGAGTCGCCATTGCGATCACCTCGTCCATGCCCGGCGCCGTCCGTGGCCCCTTGACCATGGCGGCCGCTGAACCGATCGTCTGGCGTGCCTCGGCTAGCTGGTTGACCCAGGCACGCGCTTGATCTTTCACGTCCTCGTGTTCGTCCCGGTACGTCTGGAAGGCCAGCCACGCACGGTCGAGCGCCGCGTGCTTGCTGATGATGCTGGTCATCAGCGCATCATGGGCCGCAGCTGCCGCCTCTCCGGTCTTGCCGTGCCAGTGCTCGCGGACGGCTTCGGCTGATTTCCGCACGGCGTTGTGGGCTTCCTCCAGCCTGTACTGGTCCTGCCTCAGGCGCCCGGTCAACCCATCCAACGCCCCCGGCTCGCCGAAACCCGGATCTTCTTCTGTGAAATCGTCCATGACGCAGCCCTAGCTCACCCGGAAGGAGGCCATGCGGTCGCCATTGTTCTGGATATCCGCGGCAGCCTGACGATCCCTTGCCACGTGGGCACTCGCCGCTGCCGCGACCAACTGATGCAGGGCAGCGATATCCTCCGCGACCCCAGTGCTCATCGTCGTCCACCAATCCTCGAGGTCGATCAGCGCAGCATCCACCGACTGGTCTCCAACTCCCGATACCGGCGGCAACGAACCACTGGGCAGCGACCCTCGCACGGCAGACAGCGGCGCGGCTCCCTGCAGCACTGCGGTCGGGCTGATACTCACTTCCATCGAAACAACGACCTCTCGATCCATGACAGGAATCATGTCATCAATACCCTAATGTATCAAACGCCTCCTGGTAACCGTTACACCGACCCTCTACCAGCGACCAGCCCCGGGAAGGCGCCGATGCCGCCGGCGCGGTCGAGGCGGTATCGAGAAGCTCGCCGCAGCGCAGTGATTCGCTACCCCGCGGCCGGGTACACGAGGTGCCCGTCGAGCACGCGTGCGCGCGGGTTGAGCACGGCCGGACGTACGGAGGCGGGCGACAGGATGTCGAAGACCTCGACGCCCGCGGTGAGCAGCGCATCGGTGACGAGGCGGCGGTGGCACCGCCACGGGACGGCCTCTCTGCACATGATCGCCGGCCGGCGCACCTCCGCCAGCGCGATCAGCTCCGCAAGTCCCTCGGCGAACTCATCGGTCGCCAGGTAGTCCGCGTACGCCCGGAAGGCGGCCACCTGCCAGTAGTCGTTGGGGCTGGCGACGCCCGCAGGGGTGTGGCGCCGTCCGCCGAGTCTCGGGAGCCAGCGGTACTCGATATCGGACGGCAGGGCGGCGGCGATCGCCTCCCGGTTCCACTGCGGGAGCCGGCGCGACGACGGGAAGTGCCGGATGTCGGCCAGCGCCGTCACGCCGTTCGCGCGCAGCATCCCGAGCACCTCGTCGAAGCTGCGTGTCGAGTGCCCGATCGTGTAGACCGTCGTCATCGATCAGGAGCGTGCGCTCCCGGCGGTGCGGGCCGGCGGCTCAGGTCCGGCGTCGCAGGCGCGGCTCGGTGGTGTCGGGCCCCGGAGGCCGCGGCGGTGCCTCCGGCATCGCGGGAGCGGCCGGACCGGTGCGCAGCAGGCGGGCGTGGAGCACATCACCGATGAACAGGTCGTAGAGGAGCACGCCGATCACGCCGCCGATGAGTGGACCCAGGATCGGCACCCAGAGGTACCAGCTGAACCAGGGCCCGTTCCCCGGCACCGCGAGGTCGCCCCATCCACCGAGCCAGGCCAGCAGCCGCGGGCCGAGGTCACGCGCCGGATTGATGGCGTAGCCCGCGTTCGCGCCGTAGGACATTCCGATGGCGGCGACGGCGAAGCCGACGATCAGCGGCCCGAGGTTCGCCTTGACCGCTGTGTTGCGGAGGTCGATGACCGCGACGATCAGCATCACGAGGAACATCGTGCCGACGATCTGGTCGAACAGCGGACCCCACATGTTGCCCTTGAAGTAGGGCGCCGGGAAGGTCGCGAAGATCGAGAAGGACGCGAGGGTGTGCCCGTTGGTCTTGGGGCCCTTGCTCGCCGCATCGAACGTGTTGATCGCGGCCACGTACACGCCGAGAACGAGTGCGGCACCGACGAACGCCCCGAGCAGCTGGGACAGCATGTACGGCAGCACCTTCACCCAGGCGAAACCACGGCGGACGGCGAAAGCCAGGGTGACCGCGGGGTTGAGGTGGGCGCCGCTGACACCACCGGCCACGTAGACGCCGAACACGACGGCCAGTGCCCATCCCCAGGTGATGAGGAGCCAGTCGCCGGAACCGAGGAAGAAGGTGGTCGGGCCGCTCGTACGGCCGGAACCGGGAAGGGCGGCCACCGCCATGGCGACCACGCCGTCGCCGAAGGCGATCAGCACGAAGGTCCCGAGGAACTCTGCGAGGCATTCGCCCCAGAGCCCGCCTCGTCGTTTCAGTCCCGAGCCTCTGACAAGCACGGGAATCGTGTCATCCGTCATTTGCACACCTCCGGGAGGAGTCGGCGCCGCATCGCGCCGTCAGCACATAGTGTCCACCCGTCGTTGCGGTTACGCAATGAATGAATGTCATCCGGTTTGCGCCGCCGGCGGATGCGGTGGGCCGGGGCGTCCTAGCGGCCGTCGCTGGATTCGAAGTTCTCCAGTCCCACCGCCTGCCGCAGCTCGCGTGCGTCCTCGGGCAGGTTCTGGCTCTCCATGAGGTCGGAGAGCGAGTCGGCGATCGCGTTCAGCTTCTGCTGGATGGCCTGATCGGCGCGCTCCTGGCTGTTCTGCAGCAGCGCCACGAGAAGGAACGTGATGATCGTCGTCGCTGTATTGATGATCAGCTGCCACGTGTCCACGCTCCTCAGCACGAAGTACGAGGGCGCCCAGATCACCACCAGGAGGACGCAGAACGCGAAGAACCAGGCCCGGCTCGCGACCTTCGACGCCTTGTCCGCGAAGCGGTCGAACCAGCCGATCTCCGGACTGACGTCGCTCGGCATCACGATCTTCTTCTCAGTCATCCCAGCCTCCCTGATGAGCCCACTGTCGCTCTCTCCACCCTCACCCCGCCCCGGTCTCCGGGTCCACGCCTCCCTTTCCGGCCCGTTGTGGATGCTCCTATTGCTGTCAAGCGGCCTGCGGTGTTTCGAGTTGAGCGAGCGCGAGGTTCGCGCGTTGTTCGAGTTCGGGGTCGGCGCGGGTGCCGATCTCGAGTCGTCGTAGCCGCTGGTAGGGGACGCCGAGCGTTGCGGCGAGGACACTGATCGGTGTGCCGATCGCCTGTCGGCGTGCCCGGAGTTCGCGTCCGACCGGGTTGTCGGTGGCGGGGTTGAGCAGGGCGGCATAAACCTCGTTCGCGACGTGTCGTTTCAGGCAACGCATGATGTCGCGGTCGGTGAGTTGCTCCGCGCGGCGCCGTTCGAAGTAGGCCATTGTGCGGGGCTCACGGTGCCG
>NZ_FOTM01000017.1 GCF_900114565.1 Leifsonia sp. CL147
CTGCCCACCCCACACCGCATGCGAATAGTTGTCATCCGGATCCAGCACCACCAACCCGGCCGGCGCAGCCGCCTGCGCCGGCGTCGCCACCAGCAACGACGCCGTCACCAGCGCTGTCGCGGCGACCGCGACCGCGGCCCGCAACCGCCGGCCCGCCAGGAACATGGTGGAAGCGCGCATCAGACCCTTTCCGAAAACCACAGAAGACACAGACCAGAACCCACCACGACGCCCGGTCACCTGGACACCGCCCACGCCAGCACGTACCCGGAGACCGAGCCGTGCGAACCAGGAGCCGCGACCAGCGCGACACCGACACGCTTCGCCGCCGCGTCCGCCAACGGCGACACCCCCGCCGCGTCACGCGTGAACACGCTCCGCGACTGGATCACCCCCGACGGGTCGACCCCGCGGACCCACCCGACCTGCACCGCTCCCCCGCACGCAGTAGGGCCGACGGTCGGCTGCGGCACCGGCCCGCCCTGAGGGATGCCCGCCACGGCGGTCGCATAACGCTTCGCCACCGCATCCAGACACGCCGAATCCGTCAACGCCGGCGCCTTCACCGACGAGCGCTCTGCCGCCAGCTCCTTGACGACCCCCGCACGGTCCAACGCCGCCGGCTTCGCCGGCAACGTCGCGACCACCAGCTCCCCCCTCGGCAACGGCCGAGCCGACCCCAACCCCCCGAACACGCCGGCGACCACCAGGACCGCCGCACCCCCGCACACCAGAGCACCGATCAACACAGCCAGCCACGCCTTGTGACCGGTCACGCGTCGCGCGTCCCCATCCGGATCCCGCATCCCTCGTCCCCCATACGCCCGTGCACCGAACCATCCGGATGCGATAACCCCCTTTATGGCAGACACCTGGGTACACCGTCAACACGAGCTATGTGAACTCCGCGTAAACTCGGGGAGTAACCCCCCGAATTGGGGGCTTCGCAGCATTCACAGAACCCGTGACATAGCCACGCCCCGGCTGCGCCCGCCCGCGGGTTGGGTGGCCGACCCATCCCGCAGCTTCGGGTGGATCGCGGCGGCATAGACCTGACTGACGGCGTCGCGGGCGACGGCGGGGCCCTGCTCGGGCGCATGCCGCCCTGTCACCCTCGGCTCCCTTCGCTCAGGATCCAGCCGCCGGCGCGCTCGCGGGCGCGACCCGCCAAGTCGAGCCTGCCGAGCACCGCCGCGACGATGGCGAAGGGCAGCTGGACCCGAGCCGCGATCTCGTCGGCGCTGGCTCCGTGCGCGCGGGACAGTGCGGTGACGACACTGCGTTCGGCGTCAGATTCCCCGCCGCTCGAGGTCGCCGGCTGGAGGTTCGGTGGAGCTGGTTCGGGCCCGATGCCGAGCGGGTCCGCCAGCTCGGCCATCTCCTCGGTCGTCGTCACGCACGTCGCCGCATACTCGCGGATCAGTCGGTGGCAACCGGCCGATGCCGGCGAGAGGATGCTCCCCGGAACCGCTCCGAGTGGGCGACCGAGCTGAGACGCGTGGCCGGCGGTATTCAGCGATCCCGATCGACGGCCCGCCTCGACGACGATCGTCGCGTTCGCCGCGGCCGCGATCAGCCGATTGCGCATGAGGAATCGCCAGCGCGTCGGTGTGCTCCCCGGTGGAAGCTCCGCCGCCAACACTCCTTCCGCCGCGATGCGCTTGAGCAGCTCACTGTTCCCCGCGGGATAGAGGCGATCGACCCCACCCGCCAGGAACGCCACGGTCAGTCCTCCGCTGAGGAGCGTGGCGCGATGCGCGGCCGCATCGATTCCGTACGCGCCTCCGGAGACCACTGCGAAGCCGCGATCGGCAAGTCCTGCTGCGCTCTCCATCGCGACGTGCTCACCGTACTGCGAAGAGGCCCGCGCGCCGACGAGGGCTATGGACCTGTGCAGGCTCTCCAGCCGCTCTGCATCGCCGCGAATCCACAGGGCAACGGGTGCTCCCTCCTCGAGGGAGGCCAAACCTTCCGGCCAGAATCGGTCCCCCGGAGCTAGGAGCTGTGCGCCGAGCCGGGCCGCCCGCTCCACGGCCCGGGCGGATTCACTCAGCGAAAGCCGCGGTCGCCATCGCGCAAGACACTGGGAGATCCGGCTCGCGGCAGCGCCGCGATCGCTGTGTGCGTCGGCGGTGACTCCAGCGGAATCAGCGACATCGTGCTCCGCCGTCTCCGAGTCCCTCCCGGCCAGGTCCAGTACCCGGTCAGCGTCGTAGCCGTCCACGATGGCGCGCACCAGGCCGACGGCACCGAGCGACTCCACGAGCCGACCCGCGTCGAGATCGCCCGGTTCGACTGCGGTCGTCAGCGCCGCGCGTGCGAAGCGTTCCAGCACGACATCGCCGCTCTGCCCACTCGCCGGCTCTGGGCCGGCGCTGGAGCTCACCGGTGCCAGCAGACGGCCGAGTTCCCGATCGGAAAGTCCGGGCAGTGAGGTCGCACCCCGGTGGCCGCGCTCCGCGTTCATGCGGCGATCCCCCTTCTCAGGAAGAGCGCCCGGCCGACGTGATCGACATCGGGCGAGGCGGCAGCGTCCAGATCCGCGAGCGTCCACGCCAGCCGCAGCGTGCGGTCGTACCCGCGCATCGTGATCCCGCCGCGTTCGAGCGCTCGGTCGAGCGGCGCGATCGCGGCGCCACTCAGCCGGCGCTTCCCCGCGCGCAACCAGCTACCCGCCACGTCGGCATTGCGCGTCCACTCGGTGCCGCTCAACCTCTCCGCCGCCCGGACACGGGCGGCCTCCACGCGTTCCCGCAACTCGCGGCTGGTCCGACCGGACGATCGTTGCCCGGGGGCTGACCGCAAGGCGGCCAGGCCGAGCCGGTGCACCGAGAGGCGGATGTCGACCCGGTCCAGGAGCGGCCCGGACATCCTCGCCAGATAGCGCCTTCGGGAGATCGGCGAGCACGTGCATTCCGCATCCATGGAGCCGTAGTGGCCGCACGGACAGGGATTCGACGCGAGGATGAGCTGGAACCGTGCCGGGAAGGATGCCGCCCCACTCGCCCGGTGGATGGTGATGCTTCCGTTCTCGAGCGGCTGACGCAGCGCGTCGAGGACGGACGGCGGGAATTCCGCCGCCTCGTCGAGGAAGAGGACGCCGTGCGTCGCCCGGACGATCGCTCCTGGCTTGATCCGCCCGCTCCCTCCGCCGATCAGCGACACTGCCGAGGCCGTGTGATGCGGCGCCTCGAAGGGTGGCCGGCTCACCAGCTCGGCGCCCACGCCGAGACCTGCGAGCGAGCGGATGCAGGTCGCCTCCAACGCCTCGGCCCCGACGAGGTCGGGAAGAAGGGACGGCAGCCGCCGGGCGAGCATCGTCTTGCCCGCGCCGGGCGGTCCGACCATGGACAGATGGTGCCCGCCGGCCGCTGCGGCGACCAGAGCCTCCACCGCTTCGTCGTTTCCGCTCACCTCGGCCATGTCCGGCTCCGCCGCTCGCCGCAGCTCGGCAGGAGCAGGCATCACCGGCTCCTCGTCGACCGGGTCGAGCTTTGCCCCGTGGAGGATCGCCGCCGCCCGCAGACCCGTCACGCCGAGCACTTCGATCCCGTCGACGAGACGAGCCTCCTCGGCGTTCCCGGCCGGCACCACGACCCGGTCGAATCCGGCCTCGCGCGCGGCGAGCACAGCGGGGAGAACGCCGGGGACGGGCCGAAGCCTCCCGTCCAACCCGAGTTCACCCAGGTGAACGGCACGTGCAGCGGACTCGCCCGGCACAGCCCCGGCCGCCGAGAGAGCAGCGATGGCGATCGCCAGATCGAAGCTGGAACCCTGCTTGGGCAGCGCCGCAGGCGACAGATTGACCGTCAGCTTCTTCTGCGTCAGCGAACACCCCGCGTTCATGGCCGCCGCCCCCACCCGTTTACGGGATTCGCCGAGCGCCGTGTCCGGGAGACCGATCAGCACGAAGGCCGGCAACCCGGCCGAGATGTCGGCTTCCACCTCTACCACGTGGCCTCTGACCCCGTCGAGAGCGATGGCGAAGGTACGTGCGAGGGCCATCAGACGATCCCTTTCAGGTGCTCGACCACCGGCCGGTCCGTCCAGGCATCGGTCACCGCGATCGCGTCGATGCGCACCTCCACCGACCCCGGCCCGCGCTCATGGCACCACGCTGCCGCCAGACGGCGAAGCCGCGCAGCCTTCTCGGCGGTGATGGCCTCGAATGGATGGCCGAACGCCAGCGATGACCGCGTCTTCACCTCCGCGAACACCATCGTGCATCCGTCGCGCAGCACGAGGTCGAGTTCGCCCGAAGGGCAACGCCAGTTGCGGTCGATGAGGGCGTACCCCTGCTCTTGGAGCCAGTCGGCAGCAACCTGCTCGCCGCGCCGGCCCAATTCGTCTTTCAGTGCCATGTTTTCCTCCTCCTCCAGCCTGGAGGAGCGGAGAAAACGGGAAGCACGGAGTCACGAATCTGTGGAGAACCACCGATCGCCGGTGGGCTGTGAGCAGATCACAGATCGCCGAGCACAGCTCAACTCGCCGAGCAGATCACAGATCGCCGAGCACAGCTCACTCGTCGAGTGCGAGCTCCTTGGGCAGCTCGAACTCCTTGGAGGAGAGCTCCTCGATGTTGACGTCCTTGAACGTCAGGACCCGGACGGACTTCACGAAACGGTCGGCGCGGTAGACATCCCACACCCAGACATCGTTCATCGTCAGCTCGAAGTAGAAGTCGTGCTCGGTGTCGCGGCGCACGAACTCCACCTCGTTCGCCAGATAGAAACGGCGTTCCGTCTCGATCACATACTTGAATTGCGAGACGACGTCCCGGTACTCGCGATACAAAGCCAACTCGACCTCGCGGTCGTAGTCGTCGAACTCGTCCTCATCCATTGTTCGTCAAGTCTATGCCGTAAGCGCGACGAGTGTTCCGGCCGCCTCCAAGCTGTGGATGAGCGAGGCGATGAGGACACTACTCGAGGACGTCGATCAGGGCCGGCTGCTTCAGCCAGGTGAGCCGGTGGAGGGCGCTCGGCCCGAGCTCCGCGATGGCGGCGAAGTGCTCGGGTGTGGAGTATCCCTTGTTGCTCGCCCAGCCGTAGCCGGGGTAGTCGACATCGTGAGCGATCATCATCCGATCGCGGTGCACCTTGGCGATCACGGACGCAGCGGCCACCGACGCGCAGTCGCGGTCCGCCTTGATGCGCGTCACCACCTTCGCCGGCCGCATCAGCACGGGATTGAGGTAGTCGTAGTTGCCGTCGAGGATGAGCGTGCTGTCGTGCACGGACGCGCCCTGCTCCTCCAGCTGGGCCAGAGCGCGGGCGCCGGCAAGCCCGAGACAGCGCATGATCCCGAGCGCGTCGACTTCCTCCGAGCTCGCCAGCCCGACCGCGTGGTGCAGGGCCCACTTGCGGCACAACGGCTCCAGGGACTCCCGGACCGGCTCCGGCAGCAGCTTGGAGTCGCGGAGTCCCGGAGGGATGCGCTTGACCGCTGTGTCGATGACGACCATCCCGACGGCGACCGGTCCGGCGAGAGCTCCGCGGCCGACCTCGTCCACGGCGACGATCGAGGTCACGCCCTCGCGGTAGAGGGCCTTCTCGAACCGCAGGGTCGGAGAGACGGGGGTCATCATCGCGGTCGGCGCTCCCCTCATCCATCGAACGTGTCCGAGGACTCCAGGATAATCGCTCGGCGGCAGCATCCCCTCATGCAACGAACGAGCTCCCGGTCCGAAATACGGACCGGGAGCTCGGGATGCTGTGGGAGCGGAGCTCAGTGCTCGCGCTTCTCCTTGATCTTCGCCTTCTTGCCGCGGAGCTCGCGGAGGTAGTAGAGCTTCGCGCGGCGCACGTCGCCGCGGGTGACGACCTCGATCTTGTCGATGACCGGGGAGTGCACGGGGAAGGTGCGCTCGACACCCACCTGGAAGCTGATCTTGCGGACCGTGAAGGTCTCGCGGACGCCTTCGCCCGAGCGGCCGATGACGACGCCCTGGAAGACCTGGACACGAGAGCGGGTGCCCTCGATGATGTTCACGTGCACCTTGACGGTGTCGCCGGCGCGGAACTCCGGGATGTCCTGCTTGAGGGACGCGGCGTCGACCTGATCGAGGATGTGCATGGCTGTTCGCTCTCTGTACCCGCCACGGGTCGGGGACGGACTCTGGGGCCGGCTCCGTTCAGGAGCGACGGCCGTCTGGGTTCGGTATGCGGTGTCGCGAGAATGCTGGCTCCCCTGTGGCAGAGCGCGGCCGCGGCACAAGGGTCAATTCTGCCATGACCGGCCCCGGTTTGCCAAAGCGGTCTGACGTAGGTTCTCGGCTCTAGTCGCCGTCGCGGTGCTCTTGGACGACGATGTACTCCCCGCCGTCGATGGCGCCGCTCCGCGCACCGCCGGCCGGCCGGCCCACGGGACGCTGCTGCGCCGCGCGTTCATAAGCGGCGAACGTGTCCTGGACGCGCCTGCGCGTCTCGCGCCACAGCTGCCACAGCGACACCCAGAAGGTCGCGACGAACAACAGGACGCCCGCAACAGCGAGCCAGGGCGTGACCCCGTGCGGGAAGAAGCCGAAAGCGATGATCGCGAGGTGCCAGGCGCCGAACAGGCCGACGTCGTACCAGGAGACGGCGCGACTCTGCCGCACACTCCGCCGCGCCATCACGATGCCGCCGAGGACGAGTCCTGCGACGAACAGGAACGGGCAGAGCAGCAGAAGGCCGAGGAACGACCACCCGCTCCCCTGGTCGAAAGCGGCCCCGCCGATCAAGAGCCAGACAGGGAGGACCACGGCGGACGGGAAGAGCCACCAGTAGAACGCCTTGCGGATGAACACGGCATCAGCGTAGCCGCCGGCGCCTGTGCCCCGGCTGCAGGTTTGCCGCATGCCGACCTGCGAGACTGGAGTCATCATCCGGAACAGAAATGGAGTACCCGTGATCGAGCTGAGGACGCCCGCCGAGATCGAACAGATGCGCCCGGCCGGACGCTTCGTGGCGGATGTCCTCGCGCAGACCGCCGCGGCTGCTCACGTCGGCGTCAACCTCCTCGAATTGGATGCGCTGGCGCACGACCTGATCCGCCGGCGCGGAGCGGAATCCTGCTACATCGACTACCACCCGTCGTTCGGCGCCAGTCCGTTCGGCAAGGTGATCTGCACCTCCGTCAACGACGCGGTGCTGCACGGGCTGCCGCACGACTACCGGCTGCAGGACGGCGACCTGCTGACCCTGGACTTCGCGGCCGGCGTCGACGGCTGGGTGGCGGACTCGGCGGTGAGCCTGGTGGTGGGCACCCCTCGGGACGAGGACCTGCGACTCATCGAGACCACGCGCCGGGCGCTCGCGGCCGGCATCCAGGCGGCGCAGCCCGGCGGCCGGATCGGCGACATCTCGGCCGCGATCGCCGCCGTCGCCCACGCGGAGGGCTACTCGATCAACACGCAGTTCGGAGGTCACGGCGTCGGACGGACGATGCACGGCGATCCGCACATCCCCAACGACGGACGGGCCGGGCGCGGCTACCCGCTCCGCCCGGGCCTCGTCATCGCGATCGAGCCGTGGCTCCTTGCGACCACCGACGAGATCTACACCGACCGCGACGGATGGACACTGCGCAGCGCCGACGGGTCACGCGGCGCCCACTCGGAGCACACCGTCGCCATCACCCCGGACGGCCCTCTGGTCCTCACCGCTCCCTAGCACCCCGGCCAGGAGGGGTTCAGGACAGCAGGTCGGGACGGACGGCGCGCGTGCGCGCGAGTTGCTGCTCGTGGCGCCAGGCGTCGACCGCGCCGTGGTTGCCGGAGAGCAGCACCGGCGGCACCTCGTGGCTGCGCCAGACTGCGGGCTTCGTGTAGCTCGGGTATTCGAGGAGACCATCCTCGTGGGACTCCTGCACGAGGCTCTCGGGGTTGCCGACCACCCCGGGGATGAGCCGGCCGACGGCTTCGATCATGGCCATCGTCGCCACTTCGCCGCCGTTGAGAACGTAATCCCCGATGCTCATCAGACGCACCCGCGCACGCTTCGCCGTGTCGTCGAAGACCCGCTGGTCGATGCCCTCGTACCGGCCGCAGCCGAACACCAGGTGCTGCTCCTGGGCGAGCTCGCGCGCGATCGCCTGGGTGAAGACTTCGCCGGCAGGCGATGGGAAGATCACGACCGGATCCGCGGCGCCCTCGAGGATGCTGTCGAGCGCTTCGCCCCACGGCTCGGGCTTCATGACCATCCCGGCTCCGCCGCCGTACGGGGTGTCGTCCACGGTCCGGTGACGGTCGTGGGTGAAGTCCCGCAGGTCGTGAACGCCGAGCTCGATCAGGCCTGTCTGGCGCGCCCTCCCGAGCAGCGAGATGTCGAGAACATCGAAGAAGGTCGGGAAGATCGTGACGATGTCGATGCGCATCCCTGAAGTCTAGAAGGGCGCCCGGGATGCGACCGCCGGGCTACGCGGGGACGACGGCGAGTTCGCGGTCGCGCGGGACGAGGGGCGCCGCGACGGCCGGGCAGACCGCCACGACCGCGAAGGCGATCGGATACCCGAGCCAGCCGATGAGCGCGCCCACCGCCGGTCCGACGACGGAGGCGGCCAGGAACTGGCCGGTGTTCTGGGCGCCGAGCGCCCGTCCCGACCAGAACGGGCCGGCGATCTCGGCCACGGAGGTGTAGGCGAGGCCGTTGTCGGCGACGGTCACGATCGCCGCGACGATGAGGATGACGGCCGCCGCAACCGAGCCGAGAGCGGACGCCGCCGCCATCAGCAACATCACGCCGGCGGCGGACAGCGACACCCAGCGCAGCGGGCGCAGGCGGCTGCCGACCCGGTCGCTCAGAACGCCGACCCCGATCCTGCCGACGGCACCGGCGAACTGGCTCACGCCGATCACCAGGCCGGCCGCCAGGGATGAGAAGTGCAGTTGGGACACGAGCCACACCAGCCCGAACGTCGACACGGTGAACTGGGGAACCACGAGCAGCATCGAGACGCCGTGGATGCGCCACAGCAGCGAGGTCTCGCGGTACGGCTGCCACACGGTCTGGGAATGTGCGCGCCCCTCGCCCGCGACGCCACGGGGAGGCCGCGGCGGGTCCACGATCCCGAGCGCACAGAGAATCGCCGACACGCCGCACAGCACGGCCGGCACGACGAGCGCTGCAGCGATCCCTCCCGCGGCGGCGAGCACGGGGACGCTGACCGCGGCGATCGCGACCCCGAGCGGCTGGGACATCTGCCGGATGCCCATGGCGAGTCCCCTCCGCTCCTTCGGGAACCAGCCGATGACGACGCGCCCGCTCGCCGCGTTGGGACTGGCTGACGCCATCCCGCCCACGAGGAACAATGCACCGAGTGCGATGTAGTCATCGACGAACATGGCGGCGAACGCCGCGAGGGCGGTGACCGCCAGACCGCAGGAGATCACCCAGCGCTCGCCGATCCGGTCGCTCAGCGCGCCCCAGGCGATGAGGGTGAGGACCAGCCCGAGCGTCGGGGCCGACGCCAGCAGTCCGGCCTGGGCGAGGCTGAGCCCGCGTTCGGTGTGCAGCAGAGGGATGAGGAAGGCGGGTGTCGACACGAACACAGTGGAACTGGCCTGCGCGAGGACACCGAAGGCCAGCATCAGCCACGGTCGGGGACGGCGGTCACGGCTCATGGGTATACCCTAGCGGTATACCGAGCCGGTATACCAAGGGAGGATCATGACGGTGTCAGCCAGTGGGACGCGGACGTCCGCTCTCCCTTCAGCAGCCCACGGCCCTGAGTCGTCCGGCGTGTACGCCCGGCTCCGGGCGCAGATCCTCGACCTCGACCGCGTCCCCGGCTCCCGGCTCACCGAGCGCGGGCTCGAGACCGAGCTCGGGGCATCCCGGACTCCGCTGCGCGCCGCGCTCATGCGGCTGGAGGGGGAAGGCCTGGTCTCCCGGGACGGACGCGCGTGGCAGGTCTCCCCCATCGACCTCGGCGAGATCGCGCAGCTCAGCGAGCTTCGGGATGCGGTGGAGACGGCGGCGGCGCGCCTCAGCTGTGCGCGTGCCGCAGACGCAGACATCGCTGCGCTGGCCGCCCAGCTCGACGGCTTCGACCCGGGACGGCCCACGGATGAGGCGGTGCACGCCGGGACCGGGTTCCACGTCCGCCTGGCTGCGCTCTCGGGCAACGCGTTCTTCGCGGACACGGTCGACTCGGCCATGACCCGGCTCGCGCGATCGCGCTGGCTCGTGGCCCGAAGCGAGGAGCCGTGGGAGGAGCACCGCGAGATCCTCCGCTGCGTCGCCGCGAGACAGGCGGACGATGCCGCCGAACTCATCCATGAGCACATCGTCGGCACGCACGCACGGCTGCTCGCCGCGCTCGGCGCGGACGCCCGCATGCTGCGAGGCCGCGGCCTCGCGATCGTCGGATGACGAAGAGGGCGACCCCTCGGGGTCGCCCACTTCAGTTCTCGTCGTCCGGCTTCTCGGCCGGCTCGCCGTCGTCCGGCTTCTCGGCCGGCTCGCCGTCGTCCGGCTTCTCGCCGTCCGGCTCCTCGTCGTCCGGCTTCTCGTCGTCCGGCTTCTCGTCGTCCGGCTCGCCGTCGTCCGGCAGCTCTTCGAAGAGCCCGGGAGGCGGCGTCAGTGTCACGGTTCCGGCGGCCAGGTCGACCTCCGGCACGATGGCCTTCACGAAGGGCACGAGCACTTCGCCGTGGGCGGTCGCGATCGCCAGCAGATCCTGGGCCGGCAGGTGATCCACGCGGGCCACGCGGCCGACGGACACGCCGTCGCGGAGAGCGTCCAGGCCGACCAGCTGGTGGTCGTACCAGGCGTCCTCCTCCGCGGGGAGCTCTTTCACATCCTGGCTCACCCAGAGGATCGCCTTCGTCAGCGTCTCCGCCTCGCTCCGGTCGTCGACTCCTTCGAAGAAGCCGACGGCGTGACCGTTGTACCAGCGCAGCTCACGAAGCTCGAGCGTCTTGCCGTGCCACTTGGATGCGGTGGGCACCTGCAGAGTGAACACCGCACCCGGGACGAACCGCTTCTCCGGCTCGTCCGTGTACAGCTCGATCTTCAAGGCGCCCTTCAGGCCGTGCGCCTTGGTGAGGCGGCCGATCCGCAGCTCGGTCTGACCGGGCCGCGGGGCCACCTCCTTGCGGGGCAGTTTGTGGTCCGCCACCTCAGTCGTCGACGACGTCGACACGGACGCGCCGGCCGTCGGCCAGCGCGGCCACCAGCGTGCGCAGGGCTTTCGCCGTGCGGCCGGAGCGGCCGATCACCCGGCCGAGGTCCTCGGGATTCACGCGAATCTCGAGGACCTCGCCACGCGGGGAGCTCTTGGCCACGACGTGGACGTCGTCAGGGTGATCGACGATCCCCTTGACCAGGTGCGTGAGCGCGGGTGCGAGCAAGACGTCAGGCCTTCTCGTCGTCGGCGGCGGCGTCGGCGATGGTCTCCGCCTCGGCGACGACCTCGGCTTCTGCAGCCTCTTCGGCCTCGACCTCGGCCTCGACGACAGCGGCGGCAGCGGCGGCAGCGGCCGTCTTGTCAGCCTTGGGCTTGAGGACCGGCTTCTTCTTCTCGTCGGCGACGAACTCGGCCTTGCCCTCGGCGACCTTGACGGTGCTGACGGCGTTCGCGTCGCCCTTGAAGCGGCCCCAGTCGCCCGTGAGCTTCAGCAGCGCGGTGACCTGCTCGGTCGGCTGGGCGCCGACGCTCAGCCAGTACTGCGCACGGTCGGAGTCGACCTCGATGCGCGAGGGCTCCTCGGTCGGGTGGTACAGACCGATCTCCTCGATCACGCGACCGTCGCGCTTGGTGCGCGAGTCGGCGACGACGATGCGGTAGTACGGAGCGCGGATCTTGCCCAGGCGCTTCAGACGGATTTTGACAGCCACGATTCTCCTGTGTGAGTGGATGATGTGTCGAACTGACTGCCGCGGGCGTGGGGGCACACTCGGCAGGAGGTCTCAAGGTTCGTCCGTCGTACCGGATAGAGGGTCGGGAACGACGAACTCAACTAGCTATTCTGTCAGATACTGCCCTGCTTTGAACAATCGGACGGACGGGACGACCGCATGCTGATCGAATTCTCGGACTCCGAACGCTCCACCGTCGGCATCGAGTGGGAGATCGCCCTCGTGGACGGCGCCACCGGCGACCTGGTGCAGGTCGCCGACGAGGTCCTCCGCGAGCTCGGCACGCCCGACGGCCGGGAGCATCCGCAGATCACGCACGAGCTGCTCATGAACACGGTCGAGCTGGTCAGCCGCGTCCACCGCACGGTGCCTGCCGCGGTCGCCGATCTGCAGGAGCTGATGGGCCTGGTCCGCGAGGTTACGGACCCGCGGGGCGTCGAGCTCATGTGCGCGGGGACGCATCCCTTCGCCCACTGGTTCGACCAGCAGGTGACGCCGAATGAGCGCTACGACCGCCTGCTCGATCGCACCCAGTGGTGGGGCCGGCAGATGATGATCTGGGGCGTGCACGTGCACGTCGGCATCGACTCGGTCGACAAGGCGCTGCCGATCGTCAACGGGCTGCTGACCTACTACCCGCACCTGCAGGCCCTCAGCGCGTCGAGCCCGTTCTGGGCCGGTGCACGCACGGGATACGCCTCCAACCGCGCCCTGATGTTCCAGCAGCTGCCCACGGCGGGACTGCCCTGGCAGTTCGGGACGTGGGCCGACTACGAGGAGTACGTGCAGGACCTCGTCACGACCGGCGTCGTCGAGGACCACTCGGAGGTGCGCTGGGACATCCGCCCCTCCCCGCGGTGGGGCACGGTGGAGATGCGTGCCTGCGACGGGCTCTCCACAGCCGACGAGGTCGGAGCGGTGGCGGCGCTCATCCACTGCCTCACCGATCGGATGTCGGGACAGCTGGACGAGGGCATCGAGCCGGTCACCCTCCCGCCGTGGTTCGTCCGGGAGAACAAGTGGCGCGCGGCACGATACGGTCTCGAGGCCGAGATCATCGAGGCGCCGAACGGGAGCGAGCGCCTGGTCTCCGACGCCCTGCGCGACCTCGTCCACGACCTGCAGCCCGAGGCCGAGCGGCTGGGATGCGTCGAGCAGCTCGCGGCGGTGGGACCGATTCTGGATGCGGGAGCCAGCTACCAGCGGCAGCTCGCCGTGGCGGAGCAGAACGGCGGCAGCCTGCAGGCGGTGGTGAGCTCGCTGACCCACGAGCTGCGCAACGGCCTGACGCGCCGGCCGTAGACCCTGCGGTGCGTCGGGCGCGAGGATCGCTTCTGGGCGGGACCACAAGCGCTGCTGAGACGATCCATAGGGTCGGCGGCGTACCGTTGAAGCATGCTCGCTCGACGTCCCCTCGCCGCCGCGGCGACCGTGATGACGGCCGCTCTGCTGGCGCTCACCGCCCTCTCCGGCTGCGCGGCCGCCAGCGCCGCCTCCAACGCTGCGACCGCTGCGGCCTCCACCTCGCCGACCGCCGAACATGTCGTCGTGATCGGCGACTCCATCGAATCCGGCCTCGGCCTCGAACCGGCCGAGGCATGGCCTGCGCTCCTCGCATCCAGCCACGGGTGGAGGCTGGACAATCTGAGCGAGCCGGGCGCCGGCTTCGTCGCCCCCGGTCCGGACGGCGACAACTTCTCCGCACAGGTCGACCGGGCGATCGCACTGAAGCCCCAGCTCGTCTTCATCGGCGCCTCCGACAACGATCTCGACTCCGACGGGGCTCAGGTGGCCGCGGCGATGCAGCAGGCGGTTCAGCGACTCAGCGCCGCACTCCCCGGCACGCGGTTGGTCGGCTACAACGCCCTCAGCGGGGCGGCGGGCGATGACGAGCTCTCGGGCGTGAACACGTCCCTGCAGCAGGCGGTCCTCGCGGCCGGCGGCACCTGGCTCGACCTGGGACAGCCGTACCGCGGCCAGGCGGGCCTCGTGCAGGACGACGGCGAGCACCCCACACTCCCGGGCCAGCAGGCGATCGCTGCGACCGTCGCGGCGAAGCTGGAGTTGTGACGATCCGCCGAGCAGCGCCTCCTATCCTTGATCGCGTGAGCAGACGAACCCCTCTCGCCCGGCTCACGGCGGCTGTCACCTCCGCCGTGTTCATCGCGGCGTCCCTGGCCGCCTGCACCTCGGGTGCACCGACGACGCCCACCGCTTCGGATGCGCGGACGACATCCGCGCCCACGGCGTCGTCGAAGCCCGTCATCGCCGCAGCCATCGGCGATTCGATCGCCATCGGCAACGGAGTGCCCGCCGAAGACGCCTGGCCGCTGCTCGTGGCCCAGCATTTCGGCTGGACCCTCAGCGATTTCGCCGAGAGCGCCGCCGGCTTCACCGCGCCGGGCCTGAACACGCACATCTTCAACGATCAGGTCAGCGCGGTCATCCGCGTGCATCCCGACGTGGTCATCGTCGGGGCGACGCGGAACGACGTGTTCGCTTCACCCGCCACCTTGAGCGCAGCGGCGACGGCCGCTCTCGATCGGCTGCACGCCGCCCTGCCCCACGCCCGCATCATCGGCGTCAGCGCCCTGTGGGGCTCCGATCCTGCCCCCGCGGAGGTGCCCGTGATCTCGCAGACGGTGAAGGCCGCCGTGCTGGCCGTCGGCGGGTCCTGGGTGGACCTCGGCCAGCCGTTCGCCGGGCACCCCGAGCTCGTCCTCGCCGATCACGTCCATCCGACGGTCGAAGGGCAGAAGCTGCTCGCGCAGAGAGTGTCGAGCGCAATCGCGGCCCAACACGTCCGGCCGTAGCCGCCCGCCTACCACCGTCGCGACACGCCCGGGAGTCGAACACGGGGTATTCTCAGGTCCGACCGCTTAGCCTCGCTCCCGCGCGCACCCTCACCCGACGCGCCTCGCGCCCGCTCAGCACCCGGTTGCCCCTCCTCGCGCCGGCCGCGCTGACGGTCGCCCTCCTGGCCCTCGCCGGATGCTCCGCGACGCCGGCCGCACGCCCGGTCGCCGCGCAGTCCACGGTGATCGCCGCGCCCGCTGCCGGCGGTCGGGCAGGAGCGACGGGTGCGGTGAACGCGGTCGCCATCGGCGATTCGATCGCCTTCGGCAAAGGCGTCACGCCGGCGCAGGCCTGGCCCTCCCTGGTCGCCGCGGCGCACGGCTGGCGACTCACCGATCTCGCGGTCTCCGGCTCGGGCTTCGTCAAGGCGGGGTGGAACGGCACCACCTACCGGCAGCAGGTGGATGCGGCGCTGCGCCTGCATCCGCAGGTCATCCTGCTCGCCGCCACCCGCAACGACCGCGACGAGGATCCCGCCGCCGTGACCGCGGACGCCGACACGATGCTGCGGGAGCTGCGGGAGAAGTTCCGCGGCGCGACGATCGTCGGGATCACCGGGATCTGGGGCTCCGACCATCCCCCGGCCACGATGTCGCGCGTGGACGAGATCGTCGGGGACGCGGTGCGCGACGTGGACGGCACCTGGCTCGACATCGGCTTCCCGCTCGTCGGCCACCCCGAGCTCGTGCAGGCGGACGGCATCCACCCGAACGCGGCCGGCCAGCGGGTCGTGGCGCAGGCCATCGATTCGAAGCTGCGGCCCCTCAACCTCGCACTGTAGCTCGCGGGAGCGTGCCGGCCGACGACCGGACGGACCGGCGACCGGCTAGCGACCCAGGAACTTCTGCAGTGCGGCCAGCTCCTCTTCGGACGGCCCACCCGCCGGGGCGCTCTTCGCTGCGCCGCCGCCGAGACCGAAGCCGCTTCCGCCGCCCGCCGACGCACCGGCCGGCGCGACGCCGGCGGCCAGCGCCGCATTCTCCGCCGCGCGCTTCGCCGGGTTGCCGGAGCGGGAACCCTTCTTCTTGCTGCTCTGCTGCTTGCGGCCGCCGTAGGAGGCACCCGGGATGGGACCCATGCCCGGAACGTTCGGCACGCCGCCCTTCGCAACCGTCTTCATCATCTTCGCGGCCTGCTCGAAGCGGTTGACGAGCTGGTTCACCTCGGTGACCGTCGCCCCCGACCCCTTCGCGATGCGCAGCCGCCGCGAGCCGTTGAGGAGCTTCGGATTCGTGCGCTCCGCCTTCGTCATCGACTGGATGATGGCCTCGGTCCGGACGATCTCACGCTCGTCGAACTGGTCGAGCTGCTGCTTCATCTGACCCGCGCCGGGCAGCATCCCCATCATCTTCTTGATCGACCCCATGTTGCGCAGCTGCTGCATCTGCTTGAGGAAGTCGTCGAGCGTGAAGGTATCGGTCGCGAACTTCTCGGCGACCTTGCGCGCCTCCTCTTCGTCGAAGGCCTCCTGAGCCTGCTCGATGAGGGTGAGGATGTCGCCGAGGTCGAGGATGCGCGACGCCATCCGGTCGGGGTGGAACGGCTCGAAGTCGTCCAGCCCCTCACCGGTGGACGCGAAAATGATGGGCCGGCCCGTGATGGATGCGACGGACAACGCGGCGCCACCGCGCGCATCGCCGTCGAGCTTGGAGAGGACGACGCCGGTGAAGTCCACGCCGTCCTGGAAGGCCTTGGCGGTCGCGACCGCGTCCTGACCGATCATCGCGTCGATGACGAACAGCACTTCGTCCGGATCGGTGGCCTTGCGGATGTCGGCCGCCTGCCGCATGAGCTCGGCGTCGACGCCGAGGCGTCCGGCGGTGTCGATGACGACCGTGTCGTACTGCTTGGTCTCGGCGAACTTCAGCGCGTCCTTGGCGACCTTCACCGGGTTCCCGACGCCGTTGCCGGGCTCGGGGGCGAATACCGGCACACCGGCCTGCTCCCCCACGATCTGCAGCTGGGTGACGGCATTGGGTCGCTGAAGGTCAGCGGCGACCAGGAGCGGAGTGTGGCCGTCCTTGACGAGCCACTTGCCGAGCTTGCCCGCGAGCGTCGTCTTTCCCGCGCCCTGCAGACCCGCCAGCATGATGACGGTCGGCGGACGCTTCGCGAACTGCAGCCGGCGCTGCTGCCCGCCGAGGATGCCGACGAGCTCCTCGTTGACGATCTGGACGATCTGCTGCGCAGGGTTCAGCGCCTTGTTGACCTCGTCGCTCAGCGCACGCTCACGCACCTTGCCGGTGAAGTCCTTGACCACCTCGAGCGCGACATCCGCGTCGAGCAGCGCGCGACGGATCTCGCGCACCGTGCCGTCGACGTCCGCCGGCGACAGCTTTCCCTTGGTGCGCAGGTTCTTGAAGGTGTCCGCAAGACGGTCGGAGAGGGAACCGAAAGTAGCCATGATCCAGTGATTCTACCGGGCGATATCGGCTAGACGCCGTGAACGTCGTTCACTCGCCCGATGTCTCGACCGCGACGACGTCGCCGCGCACATCGAACGAGACCGTCAGCAGCGCATCCGATTCGTCGGGTGCGATCGAGTAGTCGAAGGTGGCGAACACCTCGTCCTCGTCGGCGTGGTCGACCTGGAGGACGACGGTGAGCAGCTGCAGCGACCGGAGGACGTCGATGGCGATGTCGCCCGAGTTGTGAACGAGGAGGTCGACGAGGCTGTCGCCGAGCTTCTCGACGTGCTCGTCGATGTAGCTCGAGGTCGCCGACTGGCGCGAACTGAGCTCGGCGACCAGCGCATCCCGTGCCCGGGCGTCGAAGCCTTCGAGGGCCTGGATGAGCGCCGCCGCCGAATCCAGGGCGAACTCGGGGACGCGGCTCTCATCGTCGGCGAGGAGTTCGACGTCGATGGCCTGGTCTCCCAGCTCCACCGTGTCGTCCCAGGCCAGTCCGCCGCTGGCCGTCTCGTCGATGATGCCGAAGAAGTCGTGCTCGATCGCCATGGCGTGACCCTATCCCACCAGCTGCTGGGCGAAGACGTGCGGCGTGAATCCGGTCAGGTCGTTGATCCCCTCACCCTGCCCGACGAGCTTGATCGGGATGCCCGTGCGCTCCTGCACGGCGAGCACGAAACCGCCCTTCGCCGAGCCGTCGAGCTTCGTCAGCACGAGCCCGGTCACGCCGGCGTGCTCGAGGAACGCCTCCGCCTGCGCCAGGCCGTTCTGCCCGGTGGTGGCGTCGAGGACCAGCAGCACCTCGGCGATCGGGGACTGCTTCTCGACCACGCGCTTGATCTTGGACAGCTCATCCATCAGACCGCCCTTGGTCTGCAGCCGGCCGGCCGTGTCGATGATCACGATCTCGGTCCCGTCGCGCTTGGCCTTCTCGACGGTCTGGAACGCGACCGACGCCGGATCCTGTCCCGGCTGCTGAGGCCGCACGATCTCGGCGCCCGCCCGCTCGGCCCAGGTCGCGAGCTGCTCCACCGCCGCGGCGCGGAACGTGTCGGCCGCACCCACGACGACCGAGCGGTCGTACGTGCGCAGGAACTTCGCGAACTTGCCGATCGTGGTGGTCTTGCCCACGCCGTTCACTCCCACCACGAGGACGATCGCCGGGCGATCGCTCAGTTTGAGGGTCGTGTCGAGCTTGGAGAGCCGCTCCTCGAGCGTCTCGCGCAGCATCCGCTGCAGGTCGGCCGGATCCGTGGTGTGGTAGCGCTCGACCTTGGCGCGCAGGTCGTCGACGACCGCTTCTGTGACGTCCGGACCGAAGTCGGCGGTGATGAGAGCCGTCTCGAGGTCGTCCCACGTGTCGTCGTCGATGGTCTTCTTGGCGAACAGCCCGCGGAGGGCGCCCGACAGAGACCAGGGGGTGCGATCAGCCATATCCATCAGCGTAGTCGGCGGATTACCGTGTGCTCATGTACGCGCTCGTGGGAGTCTCGGCGGAGCTGGCCGAGCAGCTGGTCGCGATCGAAGCGGACGGCGAGGATGCAGTGCACCAGGCCCGCACCCGGGTGCGACGGCTGCGCGGCATCCTGAGCGTGTACAAGAAGGCGTTCGACCGTGAGGCGGAGCGGCGGATGCGGGAGCGGCTCAAAGGGCTCGGACGCCGGCTCGGCAACGTTCGCGAGCTGGAGGTGCGCGCCGCGGGCCTGCGGGCGCTGGCGGACGGGCAGGACGTGGAGCCCGTGCGGGCAGCGGCGTCTGCGCTGGCGGACCGCGCGCTGGAGCAGCACGAGCGTGCGCTCGACGACCTGCTGCACCTGCTTCGAAGCCGCGGTCACCGGGAGCTCCTCGCGGACCTGCAGCAGTTCGCCGCCGACCCGCCGCTGAGCGAGCCCGGGCGGGACGCCCCGAAGAAGATCGCGCGGAAGGGGCTGAAAAAGGCCGTCCGGCGTGTGCGCCGCAGCGAGGGCGACACCCTGGAGCAGAGGCACGCCACCCGCAAGGCCTCACGCCGCCTCCGGTACGCCGCCGAAGCGGTCGGCGACGACCTCGGCGACCGCTCGCTCCGGCTCGCCTCCGCCGCGGAGACGGTCCAGGACGCGCTGGGCGACAACCGCGACCTGCTGCTGCTCGCGCGCCACCTGCGCGAGGCGGCGCCGGACGGGACACTGGATGCCGTGGCCGCCGCGTGCGAGGCACGCGCGGCCGAGGCGCTGACCGGCCTCGACGACGCGCTCGCGGTCATCGAGTGGGGGTAAGCGCTCCTTCTTCTACCGCATCTTGAAGTAGCGGAAGAGGTGGTCTTCGCGAGTGAAGGCGGCTCCAAAACCCACACCGGCGAACGCCCCACCAACTGAGGCAGCAAGAATTCGCAGGCCGATCGAACCCAAGTAGGGCTGCTCTGATGGGTCTGCGAATCTGGCGAGCCACAGTCCGAGCCCCACGGTGAGGAGGGTTGTCCCGATGGTCCACGTCAGGGTCTCCAGCGCAAGCATCGCGAGAATGGAACGACGCGAGACCCCGACGTGCATCGCTGCGGCGTTCTGCAACCGCCGCCTCAGGGTGCTGAAAAGCCCCAAGCCCCCGGCTGCTAGAGATCCCGCAAGTGCGGCAAAGCGGGTAGACCTCGTACTCAAGGCGTTCGCCGCGTCGAAAGAAGCCCCCATCGTCGTGTTCAGCTGCGTCAACTCTGGAAGGTCTTTCGAGGACGACGAGGGCAGAACCGTCGTCAGCAGAAGTTGCGACAGCTCTTGATTGGAGGGCCAGATCTCAGCCCAGCATTCATCGAACCGGCCGGTTGCGGGGACCGGCACGAGAACTGAGTATGAGAGGCCTGATCTTCGACCGTCCGCCGGATACTCGAATCTGCCACCCAGCGCCACATCACCCTGTGGCGTGGCCAAGGACTTCCTCTGTTTCAGCCCAAGGGTCTCGTAGGCCTCCGGGCCAGCGAACACGCCAGCGCTCTGTTCCGATGCGTTCAATATCTCAAGGAGTCCTCCGCTAACCATCGAGGTCGGAAGGGGCGAATCGGGTAGAGACGATGGGACGAGCTGTGCCTTCGAATTTCGAAAGCCTCCGGCACCGCGAATTCCGGGAAGGGAACTGAGAGACTCGCACACCTGTCCGTCAATCCGGCCTCGAGCGGAAAGCACCATGACGGCAGCACCGCTGGATCTATATCGCTCTGCTTGCTCGAGCACCTGATGCGCGGTCACGAGGTCCGCACCCATCAAGGCGAGTGTTATCGCCATGAAAAGTACGGTCAATAGCCCCGAGCGCGCAGTGCCGGTCCGAGCATTCCGCCAAGCTTCGCTGAATACCGCCAAGCACTTCACGGCGTCACAACTCGACTCTGCCTGAGCAAGCCTTGACCACCGCTGAATCATGCGTGGCAATTACCACGATCCGGCCCTCCCCCGCACTTTCTCCAATCGAAGAGACGACCGAGCCGGAGCTCGATCGGTCGAGCTGCGCGGTCGGTTCATCGATCAGCAAAAGCTGCGGATCAGAAGCGATTGTTCTCGCAAGCATCAACCGTTGGGCTTCGCCTCCCGAGAGGTTTGCGAAAGGAGAATCCGCAACGTGCGATAGTGCCATCCTCTCCAACAACTCATTCGCAAACGGCTCCGCCCGTTCTCGGCCAAGCCCTCGGGCCAGGAAAGGTAGGACGACATGATCGCGGGCCGACCGCCGGGGACTGCCATGGGGATTCTGGAATACCCAACCGATGCGAAGACCATCGGGAATGATCACGCTCCCTCTTGCCGGTGTCAACCAGCCGCCAAGTATAGACAGCAAGGTGCTTTTCCCCGAGCCTGACGGTCCGGTTAGCGCGTAGATCTGTCCTGGTGCAAAATCAGCGTTCACTCCTTCGAAGAGCCAAGCCGCGCGCTCGAACCGGTGCCCGACGTCGCGCAACGCTATTGACATGACTTCGACGCATTCGGATTGAGCAAGACGCGAGTGGGAGGAGAACTCCGTACGAACCGAACGAAGGTCTGACCCAATTGGGATCCAATGACCTCGATAGCAAATGACTGGCGCCGATCGGACACACACCCCCGTGACCCGTTGAGCATGACGACGGCCGACGGCGGCACCACGCTTGCATCGATCGGCTCCGAAAGCTTCAGTGTGGCAGACCAACTGGGATTGGAATCGGCCGTTGCCGTCTCGGCCTTAACCGAGCTGAGCTGGCTCTGTGCCAGGGGAGCGGACTTCCCTCCACCATCGACATCCAATTGTCCTGTGCCGAACTCCAATTTGCGCTTCCCCGGCACTAGATCCGTCGGCATATTGATCACTTGGAGCGTTCGCGGTTGGACAGTCACCGTAGCGATCTTTGTGCCTGCTGCCACGTTGTCGCCGAGCTTCGAATTGCACCCGTGAAGATAAACCGCCGACGCGGGAATCCAGGTGAAGTGCGAGACTGGCACGCCGGGTTCGCTACCCTCACTCGGCTCACCGCTGCCAAGCTTGTTGGCGGCGACGAGCGTTTCGCGACCCATACCGCCATCCACCGTCACGTTGTAACCGAGCCGAACGAGTTCTTGCTGAAGAGCTACGACGTCGGCACCTCGGTCCCCTGGCTTGAGGTCGCGCCACAAGGGGATGGTGGTCGCGAGCGTGACAACTGGCGTTCCGTTCAGCGAATAAAAGCTCGAGCCTGAAACGAGCTGTCCCTCCGTCGAGCAATCGATGCCCGTCACTCGCCCATCTCGCGCCGCGAGCAATTCATATTGGACCGACTGCGACAGCTGCACCTCGACGGCGCGATCGTCCGTATACGGGTTGGTCGAAAGCGCCACGTCGGTCGGTGCTGGGGACGGTCGGACCGAGGCGGGTAGATCATCTGGCACGATGGCCAGAAAAACCGCGGCCGCTCCCACCACTAGGGCGAGTACAAGGCCCGTCCAGCCAATCTTCCGCTTCTTGAACGTTTTCATAATCTGATTACCTCACGGCCTCACGGGGCGAGAGCCCTGAGAACGACTGATTAGCCATCCCTACTAGCGCGTGCCGTAGTTGAGCGGGTCCGCGATGCATCCATCGAAAGCTTTCGTGTTGGCCAGCTTGCTTAAGCTCTTGCCCGCCGAAAGATCCTCAGGCGTATAACTCCCATCGACTGCTTTCACTCGCTTCAGGCAGGCCACCACGATCTGATTCTCGTCGAAACCCTGAGGATTCCGGTCGATTGCGTCGCGAAGGGCCACCAGTCCGAGACCACCTTGCTTATTACAGTCGTCGATCTGTTGCTGGGTAACGTTCGCGGGCTTCGTGTAGTCAAGCGTTTTATCCGACGTCCATGCGGACTCAACTCCGAGTCGCTTCAGGCACGAGACGATCTGATTTCTGAAGTAGGAATACTCTTGGTCGGATATAACGCCGTCTTGAAGAGCCGCACGCTCAGCCTCGCTCGAGCTCTCTGCATATGTGGATTTGAGCAGATCGCTCCACGGACCTGTGAACGCTGGAACTGCTGATTCGTCGGCGCGAACCTCCGCCTGTCCAGCCGATGAAGCGGTGCAACCCATCAAAGACGCCATAGCGATCAGGAGCACACCGAAAAGCCCGCCGGCGCGCCCAGCCCGAATCACAGAGTGTTCCAGTACGCCGTATTACGCTGCGGAGTCTTGCTGATCGATGCCCTTGCCCAAGCGTTCTTCACCGCTGCGGCCTGGCTGCAGGTCTGACCGAAGGAAGCCCCATTGCACGCCGTCGCGGTGTGGTTCTTTGTCGCGTGGTGGTAGTACGAAAAGGTCGTCGACTCGACACCATACTGCCAGAGCCCACCGCCCGCGTTCTGGGTCGTTGTGCCCATTTTGACGACGGACTGCGATGCCGCTGATGCTGAGGCAACGGACACCGGAGCCACGATGGAGAGCCCAACGAGAGCTACGGCGAACAGCGATTTCTTGAACAACATTTTGCATTACTCCTTGCTCTGCACTCGGTCGAGTGCGCTTTCGCCAGGATAACCCACGAAAGCATTTTGAGACAAGAAATACCTGCATTAAAATGCTTGGTTCACATGATCTGCGCGTGGAATTGCTGTATGTTGGACGAATGAGTCAGGATCTGGTGAGTACCGTGCTTCTGGCCCTGTGTCTGGGAGCGGTCGGTCTCACAGGTGTCTTCGCGTATAAGCTGCTCAGTCTGTGGATGCGAATCGTCCGCACTGGCGTCACGCAGCGCCGCAGGAAGCCGCCCCGGTTCTGACATATCGCGCGAGCGCCGCGCACCACTCGCCCAAGCGGCGGCTAGCTCGCCTCCTCCTGCGCGACGCGCTGGCCGACGACCGCGGAGACACCGTCCTGGCGCATCGAGACGCCGTACAGCGCGTCCGCGATCTCCATCGTGCGCTTCTGGTGGGTGATCACGATCAGCTGGCTGCTCTCGCGGAGGTCCTCGAAGATGGTGAGGAGCCGGCCGAGGTTGGCGTCGTCGAGCGCGGCCTCCACCTCATCCATGATGTAGAACGGGCTGGGGCGGGCCTTGAAGATCGCGATCAGCAGCGCGACCGCGGCCAGGGAGCGCTCGCCGCCGGAGAGCAGTGAGAGTCGCTCGATCTTCTTGCCGGCGGGCTTCACCGAGACCTCGATGCCGGTCGTGAGCAGGTCATCGGGGTCGGTCAGGCTGATGCTGCCCTGCCCTCCGGGGAAGAGGATCGGGAAGACGCGGGTGAACGCGGCCTCGGTGTCGGCGAAAGCCGACTCGAAGATCGACTGCATCCGCTCGTCGATGTCCTCGATGATCGTCAGGAGGTCTTTGCGGGTGTTCGTGAGATCGGTCAGCTGCTCGGTGAGGAACTTGTGGCGCTGCTCCAGCGCGGCGAACTCCTCGAGCGCGAGCGGGTTGACGCGGCCCAGCTGGGACAGCTTCCGCTCGGCGGCGGCGAGGCGCTTCTGCTGGTGCTCGCGCGAGAACGGGACGGTCTCGACGGCGGCGCGGTCCGCGGTGGTGCCGGGGTCGCCGGCGGTGCCGGGGGCGCCGGCGGTGCCGGGGTCGCCGGCGGTGCCGGGGTCCGCGCCGTCGGCGTCGGCGTCCCGGGGCTCGCGGCCCACATCGACCGGGACGGGGACATCGGGCCCGTACTCGGCGACCAGCACATCCTCCACGAGCCCGAGCTCGCTGCCGGCGCGCTCCAACAGGCCCGACAGGTGCAGCTTCTTCTCGTAGATCTGCAGCTCCAGCCCGTGCACCGACTCGGTGACGGCCTGCAGCCGTTCGCGAACGCTGTTCTCGTCGCGACGGAGGGCCGCGAGCTCCTCGTTCTGGCTGGCACGTTCGGCCTCGGCGGTCGCCAGAGCCAGGCGGGCCTCTGCGACCGAGCGATCCACGGAGGCGAGCACGGCGGGAAGAGCGGAGATCACGCTCTGGGCGGCATCCAGCTGACGCCGGCGGATGACCGCCCGCCGGGCGGCCTCCTCCGCAGCCGCGCGCTCCGCCTCGAGGCGGCGGACGAGCGCCTCGCCGCGGGCCTGCTCGGCGCGAACCCGCTCCTTGGCCGTCTCCACGGCCAGCCGCGCCTCGACCTCGGCCTCGCGCGCCGCATCCAGCTCTCCGGAGAGCGCGTCGCGGGCACTGACGTCGAGCATGGGACGCGGTCGCGAGCGAGCCGCCTCCAGTTCGGACTTGGCCTTCTCGGCACTGCGCTCCGCCTCGGCGACGCGTTCCGCTGCCTGCTCGAGCGCCCGGCTGAGCCGGTCGAACTCGGCCTGCGACGCCTCCAGCTGCACCTTCAGCCGGTTCACCTGCTCGCTCTGCGCGGCGAGCTTCGCGTCGAACTCGCGGAGCGTGGCGAGCGCCGCCTGCGACTGCTCTTTGGCGACCTGGAGCACGCCGCGCTGCTCGGCGAGGGCGAACTTCGCCCGGTCGATGAGGGAGGTGACCTCCGTCAGTCGCTCCTGGGCCGCATCCCGATCGGCGATCAGCTCGATACGGCTCTGCTTGGCGCCGGAGCCGCCGCGCAGGACGTGCTCGGTGAGCACATCGCCACCGCGGGTGATGATCGTGACCGGTCCGCCGATCCCCCGGCCGCTGAACGCCTCGAAGGCGCTCCGGGCGGCATCCGGATCGTCGGCTATCGCCGTGAACGCGAGGATGCCGCGGACGCCGTCCGGCGCCTCCACGACGCTGATCGCGGGGACGACGCCGGCGATTCCCGAGAGGTCGACCGAGGATGCGGGGGCCGCGGCGATGACGACCTCGACCCGTCCGAGGTCGTCGGCAGCGGCGTGCGCGACCGCCGCGAGAGCAGCAGCCCGGTCGTCGGCGAGCACCGCGTCCGCGAGCGTCCCCAGCGCTGCCGCGATCGCTGTCTCGTATCCCGGGTGCACGCGGACGTGCTCAGCCACCAGGCCCCGGACGCCGGGAAGGCGCGCGCCGACGAGGGCGGCAGAGCCGTCCTTCTGGTCGAGTGCACGCGAAAGTGCGCTGGTCCGGGCGGCGAGAGCGTCGCGCTCCCGCTCCAGGGTATGCAGCTCCTCGCGGAGCCGCTCGATCTCGCCCTCCGCTTCGAAGACCGTCGCCTGGGCGAGCTCGTACGCCTCGTCGAGGTCGCCCTCGCCGATGTCGGCCGTGGCCGCCTCCGCCTCGCGCGCGGCGAACTCGGCGCGCGCCCGCTCCCGGCGTTCCGTGGCAGCGTCGAGGGCGTTCTGCTGGCGGAGCACCTCTCCGCGGACGGCGGCGAGACGTTGCGCGGCAGCCTCCGCCTGTCCGTTCAGCTGGGAGATCTCCAGGTCGTGGCGGGAGACGAGGGCGCTCTGCGCGGCGATCTCCTCATCCACCGCATCCAGACGCGTCCGGGCACCGCGGGTCACTGCTTGCGCGGCCGTCCAGGCGGCTTCCGCGTCGGCCACGACGCCACGGAGCCGTTCGACCTCGTCCCGCGCGTCCTGGACGTTCTGCGGCGTCACGCTGGGACCGGCATCGGGCGCATCCCCCTGGCTGCCGAGCAGCGCGACGCGCTGGTTCGCCAGGGTGAACAGGCTGCGGAGCCGCTCCTGCACCGACTCCAGTGCGAAGGCCGTGCTGCGGGCCGCATCCACCGCGTCGCCGACCTGCGCCTGCTCCAGCCGGGTGCGGCGCAACTGCTTCTGGCCGAGCTGCTCCTGCAGCACGATCTGCTCGCTGTGCCGCTCGGACTCGGTCCGGCCATGGTCGTCGAGCGTCCGGCGCAGCGAGACGACCTCGTCCGCCAGCAGCCGTGCCCGCGCGTCCCGCACGATGGCGGCGATGGACTGCGCCTCGCGCGCGATCTCGGCCTGATGTCCGAGCGGCTTCAGCTGCCGCCGGACCTCACCCGCCAGGTCGCTGAGGCGCGTGAGGTTGGTCTGCATCGCCTCCAGTTTGCGGAGCGTCTTCTCCTTGCGGCGCCGGTGCTTCAGGATGCCGGCCGCCTCCTCGATGAAGCCTCGGCGCTCCTCCGGGCTGGCGCGCAGCACGGCATCGAGCTGCCCCTGGCCGACGATGACGTGCATCTCGCGGCCGAGGCCGGAGTCGCTCAACAGTTCCTGCACATCCAGCAGCCGGCACGACTGACCGTTGATCGCGTACTCGCTGCCGCCGTTCCGGAACAGGGTGCGCGAGATCGTCACCTCGGAGTACTCGATGGGCAGAGCACCATCGGAGTTGTCGATGGTCAGTTGCACTTCGGCACGGCCGAGGGGGCCGCGCGTCGCGGTGCCCGCGAAGATGACGTCCTCCATCTTGCCGCCGCGCAGAGTCTTGGCGCCCTGCTCCCCCATCACCCAGGCGAGCGCGTCCACCACGTTGGACTTGCCGGACCCGTTCGGGCCGACGACGCAGGTGACGCCCGGCTCGAAGGCGAACGTCGTCGGCTGCGCGAACGACTTGAAGCCTTTGAGCGTCAGACTCTTCAAGTACACGCAGGCGAATTTACCGGACGTTCACGCACGCGCCGCGCCGGAGCGCCGCAGGAAAGGGAGGAGTCGGAGGACGACTCGCCGACTGGCAACGCGAAAGGGAGGAAACCCGAGGCGTCGAGCACCCGAGTTTCCTCCCTTTTCGCCGTGGGGGTCAGCCGACGCCCAGGTACGCCTCCTTGATGGCCGGGTCGGCCAGCAGTTCGCGTCCGGTGCCGGCGTGGGTGATGTAGCCGGTCTCGAGCACGAAGGCGCGATGGGCGCGGGCCAGCGCCTGGTTGGCGTTCTGCTCCACCAGCAGCACCGTGGTGCCCTGCTTGTTGATCTCGGTGACGATGCTGAAGATCTGGCGGATGAACTGAGGCGCGAGGCCCATCGACGGCTCGTCGAGCAGCAGCAGGCGCGGGCTCGACATCAGCGCACGACCGATCGCGAGCATCTGCTGCTCACCGCCGGACATGGTCCCGCCGACCTGCGTCTTCCGTTCGGCGAGTCGCGGGAACAGCGAGAAGACGCGGTCGAAATCCTCGCCCATCTTCGAGCGGTCCTTACGCCCGAACGCACCCATGTCGAGGTTCTCCAGGACCGTCATGCCCGGGAAGATCCCTCGCCCTTCCGGAGCCTGGGAGATCCCCCGGATGACGCGGATGTGCGCCTTCATCTTGGTGATGTCCTCGCCGTCGAACATGATGGACCCCGCCGACGGGTTCAGGATGCCCGAGATCGTCTTCATGGTCGTGGACTTGCCGGCGCCGTTCGCACCGATCAGGCTCACGATCTCGCCCTCCTCCACGGAGAAGGACATGTCGTGGATGGCCTCGATCCGGCCGTAGGACACGCTGATGTTCTTCAGCTCAAGCAACGTCATCTTCAGGCTCCCCGAGGTAGGCGGCGATCACGCGCGGGTCGTTCCGGATGGCCTCCGGAGTGTCGTCGGCGAGCTTGCGCCCGAACTCCAGCACGACGATCCGGTCGGTGACACCCATGACGAGCTTCATGTCGTGCTCGATCAGCAGCACGGTGTAGCCGTCGGCGCGGATGGTCCTGATGAGATCCATCAGGTCCTCCTTCTCGGCCGGGTTGAAGCCGGCCGCCGGCTCGTCGAGGCACAGCACCTTGGGGTCTGTCGCCAGGGCTCGCGCGATCTCCAGGCGGCGCTGGTAGCCGTACGGAAGCGACCGGGACAGCGAGCCGGCGTGGTCGGCGATGCCGACGAACTCCAGCAGCGCCATACCGCGCTCGATGGCCGACTTCTCCTCCCGCGTGTGCCTCGGAAGGCGCAGCAGCGCGCCGGGCACGGACGTGCGGTGCCGCGCGTCCAGGCCGACCACCACGTTCTCCAAGGCGGTCATCTCGCCGAACAGGCGGATGTTCTGGAAGGTGCGCGCCAGGCCCAGCCGCGTGATCTGGTGCTGCTTGCGGCCCCGGATCGTCTGGCCCTCCAGCAGCACATCGCCGCTGGTCGGCTTGTAGACGCCGGTCATGGCGTTGAAGCAGGTGGTCTTGCCCGCGCCGTTGGGCCCGATGAGGCCGAGGATCTCTCCCCGGCGGATGTCGAACGTCACGTTGTCGAGCGCCGTGAGACCGCCGAACTTCACGGTCAGGTTGCGCACCTCCACGATGTTCTCGCCGACCTCGACCGCGATCTCGCGATCCGGTGCTGCAGCCTCGGCGACCGCAAGGTCGACCCCGGCCGCCTCCAGCTCGTCCTCGTGCATGCCGAGGACGGACTCGTCCTCGGGGACGGTGTTCTGTGCGTCGGTCATCGTGCGCCTCCCTCCGCGCCGTCTCCACCCAGGGCGCCCCGGTCGACGACGGGCGTCGGCCTCGTCGCCGTCGGAGTCCGGCCCTTCACCGCCTCGGCCACGCGCCGGTAGGCCAGCGTCCCGTACGCCAGGAGCTTCTGACGCGCAGGGAACAGACCCTGCGACCGGAAGATCATGATGATCACGAGCGCGACGCCGAAGATCAGGTACTTGTAGTCCGCGATCGCGGTGAACCGGAGCGGGATGTACGCCACGATCGCACCGCCGAGCATCGCGCCGACCTTGTTGCCCGCGCCGCCGAGAACGACGGCGGCGAGGAACAGAATCGAGGTCTGCACATCGAACTTCTGGTTGTTGACGAAGCCGACCTGACCGGCGAACAGGGCGCCCGACAGTCCGCCGACCCCGGCGCCGATGGCGAAGGCCCACACCTTGTACTTGAAGGTGGGGACGCCCATGATCTCGGCGGCGTCCTCATCCTCGCGGATGGCGATCCAGGCGCGGCCGACGCGGCTGCGCTCCATGTTCCCGACCAGCAGCAGGATGACGATGATGATCGTGATCGTCAGCCAATACCAGGGGATGCCGTTGGAGTTGGAGAAGATCGGGATGCCCTGCGCGTTGTTCCCCGGCGGGTGGCCCACGTTCTGGAAGCCGACCTGGCCCTTCATCGCCGGGATGATCGTCGCGAGGATGCGGACGATCTCACCGAACCCGAGCGTGACGATGGCCAGATAGTCGCCACGAAGGCGCAGCGTCGGGACACCCAGGATGACGCCGAAGGTCATCGTGATCCCGATGGCGACCGGGATGGTCCACAGGTACGGGATCTTGACGAACGGCGAGTCGGGGCTGGTCAACATCGCGGCGGTGTACGACCCGACCGCGAAGAACGCCACATAGCCGAGGTCGAGGAGGCCCGCGTAGCCGACGACCACGTTCAGGCCGACGGCGATGAGCGCGTAGACCGCCATCGAGAAGCACGCCAGCGACCAGTCGTTCCCCGGTTCCGTGCTGAGCGGGAAGAAATTCAGATAGGGCAGCGCGTACGCGATGACCACCACGATGAGCAGCCAGGCCCACTGTGCGGGCCGCGACAGCGTGTTCCAGCGGTCGCGCAGCTTCTGGAACGGCCGGTTCCCGCGCTTCGCGCGTGCCGCCTCCTGGGCGTCGACCGCCTGCTCCTCGCGGCCGTCGGGGAGGACCCGGGGACCTTCGGTCATGCTCATGCGCGGCTCCTTCCGAGCGAGGTGCCGAGAATGCCGCTCGGCTTGACGAGCAGCACCAGGACCAGGACCACGAAGGCCACGACGTCAGTCCACTGCGAGTCGCCCAGCAGGATCTGGCCGTAGTTGCCGATCACGCCCAGCAGCAGGCCGCCGAGGAGGGCTCCGCGGACGTTTCCGATGCCGCCGAGGACGGCTGCAGCGAACGCCTTGACGCCGAGGATGAAGCCGCCGTTGTAGATGACGCCCGACGGCACGAGCATCACGTAGAACAGTGCTGCTGCACCCGCCAGGATGCCGCCCGTGATGAAGGTGATCTGGATGATCCGCTCCTTGTTCACGCCCATGAGGGTCGCCGTGTCCGCGTCCTGCGCCACCGCGCGGATGCCACGGCCGGTGCGCGTGCGCCGGATGAACCAGTCGGTCGCGATCATCAGGATGACCGCGGCGATGACGATGATGAGCTGCTGGCTGTTCACGATCGTCCCGAAGACGTCGAAGATCGGCTTCGGTATGAACATCGTCACCGCCGGCTCCGCGTTCGCTCCCCGGATCAGGAAGATCAGGTACTGGATCGTGAACGAGGCGCCGATCGCCGTGATGAGGAACACGAGGCGTGGCGCGTTCCGTTTTCGAAGCGGGCGGTACGCCACGCGTTCCAGGACCCAGGCGGTGACCGCCGAGGCCAGCACGCCGACGAGCAACGCGAGTATCAGGTCGCCGATGAGCGCGACGGGGCCGAGCGTCGGGGCGCTCGGGCCGAAGCCCAGCGTGGTGAGGGTCACCACGACGCCGTACGCGCCCATGATGAACACCTCGGAGTGGGCGAAGTTGATCAGGTTCAGCACGCCGTAGACGAGCGTGTAGCCGACCGCGATCAGGCCGTAGACCGCACCAAAGGTGAGGCCGTCGAATGTGGCGCTCCAGAAGTTCTGGGCCAGGGCGTTGACGTCGAAGTTGATCCAGGAACTGTCGAGGACGGGATGGAGGACGAGGGTTTCGAGCATTCGAGCATCCAGAGTTTCAGTGCCGGGTCACCGTCGATCCGGCAGGCAAAGCGAGCGTAGCCGAAAATGGAGGGTGCCGCGGGCCGCCGGGACCCGCGGCACCCTTCAGGGGGTCGGCTCAGCCGATGGTGCCGATCGGGACGATCTTGCCGTTGTCGACCTTGTAGCCGTAGACGGCAGGCGCCTGAAGCTCACCGGTGGAATCCCACTTGTAGTGCTTGCTCAGGCCGTCCGCGTCGTAGTTCTTGACCCATGCGAGCAGGTCGGCGCGGGTCGTCTTGCCCTTGTCGATGCCCGCGAGCAGAACGGTTGCCGCGTCGTAGCCCTCGATCGAGTAGGTGCCGGGCTCCGCGTTCGCGAGCTTCTTGTAGGCCGACTCGAAGCTCGGGATGAGCTCACCCGGGATGCAGGGGCAGGTGAAGTACGCGTTGCTGGACGCGTCTCCGGCCAGCTTGATGAACTGGTCGTCCTTCACGCCGTCGGGGCCGACGAACGTGCCCGTGTAGCCCTTGTTGACCAGCTGCTGGTCGAACGGAGCACCCTCGGCGTAGTAGCCCGCGTAGTACACCGCGTCCGGCTTCGCGTTGAGGATCTTGGAGATCACCGCGGAGAAGTCCTTCTGGCCGGTGGTCACCTTGTCGGTGCCGACGAGCGCGTCGCCGAGCGCCTTCGAGGTCTGGGTGCCGAGGCCGATGCCGTAGTCGGAGTCGTCCTGGACCAGGTAGACCTTCTTGGCCTTCAGCTTGTCCGTGAGGAACTTCGCCGCAGCCGGACCCTGCACGGCGTCGTTGCCGAGGCCGCGGAAGAAGGTCTTCCAGCCGTTCTGGGTCAGGGCCGGGTTGGTCGCCGACGGAGTGATGTGAACCAGACCCTGCTGCTCGAAGATGTTGCCGGTTGCCTTCGACTCACCCGAGAACGGGAGACCGACGACACCGATGATGTCCTTCTCGTTGACGGCCTGGGTCACGGGACCGGTGGCCTTGTTCGGGTCACCCTCGGTGTCGAACTTCTTGAAGCCGACCTGGCATCCCTTGTTGGACTCGTTGTGCTGGTTGATGGCCAGCTGGACACCGTTGTAGATGTTGATTCCGAGCTGGGCGTTCGCGCCGGTCTCGGCGCCGACGTAGCCGATGGTCAGGCCCGCAGGACAGGTGGCCTTCCCGTCGCCGGCGGGGAGCACGGCGTTCTTGGGCACATCGACCGACGTGATCGCCGGGATGTTCACCTTCGAGGAGTTCCCGTTGGTGGATCCACCCGTGGACGGCTGGTTCGCACATCCAGCGAGCAATAGCGCGACTGACGCTGCAACAGCCGCACCGATGGTGACTTTCTTCCTTAGCATCTTCTGCCTCTCGACGTAAATCCGTCACGAACTCGCCGTTTTAGCCGGTTCGTGCCACGAATATGTGTGCTGAGAATACATGGCCCGCAACGTTTTGCACCCACCCTGCGCGCGCAGATTTACACGATCGAAACCAAAGTGATCCGGTGACTTCACAGCGTGAGGGAGCTCGCATAGGCTGAATTCCCGCGTGAATCGGCTCGAGGAGGTGCCCTGCGATGCGTGTGACGCGGCTCCCCATCCCCGATACGCTGGGGACCCCGGAATCAGCGGCCTTCGAGGAGCTCGTCGGCGTGCTCAACGGGATCGTCGTGGACCTCTGGGGCGACGACGACTTCGTCGAGACGGCGGAGCAGGCGCTCGCCGCCCATCGCGAGCAGGACTACACCGAGCGGATCGTGTTCGTCGCGATCGAAGAGGATGCGATCGTCGGGCGTGTCGAGGTGGTCTTCCCGCTCAACGCGGACTCGGAGACGGCCTCACTGCTCGTGGATGTGGTCCCGGCGCTGCGCGGCCGAGGGATCGGCACCGCCCTCCTGGCGAAGGGCCACGAGCTCGCGGCCGAAGGCGGCCGGCGCGTGGTCTCCGCGTACACCGAGCATCCCATCCGCACTCTCGAGGGCGCCGAGCGGCTGGTGCGGGCGTCGGCGGGGTCGGCCGGCCTGCCCGCGGAATCGCCGGCCGTGCGGTTCGTGCGCCGTCACGGCTACAGCCTGGGGCAGATCGAGCGGTCGAGCGAGCTGCACCTCCCCCTCCCGCCGGAACGCGAAGCGGGACTCACGATGCCGCTGAACGGGTTCCGCCTGGTCTCCTGGTGGGGCGCGGCGCCGGACGAGTTGCTGGAGCGTTTCGCGGCGATGAAGGCCCGGATGTCGACCGACATCCCGCAGACCGGGATCGCGGTGGATCCGGAGGACTGGGACGGCGAACGCGTCCGCTCCCAGGAGCGCACTCTGGTGGCGCGCGGAGAGCCGCTCCTCGTCACGGTGGCCGTGCACGAGGCGAGCGGTGAGATCGCTGCGTACACCGAGCTGGCCGTGCCCGCGGATGGGACGAAGGCCGAACAGTACGACACCCTCGTCGCGCGGGCGTACCGCGGTCACCGCCTCGGCACGGCGGTGAAGCTGCGGAACATCCAGGAGCTGGGACGCCGCGCCCCGCACATCCGCCGCATCCTCACCTGGAACGCGGACGAGAACGACCCCATGCTGGCGATCAACCGGGCTTTCGGCTTCCGTCCGCACGCCCTCACCGGCCACTGGCAGAAGACGCTGGAGTAGCGGGCAGCCCGGCACCAACGGAGGCGTTCACGGGCGAAGGGACGCCGCGTCACCTCCCTTACCCGCGCCGCCTCGGCGTGTCGCGCAGGAACACCTCCGTTTGCCGCGAGGGCGGACGTCTACCGCCGGAGGCGCTGGCAGTGAGGACAGAAGTGGGAGCCCCGGTTCATGAACTGCTCCCGGACGATCGGCGTGCCGCAGCGCGGGCACGCCTCGCCTTGACGTCCGTAGGCGTTGAGGCTGTGCGCGAAGTAGCCGGAGGCGCCGTTCACGTTGACGTACTGGGCGTCGAAGCTCGTCCCGCCCTCCGCGAGGGCCTTCTCGAGCACGTGGCGCACCTCGGCGAGCAGGGTGCGCACCTTCGCCCGGCTCAGCGAGTTCGCGGGCTGGGCGTAGTGGATGCGCGCGGCCCACAGCGCTTCATCGGCGTAGATGTTGCCGATGCCGCTGATGAGGCGCTGATCGAGCAGCGCGCGCTTGATGTCCGTATTCTTCCGGGCGAGTGCTGCCGCAAACCCGCCGGCGTCGAACGCCGGGTCGAGCGGGTCCCGCGCGATGTGGCTGACCTGGGTCGGGACGAGCGGCTCGTCGGTGCCGAGCCCGCCGGGAGCGCCGTCGAGGGCCGGGACCAGAGCATCCACCGCCATCGAACCGAAGATGCGCTGGTCGACGAAATGCACCCACAGCTCGCCCTGCACCGGATGCGCGATGTGAAGGCGGATGCGCAGCAGCCCGGCCTCCGCCGTACCGGGCTCCCGCAGCAGGATCTGCCCGCTCATTCCGAGATGGGCGACGATCGCGCGCCGCGGCGCACCCTCGAGCGGGATCCACAAGAACTTGCCCCGGCGCACCGGGCCCTGCATGACACGACCGTCGAGCAGCGCCTCGAAGTCGCCCGCGAGCGGGTCGTGGCGCCGGAGAGACCGGTGCTCGAAGACCTCTACGCCGAGGATGGTCGCGCCCGTGACCGCCGGAGCGAGGCCGGCCCGGACGACCTCAACCTCGGGAAGCTCGGGCACGTCGTCTCGTCAGCTCCGTCCAGGCGCTCAGTGCTGCGGCCATCTCGGCCTGCTTCTTGCTGGTGCCGTCGCCCGTGGCCGTGATGAGGCCCCCGACCTCGACAGTGGCATGGAAGGTCTTGGAGTGGTCGGGGCCCGTGTTGGTGACCGTGTACACCGGGAGTCCGGCGCCGCGGTGGGCGGCGATCTCCTGCAGGCTCGTCTTCGGATCCATGGCGGCGCCGAAACGCTCGGGGTCGTCGAGCAGCGGCGCGATCAGCCGCAGTACGAGCGCCGTCGCTGCATCGCCGCCGGCATCGAGGTAGGTCGCTCCGATGAGCGCCTCGACGGTATCGGCGAGGATGGACGCCTTCTCGCGTCCGCCGCTCTGGTTCTCGCCGCGCCCCAGCTTGAGATACTCCCCCAGACCGATCCGTCGGGCGACCTGAGCGAGCGCGACGGAACTGACCAGGCTGGCGCGCCGTTTGGCGAGCTCGCCCTCGTCGAGGTGCGGGTTCTCGCGGAACAGCTTGACCGTGACGGCCTGGCCGAGGATCGAGTCGCCGAGGAACTCGAGGCGCTCGTTGTTCGGGATGCCGCCGTGCTCGTACGCGTAGGAGCGGTGCGTCAGCGCAAGCTCGAGAAGCTCGGGGTCGATATCGACCCCGAGCTTCTCGAGGAGTGCGCTACGGTCCGGATTCTCTCCGACCATGCGACGATCAGACGTCGGCGACCTTGCGGCCCTTGTACTCGAGGAAGAGGGCCGTGCCCGCCGAGTCCTCGACGACCTTCGCGCGGTGCGGGAGGCTGTAGGTGACCTTGCCGTTCTCGATGGTCTTGACCAGGGTGGGGACCTCAGCCTTCCACTGCGAACGACGGGCGTGGGTGTTGGCGCGCGACTGTTTCCGCTTGGGGACGGCCATGACTATCTCTTCTCTGTATTCGTTCCGGCGGTGTTCGGTCCGGCGGTGTTCGGTCGGGGTTCATCGGTGTCGGAAGCCTGGAAGGCCGCGAGCGCAGACCACCGAGAATCGATGATCTGCGAGGACTCGCGGTCCGGTACATCCGCCAGCCTCTCCCCGGTCTCGGGGTCGAGACCCGGGCAGTCCGGCCGGCACACCGGCTGGAACGGCAGTGCCAGCACCACCGTATCCCTGATCAGAGGTTCAAGATCCACGTGGTCGTCGTGAACCTCATGATCGAAAGCTTCGTCAGAAGGATACGCGAAAAGTTCCTGGAAATCGACTTGGACGGGCTCCTCGATGTCGATCAGGCACCGCCCGCACACCCCGACGGCGGTGGTCTGGGCGTCTGCCGTGACGAGGATCCCCTCGTGCATCGACTCCAACCGGAGGTCGAGATCGATGGTCTCACCCTCCGGCACGCTGAGCAGGCCCTCGCCCAGCTTCTCCGTCACCGGGATGCTGACGCGCTGCTCGCGCATCGAGCCGGGATGGCGGATGAGGTCGTACACGTTGACGGCGTACGGGGAGTTTTTCGTGGTCACGAGCAACTATTTTACGCGGCGCTCCGGGGACGTGCGGCGGAAGGCCATCCCGCTGGCAGCAAGGACACAGGAAGCAGCGCCGCCTTGAGCCGCAGCGCGGGACCGGCCTGCGCCCCGAGCTCCGACAGGACGAGAGCCAGATCGTCGGCGAGTCCCCCCTCCCAGCGTCTGGACGGCGGCCCGTACGCATCCCGCTCCAGCTCGGCGAGGAGACGCATCACCCCGTCCTCCGCCGGCGTCCCGGCGACGGCAGCGGCGATCCGGCCGGCGAAGACCCGCGGAGTCTCCGTCGGCGGCGCTGTCCAGCCGAGGTCGCGGACCGTGTCGCGCAGTTCATCCCAGACGAGGGATGCCCCTCCCCATTCGTCGCTCAGCTCGCGCAGTCGCCGCCGTCGCCGGGTCCTGCGCCATACCGCGGGGACCAGCAGCACCCCGATGACGAGGATCGCCGTGCCGATCCCGGTCGCGAGCGGCTGCGCGGCGGAGGTCGCGTTCGGCGTGGCGGAGCCGCTGAGATTGGCCGGGTCCGTCGGCGTCAGCGCCCGTGGCGCTGCTCCCGACGTGGCACCCGCGGCGGGCGCCGGGGCGGCCGGCCCGGTCAAGGGGCGGGTGTAGTCCGGAACGGTCCCGCGACCGACGGTCGGCTCGAACGGCACCCAGCCGACGCCGGCGAAGTACAGCTCCGGCCAGGCGTGCAGATCGTCGCTGGTGACCGTGTACTCGCCGGGGTTCGTGGCCGTTCCTCCGCTGTTCGCACCGGGCAGGTAGCCCTCCGCCACCCGCGACGGGATTCCCAGCGTTCGCGCCATGAGCGCCATCGCCGAGGCGAAGTGCACGCAGTATCCGCTCTTCACCTGAAGGAACCGGGCGATGACGCGTGCACCGTCGCCGTCATACCCCTGCTTGAGCGGCGTCTGGGTCGAGTAGACGAAACTGTTGTCGCGGAAGTAGTCCTGCAGTGCGACCGCCTTGTCGTACTCGGTGAGCGCATCCTTGGTCGCCGTGAGGGCCGTCTGCTCGATGATCGGGGGCATGTCGGAGGGGAGGAACAGGTCGCGTTGCACCCCAGCGGGGACCAACCCGCCGGCAGCTTTGAGCTGGTCGGCGGTCGGTTCCAGGATGAGGCTCGTCGCGGTGTAACGCTGTCCTTGGGTCGTCGCGTTGATCCCACCGATCGTCAGGTCGTCCGGATCCCAGGACCAGGTGCCGTTCAGGCCCTTCACCGACTGGACGGGCGCGGGCGTCGGAAGCCAGCGGCTCGTCATGTTCTCGATCGCGACCGTCGTCGTGATCTTCGCCGTCTTCACCTGCTTGGACAGCCCGGCGACGGGACCGATCTTGACGCCGTCGCCGAGCCTGTTGGTGTCGCGCTCGCGATGCTTCCACACCGAGCCGGTGAACTGATCGAGAGAGGCCAGCTTGAGGTACTGACCGTTCGCCGCCGAGGTGGTGTAGGTCAGGGCGCGGACGGCCGCGGGCCGGCGCAGGTCCTTCCCGAGGTCGACGAGCGGCGTGACGGTTCCGCCGATGGAGATGCCGCCCGCGGTGAAGGAGGTGGCTCCGCCCGCCTCGAACCCGGGTGCCGTTCCGCCCAGGACCACGGCGATGGCGACAGCCGCCGCACCGACGGAAAGGGCAGCGCCCGACCGGGGTGTCCCGGGCCTCCGGGTGCGGACGTCGCAGCGCAGCAGCCACAGATAGGCCGCGGCGGACGCGGCCAGCGAGATCGGCTCGAGGCCGTCGCCGAGGAGCGCGCCGGGCACTACGAGCACGGCGCCGACCCCGAGCGCGGTGAAGGCCGGCGCACGCAGTGCCACGGCGACCGTGTCCAGGATCAGCGCGACCAGGCATCCCCCGCCGACCACCAGGAACAGGAACTCGGGCAGCGCTTCGGCCGGCGTGCCCTGCTGATAGATCGACAGCATCGCCTGCTGCAGGTACTGACCCCAGCTGACGAACGTCGCGGGCGTCGGGATGAGGCCGAGAAGTCCGGTGCCGTGCCCGAACGTCGCCGTCATGACCGCGGCCGACTCCACCAGCAGGAGCAGAGGAACGACGCCGCGGGGCACTCCGAGGTTGCGCAGGGCGGCCCCGGTGACGAGCACCAGTCCCGCCGCCGACACGAGCGCCAACCACCACCCGAAGCCCTGGATGAGCCCCGACAGCGCATAGCTCAGCGCGAGCACCTGCAGCAGGAGCGCCCCGGTGATCCGCCAGTAGCCGGACCTGCGCCGCCCCGCGAGCTGCGGCACCGCGAGTGCGAGAGACTCAGTCGCCACCGGACAGCACCCCCGCCCGGTGCTGCTGCAGGGCGCGCTGCCAGCATGCTGCCGGATCGTCGCCCGCGACGTACGTCACGCAGAGCCAGCCGGCGTCGGCGAGGACCTCCGCCGTCTCGGCGGGCTGCGACGCCGCGACGAACGCCACCGCAGGGTCACCCATCGACCGCAGCGCGGCCAGTGCACCGAGCTCGGCGGGTGGAGCTCCGGTGAGCACGACGAACACCGGGACCGCCCGCCCGGCACGGCGGAGGCCGGCGCCGAGCTCCACCACCGCGTCATCCCGCTGGACGGCTGCGGGCTCGACCGCGGCGAGGTCGGCGAGCAGCATCCGGTCGGCGGTGCTCACGTCGTAGGTCGCCGTCGTCGCGCCCAGCGTCCCCGTGCGCCCGGCGCCGCTGCGGCCCGTCAGCTGGCGATCGCCGGTCTCCACGACGCTCACGGCGAAGCCCTCGTCGAGCAGGTGGACTCCGATCGAGGCGACGAGATCGACGACCGTCTCGAACTCGTCGTCGGCGACGTCGTCCAGCCCCGGGGGGCGAGCGGGCGCCGGGCGCGTGTCCATCAGCATCCACGCCTCGGGATTGCTCCGCTGCTCCTCCTGCCGCACCATCAGCTGATCGTGCCGGGCCGTGGCGCGCCAGTGGACGCGCCGGAGCGGGTCGCCCGGGCGGTACTCGCGCGCGATCAGCTCGTCGGCGCTCGGGATGCTGTGCCGCAGCAACTCGTGCTCCGTGCCCTCGCTGTGCGCCACGTCCAGCACGCCCCGGGCCAGGGGCCGGACCTGCGGAGTCACCAGGAGCAGCCGGGGCTGGCCGACGGCGTACTCCGCGTACGCGATGCCGAACGGATCGGCACGGCTCACCACGAGCGGGCCGACGGAATGCGCCCCGCGCCGGTCCGGCACCACATCCTGTCGCAGCACGACCGTGTCGCGACCGAGACCGCCGTCGACCTGGTGGGCACCGAGCCGCGGGAACGGCGCAGGCGGCTGCACTCCGACCGCCGGCGGCGCCGACTCCCGCCAGCCGGCCGAGGGGCTGGGTCTCGGGGACTCGTTGCGCACGGTCGTCACGATGGTGGCCTGCTCCCCCACCCCGACCACGTCGGGATGGAATGCGCGGGCCACCGTGAGGCGGGGACGGTCGATGGTGACGGAGATCATCGCCGCGAGCGGGAGCACCGTGAGGAAGACGCCGACGAACAGCACGTCCGTTCGGCCCAGGATCACGGAGGCGACGAGCGCCACCACGCCGATGCCACCGAGTGTCCAGCCGCGCGCGGTCGGGCGCGGCCGCTTCAGCGGCGAAGAGGCGCGACCGCGGGCGGGCATGCTAACGGCCTGTCGGACTCACTGCGCCCGAGCCGAGCGGGACCGGGGTGGATGCGACGATCCGCCGCACGATGTCGGCGATGACTGGAGCACTCTCGTGGTGATGGCCGAGGGCCCGGCTGGTCGGGAGCAGGCGGTGGCCGAGCACCGGGACGGCCAGCGCATCCACATCGTCCGGCAGCACGAAGTCGCGGCCCGCGAGCGCAGCCATCGCCTTCGCGGCGCGGATGAGCTGCAGGGTGGCGCGCGGACTGGCGCCGAGCCGGAGATCGCGATCCTCCCGCGTCGCGCGGACCAGGTCTACCGAGTACTGCTTGACCGGGGTGGATGCGAAGACGTTCCGCGCGGTCACCATCATGGCCCGCAGTTCCTCGGTGCTGACGACAGGACGGATGCGCGAGAGCGGACTCGACGTGTCCCGGGTGGTCAGCATGGCGAGCTCCGAGCCCTCGTCCGGGTACCCCATCGCGATACGGGCCATGAAGCGGTCGCGCTGCGCCTCCGGGAGGGCGTAGGTGCCCTCCATCTCGACCGGGTTCTGCGTCGCGACGACGATGAAGGGAGCGGAGAGAGGATAGGTCGAGCCGTCGACGGTGACCTGGCGCTCCTCCATGCACTCCAGCAGGGCGGACTGCGTCTTCGGGCTCGCCCGGTTGATCTCGTCGCCGATCACGATGTTCGCGAAGATGGCGCCGGGCTTGAACTCGAACCGCCGCTCCGCCTGGTTGTAGACCGAGACGCCCGTCACGTCGCTGGGCAGCAGATCGGGGGTGAACTGGATGCGGCTGACGGTGCAGTCGACCGATTTCGCCAGCGACTTCGCCAGCATGGTCTTTCCGACGCCCGGGACATCCTCGATGAGCAGGTGGCCCTCGGCCAGCAGCACGACCAGCGCGGTCTGGACGGCCTCGTGCTTGCCGTCGATGACGGACTCGACGTTCGCGGTGATCTGGTCAGCGGCGCGCCGCAACTCGTCCAGTTCCATGCCGGGCGCCGCGACCGTCTCCTCGACCGGGGCCACGGAGGACTCGGTCGGCTGACGCGTCGCGTAACTGTTCATGGTCGCCGTCCTAGGTGTCTTGGAGGTACTCGTGCACGACCGGCGGCACGTACGGGCTCACATCGCCGCCCAGCGCGGACACCTGTCGAACCAGGGAGCTCGAGACGTGCGCGTTCGCCGGGTTGGGCAGCAGGAAGACGGTCTCGACGTCCGCCAGGTGACGGTTGACGATCGCCATCGGCGTCTCGTAGGCGACGTCCACCTGCGAGCGGATGCCCTTCACCAGGACGTGGGCTCCCACGTCGGTGCAGTAGTCCACGAGCAGGCCCATCGTCCAGGAGGCGATGACGATCCTGCCGACGATTCCCGCGTCCTCGATCGAGCGCTCGAGCAGGGCCACCCGCTGTGCGATGGGCAGCAGAGCCGACTTGTCCGGGTTGTGGACCACCACCACGTGGACCTCGTCCCACAGGCCGGCGGCACGCTCGATCACGTCGAGGTGCCCGAGGGTGACCGGGTCGAACGATCCAGGGACAACGGCGATCCTGTTCATAGGCCTCCAGACTATCCCGGGCATCCCGGCATTTCGTTGTGAATCCGTTACCAAACCGTTTCACTCGACGGACGCGGCCCGGCGCCTCCCCGGGGTGGCGGAGGCTAGGACTTGCCGAGGAAGGCACGTTCGCTCTCGTCCAGCCGACGCGCGAGTGCGGCGCCGAGCGCCGGGTGCAGCGACAGCGCGGGGTCGCCCTCCAGCGTCTCCTCCGCCGCGACCCGTGCCTCGGCGATGAGCTCGCCGTCGGTGGCGACGCGCAGCAGCCGCAGAGACGAGCGGCCGCCCGACTGCCTGCTGCCCAGCACGTTCCCCTCGCGGCGCAGTTCCAGGTCGATGTTCGCCAGCTCGAAGCCGTCGAGCGTGGCGGCCACCGCCTCCACTCGCTCGCGGGCCAGGCTGCCCTGCTCGGCGGCGGTCACGAGGAGGCAGAGCCCGGGGATGCCGCCACGGCCGACGCGGCCACGGAGCTGGTGGAGTTGCGACACACCGAAGCGGTCGGCATCCAGCACGACCATCGCCGAGGCGTTCGGCACGTCCACACCGACCTCGATCACCGTCGTGGCGATCAGGAGGTCGAGGGCGCCGGCGGCGAAGGCGCGCATGACCTCGTCCTTGGCGTCGGAGGGCAAGCGGCCGTGCAGCACCCCGATCCGCGTCTCGGCGAACAGCGGGTCGGCGCGCACCTGCGCCGCGACCGCCTCGACGCTCGCGATCGGCCGGGCGGGCGCGCCCTCCTCGCCCGCAGTCGGCGTGTCGGGCTCCATCTCCTCGCCGTCGTCCTCCGCATCCTTGCCGGAGATCGCCGGGCAGACGACGAACACCTGGCGCCCCTTGCCGATCTCCTCCGACGCGCGCTCCCAGATGCGGCGCTCCCAGCCCGGCCGGTCGGCCAGCGGGACGACGAAGCTCTCGATGCCCTGCCGGCCGGCCGGCAGCTGCGCGATCGTGGACACGTCCAGGTCGCCGAAGACGGTCATCGCCACCGTACGCGGGATGGGGGTCGCCGTCAGCACGAGGACATGCGGCGGCGTCCCGCCCTTGGCGCGCAGGGCCTCCCGCTGCTCCACGCCGAAGCGGTGCTGCTCGTCCACGACCACGAGCCCCAGGTCGAAGAAGGTGACGGCGTCGCCGAGCAGCGCGTGCGTCCCGACAACGATCCTCGCCTGCCCCGAGACGGTCCGCAGCAGGGCGCGCTTCCGCTCCCCCGCCGAGAGCTGACCGGTGAGCAGGGTCGGCATGAGCTCGGCGGAGAGGTCCGGCCCGAGCATCGCCGCGATGGACCGCAGATGCTGCGCCGCCAGCACCTCCGTCGGCGCCAGCAGGGCCGACTGGCCACCCGAGTCCGCGACGGCGAGCATGGCCCGCAGCGCCACGAGCGTCTTGCCGGAGCCGACCTCGCCCTGCACGAGCCGGTGCATGGCGGCGGTGCCGGCCAGGTCCTGCGCGATCTCGCGTCCGACCGCATCCTGATCGCCGGTGAGCGAGAACGGCAGTGCAGCGTCGAAACGCTCCAGCAGTCCTCCCGGGACCGCCTCCCGCGGCGTCGCGGCCACGGCCCGCGCCGCCGCCCGCTGCTGCAGCAGAGCGGCCTGCAGGACGAACGCCTCCTGGTATCGCAGGGTGTCCCGCGCACGCTGCCACTGCGCATCCTTCTGGGGCCGGTGGATGCCCTCCAGGGCTTCGCGGTACGGCATCAGTCCGCGCTCCACGACGACCTCGTCCGGGACCGGATCGGCGATCGCTCCGAGTGCGTCGAGCGCCAGCCCGACCGCCTTCTGCACCTGCCAGCTGGCGATCGTCCCCGTCGCCGGATAGATCGGGATGGGCGTCTGCGCCCACTCCTTCGCGGCCGCGCTGCCGGGGCTCACCGCGTTCTCGGAGTCCAGTTGGAACAGCTCGTAATCGGGATGCGCGAGTTGCAGCGCCCCACGGTAGGCCGAGACCTTGCCCGCGAAGATCCCGCGGACGCCGGGGACGAGCTCCTTCGAGCGCCAGGCCTGGTTGAAGAAGGTGAGCGTCAGGATCCCCTCGCCATCCGTGATCTTCACCTCGAGGATGCTGCCGCGTCGCGCCCGCATCGGTCGCTCCTGCACACGGATGACCTCGGCGATGATCGTGACGTTCTCATCGAGGGGCAGGTTCGCGAGCGCAGTCAGCTCACCGCGCTTGGCGTAGCGGCGCGGATAGTGACTGAGGAGATCGGCGACCGTGCGCATCCCGAACGCCTTCTCGAACGCCGACGCCGTGCGGCCGCCGAGCACGCCGGTCAAGCGCGAGTCGAGGATCACGGCGCTGGCCTCCGCGGAGCCGGGACCGGCCGGGGCGGGCATCGAGGTCATGAGTCGATCGTATGCGCCTCCTCCGACGACGTCTCGTCAGCGGCCGCATCGGTGGACGCATCGTCCTCGGCTGCGAGCGCCGCCAGCTCAGCGGCGACCGCCGGCTCCTCCGGGCGCTCGGCCGCGAGCCTGCGCTGGATCTCGAGGGCCTCGCTCCGGCGCCCCAGTTCGCGCAGGCAGCGAGCGAGCGCCCACTCCGCCGCGAACCGGAGGTCGGCCGTCCCGAACGCCCGAGCGAACTCGAACGCCTGCCGGAACGACTCCACAGCGGCCGGCGCATCCCCCTCGGCGAGCCGTGTCCAGCCCCGCCGCTCATGCAGTGCGACGCCCCATCGGCGAGTACGCGGGTCGTCCGTGCCGGACAGCTCCGAAAGGCCCTCCTCGATCCACTGGTCGGCGTGCGCCTGATCGGCCTCGGCGAGCACCAGCGTGGCGTCGATCGCCAGAAAGGCGTCCCCGTCCCTGCGTGCTGCCCGCAGAGCCGCCTCCAGGACGGGAATCGCCTCGTCCATGCGTCCGTCCGCCAGCCGCAAACGCCCGCGTTCGAGCAGCACCCGCACCTCCAGGACTCCCGCCGCGGGCTCGAGCGACTCCAGCAGAGCCTCCGCCTCCGCGCGTCGGCCCTGTGCTCCGAGCGCACGCGCGCGCTGCGTCTCCAGCTCCGCGCGGACGACCTCCGGCCGGTCCGGTTCGGCCGCGGCAGCGGCCAGTCGTTCCGCCGAAGCGATCGGGTCTCCGGGGAGCCAGAGCGTGTCCAGCTCGGCCTGCTCCAGGCGTTCCTCCATGGGCATATCTTGGCGGCACATCCCACGTCGCGGCTAGGCTCAGGGGGCCATGACCCGAATCGTCTCCGGTTTCGCCGGCTCGCTGACCCTGCAGGTGCCCAAGAGCGGAACCCGTCCCACCAGCGACCGAGTGCGGGAGGCGATCTTCTCCTCCCTGGATGCCCGGGATGCGGTGCACGGAGCACGCGTGCTCGACCTGTACGCCGGTTCCGGAGCGCTCGGCCTCGAGGCGGCGAGCCGCGGGGCCGCCTCCGTCGTGCTGGTGGAGAAGAGCGCGGCGGCAGCACAGGTGTGCCGGCGCAACGCCGCGGCGCTGACGGCGGCGGCAGCAGCCGCCCGTCGGACCCCTCCGGCCATCGAGGTCCGCGCCACCCCGGTCCAGACCTACCTGAACGGGGCGGCCGGCCCGTTCGACGTGGTGTTCCTCGATCCGCCCTACGATCTGGGGGACGCGGAACTGCACGTGGTGCTCCGGTCGCTCGTGCCGCTCCTCCCGGACGACGCCGTGCTGTGCCTGGAGCGCAGCGCTCGCACCGCAGAGCCCGCTCTCCCCGACGGACTGACCCTCGAACGGCGGAAGGACTACGGCGAGACCGCCGTCTTCTGGCTGACGCGGGACCCGGCGTAACCGGCGCTGCGACCCGCTCCCCCGCCGCGGCTCCCGACGCCGTCAGCCGCGGCCGCCGTCCCACTCCAGGTAGGGGTCCCATCCGCCGCGCTCATCGAAGAGCCGGCCGTCGACGAGCAGGCCGGAACCGCGGCGCACCTCCCCGATCGGGTGGAAGCCACCGGGAAGCGGCAGGCCGGGCGGGAACGTCGCCAGGAGACCGTGGTCCTCGCCGCCGGTGAGCGCCGTCCGCAGATCCGGTCCGGGGGCATCCCACGCTTCCGTGGCCGAGTACCGGACGACCGATTCCACGGCCCGGGAGTCCAGATCGAGGGCGGCACCGCTCGCCTCGGCGATACGGCGCCCGTCGAGCGCGAGCCCATCGCTCAGGTCGAGCATCGCTGTCGCTCCGGCGGTCGCAGCGAGCGGTCCGTCGGCGAGCGGCGGTCGCGGCCGGAGCTGGGCGGCGACGGCCACGGGATGCGCGGCCGCGACGGCCGCGAAGCGCGCGCAATCCGGCTCGCCGTCCGCATCCACGGCCTCCGCGAACAGCAGTCGCAAGCCCTCCGCGGCGTGACCCAGTGGGCCGGAGACCGCGACGACGTCACCCGCTCGGGCGCCGCTGCGGAGAACCGGCGCCCGGCCCTGGAGGTCGCCGAAGGCGGTCACCGCGATCGTGAGGGTGGCCGAGACGGAGAGGTCGCCCCCGACGACACCGCAGCCGGGTTGAAGCTGTTCGCAGGCGAGGCGGAAGCCGTCGGCCACACCCTCGAGCCACGTGACCGGAGTCCGGGGAGGCGCGGCGATCGCCACCACGAGCGCGGTGGGTACGGCGCCCATGGCGGCCACATCGGACAGGTTGGTGACGGCGGCCTTCCAGCCCACATCCACAGGCCCCGACCAGGCCAGGCGGAAATCGGGCCCGTGCACCATCATGTCCGTCGTGACGACGAACCGTCCGTCGGGTGCCGCCAGCACCGCAGCGTCATCCCCGGGACCGACGAGCGTCGCCGCCGACTGCGGGAGCCGCGGGAAGATGCGGCGGAGCGCCTCCCGTTCCGACGCCTCCCCGATCGTGATCCCGGCCGCGACGTTCCCAGAGGTTCCCATGATCTGAAACGGTAGCCTGAATCCGATGAGAACCCGTCGCCCCGCCCTCCCGGCCCTGCTCCTGGCCGGCTCGGCGCTCCTCCTCGCGGGGTGCGCGCCGACGGTCTCGCTCGACCCCGCGCCGGACGCGAACGCTCCCGGATGCGCGGAGATCAGCGTCCGCCTGCCCGACTCCGTCGCGGACAAGGCGAAGAGGGAGACGGACGCGCAGGCGACCGGCGCCTGGGGCGACCCGGCCGCGGTCATCCTGCGCTGCGGCGTCCCGCCGATCGGACCGACCACCAAACCGTGCGTCGACGTCAACGGCGTGGACTGGGTGCTCATGACGGACCCGGCCGCCAAGACGATCGTCTACCAGACGTTCGGTCGCACGCCCGCGACCGAAGTCATCATCGACCATGTCGCCGGGGTGTCCGACTCGGCGGTGCTTCCCGAGTTCGCGAGCGCGATCTCGACCGTGAAGCAGACGCAGAAGTGCCTGTCCACTCTGGACACCGACCCGGGAGCCACACCCTCCGCGACGCCGTCGCCGTCCGCGTCCCCGTCCCCCTGACGAGACGGACGGCGACGCGACGCCACGCGATGCGACCCGATGCGACGCGATGCCACGCGATGCGATGCGATGCGAGGTCGTCAGGCCGCACGCGTACGGCGCGTCAGACGGAGCCGCGGGCGATACCGACCTGGATCAGTTCGTCGATCAGTGCCGGGTAGCTCAGGCCCGACTCCTGCCAGCAGCGCGGGAACATCGAGATCGGAGTGAACCCGGGCATCGTGTTGATCTCGTTGATGACGAAGCCGACCTCGGTGAGGAAGAAGTCGACGCGGGCCAGGCCCTCGCCGCCGATCGCGTCGAAGCCGCGAACGGCGAGTTCGCGCATCTCGCCGAGTTGCGCCTCGGTCAGATCGGCCGGACACACCAGATCCACGCCCGGAGCATCCAGGTACTTCGCTGCGAAATCGTAGAAGTCGCGTCCGTCGACGACGATCTCACCCGCCACGGAGGCGCGCGACGGTTCGCCCGGCCGTCCCCCGAGGACCGCGATCTCTACCTCTCGGCCGCTCACCATCGCCTCGATGAGCACCCGGTGGTCCTCAGCGAATGCCGTCTCCATCGCGGCGTCGAGGTCCGACCAGTCCGAGACCTTCGTGACGCCGACGCTCGAGCCGGCCCGCGCCGGCTTCACGAACACCGGGAGCCCCAACGCGCCGGCATCCGTGCGGACGGCCTCGGGCGCGGTCCGCCATTCGTATGCCGACACGGTGCGCCACGGAGCGACCGGGATTCCCGCCTGAAGCAGCACGGTCTTGGTGAAGTGCTTGTCCATCCCGAGAGCGCTGGCCAGCACACCGCTGCCCACATACGGCAGCCCGACGAGCTCGAGCATGCCCTGCAGCGTGCCGTCCTCCCCCCACGGACCATGCAGGATCGGGAAGACGATGTCGACCGAGCCGAGCGACGAGCGCGCGCCGTCCCCGTCCACCACCGTGAGCTCGCGCGTGGCGACGCTGTCCGGCCACAGGATGCGCGTGCCGTTGTCCTCGACGGAGGGAAGCTTCTCGGCGTTCAGCGCGAAGCGGGCGGCGTCGTCCGGCTGCAGGGTGAAGGCGCCGTCACGCGTGATTCCGATCGGGATGACGTCGTAGCGGTCGCGATCGATGGCCTCAAGGACGCCTGCTGCCGTCGCGCAACTGATCGAATGCTCGCTTGAGCGACCCCCAAAGAGAAGCGCGACTGCGACTCTGTCCGTCATCCACTGTCCTTTCGCCTTGCGGCTCGTCCGAATCCGTCGTGAGATGCGGTGCGATGTCCCTGGGATCGAGCGTACCGGCGAGCACCTGGCTCACCTGACGCACGATCGGCATCTCCACTCCGCGAGCCTCCGCAAGGCTCAGGATGGGCGCGACGGAGGCGAGACCCTCCGCCGTCTGGTTCATCTGCTTGACCACGTCGTGGAAGCCGTAGCCCTGCCCGAGCAGCCGGCCCGCCGTATTGTTGCGGCTGAGAGATGACTCGCACGTCGCGATGAGGTCGCCCAGGCCGGCCAGTCCGGACAGCGTCTCGGCTTGAGCGCCGTAGGCCACCGCGAAGTCGGTCATCTCGACCAGGCCGCGGGTGATGATCGACGCCTTGGTGTTCTCGCCGTAGCCGACACCGTCGACGATCCCGATCGCGACGGCGATCAGGTTCTTCAGCACCCCGCCGAACTCGGTGCCGATCACGTCGGTGTTGACGAAGCTGCGGAAGTACCGGTTCGTGGCCGCCATCGCGACGGCCTGCGCCGTCTCCAGGCTCGCCGACGAGACCACGGCGGCCGTCGGCTGCTCCCGGGCGATCTCCAGCGCCAGGTTCGGGCCGGAGGCGACGGCGATCCGTTCCAACTCGATCGGGAGCCCCTGAGCGATGACCTCGCTCATGCGCAGCCCTGTGCCCTTCTCCACGCCCTTCATCAGGCTGACGACCACCGTCTCGGGACCCAGATACGGGATCATCGCCTCGAGGTTCGAGCGGAGCATCTGACTGGGGATCGAGACGAACACCTGCTCGGCGCCCTGAATCGCCTCGCCCAGACGCGGAGTCGCGCGAAGATTCCGGGGCAGGTTGATGCCCTCGAGGTAATCGCTGTTGCGCTTCACCTCATTGATCTCGCGGGCGACCTCCGGACGCCTCGCCCACAGCACCACCTCGGAGCCGCCGTCGGCGAGGATCTTCGCGAACGTCGTCCCCCAGCTGCCGGCGCCGAGGACGGCGACGCGACGGGGACGGGCGATGGGAGCCTTCACTGCTTTAGCCATCGAAGCGGCCGGTCTCCTTCTGATTGTGTTGCGACGGGTCCCAGCGCTGGGCAGGGGCCTTCTCTCCGCGGAGGTCTTCCAAGAGCGCGGTGATCGCATCCATGATGACCGCGGTCGCCTCGGTCAGGGTCGCATTGTCGAGGGGCCGGCCCCGGAAGGCGGAAAGGTCGACCGGGTCGCCGATCTTCACGTCGATCGTCTTGCGCGGGAACCAGCTGATCTTCTTCGCGTAGCGCGCCATCACCTGCTGGGTGCCCCAATGCGCCATGGGGATGACCGGGATGTCATGCTCGAGGGCCATGCGGGCGGCGCCGGCCTTGCCGCGCATGGGCCACATGTCCGGATCGCGGGTGAGCGAGCCCTCGGGATAGATGACGACGATCTGCCCCTCATCGACGATCTTCTGCGCCACCTCGAGCGGCGCGGCGCCCCGGGCGTTCCCGCCGCGGGAGACGGGGACCTGCCCCGACCGGCGCAGGAACCAGCCGGCCACGGGGACGCGGAACAGGCTCTCCTTCGCCAGGAAGCGCGGCAGGCGCCCCAGCTTCCAGGCGACCATGCCCATCATGACCGGGTCGATCTCGCTGTAATGGTTGGGCGCGAGGATGAACGCGCCGCTGCGCGGCAGCTTCTCGGCATCCACGATGCGGAAGCGGGCGAGCATGCTCCCGATCGGAACGAGGATTCCGGCGAGAACCCAGAAGACCGACGGACGGCTCTTCTCGGAGCGCTGCTTCTTCACGGGCGAATCGGATTCAGGCATCGTCCCATTATCCGCGACACAGCATCGGGCTCGGCGCATGAAGGCGGAGCGGCTCCGTGTTCACAGGGTCACCGCGACAGGACGGAGGTCGAGATCCGGGATGCCCGCGAAATCGGCCGGATTGCAGGTATGGAGCGGCAGATCGCGTGAGATCGCGGTCGCGGCGATGAGGGCGTCGAACGCCCGCGCCGACGGCTTCCTTCCGGCCTCGCGGAAGGAGTGAGCGACGCGGGCGAAGGCCCGCGCTGCAGCCGAATCGAACGGAATCGGGTCGAAGTCGGCCTCGGCCAGCTGGAGGTGCGCCTGGCGTGCCGCGCGCTCCTCCTCGGTTTTCGCCACCAGCGGACCGACGGACAGCTCGGCGAGTGTGATCGCGCTGATCGACGGGATCTCCGGAAGCTCCGCCGGATCGGCGACCCGGTTCAGCAGGAGAAGGGTCGACGTGTCGAGGAGCCCCGGCTGCATCACCATTCCTGGTCGACGATCTCGTCGATGTCGGACAGCAGCGCACGCGGGTCGACGGCCGGCACGGCTCTCCTCCCCTCGATCAGGGCCGAGACGGCCCGTCCCGGCACGGCGAGCGGGGACAGTTCCGCCACCGCCACGCCGTCTCTCGTCACGGTCAGGTGTTCGCCACGAGCCACCCTGTCGAGGATGTCGCCGCCATGATTTCTGAGATCTCTCACGCTGACAGTCTGCATGAGGGGACTGTATCACGGGTGAGACAATCGTGGATCTGTGGATAACTCCGGAGAGTCAGCCTTCGAGGACGAAGTCCGCTCCGAGCAACTGCAGCTTCGTGATGAAGTTCTCGTACCCGCGGCTGATGATCCCGACGTTGCTCACCGTGGACCGGCCCTCGGCCGTCAGCGCCGCGATCAGGTGGCTGAATCCGCCACGAAGGTCGGGGACCTCGATGTCGGCGCCCTTCAACTCCACCGGACCCATGATGACCGCGGAGTGGTTGAAGTTGCGCTGGCCGAAACGGCACGGATGGCCGCCGAGGCACTCCTTGTGCACCTGGATCTTCGCGCCCATGTCGATGAGGGCATCCACGAAGCCGAAGCGCTGCTCGTACACCGTCTCGTGCACGATCGACACGCCCGACGCCTTGGTCAGCGCCACGACGAGCGGCTGCTGCCAGTCCGTCATGAAGCCGGGGTGCACATCCGTCTCGATCACGACCGGCTTGAGCTCACCTCCCGGGTGGTAGAAGCGGATGCCGTCGTCGTTGATCTCGAAGGCGCCGCCCACCTTGCGGAAGACGTTGAGGAAGGTGAGCATCTCGGGCTGGCGTGCTCCGCCGACGAAGATGTCGCCCCCGGTCGCCAGAGCGGCGGCCGCCCAGCTGGCGGCCTCGTTCCGGTCGAACAGCGCGGTGTGGCTGTAACCGACGAGCGAATCGACGCCCTCGATGCGGATCACCCGGTCGGTGTCGACAGAGATGATCGCCCCCATCTTCTGCAGGACGTTGATGAGATCCATGATCTCGGGCTCGATGGCCGCGCCCTTGAGCTCGGTGATGCCGGCGGCGCGGACCGCTGTGAGCAGCACCTGCTCCGTGGCGCCCACGCTCGGGTACGGGAGCTCCAGCTTGGCGCCGTGGAGGCCGTTGGGGGCCGTCATCCGGATGCCGCTGGGCAGCTTGTCGACCACCGCGCCGAACTTGCGCAGCACCTCGAGGTGGTAGTCGATCGGCCGGTCGCCGATCCGGCAGCCGCCCAGGTCGGGGATGAACGCCTCGCCGAGACGGTGCAGCAGCGGCCCGCAGAACAGGATCGGGATGCGGCTGGAACCGGCGTGCGCGTCGATGTCCGCCATGTGGGCCGACTCCACGGCGCTCGGATCGAGCAGGAGCTCGCCCTCCTCCGCGCCGTCCGTCACCTTGACGCCGTGCACGTCGAGCAGCCCGCGCACCACCCGGACGTCGGAGATGTCCGGCACATTCCGCAGGACGCTCGGGCCTTCGCCGAGGATCGCGGCGACCATCGCCTTGGTGACGAAGTTCTTGGCGCCGCGGATCTCGATGCGGCCCTGGAGCGGAATCCCGCCGTTGATCGTGATGCGATCGCCTTTGAGGCCCACGTGGGCTCCTGCCGCCTGAGCGTCCTGAAGAAGAGAATTCAAAGTTTCACCGGGAGGGTCATGGGCCGCCAGCTCGCGCGGCCCGATTCGTATTCGGAGATGCGCGCCTCGTCGCGCAGGGTCAGAGCGATGTCATCCAACCCTTCGAGCAAACGCCAGCGAGTGTAGTCGTCGATCTCGAAAGACACCGTCACTGCACCCACGCTCGCAGTCTTGGCAACCAGATCCACGGTGGCGGATATTCCCGGCTGCGCCTCGATCGCCTCCCACAGGCGCTCGGCGTCCTCCTCCGAGATGATCCCGGTGAGAAGGCCCTGCTTCCCCGCATTCCCGCGGAAGATGTCGGCGAAGCGCGGGCTCAGCACCACCCGGAACCCGAAGTCCCGGAGCGCCCACACAGCGTGTTCGCGAGACGAACCCGTCCCGAAATCGGAGCCGGCCACGAGCACCGTCGCACCCTGGTACTCCGGGCGGTTGAGGATGAAATCGGGGTCCTGGCGCCAAGCGTGGAACAGCGCATCCTCGAAGCCCGTCTTCGTGACGCGCTTGAGGAACACCGCGGGGATGATCTGGTCGGTGTCCACGTTGGAACGGCGGAAGGGGACCGCCGTGCCGGTGACTGTCTCGAACTTCTCCATCAGGCGCGCACCTTCTCTCCGATAGCGTTCAGCGTGCCGCCATCCTGCGGCGTGTCATCGCCTTCGTGCTCCAGGTCCCACGGGCTCGACAGCGTCCCGCGGATCGCCGTCGCCGCAGCGACCAGGGGCGACACCAGGTGGGTGCGGCCGCCCTTGCCCTGGCGGCCCTCGAAGTTGCGGTTGGAGGTGGAGGCGCAGCGCTCCCCCGGAGCGAGCTGGTCGGGGTTCATGCCCAGGCACATCGAGCACCCGGCGAACCGCCACTCCGCACCGAACTCTTCGACGATCTTGTCGATCCCCTCGGCCTCGGCCTCGATGCGCACGCGGGCGGAGCCCGGGACGACCATGACGCGCACGCCGTCGGCCTTCGTGCGCCCCTTGATGATGGAGGCGAACGCCCGCAGGTCTTCGATGCGGCTGTTGGTGCAGGAGCCCATGAAGACCGCATCCACCGGGATGCTCTTCATCGGCGTGCCCGGCTCGAGGTCCATGTACTCCAGCGCTCGCTCGGCGGCAGCGCGGGCGTTCGGGTCGGCGATCGTGGCGGGGTCGGGCACCGCCTGGCTGAGCGAGACGCCCTGGCCGGGATTGGTCCCCCAGGTGACGAACGGCTCGATCTCGGCGGCGTCGAGGTACACCTCCGCGTCGAAGACGGCGTCGTCGTCCGTCTGCAGCGTCTTCCAGTACGCGACCGCCTCATCCCAGTCGTCGCCGTGCGGCGCGTGCGGGCGGCCATTCAGGTAGGCGAACGTCGTCTCGTCGGGCGCGACCATGCCGGCGCGGGCGCCGGCCTCGATGGACATGTTGCAGATCGTCATCCGGCCCTCCATGGAGAGCGCGCGGATGGCGCTTCCGCGGTACTCCAGGACGTAGCCCTGCCCGCCGCCGGTCCCGATCTTGGCGATGACGGCGAGGATGATGTCCTTGGCCGTCACACCCGGGCGCAGGTCGCCCTCGACGGTGATCGCCATGGTCTTGAACGGCTTCAGCGGGAGCGTCTGCGTGGCGAGCACGTGCTCCACCTCGCTGGTGCCGATCCCGAAGGCCATCGCGCCGAACGCGCCGTGCGTCGACGTGTGCGAGTCGCCGCACACCACGGTGATGCCCGGCATCGTCAGGCCCAGCTGCGGGCCCACGACGTGCACGATGCCCTGTTCGATGTCTCCGAGCGAGTGCAGGCGGATGCCGAACTCCTCGGCGTTCCGGCGCAGCGTCTCGATCTGCGTCCGACTGGTCAGGTCGGCGATCGGCCGGTCGATGCCGATCGTCGGCGTGTTGTGGTCCTCGGTCGCGATCGTGAGATCGGGACGGCGGACCGGGCGGCCTGCCATTCGCAGACCATCGAAGGCCTGCGGACTCGTCACCTCATGGACGAGGTGCAGATCGATGTAGATGAGGTCGGGCGAACCATCTTCGCCCTTTGCGACCAGATGGTCGTTCCAGACTTTCTCGGCCAGCGTCAGCGGCCCGGTGGGGGTGCTCATTCTCTTACGAACTCCTTAGCGTGTGAACGGATCAGCCGTCGACGGACTCCGCGGCGAGGGTGGCCTGATGACTAGGACTCGCCGCGGCGGCTAAGGAGGAGAAGACCCGCGTACACACACCCAGAGTACCATCCGGCGCCGAGGGTCCCTCCGGTTGCGCGGCCGGCGTGGCAGCCACCGGCTCACGCCCTCGGCGTCTCCTCGGTGACGGATTCGACCAGGATCACCGTGATGTTGTCATGTCCGCCCGCCTCGTTCGCCGCGTCGACGAGGGCCGCCGCCGGGTCCGGGTGGCCCGCCGCGAGGACCTCCGCGATCCGGCGATCGCTCAGTTCGCGCGTGAGCCCGTCCGAGCAGATCAGGAAGACCTGCCGGCCCTCCTCGGCGATCAGCTCGACGTCGGCATCGACGAAGTCCTCGGCGCCGAGCGCGCGCGTGATGACGTTCCGCTCCGGATGGATGGCGGCCTGCACCTCGGTGATGAGCCCGGCATCGAGCAGTTCCTGGACGGCCGAATGATCGACCGTCAGCTGGCGGAGGCGTTCGCCGTCCCAGGAGTAGACCCGCGAGTCGCCGACGTTGACGACCATCCACTGCTCCGCCGCCAGTTCGGGAACCCGGACGCGGACGATTCCGGTCAGGGTCGTGCCAGCGACGGCCGGGCCGGACTCGTCGGCCCCGGACAGCGCGCGCACCGCCGCGTTGGCCTCGTCGATCGCACGGATCACCTCGTCGGGAGTCGGACGGCTGCCCGGCTGGAGCGTGCGGGCGAGGCTCTCCACGGCGGTCCTGCTGGCCAGGTCGCCGCGCGCGTGGCCGCCCATTCCGTCGGCCACGACGAAGACCGGGTCCTCGGCGAGAGCGCTGTCCTCGTTCACCTGGCGTACCGCACCCGTGTCGCTGCAGACGGTCACCCCGACGCGAGAGCTCATGTGCGGTGATCCTCCTGCTCCGGCGGCGCAGCTCAGCGCGCCTGTGTCGGACCATCCTATGGCGCACGGTTCTCGGTGGGCTCCTCGGCCGGGGCGGTTTCCGCATCGTCCGCGGCGATGGCCTCGGCGACGCTGGAGCCGCTCATCCTCAGCCTCACCAGACTGGCAACGGTGGCGACGAGCATCGAGCCGACGATGACGATGAGGGATGTCCACGTGCTGATGTCCGGCGCCCACTCGATGTGGTTCCCGCCGTTGAGGAACGGCAGCTGGTTCTCGTGCATCGCATGGAACACGAGCTTCACCCCGATGAACGCGAGGATGAACGCGATCCCGTACTTGAGGTACACGAGCTTGTCGAGGAGGTGGCCGAGGAGGAAGTACAACTGGCGCAGGCCCATCAGCGCGAAGACGTTCGCCGTGAAGACGATGAACGGGCTCTGGGTGATCCCGAAGATCGCCGGGATGGAGTCCAGCGCGAACAGCACGTCCGTTGTCCCGAGGGCCAGGAAGACGATGACGAGCGGCGTGAACATCCGCCGGCCGGCCACCGTCGTGCGCAGCTTGTTGCCCTCGTACTGGTCCGAGACCTTCAGATGCCGGCGTGCGAACCGGACGAACCAGGAGTCCTCTTCACCCTCGTCGTCGTGGGAGAGGAAGGCCTGGTTGAACGCGGTCCACAGCAGGAAGGCGCCGAAGAGGTAGAAGATCCAGCTGAAGCTCGCGATGAGGCCGGCGCCGAGGACGATGAAGACACCGCGGAACACCAGCGCCAGGACGATGCCCACCATCAGCACTTCCTGCTGGTACTTCCGGGGCACCGCGAACCTGGCCATGATGATGACGAACACGAACAGGTTGTCGATGCTCAGGCTGTACTCGGTCAGCCAGCCGGCGAGGAACTGCCCGGCGTGCTCCGCATCCCCGATCAGGAGCATCAGGAGCGCGAACACGAGCGCCAGCGCGACGTAGAAGCTCACCCACAGGGCCGATTCGCGCGGACCCGGGATATGGGGCCGCTTGAAGATGATCAGCAGGTCGGCCGCGAGGATCAGCAGCAGAACGATCAGGGAGCCGACCTCGAACCAGAGGGGCAGAACAGTTTCCACGAGGGACCTTTCGAAGGGCGTCGGACATCGCCGAAAGTCTCTCCCGCACCTCTCGGTGCCACTGCGCCCGGGCCCACTGCTTCGCGGACCGTGATGACGTGCACAGCGCCGGCCCCTGCAGCAACCTGCCTGCGGAACCGTCCGGGATACTCCCCTTCGTTCACACCATCGTACCGGACAGGTCGTTCGGGCGCCGGTGGAGTGCGGAGTATTCCAGCGTTCCGCGATCGCGACGGCGTCGAGGCTTGCTGCCCGGATGCCGCGCCGGTAGCGTGTGGATCAGGGGGTGGGGTATGAACGTCGTCGCACACCGTTTGCGCCTCTCGGCGGAAAGCCTCCCCGGCAAGCCGAATGCGCGTTTTGACGAGCCGGAGCCGTCACGCAACCCGAACGGCGGGTATTCGCTGGCCGGCTCGCAGATCGGGTCGCGCTAGCCTCCACGCCGCGCAGTCCCCGCGGGGATCCTCTGCCGGACCACAGCGGCCGGTCGGACTCGGCGAAGCCGAACCGCGACACTGGCGAGCGCTCCATCCACCGGCTCCATCGGTATCTACCCTGAACTAATGGATGATCGACTCACGGCACAGACCCGTGCCGGATACGACGCCGCGGCCTCGGCCTACGCGGGGAGCTTGCCGGACACCAGTTTCGAAGCGGGAATCGACCTGGCGATGATCGATCATTTTGTCGCGCAACTACCTGACGCATCAACGGTCTTGGACGCTGGCTGCGGCACCGGACGCATGCTCACCTATCTACGAATCAAGGATGCCTCGCTGACGCTCGCAGGAACCGACCTGTCCGCCAACATGCTCGCCGAAGCGACGAAGCTCGAACACGACGCGGATCTGGTCCAGGCGGACTTCGCCGCCCTCCCCTACGCCGACGGCACCTTCGACGGGGTCCTCGCCTGGTATTCCATCATCCACACTCCCCCGCACGCGCTCAGGACGATCTTCGCCGAATTCCGACGCGTGCTGCGGCCCGGGGGCGTCCTCCTCCTCGGCTACCAAGAAGGAAGAGGGGAACGGACGATCAAGAATCCCTACGGGCAGCCGATCGAGTTGACGGCGTTCCTTCACGACTCCCCCTTCGTCGTGGAGGCACTGGCTGCAGCCGGGCTCAGTACCGACACCACCCTTACCCGCACGCCTAGGAGAACCGAGAAGCACAGGCAGGGCTTCGTGCTCGCCCGGAAGTGAACCTGCCTGGGCAAGCGTTTCGCGTTCCATGGGGCAGACGCGAGCGGATTCAGCGAGGTTCCCAACTCACAACCGCGTCGCTCAAGTACGGGCGTCGGGCGCGCCGCACAAAACGCATTGAACTTCTATTGTCGTTCGACTATAGTTGTTCAATGCAATTGAGTGTGTCCGAATATGCCGAGGCGCGTGGGATATCGCGGCAGCGCGCGCTCGCCCTCATCAACTCGGGGCAGGTCAAGGCGAAGCGCATCGGCAACTCGTGGGCGATCGACCGGGTCGAAGTCAATCAGCGGCCGGCAATCAGCCGGCCGCTGAGTCCAAAGATGGCCCGCCTACTGATCGGAGCGATGTCCGATGAAAGCGTCGAGCTCAATGCTCAGGAGCGCCACTTCCTTTATCGCTACGTCGAACGCCTTCACAGCGAAGCGTCTCCCCTGGGCCTCCTGCATTCTTGGTTGCGTTCGCGGCAACTCCGCGTGTTGGATGTGGCTGCCAACCCTGCCGACATTGCGGAGGTATCCTCCGACGTACGAGTCATCGCATCCGGCATCAGTGACAGCCGGGCCGGCCTTTCTGCGGCTCGCGAGTTCGAGGGATACGTCGCTGCCTTCGCACTCGAGGGATTCCTTCGCGACAACCTCCTTCTCGAATCCGATGCACCGAACGTCCGCCTCCATGTGGTCGAGCAACTGCCCCCTGCACCCATCGCCCTCGGGTTCGTCATCGCCGATCTGATCGACTGGAGCCGGCCTCGCGAAGACGGGCGCGCCCTTGAACTTCTGGATGGTGTCCGATGGCCGCGCTAGAGCTACCTGCCATGACTCCGCGCCAGGAAGCATCGTGGCACGGGATCATCGCCGTGGCGCGTCGCGTTCCGAGCGGCTGGTGCCTGGTCGGCGGTCAGATGGTCCAACTGTGGTGTTGGGAACGCGAGGTGGCGCCAGTACGTCCCACCGACGATGGTGACGCGGTGCTCGACATCCGAGCGCATCCGGACATCATGATGCAGTTCACTCGGGCGCTCGTCGACTCGGGATTCGAGCCGGATGGCCAAGACTGGCAGGGTCACCAGCATCGCTGGGTGAACCAGGACCACGGCCAGATCGACATCCTGCTCCCCGAAGGCATCGGCGAGCGGGCGAAACGAGTCGGCGTACGCGGCGGCACAACCCTAGAGACTCCCGGAGCACAGAATGTGCTCCACAGAGCCCAGCCATTCGAAGTCTCGCTGGAGAGGCAAAACGCGAGGATCTTCCGTCCGACGCTTCAAGGTGCATTGATCGCCAAGGCGTACGCGTATGGCCTCGTCAACGATCCGTTGCGTCTGCGGCACATCCAGGATTTCGCCGTGCTCTCCTCGATGATCCGAATCTCCGATCGTGTCGCGGACGGGCTCGAACGCAAGGAGCGCAACAAGCTATACATGGCCTACTCCGCTGCGATCACTGAACCTCTTGCGTTGAGCGTCGACGATGGGAACGGCCTGCGACGACTGGCCACAGCGATGGCGTGGAAGGCATAGCGTCGCACCGTGCAAAAAAAAGCCCGCTTCCCTTGAAAATCAAGGGAAGCGGGCTGATGTGACCCCAGCGGGATTTGAACCCGCGTTACCGCCGTGAGAGGGCGACGTCCTAGGCCGCTAAACGATGGGGCCGTTCTTGCAACTAGAAAATCATGCCACAGATGGGGCGAGGCTACCAAAACGGCGCCGTCCTCCCGGGCGCGTCGTCGTGGACCTTCGGCGCGAAGCCGCGCACGCGAAGGCCCCACGCTCAGGCGAGCACGCGCAGCGACCCGGGAACGACCGTGACCTCGATCGGGAGCGGGCCGATCCGCTCTCCGTCGGCGTAGGCCACGACATCCTCCGCTTCGATGCGGACGCTGCTCACCGGCAGGATGCTGACCTCGGGCAGGCTGGTGTGCTCGCCTCGGAACACCTTCGGGAACATGCGGAGAAAACGGAGCGGCGACATCCGCTCGACGATGAAGAGGTCGAGGCGGCCGTCGGCCAGGTCGGCGTCGGGCACGATCCGCATGCCGCCGCCGAGCGACCGGTTGTTGGCGACCGAGACGAGCATCGCATCCACCTCGATCAGGCGGCCGTCGGCGTGGATGCGGTACGGGCGAGGCGCCAGCGTCGCGAGTTCGCGCAGCAGGGCGATGATGTAGCGGCTGCGTCCCCGGGGACGCGTCATCAGGTTGGCGCGCTCGTTCACCGTGGCATCGAAACCGGCCGAGACGACGCAGCCGAACCAGGTCGTGAGTTCGCCGTGACGGATGGTGCCCGCATCGATCGTGCGCGGTTCCCGCTGAAGGGCATCCAGCAGGAAGGCGATGGCCGCCTCCGTGTCGCGGACGGGGATGCCCAGGCCGTCGGCCAGGTCGTTCCCGGTTCCGCTCGGCACGATTCCGAGCGGGGTCCGGCGTCCTGCGACGAGGTCGATGCCGAGGTTCGCCATCCCGTCGCCACCCACGACGACGAGTGCATCCGCGCCGGCGTCCAAGGCCCGGGCGGTCTCACGCCGGAGCAGCTCGAGATTCGCCTCGTCCATCACCACGACACGATGACCGGCCTCGCGGAGGCGTTCGACCGTGCGCGGGCCCACCTCACGGCGGTGGCCGAAGGACGCCATCGGGTTGACCGCGACGACCACGGCCAGCGAAGTTCCGGTCACAGTGCCGATGATGACACACGACGGCCGCCGCAGACGCGCGCGGTGGGCCGGCGTCAGAGGCGCAGCCGGCGCAGGAGCTGGGCGTTGACCGCCACGACGACCGTCGAGACCGACATCAGCACAGCGCCGACGGCCGGCGACACGAGGAGGCCGAGACCGATCGCGACTCCGGCCGCCAGAGGGAGCGCGACCACGTTGTAACCCGTGGCCCAGGCGAGGTTCTGCAGCATTTTACGGTAGGTGGCGCGCGACAGCGCGATCACCGCCGAAGCGCCCCGCGGGTCGCTGGAAGCGAGAACCACGCCGGCGGACTCGATGGCCACGTCCGTCCCGGCGCCGATCGCGATGCCGACGTCCGCCTGCGCCAGTGCCGGAGCGTCGTTGACCCCGTCCCCGACCATCGCCACCCGAGAGCCGTCGGACTGCAGCCGTGCGACGGTGCCGGACTTGTCCCCCGGCAGCACTTCCGCGAACACCTCGTCGATGCCCAACTCGCGGGCCACCGCATCCGCCACCGCGCGGGAGTCTCCGGTGAGCATGGCGACGCGGACGCCGCGCTCGCGCAACGTGCGGACCGCCTCCCGCGACTCCGGACGGATGACGTCGGCCAGCGCGATCATGCCCGACACCTTGTCTCCATGGAGCACGTGGACGACGGTCTGGCCGGCCGCCGCAGCACGATCGGCCGCCTCGCGGACAGTGCTGCCCGCCGTCAGACGACGCTCGGCCAGCAGTCGCGGAGCGCCGACCGTGACCGGTTCGCCCTCCACGACGGCGGATGCGCCGCGTCCCCCGAGCGCTTCGAAGTCGCGCACCGGCCCGACCGGGAGTCCCCGCCGTCGCGCCTCGCGGACGATCGCTGCGCCGATGGGGTGCTCAGCAGGTGCCTCCACGGCGGCGGCGAGGGCGAGGAGCGCATCCTCGTCCCCCTCCTCCGCCACTACCGCAACGACCCCCTGGCGGCCTTCGGTCAGCGTGCCGGTCTTGTCGAAGAGGACCACGTCGATGTTCCGTGCATCCTCCATCGCGTGGCGGTCGCGGATGAGCAGGCCCTTCCGGGCACCGATCGATGTGGAGATCTGGGCGACCAGCGGGATGGCGAGCCCCAGCGCGTGCGGGCAGGCGATGATCAGCACGGTCACCACACGCTCGAGGATGAACGCCGGATCGCCGGGACGGAGGATCAGCCACACGATCAGTGTGACGATGGCGACGGCGAGCGCGAGAGAGAACAGCCACGCGGCGGCGCGGTCGGCAAGCACCTGCGTGCCCGACTTGCTCGCCTGAGCGTCGGAGACGAGCTTCACGATGCCGGCCAGGGCGGTATCGTCTCCGGTCCGGGTGACCCGGACGACGAGGGACCCGCTGCCCGAGATGCTTCCGGCCACCACCTGCTCCCCCGGCCCGCGTGTCACCGGCTGGGACTCGCCGGTCAGCAGCGACTCGTCGAGCTCGCTCCGCCCATCCACGATCTCGCCATCGGCGGGAATCGCCGAGCCGGGACGCACGCGCACCAGGTCGCCCACTCTCAGGTCGGCGACGGCCACGGCCTGCGGCTCGGCGTGAATGTCCGGGAGCCTCTCGGCGGTGTCCGGCAGGAGTTCGGCCAGCTCGCCCAGCGCATCCTGAGCCCCCATCACGGCGGACATCTCGATCCAGTGACCGAACAGCATGATCAGGATGAGCGTGGCGAGCTCCCACCAGAAGTCCATCCCGGGCAGGCCGAACGTCACCGCGACGCTGTAGCCGAACGCGACCACGATCGCCAGCGAGATGAGGGTCATCATCCCGGGCTGCTTGGAACGCAGCTCATCGACGGCGCCGCGGAGGAACACGAGGCCGCCGGAGAAGAAGATCGCGACGCCGAACACGGCGGGGATGTACTGGCTCCCGGGGAACCTCGGACCGGCCAACCCGAGGATGTCCTGGAGTCCCGGTGAGAAGACCAGTGCCGGAATGGTGAGGACCAGCGTGAGCCAGAACTTCCGGCGGAAGACGGCCGGGTCGTGGCCGGCGTGTTCGGAGTGGCCGGCGTGCGCCTCGTGCGTCTCGTGCCCCGCGTGAGCATCGTGCCCGGCATGAGGATCGTGGTGCTGGTGGTGCGAGACGGTCGGGCCGAGGGCTGTCGGCGTGTTCTTCTCGTCCATGTCGATCGGAACAGTACCCCGTAGGGGTATATTCCTCAACCGCGAGCTTGCACTTCTCATCCCATCCGGTATTTCCTAAGAACATGAGACTCACGAAGTTCGAACATTCCGGCCTGGAGCTCGAAGAGCGCGGCGCGAAGCTGTTCATCGACCCCGGCGCCTTCACGTCGCCGCTCACCGACACGGCCGGCGCCGTGGCTGTGGTCATCACGCACGAGCATCCCGATCACTGGACGCCCGAGCAGCTGAACCGGGTGCTCGAGCTGTCGCCCGAGGCGAAGATCTACGGGCCCGAGGGTGTCGCCGCGGCGGCATCCGGCTTCGACGTCACGGTCGTGCACCCCGGCGACACCGTCGAGGCGGGACCCTTCACGCTCCGGTTCTTCGGGGGGAAGCACGCCGTCATCCACTCGAGCATCCCGGTGGTCGACAATGTCGGCGTCCTCGTGAACGACACCCTCTACTACGCGGGCGATTCGTTCGCCGAGCCGGAGGGCGTGGAGGTCGATCTGCTCGCGGCGCCGGCAGGTGCGCCCTGGATGAAGATCGCGGAGGTGATCGACTACGTGCTCGCCCTCAAGCCCAAGCGGAGCATCCCCATTCACGAGATGGTGCTCTCGCGGGCAGGCAAGGACATGTCGAACGCGCGACTGAAATGGGCGACCGAGCAGAACGGCGGAACGCACTACCCGCTGGAGCCGGGCGACTCCCTGGAGCTCTGACCGCCGTCAGCGCCCGTGCTCTGCGAGGATCTGGTCCACGTCGATCCGCCGCAGCAGCGCCTCCCAGTCGATCGAGCGGGCCTCGTCGGCGACGGCCTCGTCGGCGAGCACCCGCCCGCTCCGCTCGACGACGATGCCGCGCGGGAGCATCCCATTCAACTCGGCCAGGATGGCGTCGTCGACGGCTTCGGTGTCGAAGTCGGCGCCGACGCGCGCGTAGTAGTCGCCGGAGAGGGTGTAAGACACGATTCCGGTTTCGATGCGGCTCATGCGACGCATGCTAGCGCGTCCCCGCCGGTGGTGAAGCGGTGAAGCCTCAGATGGATGCGCGCGGCGCCGTGAGCGACCGGCCGGAAGCGTACAGTGCCGGGCATGAGTGATCGGCCGGATGACACGGACCAGCCGCGCGATGCGGACCAGCCGCGGGATGCGCGCGATGCGGACGAGCCGCGCGATGCGGACGAGCTCGCGGATGCCGTCAGCGACCTCGGCGAGACGAACACCGACAGGCTGGAGACGGTCAGCGAGCGCAACGAGTCCCTCGCGGAGCGCGTGCCGTCGGACGATGACCTGCCCCGCACGAAGGGGTCACCCGGTCAGGGGTAGGCGCGCAGAACTGTCCCCGGGCGGGGACTGGGGGCGGGTGACCGCGCTCGATACGTTTGGGCTTGTGAGTTCAGAGCGGATGCGCGATCGCGCCCCCGGCGCAGCCGTGATGGAGCACGTGGTGCGGCTCCGGGAGGCGTTCCCGGGCCGATCGGCGCTGGCCCGCGCGTTCGGGGCCGACCCGCTTCCCGCTGAAGCGCATCCCTGGTTCGCGGGGGCATTGGGCGAGCGCGAGGTCGGCGCAGCGCTGGCGCGCCTGCCGGGTGGATGGAGCGCCTTCCACGCGGTTCCGGTCGGCTCCGGGGAGGCGGATGTCGACCATCTCATCGTCGGTCCCGGTGGTGTGTTCGTCGTCAATACGAAGCATCACCGCGGAGCACGGCTCACGGTGTACGAGCGGTCGATTCTCGTCAATGGCGTGAAGCAGCCGTACCTGCGGAACGCGGATCTCGAGGCATCCCGGGTACGCGGCCTGCTGCTGCGCACCGGAATCAAGACGCGCGTGCATCCGGTCATCGCGGTGGTCGGGGCCAAGGAGGTGCGCTTCCGGCAGCACCCGGCGCACGCGACAGTGCTGCGGGCGGAGACGCTCGTCCGCTGGTTGTCGCGACGGCCGGCCGCTCTGGATGCGGACACGGTGGCGCGCGCCGCGCAGCTGTTCGACGACCCGGCGACGTGGCGAGCCGTGGAGTCGCGTCCGGGCACCCTCGAGCGGTTCGACGCCATCGCGCGCGAGGTGAACACGGCGCGCTTCGTGCGCGCGGGGTGGGGCCTCGCCGGCGCGCTCGGCGTGATCGCCGTCGCGCTGTCGATCCTGCCGCACTGAGGGTCGTGGCTGGAGCCGGTGGGCGATCGCTCGGGCGAGGTGGGCCGTCGCTCAGGCGAGGTGGGCTGCCGGTCGGGCGAGGTGGGCCGTCGTCCGCATCGTGAGGGCGAGCGCACCCTCCGTCTCGGCGAGCTCGAGCCGGACGTCCGCGCCCGACAGCTCGGTCAGCGACCGGAGGTGCGTCCCACCGCACGGGATCTCGACCGCGCCGCCGGGCAACTCAGCGCGCCAGCGACGGCGGTCGCCGAGGCCGAGAGCGCCGGGATCGCGGACGATCGAGACGTCGGCGCCACCACCGATCCACGCTGCGAGGGTGCGGTCGACGGCGGCGGACGCCTCCTCCCGTAGCCCTGCGAGGTCCGCTGCGGCGAAGCCCTTCTTCCGCAAGCTCTTGCCGATCCGGTACTCGTCCACCGAGCCGCCTTCGAGGATGCGGGAGCTCACGATGGCCAGCTGGTCGAAGTTCGGACGGCCTCGTGCATCCACAGGCACATCCTTCGTCCACAGGCCGGACAACGCTTCGTTCAGCGCGAGCGAGGCGAGGTGGCAGGCCGTGTGACCGGCCGAAAGCGCTCGCCTGCGCTCGGGCTCGACCCGCACGACAGCCGCCGCGCCCGGTTCGATCCCCCCGGCATCCTCCACGAGGTGGCACACGACGAACGCCCATCCCTCTGTCCCGGTGCGCACCGGCGCATCGCCGACGTGCAGCACGGTGCCGTCAGTGGCGCCGACGACAGCGTCCACGACGGCGTACGACCGGCCGTCGACGAACAGGGTGCCGACGTCCGCCGGCTGATCCGGCCACACCGGGTCGACGGGATGAAAGGCCGTCCGGTCCAGGAGGACGGCGGCGCGTCCGTCCGGGAGCGGCTCGACGTGGACGACGGCGCCGGTGGAGGTGAGGTCGCCGTCCGGATAGGTGACGACCGTGTCGATGCGGGGCAGGCTCATCCCTCCAGCCTAGGTCGACGCGTCAGGGTGGATCCGGTGCGTAACTCGGCGAAGGCTTTCGCAACAGGTCGTCATGTTCCTGGCAACGCTACGTGCGGGCACGGTAGAAACGATCGATCATGTCCCGCATCTTCACGAGCAAGTTCAGCCCGGGCCGCGCCCGCTGGGAGCTGGTCGTCAGCCCGCAGGGCGACGTCTACGCGTTCCCGCTCACGCTGCCGCTCGCGCAGCGGCAGGCGCGCGGCGGCCATCGGCGCTACCTCGTGGGGCGGGTCAGCAAGGGCGGGGAGGCGTGGACGGCCGCAGGCCCATCGGGCCTGGTGTACGGGACGACGTTCCCGTCGCTTCCGTCCGCACTCGAAGCGATAGCGGACGAGGTGGACCTGGCCCCCGTGCCCTGACGGCCCTGTCGCGGGGGCCGTGCGGCCGGGCGGCCGGGGCCTCCGTGCGGCTGGGGCCTCCGGGCGGCTGGCCGTCCGAACGCTCGCACGCTTCGCGCGCTTCGTCGAGGGGCGCGTGCCCTTTCGCCGAAGTGCTCGTTGTTGCACGCGCGTGCGGCGTGTCGGCTGCAACAACGAGCACCTCGGCGGAGGGAAGGCCTCGCCGGGACCGGGCGGAGGGGGCGGGCGGAGGGACCGGGCGGAGGGGGCGGGCAGGCGGAGGGACCGGGCGCAGGCGGCGGGACCGGGTGGAGGGGCGGGCGGAGCAGCAGGGGTCGGGCAGGGTCGAGGGTGGAGGGGCGGCCTCAGGCGGACTTGAGGAGCGCGTCCTCCAGCGCCACCCACGGCAGCATCGCGCACTTCACCCGCGTGACGTACTTGGAGACTCCGGCCAGCGCGACGGCGTCGCCGAGCAACTCCTCGTCTCCCTCCAGCGCACCCTTCGAATGCATCAGCTCACGGAAGGCGGCGATGGAGTCCGCCAGCCGCGCACGATCGGAGTCGTGCACCAGGTCGCTCAGCAGGGAGGCCGAGGCCGTCGAGATCGAGCATCCGTGGCCCTCCCAGCCGATCGAATGGATGCGGCCGTCGGCCGAGGTGCGCACGCCGACGGTGACTTCGTCGCCGCAGGTCGGGTTGAACTGGTGGGAGCTCGCCGCCTCGTCGCCCGCGATGCCATAGCCGTGCTTCTCGCGCGCATGGTCGAGGATGACCTGCTGGTAGAGGTTCTGAAGGTCGCTCATCGGGCGGCCCCCGTGGCCACGCCGAAGAAGACGCGAGCGTCCGCGATCGCGGCGACCGCCGCATCCACTTCGTCTGCGGTGTTGTAGAGATACGTGCTGATGCGCGTGCTGGCCGTTGCGCCGAAGCGGCGGTGCACGGGTTGGGCGCAATGGTGCCCGACGCGGACGGCGATGCCACGATCGTCCAGGAACTGGCCGACATCGTGCGCGTGGATGCCCTCGACGACGACGCTGGCGAGGCCGACGCGCGGGATGCCTGCACCCGGCCCGAGGATGCGCACCCCTTCGAGCTCGCCCAGTCCGGCGAGGAGCCGCTCGCCGAGCGCCTCCTCATGCGCCTGGATCGCGGGCATGCCGACGGCATCCAGATAGTCGACCGCGGCCGCCAGCGCGACGGCCTGCGACACGCGCTGCGTTCCCGCCTCGAAGCGCTGCGGCGCCGGGAGGTACTCGGCGCCTTCGAGGGTCACCTGCGTGATCATGGAACCGCCCGTGAGGAACGGCGGAAGCGCGTTCAGCAGTTCGCTGCGGCCGTAGAGGGCGCCGACGCCGGTCGGACCCAGCATCTTGTGGCCCGAGAACACGGCGAAGTCGACGTCGAGCGCCGGGAAGTCCACGGGCAGGTGCGGGACGGACTGGCAGGCGTCGAGCACGACGAGCGCGCCCTGCTCGTGAGCCAGCGCGGCCAGCTCGGCGACAGGATTGATCGCGCCCAGGACATTGGAGACGTGTGCGAAGGCGACCACCCGGGTGCGCGGCCCGATCAGCTCGGCCGCCTCATCCAGGCGCAGCAGCCCGTCGTCGGTGAGCCCGATCACCCGGAGCGTCGCGCCCGTGCGCGCCGCGAGCTCTTGCCAGGGGATGAGGTTGGCGTGGTGCTCCGCCTCCGTCACCACGAGTTCGTCGCCCGGACCGAGACGGAAGCGTTCCGCCGCGGCGCCACCACGTCCCAGCGATGCGTTCGACATCCCGTACGCGAGGAGGTTGATGCCCTCAGTGGCATTGGAGGTCCAGACGAGCTCGTCCGGCTGCGCACCGACGAAGCCGGCCACCCGAGCGCGGGCCTCCTCGAACAGCTCGGTCGCCTCCCCCGCCACGGTGTGGGCACCGCGGTGCACGGCGGAGGTGTACCGCTCGGCGAACGCACGCTCGGCGTCGAGCACCTGGCGCGGCTTCTGCGAGGTCGCACCAGAGTCCAGGTAGACGAAGGCGTGACCGTTCACCTCCCGGGAGAGGATCGGGAAGTCCGCCCGCACAGCGGCGGTGTCGAGGGATTCGGTGCGCATACGGGCTTCAACGTTACCGGCGTCTACTTCAATCCCGCTGTATGTTCTGCGTCCTCCCCTAGGCTCGGTACATGGTCGAGCGGACGAACGGATCGCCGTGGTTCTTCATCCTCGGGATCGCGCTCGTCGTGGTCGGGCTGGGCGGTCCCCTGCTCGTGGACGCAGCGACCGGGGACGTGCAGTGGCTTGTCCGCGGCGCCGGGGTCCTGGTGGCCGTCGGCGGCGGTGTGCTGATCGGGTTCGGAGTGCGCCGGCGCCAGGGTCGCTGACGCCCCGGGCGCTAACGTCACGCGCGCGGACGCCCCTCCCCCGTGCGCGGGGGCTCACGCCCCTTCGCCGAGGTGCTCGTAGTTGCACCGGCGCTCGGCGTGTCGCCTGCAACAACGAGCACCTCGGCGAAAAGGTCGCGTCCTTCGGCGAAGCGTTCGCACCCTTCGTGGGGGCCCGGCTCCCTGCGCCGGGGTCCGCATCCCTGCGCCGAGGTGCTCGTAGTTGCACCGGCGCTCGGCGTGTCGGCTGCAACAACGAGCACCTCGGCGAAAAGGTCGCGTCCTTCGGCGAAAAGGTCCGTCCTTCGGCGAAGCGTTCGCGTCCTTCGGCGAAGCGTTCGCGTCCTTCGGCGAAGCGTTCGCACCCTTCGTGGGGGCCCGCCTCCCTGCGCCGGGGCCTGCGTCCCTGCCGGGGCCCGTGTCCCTGCGCCGAAGTGCTCGTAGTTGCACCGGCGCTCGGCGTGTCGCCTGCAACAACGAGCACCTCGGAGAAAAGGTCGCGTCCTTCGTGGGGGCCTGCGTCCGGGCGCCGGGGGCCGCGTCCGTGCGCCGGGGCCTGGGTCCGGGCGCCGGGGGCCGCGTCCCTGCGCCGAGGTGCTCGTAGTTGCACCGGCGCTCGGCGTGTCGGCTGCAACAACGAGCACCTCGGCGAGGGGAATGGGCGGCCGGGGGAAGGGCGGCGGGCGGGGAGGCGGGGAGGGGGTACGCTGGCGTGCCATGAGCACGGTCACTTCGTCCGACGGCAGCAGCATCGCATACGAGATCGACGGGTCGGGACCGGTGGTGGTCCTGGTGGACGGCGCGATGTGCTTCCGCGACGCAGGTCCGATGCGGGCGATCGCCGCCGCACTGCGTGACCGCCTCACCGTCGTCCTGTACGACCGGCGTGGCCGGGGCGAGAGCAGCGACCGCCTCGCCGATCCGTCCGCCCGGGCCGACGCTGTCGCCCGGGAGATCGAAGACCTCGGCGCGGTGATCGACGCCGCGGTAGGTCGCGCGGCCCTGTTCGGGATGTCGTCGGGCGGCGCGCTCGCACTGGCGGCTGCGGCCGGCCTCGGGCCCGACCGGGTCTCCCGCGTCGCGGTGTACGAGCCGCCCTTCCTGCCCGACCCCATGCTGTCGTCGGCCGAGGCGTACACCCGCGACCTGCAGGCCGCACTCGGGGCGGGCGACCGCGCGGGTGCTGTCGAGCTGTTCCTCCGCCGGGTGGGAGTTCCGGAGGAGGGCATCCAGGGGATGCGGAACGCGCCCTCCTGGGAGGCCTCCCTCGCCCTCGCTCCGACCCTCGCGTACGACGACGCCGCGATGGGCGACAGCCGTGTCCCGGACGAACTGCTGCAGGCAGTGACGGTGCCCGTGCTGGGCCTCGCCGGCGAGCAGTCCCCCGGCTTCCTGCGGAAGGGCGCCGAAGGAGTCGCCTCCGGCGCCCAGGACGGTGTCTTCGAGCTGGTCGCCGGTCAGACGCACGACATCTCGGGCGACGCCGTCGCACCGCACCTCATCCGCTTCCTCACGAGCTGAGCCCGAGCCGACCGAGCCCGACCCGGCCGAGCGCAAGCCGGCCGAGCCCGACCCGGACGAGCCCGAACCGGCCGAGCCCGACCCGGACGAGCCCGAGCCGGCCGAGCCCGAGCCGGCCGAGCCCGAACCGGACGAGCGCGAGCCGGCCGAGCCCGAGCCGCTGAGCCCGAGCCGGCCGAGCCCGAACCGGACGAGCGCGAGCCGGCCGAGCCCGACCCGGACGAGCCCGACCCGGCCGAGCCCGACCCGGCCGGAACGGTCAGCCGCGCAGGGCATCGGCGTCCGCCGGCCTCCCGGCGAGGCCCCGGATCGGGGAGGCCGCCTGCTCGGCTTCGTGGTCCGGCCCGAGCGGGATGCCCGTGCGGTCGCGCAGGACGAGTGTCGCGAGCAGTCCCAGCACGGTCATGCCCGCGAGGTACCAGGTCACCGACAGCGTCGTGCCCGTCGCCTGCACGAGAGCCGTCGCGATGGTCGGAGCGAACGCCCCGCCCAGGATGGCGCCGATCGCGTACGAGATCGACACACCCGAGAAGCGGATGGACGCAGGGAACAGCTCCGCATACAGCGCCGCCTGCGGCCCGTAGGTGAAGCCGAGTCCGATGGTGAGGATCGCGAGCCCGAGGAACAGCATCCCCGCGGTGCCGGCGTTGACCAACGGGAACAGCGCGAACACGCCTGCCAGCAGCAGGATCCAGCCGGCGATGTAGGTGGTCCGGCGCCCGATGCGGTCGCTCACCCACCCGGCGAACCAGGTGGCGAGCAGCCAGGTGACGGCGGAACCGGCGACCGCCCACAGCACCGGCCCGCGCTCGAGGCCCAGGGGTCCGTCCGGGTTGGTCGCGTAGTTCTGGATGTAGCCGCCGGTCGTCATGTAGCCGACCGCGTTGTTCCCCGCGAAGACGAAGGCGGCGACGACCACGAGCAGCGCGTGCCTGCGGAACACCTGGACGATCGGCATGCGGGTGCGTTCCTTGCGCTCGGCGAGCTCCGTGAACACCGGGCTCTCCTCGACACGGCGGCGCACCCAGTACCCGATCAGGATGAGCACGACCGAGAGCAGGAAGGGCACCCGCCATCCCCACGCGAGAAACGCGTCGCCCGGCGCGATGAGCGTCATCGCCGCCATGGCGCCGGATGCGAGCAGGAGCCCGAGCGGCACTCCGATCTGCGGCGAGGCGCCGAAGAGGCCCCGCTTCGCGGTCGGCGCGTGCTCGACGGCCATGAGGACCGCCCCACCCCATTCCCCGCCGGCGGAGACTCCTTGAAGCACCCGGAGGAGGACGAGGAGGATGGGCGCCGCGACACCGATCGCCTCATACGTCGGCAGGAGCCCGACCAGAGCCGTGGCGAGGCCCATCAGGATGAGCGTCAGCACGAGGACGACCCGGCGGCCGTAGCGGTCGCCGAGGTGACCGGCGAGGAAAGCACCGAGCGGGCGGAACAGGAAGCTGACGCCGACCGTCAGGAACGACAGCAGCGTGGCGACCTGCGGCCCGGCCGGAGCGAAGAACAACTGGCCGAAGACCAGTCCGGCGGCCGAGGCGTAGATGAAGAAGTCGTACCACTCGACGGTGGTGCCGATGACGGTTGCGAAGACGACTCGGCGGCGGTCCCTCTGGGAACGGATACTGCCCGTGGGCGTGAAGGTGGATGCGCTCATCGTTGGTGGTTCTCCCGGGTTGCGACGACATTGTCACGGAGCGGCGCTCCGATTCCGGCAATGATATACGATTTCGCATTCGGCGCAATGGGGCGATGAGAGCTGCTCTTCACGCGCGGCGCATTCCCGACCGAGAGCCGGCCGTCGTCTCCCAGGGACTGAAGAGCGGGACATGGAAGGTCTCGAAGTCCCGGATATTGCGCGTCACCACGGCCAGTTTGCCGACCTCGGCCGTCGCCGCGATCAAGGCATCGCGCTCCGGCCGCGGATCGGGCAGGTGGTACCCCGCAGCAACTCCGGCCACTTCGTGGTCGACCGGGAGGATGCGCTCCGAGAAGATCATGTACACGTCGTCGATCCACCGCCGGAGGTCGGCACCCTGTTCGGGGTCGATGCGTTCTCTGCGCGCGGCGCCGAGCTCGATCTCGAACACCGTGATCGCCGAGAGATACAGCGAGTAGGGGTTCTGAGCCTCCAGCCACGAGACGACACCCGGGTCCGCTCGGTCGGGTCGACGCGTAGCCGCGAGCACCATGGTGTCGAGCAGCCACTTCACAGGTCGAGCTCCCTGGCCTCGATGGTGGCGCGCGGGAACTCCATATCGAAATCGCCCCGCTCATCCTGTCGGAGCAGTTCCACCACGTTGCGCAGCGGCCCGGTCAGCCGCTCGTACTCGGCGAAGGTCAGCAGGACGAAGGAGGGCTCGCCGCGATCGGTGATGATCAGCGGTTCAGTCGCGGCGCTGCGCTTGGCGGCGGACACGTCTTGATTGAAGGCACGTGCGGTCACGATCGCCATATCGCCTCCCGGGTGGTTGTAGCTACGTAGCTACATTAGCATGCGTGGCGCGGGAGTACGGGAAGATATACGATCCACTCGGGACCTGTCCCGCCTCCGACGCCGAAGGGAGCCCTCCGTGCTCGACCGTCCGACCATCCAGGCCATCGCAGCTGAGCTCTCGGCAGCAGCCCGCGACCGTGCGACGGTCCCCTTGCTCAGCACCCGGCACCTGGAGATGACCGTCGAGGACTCGTACGCGGTGCAGAAGGTGTGGGTCGAGCAGGGCATCGCGACGGGTCGCCGCCTCGTCGGACGCAAGATCGGCCTGACGTCGAAGGTGATGCAGCAGGCGACCGGGATCACCGAGCCGGACTACGGCGCCATCTTCGCCGACATGGTCTACGAGACGGGATCCGTCATCCCGTTCGACCAGTATTCGAACGTGCGTATCGAGGTGGAACTCGCGTTCGTCCTGGCGGAGCCGCTCACCGGTCCCGACGTCTCTCTGTTCGACGTGCTGAGCGCGACGCAGTACGTCGTCCCGGCGCTCGAGATCCTCTCCTCGCGCATCGAGCTGCCCGGACGCACCATCGTCGACACCATCGCGGACAACGCCGCGATGGGCGGCATGGTCGTCGGCGGCCGGCCCGTGGCGGTGGATGCGGTCGACCTGCGCTGGGTCGGCGCCCTGCTGTACCGCAACGAGACGATCGAGGAGTCCGGCGTCGCCGCTGCGGTGCTCGACCATCCCGCCACCGGCGTCGCCTGGCTCGCGAACAAGCTCGCCCAGCACGGCACACGCCTGGAAGCCGGCGACATCGTCCTGGCCGGCTCCTTCACCCGCCCGTTGTGGGTGGAGCGCGGCGACACCATCCACGCCGACTACGGAACCCTGGGAGCGATCACATGCCGATTCAGCTAGAGCCGACCCCGACCTTCGCCGCCCGGCTCCAGAGTGCCGACCGCACCCTGTACGGGATGTGGTCGTGCGCCGGAAGTCCGCTGGTGGCGGAGATCTGCGCCGGAAGCGGACTGGACATCGTCCTCGTGGACGGCGAGCACTCCCCCATCGGCCTGGAGTCGATCCTCGCCCAGCTGCAGGCGATCGCCCCGTACCTTGCGGTCCCGATCGTGCGCGCTCCGATCGGTGAGCCGGTCGTGCTCAAGCAGCTGCTCGACCTGGGCGCTCAGAACGTCGTGGTGCCGATGGTCGACAGCGTCGCTCACGCGGAGGCGATGGTGCGCGCGGTCCGCTATCCGCCGCACGGCGTCCGCGGCGTGGGGAGCGCCCTGGCCCGTTCGTCCCGGTGGAGCCGCATCCCGGACTACCTCGCCCGCGCCCACGACCTCGTCTCGCTGACGGTACAGATCGAAACCGCCGACGGGCTCGCAGCCGCCGCAGACATCGCGGCCGTGGATGGCGTGGATGCGGTGCTCGTCGGACCGGCGGACCTCGCCGCCTCGCTGGGCATGCTCGGGCAGCAGAACCACCCGGACGTGGTCGCTGCGGTCGAGAGCGTGATCGAGGCCGGTCGCTCCGCGGGAACGCCGGTCGGGGTGAACGCGTTCGACCCGGCCACCGCGGATCGCTATGCAGCGGCGGGTGCGGCGTTCGTCCTCGTCGGCGCGGATGTCACCCTTCTGGCACGCGCGTCGGAGGCCCTGGCCGAGCGCTTCCTGGGCGACGCTTCCGGGTCCTCCGGCTCTGTCCCCGCGGCGGCCTACTGAGGTTGCCGCAATCAGCAGAATCGTATACGATTTCACATACGCCTACCCGAGCGGTGCGCGACGATGAGGAGCCAGATGCTGTGCAGACCGATGATGCGGAGACGCCATGAGCGTCCCTAGCCTGTTCTCCGGTAGCGCGCGGCCCGGAAAGATCATCGCCGTGCACCTGAACTACGGCTCGCGCGCAGCGCAACGCGGCCGGACACCGGCGCAGCCGTCGTACTTCTTCAAGCCGTCCTCCTCCATCGCCGAGAGCGGCGATGAGCTCGAGCGCCCCGCCGGCACCGAACTGCTCGCCTTCGAGGGCGAGATCGCGCTCGTCATCGGCCGCCCGACGCGCCGGGTGTCGCCGGAGGACGGCTGGGCCGCAGTCTCCGGCGTGACGGCCGCGAACGATTTCGGGCTCTACGACCTGCGCTCAGCCGACAAGGGATCGAATGTCCGTTCCAAGGGCGGCGACGGCTTCACCCCGCTCGGGCCGGCCATCCTCCCGGCGGGCGGCCTCGACCCGGACGCCCTCCGCGTGCGGACCTGGCTCAACGGCGAGCTCGTGCAGGAGGGCACCACGGACGATCTGCTCTTCCCGTTCGGCCGCCTGATCGCAGACCTGTCGCAGCTGATGACCTTGGAGCCCGGCGATGTCATCCTCACCGGGACCCCGGCAGGCTCCTCGGTCACGCAACCGGGAGACACCGTCGAGGTCGAGGTGGATGCGCCGACAGCGCCGGGCGCACCGAGCACCGGCCGGCTGCTGACCCGCATCGCCGAGGGCAGCATCCCGTTCGGCGACTTCGGGTCGAAGCCCAGCGTGGACGAGACCCAGCGGGCGGAGGCGTGGGCGGCGCAGCCTGCGGCCGAGGTGACGCCGGCAGGACTCACGGATGAGTTGCGGGAAGCGCTCGCCTCCCTGTCGACGGCGACACTCAGTTCGCAGCTGCGCAAACGCGGCCTGAACAACGTCTCCATCGACGGCCTCACCTCCACCCGTCCGGCCGCCAAGGTCGTCGGCACCGCGCGCACGCTGCGCTTCGTCCCGAACCGCGAGGACCTGTTCGCATCCCACGGCGGAGGGTACAACGCGCAGAAGCGCGCCTTCGACGCCGTCGGACCCGGCGAGGTGCTCGTCATCGAGGCCCGCGGTGAGCGTGGCAGCGGCACCGTCGGCGACGTTCTCGCCCTGCGCGCGCAGGTCAACGGCGCGGCGGGGATCGTGACCGACGGCGGCGTGCGCGACCTCGCGGTCGTTGCGGCCCTCGACATCCCGACCTACTCGGCCGGTCCGCACCCCGCTGTGCTCGGCCGCAAGCACGTCCCGTGGGACACCGACGTCACCATCGCCTGCGGCGGCGCCACCGTGCAGCCCGGCGATGTGATCGTGGGCGATGCGGACGGCCTGCTCGTCATCCCGCCGTCGCTCGTGGCCGAGGTGGTCGCCGACGCGATCGAGCAGGAGCGCGAAGAAGAGTTCATCGCTGAGCAGATCGCCGCCGGCAACCGGGTCGAGGGCCTGTTCCCCTTGGATGCGGAGTGGAGAGAAAGGTACCGCGCATGGCGGACGCAGCAGTGAAGGCGGCGACAACACCGAGCAAGTCGCAGCTGGCCTACGAGTTCATCCGCGCCCGCATCGACGACGGCCGGTACGTGTCCGGTTTCCGCCTCGTGCTCGGGCAGATCGCCGGCGAGCTCGACATCAGCGTGGTCCCGGTGCGCGAGGCGATCCGGCGACTCGAGGCGGAAGGGCTGGTCACGTTCGAGAAGAACGTCGGCGCCCAGGTCGCCCTGCTGCAGGAGGCCGAGTACACGTACACGATGGAGACGCTCGCTCTCGTGGAGGGTGCAGCGACGCGACTGTCGGCGCCCCTGATCACCGTCGACCACCTCCGGCGGGCGCGCGAGATCAACCGCGAGATGATCGCGTGTCTCGACGACTTCATCCCGCACCGCTTCACGCAACTGAACCAGGAGTTCCACGCGGTGCTGTACGAGGAGTGCCCGAACCCGCACATCCTCGACCTCGTGCACCGCGGCTGGAATCGGTTGACCGTACTCCGCGACTCCACCTTCAGCTTCGTGCCCGGCCGTGCCCGGGAGTCCGTGGACGAGCACGAGCACATCCTCACGCTCATCGAGTCGGGCGCCGAGGCGCTCGAGATCGAGCTCGCGGCGCGTCGCCATCGCCTGGCGACGCTCGATTCGCTCCACGCGTACCAGAGCGAGCACAAGCAGCAGCACTGACCGCATCCACCGACAGGAGGCCGCGCATGGCGCAGCACCACATCCCGGAGAACCTTCCCGACCGCATCCAGCACTTCATCGACGGCGCGTTCGTCGACAGCGTCTCCGGCGCCACCTTCGACGTGCTCGACCCGGTGTCGAACGAGACCTACGTGCAGGCCGCCGCCGGCCAGAAGGAGGACATCGACCTCGCGGTCGCCGCCGCGAAGCGCGCCTTCCGCGACGGCCCGTGGCCGCGGATGAAGCCGCGGGAGCGTGCGCGGGTGTTGAACCGGATCGCGGATGCGGTGGAGGCTCAGGATGCCAGGCTGGCGGAGTTGGAGACCTTCGACACGGGTTTGCCGATCACGCAGGCGTTGGGGCAGGCGCAGCGGGCGGCGGAGAACTTCCGCTTCTTCGCCGACCTGATCGTCGCGCAGGCGGATGACGCGTATAAGGTGCCGGGCAGTCAGCTGAATTACGTCAATCGCAAGCCGATCGGCGTGGCCGGGCTCATCACGCCGTGGAACACGCCGTTCATGCTGGAGAGCTGGAAGCTGGCTCCGGCGTTGGCGACCGGGAACACGGTCGTGCTCAAGCCGGCCGAGTTCACGCCGCTCTCGGCGAGTTTGTGGGCCGAGATCTTCCGGGATGCGGGCGTGCCGGATGGGGTGTTCAACCTGGTCAACGGGCTGGGTGAGGAGGCCGGGGATGCGCTGGTGAAGCATCCCGACGTGCCGCTGATCTCGTTCACCGGCGAGAGCCGCACCGGGCAGCTCATCTTCGCCAACGCGGCGCCGTTCCTCAAGGGTCTCTCGATGGAGCTCGGCGGGAAGTCCCCGGCTGTGGTGTTCGCCGATGCCGATCTGGAGGCTGCGATCGACTCGACCCTGTTCGGCGTGTTCTCGCTGAACGGGGAGCGCTGCACGGCCGGCTCCCGCATCCTGGTGGAGCGTCCGATCTATGACGAGTTCGTCTCCCGCTACGCGGAGCGGGCGAAGAACATCGTCGTGGGCGACCCGCACGACCCGGCGACCGAGGTCGGCGCGCTGGTGCACCCGGAGCACTACGAGAAGGTCATGTCGTATGTCGAGCTCGGCAAGCAGGAGGGCCGGCTGGTCGCCGGCGGCGGCCGCCCGGAGGGCCTGGACCACGGCAACTATGTGGCGCCGACCGTCTTCGCCGACGTAGCACCCGAGGCCCGGATCTTCCAGGAGGAGATCTTCGGCCCGGTCGTGACGATCACCCCGTTCGACACGGACGAACAGGCATTGGAGCTTGCCAACGGGGTCCGCTACGGCCTCGCCGCCTACCTCTGGACACGCGACCTGCAGCGGGCGCACAGCTTCGCCCAGAACGTGGAGGCCGGGATGGTGTGGCTGAACTCCCACAACGTCCGCGACCTCCGCACCCCGTTCGGCGGGGTGAAGGCCTCCGGCCTCGGGCACGAGGGCGGCTACCGCTCGATCGACTTCTACACCGACCAGCAGGCCGTCCACATCACGCTCGGCCCCGTCCACACCGCCCGGTTCGGCGCCACCCGGCACGACCCGGCCGAGGCCGAAGACGCGGCCGAAGACGCCGGCGACGCCTGACCCACGATCCACCACAGCAAGGAAGCTCTGACGATGACCTCACCACTCACTCCCGATGCCCCGGAGCCCGTGACGACAGCCGCCGACCCGATCCCGGCGCCGACCGACCGCATCCGCACCCCGGAATCCGCCCCACCGGATGTGGTGCGCGCCGCCTACATGGAACTGGTGGTCACCGACCTCGCCGCGAGCCGCGAGTTCTACGTCGACGTGCTCGACCTCATCGTCACCGAGGAGGACGAGAACACCGTCTACCTGCGATCCTTCGAGGAGTTCATCCACCACAACCTCGTGCTGCGGAAGGGCCCGGTCGCCGCGGTCGCCGCCTTCGCCTACCGGGTACGGACCCCGGAAGACCTCGACCGGGCCGTCGCGTTCTACACCGAGCTCGGCTGCCGGGTCGAGCGCCGGCCCGACGGATTCACCAAAGGCGTCGGCGACAGTGTTCGCGTGGAGGACCCGCTCGGCTTCCCCTACGAGTTCTTCTACCAGGTCGAGCACGTCGAACGGATGGCTTGGCGCTACGACCTCTACACGCCCGGCGCACTGGTCCGGATCGACCACTTCAACCAGGTCACCCCCGACGTGCCGCGTGCGGTGAAGTACATGGAAGACCTCGGCTTCCGCGTCACCGAGGACATCCAGGACGAGGCCGGCACCACCTACGCCGCCTGGATGCGCCGCAAACCCACCGTCCACGACACCGCCATGACCGGCGGCGACGGCCCGCGCATGCACCACGTCGCCTTCGCCACCCATGAGAAGCACAACATCATCGCCATCTGCGACAAGCTCGGCGCCCTCCGCCGCAGCGACTGCATCGAACGCGGCCCCGGCCGCCACGGCGTCTCCAACGCCTTCTACCTCTACCTCCGCGACCCCGACGGCCACCGCATCGAGATCTACACCCAGGACTACTACACCGGCGACCCCGACAACCCCGTCGTCACCTGGGACGTCCACGACAACCAACGCCGCGACTGGTGGGGCAACCCCGTCGTCCCCTCCTGGTACACGGAGGCGTCTACCGTGCTCGACCTCGACGGCAACCCCCAACCCCTCACCACCCGCACCGACGACTCCGAAATGGAGGTCACCATCGGGGCGGACGGCTTCTCCTACACCCGCAAAGACGACCAGGCGCACGGATTCAAGCTGGGGGCGCAGGTGTAGGTCGTCGCGACTGCGGTCGTTCGTCGCGACTGCGGTCGTTCGACGCGACTGCGGTCGCTCGACGCGACTGCGGTCGTTCGACGCGACTGCGGCCGTTCGTCGCGACTGCGGCCGTTCGTCGCGACTGCGGCCGTTCGTCGCGACTGCGGCCGTTCGTCGCGACTGCGGTCCGGCGAGCCGCCGCAGATGTGACAGCGGACCGCAGACGCGCGCCCCGCTCCATGTCGGGGTGCGCGCGTCCTCACATCTGCGTGTGGTGCCCGAACGCGAACCCGAGAGCGACCCAGACGATGAGGGAGACCAGGGGCGCCGCACCGGCCAGGACGATCGCGACGACGCCGAATCGGCGGCCACGGTTCTGGGCCGCCGCCACGATGCCCTGCGTGAGCGCCCAGATCCCGGCGATCGAACCCAGAAGCATCTGCACGGCGAACCACGCCTGGTCTGGTCGCATGTTGAAACCGGCGCTCGTGCCCGTGCGGTACTCGTCGATGGTCGTCCCGAAGAGCCCGACCAGAACCGACGTAAGCACGGAGGCGCTGATCACGCAGATGGCCATCACCATCGCAACCCGCCCCAGCTTCGGCGATCTCGCGACGGGTGCCTGCGGTGGGGCCGGCCACGGTTGTGGTGGAGCCGGCAGCTGCGCTCCGGTCAGATCGCTCGGCTCGGCGCTCGTGGAGCTGTCGGTCATCGTTCCTCCGCATCCGGGATGTCAACGTCCCCACAGTATCGCTGCGGGCCGTCGGCGGCGTGCACTAGCGTTCTGGATATGGCGATCACCATCCCGAACCTGCCCGCCCTCTCGTGGACCAACGGACCCGGAACGGCGTCGTACGACGAACCGAGCGGTGAGCTCACCCTCACGGCCGCTGCCGGCGTCGACTGGTCCAACGACTCGCTCGGCGGCGGCGGTCAGCACGCGGCGACGGCACTCGGCTTCGCGGCTCCCGAGGGCGATTTCACCCTCTCAGCGCGTGCGCGTGTCACCGGAAACCGGACCACCTTCGACGCCGCGGTTCTGACGCTCTGGAGCGACGAGGACCACTGGGCGAAGCTCTGCTTCGAGTACTCGCCCCAGGGCGAGCCGATGGTCGTCAGCGTCGTGACCGACCGCTTCTCCGACGACTGCAACAGCACGGTCGTCACCGGAGACGACATCCACCTGCGGATCTCGCGCGTCGGAGAGGCCTGGGCCTTCCACTCCTCCGTGGACGGCGCGCGCTGGGACTTCGTCCGGCTCTTCCGCCTCGCACCGGGCGATGCGCCCTGGAGCGTCGGTCTCATGGCGCAGGCGCCGACGGGCGCGTCGTGCACGGCCATCCTCGACCGGATCACCCTGCGGTCAGGTCGTCTCGCCGACCTCCGAAACGGCGAGTAGGCCCAGCGGTCAGCGGGGGCGGGCCTCGCGGACCAGGTGGAGGTGCCGCACTCCCCCCTCGACCTTCTCGATGCCGTCCGCCCGGAACCCGGCCTTGCGGTAGAAGGCCTGGGCCCGCGGGTTCGGGTCGGCGACCCACAGCGACGCCCCGCCATCGGCATCGAGCACGGCATCCAGCAGCGCTGCCCCGAGACCCGTGCCGTGCTCCGAGCGCAGCAGGTAGAGGACGTGCAGCTGCGCCGGCCACGGCGACGGCTCGTCGGCCGTGGGCGGCCCGGACATCGCGATCCCGACGATCCGGCCGTCGCTGTCCGCGACGGCGACCCTGTTCTCGCTGAACCGGGGATCGGTCAGGGCGACCCTCCAGAACCTCTCGCGCGACGCCAACAGCTGCGGATCGTCGAGGATCTCGTCTCGCATCAGCCCGCGATAGGTCTCCTGCCAGGACTGGACGTGCACCAGCGCCATCCCCGCGGCATCCCCCGGCGAAGCCGGCCTACCTCACCGCCCGGCATCGCGCTGCGCCTCCGGATGCACCACGTACACATGCAAGAGACGTCCCTCGGATGCGAAGCCGTGCCTCTCGTAGGCGGGGACGGCGCGCGGACTCGAGTGCACGGTCACCCTCTCGAGGCCGAGCTCGCGCACCCGCTCGACAACGGCCTCCATGAGCCGCCCGCCGATCCCCTGGTTTCGACGGTCCGGTACGACGTACGCGCATTGAAGATCGCCGGATGCGCGGTCGAATGCGCGTGCGCTCGGCACCCGCGGAATGATCGCGAGCCACATCAACCCGACGACCCGCTCGCCCGAAACGGCCACGAGGCACTCGTGCGAGTCCTGGTGCGTCCGCGCCCACTCTGCGAATCGCGCCGAGAACAATTCACGCGCATCCACCGCCTCGCCGCCGAGCTCGGTCACCGAGTCCCAGCGCAGGCCCCCGACCGTCTCCCACTCCCCCGGCGAAGCCGGCCTGATCCGGATGTCTGTCATCCCGTCACCCTATGACGACTGCGCGTCCCCTCGCACGGCGGACCGTCGCTCGGCCCGGGTGCCGGCTGCGCGGTGCGGGCCGCGCGATGCGTCTGGACCAGTGCTCGATCATGATCGGCGCTCGTGGGCGTCAGCAGAAACGCGCCGATCCCCGTCCGTTCGGAACGAGGATCGACGCGTTTCAGACGAGCGCTACGAGAGCGGTCAGTGTCCCGCTTCGCCGTGGGTGAGCGGGTTGACCGGCAGCGACGGGTCCGGACGGTGGTCGGATACGACCGGGCCGCCTGCCGACGCCCCCGCCTTCTTCGCCACCAGCGGAGCGGCCGCTGGGAAAGCGGGCGCGATCACGGAGAATCCGCCACACGATGTCAGCGCCGCGACCTCGGGGGCGAGCACCGCCGTCCCACCGACCAGGGTGACGTTGGTCGCCCCGAGGAAGTAGGTGTCGTCCAGCGTCCGCTGCGGCACGCAGCCACCGAGGGTGATGAACAGCGGCGAGGCCGTCTTGCCCGACCAGGCGGAGGCGCCCAGGGCGTCCGGGAAGTTCAGGCCGTTGGCCAGGATGACCCGGCTGCTGTTCTGGAAGGCCGACTCGACGATCAGCTGCGACGACTCGAACCGGTCGCCGCCCGCCAGGTGGACGACGGTGCCGAAACGGCCGAAGTCCGCTACCAGGGAGGGAGTCATCACCGCGTTCCCGCCGATGACGACGATCTTGGTCGTGCCCAGCGACTGGAGCAGAGATGCCGTGGCGGCATCCACCGAGGTCGCGTTCCCGTTCACCAGCAGCAGCGGGGCGTTCAGGCTGCCCGCTGCGCCGCCCGCGCTGAGCGAGTCGGGGAAGTTCAGGCCGGTCGAGACATAGACCGTCGGAGCGGATTTGAACGTGTTCTGGATGACCGCCCGGGAGGTTGCGAAGCGGTCGCCGCCCGACACGCGCTTGACGTCCGGAGAGAGACCCTTGAGGGCCGTGACGACGTCTTCGCTGACCACTGCCGGTCCACCGACCACGATGATGTTGGCCGGGTGCAGCCGGGTGATCTCGGCCGACACGCTCGCCGGGAGGTAACCGGGCGCGGTCAGCAGCAACGGGCCGGAGTCCTTCGCCGCGGCAGGGCCGCCAGACAGGGCATCCGGGAACGAGATCCCGTTCGCGACATAGACGGTACCGACCTTGGTCGGGTCGGGATACGCCGCCTTCGACACCTCGACCGAGGTGGCGAACCGGTCGCCGCCGGCCGTGCGGTTCACGTTCACCACGCGAAGCGTGTAGGTCTGAGTCACGGAGTCGCCGTAACCCGGAATCGTGGCGGTCAGTCCGAAGGTGTACGAGCCGGCCGTTGTCGCCGTTCCCGAGATGGTGTCGCCGCTCAATGCCAGGCCCGGCGGCAGAGCACCGGCCGTGACGGCGAAGTCCAGCGATGAGACGGGAGCGGACGTCCAGCCGTTGATCTGCTGCTGGTACGGGGCACCCGCGGGCACGACACCGGAGACACTTCCCAGGAACGAGATCGGCTCCCAATCTCCGAGCACGGTCGTCCCGGCACCGTAGATGACTGCGTTGACGAACACGTCGACCACGATGTCGGGGGTGGTCACGGCACCGCCCTGGTCACTCCAGGTCGACGCGGCACCCGTCGTCGTGTCGATGCGGAAGATCTGCGTCCCATTCTTGCCGATCACTGTCTGCGTGGACGGGTCGATGCCCAGCGCTGTGATCCCCGGACCCGAGACATTGGGAACGGTGATGGACGAAGCGGTGCCCGCCGTCCCGTCGACAGCGGTCACGGTCGCGAGAGTCGCGGAACCCAGGTACGCCTTGTGGTGGGCGGAGTCCACCGTGATGGCCACCGGGTTCGCAGGAATCGCGACGGGGCCGGTCACCGAAGACGTGGCTTCGTTGACGAGCGAGACCGACGGTCCCGCGGCATTGACGACGTAGAGCACGCCGGAAGCCGTGTCGACACCGATCCGCCCCGCGGTCCCTCCGACCGTGATGGCCGTTCCCAGGGCGAGCGACGACTCGTCCACGGGAACGACGGTCCCGCTGGTACCCGTCGTCACGAAGACCTTGCCCGTGGCGTGATCGACGGCGAGGTCACGCAGGTCGCCCGGAATCACGACCGAGTCGGTCACGGTGTTCGTGCGCTCGTCGATGCGGGAGAGCTTGTTGTTTCCGGCATCCAGTGCCCACACCAGCGCGCGTGTCGCGTCGGCATCGAGCAGGGGACTCGCCGCTCCGGCGAGCGGAATGTTCGCCGTCACCTCGCCGGAGAACTCGTTGACGACGTCCACCCCGCCGCTGTGGGCCGCAAAGACCTGAGCGGTGTACGAGTCGACGGCCACATCCGTCACGGTCGCGTTGATGTCCGCCTGCAATACCGACTCGGGTCCGGCCGTGCCGGGGGTGGCAGAGGCCGGCACGCCGGCAGCGGCGACTCCAGCGGCCACGAGCGAGGCGGCGGCCACGGTCGCGAAGATGCGACCTCGCCTGCGCGTACGCGTCGTCTTCAACTGGTCAGGAACGGGGAATGCAGGGCGATCACGCAACGGGCGGCTCACTTTCGAGGAATGGCTCGCCTGAACACGAGCATCCTCCCCAGTCAAAACCATCCGCCCGGTTTAGCCCAACGATTGCACGTAATCCGCTCTACCCCAGTGCAGGGGGTACGGACGAGGAGGACGCCCGTTCACCCGGGCCGAAGCGGAGGGTTATAGGCCAAAAAGAGTGGATGGGATCTTGATCTGGCCGCGTGAAGCGCCCCAGGTTTCCTGCCGCTCCTATGCGGGTTGCGGCTCTCGGGTGAGGGTCGCGTAGTGGGCTTGCTCGTACTCGGCAGGTGGGACATAGCCGAGGGTCGAGTGAAGCCTACGAGTGTTGTACCAGTCGACCCAGCCGGCGGTCGCGAACTCGACGTCCGAGATCGTCTTGAGTGGCCTGTCGTGGAACACGGTCGTTCGGATGCACTCGGCCTTGTAGAGTCCGTTGATCGTCTCCATCAGCGCGTTATCGTATGCGTCGCCGACGGACCCGATCGAGGGCGCGATGCCATCGAGCGCGAGCTTGTCTGTGTAG
>NZ_FOTM01000015.1:0-81359 GCF_900114565.1 Leifsonia sp. CL147
GTTCTCCTGCTCCAACAGCCGGTTACGTTTCCGCAGCTCGCGCAACTCGGCGGACTCACTCGTCGTCACGCCCGGACGGTTGCCGTCCTCGACATCGGCCTGGCGCAACCAGTTCTGCAGACAGGTCTCGCTGATCCCGAAGTCGGTCGCGACCTGCTTCAGCGTCACACCGTCCTCACGACGCCGCGCGACAGCCACGACATCATCGCGGAACTCACGGGGAAAGGGTTTGGGCATAATGACATCCTCTCTCGCGATGCACACAGCACCACAAGTCAGTTGTCACCTATCCCTGCACCAGTCCCAACCCCTGCGCCAGCCCGGTCTGGATCAGCGCCCGATCCGCCAACGACAACCGCCTGCCATGACCGGCGGCAACACCCACCACATCCGGCGGGCTCAACGCCAACCCGGAACGACTTCCCGCAGCGAACCTCATACCCGCAAGCCTGGCCCACCGCTCCACCCGCCCCGGCGGCAACCCCAACACCGCACGCGTTCGAACCGCCGACGCACCCCCCACCAGCAACCTCAACGCCTGAACACGAACCTCCAACGACGAATGCGACGCCATCCCAACCCCTCACCCAGAACCAAGGGCGTTGCACTCATCACCTGAACTCGCCCGCCCCCAACACGACATTCGTGACGAATCGGGGGGGGGCGGCACGGGAGCGTCAGCCCGGGATGCGCGTGAGCACCACGAACTCGTTGTACGTGAACGCCTTGCCCGCGAACCGCGGCAGCGGGAAGGAGTACTCGCGCTCGACCGTCAGGCCCAGGCGGTCCGCGAGCCGGTGCAGCCCCGCGAAGTCGGTGAACGCGATGTGCGTCGGGTCGCTCGCGTAGCCGCGCTCCTGCGGCGTGATGAAGAGGACGTGGCCTCCCGGCTTCACGTACGGCAGGTAAGTCCGCACGAGCTCCACCGCGAAGTCCGGGTCGACATGCTCCACGACATGCGCGAGGAGGAGGGAGTCGAACGCACTGGGGACCGCGTACTCGGTCGACGGGAACTCCGCACTCGTGAACGCGGTCAGCCCGCGGGCACGCGAGATCGCGACCGACTCGGGGTTGTGGTCGACTCCCACGCCGTTGTTGCCGAGATGGGCGAGGTTGCGGCCCAGACCGCTGCCGACATCCAGCACCCGTCCGAGGTGGAGCCGGCGGATGTTCCAGCGGTACGGCGCCTGCACGTTCAGGGTCCGCCGCCACCAGGAGGTGTCCAGCCGGCGCAGGCGCTCGGCGTACTCGGCGCCGGCCGTGTCGCTGCCGTTCGGCTGAGCGCGGCCGCCCACGCGGTCGTCGCGGTCGTCGCCGCCGTCGCCGGGGCCGCTCTCGTCGCCGCCGGTCGCGCCCGACATCAGCTCGCTCGGTCCGTAAAGTGCATACGCCCACGGTAGGGCACGCGGTACAGCGCCTTCAAAGCAAAGTCCCCCTACGATTCATCTGAGAACTGTCCACTGTTCGATGGGATGAAGCTGAATGGCAACTGGCAGGGGACCGGCCGGTCCGACGAAACGCGACCGACGTGAGGAAGCCCGCGAGACCGCCAGGCGGATGCGCGAAGAAGCGGCGAAGAAGGCCAAGCGCCGCAAGGTCGTCATCCAGAGTTCCGTTATCGGCGGGGTCATCGCGGTGCTCGCCATCATCGGCCTCATCGTCTTCACCACTGTGGGAGCGGGAGGCGGCGGTGCAGCCAATCCGAAGAACATGCTGAGCGGCGGCATCCTGCTGCAGTCCCCGACGACAGCGGTCACGACGGCGGCCATCAAGAGCGGCGCGAAGCCCACGCCGACGACGACGCAGCTCGACGGCAAGACCGCGCACATTCAGATCTGGCTCGACTACCAGTGCCCGTTCTGCGACCAGTTCGAGACCACGAACGACGCCCAGATCAAGCAGTGGCTGACCGATGGATCGGCGACCCTCGAGATCCACCCGGTCGCCATCCTCGACAGCACGGCGAACAAGCAGTACTCGACGCGCGCCGGCGCCGCTGTCTCCTGTGTCGCGAACTCGAAGCCCGAGAAGTTCTGGGATGTCAACTCGGCACTGTTCGCCAAGCAGCCCGACGAGCAGACCGGCGGCGGCCTGAGCAACGCGCAGATCCTGTCGATCTTCAAGGATGCGGGGGTCAGCTCCAAGGCGATCACGGACTGCGTGAACAACCAGACCTTCGCCTCCTTCATCGGCGACATGACGCAGGGCGCGACCACGAACTCGCAGCTCAAGAACCCGACCTCGGGCGGCTTCGGTACCCCGACCGTGTTCGTCAACGGCGAGCGCTACCAGGGCGGCTTCACCGACGCGGCCCAGTTCGCCGCATTCAAGGACACCGCGGTGAAGGACGCCGGCTCCGGCAAGTCCATCACCTTCCCGACCTCGAAGTAGCCCCGCGCCCCCACCCTCCCACGCCCCGCGCCCCGCGCCCCACGCCCCACCGCCGAGTACACGAAGACTGCACGCGACACGCCGACGCACCGTGCAATCTGTGTGTACTCGGCGGTGGGGCGGTCGCGTTCGGGGGTGTACGGTCCCTGGCGACGGATGCGGAGACGGATGCGGAGAGCGGAGGAGGGGTTGCGGATGGAGCGGGTACCGGAGGACGGCGTGGACGGGGTCGAGGTCGGCGAGACGAATGCCGGTGAGACGCCCGGCTGGTCGGACCCTGCCGACGGCGACACGGATTACGCGCTGAACGACCGCGAGGCCGAGGCCGACTTCGCGGACGAACTGGTCACGAACGATGCGGTCGCCGGCGAGACGGTGTGGCCGGGTCCGGGCGACGGCAACAACGGGCCGACCGGCGGCCAGGCCCGCGAGGCCGAGCCCGTCTACGACGAGCACGGCGACGACGAGCACGGCGACGACGAGCCCGTCGACGACGAGCACGGCGACGACGGCGCGGATGACGGAGCGCTGACCGAGGACGACGTCGAGGACGAGGGCATCTAGCCCGGCGCGGCCAGCGCCTCCACCACTCCCCGCGCGCTGCGCTCGAGGAATCCGACGATCTCCTCCGACGGCAGGTCGGTGCCGATCGCGCTCTCGACGAGCGCCTCCTCCGCGAACGCGATCCACGACCGCAGGGCGATGCGGAGCATCCGCGAGTCCGGGACGCCGAGCTCCAGGAAGACCGCGATCACGCGCTCCGCCTGCTCGCCGCGCGCCTCCTCGACGACCTGTCGCACCTCCGTGTCTCCGGAGGCGACACCGCGCACGAGCGAGTAGAACGTGCCGCTGTGCTCGCGGACGAACTCCACGATCCGGGCGAGCGTGTCGTGGAGCCGGTCCAGCGGCGCCAGCCCGGCGACGGGCTCCGTGGCGTGCAGCATGCTGTCCCGGGCGGTGCGCACCACATCCCGGTGCAGTCCCTGCTTGGAGCCGAAGTAGTGGAACAGCAGGCCGCGCGAGACGCCCGCGCGCGCCGACAGCTCCTCGATCGACAGGTCCTCCAGCGGGTTGTCCGCGAGGAACGCCACACCGAGCGCGACGAGTTGCGCCCGGCGCTCGTCGGGCGTGAGCCGAGTGCGCCGGTCGGTCTCCATGCATCGAGCCTAACCGCCGCCTGTGCGAACAGGATGCGCCGTCCAGCTATTGACAGGCGGTCAATAACGTCTAAGCTCACTCGTGGACTGACTGCGCTGTGGCTGTCAAGTCCCCCGAACAGGAGGATCGATGAAGTTCCGAAAGCTCGCCGGCTCGCACGCCGGGCGGATCGTGCTCGCCGCCGTCCCCGTCGCCGTCGTCTCCACCCTGCTCATGGCCGGAGTCGCGCAGGGCGCCGTGCCCGTCTCGTTCGCCGTGTCCGGCAGCCAGTTCCAGATCAGCGCATCCAAGCTCGACGGCACCGGCTTCTCGCAGTATGCCGGCGTCGCCCCCGACACCGCGGGCAAGAACCATCAGGTCGCCATCGCGAACATCAAGTCCGCGACGCTCGCCGACCTCTGCCAGTCGGTCGTCACCGACACCCCGATGGGCAAGGTCGGGATGCTGATCACGGCGGGCGGCGGCGGCAACCCCGCCTCGGCGTCCGACCTGCAGATCGGGATGACGGACCTCAAGGGCGACTCCGAGTTCCACAACATCCGCATCGGCGTGGACGCATCGACCGTGAACACGACGGCGAAGGGATCCGCGGGCGACTTCGCGCAGGACTCCGACACGGTGACGATCACGAACCTCCAGCAGACCGCGTGGAGCACGCAGGCCTCGGTCTTCACCCTCACGGGCATGCACGTGCAGCTGACCGACGGCTCGAAGGGATGCTTCTGATCGTGGCCGCCGCGCATGCGATCGACGGCGAGTCCGCCCGCGATCCCGGACCGGATTCGGTGAGAACCCGTTTCCGCGCCTGGCGTCGCGCACGCCCGTTCGTCGGCGGGCTGCTGACGGCCCTCGGCGGCGTCGAGCTGTTCTTCTCCGGCCAGCTCGACATCGGCAAGATCCACGTGCAGCTCGGCATCGAGGGGCTGCAGGCGACGATCATCCCGATCCTGCTCGTGCTGCTCGGGATCCTCGTGATCGCGATGCCGGCGCACCGCATCTTCTACGGCGTGATCGCGCTCGCGGTCGCCGTCTACTCGCTCGTCGGCGTGAACCTCGGCGGCTTCTTCGTCGGGATGCTGCTGAGCACCGTCGGCGGCATCCTCACCGTGGCGTGGATGCCGAAGAAGGTTTCCGGAGACGCGGACGAGTATGCCGACGCGGATGTGGATGCTGATGCCGATGTGGACGCGCACGCGGGGGTCGATGCGGACGCGGATGCGGATGCGGACGCGGACGCTTCAGGAGCCTCGCCCGCTGCCCGCGCGGACGGGACCGTCGTATGAAGCGGTCGGGCTCCGGCGTCGTCGCAGGCGCCCTGATCGCGTGCATCGCTGCCGGTATCGCCGGCCTCGGCGCCGCCCGCGTGCCGAGCACAGCGCCCGCCGCTCTGTGCATCCCGCTCCTCATGACCTGCGGTTCGCCGAGCCCGGCTCCGTCGCCCACTCCCAGCGGGACCCTCCCGGGCGTCCCGAGCCTCCCGCCGCTTCCCGGCGCCCCCGCCATACCAGGCACGCCCGGCTCCTCCACCACTCCGGCTCCCGGCACGACCGCGCCCGCCGCGCCCACCCTGCCGCTCGGAGCGGACGCCGGCGCACCCGTCTTCACCCAGCCCGCCGCGCAGCTCGGCAGCCAGTCGCTGTCGTTCTCGGGCCTGAAGGGCATCACGGCCGTGACGGTCCCGCTCGCCGACGGCAGCCGCATCCCCGTGCTCAAGATCTCGGCGGACAGCATCACCATCGACGGCTTCAGCCTGACCGTGCGGAAGGAGACCGGACCGAAACTCGCGACGACCGCCGACCAGATGGCGCTGCGCGGCAACGTGCAGGTCTACCTCGATTCGGCGACGGCGACGGGATCGGACGGTAAGTCGTACACGCTCGGCGCGGCCACCCCTCCCCCGGCCGACGGCCTCCCGACGCAGTTGCTGCGCGTCACCTTGGGCCTCGTCGGAGTCACGGCCGACAGCATCCACTTCACGAACCCCCACCAGCACCTGACCGATTAGCCGCCTTCCGCGAAGGAGCGGGTGGAGCACGTGAGGCGCCGGATGAGCAGCCCGCCTGTGGATGTGTCGTGCAATAATTGAGCGCAGTCAGTTTTCAGCGCGAGGAGCTCTCATGACGTCCACATCCGTCTCGCCCGGCCGCCGCGAGCGCAACAAGCAGGCCAAGCTCGAACGGATCACGCAGGCGGCGTCCGAGCTGTTCGCGCGGCACGGCGTCGACGAGGTCACCACCCAGCAGATCGCGGAGGCCGCCGACGTCGGCGCCGGCACGCTCTTCCTCTACGCGAAGACGAAGGGCGAGCTGTTGCTGCTCGTCCAGAACGTGAACTACGCCCACAGCCTCGAGACCGGCATCCGTGCGGCCCGCGCGGCGACGGACGCCGTCGACGGAGTCATCGCCATCGTCACGCCCATCGTGGAGTGCAACCGCGTCCAGGTGGAGAACGGGCGGACCTATCTGCGCGAACTCACCTTCGGCGATGCGAGCGAACCCCACCATGCCGAGGCGCTCTCGATCGTCGCCCGGACCGAGGAGGCGATCGCCCGCGTGCTGACGGATCTCGCCGGACGCCCGGAGACCGACGCGGCGCTGCTCGCACACGTGGTCACGGCGGTCATGCTCCTCGCGATGGCCCTGGCCGCCGACGAGTCCGTGAAGGTTGCGGAGGTCGTCGAGGGGATCCGCGCTCAGCTCGAGAGCATCCTGGCGCGCTGATCCGCACGGGTCACGGCCGCAGTGACTCGCCGTGACCGCGCGGGTCACGGCGAGTCACACGACGGGTCAGGCCGCGAGGAACGCCGCCGCGACGGGCGCGAACTTCTCCCAGTACTGGAAGATGGCGCCGTGACCCGAGTTCGGGTAGATGATCAGCTCGGATCCGGCGATCCGCCGGTGCAGGTCGCGCGAGAGCACGGAGGGGACCATCCGGTCGTTGTCGCCGTTGGCGATCAGGGTCGGCTGGGTGATGGTGGACAGGTCGGATGGCGCGGAGCGCCCGAACCGCTGGATCGCCTTCAGCTGCGTGCCGAGCGTGGTGACCTTGAAGGGCCGGTCGCGGTCGGCCGTGCGCTCGCGCAGCCGGGCCACGAACGCCTTGCCTGCCGCCTTGCCGATCCGGTCGCGGTTGAAGAAGAGGAACTCCTTGGGGTCGGAGCGCGCGATGGCCGACCGGAGGATGTCCCCGTACGTCACGCGGGTGACCTTGTCCATGTCCGTGCCGCCGCGCGGTCCGGTGCCCGTCAGCACGAGCTTGCGTACCAGTTCGGGATGCGCGAGGACGAGATCCTGGGCGATCATGCCGCCCACCGAGAACCCGAACGCGTCGATCCGGTCGTGGCCGAGAGCGCGGATGAACGCGTACGCGTCGTCGGCCGCCTCCTCGATGGTGCCGGGCACCCGCCCGGAGGACGCGCCGACTCCCTGCTGGTCGAAGGTGATCACGTGGCGGTTCGCGGCGATCGCATCCACGATCCGGGGGTCCCAGTTGTCGAGCGTGCCCGCGAGATGCACGAAGAAGACGACCGGGATGCCACCCTTCGGCCCGAACTCGCGGTAGGCGAAGCGGACGCCGCCGGCGGTGATCGTCTTCGCCGGGGCGAGCGCATACGACCGGATAACGGATTCTTCGACGCTCATGGTCGTCTTCTTTCTCTGGTTTTCGGGTTCTGAGTGGGGTGGGAGCGGGAGCGGTGGGGGAGGTCAGGGAAGCGTGGCGACGGCCTTGCCGCGGATGCGGGTCGAGCCGAGCGAGGCGACGGCATCCGGTGCGTCCGCGAACGGGACCGTGGCGCCGACCACGGGCCGGATCGCACCGGCATCCACCAGGTCCGCGATCTGCCGCAACTGCGCACCGTCGGCATGCATCAGGAGGAACTCGTAGCGGACGCCGAGCTTTGCGGCTGCTTGTAAGCGTCGAGCACGATCGCTCGCATGTTGGCTCTCCTCACGGCTCGCGTCGGCGTCCGTTCAGGAATGCGAGTCGACTCAATTATGAGTGCGCTCAGTTAAATTGTCAAGCCGTCGTCCCTTGCGCTCAGCGGCCGGCCTCCCGTCGGCGCCTCCGCCGCTCGCGCCAGGACAGTCCCGACTCGGCGTCCCGCTCGGCGCGGCGTCGCGCCTCCGACTGCCGCAGGCGCTCGTCCCGCCGCTGCCGCCAGCGCTGGACCTCCGCATCCACATCGCGGGTCGCGGTCACGACCGGCGGGCCGCCCTGCAGCTGGCGGCGCGCCTCGATCACCCGGCGGTTGAAGTCGTGGAGGTGCTCCCGGACACTGCTCTCCGACGCCAGCCGGTCGAGCCTGGCGTCCAGCTCCCTGTCCTCGGTGCGCAGCGTCAGGGCCGGCGGTCCCAATCCCGTCAGCTGCTCGCGCTCGATCTTGCGCCGGATCCACCAGTCCGGGTCGTGCGTCCCGGTCAGCCCCGGCAGCGGCTTGCCGGCGCCCGGCAGGTTGTCGAAGTCGCCGCGACGGATCGCCTGCTGGATGCTCGTCTCGACGATCTGCGCGCGCTGCTCCATGCTCGGCTGGCCGGCGTTCGCCTCCTCCACCTGCTCGCCACGGGCCTCGGCATCGCGTCGCACGCGGTACCGCGCGGCCTCGACGAGCGGGTCGGACTCGCCAGCCGCGCGACGGGATTCGTCACGGTCGCGCGCCATGGAACCAGGGTACGCCCGACCTCCGACGCCGCTGGAGTCGTCCTCAGCGCCCGCAGCGCCCGCCGAGCGCGCGCCGCTGGACGCGCGTGGTGAACCAGAGGTGAACATCCGGAGCTGGTGCCGGGAGACGGGTTGACTTTCCCCGAAAGCGTTTTAGTGTGTGCACTAAGCAACCGGATGGCAGGCTGAACCGCAGGGGTCGGGCAGCTGTACTGCGTTCCCGGTGCGCGGCGGTCGGCTTTTCGGGTGAGCCGACCGCCGCAACGTTTTCCCCCGTTTTTTGCTTCGCGGCGACATGGTCCGCCGCTTCGCGCGCGCCGCATCCCTCGGGTTACGCTGGCGAACGTGAGCGATGACGAACATCTGAGGATGGTGCGCGAGCGTTTCGACGACCGCGCCGCCACCTACGACGAGAGCTCGATGCACACCGGCCTCGCCAGGGCCGTCGCCGCCTTCGCCGACCTCTCCCCCGTGGATGCGGTGCTCGACGTGGCGACCGGCACCGGCCTGGTGCTGCGCGCGATCCGGGACCGCGGCTTCGGCGGCGACGTCGCCGGCGTGGACCTGTCACCGCTCATGGTGGAGGAGGCGCGCCGCCATCTCCCCGACGCGAACCTGTCGGTCGGGGATGCGACCCGGCTCCCGTTCCCCGGCGATGCCTTCGATCTCGTGACCTGTGTGACCGGCCTCCAGCTGTTCGCGCATCCCGAGGTCGCGATCGCGGAGTGGGCGCGCGTGCTGCGTCCGGGCGGCCGCGCGATCACGGCGACGTTCCTGTCGGTCGACCGGTCACGTCACGGCGGCGCCCCGCAGCCCGGGCTCAGCGACCACATCCCCTTCGACTCGGTCGAGCACCTCGCGGCGACGGTCGCACCCGCCGGCTTCACGATCGCGCGAACGGAGACGTGGAGGGACGGCGACGACGAGCTGCTGATCGCCGAGTTGCGCCAGGCCGAGCCGGCGCCGGAAGGCTGAGCCGCCCTTATTCGGCCCCGAACCACCTCCGCAGCTCGCGCTCCAGACCCTGCTGCTCCTCCCCGATCCACGCGACATGGCCGTCCGGTCGCAGGAGCACGGCCGGCGCATCCACCTCGGCGATGAGCTCCGAGACGTCATCGCTGCGCTCGTCGCTGCGATCCGACACGTAGTCGACGCGATCCGCCCATCCCGCCACCGTCAGCGCGCCGGTCCGGTCCACCACCAGTCCGCGGCCATCGCGGGTCAGCTCGTACAGCCGCCCCTGCGAGAGCCGCACGTCACGCAGCCTGCGCCCGAGCAGCTCCGGCCCGTCGCCGAAGTCGTAACGGATCCCGATCCCGGCGACGCGTTCCGCGAGGTACCGGCCGACGTCCGCGAACCCCATCAGCTCCGTCAGCAGCCGCCGCACCGCCTGCGCCCCGGGCTCCGCCGAGATCAGCACGCTCTGGGCCCGCGTGAGCGTGAGCACCTCGTCCGCCACCGGATGCCGCTCCGCGAAGTAGCTGTCGAGCAGCCCGTCGGGCGCGCATCCGCGGACGGCGGCGGCCAGCTTCCAGCCGAGGTTGAACGCATCCTGGATGCCCAGGTTCAGCCCCTGCCCCCCGAGCGGCGGGTGGATGTGCGCAGCATCCCCCGCAAGGAGCACCCGCCCGTCCCGGTACCGCTCCGCCAGCCGCGTCGCATCGGTGAAGCGCGACAGCGAACGGAGAGAATGGATGCCGAAGTCGGTCCCCGCATACGCGCGCAACTGCGTCCGGAACTCGTCGAGTGTCGGCGGAGTCGAACGGTCCTCCGACACGGAGGCGGCCGGCACGACCGCACGGTACCGTCCGTCGCCGCTCGGCCCGATCCCGAAGCCGCGGTGCGTCGTGCGCACCACCTCCGACACCGCAGCCACCTCGTCCGCCGCGGCCGTCACCTCGCCCTCGCCGAGGATCCACTCGTTCGTCGCCGCCTCGCCCGGGAACCCGATCCCGAGCAGCCGCCGCACCAGGCTGCGCCCGCCGTCGCAGCCCACCAGCCAGCGCGAGCGCAGCCGGCTGCCGTCGGCGAGCTCCGCGGTCACGCCCTCGTCGTCCTGCTCGAATCCGATCAGCTCGGTGCCGCGCCGGAGGTGCGCGCCCAGCTCGGCGGCGTGCTCCTCGAGCAGCCGGTCGGTGACCGGCTGCGGCATGCCCAGGATGTAGTCGTGCGCCGTATCGAGGGCCACCGGCTGCGGGCTCGCGATGCCGGCGAAGCGTCCACCGCCCGGATACTGCGTGCCGTTCGCGAGGAACCGCTCCAGCAGTCCCCGCTGGTCCAGGATCTCGATGCTGCGCTGGTGCAGCCCGAGCGACCGGACCAGCCGCGTCGGTTCCGCATCCCGCTCCACCACCACCACATCCACACCGTGCAGCCGCAGCTCGGCCGCCAGCATGGTCCCCGTCGGACCGCCCCCGCTGATGATCACGTCGAACACGTCAGAACCCATCGCCTACCCGCTCTCCCCGTCGATCCCGCGCGCGATTCCGTGCGCGACCAGCCATTCTGGCGGAGCGGAGGGCCCTTGCCGCAAGCCCCGTCCCGGACGGTATCCTGGAAATGCGGGAGGCGCGCAGCGCGATGGCATCCGCGCCCCAGCTCGTCGGACCGCGCGATGCCCTCACCGCATCGTCTGCGTCAGCGCTTCGAGCGCTCCCGCCACTCGTCGGCGAGCATCCCGAGCAGCACCTCGTCCAGGAACTCGCCGAGCACCCACGCCGACGACCGCAGCACGCCCTCGCGGACGAACCCGTTCCGCTCGGCGGCCGCCAGCATCGCGTGGTTGTCCGCCAGCGTCTCGACCTGCAGCCGCTGCATCCCGCGCACGTCGAACCCGTAGTGGCAGAGCACGGCGACAGCATCCGTGCCGTATCCCTTGCCGCGGGCCGCCGGCAGCAGCCCGAGCCCCAGGTGCGCGAACCGGTTGTGCGTGTCGATGCCCCACAGGTCCGCGCTGCCGATGAGGCTCCCGCCCTCCAGCTCGATCACCGAGAACGTGACGGACGTCAGCTTGGATTCGTCCACGACCAGGCGCGGATCCTTCGACTCGGGCCGGATCGGCCTCCACGGCCCGCCCTCCGCCCGCGACGAGTTCACCACGTCGTCGTACAGCTCGGTGCGAAGGATGGGGATGTCGTCTTCGTGCCGGGCGCGCAGCCCGACCGTGGTCCCGGTCAGCATGCTTCGTTCCTAGCCGACCCGGGCCTCCACGGGAAGAGCCGACCCGTGCGCGGTCAGGCGCGTGCCTCCCGTGACGTCCCCCCTTGTGCCCCAGTTCGGGGCAGAGTCCGCGGTGACTGCTGCGGCTCGGAACGTTTGCGGGCGCTCGCCCCGCCGCATACGTTCCAAACACCCGCAGACACCGCGCGCGCACGCCCGGGGAACCGCAGACGGAGGGCGGGAGCCGGGTGTGCCGCTAGGGTGGCGTTCAGAGGAGGCTGCCCATGGACCCGTCGGAACGTTTCGAGGCGCTCGTCGCGGAGTTCGCGGACCTCCCCGGAGTGATCCCGCCCGGCGCCACGAAGGGATTCGGTTCCGGCGCCCTCCGCATCCAGGGCAAGATCTTCGCCATGCTCGTTCGCGGGCGCCTGGTCGTGAAGTTGCCCGCCGAACGCGTCGCGATACTCGTCGGGGCCGGCGAGGGCATTTTCTTCGACGCCAACAAGGGCACGCCGATGAAGAACTGGCTGTCCCTGGGCGAGGATTCGACGCTGGACTGGTCCCAGCTCACCCACGAGGCGCTGTCCTTCGTGGGCGCGGACCGCAGCCCCCGGCCCTAGTCCGCGCCTCCGGCCGAGCCCGCAGCGAAGGAGATCCGAACGGCTCCCGTTCGAATCTCCTTCACTACTGCCATTCGAAGGAGATCCGACACCCGATCTCCTTCGATTCCCGCCGGCGGAAGCGCCTCACCGATCCAGCGTCGGCTCGTACGGCTCGAGCACCTCCACCACCCGGGGGTCGCCCTCGTCCGCACCGTAGTCCGAGTGCGTCGTGCGGTCCCATCCGTCCGGAACCTTGGCCGCCCGGAAGATGACCGTCAGGATGACCGACACGAGCGCGTTGATGACGAACGCGGTGACGGCGATGTAGACCGGCACGTTCGTGAACGGGATGGGCGCGATCGAGCCGCCGAAGTGCGCGTGCGTCACCGGGTTCACCACGTTGTACGCGGCGACGGTGCCGTACAGGATCCCGGCCGCCCATCCGATCAGCAGCGCCCAGCGATGGAACCACCGTGTGTAGAGTCCTGCGACGATCGCCGGGAACGTCTGCAGAATCCATACGCCTCCGAGCAGCTGCATGTTGATCGCCGCCGACTGGTCCATCAGGATCACGAACAGCAGGGCGCCGAACTTGACCACGAGGGACACGAACTTCGACACCTTCGCCTGCTCCCCTTCGGTCGCGTTCGGCTTGAACAGGTCGCGGTAGATGTTGCGCGTGAACAGATTGGATGCGGCGATCGACATGATCGCGGCCGGCACCAGGGCGCCGACGGCGATGGCGGCGAGCGCCACACCGGCGAACCACGACGGGAAGTTGTCGATGAACAGCTGCGGGACCACCAGCTGCGGGTTGACGACACCGTCGAATCCGATCGGCTTGGTGCCCGCCTTGATGGCGACGTACCCGAGGAGCGCGAGGAACCCGAGCATCAGCGAGTAGATCGGCAGCACCACGGCGTTGCGGCGGATGGTGTTGCGGCTCTTCGTGGACAGCACACCGGTCACCGAGTGCGGATACATGAACAGCGCCATCGCGGATCCGAGGGCGAGCGTCCAGTAGGCGTTGAAGCTCGACGCCCCCGGGATCACGGAACCGACCGGGAGGTTCGTCGCCGGGTTCGTCGCCGTCATCTTCGTGGTCGCCGCCTTGAAGATCCCGTCCCATCCGCCGAACTGCGTGGGCAGCCAGATGATCGCGACGATCACGGCGATGTAGATGAGCAGGTCCTTGACCACCGCGATCGCCGCCGGCGCACGCAGTCCGGCCGTGTAGGTGTACGCGGCGAGGACGACGAAGGCGATGATCAGCGGCAGGTCCTGCGTGAAGGCGTTGGCGCCGCTGCCCAGGCCGAGAACCGTCAGGACCGCCTTGATGCCGACGAGCTGGAGGGCGATGTACGGCATCGTCGCCACGATCCCGGTCACGGCGATCGCGGTCGAGAGCGTCTTGCTTCCGTAGCGCCCGCCCACGAAGTCCGCCGGTGTCACGTAGCCGTGGCGGTGCGACACCGACCACAGCCGCGCCATCAGCAGGAAGACGATGGGATACAGGATCACCGTGTACGGGACGGCGAAGAAGCCGCTGACCGCACCGGTGCTCCACATCGCCGCGGGAACCGCGATGAAGGTGTAGGCCGTGTAGAGGTCGCCGCCGAGCAGGAACCAGGTGATCCAGCTCCCGAAGCCCCGGCCGCCGAGGCCCCACTGGTCGAGGGTCCGCATCCCGCGCTCCTCCGGCGTGATCCGCCAGCGAGCCGCGACGAACCCCATGATCGCGACGATCACGAAGATGATGATGACGACGGTGAGCGCGACACCGTTCACGGGCCGCGCGCCCGAGGCTGCTGCGGCGATCATTCGTCCACCTCCGGTCCTCTCACCGCGGCCCGGCGCCGCCGGTCCTCGCGACTGATCAGTCCGTAGCAGATCCAGAGCAGCCCGGCGTCGATCAGCACCCACAGCATCTGATACCAGTAGAAGAACGGGATGCCGGCCAGGGTCGGCTCGCTCCGCGCGTAGATCGGGACGATCAGGGGAACCACGATCGCGATCGCGATCAGGATGCCGGAGATCACGTAGGGCAGGGGGCGCGCCGGCCCCCGGGTCGGAACTTCAGGCGATGACATCAGTGTCCCTTCACCTCGAACCCGCCGGCTCCCGCTGCCCGCTGGGCCACAGGGAGGCCGGGGAGACCGGTCTATTGCCCGCAACGGTACACCGGTCTTTGCGTTGACGCAGGCGTTTTGCCACGCGCGTCTGCCGTCACCGCTCCGGGTGTATCGAAGGAGATCGGGTGTCGAATCTCCTTCGAATGGCAGTACTGAAGGAGATTCGAACGGAACTCCTTCGAATCTCCTTCAAGAGAAACAACTATTTGATCGGGCGGTCAATCAACCTATAATGGAGGTGACCCCCAGACCGGGAGCCAACTGGCGAAGGGATGTTGGTTTCGATGAATAAGTGGACTCGCTGGCAGGACTGGGTGGCTGTCGCCGCCGGTCTCTACGCGGCACTGTCGACGATCTGGACGCACCAGATGGGCGCATCCATGCCGATCATGATCGTCCTCGGTGTGCTGCTGATCGCATCGGGAGTGTGGAGCCTGGCGATGCCGGGACTCGTCGCGATGGAATGGATCCACGCCGTTCTCGGCGTCCTGCTCATCATCTCCCCGTGGGTGGGCGGCTATGCCACGGCGACGGGAGCCGCCTGGACATCGTGGATAACGGGTGTCGTCGCGCTGGTCGTCGGCCTCCTGGCCCTCCAGCCGGCAATGCACACGCATCACCCGCAGGCAACGCACTAGAACACCCCACCGCGAGGGGCCGGCTTCCGGCCCCTCGCGCCCTATCGAAGCGGCGGCAGCAGACCGTGGAAACCACAGCAGAAGCGCGCACGCGGATCCTCGACGCAGCCGAAACCCTGTTCGCCGAACGCGGCTTCGACGCGACGGCGACGTCGGCCATCGCCACGGCGGCAGCAGTCCCCAAGGGCCTGCTGTTCTATTACTTCCCGTCCAAGAAGGACATCCTCGCTGCTCTGGTCGGCGAAAGACTGGGCCCGGGCAAGATCGATCCCGACCCGCTCATCGAACCGGGCGAGCCCGTCCGGTCCCTGCTGAATCTGAGCCAGAAGCTCTTCCGCGTGCAGGCGGACTCCGACGTGATCCGCGTGATCGTGTGGCGCGAGCAGCACTCGCATCCGGAGGTCAAGGCCAAGCTGGCCGCCCACCGGCGCGCCCTGTACGCGACGATCGAGAAGGTCCTGGCCGGCAGCCTCCACATCCCGGTCGGCGGCAAGCGACTCCGTGCCGCCGCGTTGGCGTGGGGAGCGATCGTCACGACTCCCCCGCTGACCGACGAGCCGGTCGAGGGCGAACCGCACGGACAGGTGGACGACCCCCTCGAGGACCTGACCACGCTGGCCGAGCTGCTGTGCGCCGGCCTGCAGCACGGGTCGGACTAAAGGCCCCGCACCGTCGACGCCGCTCCTCCCCGAGCACCACTGACCCGCACATGTGGATGCGAAGGCTAGCGCCCCTGACGCTTCTTGTACGGTTTCGGCTGCCCTTTCACCGCCGGGGCACGGCCTTTGCCCTTGGAGGCTTTGGCTTTTCCGCCGGCGGGAACGGCCGGCTTCTGGGGCGGCGCAGGGGCCGCAGCGATCTCCTCCCGCGCCGTCGCGAGAAAGAGGGTTCCGGCGGTGGTGAGCCGGGTGCCCGTGGAGCTTCGGACGAAGAGGGGCGATCCCACTTCTTCTTCGAGCTTCGCAATCGATGAGTAGAGAGAGGCGAGAGGGATGTTCAGCGCATTCGCCGCACGCGGAAAGTGCAGTTCCTCGGCCACGGCGACGAACCGGACGAGCAGGGTCACGCCTCCCTTGCGTTCGATCGAACCGTCCACCGACATCGTCCTCACGCGCAGACGCGGACGCTGCGGCCCTCGAAGGTGACGACGTCTCCGAGCTGGAGCTGCCGTCCGCGGCGGCGGTCGACCTCGCCGTTCACGGTCACGTAGCCGTCGATGATGGCCTCTTTCACGTTTCCGCCGGAGTCGAGGAGCCCGGCGAACTTGAGGAACTGCCCGAGGCGGATGGCGTCGCCACCGATCGACACGTCGTCTATCCGAGCCGGGTTGGTCATTCCGAAATGCTAGCCCACCCCGTCCCGGCCCCGGACCTGGTCGGCGGAGGCGGATGCGCGGCGCGCCTCCGCGTCCCGAGCCTGGAGAGGATGATGGACCCATGCCCGCTGCCCATCGCCCCGGCCTTCGCGTCGACGCCGGGCTCACGATCCCCGAGTCCGAGCTCGCGTGGCGGTTCTCGCGGTCGTCCGGCCCGGGCGGGCAAGGAGTGAACACCGCCGACTCCCGTGCGGAACTCGTGTGGGATGTGGCGGGCTCCGCCGTTCTGTCACCGGTTCAGCGGGAGCGGCTCCTCGAGCGCCTGAGCGGTCGGCTGGCCGACGGGAAGCTGACGATCGCGGCATCCGAGCATCGCGCGCAATTGCGCAACCGGGAGGCCGCGCTCACACGGCTGGCCGACCTGGTGGCCGACGCCCTCCTGCCGCCGGCGCCTGCACGCAGACCGACGCGGCCCAGCCGCGGCGCCAAGCAACGGCGATTGGATGCGAAGAAGCGCCGCACCGACGTCAAGCGTCTGCGTCGTCCCCCTCAGGACTGACCACCGGGAAATCCAAATCCACCCCGACAGTACCCAGCCGCCCCCTCGTGCGGGACACTGGCAGCGTGACGACGACCGACCGCATCCTCATCCTGCTGCGCCACGCCAAGTCCGACTGGTCCGGATCCGTCCCGGACATCGACCGGCCGCTCGCCGAGCGCGGCACGGCCCAGGCTCCGCTCGCCGGCCGATGGCTCGCCGACCACGCGGGCCGGATCGACCTGGCCCTGGTGTCCCCCGCGCGGCGCGCCCGCGAGACCTGGGAGCTGGCGTCCGCCCAGCTCGAACCGCTCCCTCCAGCGCGTTCCGAGGACCGCGTGTATGCGGCATCCGCGCACCAGCTCCTCGACATCGTCCATGGCGTGCCGGACACCGTGCAGACGCTGCTCCTCGTCGGTCACAATCCCGGCATGGAACAGCTGGCGTCGCTTCTCGCCGGCGAGGAGGTGGTCCTGCGGACGTCCGGCATCGCCGTCTTCGACGGTGAGGGACCGTGGTCCGGACTGGACGCCGCATCCACGGCGCTCCGCGTTGCGGGACGGTCGGACGGTCACGACCTGCGCTGAGGTGACGGCTACTCGCACCCGGTCTGGATGCCGTGATCCGTCTGGCGCACGACGAACGCCTGGCTGCTCCCATCGCAGATCGCGGACACTCCCAGCAGCGAGAGGGTCTTCCCATTGGTGAAGTTTCCGTTGCTCCCCGGGGCGTTCAGCAGGATCGAGTCCTCGGTTCCCGGAGTGACCTTGCCCCAGAACGGCGGGAAGTCACCGGGTCCGAAAACCGACGTGAGGCTCGGGAGCCAGACCCAGCCTCCCTGGACCAGCGGCGCCTGGTAGGTCGTCGCGGGCGTCCATCCCTGCGGCGCGGGACGGCTCACGTTCGCACAGGAATCGGCCAGGGCCGGCGTAGCGGCGACTCCCACGAGCGCCACGGTCGCTGCCATCGTCACGAGAATGCGCCGGCCGAGGCCCATTCCCTCCTTCTTCTTCCACTTCGATAATTCGCGCATGATGACTCCTTCGACATCCACATTCGACCGCGCTCGACGCACGGATTAATGAGCAAGCCTCAGGTTACGCCGGGCGGTGACGGTGTCAAGAGGAATTCCGGGGGGGGCGAGAACGGCTTCGGACCCGGCGAGATGGGAGGGAGGCCCCGCGACGCAGGACCTCCCAGTGTGGCGGGGCGGGTTAAAAGCCCCAGTATCCCCAGAGTCCCCAGAACGCGAAGCTGCTGACGAGTCCGATGGTCTTCAGGATGCCGATTGCGATCGCCGAGGCGGCCAGGCCGCGACCCCGGTCGCCGGTGCGGCTGGTCTGGGAGAGCCCTATGGCGCCGAAGATGATGCCGAGCACGCCGGAGAAGAATACGAGGACGAACCCCGCGACTGCGATCTTGTTCCACCTCGAGCTGGCCTGGAAGAGGGACTTCTGGTCGTTCTCAACTGTTGTCATGAAGATTCCTTCGTGGTCTGGATTGATGCGGGAATGCGGACGCCGATTCGGTCCGCGGGATGCTCAGCGGACGCGCGTGCGGTTGTCGATGCCTTCGACGCGGCCGATGGTCGTGACCTTGCCGTAGGTGACCTTGTTGCTGACGCCGGCGACCGACAGAGTCTCTGCCGAGTCCACATCGACCGTGTTGCTCGCACCCTCCAGCGTGATGTCCTGGACCGCGCCGAGGTTCACGGTGGCACCGAAGCCGGAGATGTTCACCACGTTGCACGCGCCGGAGACGCTGACGGTGCCGCCGAGTCCCTGGATGTCGATCTCAGACGTCGAGTCGTCACAGATCACGTTCGCGTTCGCCTTGTTCAGCGTCAGAGCCACCGGGGCATTCGCCTTGGCGTGGACGGTCGCACCCGAGTCGACGATCTCGGAAGCCGCACCCTTGGTCTTCACCGTCGCCTTGCCTTCCGGAATGGACACCCCGTCGACAGTGAACGAAGCGACGGCACCGCAACCCGCGAGTGTTCCGATGGTGAGTGCACAGAGAACCGCGGCAGCCGACAGGGACAGAGTTTTGTTTCGCATTGAATGTTTTCCTTTTTATGGAGGTACAGGGCCGAGGCGGCCCGTGTGGAACAGTGCAAGGCCAAGGCCGAACGCTGCACCCGTGTACCTAGACGCCTTTCTCTCCAATTGCTGACGCCTGTCATCGCAAGACGCGTCGTCACGACCGGCCGGAGGTCAGCCGCTGGTGAGAAAGCCGATGGCGATGGCGAGGGCCGCGGTGTTGTAGGCGAATGAGAGGACGGCGTGGCCTGTGACGATGTGCCGGGCTCGCGGGGTGAGAACGTTGACATCCGAGGTCGCGAACGACGTTCCGACGGTGAAGGCGAAGTACGCGAAGGAGACGCGCGACGCACTGGCGTCGCCGGGGAACGCGAAACCCGGTGAGCCCGCGCGGGCGATCTCTTTCTCGTTGAGGTGCTGATAGCGGTCTGCGTAGCCGAGGTGCATCACCGCCCACCCCGCGAAGATGCCGAACACCGCGACCATCTGAGCGAGCGGGACAGCTCTCAGGTTCTCGCTGACCGCGGCGGGAGCGATCGTTCCCGTGACGATCAAGAATCCGGACAGGACGCCGACCACCGCGACGGCCGGACTGACGATCGCATTCAGCAGGCGGATCACCACCCACTTCCGGGGCCGGGGTCGCGCACCACGTCGCGCCTCGCGCCCCAGTACCGTCCACCGCGCAGCGACGTACAGGAACGCCAAGAGCACCCAGGCCGCCTGGATCCCGATGCTCGCCTCGAGAGTCGGACTGAGAAGCCACCAGACCCCTCCACCGACCAGCGCCGCCTCGACGCACGCCCCCACGACCAGACCGATCATCCGACCCTCCTCTCGACCACGGCGCCGGCGACGCGCGAGCACGAGGGCAGCGCGTTCGACGGCTTCTCTTCATAGACGGACGAGGGCCTCGGATCTGACGCGCGGGGAGCAATTGATTTCGACGCGGGCGGGCGGCGGACAGTTCGGGTTGTGTCCGCCGCCCAGTCTGTGGAGCTCAGCCGAGGTCGATCGTCTTTCCCGCGGAGAATGCGTTGTCGGAGACCTCGATGCTGACCGCTTTGGTCCCGGCGGGGACGTCGAAAAGGATGGGACCGGTGAGGTTGTTGCCGGGGTTGATCGCGGCGATCCACGCGGACTGGTCCGGGCTGGCGTACAGCGTGGCGGTCGGATCGGCGTCGAAGGTCTTTCCGGAACCGTCGACGAGCTTCACGTAGTTCGAGAGGAACGTCGCCGCACTGTTGCCGACGTTCTTGACGGTCAGGTCCACTTCGATGAAGGTGCCCTGCGCGGTCTGCGACAGCGGGGCCGTGCCGACGGTGGTACCTGCGTCCTTGGAACCGGTTGCGGTGTACTCGAATGAGCCGACCGTCACCGGCGTGTTCAATCCGGGCGCCTTCGGCGCTGCCGGCGCCGAGGTCGCGGCGCCGGCGGCGGCCCCGCCCGCTGTGGTCGTGCCGCTCCCGGCCGAGCAGCCGGTAATGGTGAGCGCCGTGGCGATGACGGCTGCAGCGGCAAGGGTGATAGTGGTGCGTCGGGACATGATCTGGCCTCCTGGTGTGTGGTCTGTTCGACGTGATCCAGCAGACCGCAGCGCGTCAGGAGGCTGCCACGTCGGTTCGGTCCGGCTGGGGTGACCGAAAGGAGGGGACCGCATCCCCCGAAAGCCGGTGGGGCTGGTCGGCGGTCGCCTCTACGATCAGGTCCATGACGATTCCGCCTGCTGTCGCCTCCGCCGCCCCGGTGCGCTCCCGTGCTCGGCGTGCGTGGGCGCTGGTCGGGTCGATCGCGCTGGCGGTGCTGTGCTCCCTGCTCGCGATCTCCGCCGGCGGGATGCACGGGACGCCGCCCTCCACGTTCCCGGCAGGCATCAAGACACTGGCGCTGGCCGGAACGTGGCTGATGATCGCCGCATCCGTGCTGCTGGTCTGGAGACATCGGTGGCCTGTCCTCGTCACAGTGATCGCCGTCGCCCTCACCCTCGTCTTCCCGACCACCCCGTTGACGGCGTTGGTCGCCTGCGCGGCTGTGACCGCCGTGACGGCTGGGTGGCGACGGTGGCTTTTCATCGTGGGGGTGTACGCAGCGACCGTTGTCAGCTTCTGCTGGGATGTCGCTTCCCATGTGTCGCTGCTGTCCGATTTCGTCGGTGAGCCCGCGGAGGGGACACCGGCCCGGTTGGCGCTGTTCTGGTCGGTTCCGATCGTCGCCGCGTTCGCTGTCGGGCCGTTCGCGGGGTTCGGCTTCCTCCGAAGCATCCGCCGGGAACGCGACGCCGCTCAGCTCGACACCGCGGCGGCGACCCGGAACGTCGCCGTCCTCCACCGGGAGGTGGAGTTGGAACGCGAACGACAGGAGCTCGCTCGCGAGCTCCACGACACCTTGGCGGCCCGTCTCTCCTCGCTGTCGTTGCATGCAGGTGCACTCGAACTGACGGTGGACGGGAACGAGCAGGCGACTGCGGCCGCCCGAATAGTCCGTGAGACGGCGCAAGGTTCCCTTGACGAGCTGCGCCACGTCGTCCATGTCCTCCGCAACCCCGGCGCCGCCGGCCCGAGCAGCGGGCTGGTCGACATCGCCAGCCTGATCGACGAGGCGCTCCGAGACGGCGTGGATGTTCGCGCCCAGGTTCTCGTATCCGATGCGGCGACCTGTGACCCGCAGGTCGCGCACGCCTGCTACCGGCTGGTGCAGGAGTCCGTCTCCAACGTCCGCCGACACGCACCGGGTCAGGCCGTCCGCGTGGAGGTCCGCGGCGGACCCGAGACGGGAGTGAGCATCACCGCGACGAACTGGCTGACCCCTGGCGCGCACCCGACATCGGTCGGCGGAGGTCACGGCCTCACCGGCATGAGCGAACGGGTCGCCCTGGTCGGCGGGTCCTTTCAAGCTGGGCCGACTCCCGATGGAGCGTTCACCCTCATCGCGTGGCTGCCCTGGGTGACGCGGTGATCCCCTCCCGCTGAGACTCTGTGCTGCGGCCAGCCCATCCTGTCGCCGCTGATCGCTAGGCTTGCTCCGTGGCCGACCATCCCATCCGTGTCCTTGTCGTTGACGACGACACGATGGCGGCGAACGGTCTCACGATGATCTTGAGCACGGCCACCGATCTTGAGGTCGTCGGCCGATGCGCGGACGGAAACGAGGTCGCCGCAGCAGTTGCGGCCCATCGCCCGGATGTCGTTCTCTGCGACGTGCGAATGCCGCGGATGGATGGTGTCGCTGTTGTCGAAGCACTCCACGGGACCGGTCCACGATTCCTGATGATGACCGCCTTCGACGAGGACGGACGTGTCCTCGACGCGGTGACCGCCGGCGCTGCAGGATTCATGCTCAAAGACGAGGACCCCCACCGGATCCTCGAGGCCGTCCGCCAGGTTGCGGCCGGAGATGCCGCGTTCTCCCCGCGGGCGGCGAAACAGCTGGCGGCCTGGGTGCAGGACTCCCGCGGCGACGACGTGCGCCGAGACGCGCGGGCAAAAATGACGCAGCTGACCGAGCGCGAGAAGGCGTTCGCGCTGGCCTTGGTCACCGGAGCATCCGACGCGGAACTCGCGCAGCAGTTCTTCGTCGCGGAGACAACGGTGAAGTCCACCCTTTCCGGCATCCGCACCAAGTGGGGTGTGCGGACGAGGACGGAACTGGCGGTGGTGGTCGCCCGTTCCGGGGCGTAACGCACCGCTCACCCTTTCTGGGGGCTGAATGTTTCCTTAGCGTTCGCCAAGCTGGGAGAGATATGAGCGATCCGAACCAGCCCCAGCCCCAGAACCCCAACGCAGCGCAGCCCGACGGAGGAGCCGCCCCGCCGCCGCCCCCGGCTCCCACCCCGAACTTCCAGCCCGCCGGCCCAGTTCCGCCGCCTCCGGCCCCACCAGCACCCGGATATGCCAACGCTCCCGCTGGAGCTCTCCCGCCGCCCCCGGCCGGTTACGCCGCCCCAGGAGCTGTCCCGCCGCCCCCGGCGGGGTACGCCGCCGTCGGCACGGTCCCGCCGCCTCCGCCCGCGAAGAAGAAGGGCAACGGGCTCGCCGTCGCCTCCCTCGTCCTCGGGATCATCGGCGTCATCTTCTCGTTCACCCCGAGCGCCCCGCTCAGCATCATTCTCGGCATCCTCGCCCTGATCTTCGGAATCATCACCCTCACCCGGAAGCCCGCGAAGCGCACCATCCCTCTGACGGGCACGATCCTCGGAGGAGTGGCGCTTCTCTTCGGGATCATCTTCGCCTCGATCTACGCGTCCCACGGCGCCAACACCGCGAGCAACCTCCCCGCGAGCTCTCCTGAATCGTCGTCCGCCGCACAGCCGTCGCAGTCCGCGGCGCCGAAACCCGCACCGACCAAGGCGACCGTGAACCCGAACGCTGCCTACGACACGACATATGGGACGTTCGCGCCGGTCAACCAGACCGGGACCGGCGACAGCGTCATCGCTCTGCCTGCCGGAGCTAAAGCGGCGATCGTCACCGCCAGCCACCAGGGCGCGTCGAACTTCTCGCTGAACGTCCTCGACGCGTCCAATCAGCCGACCGGAGACCTCCTGGTGAACACGATCGGCAACTACTCCGGTGTCACCGCCTACGGCATGAACGCCATCGGCAACGCCGGTGTCAACCTTCAGGTGAAGGCCGACGGGGCATGGAACATCACGATCAGCCCGATCAGCGCGGCACCGGATCTGGCTCTCCCCGGAGGGGCGACCGGCGATCAGGTGTACAAGTACAGCGGTGCTGCAGGAAACTGGGCGTTCGCCAACCAGGGCCAGGGGAACTTCGCCGTCATTCAGTACGGCGGTGCCATCCCGAACCTTGCAGTGAACACGATCGGTGCGTACTCCGGCAAGGTGCCGATGTTCGCCGGACCGACCGTCGTGGTCGTGAAGTCCGACGGCGCCTGGACTGTCGCGGCAGGCTGATCCCCCGGCCACCGACACGAAGACGGGGCGTCTCCAGATCGGAGGCGCCCCGTCTTTCGGTTCATCGCTCAGATGCGGGAGAGGATCTCCTGCTTCTTGGTCGTGAACTCGTCGTCCGTGAGAATACCGGCGTCGCGCAGCTGAGCGAGCTGCTGCAACTGGGCGACGTGGTCTGCAGCGGCGGCGACAGCCGGCTGCTCCGGTGCTGCGTTCGCGACCTGCACGGTGACCGGGGTCGCGGCACGCGCCTGCATCAGGTTGAGGATCGCCTCGCGGAACTTGGCGGCATCGTCGCGGTTGACGCGAAACCCGACCGTCCCGCCGGCGCTCTGAACCTCGACCAGGTGGTACAGCATGCCGTCCTTGCGGTTGCTTACGGAGGTGATCTGGTTGATCGGCAGCATCTCGTACGCGTCCTTGCCACCCTTCACGCCCGTGGCAAGCAGCGAGAACCCACCGGTAAAGACACCAGCGGTGATCTTTCCCGCGGAGACGCCGCGGCCGCGTTCCCACTCGATCCGGTCCGGCCAGAGCTTCACCTTGGCGTTCTTCCCGTCGATGTGGGAGACCACTTCGTACAGCGGGACGTCATCGCCGGCGACGGCAACCTCCACCTCGGCATCGTCGGGCACGGCAGCTGCAGTGCTCGCCGCATAGCCGATGCTCGCCCGAGCTTCGGCAGCGACCGACACGGCCGCTCCCTTCACCTTCGCGAAGACACCCTGCCTCTGAGCGGTATCGATGACATCGCCGGTCGTGTCCACGATCTGCGGTTGCTGGTCGGCGAAGTGGTCCGTCCACTGTGTGCCGTCCCACCACCGGAGTCGTCCGGAACCGTCGTCGTACCAATCAGCAGGCGTGCTCATGTGTTCTCCTCGCAACTGTCGGGCGAATCCACGCTAGTTGCGGGCGGACAACGATCGGGACCCCAGTACAGGGGTGGTGAATCACGTGGTGCATCACCCCACACACTGCCTGACGAGCGCGCACACCGCAGGCCGCACTTGTCAGACAATTCGGCACAATTCGCCGCCGGACATTGCCCTGAATCTCCACGTATTCGTAGCGTGGTGACGCGATTACAACCGGATCGACCCCTCCAATGTCAGACAAGTTGAGCCAGCGATGCCTATCGAACTTGAGTTGCGGCTGTTCCAGCACTTCCGTGAGCTGGAACTGCTGCCCGGCGAGCCGCTGCCGTCAGAACAGGACCTCGTCCACGACCTGTCCGTGAGCAGGCCGGCGTTGCGGGAGGCGCTCGCAGCGCTCCAGGCTCTCGGGCTGGTCGTGGCGAAGCAGGGTTCGCGGCGCGTGCTCGGCGAGTTCAGCATGCAGTCCGTCGTCGAGACGCTGACACGCTTCATGGAACCGTCGATCGAGCTCATGCAGGAGATGCTCGATGTCCGGCGCGTGCTCGAAGTGGCTTTCTTCTCCGCGGCCGTCGCCGACATGTCGCCGACGACGCTGCGCGAGCTCCGGCGCCTCGTCGATCGGATGGAGTCCAAAGCCGCCCAGGGGCTTCCCTTCATCCACGAGGATGCGGCGTTCCACCAGGTCCTGTACACGCACGTCGAGAACCGGACCTTCCACGGCCTCGTGGCCGCATTCTGGCACATGTTCGACGAGTCGTCCGAGCAGCTCCAGGTCGGCAGCGACCTCCCGGCATCCGCCCGCCACCATGCGGCGATCGTCGAAGCTCTGGAGGCCGGCGACACCCCTCTCGCGGTCCACGAGCTCAACGTCCACTTCTTCGATGTGCGTGCGCGGCTGACGGCCTCGCGAGAGACGCAGCGCGCCGCGCATCCATCCGGTCCTTCCCCCCGAACGCACTGAGAACCCTTCCGAAAGGCATTGCAATGAAGCAACACAAGGTTCGCGCATCCGTCGTCATCGGCGCGATCGCGGCATCCGCGCTGGCGCTGGCCGGATGCTCCGCCACCGGCGCCGGCTCGACGACGACCACCAGCGCGTCGACGACCGGCCAGACCATCAACTACTGGCTCTGGCAGGACAACGCGACCGACACGACCTGGCAGCAGCTCGCCGACGAGTTCAACGCTCAGAGCGGCCACGGCAAGGTCACCCTCCAGGTCGTTCCCGCCGCGCAGTACCTGGACAAGCTGTCCACTGCGATCAGCAGCGGCAACGGCCCGGATGCGGCGCGCATGAAGGACTCGTGGATCGGCCAGTTCGTGGACGCCGGGGTGCTCGCGTCCCTCAACGACCGCATCGACGCGTGGAAGGGCAAGTCGTCGGTGGAGCCGAGCGCCTGGGACGCCGGCAAGGTGCCCGGTGGCGATCGGATCTACATGATGCCGCACCAGAACACCGCGCTGTACATGTACTACAACAAGAAGCTGTTCGCGGATGCCGGCCTCCAGCCGCCGACCACGCAGAGCGAGATGCTCTCCGACGCTCCGAAGCTCACCGGCAACGGACACTACGCGTTCGACGTCCGCGGTGGCGCCGGCGGCCAGGACCAGTGGGCCGCGTGGATGCTCGCGGGCGGAGCACAGTTCGTGAACTCGTCCGGAAACGTGATCCTCGACAAGGCTCCGGCGGAGTCGGTGAACCAGAAGTACCTCGACCTGGCGAAGTACGCGCCTCCGGGATCGGAGACGGCCGCCTTCTCGCAGGTGCAGAGCAACTTCCTCGCCGGGACCACGGCCACGATGATCCACCACATCGGCTCGCTCGCCGCCGTCCGGAAGCAGTTCGGCGACGGCGTCGGAGTCATCCCCGTGCCGGCCGCGAACCCCTCCAAGCCGTCCACCGTGCAGTCGATGAGCGGCAACGTCATCTTCGCGAACTCCAAGAAGCAGGAGCTCGCCTGGCAGTGGGAGACGTTCCTGCTGGGCGACGCGCAGATGCTGAAGATGAGCACCTCCCCGCAGGGGCAGCTGCCGGTCACCAAAGCCGTCGCAGCGAACGCGGCGTTCACGAAGGACCCGGCCTATCAGGTCGCCATCACCGCGGCCAAGACGGCGAAGAGCTGGCCGCAGCTGCCCGGCACGACCACCGTCGTGAACGCCACCTGGTCCCCCACCATCCAGCAGGCGTTCTCCGGACAGCTGACCAGCGCGAAGATGCTGCAGGCGCTCGCCGCAGGGCTCAAGAAGAAGTGACATGACGACCACAGTCGCGGGGGGTCGAGGCGGCGTCAGACGTCGCTTCGACCCCACGATCCTCCTCTTCGTCTCGCCGACGCTGATCCTGCTGCTCGTCTTCGTCGCGTACCCGTTCCTGCGCGCGATCTGGCTCTCGCTGACGAAGACCACCCTCCTCGGGGGCACCGTCGGCTTCCTCGGGTTCGACAACTTCGTCGCCCTGTTCCAGGATCCGCAGTTCGGCGCCTTCGTCGGGAACTCGGTCTTCTGGACCGTCGGCGGTGTCTGCCTGCAGCTGATCTTCGGGGTCATCGGGGCGCTGCTCCTGAACCAGAAGTTCCGGCTGCGCGGCACCGTCCGGGGCCTGGCCATGATCCCGTGGGCGACCCCGAGCGTGCTGGTGGCGCTGATCTGGCTCTGGCTGCTCGACCCCAACCGAGGACTGGTCAACACCGTCCTGGAGCACCTCGGCATCATGACGCATCCCGTCGCCTGGCTCTCCGACGCGCACACAGCGCTGCCGACGCTCATCGTCATCGATGCGTGGCAGGGCATCCCGTTCTTCGCGGTGATGGTCCTCGCGGCGCTGCAGGCGGTCCCCGAGGAGCTGAAGGAATCGGCGAGGACGGATGGATGCGGCCCGCTCGGAGTGTTCCGGCACGTCGTCGTCCCGTCGATCCTCCCGACGGTGCTGATCACGCTGGTGCTGCGGCTCATCTGGACCGCGAACTACATCGATCTCGCGTATGTCCTCACCGGAGGCGGCCCGGGGATCGCATCCACGACCATCCCGCTGCAGTCGTACCTCACGGCCTACAAGCAAGGACAGCTGGGCAGCGGCGCCGCCTACGCCGTGGTCCAGGCGATCGTGCTCGCGATCCTCGTCGTGATCTACCTGCGCCTCACCCAGACGAAGGGGGTCAAGCGATGACCGCGAACGCTCTCGGCACGATCGACGGCCCGCGCACCGAGCGCATGCCGGCCGTCACGCCGCCGGGACGTCGATCCTCCTCCGCGCGCCGGGTCGGGCGGGTGGGGCTGTATGTCCTCATCGCCGGGTGGATGATCGCGACCATCGGCCCCTACCTCGTGATGCTGCTGACCTCGTTCACGCCGAATCAGGACCTGGTCGCGAACGGGATGAGCAAGCTCCCGTCCGCGCTCAGCGTGCAGGGCTACGTCGAGCTCTTCACGACGACGCCGTTCCTCGCCTACATGCGCAACAGTCTGCTGGCTGCGCTGGGGACGGTCGTGCTGTCGCTGATCGTCGCGTCCGCCGCAGCCATCTCGCTGTCGCGCTTCCGTTTCCGTGGCCGCGGCGCACTGCTGACCGTCCTGCTGATCGCTCAGCTGTTCCCGGCAGTGCTGCTCGTGATCCCGCTGTCGACGATGCTCAAGGGCGCTGGCCTGCTCGACACCACCGCCGGCCTGATCCTCGTGTACACGACCTTCGCGACCCCGTTCGCGACCTACCTGCTGAAGGGCTTCCTCGACGGGCTGCCGCCGGAGCTCGACGAAGCAGCGACCGTGGATGGATGCACCAAGTTCCAGATGGTGCGCCACATCCTCTTCCCCCTGCTGAGGCCGGGGCTGACGGCCGCGGGAACCTACATCTTCATCTTCTCGTGGAACGAGTTCCTCTACGCCCTGACGTTCACCTCGTCGACGAAGAGCCAGACCATCCCGATCGGCCTGCAGCTGTTCATCGGCGACTACCAGATCCGCTGGGACCTGCTGACGGCCGGCGGCGTCATCGCGGCGGTGCCCGTCCTCCTCGGTTTCATGCTCGTCCAGAAGCAGCTCATCGGCGGTCTCGCCGCCGGCGCCGTCAAAGGCTGAGCCGCTCCCCGCTCCACCTCTCGAAAGGCAACACATGACGATTCTGCAGACAGGATCCGGTCGGCTGACCACCGGGATCCCCCGTATCGAAGGGGCGGAGATCTCGCTCGCGCGCGTGCCTCTCCCCCAGGGCCCGTGGGGCGACCAGATCCACCGGGTGACCGACATCGAGGTCACCGTGGTCGACCTGCACGGCGACAACGGCCTGGTCGGAACGGGCTTCAGCCACACCTCCGGGATGGGCGCCCGCACGATCGGCGCGCTCGCGCACGAGATCGCGCCGACGCTGGTGGGCCAGCGGGTGTCACCGCGTGGCCTGTGGAATCGCGCGTACCGCTTCGTGCACGACATCGGCGGCGCAGGTGTCACCACCCACGCGATCTCCGCGTTCGACATCGCGGCCTGGGACCTCCTCGGCAAGAGCCTGGGCGTCAACGTCATCGACATCATCGGCCGGGTGCGCGACAGCGTCCCTCTGTACGGAAGCGGCATCAATCTGAACCTCTCCGCCGACGAGGTCGTCGAGCAGGTGCGCCGCTGGAAGGCCGACGGCTATGCGGCCGCCAAAGTGAAGGTCGGCAAGCCCGACCTCGAGGAGGACGTCGAGCGGCTCGCGCGGATCCGCGAAGCGGTGGGAGCATTCCCGCTCGCCGTCGATGCCAACCAGGGATGGAACTACCCCCAGGCGCTCCGCGCGTTCTCGCGCTTCGAGCAGTTCGACCTGCTGTGGATCGAGGAGCCGCTCCCCGCGGACGACATCTCCGGCCACGCGCGGCTGGCCCGCGAGGTGCGCACCCCGATCGGACTCGGCGAGAACGTCTACACGGTCGACCAGTTCGTCCAGTACTTCGACGGCGGCGGAGTCGACTTCGTGCAGGCCGACCTCGGGCGCGTCGGGGGCATCACCGGATACCTCGACATCGCCGCGGCCGCGCGGACCCGCAACCTGCCGATGACGCCGCACTTCGTGATGGAGCTCAGCGCCAGCATCCTCGCCGCCGTCCCGAACATCTCGTACGCCGAGATGACGGACGGCGGGACGTGGACCGACCTCGGCATCTTCTCGTCGACCGGTGAGACGCGCCGCGGCGTCTACTACCCGCCCACCGCGCCCGGACACGGCCTGGTCCTCGACCGCGACTACCTCGCGGAACACCGCATCTGACACAGGACGTGGACGCAAGTCCCACGGGCAAGGAGATCAACTCGATGGATGGAACCGAAGATCCGCTGTTCTCGGTGGCGGGCAGAATCGCGGTGGTGACAGGTGCGTTCGGCCAGATCGGCGCCGAGTTCGCCCGGGCGCTGCACGCACGCGGGGCACGCGTCGTCGTGACCTCCCGCGATGCCGACGCGGACGCGGGCGAACGCCTGGGCATCGCGCAGGACCGGGACCGGCTGATGGCGGTCCAGCTGGACATCACCGACCAGGCGAGCGTAGAGGCCGCGTTCGATCGGGTCGTCGATGCCTGGGGCATCCCGACGATCGTCGTCAACAACGCCGGCATCGACACGCAGCCCAGCGCGCCACCGGAGGTGTCCGGCCCGTTCGAGCAGTTCCCCGCCGAGGTGTTCCGGGAGGTCGTGGACACGAATCTCGTGGGCACCTTCCTCGTCACTCAGGCAGCGGGCCGCCGTATGCGAGAGGCGGGACTCGGAGGGTCGCTCATCAACGTCGGATCGATCTACGGGATGGTATCGCCGGTGCAGGACATCTATGCGTACAAGGCGGTCGATACGGGTGTGCCGTTCATCAAGCCGGTCGCCTATTCGGCCGCGAAGTCGGGGATCTACAACCTCACCCGGTACTGCGCCACCTACTGGGGCCGGACCGGGATCCGCGTGAATACGCTGACGCCGGCCGGAGTGTGGCGGGAGACGCAGGACGAGAAGTTCCACGCGAACTACGAGGCCCGCATCCCGATCGGCCGGATGGCGCAGGCCGACGAGTACAACGGCGCGCTGATCTTCCTCGCGTCGGACGCCTCCCGCTACATGACGGGCTCGAACCTCGTGGTCGACGGGGGCTGGACCGCATGGTGAGCGACGTCATCGGTGAGCGGATCATCGCCGCGACCCCCACTCCGATGCGTGCGGACGAGTCGGTCGATCTGGACAACCTCGCGGCACTCGTCGACATCGACATCGCGCGCGGAGTCGAGGGCATCTACATCGGAGGGTCCACCGGCGAAGGGATGCTCCTGTCGCTCGAAGAGCGCGAGTCCGCCGCACGCACCGCCGTCGACGCCGCGGCGGGACGCGTCCCCGTCATCGCGCACGTCGGCGCCATGACGACCCGCGACGCGATCCGGCTGGCCCAGGCGGCGGAAGAGGCGGGCGTCGCGGCCGTCTCCATGATCCCTCCCCTCTACTACCACTACTCGACGGAGGAGGTCGTGGCTCACTACCGTGCCGTCATCGACCAGGTCGGCCTCCCGTTCATCGTCTACAACATCCCCCAGTTCACCGGTCGCGACGTGGTGGAGGGAGGGTATGAGGCGCTGCTGTCGCTCCCCCAGGTCGTCGGCATCAAGCACACCTCGCAGAACCTGTTCGGCGCGGAACGTCTCGTGGCCCAGTATCCGGACGTGAAGCTCATCAACGGCTTCGACGAGCTCTACCTGCCCGCCCTCATGATGGGTGCGACCGCCTCCATCGGCACGACCGTCGGGCTGCAGATCGAGCTCTTCCGCTCGCTGCGGGCGCGCGTGAAGGCCGGCGACCTCGACGGCGCACGGACGGTGCAGGTGCGCATCAACGAGACGCTCGACGGGATGATCCGCGAAGGAGTGTTCCCGGCTGCCAAGTACCTGGTCGGCAAGTACGCCGTTGCGTGCGGTTCGTGCCGTCGACCGATGGCGGCGCTCACCGCCGGCAACCGGGCGAACCTCGATGCGCTCTGGAGCCGGCTGCAGGACAGCATCGCGGCCACGGCAGCCGAAGACGCGGCGCGCGCGCGACATCCACACGGCACGCAGAACCTCACACCACAGGAGACGACATGACCGACTACGCACTGCCCCCGACCCCCGTGCGGCCCGACGCCCCGGAGCGCACGGCCTATCTCATCACCTCCGGCGACCTGCGCGAATCCGCGAACCTCGCGGGATGGCCGACACAGGTCGAACTGGAGGCCGCGGTCACCGGCGTGCTGAACGAGCTGGGCTGGCAGGTCATCCGGCCGTTCGGTGTCGACCCGGCGACCGGGCACGGCTTCATCTCGAGCCAGCGGATGGGCATGGAGATCTTCACGAAGATCCCGCCGGAGTCGCCGCTCGTCGTCGCGATCGCGAACTGGCAGTACTCCCACCACATCCTCGCCGGGCTCCGCACGCACCGTGGGCCGATCCTGACGGTCGCGAATTTCGCCGGCGACTGGCCGGGGCTCGTCGGCCTCCTGGGACTGAACGCGGGCCTCACGAAGATGGGCAAGCCGTACGCGACGACCTGGTCGGTCGACTTCACCGACGACTGGTTCCGCGACGGCCTGCGCGAGTGGGTGGAGACGGGGGCCATCGTGCACGACGCCTCCCACGTCCGTCCCCTGCCGGAGCTGCCCGGCACCCCGGAGGTGGCCCTCGGACGCGCGCTCGGCGATCAGCTCCTGACGGACAAGGCCATCATCGGCGTGTTCGACGAGGGCTGCATGGGCATGTACAACGCGATCTTCGACGACGAGCTGCTGAACCGCATCGGCGTGTACAAGGAGCGCCTCTCGCAATCCGCGCTGTACGCGGAGATGCTGCGCGTGACGGATGCCGAGGCGGATAGCGTTTACGACTGGCTGATCGGCCACGGCATGACCTTCGTCTACGGGGAGGATGCGGCAACCGAGCTCACCCGCGATCAGGTGCAGTGGCAGCTGAGGATGTACATCGCGGCCCTGCGCATCGCGGACGACTTCGGACTGGATGCCGTCGGCATCCAGTACCAGCAGGGCCTGAAGGACCTCGTTCCGGCGTCGGACCTCGCGGAGGGCATGCTGAACTCCACCGAGCGGCCGCCGGTCCTCAGCCGGGACGGATCGCGGGAGCTGCACGCCGGCCGCGCCTTCCCGCACTTCAACGAGGCCGACGAGGGCGTCGCGGTCGATGCGCTCGTGACCGACCGCGTGTGGCGCGCGATGGGACTCGTGCCCGACAACACCCTCCACGATGTCCGCTGGGGCGAGGAGTTCGACGGCGAGTTCGTATGGGTCTACGAGATCTCCGGCTCGGTGCCGGCCTCTCACCTGGGCGGCTGGCAGAACGCGGAGGGATGGCGCCAGGGCCACGTCTTCTTCCCGGCCGGCGGCGCCACGATCAACGGCGTCTCCCAGCCCGGCGAGGTCGTGATCTCGCGCGTCTTCATCGCCGAGGGCATCCTGCAGGCCGACATCTTCCGCGCCACCGTCGTGGAGTTGCCGGCGGAGGAGACGCAGCGACGGAAGGACGCCACCAACCCGGAGTGGCCGATCGCCAACGTGGTGCTGCACGACGTCACGCGCGACCAGTTCATGGCGCGCCATAAGGCGAACCACGCCCAGGTCGCCTACGCGCCGGACGCGGAGACCGCCGACAAGGCGCTCGCGGCGAAGGCGGCGATGCTCGACCGTGTCGGGATCCGGGTCAACCTGGTGGGCCGTGTGAACCTCTGAGGCGGGCTGTTCCATCTCGCCGGTCGATCGAGGCGAGGCTACGGGCGCCCGTGACTTCCGCCGGAGTGGCCGGAACCGCCCGGCGCCGCGGGAGCGCCATGACTCGAGTGATCGGCGGACCCGTTCGGCTGCGCAGCTGCCTCGGGAGCATCAGAAGTCGGGTCCGGCGTTGGCGTCGCACCCTTCCCCGCGCCCTGTCCCGCTGCGGGCTTAGGCGTCAGGACCACCGCGCAGTAGGCCGCAATGCCGTCCGCGCCTCCGGAGGCCTTCGCGAGCGAGGCGTAGGCAACCGACGTCGGGGCGAGGCCGCCGTGCTGGAACGCGGTGCACAATCCATGCGCTGCCGGACCCGTCGCGTCCGGCCCCGCCGGGGCTGTTGCGCTGGGATCCGGTGTCGGTGTTTCGGTGGCGTCGTCGGTTGGCTCTGCAGTCGGCGTTCCGGTGGCAGTGTCGGTAGGCGCCGCGGCCGGAGCGCCGAGGAGCGAATGCGCATCGTCCTGCAGACCGGGCGGAAGCGAGCCGGTGTACGCGGCGGCTGCGGAGCCGCCCACCGTGATCGTTCCGAGCGCGATAAGCGCAATGGCCAGCTTGCTGCCGACGACCGCGGTGATGAGCGACATGGCCTGGATTCTCCTGATCTCCGTTGGTACCTGCGTAGGCACGAGCAACCGTCGTCGGGAATCGCGGTCAGGGACCAGGATTGCGGCTTGCCGGGAGAGGCTGCAAGCCCCCGTGCGAGGTACCCGCAGATGTATCGCGGCCGTGGGCGCAAGTGCTTCCTGGCCGCCGACCGACTGCCACCTGGTTCGCCCGAGTGCCTGCTATACTGCATTGAGTATAACCATAAGGAGGTGATCGGCATGGCTTTCGCGGATCTCATTCGCGCTGCGCGCGCGGCGGCCGGATACAGTCAGGCAGAGATCGCCGACCGGGCGGACACGTACCAACCGATCGTCTCTGGCGTGGAACGCGGCAAGCGAGACACGGGGGTCGCCTCCGCCGCGCACCTCGCCCGCGCTGCCCGGCACCGCCTTCTTCTCATTCCGGCGACGCATCCGAGCGCAGTGGAAACCGCGGCGAGAATCGCGGACGCCCTCGAGGAAGACAGCAGAGATGGCGCATTCCGGGCGCTTCTCGACCTCTCCGATGGGCTAGCCAAGGAACCTCCCTTGGTCGTCGCCGCGCTCGTCGTCGCCCAGCCACGAAGCACTGGCAGCCGAGAGTGGGACGCCGCGTTGTCCGGAACTGTTGCTTACCGACTTCGCCAGGCGGGCCTCCCCGCTGCCAGCTGGACGAAGCAAGCGATTACCGATGACCGTGAGCTGCGGGCCCCGCATCTGCACCCCCTGGATGATGCGCCAGACGTCACCCGTGTCCCGCCCGAGTTCCTGGAGCGCGGCATCCTGATCGAGGAAGGCACGCTGGCAAGTGTCTGACCAAACTCCAGGGCTAGACCGGGCGTCACTCATTGCCGGACTGAACGATCTCATCGAGCGAATACGGGCCGCGGAGATCGGGCCCGTTCGGATCAGTATCGTCGGAGGCGCAGCTCTCGCGCTCTCCCACGTGGACCGCCGCCGAACGGTCGACGTCGACGCGCGATTAGACCCGCACGACGCACTCGTTCGTATCGCAGAGAGGATCGCTGTCGAGCGGGATTGGCCTGCGGACTGGCTGAACTCGAATGCCTCCCAGTTCTTCCCCGACTGGGGCAGGTCCGTGGACTGGAGACCGCTTTACGACCGCGACGGCATCCGAGTCGAAGTGGCGCCGGCGGACGCGCTCCTCGCCATGAAACTCCGCGCCGCGATGAGCCGGCCTGGGCGCGACACCGCCGACATCGTCAGCCTCGTCGCCGAGCTTGACATCGAAAGCGCCGACGACGCCGAATCCATCTTCTCGGCCTACTATCCTGGCGACGCTCTGAACGACCGTGTGTACGCACTCGTGGGTCGCGCCGTGGCGCACCGCGCAGAATTCCACGTGCCGACACTCCCCGAACCGAAGTTGAATCCACAGGCGCCGTGAGCCCTGGCGGTCACTGTCCGTGCCCCTCTAATCGGTTAGAAAGGTCAGCGAACAGAGCACCGATCAACAGCCACCTAGCGTTCCTCGAGATCTTCCAAGAGCTCCTGAAGAACCGACTCCTCTTCGACCCGAAGGCGGAACTCCTGCATTGCGGCCGACAGACCGGGATCCCAAGGCGTCTCCCCCACCATTCCCGTGAAACTCGAGAACGACTCCCCACCCGCGCACGCGGCACGGTAGTGCTTCTCGTCGAAGCGCCACGGCGACCACGGCACCCTACGTGCCAAGGTTCGCGCGATCGAGACACCGCCCGCATCGAAGTCACCGTGGTAGCGCAGACGGGAACCGCCCTCGATCAGCCGGCTCAGCAAGCGGACCACAGCAGCGCCCGGCTGTCCGTTCACACACACGAGCGCCGGCGCCGAACCCCGAAAGCGGTCTGCAGCCGATGCGATGACCGCGGGGTTCTCACACACCCAGACCACCCCCGGGCAGACGCCGATGTCATCGACGGCCAGCTGCCGATAGGTCAGCACGGCCGGCTGACCCGAATCGGATAGTGCCGCCAGGGCTCGGGCCGTCGGTGACGAGTCGCCGCCGGGAAGTCCCAGTGCGATGACTGTCGAGGAGAGGTCGTCCACAACGACGCCGCACGCAAGCCATGCTTCCCGTCGGTCGTGGGCGCTCGACGGGCTGGGCCGCTCCCCGAGCGCTGCGGCGAGGCCCGCCGCCAGCGCACCGAGCGTCGTCTTCGGGTCGAGCGCGTGGGCGTCCCCGAAGAGCCGCGCAGCGAGCACCCCCAGCACCTCCCCTTCCGCGGGGAGCGCTTTGGCCAGCATCACAAGCTGACCTGCCAGACGACTGGCCTCGGCCGGCGACCGAACGGCACGTTTGAGCGTGCCCCAGCGCTCGGCCTGCTCCACCCAATCTGCGAGCTGAAGGTGGATGCCGGTGACCTGGCGGAGCACGTGGGAGGCCTCATCCCAGGCTTCGCGCTCGGCTCGGCGTTCGTCTGGTCCGATCACCGGCCCTGTGAGGGCGACGACGGCGGACTCCAGCCCGTCCGGCCAGGCTCCGCGACGCAGCTTCGCGTCGAGCATCTCCAGCGAGACCGTCGCGCTGGACCCCGTGCGGACGGGATTCCCGAACAGCCGGGAGACGGCGATCCGCTCCGCGGTGCTCGCGGACCGTTTGCTGACGGTGCCGGTCAGAGAACCCTTCTGTTCCAGGCGCGATCGCAACCGGTTGAGCAACCACGCGGTGTCCGGCGTGCCGAGAACTCCGCGCAGCCGCTCAACGTGGGAAGCATCCTCGCTCACCACAGTTCACCCGCTGCGCCGGCGGGCTCGCCGATCGACATGCGTTCGACTGCCTGCGTGCGCTGCCGGCCATCCCACCTCCAGCGCTGTACATGAACGGCGTTAGCACCGTCGAAGCGCGTGAGCTGTGCGATGGAAAGCCCGGGAACCTCGGGATAGCATCCCCACTCCCGCTCGCTGGTCATGACGACGTCGAGGTCGAACTCCGCCAAGAGCCCGAGGCAGTCGGCTCGGGCACTGTCGTCGACTCCCGCGAAAGCCTCGTCGAGCATGATCAGCCGCGGCGCATGGCGGTTCGCAGCGGTTCGGTAGTGGGAGGAGGCGGCGGCGAAGAGCGGGATGCTCGCCGCCAGCACGCGCTCCCCACCGGAAGCGGGACCCGTCGCCGGTTTCCACTTTCCGCCCTGCAGACGCTCGACGGCGAAGCGGTGCCAGCGCCGGTAGTCGAGAGCTTCACCGAGGTGGTCGTACCAGTTGCCGCCCTCGTCCGCGTCCCGGACCTCCGCGATCCGCGCCTGCAGGAACGCACCCAGAACGGTGCGGTCCTCCTCGCTCCAGACATCCGCCGTCGTTCCGAGGATCCGCCGCGCCTCGGCGAGGCCCGCAGGACCGTCGGCGCGCGGCCTCCACAGAACCCGCAGGATCATGCCCGTGGAGGTGGGGCGGTTTCGCAATTCCTTGTTCAGCTCGACACTCTGCTGGTCGGCCTCGCCGATCAGCTCCGACAGCTGAGCCCCGACCTCGGCGACGAGGTGGGTCTGGATGATCTCCCGCTCCTTGGAGTTGAGCAGACGCTCATGCTCTTCGATACGCTCGCCCAGCTGGGCTGCTCGGTCGACGAGCAGCATCTCTTTGCCCGACACCGTGACGACCACGCGCACGCCGTCGTCGGTCGGGATGTACGCCGCCTCGTCCCCATGACGGCCGAGCGAACGCTGGAGCTCGGTGAACTCGGTGTGGACCTGCGACAGAAGCCGGTTGTACCGCTCGACCGACGCGTCGACGTTCGCGAGTTCGGCATCGAGGGCGCGTGCGAACAGCACGCCGGAGGTTACCGGCCACTCCGCTCCTTCGGGTTCCTCAGCTGCGAGCTCGGCCACGCGCGCCAGCCCGAGCGCTGTCGTTCGACGGAGGCCCTCGACGGCTGCCACTCGGGCGGTGTTGCTGCGCTCCTGGTCGCCTCGCAGCCCGTCGAGCCTCTCACTGAGCCGGATGCGCGCGTCGCTGAACCCGCGCTCCTCCCGATCCAGCCGCGAGAGTTCTCCTTCCACCTTCTTGATGCGGTGTGCGTTTTCCGCGACGCGCTGCCGATGGAGTTCCACGTCACTGCCGACAGACATCCGCAAGGCGTCGGCGTGCGAACGTTTGGCGATCAGATCGGTATCCGCGGACTCCTTCGCTTCCGAGGCACGAGCAGCATCCTGCTGAGCCTGCTCTCGTCGTTCTGCGGAGCGCACCGACTCTCTCTCGGCGGTTGCGAGCCGGTCCAGGTCGTTCCAGGCGGTCTCGGCGCGTCGCTCGTACACGGACAGCGCCCCATCGAGCGCTCGAATGCTCTGCGCGTCCGCGGGAAGCCCGAGGACCTCCGCGTCCAACCGAAGTTCTTCCGCAGCCGACCGAGCGCGGTCCGCGGCAACCCGGACCGCCTCACGAGCCGCGGTCAGCTGCACCTCGCAGCGTCTCACTTGCTCGGCAGCGGCGTGAGCGGCCCGATCCGCGTCTTGCAGCGCTTGCGGGTACGGGATCGCTGCTCTCTCCCGTTCGACCGTCGCTGCACGTCCGGCAATCGCGGCCAGGATCTCCTCAACCGCGGACCGCTCGGCGAGGAGCCGGTCGCGTTCGAGGCGCGCCTCAGCGAGCCGGCGCTCGCGCGCGGCCGATCGGGCGGTCTCGCCGATGAACCGTGCGGTCTCGGTGGACCATGCACCGTAGGCCGCTCCGAGGCGGTAACGGCCGGAGGTACCCACCCACACCGGCGCGGGATCCGCATCCGGCCCCTCGCTCAGAGCAATGCTTCGGAGCACCATCGTGATCGTGGGTTCCGTCACCGGAGAACCCGTCGGAGGCTCCGCGATCAGGACGTCGGCGAGAGTCCGACCCGGCGCGCCCGGCGCAGGCGCCCCGGTCGCGAGCAGGAGAAGCTGGCCGTCTTCGGCGCTCCGGACGGAGCCGTCGGAGACGACGGCAGCGGTGAGAAATCCGCTCGCCTCGAGCGCCGCCTCCAGTCCGGCACGAGCTGCGTCGTCGACCTCGTTGCGAAAACTCACCGCCCGCCACAGCGGGATCGACTCCGCCGGTGCTGCGCGGTGCATCGAGGGCACCTCAGGCTCGACGGATTCTCCGGACTCCAGCGCCTCGATCTCGGTCTGGAGCTCGTCGCATCGACGGACCAGCTCCTCCACCTGGATCTCCGCGGAGGCGCGCTGCGCCCGCAGATCGTCCATCACCTCGTCCGCGGACGCGCGGAGCGCCTTGACCGCCGGGTTCTCACCGGTCCGGACCCGGACCCAATCGGCCAGCTCTTCGAAAGCGGCAGCGGAGATCGACAGTTCCGTGAGAGCGGCGAGCGTGATCTCCACCTCAGACAGATAGGAGTCGACCGCTTCATCGACCGCGGCATCGGCGACGACCCGCTCCTCCATCGCATCCGACCGTCGGGTCTCGGCCTCGGCCTCGCGGAGCGCGCTCTGGGCCACGGCGGCCTCGGCTCCGGCCACTGCCTCGAGAAGCGCCTTCACCCGCTCCAGTGCCTCGCGCATGCGGCCGATCTCGGCGCTGGTGGCCGCACGATCCTCCTCGATCGCGTCGGCCAGCTGCTCGGCCGGCACCTGGAGCAGCTCGTCGTGGCGACGCGTGACCCCGGCTGCGGCGCCCGCCTGATCGGCAGCGCGTGTCGCGTCGTGTGCACGACGACGCGCCTGGTCCGTGCGATCGTGATCGGCGTCAGCCTCCTCCCGCGCGACATTGAGGCGGTCTTCCGCGCGCTTCTTCGCGTCGCTCGCCAAGTCAGCGCGCTCGTCCGCCTCCTGGGCCGCCGTCACTGCCATCTCCAGCAAGCGCTCGCTTTCAGCGTTCTCGCTGTCTCGCAGGGCCTCGCGTTCGCCGCTCAGTTCGACGCGTTCCTGACGCAACAGGGCGAGCTGCGTTCCGAGGTCCGCGAGTTGCTCGTCCAGCCGGTCGAGTTCCGCGGTCGCCTGGATGATGTCGCGACCATAGCGCTCGTATTCCGACTGATGGGCGCGCGGCGGCTCCGCCTGGCGCTTGAGCATCACCCTCGCGTACTCCCGGTAATGGTCCAGGAATCCGCGCACCGCCTTCTGGTCCGCGACGAGCTGCTTGACCTCGTCGCGCTCCTCGTCGAGCGACCGCAGCCCATCGGCAACAGCCTTGATCACGTCGTCCCCGACCGGAGTGAGCGCTCGCGTGAGAGCCTCCGACAGCGCAGCCTCGCTCGGCTTCTTCGACAACTGCGGGGCGCGAATCTGCAGCAAGAGCTCGATCAGTTCCGCGTACCGGCGCTCCCCCAAGCCGAAAAGCCGCTGATCGACCGCGTGCCGGTACTCGCCTTTGCTGTCGTAGACACGGCCGGAGCCTTCGAGTGCGGACGCCAGGCGGTCTCGCCCGAGCACCAGTCGCCCCTTATCGATGAGCTGCAACTGCTCGCCGACTCGCTGCTCGGTGACGAAGAACCAATGCTTGGTGATGGCGCGGCCTCTCGCGGCCTTGAGCCCGAGCCCGATTGTCGTGAAGTGCGGCTCGCCGTTCTCGTCGAGGCGCCCGAATTCCAGCCAGCTGTAGCCGACGCGTTCGTTGTTCGGGTGCTCGTCCCCGAGCAGGAGGTTCCACTCCATGCGCTTCTGGCGGTCACCGTCCGGTTCGACCCGTTGCGGCGACAGGTCGCCGTCGAACAGCAACGGCAATGTCAGCGCGAGGACCTTCGACTTGCCGGCGCCGTTGTTCCCGCGCAGCAGCAGGCGACCGTCGACGAACGGGAATTCCTCGTCCTCGTAATAGAAGAGGTCGACGATCCCCAAGCGGAGGGGCTGCCAGCGAACGCTCGTCGGGGTCTGCAACGCGGAACCGGTGGTCGGCACGGATGCAGTGGTTTCGATGGTCACAGTTTCGGATTCCCCAGGATGGTCGGCTCGGCGAGGGCGAAGCGACTGAGCGCCGGAAGCGCCTCGACCGTGTCCTCGCCACGAGTGATGAGACGGAGGGCCGCGAGCCGCGCGAGCGCGACCTCCACGAGTTCCGGTGCCGCGGCGGAGTCGCGCGCCCCGGCCCTCCAATACTTGGCGAACTGAGGCGCCCACGCGCGAACCGCGCCGACGAGGCGGTCCACATCGTGGATCACCTCACCCGATCGCGCGAGATGTTCGGCGATGAGCAGGGTCACGTGTCCCTCGGTCCCCTTCTCGGGCATGCGCACGTCACTGAGGTCGTCGTCGAAATCCACCATCGCAAGGCCTTCCTCCCGTTGTTCGGGCACCAGGCCGGTGAGCTCGGTGATACGACGGGAGATCGCTGCACGCTGACTGCGCAGGTAGGCGTTCTCCTCGTCGGTCAGCTCGGCGAAATAGAGCACCGGATCATCGAGGAGCCGACGAGTGAGGCGGTGCCGCAGGCGACGGTTGCGCAGTTCGTCGGTCGGAGCGGCCCCTCGGTCACGCATCCCGTTCAAGCGTTCGTCGAGCGTCCGGCCGCCGACGGTCGACGGACCACGACGTGTCACGAGCAGTTGCGAAAGAACGCGCCGCGATACGTCGTAGAGGGCATCTCCGGTTTCCCGCACGAAATCCTGTTCATCACCGGCGACGCGGGAGAGGACTCCCCAGTGGAGAAGCAGCTGAACCGCCGCGACCAGGTCGCCGCGCTCCTCCCGGCTGGTCAGCCCGAAGGAGAATCCGGCCGAGACCAGCTCGTCCGCGCCTCCCGCCAGGATCACCTGCTCCGCCAGGCGGCCCAACGCGATCTGACTGTCGCTGCGCTCCAGCACGGACAGGCAGAGCATCAACACGACGTACCGCCGCCTCGAGAACGGGGTCGAGGACGCCTTCGTCGCGAAGGGATGAGTCGCATCGGTGACCGTCGCCGGCTCGCGATCGAGGCGCACGACCTCGCTGTCCCGGTGGAGCACCCAGCCTGTGTTGATGTCGAACCATTCGGCCAGGTCGCCGGCATGACGGCGAACCAGCCGAAACCGGTCCGCATCGGAGGAGCGGATGAGCGGATGGCGCAGCAGAAGCCTCGCAGCGCGCTGCCGGTCATCGATGCTCGAGACGACGCTCACGATGCGCGCTCGACCGCGGTCGAGCCGAGCTGCTCTCCGGCGCCCTGGCTGAGGTCCGTGATCCGGACTCGATGATCGGGCCCCCAGAGCGTGCCCGACGCCGTCTCGAGAGCCACCATCGCATCCGAGTCGAGCTGGGTGAGTTCGATGTGCATCATGCCGTCACTGGAGGCGGTGCTCACGGTCCGCTCGCCGGGCCTCTTCGCGACGAGAGCGTCCCCGAGAAGCGAGAGGAAGAGGCCGAATGAGGTGCGGTCGAGACCCGCGAGCGCGCTGAGCCGAACCTCGCCGCGGGTGGCCAGTCGCCGTCGGGCCCGCGCGATCTGCTCCGCTTCCTGCCGCACGCGCAGGGCGAGCATCGCTCGCTCCGCTGAGCGGTCGACGACCTGATTCGGTCGGCCCTTGCGCTCGTAGCTCCCCGTGCGCCGAAGCTGCGGGGAGATCTCGACCGGCGGTGCATCCGCCCACCGTGCTCCGGCCAGCGACTGGTCTTCGTTCCATCGCTGCCAGGTCTCGGAATCGACCGTCAGATGCCGGGCCGAATAGAGGCCGAAGGCCGCACGCGCGAGTCGGTGACGGTCTTCATCGTTGTCGGCCTCCTGGAACCACACGGCGAGCCTCAGATAGTCGGTGGAACGGTCGGACCGGCCGGAACGGCGGGCGTGAACGGCCTGAACCGCGCTGAGAAGCGTGGGAATCGCTGCGAGTGCCGCCATCCGCAGCAGCTTCGCCTGGCTGTCCCGGCGCCCGTCGGAGAGGAACCAGCCGTTCAGTCCCTCCCAGCGGTTCATCCAGACGGAGAAGTAGCGGTCGGATTGCTGTGCCACCTCCTCGTCGTCGAGCACCGGCGCGTCAGCGAAGGAATCTCTGTCAGCAAGGGCGCGGAGTGCGCGCTCTACGAGGTCCGGATCGGCGTCGTGGAGCATCGATGCGATCTGGGGCCCGCGCACCGTCAGGTCGCGGATGAATCGCTCCAGGTACTCCACCAGTCGTGATTTGTAGGCGACGAATGCGTCCTCGTCGGTGTCGGTGAGATCGATCGTCCGCTGCAGCGAGCCCATGAAGGCGCTGGCGTTCTCGGCCAGCTCGGTGAAGCGGGTCGTGAGTGCGGTGAGGCTCGTCTGGATGAGCGCCACGTCGAGCTCGTCCGCGCCGATCAGGCCGAGGAACTGTCCCAGCGTCGCGGCGATGTCCTCCAGCGCCACTGTCTGCAGCGAGCCACGCCGCCCCAGCGCCTCATCGAATCGCTGCAGGGCGAGCTCGGCAGCGTCGCCGGCCCGGCTCAGCTGGAAGAGTTGCCGCTTCGAATAGAAGTCCTCGACCTGGACGACCCTCCCCGTATCCGGGGTCGCGATGAGATTCCCCCACTCGACGAGCGACTCGAGCGCGGCTGTCGTCGCCTCGATCGTCGGGACCACATCGTCGCCCTCGGCGGACCTGCGAAGCTGTGCGAGCACGTCGTCAGGGCGAAGATGAAGGTGGAACCGCTCCTTCGACGCCACGAACGCGCCGAGCACCCTCCGGTACAACTCAGCGTTCGGCGCGTTCAGGTGACTGAACACGCCGAAAGCGCCGGATGCCGAATCGGGACTCATACCAGTTGTCTATCACGATGGGGCGACAGTCAGGTCGAGGTGTCGGGTTCGGGCGATAGGGCGGGGGGTGGGACGACGACGGTTAAGGGGGGTAGGCGAACGGAGGTGGTGGGAGGGATGCGGAAAGGGTGGAGGCCACGACAAGGTGCCCCTGGAGGGACTCGAAAACTGCGACCACCCTTAAGCACTGTTACCGTGATGCCAAATTCCGCGGAATTCCGCGCTTTTTGACCTCGGCGAGATGACTGCGATCACATAGGAACTCACTCGATTGTGGGCAAATTGTGGGCAAATTAGGCCATGCGTCAAATCTGAAATCTAACCTACCGCGAGCGACAACCATTTAGGTTGTCTAGTTGCTACTTCCGCCACTCGATTCCTGGAACTGTATCCAGACTGGCGCTGATCGTCGCATCGGTCTGCATCCGGCGATGTTCAGATCTCGCCAGAAGGGCGACTATCGCGGAAGGGCTCAACAGACGCGTCCGCCCCTGACCGGCTCCGACGAGTCGAGGTCCCGGACACGCTACACGACACGAGGTTCCACCACGTGAGCGACTTAACTGCGGTATGTTCAGGGCTGCAGCTTTGCGGTGGGGCACGGGAGCGACCATGACAGAAGAGGCGGCGGAAACCGGCTCGCCATCGGGCGATTCAACGGGGACCCTTCGGCGGTGGATCCTTAGCCGTTCCTTTCGTCTCTGGCTCGCCACCCCATCAATCGTCTTAGCAGTGAGCGCGGCATTCTTGTGGGTACTTGCCATAAAGGTCTGGCTTCTAGCCCTAATGTGTACCGTTCTCAGTGTTGGATTGGCCGCGGCCTACCTGCGGCTGATGTGGAAGATCTACGTCGAGCCTGATTTTGCAGATAGGTCGACGACAGAGCCGGCGAGAGCGGAGGCAATCGATGCTCTATTGGAGAGAGTCGACCGCTTTGCGAGTATCACCGATGCTCAAGCGGTTCGATTCATCTACCTGTCAACACGCCCGCAGGAGTACTTTGATCGGATCTCGGAGTCTGTCGAGGCGCTAACTCGGTCCTTCAGCATCACCACGACAGCAACGCTCAGACTGCCCACAACGGCGCGGGAAACGGTAGTCGTTCCTTTGTTGCTACGGGGGCGCGGAACCGTCGAAGATGGCATGCGATTTGTGGGGCCGAAGGGCGACCGGCTTTCATCAATGACTCGGCTAGACACCGTCGCATATACGCTCGCTGTCACGCGCCGAGCAGTGCAGAGTTGGGGGCCAATCCCTTACTCGAAGTACTTGGGCCAGCTCGAACGCTACTTAGCATCCCTCCTCTTCTACGATGGTGTAGCCGATCCAAGCTATCTTTCGACTGCGATTGAGGCGATCAGGGAACTTGAAACAGACTCGCCGCAATTCGAGCGAGACGCTGTCGCGAAGTTTCTCGCCACCTACTACAAGCGCGAACCTATCTGTGTGGCCGTGCCGATTGAAGACATGACAACGAGGTTCGATTCAGGCGCTACGGCTCCGCGCTTCGCCGAGGTCTCAGATGAAATCACCCGCGCCGCAGAGTCACGGCATCGCTCCGCAGTTGCTGAAGAGGAACGTGGGTCTTCACAGCCGACGTACGAACGGACCCTTCGGTTATCGGCTCGTCGCAGAATCATCGCCGAATTCCACTACGACTCAACCCATTCGAGGAAGACGGCACCTCGGGCTATCGATCGGATTAGGGTCGTATTCGGCATCCGACCAACCCTGATCTCGGTGCCCCTCGTGAATGCGGAGCGCGCTGCAAGCTACCATCTCGAGGTCATCGGCCCAGAGAACACCTACCTGGCCAGGCAAAGCACCCCGAATCCCTCCGCGCCATCAGCAGCGATTTCGGGCCACGTCGTAGGCCCAAAGCGCCTAGGCCAACGACATGCCCACCTATATATTCGATCCGCATCGAAGACCGAGGACTTTGTGTATAACACGCAGTATTACGAGCGAATGCCCGGCTCGATGGGCTCGGCTGCCGCATCAGCGGGCTCGGTCACTGTGCTTGTATGGCTTGCCTTCTTCGCCGTCCTGTCGGGGCGCGGAGTGCTATTCGATAACTGGGAGTTCGCGGCGTTGGTCCTGGCGTTCCCGTCGGCGATCGGGCTGTGGCTCGGAGTGCAAACGGAGCGACGCATTGGCGAAGGAGTGCTAGCTGCGCGCGTTAGTTCTGTGGCCACTGTTGGCTTAGCAGCCATCGCCGCATGGTTCAGCATCATGCTTGGCGATGCTTCTCACAAACAGGCGTGGCTGGTGTTGGCCCTACTCGCGACGCTGAACGCCATCGCGCCGGTCGTCTCCTGGTACCAACGTGCGCGTCTGCAGTCGCATTTTGTCGAAGCCAGAGACTAACCCCGTCTTGGGGCCAGTGTCGATCTTGGGCGAGTCAGTGGCGATGCCTATACTTCGACTAACGAAAGAGATCAAGCGAGGTTTACTCAGTGGTTGAGATGGTGTTCCCAGGGTTCGGCACCGGCTGGTACTTCCCAGAAAGCCTGCAGACAGCTCCGTCGCTACCCGACCCGGCACCCAACGCCCAGATCCCCGAGTACGAGGTGTTCCTGGAGTCCATGCAGCAGGGGCTGGCGCGGGCCGAAAACGAAGCCAACGGATCCCACCATCCTGAGACTGCTCCCATTGACGTGATCGACCTCCCCGAACTTCCACCCGCCATCACCGGGAGTCGCAGCTAGAGCTAAATCTGTCTGTCGTAGCGCCACTAGGCCCAATTGAGACGATTTATTTAGCTCAACTAAGGGCGTCGAGGTTCGTGCTTGTGCCTTTCGGCAGCTCGGCGTTCGAATAACTCAGCGGTCATCCGAAGGTTGGTGGTGGTAACCGATACGAGCTGGGCGAATACGACCGTGTCGATGGGATGTTGAGAGGGTCGTTGGATCGACGCTGCGGTGATTCCAGCACCCGCCGAGACGGGTACGTTTCCGTGGGACACGGCGGCGCACACCATCCAAGTGGCATAAAGGATTGTCGGATCCTCGGGACGTAGTGCCTCACTCGCGTCCTTGACGATGCCCGACAGCCTAACGCGCGGCGAGTTTGTGATCGACTCTGCGTCGAGTCGCTTGACCGGGCCAGTGATGTCCGCAATTCTTCGCCGGAGATCTTCCAAGGAGCTAAGGTCGGGATTCTCGTCGGCGGTACGGGCGAGATCCGCCGCACTCAGGGTGTCCCACCACATGCGTTTGAGAATTCGCCCCATGTTCCCGCGGTGGCTCCCGCCGGACATCAACCAGTGCGCGGAAGCCGCGCACTCGATCGCAGCGCGTAATACGACAAAGCACGAAAGCTCAGGGGGTTCGGCGCGGTGCGCAGCCTGAAGGTATTGAGCCGCGAGTCGGAGTTGGGTGCGTATCAGTGTCGACGGCAAGAGCGTTCCTGATGCCGCGAACGATTGATCTAGCGCGGCCGCGACTCCACCCTCCTCAACTTGCACACGGTCGATGAGGTCTTGGACCTTCGACAAGTCTTTGCTCGCTTGGCTGAGTAGTCTTTGACCCTCTATCCGCCGCGCCTTCGCGCGTAGCTCCTCCATCATTGAGACGAATTGCGCAAAATCATCGTCGTCCAACGCCACGCCGGTGCCGACCCTTCTATTGCTCTGAAACCCGTTGGAGCACGTCGCTCCACGGGTCTCCCGATGCCCGATACCGGTCACCTGACATCAACGCGGCACCGTCAAAAGGTTCGACTATGCCGCCGGCTGCTCAGCCTCGGATGCATTCTCCTGCAGAACCCGCGCTACCGCGGCGGCCACGTGGTACGCCAGACGCGGCGGAACAGCATTGCCGATCTGGCGGTAGCGCGCCGACTGGCGACCCTGCCACGGGACGTCGTGAGGGAACGTCTGTATTGCGGCCGCCTCCTCTACCGTGATCCGGCGCAAGCTCGCCTGATCCGGAAGCGCGGGGAGCGCCGGCATGCCGTGTTTGAAGAGTCGCTCGTGATATGACTCAATCCAGGGATCCCCGCGGCGATAGAGCTGACCTTCGTCAACGATCGGGGTGCGGTTTCCACCCATCGTCGCTGGCAAGGTGGGCGCGGGCCGGTCCAGGTTCATAACGCGCCCCTGCCCGTTGAAGAGCATGCCGGCGTATGGCGAGCGTCGGAGTACCGGAGACTTCGCCAGCGTGATCGATGCCGTGCAGAGCGAGTCGTTTCCCTCCTCTCCAGCGGGCGGCAACTCGGCTAGCGCATCGCGAACAGTCGGGGGCTTATCGCTGCTTGGAGGATCGGGCAAAAGGAAATCAGCGCCGTCCTGCGGAACGCCAACAAGAAACATGCGCTCGCGGGCTTGGGGCACGCCCCAATGGGAAGCGTTGAGGACGACAAGTTCCACCTTGTAATCGAGTGCCGCGGTGTCCTTAAGAGCGGCAATTATGTCGGCCCAACGTCTGTTCCGCGCCAGCGCAGCCACATTCTCCATAACGAACGCTTGCGGCTTGATTCGCGCCACTAGACCGAGAAAGTCGAATACATGGCGTGATCGGGGATCATTCGGGTCCATGCGCCCGGCAACCGAGAACCCCTGGCACGGAGGTCCGCCGATCACTAGGTCGGCCATGCCTTCTTCCAAAGCGGCACCCGCAATCCGCACGTCGCCACTGACCGCAGTGTGGCCCTGAAAGCGTTTAGCGGCTTCAGCCCATTCGGGGTCTCGGACCTCGTGCAGCCTGTTGTAGGTCTGGACCGCGAATGGATCAATGTCGTTCGCAAACACCGGCGTGAACCCCGCCCGCGCGAAGCCCAGATCAAGGCCGCCCGCGCCCGAATAAAGGGACACGAACGATAGGCCATTCGCCCCGGATGTCGGGAGGACAGTGCTATGCGCTTTTGACATAGCCTCACCCTAATTGCAACTAACGACATCCGAGCGCACTAACGTCATGGCGTGTCTTCCTCGTTCACTGCCGAAGGCGACTTCCATCGAGCGCTCGCGAACCTTCTTGCAAGCAGCCGACTCGACGCGCACCTGTCGCAAGGCTCTCTTGCCGCTGAGCTCGGCATCGATCAGGCGGCTGTCTCGCGAGTTGAGTCCGGTCACCGACGATTGACAGTTGGAGAGACGTTCGCCTGGTTCGAGGCGCTTGGCTTCACCATAGACGACACATCTGACACCCTTGCGGAGCTTTGGCGTACGCATGGAGGACGCCCTCCCGGCTTTTGGACGGAGCACAATGCCTGACCTATTGGCGCGAAGTCTCGGAGAGCTTCTTAGCGAGCTCCAATTGCCTCTCGACACGGCGCTTGAGTCCGAAGCGGTCGATGCAGTGCGCGCCCTAGCGCCTCGCTTCGCTGTTAACGAGGATGACCTTGTAATTCTGCTGGATCAAGCGCTGCGAGATTGGAGCGCCTACGGGGTGGTCGCGCCTGTGCTTCGCGATTCCGTGGCAGAAGCTCTCCAAGTCGGCGCCGACTCATTCGGGGCCATCAACGGCGGCACCTATTTCGCCCTATATAAGCGCCTCCGGGCCGGCACTGACGACGCCGTGGGACTTTCGCATACTCTTGCACGACGCCTGTTATCGCGTACTAGCCTTATCGCGCATCTTCTGTCGGCAGAACGTTTGTCGTGCTCCCAAATCGCACGGCTCCTCCATTCAACGGAAAACAGCCTTAGCGTGCCTCACGCCGCTGTTCAGGTTATAGCGCGTGCACTGTCGCTACTGCCAGCACTGGACGCCGCAGAGGTCGGAGACGATCTCTGGCGCACCGACCAGGAGCGCGCGCTCACGCTTTTCCCTGACAGCAACCTCGTTGAGACATGCGAGGTGACTGGACTCGAGGCAGCGAAGTGGGCGCCCGAAGCTAACACCGCAGAGCTTCTCATCACACTGTGCCGCGCAAACGCGGCTGAAGAGATCCGCTGGCCCTATCTACAGATACTTCATTGGTGCACGACGGCGTTGGAATTCTACGACCACCCCGCAAGTTACCTATACGAGTTTGGACCACGTGGCGCTATCGGTATTGCTCTTTTTGGAAGGTACCCGACCGTCACTGGCAATCCAGTCCTGAACAACGCCAAGGCGGTTGAGACGCTTAACGCGACGTGGGCACGTAATCGCGGCGGGGATGACAGTCACGCACTGGTCGAGTTGCTCCGCCTGTTGGAATCTCTGCCTTTCAGCGCCCGGCGCCAGGTCGCGAGAGTCTTCCGTTCCTGGCTGATCCGCGTGATCGAACTTGAGACCGTCGAGCCAACGTTGCTCAATATGGTCGCCACCATCGACGACTTCACGACCGTTACCAGCTACATCACTACCTCCGAAACGAATACCCAGGGGGTCATTGAGCAGTGTGTGGTCGATTGTCTTGCGACGCTGGCTTTCGATAGACCAGGTTGGCGTTCCAAGGGCATCGGCGATGGAATCAACTGGACCAATCTCAGTCAGCACAAGCTGGGCGACGTCGAGTTCACTAACGTGAACTCGAGGACGGCGATTGCACTCGAAGCTCACGGTGGCCACTTGTCTGCCGTGTACGTTCGCGATCATCAGCGATCCCTGGCTCGAATCGTTGAACAGCGACTGGTGGATTCATGGGCGGACCTTGACGATCCCGCCAATTGGTCAATCAGGGTTGTGTTCGTGGCGCACTCCCGAGATGCCGACGGTCTGCCAGATATTGAAGTAATGCACGGCGTGAGAGTTCAGTACGAGTACATCGACTATGCGCAATTGCGTGACGCCGCGATCGGCGACGGTGACCCAGAGTGGCATCTCGCAGTATTCAACGAGTTGGTTGTGGCGGCTTTGAATAAAACAAATATCCGCCAGTCCGCGCGTGACAAGTTTGTCGAGATAATCGCTACAGGCATGCCGCCGGTCGGCATCTAGGCAGCCCTTTCAAACCTGAGCAACTCAGACTCGCTGCAGTTCGCCCCTAGAGTCTCGCGCGCCTCTGTTGCACGACGTTTCCAATTCGGTCGGCAACAAGCTGCGGCTCTTCATGCTCCCAGAAGCGCATCACCAGCCACCCTCGTTCCTCGAGAATGCGAGTCGTCTCGACATCGCGGAGGCGATTGCGACCAACCTTGCTACTCCAGTACGCAGCGTTTGTTTGTGGACTCTTGAAGTGTTCGGGGCAGCCATGCCAGTAACAACCATCGATGAAGACCACGACCTTCACTGAACGGAAAATCAGGTCCGCCGATCTTCGAAGGTCGGCTTCCGGCTTTGCGCTAACGCGGTAGCGCAATCCCTTGGCATGGACGAGCCGGCGTACAGCGATTTCGGCTTTGGTATCGCGACTCCGGTTGCCTTGCATCACCTTGCGCACGGCCGCGCTCGACGCCCACGGCACATACATACGTCAAAGGTATGCCTCCTCAGCGTTGCCCACACTCTCCTCGAACGGCTTGTACACCCCGTCACCGACGCCGGGTCTCGTAGGAACGAGTGCTGCTCCGGATAGGCCTGTGGTCCCGATTGAGAGGCAGAACAGGGAACGCGTGGTCGACCCGTTTGGCAGGTTGGGACCAAATTCGCTGAGGAAATAGAGGAGAAAGATCTAACGAAGGACGAACCAAGCGAAGGCCAATCACGAAACAGAAGCAGATATAGAACCAAAGGAGAGGTAGAACGGACCAAGACCGAGAGGAAGTAAACGAAGAGCGAATGCACGTAGGCACTTAAGTGGAGCGACCCGCGCTGGGCCGGTTCCGAAGGGGTCCCGTGTCAACCTGGTTGCAGCGGACCGCGCGATGCTCGGAGTTCGATCTTTCGCCCTACAGTCCCACCTGCACGAGGACGAAATCATCTGCTTGCGGGCAGCGGACTCGCGCCTGACGGCCATCATCGACTCTCCGTGCGCGGCCCAGTTGCCACATCCATCTCGGCCCAGGACTCTGATCGAGGACACCGCTCGCGGCGCTGCCCTGCTGAGGTTTGAGGGCCTTTCCGTCGCCCGATCGTAGCTCGCTCCCGGTGTTCCGTGCCGGGCTTTCGCGGCGTAGCCTCCTCCGCTGCGCTCCCCCGGTACTCCACGGTCCCGGCACTACGCACCTCCCACTCGCTCTCGATCACCCGCCGGAAAGGCGCTCAAAAACGATCGACCTTGGAAGTGAGTGGGATGCGGGTATTCATCATCGACACCAGCAACATGGCACCGGAACTGCAAGGCGGACTCATCGGGGTGGAAGGGCCCACCAAGCCAACTGCCGCAGAGAAGAAAGCATGCGTGGAGACCGTAAGCCAGTACGTGATGGCTGGGTGGGCGATTGCCGCGTACCCGCACACCCCTATCGGTTGGCTTGCCGCCCTCACCGCAGAGACCGCGTGCGTGCCGTTCGTCAATCTGACCCGGCTCGCGGCGCATCCTGAGCCTCCAAGAGGTTCGGCTCACACCTCAGTCGCCCTCCGGTAGGGCTTGCCCTGGGCAACTGGATCCGACGAATTTTTGGATTTGCGCGTCAAAACCTGCTGGGAAACACAACGTGTAGGTATGAGGGCATTGGTTCCGGACACCGCACCGCAGCACAGTTCGCCGGCGGGCTCCGTGGCCTACGGGTCCAGCCTGTTCCCTGCCGGCCCGGGAGAGCGCAACTTGCCGGAAAGGCCCGCCTGCGCGCCAAATGCGCGCAAAAACGCGCTCCGAACCGGAAGTAATAAGTAGAGGGACATTTCCGAACAAAGGACAAGACTGCCCAAATTCGGAAGCCAAGGGAGGGAGGTGAGTGCAAGGTGCGAGGTGGAGTAGCCAGGTGGAAGCGAGGACAGTCCTCCCACGGGGTCAAGCAAGCAGTCAACTACGCCTTCAGCGGTGTCTGTGACGCCACCCTCACCGCCAAGACCGCCGACGGTGTCATCGCCGCCGCTGGCTATGCCGACGCGATGATGACCCGGTACATCGTTGAGAACGGCGCCATCCGTGACGACCTGCTCACCCGGGAACAGCTCAAAGCCTGGGTTGACGGACTCGACCCGCTCACGGGGGAGCGCCGCGGGCGTGACCTTGAGTTCCCCGTTGCGGATCTGATTCTCGATGCGACGATCAACGCCCCGAAGTCGTTCTCGATCGCCGCCATGCTCGACCCCGACCTCGCCGCCGCTTATGAAGACCTCCAAGACCGACTCCGCGACCGGATCATCAAGCTCTGGCAGTCCGAGCTCAACGCCCGCCGCGGCAAGGGCGGAGCCATTCGCGAAGACCTCGCCCGGATCGAAGTCGCCGAACTCCGCCACGAACGCTCCCGGTCCCTGGACCCCCACAAGCACCGCCACCTCTGGCTCAACGTCAAAGTCCAAGGCGTCGACGGCAAATGGTCCAACATCGACACTCGCGTCGCGTTGCGGTTCCAGAACGTGATCAACGCTGAAGGCGACCTCGCCTCCCGCACCGACCCGGCCTGGATCAATGCTCTCGCAGCTAAAGGGTTCACGCTCAACGACGACGGGGAGATCACCCAGCTACAGCATCTGGTGCGGCCCCTGTCGAAGCGGTCCGCGCAGATCGAAGCCAACAGGGCCATCCGCACCGCCTGGTGGAAGGAGCAGCACCTTGGCCAAGAGCCCTCTCACGATGTGATGAGCCAGATTGATCACTGGGCCTGGGCTGTCGGGCGGCCCAACAAACCGGGCGACCTGGACGAAGACGACTGGGCCGCGCTTGTCCGTGAAGAACTACAGACTGCCGACCCTGCGCTGGGCATGCCGCGTTCTCCTGCGCTGCTGTCCTCTGTCGCCGTCCAGGATCTCGACCTCGAGCTGCTGGCAGCTAAAGCCGTAGTCGATGCGGACGCGCGATCGACCGGCAGCGGTGGCCGCTTCAGCATCATGGATGTACAGGCCGGCGCCCTCCGCGCGATCGCCGCCAGCGGTGTTGTCGCCGATCGGGACGAACTCGCGAAGCTTGCCGAAGAAGTCGTGGCGTACTCGCACACGGTGGCCCTCATCTCCGAACTAGACGCCCCGAAGCACGTCAAACGCCTCATGGCGGTCTCCACCGCCACGCTGAAGGCCGGCCTCGCCCAAAAGGTCGACGCGCTCTCCGCACCCGGACAGATCCTGGACACGGATCTGATCGACGCGATCGGCCGCGCCATTGAGCCCGATCGGACCCTCGACGCCGCGCAACTCGACGGGGCAGCTGCAATCGCCGGCACCTCGCGCAACGTGGTAGTGTCCGGGCCGGCCGGCACCGGTAAGACCGCGATGCTGAAAGTTGCCGGAGCCGCTCTCCGGCGACGCGGCCGAAACATGATCATTGTCGCGCCCACCAAGAAGGCTTCTGCTGTCGCGGGTCGCGAAACTATGAGCGCTTCGTCATCTCTCCACCAACTCCTCTACGACTACGGATGGCGGTGGTCGACCGCTGCGTCTGGCGCAACCCAGTGGCAGCGGCTCTCCATCGGCCAGAGTGACCCGAAATCGGGCGGTATCTATCGCGGACCCCGAATTAGCATCAACCCTGGGGATCGCGTCGTCGTGGATGAAGCCGGCATGCTGGACCTTGAGGCTGCGTCCGCACTGCTTGACGTCGTACGCGCAACCGGTGCCGGCGTGGCGCTCGTTGGCGATCAGCAACAAGCCCTGCCGGTCGGACACTCGGGTGCCATGGCGTTGTTCTGGCACCGGTCTTCGCGCCGCGTCGAGCTCACGAGTATCCACCGATTCAAGGATCCAGCTTGGTCCGAGCTCACGCTTCGGCTTCGCCAGCCCGACAGCGAGGACCAAACACGCGAGGTTGCTGAGGACCTCGTCGGAACCGGTCATGTCGTGCTGACGGATAGTGATGCCGCAGCGCGCGAAGCGATGGTCAACGGATGGTTCGAGGCCACCCGGCGGCACGAGACGATCGCGCTAGTGACGGCGACGCACTCTGAAGCGCAGGAGATCAGCGAAGCAATCCAGCGCCGCCGACTCGAAGTCGGGGCGATCCGCCCTGAGCGAGCATTTTCTGGACAATCGGGTCAGGCGATCTTCGTCGGCGACGTCGTTCAAACCCGACGCAACGACCGGGTTTCTGACGTCCAGAACCGCCAGAACTGGGTCGTGAAGACCATCGGTGCGGACCACCTGGTCCTTGCGGCGAGCTCCGACACGACCGATCTGAGGAGGGTCAACCTCGACTACGCCGCGTCGCACATGCACCTCGCCTACGCCACAACGGTGTACGGAGTCCAGGGGGAGACGACCGACCGCGCCCTCGTCGGGCCGGGAGTCGACGCCGCAGGACTCTACGTTGGCCTCACTCGCGGGAAGCAGCACAACGCCGCCGTACTAGTCGCGCCGACGTCCGAGTCCGCCAAGGCCCAGCTGGTAGAGACCATGCAACGCCAGCCGCTGGAAGAGACGATTGGGAAATCGCGAGCGGCAGCACGGGCCGAGCTAAAGCGAGCTGCCCAGAACCCAACAGGACCGGTCATCAATACGGCCGCCCGTGGACTAACAGCGGCCGGCCTCAAGTGATCGATCCGAAGTGGCTAACTGGCCAAACCCCTTGCGCGCCAATCGCGGCCGACCAAGTTGACTCCATCCAGAGTCCCACCCTCAGGATCGAAACCGAAGATTGCCATGCCGAGGTGATCAGCTCTATCGACCGCATGCGGGAGAGCGCCGTGGCGAATGAAGATCAGCCCCCGGCGCCCATCTGCTGCGACAGTCCTCCCAGCTCGTTCGACGACGTCGAGTCCGAGGTTCCCTCGCTTGTTCTCGACCCAACCGAGATAGCCAGACGAATACACGGCGCAGATCTGGCGCGATTCACCCGTTGCCACGACAGCGTCCGAAGCACCGAGGTAGCGCATCCACTCCCGGCAAAGCTCCACGGCCTCGTCGTCGGTCGCTCCTCGCGGCCTTGGTTCAGGTGTCTCTCTCACACATCCAGAGTGCACCCATCCTCAGATGCTCGGCGACCCGCATCAAGACCGCCCACGCGCGCCACCCTCGTCGGTGGCAAGAGTTAAGTTCTGCAAGTGGGAAGCATCGACGCTTACGAGTCGGCCAAGGGCCGGCGCTATCGTGTGCGCTGGCGCGACCCCGAGCATCAACAGCGCGAGAAGCGAGGGTTCCGCACAAAGCGTGAAGCGGAGCTCTATAACGCGACGGTCGAAGTAGCGATGATGAAGGGGACCTACTTCGAGGCGTCTCAATCCAAGATCACTGTCGGTGAGCTTGCCGAGGAATGGCTCGCCAACAAGGAGCAGGCCCTCAAACCCTCCAGCTTCTCCCCCATCCGCATCGCGTGGCGCGTCTATGTCGAGCCGCGTTGGGCCGCGACACCGATCGGCGCGATTCGCCCCTCCGCGGTGGAGAAGTGGATCCGAGAACTGAGCCAGGGCAAAGCCGTCACAGTGCGAGTCCGCGTAGGCAACGCCGGTAAGCCACGATCAGCTGGAGTCGTCCTTCGGGCCGTTGGGATCCTCGCCGGGATCCTCGATGTTGCGGTACGTGATGGCAGGATTCCGGCGAACCCGGCTCGGGGTGCGAGCAACCTTCCACGCAAGGGAACCAAGAAGCGTCGCCGGTACCTCACCAACGAGGAGGTCTTCCGCTTCGCACGAGCGGTGCCCGATGACAAGCGCAGCGTCCTCGTGTTGACACTGGCCTACACCGGCATCCGCTGGGGCGAAGCTGTCGCGCTCACCGTGAACGACATCGACCTCGACCGTTGCCGTCTCGCCATCCATCAGACTGCGACAGAAGTGGACGGGCTCATCCATGTCGGACCGCCAAAAAGTTGGGAGGCTCGGTCCGTACCCTTCCCGGCGTTTCTGGCGCCTCGCCTCGAGGCGCTCATCGCTGGGAAGAAGGGGACCGAGCTCGTGTTCCCCGCCCGCGCCGGAGGATACCTTGCTCGACCAGACACCGCCTGGAACCGGCAATCCTGGTGGCTAACCGCTTTGCGCGATGCGGGGCTTGAGCACATGACCCCACACGACCTCAAGCACACTGCCGCCAGCCTGGCCGTGAGTGCCGGCGCCAACGTCAAAGCCCTTCAGCGAATGCTCGGGCATAAATCGGCCGCGATGACACTGGATACCTACGCGGATCTCTTCGAAGATGACCTTGGCTCGGTGGCCGACCGACTCAACGAGAGGGTTCTTGCGGAGAGCGGAGGAAGCCTGTGGACCAACTGAACCTTGGTGGGGCCGAGCCGACTATACTGGATTGAGTATAGTCGCTAGGAGGTGATCGGCATGGCATTCGCGGATCTCATTCACGCTGCGCGTGCGGTGTCCGGATATAGTCAGGCGGAGATCGCCGACCGGGCGGACACGTACCAACCGATCGTCTCTGCCGTGGAACGCGGCAAGAGAGACACCGGGGTCGCCTCCGCAGCGCACCTCGCGCGCGCTGCCGAGCACCGCCTCCTGCTCATACCAACTACACATCCGAGCGCTGTCGAAACGGCGGCGAGAATCGCGGACTCCCTGAAGGAAGGCAGCAGAGACGGCGCATTCCGGGCGCTTCTCGACCTCTCCGATGGGCTAGCCAAGGAAGCTCCCTTGGTCGTCGCCGCCCTCGTCGTCGCCGAGCCACGAAGCACTGGCAGCCGAGAGTGGGACGCTGCGTTGTCCGGAACTGTTGCGTACCAACTTCGCCAAGCGGGCCTCCCTGCTGCTAGATGGACGAAGCAAGCGGTTACCGATGACCGTGACCTGCGAGCCCCGCACCTGCACCCTCTGGATGATGCGCCAGACGTCTCCCGCGTTCCGCCCGAGTTCCTGGAGCGCGGCATCCTGATCGAGGAGGGAACGCTGGCAAGTGTCTGATCAAACTCCGGGGCTCGACCGCGAGTCACTCATTGCCGGACTGAACGATCTCATCCAGCGAATACGGGCCGCGGAGATCGGGCCCGCTCGAATAAGTATCGTCGGCGGCGCCGCTCTCGCGCTCTCCCACGTGGACCGCCGACGGGACGGTCGACGTCGACGCGCGATTAGAACCACACGACGCACTCGTTCGTATCGCAGAGCGGGTAGCGGTCGAGCGGGATTGGCCTGCAGACTGGCTAAACTCGAACGCCTCTCAGCTCTTCCCTGACTGGGGCAAGTCCGTGGACTGGCGACCGCTCTACGACCGCGACGGCATCAGGGTAGAGGTAGCGCCGGCGGATGCGCTCCTCGCCATGAAACTCCGCGCCGCGATGAGCCGGCCCGGACGCGACACCGCCGACATCGTCAGCCTAGTCGCAGAGCTTGACATCGAAAGCGCCCACGACGCCGAATCTATCTTCTCGGCCTACTATCCTGGCGACGCGCTGAACGACCGTGTCTACGCACTCGTGGAACGTGCCGTGGCGCACCGCGCAGAATTCCAAGGCACGACCCTTCCCGAACCGAAGTTGGATTCAAAGGCACCGTGACTCTTGGCGGTCTCGCGACCGTGCCGCTCCAAACGGACGGAAAGGTCGGCGCGAGCGGAACTCCGACCAACGGCCCGCTAGCGCTCCGCCAGATCTCGCGAGAGCTCCTGAAGGACCATCGAATTCGAACAACCGCTGCTCAGCTGCGCACCCTCGGGCCCGACCATCCCGACACCCCTGACACCCGCAACAACCTCGCCCACCGGCAAGGCCAGGCGGGAGACCTGGTCGGCGCCATCACCCAATTCGAGCACCTTCTGGCCGACCGACTGCGTGTTCTTGGACCCGACCACCCCGACACCCTGAGCACCCGCAGCAACCTCGCTTACTGGCGCGCCCGTGTGGGCGAGGTCGCCGTGGGCTTACTTGTTCTTTGCGAGCGAGTCGATATGGTTGAGCACGTGCTTGGTCGTCAGAGTGCCGATCGCGGCTCCGTCGGAGTTGGAGTTATTGACGATGGTGACGAGGTCTCCGCGCTGCCCGACGCTGTCGTAGGTCGGATCGCTGTCAGGTGACAGCTGTGTCGTCCACCCGAGAGCGCCGTGTACACCTGGCTTGACCTCGGTGAAAGTTCCGGTGCCTTCGTTCTTCGAGCAGGACGCGATCATTTTCGTCACCGAAGCTATGACCTTGTCGGCTTCGGAGACGGACTTTGCGCGGAACAAAACCACTTGCTCGTCCCTGCCGTCGTACCCGACCTCCTGTAGCGCACCCGACTTGAATGTGCCCGCGCTGATAAGACTGCCGTTCAGCAGCCTCGCGCATTCGGCACCCAACGCGGAGGCGGCCCGGTCGAGCTGGCTGGCGTCCGGTGTTGCGGCTGCCGTCGGTACCGGCTCCGGCTCTGTTCGAACGGACCAGCTAACCCCGTGGTTGTAGGCGGCGTACTCCGCTGTCGTGGGAAGGATCTTCTCCAGTGGGGTGTGAGGCAATACTGACTTCGAGGCGGAAGCTGGTGCCACGGCGGAGCAGCCGGCGAGGCTGAGCAACGCGGCGAATGCGACGATGTAGAAGGTGCGTTTACGAGCTGGCATGACGGTCCTTTCGAGTCGGCGGACGGCGTTCACAGGCTCGGGAGAGGAAGCATCAGCTCCCGCTCCCCCAAAGGGCTCGCGCGGGGTTAGCGCCAGCCGGCGAGGACGGTGGTGTCGTCGATGCCGGTGGTTGTGTTGACGATCTGGGGTTGCCCACCCGCGAGGGGGACGGTGTAGAGGTGGCTGCCGTCGGCGGCGTGGGCGATGAAGGCGACGGTTTGTTTGTCGGGACTGATGACCGGTGATCGGACGGTGAAGCCGCTGACTTGTGGGGTGACGGCGCGGCCGTCGGAGCCCCAGTCCATGACGTTGATCTGGGCTTGCGGGAGCACGGTCGTGTCTGCCCAGATCTGTGCCGCGTCCTGGTCGACGCCGAGCCATGTCCCTGCGTCTACCCAGCTTTCGGCGCGGATTGATCCGACCCCTGGTGTGACGTTCTCTTCGTAGTGGTAGCCGCCTGGGTCTCGCGGTGTGATGGTCCCGTTTGGGGAGACCCAGTACCAGTACGGAGCACCGTCGCCGGTCTGGGGGACGTTGACGGGGGTCGGCTGGGTGGTGCCTGGGGCGGCGACGAAGAGTTTCCCGGCGCCGGTGTCCATACCGGAACCGGTGTACTGGGAGACGTAGAACGCGTCACCTGGTCCGAACATCGGGTTCCGGTACCCGGGGACGTTCGCGAACTGCCCTTGCTGGTAGAGGGAGCCGGTGACGTTGGTGAACTGGCCGTTGCTGTCGATCCATCCGGCGTTCATCAGCTTGGTGGCCGGGTCTGTTGTCGTGGCGACGACGCGGGTGAAGTCGTGGGAGAACATTGCGGCGACGACGTCTGGTGTCGGGTTCTCAGTCCGGACGAGGTCGGTGGACACCTGGGGGCCGGTGCCGTCGGTGACGGATCGGAAGCTGGCGTAGCTGCTGGTGGTGCCGGTGCTCGGGTCGATGGTGTTCACTTCGAGCGTCACCGCGCCGATGGTGGTGGTTGCTCCCATCACGGCGATGATCCCGCTGAGCTGCGGTTGCGTCGGTGTGGGTGTCGGCGCTGGAGCGTCCTGGGCAGCCGGCGGGTCGCTTGCGACGATTTTCGAGCTGGTGCCGTCGCCGGTTCGGTTGTTGACGCATCCGGCGAGGGCGACAGTCAGTGCCGCGGCCACGACTGCAGCTCTAAGCGCGACGTTAGATCTCATGGTGTTGTCCCCCCTGCGCGAAACCGGTGGCGGACGATAGCCCCGTTGCTGAGTCTGTGTCCTGTATTAGCACCGCAACCGCCGGCACTGCAGCTGCAACGGCTGCTGCCTGTCCGCGCGTCTTTCGATTCATGAACGTCCAATCTTCATCACTAGTTGCCGGATTGTTCCGTCTGCTTCGACGACCGACGAGTGCGGTGGCACGGCAATGGGCACGGGAGTCGATAGCCGTATGGTCGGGACCGTCAGAACGGAGGGTGTTTGATCGCCCCGAGGACGTGGAACAGGATCCCGAGGGGGACGCAGAGGATGATCGCGATCGCGACCGTGCAGGTGCAGACGATCCCGAGAACTAGCGCCGTCTTCGCCAACCGGCGAACATCTCCGCTGGTTCCGCCGAGCGCTCTGGCGGCGACGACGATAGTGATGATGCCGAACACGGTCGCGATCGGTGCGAACAGGAGGAGCCCGACGAGCAGCATCCCGAATAGGGCGGTAAACCCGGCCCCGACGATGCTGAACACGGTTCCGGCGATACAGAACCACAGCCCGGTCTGGCTGAGCTTGATCGCGAGTTCCGCCCCACGCTGACCCTCCGGTGTGGTCGTCACGGCGGCGCCGCGGGGACGGCGCGCGTCCGACCAGGACTCCCCCGCCCACCATCGTTCGGAGGTTGGGTCGTCAACGTCCGGGTACCACCCGGGCGGGACCGTCTGGTTCATCCTTTTCTCCTCTTGCCTCGGTGCGGCCCTCTTCACGCCCGGCCGCTATCCCTGCTCACAGCGAGTTCGGGTCGATCGTCGTCGCTTCTGCGTACTTGCCGACGATGTTGGTGTTCCAGTCGTCAGCGAAGGTTTGCTTCAAGGCGTCGGTGGTGTTGGCGACGTCGATGGCAGCTTTCGCGGTGTTCAGGCCGCTTGTGCAGTCGCCGGACGACATCTGTTGCGCAGCCGACTGGTACTGGGTGTCAGCTCGGAGGGACACGCTGAGCGCTTGTTTGAGTTCCGCGATCAGCTGCGAGCCGCCGGGTACCTCGTCAACCGGGGCGGACGTGAGAGCGTCCACGAGCTGTTGCCGGTTCGTGACAACGGAGTGGGCGGAGGCGACGTCAGCGGTTGCGACGGAGCATCTCAGGAGGTTAGCTACGAGACCACCGACCGTTGCTCGCCCTTGTTGGGACTTCTGCAGGATCTGCATGAGGTAGCGAACCTGGTCGTCCGCGGTCGCTTTCGGTGCGGCGACACCGTAAGCGCCGGTTCCCTCACCGGCTCCGCCGTTACCGGTGGAGGGGAAGTAGTTCGCGTCCGCAGAGAACTGGGTGGGCGTTGCACCGCGGGGTGTGATTGTCACGACCGCGGGTACCCCGCTGGCGCACACCGATGTGCCCTGCTGGTCGGTTCCGCAGTAGACGCCGTTCTGGAAGGTCATGTCAGAACCGGTTGATCCGCCGCTGTCGCTCCGATAGGTGAAGGACGTGACGTGGAGAGCGTCGGTTCCGCAGATGAGCAGCCAGCCGCCGTGCCACGTCGAAAGCGAAAGCGGGATCGCGCCGGCCGGGCAGGAGACGGGGAGGGTCTGCGGGGCGGAACCGAATCCGGTGCTTATCCCGTGGGACGGGACGCCGACGCTCCACGCAGCGGCGGCCGGTTGAACCCAGGATTTCGAACCGACGGTAAATTGGAAGACGATGCCGCCGAGCGCGCGCACGCTCGCACCGTCACCGCAGCGGAGGACGTAGCCGCCGGCGGTGAAGTCAAGCGCAGTGCAGTTCACGGTCTTCCGGTTGATGGTGACGTCAGCCTGGTAGCGCCCGCTCCCAGCGCAGAGGAGAACGTGACCGCCGGGGTACGTGGACCAGGAGATCGGGGTCATCCCTGTCGGGCACGATGGGAGGCCGCCGGGCAGCGATGCCGGCGTTGTCGTGGTCGTCCCGACGAGCGGGCCGAATCCGGAGTCGTCTTGGACGAAGCGGAGCCCCGTTCCGACGGTCCCGGTGATCCCGACCCCGTTAAGAGTCCACAAGGCGGTTCCGGTCGCAGCACTGAACGCGTGTAGGTATTTGCCGCCGTACTTGTCGTAATCGGCGATGACGACGGTGTTGTCGTCGAGGAAGTACGGTGTCGGTTTGGTCATGTCCGCGCCGCCGTCACCACGTTCGGGCGCGTCGTAACTGTTCGACCAGAGGAGGGTGCCTTTTTTCGGGTCGACCGCGTTCACGTGCCCGGCGGTGTCCGTCAGCACGAGAAGGCCCTTATCGGCAGCCGCGTACACATCGAGCCATTGCGGATCCCCCACCATGGTGACCGGCATCCGCCACAGCGGTGTGTTCCCGTCAGCGGCATACGCGTTAACGGGCAGTGTGTTGTCGGAGTTGTTGGGAGCGACAGTGAAGTACAGCGGAGCTGGTGGGGCCTGCGCGCTCCCTGAGAAATCCACGGGCTGAAGGGCTTTGTCGGCTGGGCGCACGTAGCCGTGGGGCGCCGTCCCGGTCGGTGTTTCCGCGTCAGGGTTCGCGACGACTCGCCCGTCGGCGAGGACGTCTTCAGCACCCGCCATGCCCGCGTGAATGATGCCACCGGTGTCGAAGTTGAGGACCATGTCGGCATACCCGTCGTTGAGGACGAGGACCCCGGATTCTACGCGGGCGATGTCGGGCCAGGTGCCGGAGTCGTTGCTCTGGCGAGGGTCTGGAACCACCGTGCGCCAGGTCTCCCCGGCCAGGTCAGCCGGCAGCCGGTGAACGATTGCTTTGTACGGGTGAATTGAGTCACCGCCGGCGACTGTCGCGTCTACGAGGATGACGGCGCCGCCGAGGACTGCGATCCGCTCGACACCGTCTTGGGTGTTCGCGGAGGGCAGTTGAAACGTGCTCAGCACCTGACCGTCGCTCAGCCGGACTCGGAGCACGGTTATGGGGGATGTGGTTTCCGCCCCGGGCACGTAACAGTAAGCGGATCCGTTCAGCGCTGTCGGTGCGCAGCCAACTAGGGGTTCGTGGCGTTGCCATAGGTGGGCTCCTGTGGTCGGGTCGACTCCGGTCAGGTCGCCGCCGGCCACGATCATCATGTTCTTCGAGTCGGTTACCGCGGTCACGGAGCTGCCATCCGTGCTTTTGACATGCCACGCGACCTTCGCTCCGGCCGTAAACGAGCTGTAGGCCGGAGGGTTGCCGGTAACGTTCAGCGCCGCAACAGGCTGGGCCAGTCCGTTTCCGATCCAACTGGTGCTCTGCGCACGGAGGACGAATACGGCTCCGACGACAACCGCTGCTATGACGAGGACTGCAGAGATGACGAGCAGAAGGATGCGAGAGCGGAAGAGGCCTGTCATCACTGGGTCCCACGTACGTTCACGGACACATGGTCGAGGATCGACTCGATCTCCTTTTCAGATTGGGCGGCGCCAGTGCTCAGGGGCAAGTGAGATTCGATTCCTACATGGACGTCGCCGACGACGGCGTCCTCGCTCATCCACCAGTTGTTGCGGGCTTCGTGGATGAGCCGAATCGCCGCTGCGTTCCCGAGGTGGACAGTCTGGACTGTGGTGGCTGGGTCATGGAGAACGTCTGCCCAGGCGAACGCTTCGACGGAGTCGAGGTTCCATTGCGCACCGGGTTGGTCGGATTCGAATTTGGCCCTGCCGTCGCAGTAAGCGTTGATGGACGCGTGCAATGTTGGGTTCATTAGGGAGTTGTCCATGAGCTTCCACCCGTGCGGGGCGGTCATCCTGAGATGGCCGGTGCAGCCGGTGGACCCGACCGCGAGGCTCACTTGCTGGGTGGTCGGTGCGCTGGGTTTGCTGCTGCACCCGAACAGGGCGAGAACGAGGGCGACAACGGTCACCGCGGCGATCGTCTTCCACGATTGAGTAGGCATCATCCGCCCACCATCGGCTGGCTATGGGAGAACCCGACGGTGACCGCGACGATGATGAGTACGACGCTGATGCCGGTGCTGACCCATCCGATAATCACCGCCGAGAGGGCGAGCCCTCGACCTTGTTCTCCGGTCCGGTTGATCTGGCTGAGCGCAACATAGCCGAGGATCAATCCGATGAGGGAGCTGACGAACACGACGATGAGCGACGCGATCGCGAGGCTGTTCGTGCGCATCGTCAACAGTTGGGGGTTACCGGCCGGGTCGTTCAGCGCGGATCTGGCGCCCTGCCGGCGTCGGACTGCCCCGTCGATGAGGGCGGCGACCCACGCGGTCACTGCCCACGAGATCAGTGTCAGGACGGCGCTGATCCCGTAGACGATGGGGACGGCGACGCCGAAGTTGTATCCGGTACCGGAGTAGATCGCTGGCGCCAACCCGTAGGACACGAGCGCGAAGACTCCGCCGTAGAGGGCGAGGCGCAGTGGTATCGCTGCCAGGTACGCGAGCCCGTGGCGGGCGCGGAGGCTCAACCAGGCGCAGGTCAGCAGACACAGGCTGAGGACGGGTGGCACCCACCAGAAGTCGCCGGGGCCGGCGAGTCGCAGTGACCTCGGCGCGAACTCGTGCATGTTCGCGAGGACGTTCTCGACCACGAACACGCCAGCGAGAAGTGCAAGCGCGAAGGTGCGCGCCTTCCGTGTCGCCGGCACGACAACTGCGCTGGCGGCGGCGAGGACGAAGAACGGCACGGTCAGCAGCAGCGCCTGGAGATAGTCCGTGGTGTTGAACTGGAGCGCGGAACTCACTGTGTCTGCGGCAACGGCAAGGAGAGCGAGCGTCACCGCCGATAGGTATCGGAAGCGCGCGTCTTTGACGCCACGGTTCGGTGCCATGGTCTGTTCGGTTTCGGCCTGGCTGGTCACGGGCGCCTTTCGGTTATGACGGTGACGTCCTGTCGAATGCTCTTAGGCGCGGGCCGACGTGGATGTGGCGAACGCGACGCCGGCGTCGAGCGCGAGAATGCTTTCTCGGATCCGCCGCTCGATGAACTGCATCTCTTTGATGTTGGAGACGATCCCGTCCGATTCGGTCCAGTTCGTGATCGTGTAGACGCCGCGGGTGCGGTCGCCGTTCGGTTCAAGGTGCAGCACCGACCGGAAGCTGGTGCCGACTTTGCTGCCCATGACGAAGGAGACGGTGTCGTCGGTTGCGGTCTCGATGTATAGCTGTCCGATAACGGCGGATTGGACCCCGTCGGGGAGGTCAACGCCGGTACGGACTGCTCGGGTGACGTCGGCGGCGGCCGCTGCCGTGTCGATGTTCACTGCTGTGGAGACGAGGGTCTGCCCTTCCTGGTGGGAGCCGCGGAAGAGGACTTTCTGGTTGGCTTGCTTCCACGCGGCGTTTGTCCCTTTGCGGATCAGCCACATGATTCCGAAGATGACCGCGAACGCGACGAGGAAGATGACGAATCCGAGCATGGTTAGCCTTTCAGAGTGTCGGTGTAGAGCTTCCGGCCGTAGGCGATGACGCCCGCTCCGGCAGCGAAGATGACGAAGTAGAAGATGAACAGAGCCACCGATGTCGTCCCGATCGCCATGAGGAGAGCACCGACTCCGGCGATGACCGCGCCGACGATTTGGATGATCTCTGCGCGTCGGGCGGCTTGACGGCGGGCGGAACGGTTGTCGTCTTTCATGCTTATGACCGCCCTCACTGCCTGGTGAGTGCGGTCACGACGGTGCCGCCGGAGTACACGGTCATGGTGTCGCCGTCGAGTTTGACCTGGAGAGTTTCCTGGTTCGGCGGCTGCTGGACGACGAGGTCGTAGAGTCCGTTGGTCTGGCCTTGTGAGAGATGGCAGGACTCAGGGCCTCCGATATCGAGAACCCGACCGTGGTCGTAGTACATGCCGGTGCAGGACCCGTCATCGTTGATGGTCTTCGTCGGTGAACCGTCGGAGGCGGCCCACACGCCGGTGATGGTTGGCTGTGCCGTGCATCCGGTGACCGCCGACGTGAGCAGTGCTGTGGTGACGAAGGCGATGACACTCCGGCCGGTTCGGGTCCGGCCGGGCATGTCGGTGTGCAGTTTCATTGGCTCCTCGTTCGGGTCGGAGGGTTGACCAATTCATAGAGGAACCGGGCGTCCGGAAACGTCCGGACGGAATTTCTACACGCATTTGTGTCCCGCGAATACGGCGTACCAAACGGCCGGTTCTTCCGGAATGCTAGACATTGTTGAAAACGGCTCGTCTACGGGTCGGCCCGCTACGTTCGTTCCAACCCGAGGAGCCAACATGTCCGATGACGTCCCCGCACCTGATTCGGTGGAGCAGTTCGCCGCTGACTTGCGGTTGCTTCGTGTGCGGGCGGGCAGCCCGACGCTGGCGAGCCTGCAGCACGCGACCGGGATCTCCCGGACTGTCCTGTCCGACGCCTTCGCGGGGAAGCAGTTGCCGTCCGCCCGAACCGTGGACGGGATCGTCACAGCGTGCAAGACTGACCCGGTCGAGTGGCTCCGACGCCGTGACCAGCTGGCTAAGCGAGCGGCGGTACCGGAGGGCGAGGAACCGCCGGCGGTGGTCCGGAAGAGCCGTCACGTGCATTGGGTGGTCGCCGCAGTCATCGGCTTGGCCGGATTCGCTTTGGGGGCTGGGACGAGCAACGTCGTCACAACGGATGTGATGCAGGCGCAGGTGACGACGTTGAAGAAAGAACTCGCGGCCGCCGGCCCTGTGAACCCGCACGCGCAGATCCAGGTCCGAACCGGTGTGGACCCGGCGATGACCCCGTGCGTGAATGACGCGAAAGTCTCCGCGTCCGAAGACCGCCCGCACAACACACGCATCCAGATCATCTGGTCGAACAAGTGCTACGCCGGTTGGGCCCGTATCGCCCGGTATGACGGGCTCGAGAACGGCAACGAGGTCACGGTGTCCATCTACCCCGAGACCGCCCCGAAGGGTCCGGACCGGCAGGATGCCACCGAGCCGGGCGTGCAAGGCGCGTACACCACGTTGATCGTCCGTCCGTCACCACAGACGAGGTTGTGTGCCGTCGGCAGCATCACCGTCGGCAGCCAGACCATCAGCCTCGGCGACCCCATCTGCACCTGACCGAACGCGCGCTGGATGGCCGCAGCGGGACGCTGACGCTGCGCATAGGTGGAGCAGACCACTCCCACTCCCCTATCAAGGAAGCGAAGCGACCCAATGACTACTGCCCAGTTCGAGGCTGGCGACCTCGTCCGTGTGAAGTCCACCGGCGCGATCGCGACGGTGACGGCGGGTTCTCCGTCATCGAGACCCAGGCGAGTGGTGACGTCGTCGAGGTTGTCGCCGAGACTGGCGACGGGCCCACCGTCGAGCTCACCATGACCGTCGGCAGCATCCGTCAGGTCCGCCTCTGAAGGCGGATGGGAACACCCCAGTCCTCGACGACGAGGCGATGCGGGCGCTCGGGTTCACCGACCACCGCCCGAGTCACTGGTACCTCGTCCGCCGCGTCGGCGACGCGGACACCCTCAACATCACCGTCAGCAAAGCTGACCGGCGACTACGACGAGCTCATCATGGACGAGTACTTCGACCAGCCGGTGCCGCACGGACGCATGGTCGAACCGCACCGCACCCGCACCCGCGACGCCATCGACGCGATCCTCGCTGGCCTGAACGACGACGGCCTCCATGTCGTCGTACACCATGCGCAGTACGGGTGGGTGTAGACCGTAGAGTCGCCCCGGCTTCGTAGTCTGTTCACCTGGTCATGTCTGCTGCTCGAGCCGGGCGTCGGCGTCGGCGAAGGCCTCTCAGTGGGCGCGGTTTCGTCTGCCCGGTTTCGACCGAGCTTTACGGATCGGTCGTTTCCGGTGCGCCGCTCGTGTCAGATTTCGTTGACAGCCGCGCATATCACTTTCGAAACTAGTGAGGATAGCTCAGCCGGAAGTCGATACCGTCAGGAGGAACTATGCCCCACCGTCCTCGCCCGCGTCGGAAACGCGTGCTCAGCGCATTCGTCGCGGTCGTCATCGCAACACTCGGCACCACTCTGGTCACCGTCAGCGCCGCTGACGCCACACCCACCGGAACCGTCATGGCGACTACCCAACGCATGACCGACGCGACCCTGAACACCACCCAGGCTGGCTGGTACGGCAAAGGTTCAGTCCTCGCCCTCGCCTGCTACAAGTACGGGCAGTCGGTCAAGGGCTACTACAGCCCGTGGCTCCCGAACGGAGGCTACGACAGCCTCTGGTACAAAGCCAGCGACGGCTACTGGGTCGCCGATGTCGACATCAACACCGGAAGCGACAACCCGATCACCGGGCCCTGCGCGACGCCTGCGCCGCCACCGACAGCTAGCAGGGAGCAGCGAGCCGTCAACTGGGCCCTCAGCATGCTCCACTCGAACGCATACCCCAGCCAATGCGAAGTATTCGTCGAGGCCGCTTACGGCACCCGCTACAAGTACCTCAACCCATGGGCTGCCTTCTACGCCCTCCGCGCGGCCGGAATGATGCACTACAACTCCACCGGAATCCCTGCCGGAGCACTCGTGTTCTCATCGGACTACGCCTACGACCACGGGAACGGTCACGTCGAGTTGTCGCTCGGAAACGGCCAATATGTCTCCGGAGGCGTCCTCGGAGCCGGCGGCACCGTGCAAATCGTTGGGCTGAAGGCGAGAGCAGCGAGCACCTACCTCGGCTGGTCCTACGCGCCCAGCTCCTGGCCGGGACGGTAGCCCCAATACACCGGAGGGCTAGCGGTCCGGCCGCCGCAGCCCTCCGGTGCCCGCCAGAGAAAGACCCTGACCCCGTGGCAGCACGCCACCCATCAACGGCCTCGGCTATGTGCCCCACCGCGGTCGTCCCCGTCATCGTTATCGCCGGCATCGTCGGCGCGGCGTCCCTGAACCCTTCATGAAAGCGAGCACCCTGTGACGACACTCAATCCCACAGCCCCGGCCACGAAGACGCAGCTCCGGGTGCCGATTGCGGAGTTGAACCCGGCCGTCTACGCCAGCTCCAGTCTCGGCTTCATGGTCATCTCTGCCGGAATCGGCATCGCCGTCGGCAACCTCATGGTCGTCTACGCCGGTGTCGGACTCTCCCTCGCCGCGATCTTCATCGGCCTGGCGGCTCAACCGCTGCGCGAGCGGACAAAACCTGTCGGCACAGCGACCTCGGAGTCGACGAGCGTCCTCGCGGTCATCGCCTTGGTCGCCGGGTGCCTCGGCTTCGCTGTCGTCGCTATCGCGCTCGGTCACGTCGCCCGGAACCAGATCCTCCGCGACGGCGGCCGCGGCGACAGAATCGCTCTCGCCGCGCTCCTCATCGGGTACGCGGAGATCTTCCTCACCGTCCTCGCGGTTGTGTGGGTCGTCACCGGCGTACAGGCGCTGCGGTAAAACGGGACACTGACCATGGGCCCTGATTTCACCCTCTACCCCGCTGTCGGGTCGATCATCCTCGTACTCTCCGGCAGCCTCGGTATCGCCGGTCTTGTGCTCTCCATCCGCCGGCGCCGCAGGGGCGGGATCATCTGGGCTGCGGTGGCTCTCGCGCTCACCGCGGCGGCCCTGTTCATCATGAGACCGCCAGAAGGAAACGGTTCACTGACCATCTCCGGCGTCGGCATCTTCCTCATCGCCTGCCTCGCCCCGGCTATCGTCGCGTTCGTCCTTGGGCTCAGCCGGTCACGTGTAACCGAGGGGACGGACGCCGGCGCGCTACCGAACCAGAACGGGCTGGCGCTCGCGTCTGTCATCGTCGTCTGGTTCAGCTCCGTTGTCGGCCTCATCCTCGGCCATGTCGCGCTCTCCCAAATCCGGCGTACCGGAGAGTCCGGCCGGGGCATGGCGCTGACCGCCGTCATCGTCGGGTGGACGGCGACGGGGCTTGCGGTTCTCGCTGCGGTGATCGTGGCGGTCGCGTATGCCGGAGCGATCGGGTCCAGGACCACGTAGTCGAACTCGGCTGAGGAGCCCGTGCCCTCGCGCGATACCGAGGGCTGTCACCCGGTCGTGCGCGCCGAGCTTCGCGTACACGTGCTCGAGGTGAGTGTGGACTCGATGGGGGCGGTTGCACTTTCAGCCTTCGGGTACCTCGCTTACCGGGATCTCACAGCACGGGCTGCGGAGAAGTACCTCACGGCCGGGATAGCCGCACTCTTCGCAGCCGGAGGCTTGATCGCCCTAGGCAACGTCGGCTGGTTACTGCTGGCGCAGGCTGGAAAACTTGCTGCCGACTGTAGGTGGCGACCACTCCGGCTGTTGCGCACAATCATGCCGAGATGCCGATGGAGGCGTGTCGCAATCTTCTCAGCATCCATGTCTGCTCGCCCTTCCCTTTGCACGCGCCTTGGACTCCGCACCGCTGTTCGGGCTCGTCATCGCAGGCCGCATCATTGGCCCACTCCTTTTTGGATTCGCATTCCGACTCCGGCCAGGCGCGACTGGGCTGTTCTGATACAGGAACGCTCGAGACCGTCTCCCTGATTTCCCCGCGGTGATCGGAGGGCTCCCAACCCAGGGACCGCCGTCACAGCGCAGCCTTAGAGTTTTTTAGAGTTTTTCGACGACCCTGTGGGCAAATTGTGGGCAAATCGTGAAAAGCGAGTGTTATCAAGTGCGCAAATTTGCACCCTGACCAGCACTTTTGCAACACCCAGAAAGTGCCCCTGGAGGGACTCGAACCCCCAACCGTTTCCTTAGGACGGAACTGCTCTTCCATTGAGCTACAGAGGCTGGCCCACCGAGTCTACAGAACCCCTCCCCTCCACCCCGCAAAAAACTCCACTATTCAGTCTTGCTATCTACCGGTACTCATGCTTACTATGTACCGGTAATCAGCAACACTGACTAGCTGGGAGGGTCCCATGGGCAAGCAGGAGACCGAGATGCTCAAGGGGACGCTGGAGGGCATCGTCCTCGCCATCCTGGCGCGCCGGCCGGCCTACGGGTACGAGATCACGGCGTGGCTGCGCGACCAGGGGTTCGCCGACATCGCTGAGGGCACGATCTACGCCCTCCTGGTGCGCGTCGAGCAGCGAGGGCTCGTGGATGTCGAGAAGGTGCCATCCGAGAAGGGACCTCCGCGCAAGGTGTACTCCCTCAACGCCCGGGGTCGTGACTACCTCGAAGAGTTCTGGAGGACGTGGGGCTTCCTCACAGAACGTATTGCACAGCTCCGCGAAGGGGACGACTGACCATGGCAGCGAAGTGGATCGAGGCGCTCACGGGCTCCCTCGAGCAGAAGAAGCAGTACCGGCAGTACAAGGCCCGCCTGGAGGCTCTGCCTGAGCCGTACCGCGGCGCCGCGAAGGCGTTCGAGCGCTACTTCATGTACTACGGCGGCCTGACCGACGGGGACACGCTCATCCTGATGCTCGGCGACTTCGCCGATCTGTGGGAGCGCGCGGCCGTCGACGGGACGCCGATCAGCGCGATCGTCGGGGACGACCCGGTGGGCTTCGCCGAGACGTTCACCCAGTCCTACGGCGGCACGCAGTGGATCGACAAGGAGCGGGCACGCCTCACCAAGGCGGTCCAGGAGGCGGAGAAGGAGGAGAACCAATGAGCGCGACGATGACGGAAACCGCGACGAGCACCGCGGCGATCAGCGTCCGCGGCATCCAGAAGTCGTTCACGGATGTCGAGGTGCTCCGCGGAGTGGACTTCGACGTGGAGGCGGGCAGCATCTTCGCCCTGCTCGGGTCGAACGGGGCCGGCAAGACGACCCTGGTCCGCATCCTGACCACGCTGCTGCGAGCGGATGCGGGCACGGCCACCGTGCACGGCCTCGACGTGGCCGAGAAGCCGGGCGATGTGCGCGCGGCGATCAGCCTGACCGGGCAGTTCGCCGCAGTGGATGAGGTGCTCACGGGACGCGAGAACCTCATCCTGGTCGCCAAGCTCCGGCACCTGAAGAACCCGGGCGCGATCGCGGACGACCTGCTCGCGCGCTTCTCGCTGACGGACGCCGGCAAGCGCAAGGCGTCCACCTACTCCGGCGGGATGCGGCGCCGGCTCGACATCGCGATGAGCCTGATCGGCGACCCGCCGGTCATCTTCCTCGACGAGCCGACCACGGGCCTCGACCCGCAGGCGCGGATCGAGGTGTGGGACACGGTCAAGCGCCTCGCCGGGCAGGGCACCACGGTGCTGCTCACTACGCAGTACCTGGATGAGGCGGAGCAGCTCGCCGACCGGATCGCCATCCTCCACAAGGGGACGATCATCCAGAACGGCACGCTCGACGAGCTCAAGAGCCTGCTGCCGGCCGCGAAGGTCGAGTACGTCGAGAAGCAGCCGACGCTCGAGGAGGTGTTCCTCGCGCTGGTCGGCGGGGCCGGCGAGGTCGGGGAGGCCGGTGACGCCGGCGGGGCTGGCGAAACCGCCGAGGTCGGCGATGCCGCCGCAACCGCCGCAACCGCCGAAGAGGCAACGAACGAGTACCGCGCCGAGCGCGCCGTCCCCTCCGGAAAGGAAGCACGATGACTACCAACGTTCTCGCTGACACCGGTGTGCTCACCGGTCGTTCGCTCCGCCACATCCTGCGCAGCCCGGACACGATCATCACCACCGCGGTCACCCCGGTCGCCCTGATGCTGCTGTTCGTGTACGTGCTCGGGGGCGCCATCCACACCGGATCCAGCAGCTCGTACGTCAACTACCTGCTGCCCGGGATCCTGCTGATCACGATCGCGTCGGGCGTCGCGTACACCTCGTACCGGCTGTTCCTCGACCTGCAGGGCGGGATCTTCGAACGGTTCCAGTCCATGCCGATCGCGCGCTCGAGCGTGCTCTGGGGACACGTGCTCACCTCGGTGATCGCGAACGTGGTCTCGGTCGTGATCGTCGTCGGTGTCGCGCTCATCATGGGCTTCCGCACGGGAGCGTCGGTCGGAGCATGGCTCGCGGTGGCGGGCATCCTGGTCCTGTTCACGCTCGCCCTCACCTGGCTGGCCGTGATCGCCGGACTCTCGGCGAAGACAGTGGATGGGGCGAGCGCGTTCAGCTACCCCCTCATCTTCCTGCCCTTCATCAGTTCGGCGTTCGTACCGACGCAGTCGATGCCGGGACCGGTGGCCTGGTTCGCCGAGAACCAGCCGGTCACCTCCATCGTCAACACCATCCGGGCACTGTTCGAGCAGCAGCCGGTGGGTGGGGACATCTGGATCGCGCTCGCCTGGCTCGTCGGCATCCTCGTCGTCGCCTACGGCTTCGCCATCGCGAGCTACCGACGCAAGGTCACCGCAGGCTGACCGGGTGTCACCGCTGCCGGGCACCCGGCCGCCGAACGGGAGGCTCCCTCGGGACCTCCCGCTTCGGTCGTTCCCCGCGCTGAGGCCCCCGTCCCGGCGGACATTCCTCACGAATGTTCACTTAGGCGGCGCCAGAGTGCACATTCGTGACGAATGTTATCTACGGCGGGCCAACGTCCCGGCGGACATTCCTCACGAATGTTCACTTAGACGGCGCCAGAGTGCACATTCGTGACGAATGTCGGCTGCCCGGGCGCGCGTCGGAGGCAGCGAGAGCGGGCGAGCGCGCGAGCGCGGCGCGACCGCGCGGCGCCTCAGCCGGCGAGTTGCAGCTCGTGGCGGCGCCAGGGCTCGGTGAACTCCTCCCAGTTGGGGTCGTTCCAGCGCATGCTGATCAGGGACGCCATGTTGAGGTGCGGCTCCTTCAGCTCGAAGGGCAGCTTCCAGCCGAGGTCGGCGAGGAGGCGGTCCGACTTGACGTTGTTGCAGCGGAAGCAGGCGATGACGACGTTGTCCCAGGTGTGCGTGCCACCGCGGGCGCGCGGGATGACGTGGTCGAGCGTGTCGCCGTACTTGCCGCAGTAGGCGCACACGTGGCCGTACCGTTCCAGTGCGGATTTGCGGGTGAGCGGGATGCGGCGGTGCGGCACCTTGATGAACTGGTTCAGGAGGACGACGCTCGGCGCATCCAGGACCAGGGAGCGGCTGTGCAGCTTCGCCCCGCTCCCGGCGATGGTCGAGGCCTTCCCGCTCAGCACGAGAAGGACCGCACGTCGCGTGGCGATCACGCCGAGCGGCTCGTAGCTGGCGTTGAGAACCAGAGTCTTCATCTGCGGCCTTCCTGGGTAGCGAAAGGGATGTCCGGGCGAACGCCGCGAGCAGCGCGCGGGTAAACGCCGCGCATACAAACAAAATGGGCACTGTCCGTGCGGACAGCGCCCAAGGTGGAGGCGGCATGGTGGTGGCACACCACATGGTGGCGGTGGCAGGCCTCGACGTGGTGGCGGCAGGCGAGGAAGTCGCCCCAGCGGGAGAGCGGAACGCTCGATCCTGCCAGAAGGCCGCGCTCGTCCCACCCGGTCGCACTGAGCGGCCCGGCGGAACGTGTTCCGGCCATCGGATCCTCCGATTCTGCGACTGCATGACGCAGTGTCAGAACGACAGGCTAACCCAGAATCGGCGCGCCACCTATTCGTGGCGCGCCGATCCGGTGCTGTGGTGCGGAGTGTTTACCGATCCGAAACCGAGTGGATGCTCGCGAGCGAGACGGATCGGGGGTGTCAGATCCCGAGACGGACGATGTAGAAGTCGCTCGTCCAGATCGGGCGGATGGAGATGGAGCGGCCGGAGTCGGGCGCATCCATGATGTTGCCGTTGCCGGCGTAGAAGCCGTCGTGGCCGGACATGATGACGACGTCGCCGGGTTGGGCGTCGGCGATCGAGATGCGCTTGCCCATCGCCGCCTGGCCGGACACGGAGTGCGGCAGGTTGATGCCGAACTGGGCGTACACGTACATGACGTAGCCGGAGCAGTCCATGCCGGCCGGGCTCGCGCCGCCGTAGACGTACGGGGTGCCGATGTACTGCTGGGCCACCGAGAAGACCTGCGCGAGGCTGAAGCTCGGGTAGGGCGGGTTGGCCAGGAAGTCGGAGACAGAGGGGCCGGTGGAGGCCTTGGCGTAGTTGGTCAGTTCGATGGCGGCCTGCGCACGGGCCGCTTCTGCGGCGGCAGCGGCCGCGGCGGCGGCCTTCTGCGCGTTCAGCTGCTGCTCGCTCGTCGCGGATGCGGTGTCGCGGCTGACGGCCTCGGTGGCGACTCCCCCGACCTCGACGGTCTGCGACTGGGCCTTCTTCATGGAGTCGACGGCGCTCGGGCCGAAGGCCGCACTATCGGTGCCGTTCGGGTTGAAGGCGAAGGCGGGGATGGCCATGGTGGCGATGATTCCGGCGGCGACCGTGATGGCGCCGGCGTTCAGAATCCAGCCGCCGCGGCGCTTCTTCTTCGCCTGCGTGGCGATGGGGCCGGTGGATGTCGTGCGAGCCGGCGACCCTGCCGGCCGGGACGACGTGGTCGCCTCGCGTGCCGCACGGGAGTTGCGGCGGGAGATGGGGACGATTCCGGTGGTGCTGCGTGAGTCTGTGGTGCTCTGGTCCGGGTTTGTCCGGTCCTGGGTGGGACCGGACGTGCTCGAGTCTGCCAAAGTGTGACCTCCAACGCTCCAGCAGCACTAGGGAGCTGCCCCCGTCCGTAGCGAGTGGGCTTCGGTGTCACGGATCGGGAGACGGGTTCAGGGGGGTGGAGCGTCCCGATCCGGGGTCCTGTGGGCCGGCTTCTGACCCGTTCGGACTCGTAAGAGACTACGGGACGATATGTCGTTTGTCACATCTTTTGGCGGGTTTTTTAACGAATCGGTAACGGGACTCAGGCGTCGACGAAGATATGCGCGGCGAGCTCGTTGGGCAGTTCGAGGCCTGCGTCGAACCCGTCGATCTGCACCGCGACGTACGATCCGGCCGGAGAGAAAGTGCCGGTCGAGCCGGGAAAAACGCCCGCCTGCTTGAGCTGGAGGAGCAGCTCGGGGTCGACCTGGGCCGGCTCCCCGAGGCGCCGGATCTTGGCCGTCACGCCCGAATCGTTGCCGCGCACGACATCGACCAGGTTGACGAGGCTCTCAGTGGATATGGAGGAGTCGGGCGCGCCCAGCTCGCTCAAACCGGGGATCGGATTGCCGTACGGCGACTCGGTCGGGTGCCCGAGCATGGTCAGCAGCTTGCGCTCGACCTGCTCGCTCATCACGTGCTCCCAGCGGCACGCCTCTTCGTGCACGTACTCCCACTCGAGCTCGATCACGTCGCTCAGCAGGCGCTCCGCGAGGCGGTGCTTGCGCATCACGTGCACGGCCTTGCGGCGGCCCTCGTCGGTCAGTTCGAGATGCCGGTCGCCGGAGACCACGACGAGGCCGTCGCGCTCCATCCGGCCGACGGTCTGAGAGACGGTCGGACCGGAGTGGCCGAGACGCTCCGAGATGCGCGCGCGCAGGGGGACGATGTTGTCCTCCTCCAGCTCCAGAATGGTGCGGAGGTACATCTCTGTCGTATCGATGAGATCGGTCATGTACCCCTCCGTGATGCGGCGCGCGAATGCCGGATGTCAGCCTACTTCCTGCGGCCGACAGGCGGGTGCGGGCCTGGCCGCATCCCCTGGCCGTCGCGCCGTCATGCGCCGCTGGGATGGTGCAACAGCCAATACACTTCAGTTATGCCGGAGACCACTATTCCCTCTGACCTGCTGCCCGCCGACGGCCGATTCGGATGCGGACCCTCCAAGGTCCGCACCGAGCAGGTCGCCTCCCTCGCCGGGCCCGGCGCGGAACTGCTCGGCACCTCCCATCGGCAGGCGCCGGTCAAGAACCTGGTGGGACGCGTTCGCGAGGGGCTGGGTGAGCTGTTCCGCATCCCCGACGGCTACGAGGTCGTCATCGGCAACGGCGGCTCGACGGCCTTCTGGGATGCCGCAGCGTTCGGTCTGATCGAGAAGCGCAGCGAGAACCTCGTCTTCGGCGAGTTCGGCGGCAAGTTCGCCAAGGCGGCGGCGACGCCGTGGCTCGAAGCGCCCCACGTGCTCGAAGCGCCGGGCGGATCGCGCAGCGAGGTGGAGGTCGTCGCCGGCCTCGACCTGTACGCATGGCCGCACAACGAGACCTCGACCGGCGTCATGGCTCCTGTCCGCCGCGTCCAGGGCGACGAGGGCGCACTGACCGTCATCGACGCCACGAGCGCCGCCGGAGGCGTCGACCTCGACGTGAGCGAAGCGGATGTGTACTACTTCGCCCCGCAGAAGAACTTCGCCTCGGACGGCGGGCTCTGGCTCGCCCTGTTCTCCCCCGCCGCCCTCGAGCGGGTCGAGCGCATCGCGGCGAGCGGACGCTACATCCCGGAGTTCCTGAGCCTGAAGAACGCCGTCGACAACTCCCGCCTCAACCAGACGCTGAACACCCCGGCGATCGCGACTCTGGTGCTCCTGGAGAACCAGCTCGAGTGGATGAACGGCAACGGCGGCCTCTCCTGGGCGGATGCGCGCACGCGCGAGTCGTCCGGCGCGCTGTACTCCTGGGCGGACAGCGTGGACTACGCGACGCCGTTCGTCGCGGACCCGTCGCACCGTTCGCAGGTCGTCGTCACGATCGACTTCGACGAGCGGATCGACGCCGCAGCGATCGCCAAGACGTTGCGCGCGAACGGCATCGTCGACACGGAGCCGTACCGGAAGCTCGGCCGCAACCAGCTGCGCGTCGCCACGTTCACGGCCATCGAGCCGGCGGATGTGCGCGCGCTGATCGGCTGCATCGAGTACGTGGTCGAACGGCTGGGCTGAGCGAGCGCGATGCGGCTCTGGCTCCGCGACGCCGAACGTCGGCCCGACCCGGTCCCCGTGAAGACGGATGACCGGCGGGCCGTCGTCGTCGGGCTAGCGCTCTGGCTGTTCGCCCTCGTCGTCGTCGTGATCGTCGGCATCCCGCTCGGCGTCAGCGACCGGGGCACCTGGGTCGGAACCATCGTCGTCGGACTCGTCCTCGGAGTCCTCGGGCTCGGCTACCTGACGGTGACGCGGCGCCGCTGACCTGCGGCGGGAGCCGGGCGCGTTCTCGTCGGCAGCGTCCTCGTCGGGTGCGTCCTCGTCGGGTGCATCCTCGTCGGCGGCGTCCTCGTCGGGGGCGTCCTCGTCGGCCGGAGCGGCGAGCGCCGCAGCCTCCTCCGCCTCGAGGTCGAGGCCGGCGTCGATGTCCGTCGCCTCGTCGAAGCCGACGTCCACGCTGTCGATGTCGACCCCATCCAGATCACCGTCGTCGTGCAGGTCGTGCACGTCGCGGTCGTCCTCGGAGTCGTCGAACCCGTCGTCCTCGTCCTCGTCTTCGTCGTCGTCGTCGTCATCGCCTTCGGCGCCCGGAACCGCGTGCGCCTCCTGGGCGGCCTGGTAGTCGGCCAGGCGATCCGACCACGGCACCCAGTCGGGAGCGAGCAGCGCCCCGTCGCCGGGCATCAGCTCGGCCTCCAGCACCGTCGGCTCGGCGTCGTCTCCGGCGCGGCCGACCGTCACGGTCCAGTGCCAGCCCGGATAGCCGGGGACGCGGCACTCGAAGAACAGGGAGACGGCGCCGGACTCCTCGACCTCGTAGCCGAGGGGCTCGCCGATGGTCGACTCCGGAGTGATCTCCGCGAGAGCACCGCGGGCGAGCGGAACCGCGGCGATCAGCTCCGGGTCGGCCTGCACGGCCGGGGTCGCGTCGTCCCCGAGCTCAGGCATCCAGATCGTCCGCGACCTTGCGCAGCACGGCGGCGATCTTCGCGCCGTGCGCCTTGTCCGGGTACTTGCCGCGGCGCAGATTGGAGCCGATGCCGTCGAGCAGCTTCACCAGGTCTTCGACGATGATCGCCATGTCGTCCGCGGACTTGCGCTTCATCTTCGCCAGGCTCGGCGGAGCCTCCAGGACGCGCACGGACAGCGCCTGCGCGCCGCGCTTTCCGTCGGCGATGCCGAACTCGAGGCGCGACCCCGCCTTCACGACCGCACCAGCGGGGAGGGCCGAGGCGTGCAGGAAGACTTCCTGGCCGTCATCAGAGCTGATGAAGCCGAAGCCTTTCTCCTCGTCGTAGAACTTGACCTTGCCGGTTGGCATGGGAACCTCACTTCGCATGGGGGATCGGATGACCGTCCTCAATTATCCTTGATTTCGTGACCCAGCAGACCCCTCCGCCGGCATCCCGGCTCCAGCGCATCCTCGCGTACATCATCGCCGCGCTCGTTATCCTCTCCCTGGTCTGCATCGCGGCCATCCTCATCGGCACCGCGGCGGGGCAGTTCGCCGCCCAGGGATCGGGGCAGGGCATCTGGCCTGCCGTGTTCCTGCTGCCGTACGGAGCGCTGCCGATCGCCTTCGTGCTGATCATCGTCCTGCTCATCGTGAGCGCGCGACGCAACCGGGCCGCGAACGCGGCGGGCGGAAACGGCACCGGACGGCCCGGCGACAACACGGGTCGGCGCTAGCGGCGTCGGCCGGCGGCCGCGCGATGACGACCACGCTCGCTCTCGCAGCGCGACTCCGGGGGATGGACGACGACGCGCTCGTCGCCGCCCTGCACCACCGCACCTATCGGCGACAGGGCGTCGCCGACTACTTCGACCTCGGCGAGGCCCTGCTGGATGCGGACTCGCTGCAGCGCGCGCTCGCACCCCTCGACCGCTTCCGGCTCGCCATCCTGGTCGTCCTGGCGCGCGCCGAGGCGCCGCTGACGGCGGCCGAGGTCTCGCGGCGGCTGGCCGGGCAGCCGGCCACCGCGGGGAGTTCGGGGGCGACCATCTCCGCGTCGTTGGATGAGCTGGCGGGGCTGCTGCTCGTCCATCCCGTGGAGGAGGCGGACGCCGCGAACGGGGATGGCGCCACCGCGCACGGCACGACCGCAACGCGCTTCGCCGGGTACGAGCCCGTGACCGCCCAGCTCGCCGCCTGGCCGGCGATGGGGCTGCCGTCTCCCGACGAGCTGCTCCGCACTCCCCCGCCGGCCGCGCTGGCGCCCGTCCCGGACACCGAGGGCCGCTTCACCGACCGTCTCGCCGCCGAGCGCGCGTTCGAGGCGGTCGCAGCCGTGTCCGAACTCGTCGCAGAGCTCGGCCGCGAAGGCGCACGGCGCCTGCAGAAGGGCGGCCTGGCCCTCCCGGCCGTGAAACGCCTCGCGCAGGCACTCGCCGTGGATGCCGACCTCGTCCCCGTCGCCCTCTCCGCCGCCGCGAGCGCCGGACTGGTGGCCGTCGACGACGGGATGTGGCTGCCCACCGAGAGCGCCGCATCCTGGTCGCACTCTCCGACCTCCGCCCGCTGGCGCGACCTCGCCGCCGCCTGGCTGGACGCCGTCCCCGACGACGTGCGCACGCTGCTCGCCCTGCGCAGCCGGGCCGCCTGGGGTGAGAGCCTCCGCGAGCACGTCGCCTGGCTGCATCCCGCCGCCATCGAGGAGGCGCAGGACCGAGTGGATGCGCACACGCGCCTCGCGGAGTGGCTCGGCGTGACGGCGCATCAGGCGCCGTCCTCTGCCGGAACCGCACTCGTGGAGGCCGGCCCCGACGCGGCGACGGCCACCATCACCGCACTGTTCCCGGCCGAGGTGGACCGGGTGTACCTGCAGCACGACTTGACGATCGTCTCGCCCGGGCCGCTCGCTCCCGAGATCGAGGGACGGCTGCGCGCGATCGCCGACCTGGAGTCGCGGGCGCTCGCATCCACGTTCCGGCTCTCGGCCGCGTCGGTGGATCGGGCGCTCACCGCGGGAGAGACGGCGGAGGGCATCCGGGAGTTCCTGTCCGAGATCTCGCTCACCGGCCTCCCGCAGCCGCTCGACTACCTCATCGCGGACGCCGCCGAGCGCCACGGCAGGGTGCGCGTCCGCGCGGTGGTCGGAGAGGGTGCGCACGCCGCGGTGCGGTCGGAGGATGCGACCCTGCTGCGGACCATCCAGGTCGACCAGGCGCTCGCCTCCCTGCGGTTCGCGCTGTCCGGCCACGGGGAGCTGATCAGCCGCTTCCCCCGCGACGTGGTGTTCTGGGCGATCAGTGACGCGCGGTATCCCGTCGTGGCGGAGGACGCGGAGGGGAACGAGGTGACCCTGCGACGGCAGCGGGTCGCGCATCCCGCCGCCGCGAAGGAGCCCGACCGCGACGCCGAGCTGGTGATGCGGCTGCGGGAGGCGGAGTCCGCGGCCGTGGACGGCACCGGCGAGCGCTGGCTGGCCCGGCAGCTGGACGCGGCCGTTCGCGCCCGGCAGACCGTCATCGTGGAGGTGGCGATGCCCGACGGCCAGGTGGTCGACTACCTCCTGGAGCCGACGGGTGTCGGCGGCGGACGGCTGCGCGGCCGCGACCGCGCGGCGGACATCGAGCGCACCCTCCCGCTGTCGAGCATCCGCGGAGTGCGCCCGGCGCCCTGAGCCGTCGCGCGTCCGGGGGGCCGCGCGGTTGCCGCGTCCCGGGCTGCGCCCTCCCGCCGAAGTGCTCGACGTTGCAGGCCCGCACGGCGCGTCGGGTGCAACTTCGAGCACCTCGGCGGAAGGGGCCCCGGCGGAGTCGCCATCCGCGGATCGGGGACAGGGAGGAACGGGAGGAGCGCGCGGGAGCGGGGCGGTGCCTCCGCGAAGTGCTCGACGTTGCAGGCACGCACGGCGTGTCGGGTGCAACTTCGAGCACTTCGGCGGAAAGGGCCTCGGCGGAATCGGCTTCCGCGGATCGGCTCCGCCGATCGGCGACAG
>NZ_FOTM01000015.1:81429-101943 GCF_900114565.1 Leifsonia sp. CL147
GCATCCGCTGATCGGCTCCGCCGATCGGCGACAGAGAGGAGCGCGATGGCCGGCGGGAGGGGCTGTGCCTCCGCGAAGTGCTCGTAGGTGCAGGCGCGCACGGCGTGTCGGGTGCAACTTCGAGCACTTCGCCAAGAGGGTTCGCGCGGGAGGCTGCGCGCCGTCCCCGCGCCCCCCAGCGCCCCCGGCGCCCCCGGCGCCCCCGCCGGCGCCCCCGCGCCCGGGCCCGCCCTCGGCGAGGGCGGACACGGGCAGGGCGTAGGCTGGTGAGCTATGTCCGATGGCCCCCTGATCGTCCAGAGCGACCGCACCGTGCTCCTCGAGGTCGCGCACGCGGACGCCTCGGACGCCCGCCACGACCTCGCGGTGTTCGCCGAGCTGGAGCGGGCGCCCGAGCACATCCACACGTACCGGATCACTCGGCTCGGCCTGTGGAATGCGCGGGCCGCCGGCCACACGGCCGAGGACATGCTGGGCACCCTGGAGCGGTACTCGAAGTTCCCGATCCCGCAAACCGTCACCGTGGATGTCACGGAGACCGTAGCGCGTTACGGCCGGCTGGTCATCGAGCGCGACGACGAGGGGACGCTGCTGCTGCGGTCCCCGGACCTGGCCGTCCTCACCGAGGTCGCCGGCGCGAAGCGCATCGCGCCCCTGCTGCTGCAGCGGCGCGACGACGAGACGTTCGTCGTCGAGGCGTGGGCTCGCGGCCAGCTCAAGCAGGAGCTGGTGAAGCTCGGCTGGCCGGCGGAGGACCTGGCCGGCTACACACCCGGCACGCCGCACGAGATCGGGCTGAAAGAGGACGGCTGGGCGCTGCGCGACTACCAGCGCAAGGCGGTCACGAACTTCTTCGACGGGGGCTCCGGCGTCGTCGTGCTGCCCTGCGGGGCCGGCAAGACGCTCGTCGGGGCGGGCGCGATGGCGACCGCGAAGACGACCACGCTCATCCTGGTCACGAACACCGTGTCCGCCCGGCAGTGGCGGGACGAACTGCTGCGCCGCACCACGCTCACCGCGGAGGAGATCGGCGAGTACTCCGGCCAGGTCAAAGAGGTCAAGCCGGTCACGATCGCGACCTACCAGATCCTCACCGCGAAGCGGAAGGGCGAGTACGCGCACCTGGCGCTCCTCGATGCGCTCGACTGGGGCCTCGTGGTCTACGACGAGGTGCACCTGCTTCCCGCGCCCGTCTTCAAGCTGACCGCCGAGCTGCAGGCCCGACGCCGGCTCGGACTGACGGCGACGCTGGTGCGGGAGGATGGCCGCGAGGGCGACGTGTTCAGCCTGATCGGCCCCAAGCGCTTCGACGCTCCGTGGAAGGAGATCGAGGCCCAGGGCTTCATCTCCCCTGCCGCCTGCTACGAGGTGCGGATCGACCTCCCGCCGTCGGAGCGGCTCAGCTACGCCGCCGCGCCCGACGACGAGCGGTACCGTCTGGCGGCCACCGCCCCGGCGAAACTCGACATCGTCCGCCGGCTGGTCGAGCGGCACGAAGGCGAGCGCATCCTCGTGATCGGCCAGTACCTCGACCAGATCGACGAGCTCGCCGACGCTCTGGATGCGCCCCGGCTGACCGGCGCGACCCCCGTGGATGAGCGCGAGCGGCTCTACCAGGAGTTCCGCGACGGGCGCACCAAGCTGCTCGTCGTCAGCAAGGTCGCGAACTTCTCGGTCGACCTGCCCGAGGCGACGGTCGCCATCCAGGTGTCCGGCTCGTACGGCAGCCGCCAGGAGGAGGCCCAGCGCCTCGGACGCCTGCTGCGGCCCAAGGAGTCGGGACTCTCGGCCAACTTCTACACGCTCGTCGCGCGGGACACCGTCGACCAGGACTTCGCGCAGAACCGCCAGCGGTTCCTGGCCGAGCAGGGCTACTCGTACACGATCCTCGACGCGCACGCGCTGCAGCCGGCGTAGGCCGTCCGCCCGGCTGTGCCACGTTTCGTGACGAATGTCGCGCTACATCGATGGAAGGCTGACATTCGTGACGAATGTCGCGCTACATCGATGGAACGCTGACATTCGTGACGAATGTTGCAGCCCCGGCGCGCGCCTCAGTTCCGGACGTACCGCAGCAGCAGCGTGTCGTCTCCCGTCAGCGTGTGCGCCAGGCGCATCCCGAGCGGCACGATGGGTGCGGCGCCGATCGCGATGCGCGACGCCGTCCCGGCCTCCAGCTGGGGACTGATCGTCAGGCACAGCTCGTCCACGACGCGTGCGGCGATCAGGTCGGCGAACAGGTGCGGGCCGCCTTCGCAGTGGATGCGCGTGAGCCCCCGCTCGTGGAGCACCGCGAGCCCGCGGTCGGCCTGCACCCGGTCCCGCCCGCACACGACCACATCGGCGACCTCGGCGAGCGCCTCCCGCATCTCCGGCCGGGACAGCTCGGTGGTCAGCACGATCGGGCGCTCCGGCGCATCCCGGAAGATGCCGCTGCGCGGGTCGAGGTCGAGCGCAGCGGACACGATCGCGAACACCGGGTTCGGCGTCATGCCCGCCCCGCTGCGGGCCCGCTCCGACACCGGGTCCACGCGCATCGGCCCGTAGCCTTCGGCCCGCACGGTTCCCGCTCCCACCAGGACGACATCGCAGAGACGCCGCAGCAGGGCGAAGACCCGGCTGTCCGCGTCGTTCGAGAGGCCGCCGGACAGACCCTGGTGGGTGGCCGCCCCATCCACGCTGCTGACGAAGTTGACGCGCAGCCACGGTTCGCCCGCACCCTCGGTGTAGAGCGCGGCGATGTCGTCGTCGCTGAGCCCGGTCTGCGAGGGCAGGGGCGACAAGCGGTGGATGGCCGGCTCAGTCATTCACGTCTCCCAGGTTGTGCTTCAGGTAGGCGGGCTCGCGCAGTCCCAGGATCGCCTCCGTCATGCGCACGGCGGCGACCGAGGCGCGCACGTCGTGCATCCGCACGATCCTGGCGCCGTTCACGATGCTGACGACGGCGGCGGCGAGCGACCCCTCCAGCCTCTCCGTGCGCGGCGCGTCGAGGGTCTCGCCGATGAAGTCCTTGTTGGAGACGGCGGCGAGCGTCGGGAACCCCAGGTCGGCGATCTCGGCGAGCCGCCGCGTCAGCTCCAGCGAGTGCAGCGTGTTCTTGTTGAGGTCGTGGCCGGGGTCGAGGATGATGCGCTCCTCCGGAACGCCCGCCGCGGTCGCGCGTTCCACCCGGTCGAGGAGGAACGCGGCGACGTCGGCCACGACGTCGTCGTAGTGCGGCCGCGGGAACGGGCGGCGCGGCTCGGCCAGGCTGTGCGTGATGACCAGCGTGGCCTCGCTGGCGGCGACGACCGGTGCGAGGTCCGGATCCGAGAGCCCGGTCGTGTCGTTGATGACCGTCGCTCCGGCCGCGATGGCGTGCCGCGCGACGGCGGAGTGGAACGTGTCCACCGAGATCACCACGTCGGAGCCGGCGCGCAGCGCCTCCACGACCGGCACGACGCGCTCCAGCTCCTCCTCCACGGGCACCGGCTCGCCCGGTGCGAACGGCGCTCCGCCGATGTCCACCCAGTCCGCCCCGAGCGCGACGGCCTCGAAACAGGCGTCCACCGCGCGGTCGAACGCGTAGGTGCGGCCCTGGTCGTAGAAGGAGTCGGGGGTGCGGTTCACCACGGCCATCACCGCCACCTGGCGCGAGAAGTCGAAGGTGCGGGCGCCGATCCGCCGCACGGGGACGCGCAGCGGGGGCAGGTACGGCGTGGCGTGCGCGTCAGAGGGCGGCAAGGTCGACGCTCTCGTCGGCGAGCCGGTCCGCATCCAGCCGCTCACCGGACCGGATCAGTCGCTGGATGTCGTCCTGCACATCCCACACGTTGACGTTCATGCCGGCGACGACGCGGTCGTTCCGCACCCAGAACGCGATGAACTCGCGCGAATCGACATCGCCCCGGTACACCACCTGCGCACCGGCGGCGAGCGGCGCATAGCCCGAATACTCCATGCCGAGATCGTATTGGTCCGAGTAGAAGTACGGGATGTCGTCGTACGACGCACGGTCGCCCAGGATGGCGTGGGCGGCGACCTTCCCGCTGGCGATCGCATTCGCCCAGTGCTCGCTGCGGAGGTGCCGTCCGATGGCGGGCAGGAACGCGTCCGCCAGGTCGCCGACGGCGTAGACGTCCTCGATGCTCGTGCGCATCCCCTTGTCCGTGAGGACGCCGTTCCCCAGACGGACGCCCGAGCGCTCGGCGACCCGCGTGTTCGGCACCGCCCCGACGCCGGCGACCACGACATCCGCCGGGATCCGCTCCCCCGATCCCAGGACGACCGCCTGCTCGGCCCCGCCGTCGACCGCGACCACCTCCGCTGCGTTGTGGAAGACGACCTCGTTCTCGTGGTGCAGCCGTTCGAACACTCCGCCGAGCTCGCGTCCGATCGCCCCGCTGAGCGGCACGGCCGAGTGCCCGATGACCGTGACCTCGTTGCCGTACCCGCGGGCGGCGGCCGCCACCTCCAGCCCGATCCAGCCGGAGCCGGCCAGCACGACCCGCCGTCCGCCGACCTCGAGCGCCGCCCGCAGCCGGCTCGAGTCCTCCCGTGTTCGCAGGGGGAACACCGCGCCGTGGCCGCTGCCGGGCACGCCGAGGGGACGCGCGCTCGCGCCGGTCGCGAGCACGAGGCTGTCGTAGGTGATGCGTCCGCCGTCCGAGACGAACAGCTCGTGGGCGGCCGGGTCGAAGGACCCCGCCTCCACCCCCGGAAGGAACTCGACCGCGTTGTCCGCGTACCAGTCGGCGGGATGCACTTCCCCCTCCTCGATCGGGGCGTCGCCCTTCAGGTACTCCTTCGAGAGCGGCGGCCGGATGTACGGTGCATGCTCCTCGGCTCCGAGCAGGAGGATGCGGCCATCGAAGCCGCGTTCGCGCAGTTCGGTGGCGACGGTCGCTCCGGCGAGCCCGGCGCCGGCGATCAGGACGGTGGGTTTCGACATGACATCAGCATCCACTCTTCACACGGCGGACGCCACCACCGCCCACCTACGGCGCACCGACGGCTCACAGAGAAGACTCAGCCCACGCGCAGATACTGTCTCCATGAACGCCGGACCCCGCATTCTCATCGTCGACGACGAGCCGAACATCCGCGACCTGCTCACCACCAGCCTCCGTTTCGCCGGCTTCGCCGTGCGTGCGGTCGGCAACGGAGCTCAGGCCATCTCCGCGGTCCTCGAAGAGGAGCCCGACCTGATCATCCTCGACGTCATGCTGCCGGACATGAACGGCTTCGGTGTCACCAAGCGCCTCCGCGGCGCCGGGTACACCGCGCCCATCCTGTTCCTCACGGCGAAGGACGACACCGAGGACAAGATCACCGGCCTCACGGTCGGCGGCGACGACTACGTCACCAAGCCGTTCAGCCTGGACGAGATCGTCGCGCGCATCAAGGCCATCCTGCGCCGCACGATGCAGGCCGACGAAGATGCGGTCATCCGCGCCGGCGAGCTGACCATGGACCAGGACACCCACGAGGTCTTCGTCGGAGACACCCCGATCGAGCTCTCGCCGACCGAGTTCAAGCTCCTGCGCTACCTGATGCTCAACCCCAACCGCGTGCTGTCGAAGGCGCAGATCCTCGACCACGTCTGGGAGTACGACTTCAACGGCGATGCGGGCATCGTCGAGTCGTACATCTCGTACCTGCGGCGCAAAGTGGATGCGCACTCCAGCGAGCCGCTCATCCAGACCAAGCGCGGGTTCGGCTACATGCTCAAGGCCGCGAAGGCCTGAGGTGCGCCGTCCGGCGCACGGCTTACACATGCCCGGCACAGCATCCCCTGCATAGACTGACGACCTGATGCACTCACGCCTGCTCGACCGCTGGAACGCGATCTCCCTGCGAACGAAGATCACGGGCGTGACCGTGCTCATGCTGACCCTCGGGCTGCTCGTCACGGGCATCGGCACGATGTCGATGCTGAAGCCGGTGCTGCTGGACCAGTTGGATGCGCAGCTCGCCGCAGCCTCGGGCGCGTCGTACCTGAACACCTACCTCTACGGCGGCGGGTCGGACAACGACAAGATCGCCACCGACGCGAGCCCCTCGGACTACTTCGCGGCGCTGTACGACTCCAACGGCACGCTGGTGCGCTACAACTGGACCAACATCCCGTACTCGCACCGTCCGGCCATCCCGCGCACGCTGACCGTGCCGGAGGGCAAGGCGATGCCGGCCGGCGGCTACACCCTCCCGAGCAACGACGGTCGCACCACCTACCGCGCGCTCACTCAGACGGTGACCTTCGCGGGGCCGGACGGCGAGCTCGGAACGGCGATCGTGGCGACCTCGACCTCGCAGATCGACACGGTGATGGCGAGCTTCCTCGCGATCTTCCTCCTCTTCGGCGTGATCGTCATCGTCGTCGGGGCCGGCCTCACCCGGATGCTCGTCACGACGACGTTCGCGCCGCTGCGCGAGGTGGAGCAGACGGCCGCCGCGATCGCCGACGGCGACTTCAGCCAGCGCCTCGGCGGCGCCACCCCGAACACCGAGGTCGGGCGGCTGAACCGCTCCCTCAACACCATGCTGAACCGCATCGACCGCGCGTTCAGCGACCGCGCGCGCACCATCGACCAGATGCGCCGGTTCGTCGGCGACGCCTCCCACGAACTGCGCACACCGCTGGTCTCGCTGCGCGGCTACGCGGAGCTGTACCGGATGGGCGCCCTGCAGACCCCCGAGGATGTGGCCCAGGCGATGGACCGGATCGAGAAGGAAGCCATCCGCATGGGCATCCTGGTCGAGGACCTGCTGGAGCTCGCCCGTCTGGATGAGACCAAGCCGCTCGAGGTCAGTCGCGTGGATCTGGTGAAGATCGCACAGGACGCGGCGATGGATGCGATGGCCGGCTCCCCCGGTCGCGTGGTCACCGTGCTGACGCCCGAGCCGGTGGCGGCCGAGCCGGCTCCGCCCGCGGCGACGGCTGCGCAGTCGATGGCGGCCCAGCGCGTGGCCTCCCGGACGACCGTGTCCAAGCCGGTCCCGGCGAAGGCGGGCGTGTCGAAGGCGGGCGTGTCGAAGGCGGGCGCGTCGAAGGTGGCTGCGTCGAAGGCGGGCGCGTCGAAGGCCGTCGCCGGGAAGGCCGTCGGGTCCACGGCGATCGGCACCGGCGGGGACGACGTCTCCGAGCCCGGGTTGGACACCGTCCCGATGCAGCTGCCGGACGACCCCGGCTCCGCCGGCCGGCCGACGAACGCGACGGGTCCGATCGCTTTCGCCGGCTCCGCGCTGGCGCGCCTTCGCAGGGGCAACCGGGGACGGCGACCGAACACCGAGACCCTGACGATCACGACGGCCGAACAGGTGGTCCTCGGCCGTCCCGCGCCGGCCGAGCCGGCGATCGTCATGGCCGAGGAGAACAAGCTCCGCCAGGTCGTCACGAACCTGATGGGCAACGCCCTCCGCTACACGCCGGAAGGCAGCCCCATCGAGATCGCCGTGCAGATCGACCACCGCACCGAGCGGGCGCTGCTCGAGGTGCGGGACCACGGCGAGGGCATCCCGCCGCAGATCCGCGAGAAGATCTTCCAGCGCTTCTGGCGCGCCGACACCTCCCGCGCCCGCGAGACCGGCGGCAGCGGCCTGGGACTTGCGATCGTGTCGTCCATCGTCACGGCCCACCGCGGCACCGTCGAGGTCGTGGACACGCCGGGCGGTGGAGCGACGTTCCGGGTGTCCCTCCCGCTCGCCGGGTCGGCTGCCGCCCCCAAGCCGGTTACCGCCTAGCGCGATCGGTGGCCGGAAGGCGCAGACCGGCGGCCGTAAGGCGGCCGAAGCCGGCCGGAAGGCGCAGACCGGCGGCCGTAGGGCGGCCGAAGTCGGCCGGAAGGCGCAGACTCTAGCACGGCGGGCGCCCCGTTGCGGTATGTGAAAATGGCTTCCGCCGGTCGATGGATAGGGGGGCGGATGACGGCGACCACTTTAGGTCAGGATGCGGCCGCGCCAGCATCCCATCGTCGTCCCGTCGCTCTCCTCGACCGGCCGCTCGTCCGCTGGCTCGCCTTGGCCGTGGTTTTCGTCTGGGGCGCCTACCAGTCGCTCTGGAACATCGCGGCCGCGATACCGAACGCCGACGAGCCGCAGTACGTTCTCGTCGGACGCCTCTACCTGCAGGGGCAGCTGCAGTACAACCACGAGCAGCCGCCCACGGCGAAGTACCTGTTCGGCGCCGTACAGTTCCTCTTCGGTGAGGGGCCGCTCGCGCCGCGACTGTTCGTCGGAGCGCTCACCGTGGTGGGCGGCGTCATCGTCTTCCTCTGGCTGCGGCCGGAGCTCGGCTGGATGCCCGCCCTCCTCCCGACGGCATTCTGGCTGCTCCTGCCGCGCGGGATCGCCGGAACGTTCGAATTCCGCCTCGACCGGTTCGCCGTGCTCGACCCCGTCATGGTGTTCTTCGCCATCGCCGCGATGGCGGCCGCCTGGCAATGGCATCGCGGCAGATCGCTGCTGTGGATCGCGGTCGCGGCGTTCTGCTTCGGGCTCTCGGTGACGAGCAAGCCGACGACCGCCGTCATGTTCCCGGCGTTCCTCGCGATCGTCGTCATCGGCCGCCGCTGGAAGGAGTCGCTCGCCGCCCTCGCGCTGGCGATCGGCGTGCTGGCGGCGACCGTCTTCGTGGTCTACCTGCCGATCGGGATCGTGACCGGCGTGCGCGACCTCCTCCAGTTCCAGGTCGCACAGAACGCGACCGGGCACCTCATCGACCTCGGCGGCATGGCGACCGCGCATCCGCCCTGGTGGGCGAACCTGTACTTCGCGTGGAAGGGTTTCGGGCCGGTGACCATCGCCGTGTTCGTCCTCGGGGGCGTCGCGGCGCTGTTCGACCGGCGGCACCGCTTCCTCGTGGTCTCCCTCCTGCTGGCGCTGGGGCCGCTGATGTTCTTCTACCTGTTCGTGGCGAAGAACGCGCTGCCCTCGTACTACTACGCCTGGTCGTGGGCCCTCTGTCTGCTCGCCGGGATCGGCTGCGCCTGGCTCCTGGGTCCGGATCCTCGGCGCTGGCTGACCGTCCTCCTCCGCAGCCTCGGCATCCTTGTGACGGCCCTGGCCGTGGTCGCCGCGGCGGGCACCTCCGCGCTCGTGTGGAACGACGGCCCCACCGGCTTCGGACGCGTCGACCAGACCCTGCGCCAGGCCGGAATCGACCGGGGCATGGTCCTCGTCAGCGGAGTGGCGCCCTGGGAGCCCGACGAGACCATCCACGGACGATGGACCACCGACCCGAACGCCCACTGCATCGTCGCCGTGGCCACCAAGCAGTCCGCGCGTTCTCCGATCGCGCCGGAAGTCTTCGCGTACCTGGCGGCGCATCGCGCCCACCTGCACCGCACGATGCTCAACGAGGTCACGTTCTACGCCTTCGACCCCGCCACAGCCGCCGCCAACTGCCGCTGACCGCCCCCACCCCTCCCCCCTGCTCCCCGCTCCGCGCTCCCCGCTCCCCGCTCCCGCTCCCCGCGCATCGAGTGGTCCCAACACGCCGTTACGACACGTGCCCACGCGGCATGTTGGGACCACTCGATGAGGGTGAGATCCCGCCCGGCGCGTGCGCTGCCGCGCAGCGGGAGCAGGCCGCGGACGCGAAAAGGGCGCCTCCCGAAGGAGACGCCCTCTTCAGAGGTGGTCTGGACTCAGAAGTCCATGCCGCCGCTCGGGTCGCCGACCGGAGCAGCGTTCTTCTCCGGCTTGTCGGCGACGACGGCCTCGGTGGTGAGGAACAGCCCGGCGATCGACGCAGCGTTCTGCAGCGCGGAGCGGGTGACCTTCACCGGGTCGTTGATGCCCGAGGCGAGCATGTCGACGTACTCGCCGGTCGCGGCGTTGAGGCCGTGGCCGACCGGGAGGTTGCGGACCTTCTCGACGACGACGCCGGCCTCGAGGCCCGCGTTGATCGCGATCTGCTTCAGCGGAGCCTCGATGGCGACCTTGACGATGTTCGCGCCCGTGGCCTCGTCACCGGTCAGCTGCAACTTCTCGAAGGCGACCTTGCCGGCCTGGATGAGGGCCACGCCACCACCGGCGACGATGCCCTCCTCGACGGCGGCCTTCGCGTTGCGGACGGCGTCCTCGATGCGGTGCTTGCGCTCCTTGAGCTCGACCTCGGTGGCCGCGCCCGCCTTGATGACGGCGACGCCGCCCGCGAGCTTGGCGAGGCGCTCCTGCAGCTTCTCGCGGTCGTAGTCCGAGTCGGTCGACTCGATCTCGTTGCGGATCTGCTGCACGCGACCGGCGATGGCCTCGGGGTCACCCGCGCCCTCGACGATCGTGGTCTCGTCCTTGGTGATGACGACCTTGCGGGCCTGACCGAGCAGGTCGAGGGTGACGTTCTCGAGCTTGAGGCCGACCTCCTCGGAGATGACCTGGCCGCCGGTGAGGATCGCGATGTCCTGCAGCATGGCCTTGCGGCGGTCGCCGAAGCCCGGAGCCTTGACGGCGACGGACTTGAAGATGCCGCGGATCTTGTTGACGATCAGCGTCGCCAGAGCCTCGCCGTCGACGTCCTCAGCGATGATGAGGAGCTGCTTGCCCGCCTGGATCACCTTGTCGACGATCGGCAGAAGGTCCTTGATGTTGGAGATCTTCTGGTTGGCGATGAGGATGTACGGGTCCTCGAACACCGCCTCCTGGCGGTCCTGGTCGGTCACGAAGTACTGCGACAGGAAGCCCTTGTCGAAGCGCATGCCCTCGGTGAGCTCGAGCTCGGTGCCGAAGGTGTTGGACTCCTCGACGGTGACGACGCCCTCCTTGCCGACCTTGTCGATCGCCTCGGCGATGATCTCGCCGATGGTGGTGTCGCCGGCGGAGATGGAGGCGGTGGCCGCGATCTCCTCCTTGGTCTCGACCTCCTTGGCGGAGGCGATGAGCTCCTCGGTGACCGCCGCGACGGCCTTCTCGATGCCGCGCTTCAGGGTGATCGGGTCGGCGCCGGCGGCAACGTTCCGCAGGCCCTCCTTGACCAGTGCCTGGGCGAGGACGGTCGCCGTGGTGGTGCCGTCGCCAGCGACGTCGTCGGTCTTCTTCGCGACCTCCTTGACGAGCTCCGCGCCGATCTTCTCGTACGGGTCGTCGAGCTCGATCTCCTTCGCGATGGAGACGCCGTCGTTCGTGATGGTCGGGGCGCCCCACTTCTTCTCGAGGACGACGTTGCGGCCGCGCGGGCCCAGCGTCACCTTGACCGTGTCGGCCAGGGTGTTCAGGCCGCGCTCGAGGCCGCGGCGCGCGTCCTCGTTGAAAGCAATGATCTTTGCCATGTGTTTCTCGTCCCTCCCGGACGTCTGCGAAAGATTCCGTGTGATTAGCACTCGATCAGATGGAGTGCTAAAGCGATTCTGGCACTCGACCCGGTCGAGTGCAAGACGAGCGGATCGGCAACGCGGAAGCGCCGCCCCTTTCGGGACGGCGCTTCGCCATTCGGATGTCGCTGCTGCTCAGGCCAGCCGCACCGATTCGGCCTGCGGGCCCTTTTGCCCGGAGCCGACCTCGAACACGACCTGCTGGCCCTCTTCGAGAACCTTGTATCCCGCCATGTCGATCGCGGAGTAATGAACGAAAACGTCCTGTCCCCCATCTTCGACGGTGATGAAGCCGTAGCCCTTCTCAGCGTTGAACCACTTCACGGTCCCAGTCGCCATGCATTACTCCCATTGCTGTGTCGCTCGCGCGATCCGGCGTCGCACGTTGAATCCCGATCCTAATGCGTGTAATCCGCTGGGTCACCAGTGTTTTCGCGAATCGATTCCCAAAAGAGTCGAAAGTTAAACACGCACGAAACAAAGGGGATGCGCGGCCGCGAACGCGCCCCGCCGGCCACCCCGATTCGTCACGAATGTCGCCCCCACGCCGGCCAGAGTGCACATTCGTCACGAATGACGCCCCCAGCCCAACCGGAATGCACATTCGTCACGAATGACGCCCCCAGCCCAACCAGGCTGCACATTCGTCACGAATGACGCCCCCAGCCCGGCCGGAGTGCACATTCGTCACGAATGACGCCCCCAGCCCGGCCGGAGTGCACATTCGTCACGAATCACCCCTCCCAGCCACGCCAGACTGCACATTCGTCACGAATGACGCCCCCAGCCCGGCCGGAGTGCACTTTCGTCACGAATGTCGCCCCCAGCCACGCCAGACTGCACATTCGTCACGAATGACGCCCCAGCCCAACCAGACTGCACATTCGTCACGAATGTGGCGGGCGTCAGCCGGTGAAGTTGGCTCCGATGACGACGGTGATGTCGGCGCCCGTGTCGTCGTACGCCGTGCTCTGCTGGATGGTCGCACCGGGGAGGGACTGGGCGACGCCGAGGGCGGCGGCCTGGTCGGCCGGCTTCCCGAAGTACACGACCGTCGCCGCGATGGCACTGTTGTCCGCGTTCGCGTACGAGCCGACCTTCCATCCCGCGGCAGTGAGCTTGTCGGCCACCGTCTTCGCGAGTCCGGTCGTCGTCGTGCCGTTGAGCACGTTCACGTCGAGGGATGGGTCCACCGTCGGGACGATCGTCGGCGTGGGTGTCGGCGTCGGCGTGGGCGTGTGCGACTGCGACCGGCTGGCGAAGGGAGACGAGCCGTGAAAGTCGATGGTGCCGTTGACCAGGGAGAGACCGAAGATGCCGGCGGCGACGAGGATCACCGTCGCGAGGGCGGCCCAGCCCACGGTGATCCAGCCGCGTCCGCGCGGCCGCGGAGCCCGGTGAGCGCCGACGCGCTGCAGGTCGTCCGGGATCTCGTCGAAACGGTCGCGGGGGAACTTCTCTGCCATCGGGGGATGCGGTCCTTGGGGTCAGTCGCCGGACGGGAGGGTCCGTGCGTGTCGTGCGGCCAGTCTCGCCTCGCGCAGCCGCAGCAGCCTCTTGACGAGCATGGGGTCGTGGCGGAGAGCCTCCGGGCGGTCGATGAGGGCTCCGAGCACCTGGTAGTACCGGGCCGCCGACAGACCGAACTCCTCGCGGATGGCCTGCTCTTTGGCTCCGGCGTGACGCCACCACTGGCGTTCGAACGCGAGGATCGCGGCATCCCGATCGCTCAGCTGGTCCGTTTCCGAGGGCTCCTGGTAGGCAGCGGGTCGTTCGTCGGCTGACCGGGTCACGAGCACCGCCTTCCCTCGTCGCGGACGCCGGGCGTGGCCGGAGGTGCCGGTCGCGCCCCGCGCTCGCCGATCATCCTAGGGTGCGGGCCCTGTGTGTTCCCCCTTTCGGCGCGGCACGTCGCCCGACGGAACCGGGAACACCGGTCCGCACGCCCCCGTTTAGTCTGGAGACGAGGAAAGGCGGAGGTATGGCACAGAACGAGACGTCCCCCGGCGGTTACACCGTGGCCAGGAACGAGGACGAGTGGCGCCGGGAGCTCAGCCCGGAGCAGTACGCCGTGCTCCGCGAGGCGGCCACGGAGCCCCCCTGGACGGGCGAGCTGCTCGACGAGGGCCGCGCCGGCCTCTATACCTGCGCCGCGTGCGGTGCGGAGCTGTTCACGTCCGGCACGAAGTTCGACTCGGGATGCGGCTGGCCGAGCTTCTACGAGTCGGTCCGCCCGGAGGCCGTTGAGCTGCTCGAGGACGACAGCCTCGGGATGGTCCGTACGGAGGTGCGCTGCGCGGCCTGCGGCTCGCACCTCGGGCACGTGTTCCCGGACGGCTTCGGCACGCCGACCGGTGACCGCTATTGCATGAACTCGCTCGCGCTGAACTTCGCGCCGGAGGCCTGATGAGCCGGGATGCGGCGAGCGACGGAACAGGGAGCGACGGCACGGCGAGCGACGGAACGGCCAGCCACGGCACGGCGAGCCACGGCACGGGGAGCCACGGCGCGACCGATCTCGCGAACCGGGTCGCCTCGCGGCGGTCGTACTCGCGCGTGACCACGGAGGCGCCGACGCACGAGCAGCTTCTCCCGCTGGTCGCGGCGGCCGGCCGGGTCGCCGACCACAGCGCCCTGCACCCGTGGCGCATCATCGAGCTCCGCGGCGGCGCCCGGGAGCGGCTCGGCCGGGCCTTCGTGAAGGATGCGAAGGGCAGCGGTTCCGACGCCGCGAAGCTCGCTGCGAAGCCGCTCCGCTCCTCCCTCCTTCTGGCCATCGTCTCGGTGCGCACCAAGAGCGAGAAGGTGCCGGGCTGGGAACAGGACGCGGTCGCGTCCGGCGTGGCGCACATCCTGAGCCTGCTGCTGCACGACGCGGGCTGGGGTGTGATGTGGCGGACCGGTCACCACACCCGGTCGAAGGCGGTCCACAGGATGCACGGCCTGGCGAAGAACGAGCGGCTGCTCGGCTGGCTGTATGTGGGCGGCATCCCGGCCGACACCAAGGAAGGGCACCGCAAGTCGGTCGACCCCGAGCGGTTCCTGACGACGCTGGAGTAGGCGACGCGGCCGGTCGGCTCACCGGACTCAGCCGGTCGGCTCACGCCGGCCTCCGCGGTCGCTCTGGCCGGCGTCCACCGGTCGGCTCTGGCCGGCCTCCACCCGGTCGGCTCACGCCGGCCTCCGCGGTCGCTCAGGCCGGCTACCGCCGGAAGCTCCAGCGGACGCCGGCCACCGCGACCGCCACGATCGCGAGCAGCGTTCCCCCGATGGTCGAGAACGCGAGGACGTGACCGGAGGTCGGGAGCAGGAGGTCGAGCAGCAGCGCCGCGAGCAGCTGGCCGGCGACCGTGGCGAGGCCCAGGAGCAGCACGCCCGTGATGCGGACCAGGTACGCCGTCACGCCGATGAAGACGCAGCCCATCGCGCCGCCGGCGTAGAGCCAGGGATCGGGAGGGAGCTGCTTCGGGAGCCCGACGAGCATCCAGTGGGCGAGCATGAGGACGACGAGCACGATCGTCCCGGCGGCGAAGTTGACGAAGGTGGCACTGATCGCGCTCGCGGCGACGATGCGGACCCGGCCGTTCACGGCCTGCTGCCAGCCCGTGCCGAGGCCGGCGAGGAGCGGCAGCACCATCATCCACAGCGGGGCGCTTCCGGAGAGCTGCGCCGACACCGCCCAGGTCACCGCGACCAGGGCGAGCAGGGCGCCCACGAGGCGCGCGGCCGTCAGGGGCCGTCGACCGCCCGGGCCGATGCCGACCCGGTCGAGGACCAGCCCGCTGACGGTCTGGCCGGCGACGACCGCGACGGTGAACAGAGCGACCCCGAGAGTGGCGGCCGTCAGTCCCTGGGCGAGGACCAGGAACGAGCCGGCGACGCCGCCGAGGACGTACCACCAGCGCAGTTCGCCGGCGCGCACTGCGGCGGCGACCTGCGCGAGTCCGCGGCGCGCGGCGGGAGCGACGGCGAGCGCCACGGCGAGGATGACGAGGCCGGACCCGAAGGAGATGGCCGCGGCGGCGAACCCGTCGCCGAGGCGGCTTCCGAGCGCTCCGTTGATCCGGGTCTGGACGGCGACGAGCGCACCGCAGACGAGCACGAAGACCAGTGCGAGCCAGAGCGGGAGCGATCGAGGAGTCGCTCCTCCCGTCCTCTGGTCGGCGTTCGGTTCCGGGTGGTCGGCGCTCGGTCCCGGGTGCGCGGCGTGGTGCCCCGGGTGCTCGGCGTGGGGGCCCTCATGCTCGGCACTCGGCCCCGTTCGCTCGGCTTTCGCCGCCCGTCGCTCAGCGCTGCCGGCTATGGCGCCGGCGCTTCCCCGTCGGTGGGTTCCGGCTGCGGGAGCCAGTCCAGGTTCTCCTCCGGCGCGACGGCTTTCTCCTCGCTGAGGTCGTCGTCGTCGTTCTTCTTGTCGCTCATGCGGCCACCCTACGCCGAGCCTGCGACACTGCCAGGTAGGTCGGCGAGCGCTCCGAGCGGGGACTCGACCGCATCCGCGACCTCCCGCAGGAATGCCGCCGCGACGCCTCCGTCGGTGACCCGGTGATCGAACACGAGGGACAGCTGCAGGATGCGGCGCGGCACGATCGCGCCGTCCACGACCCAGGGCCGCTCGATGGCCCGGCCGAGACCCAGGATCGCCACCTCGGGGTGGTTGATGATCGCTGCGCTGCCGTCCACGCCGAGGCTGCCGTAGTTGTTGATCGTGAAGGTGGAGCCGGCGAGGTCGGCCGGGGGCAGCGTCCCCTCGCGCGCGGCCCGGGCCAGCCGGTCGAGCTCGGCGTCCAGCTCGCGCACCGACATCCGGTCCGCGCGTCGCACCACCGGGACCAGCAGGCCGCGCTCGGTATCGGCGGCGAAGCCGAGATTGACGCCCTCGAAGGTGATCACGCCGTCGCCGTCGGGCGACACCCGTCCGGCGAGTTCGGGATGCCGCGCGAGCGCCGCGAGCGCGAACCGCGAGACGAACGCGAGGAACGAGGGCGCGCGGCCGGTGCGACCGAGCCGGCGCCGCCCCTCCCAGAGGTCGGTCGCATCCACATCCACCCAGACGGTGGCGTCGGGGATCTCGGCGCGGCTTCGCGTCATCGTCTCCGCGACGGTGCGGCGCAGCCGCGAGAACGGCGTCGTGGCCTGGATGCTGAGCCCGGTGCGTGGGTCGGTCCCGTTCGGCTCCGAGCCCGGCATTCCTCCGTGATCCGACGTGTCCGGCGAGCTCAGGAGCTGTCGGCTGGGCGAGCGGGGAGCGCCGGCGAAGGCGGCTTCGACGTCGCGGCGGGTCAGGACGCCGTCCGGCCGGCTGGAGCGGACCGTGGCGAGGTCGATGCCGTGGCTGCGGGCGAGGGCCCGGACGACCGGCGAGATCACGGGGATGACGGGGCCGCCGGAGGCGGTCCCCACGCGGGGACGCTGCGGCGCGGGCGCGGGCGCGGGCGCGGACGTGGACGCAGACGCGGGCGCCGCCGCGGACGCGGGCGCTGACGCGGACGCAGCCGCGGACGCGGATGCGCGCGGCGTCGCGAGCGTGGATGCGCGGGAGACCCGGCCACGGCGTCCACTGTGGGAGGTGGTCCCGTAGCCGACGAGCACCTGACCGGACCCTCTCGGTTCCGCCGCCTCGGCCTCCGCACCGGGACCGGGGTCTGCGGCCGCCCCGGCGTCCTCCTCCACCGGGACGACCGCCTCCACCGGGACGACCTCCTCCACCTCGAGCAGCGGCGCGCCGACGAGGATCGTCTCCCCCTCCTCGCCGTGCAGCGCGGCCACCCGGCCGGCGAACGGCGACGGGACCTCGACGACCGACTTGGCGGTCTCCACCTCGGCGATCGGCTGGTCCGTGGTCACCGTGTCGCCGACGGCGACCAGCCAGTGCACCAGCTCGGCGTCGGTGAGGCCCTCGCCCAGGTCCGGGAGGGTGAACGTCCGGGCGGTCACGCGTCCTCCCACTGCAGCGCATCCACCGCATCCAGCACCCGGTCCACGTCCGGCAGGTAGAAGCGCTCGAGCTTGGGCGGGGCGAACGGGGTGTCGAAGCCGGTCACCCGGCGGACCGGCGCGAGGAGGTGGTGGAAGCACCGCTCGGAGACGCGGGCGGCGATCTCCGCCGCCATGCTGGCGAAGCCGGGCGCCTCGGCGATCACCACCGCACGGCCGGTCTCGCGCACGGCGGCGCAGACGGTCTCGTCGTCGAACGGGACGAGCGACCGCAGGTCGATCACGCCGATGCTGCGGCCGTCCTCCTCTGCCGCCTCCGCGGCGGCGAGCGCGACCGGGACCGACGGTCCGTACGCGATGAGCGTCGCATCCCCGCCCTCCCGCGCCACGCGCGCCCGGCCGATCTCGGGAAGCGGCGCCTGCGTATCCACTTCGCCGGTCGACCAGTACAGCTTCTTCGGCTCGAGGAAGATCACCGGGTCGGGATACGCGATCGCGGCGCGCAGGAGACCGTACGCGTCCTGCGGCGTCGCCGGCGACACCACGGTGAGCCCCGGCGTGTGGACGTAGTACGCCTCGGACGAGTCGGAGTGGTGCTCGACACCGCCGATGCCGCCGGCGTACGGGATGCGGATCACCAGCGGCAGCCGCATCCGTCCGCGCGTCCGGTTCCCGAGCTTCGCGACGTGGTCGACGATCTGCTCGAACGCGGGATACGCGAACGCGTCGAACTGCATCTCGACGACCGGGCGCATCCCGTTCATGGCCATCCCGACGGCGGTTCCGACGATGCCGGACTCGGCGAGCGGAGTGTCGAAGCAGCGGTTCTCGCCGAAGCGGGCGGTCAGGCCGTCGGTGATGCGGAACACACCGCCGAGGGGGCCGACGTCCTCGCCGAAGACGAGCACGGACGGGTCGGCGGCGAGAGCGTCGGCGAGAGCGCGGTTGAGGGCCTGGGCCATCGTCATCGTGCCGGTGCCGGTGCCGGGGTCGGCGGTCGTGCCGGCGCTCGTGGATGCGGTGGCCGGGCCTGCGGCGGCCGCCGCGTTCCCGGCCGCGTCGCCCGGGCGCTCGGCGGGGGCGTCGTGCATGAGCGTCATCGTGCGGCCTCCTTCGTCATGGCCTGTTCGGTGGCGAGCTGCTCGGCCTGCTCGCGCAACTGCGGGGTCGGGGTCGCGTAGACGTAGGCGAAGAGGTCCTCGGGGTGGGGTTCCGCATCCGTCATGATGGCCGCCCGCAGCTCGCTCGCGACCCGTTCGGCGTGGGCGTGCGCCTCGGCGTCGTCGCCGTCGGTCAGCGCTCCCCGCTCGGCGAGCCAGGTGCGGAGCCGGACCAGCGGGTCGCGCGCGAGCCACGGCTCCACCTCCTCCTGGGTGCGGTAGCGGGTGGCGTCGTCCGCATTGGTGTGCGACTTGACGCGGTAGGTCCGCGCCTCAACGAGGGTCGGACCTCCGCCCTCGCGCGCCTCGTCGACCGCTTCTCCGAGCACGGCGAGCACGGCGGCGAGGTCGTTGCCGTCGACCAGGCGTCCGCGCATCCCGTACCCGATCCCCTTGTGGGCGAGGCTCGGCGCGGCGGTCTGGCGGCTGAGCGGCACGGAGATCGCGTAGCCGTTGTTCTGCACGAGGAAGACGACCGGCAGGTGGAAGACCGCCGCGAAGTTGAGCGCTTCGTGGAAGTCGCCCTCGCTCGTCGCGCCGTCGCCGCACATCGCGAGCACGACCGTGTCCTCCCCGCGCATCCGGGCCGCGTGGGCGAAGCCGACCGCGTGCAGCAGCTGCGTGGCGAGCGGCGTCGACTGCGGAGCGACCCGGTAGGCGTTCGGGTCGTAGCCGGAGTGCCAGTCGCCGCGGAGCAGCACGAACGCCTCGAAGGGATCGACGCCGCGTGCGACCACAGCGACGGCGTCCCGGTAGGTGGGGAACAGCCAGTCGTCCTCGCCCAGGACCATCGCGGCGCCGATCTCGCACGCCTCCTGGCCGTGCGAGGACGGGTACACCGCGAGGCGGCCCTGACGCACGAGGGCGTCGGCCTGGTCGTTGAGCCGGCGGCCGAGGACCAGCTGCCGGTAGCCCTCGCGGAGGGTCTCCGCGGTGGGGAGGCGATCGGGCGGGATCGCAGCGGCGCCGGCTGGATCGTCGGCGCCGTTCTGGTCGATGAGCCGCAGCGGGGTGTCGCCCGGCAGCAGGTCGTCCGCGCGCAGCGGTGCGTCGGCGTGCATCCGTTCTCCTTTGAAAGACGTCACTCACTCTCATGGTGACTTCGCTGGACCCCGGATGCTATGGGTCGCCCAGAGTCGAGACGAATGGATGCGCTGGGCGCCCTCTCGTGTCAGACTGTCCAGCACCATGGACGACATCGATGCACGCATCCTGGACGCTCTGCGCGCCGACGGTCGCGCCTCCATCACGGCAGTCGCGGAGACGACGCACGTGTCCCGCGCGAACGCCTACGCCCGCGTCTCGCGGCTCGTGGCGGACGGGGTGATCACGGGCTTCACCGCCAAGGTCGATCCCCGGCTGTCGGGACGGACCTCGTCGGCGTACGTCACCATGCGGGTGGAGCAGTCGGCGTGGCACGACCTGCGCGACCGGCTGGCGAGCATCCCCGAGGTGGAGCACTTCGCGCTGGTCGGCGGCGACTTCGACGTGATCCTCCTGGTGCGGGCCCGCGACAACGAGGACCTGCGGCGGGTCGTCCTGGAGGAACTGACCAGCATCCCGTCGGTGCGCGACACCAAGACGTCGCTCGTGTTCGAGGACCACGACAAGCGCTGAGCCCGGCAGCACATTCGTGACGAATGTCGCCCTGGGCCGCGCTGAAGCGCACATTCGTCACGAATGTCGCCCTGGCGCCGTTGGCGCGCGAGTACGGAGACGGAGACATTCGTGACGAATGTCGCCCTACGCCGCGTCGAAACGCACATTCGTGACGAATGTCGCCCTGAGCCGCGTCGAAGCGCACATTCGGGCTGTGTCAAGCTGCGTGGAGTCGTTGGGTGGGGGTGTTGATGCCGACGAAGCCGGCTGGCTTTGGGGTGTTGGGGTGGTGGCGGAAGCGTTCGGGGTGGGCTTGGTAGTAGGCGTGTTGGACGTTGTGGCGGTGTTGCCAGTGGCGGTGCCAGCTGCCGTCGTGGACCTGGTCGGGTGAGAACAGGGCGATGCCGGAGTGTTTGTGGTGCTGGTTATACCAGGGCACGTAGGTGTCCATGAACGCCCGGGCTTGCTCGATCGTGTCGAAGATGCCGGGGTAGTTGGGGCGGTATTTCATGGTGCGGAACTCGGACTCGGAG
>NZ_FOTM01000018.1 GCF_900114565.1 Leifsonia sp. CL147
GAAACTCGTCGCCGCCTTCAAGATCGCGACGTCCTCACGGAGCCGCTTGTTCTCCGCCTTGAGCCGCTTGATCTCGGCGTGCTCGACGCTCGTGACACCGTCGCGGGTGCCATCGTCGATATCGGCTTGCAGCACCCACCGGCGCACGGACTCGTGGCCGACACCGACCTGGCGGGCCACGGCCGCTGACGCGGCCGTGAGCGACGGATACTCCGGCCGGTGCTCCCGCACCAGCCGCACCGCACGCTCACGCAACGCGGGATCGATCTTCTTCGGCATGACATACATCCTTCCAACTCAAAAGGATGCGGCATCAAACCTGGGGCGCTTCACGTTGGTGATCCGGCCGGAGGGGTCGTAGCTGTAGTGGGTGTGGCCTTGCCAGTAGGTCTTGGTCGAGTCCGATTGCAGGTAGGTGTCGGTGCGGCGGCCCTGGTCATCGGTCGTGTAGTAGAGGTACTGGAAGGACCCGTTGTGCGGGTACTTCGTGCTGGTGAGCGCGTTGGAGGTGTCGTAGCTGTTGGTGGTGGTGCCGAATCCGTCGGTGGTGGTGATCAGGTTCGAGGCCTTGTCGTAGCTGTAGGTTTCGGTGCCGCCGCCGGCGGTGTTCACGGTGGAGATCAGCCGCTCGAGCTGGTCATACGTGTTCGTGATGGTGCCATTGGCATCCACCGACGTCAGAAGCTTCCCGGCATCGTCGTAGGTGTTCACCACCGAGTGGGTGCCATCGGAGAACGTGGTCGAGGTGACCCGGTCGTCCTTGTCGTACCCGTAGGTGGTGGTGTTCCCGCGCCCATCGGTCGCGGTCTTCACCCGGGCGAAGTCGTCGTACCCGATCGTGCGGCCGGCCAGGCTGGTGCCGGTGACCGGGGTGATCCCGGTCAGCTGGTGGCTGGTGTACCCGTACGAGGTCGTGTTGGTGCCGTTCCCTGGCGCAAGCGCGGTCGCTACGGTTCCGTCGCTGTTGTAGGTCAGTGTCGCGGTTGCGGTGGGGCTGCCCTGGGCGGTGGTGAGCGGGTTCCCTGGGCCGTTATAGGTGTAGTTCGTGGTTCGGCCGGCATCATCCGTGGTCGTGGAGGGCAGGAACTGCGTCGCCGGGCTGCTGTTGCCGTAAGCGGCCTGATCCGCGGCACCGCCGGGGGACTGGGTCTTGGTCATCGACTGGCCGCTGTTGGCGCCCCATGTGTTGGTGGTGGTGCCGGCGGTGGTGCCGGTGCCGGAGGTGAAGGAGGCTGTGTCAAAGTTCGCCGTGTACGTCTTGGCCCGCTGCCGGCTCTGCTCATCGACGGTCTGTGTCACCCGCTGGCTGGAGTCGATCGTGTAGGTGATGTGCGGGACCGACGAGACCCCGCTCGAGGTGGACGTGTCCGGCTGTGCCACCAACGTCTGAGTGGCAGAGGTGTACGCGAACCGGGTGGTCGAGGTTCCCGGGGATCCCGAGGTGGTGTTCAATTGATCCACCTCGATCAGCTTCCCCGAGCTGCTGTCGTAGCTGAAGTTCGTCACCGCGCCCGTCGGGGATGTGATCGAGGTCAGCTTCCCTGACGTGTATCCGAACGTGGTGGTCTTCCCCGTCGCGTCGACGAAGGTTGTCAGGTTGGAGCTGGAGTCCTTGATGTACTGGATCGTGCGGGTCGAGGACCCGTTGGACTGCGTGATCCCGAACGTCAATGTCGACGAGTTGTAGGACAGGGTGGCGAGTGGTGCGGTCCCCGCGCCGGCCGGGGATTGCACGGCCAGCGGTGGCGTCGTGTACGGCCCGGTCGTGTTGCTGCACGGCGACAGTGAGTAGCACATGGTGGTCGCGTTCGCGTTCCGGTCAGCGACCGAGAGAGCGTTGCCGTTCAGATCGAAGGTGACCACCCGGCGGGTGTCGCGCTGGGTCAACGTGTACGTGCTGGTGCCCTTCACCAGGTCGGCCTTCAACCCGGCCGGTGTGGTGAAAGCGGTCGTTGACCCGGTGACCGGGGTGAACAGCCACGCGGCGCCGTCACCGGCGGTGTAGACCACCCCGCCGCTCACCGAACTCAACGAGCCGGCACCGCCGAACCCGTACGACCAATTGTTCGCATAGATCGTGCTCGTAGACCCCGTGGTGCCCGCGAGCGAGTTGAATGTCGCCCCGATCGACACAGAGCCGGAGATCCCCGGCAGGTCCAGGCCCTTGGTGGCCACCATCAGGTTCCCGGTACCCACATCCACCGACGCCGACACCCGATCCGTCACCGCAAAGTTCCACCGGGTCGCGTTCGGGCGGGCGCCGGTCTGCCCGGTTGTTGCGGGACCCGGTGGGAGGGCGGCTTCCGCCGGTGAAACGGTGAGCAATGCCAGCACCACCGCTGCGGTCGCAGCGATCGTCGCCGTCTTGAATACGAGAGAGAAACGGCGGACCGCCGACGGGTTCTCCATGCGAATGACCTCGAAAATACGCGCGCAACAACACACAGAAGGAGAGCGGATTGTCGCAGGTCACACGCCGGCCAGAGGCAATCGGGCACAAACACCGGAACCCCGAAAAAGGCTGCACGGTGGACTAAAGGCAACCGGTTGAGGAACCCCCACTTGAGAACATCTCAACCACCCCGCGAGTATGGACCCGCCCGTCTACCCACCGGAACAGCTCCGCACAAAATCACCCCCAGACTGGGGAAAGTGCCCCCACGGCCGCCTCGCGCTAGCGGGACGTGTGCTCCCGCAGGAAGGCGAGCGTCGCCTGCAGCGCCTGGTGCGCCTCGGTGAAGTGCAGGTGGAACTGGTACTCGTGCGGCAGCGCCGGCTGGTGGTCGGCCGGCCAGAACAGCTCGGTCACCTCCACTCCCTTGGCTCGCAGTGTCGCCGCCATCGGCACGGACTGCGTCCAGGTGAGTCCGTCGCCGTTTCCTCCCGAGATGTAGGTGGGCGGGAAGGCGGGGGTGACGTGCTGGATGGTCGACATGGTCGAGCCGACGTAGGTCTGCGACCAGTCCTTGGTGCCGCTGTACGCCCAGAGCGCGGTTTTGAAGCCCCAGGAGAAGAGCCCGGTGAGGTCGGAGAGGGCGTTCAGGTCGTAGACGCCGCAGTTGAGGACGACGGCGGACAGCTGATCCGGCTGCAGCGCGGGCGTCATCCCGAGCAGGTGCGCGTACTCGGGGCTCGTCGTCATCACGGCCAGCTGGCTGGCCAGCTGCGAGCCGGCGGAGTCGCCGGCCAGGACGATGCGCGAGCGGTCGATGCCCAGGGTGTCGGCGTGCGCGTCGAGGAACGCGAGCGCCTCGTTGAGCTGGCGGACCGCGGTCGGGTAGGTCGCCTCCGGTCCGACCGTGTAGTTGAGGGCGACGGTGGTGAAGCCCTGGGCGGCGAGGATGCGGAGGTACGGGTCCACATCCTGGCTGGCTCCGGAGATCCAGGCTCCGCCGTGGATCCAGACGACGGTGGGGAGCGGTCCAGGGGCTGTCGTCGGACGGAACACGTCGAAGGTGGTGTCCGGCGAGCCGGCCGCATACCGCAGCCCGGTCTGCGCGCTGACCCCGCTCGTGGGGACGTACGGCTGCATCTCGGCAACGGTCTCGGCGGCGCCCTTCGCGAAGACGCTGCGGATCACCAGGGCGGACGGCCAGGGCGTGGATGCGGCGAAGCTGGCGAGGATGAGCAGGACGAGCAGCACGACGGCGGTGACGGACACCGCGCGACGAGCCCGCCAGGACAGCAGCGGACGCACCGGCAGTGCGTCGGTGCGGGCACGGGTCATGCCCACACCGTATCGTTCCTGAGCGCTCCCGGCGGGAAGGCGAGCGGGTCAGGCGACGGTGGGTCCGAAGTGCTCGGGGAGGGTGGAGCGGTGGACGCCGCGGAGCTCCTCGACGCCGATGGTGAAGAGGTCCTGCACCTCGAGGACGGGCTGGGACCCGACCTCGGCGTCCGTCACGCCGATGCGGAGGGCCGGGATGCCGCGGCCGGCGCACAGACCACGGAACTTCACGTCGTCCTCCCGCGGGACGGAGACGATGACCCGCGCGGTCGACTCCGAGAACAGGGCGGTCGCCGCATCCACGCCGTCGCGCTCTTCGATCTCGGTCAGCCAGACCCGCGCTCCGACGCCGAAGCGCATGACGCTCTCGGCGAGGGCCTGGGCCAGCCCACCGTCGGCGAGGTCGTGCGCGGACGAGATCAGCCCTTCGACCGCACCCGCGTGCAGGGTCTCGGCCAGGGACCGCTCCCCGGCCAGGTCGACCGCCGGAGGGCGCCCGCCGAGGTGACCGTGGATGGTGCCCGCCCACGCCGAGCCGTCGAGCTCCTCGCGGGTGGTGCCGAGCAGGTAGATGTTCTCGCCCTCGTCCTGCCAGCCGCTCGGGATGCGCCGGGCGACGTCGTCGATCACGCCGAGCACACCGACCACCGGGGTCGGGAAGATCGGGGTGTCGCCGGTCTGGTTGTAGAAGGACACGTTGCCGCCGGTGACCGGGATCTCCAGCTCCAGGCAGGCGTCGGAGAGACCCTCGACGGCCTGCGAGAACTGCCACATGACCTCGGGGTTCTCCGGGCTGCCGAAGTTCAGGCAGTCGGTGACGGCGACGGGTACGGCGCCGGAGGCGGCGACGTTGCGATACGCCTCGGCGAGCGCCAGCTTCGCGCCCTGCCTGGGGTCGAGCTGGCAGTAGCGGCCGTTGGCGTCGGTCGCGATGGCGAAGCCGAGGCCCGACTCCTCGTCGACGCGGATCATTCCGGCGTCGTCGGGGAAGGAGAGCGCGGTGTTGCCGCCGACGAAGTAGTCGTACTGGTCGGTGATCCAGCCCTTGTCCGCGAGGTTGGCGCTGCCGAGCAGCGCGAGCGTCTGCTCCCGCAGCTCGTCGCCGGAGGCGGGCCGGGGCAGGACGGAGGCGGTGTCGTCCTGGAGGGCGTCGATCCACGTCGGGTAGGCCACGGGTCGCTCGTAGACGGGACCGTCGACCGCGACCGTGCGGGGGTCGACGTTGACGATCTCCTCGCCCTTCCAGTTGATGACGAGGCGGCCGGTCCCGGTGACCTCGCCGAGGACGCTGGACTCCACATCCCACTTGGCGGTCACGGCGAGGAACGCGTCGAGCAGCTCAGGCTTGACGACCGCCATCATGCGCTCCTGGCTCTCCGACATGAGGATCTCCTCGGCCGTGAGCGAAGGGTCGCGCAGCAGGACCTTGTCGAGCTCGACGAACATCCCGCCGTCGCCGTTGGAGGCCAGCTCGCTGGTGGCGCACGAGATGCCGGCGGCGCCCAGATCCTGGATGCCCTCGACCAGCTTGTCGCGGAACAGCTCCAGGCAGCACTCGATGAGCACCTTCTCGGCGAACGGGTCGCCCACCTGGACGGCCGGGCGCTTGGTCGGGCCGCCCGCGGAGAACGTGTCGGAGGCGAGGATGCTGGCCCCGCCGATCCCGTCGCCGCCGGTGCGTGCGCCGAACAGCACGACCTTGTTGCCCGCGCCCGAGGCGTTCGCGAGGTGCAGGTCCTCGTGGCGGAGTACGCCGACCGACAGCGCGTTGACGAGCGGGTTGCCCTGGTATACCGGGTCGAAGTACGTCTCGCCGCCGATGTTCGGCAGGCCCAGGCAGTTGCCGTAGAACGAGATGCCCGAGACAACGCCGTGCACGACGCGGGCCGTGTCGGGATGGTCGATGGCGCCGAAGCGCAGCTGGTCCATCACGGCGACGGGACGGGCGCCCATCGAGATGATGTCGCGGACGATGCCGCCGACACCGGTCGCGGCGCCCTGGAACGGCTCGATGTAGGAGGGGTGGTTGTGCGACTCCACCTTGAAGGTGACCGCCCAGCCCTCGCCGACATCCACCACGCCGGCGTTCTCGCCCATGCCGACCATGAGGTTCTTGGTCATCGCGGGGGTGACCTTCTGGCCGAACTGGCGCAGGTAGACCTTCGACGACTTGTAGGAGCAGTGCTCCGACCACATCACCGAGTACATGGCCAGTTCGCCGCTGGTGGGGCGGCGGCCAAGGATCTCGCGGATGCGCGCGTATTCGTCGTCCTTGAGCCCGAGCGCGCCGTACGGCTGCTCCCGCTCCGGCGTCTCGATGGCGTTCGCGACAGTGTCGACGACATGCGCGGTGGTGGTGTCGGTCACGCGGGCACTCCAGGCTTTGCGGGGCTGGCGGGGGAGGAGTCCAGTCTACCGGGCTGCGCGGTGGGTCAGGCCGGGTCGCTCCCGCGGGGGAACGGTCGTGGCCCCGTAGGACGGCCCATCAGTCGCACAGGTCGACGACGCCGTCGTCGGTCGATGACTGCATGCGGATCACCGTGCGGGCGCCGGATGGTGTCGCAGCGACCTGGAAGACGAGGTACCGGCCCGACTCCGGCCCGACCGCGTACGTCGTGTAGCCCATGGTTTCGTCGTACTTCGAGTGGGTCTTCTGGATGTCCGGGTACGCGGAGAGGAGGTCGCTCTCGGGCGAGCCGAGACGGATACCGGCCGCGGTGGACGGGGAGGCCGCAACGACCTGCTCGGACGGATCACGGAGCGAGAAGGCCGCGTAGGTCAACGTCGGATCCGGTACGGCCGACCCGCGTTTTTCCGCCTCGAGCAGGCTGATGCCGACCACCGTGTCCGCGCCCGTCACGTTCCAGAACCCGGGCGGGCAATCGACGGTGTCGTCGACCGGAACCAAGCCGGCCGCCGCTGCGACCGCAGAAACTGACTGACCGACGTGGACGCCGGCCACCTGATCGAACCCGAGAACCCAGGTGCTGGGGTCCGTGGGATCCTCACTGGGCACCGCGACGGTCGGCTCCGGCGTCGGAGTGGGTGTCGGCGTTGGTGTCTCACTGGCGGTCGGCGTGGCCGTCTCGGTCGGGACGGCGACCGGCTTCGGGTCGAGCAGGCCGGTGCCGAGAGCGTACGCGACCGTGCCGCCGGAGATGCTGACGGCGAGGAGCACGAGCGTGACGATGAGCGCGGTGCGCTTCCGTCCGCCGGCGCGGCCGGGCGTCGCCGCTGCGTTCGTCACGACCAGGTCGCGGATGGCGGCCTTGCGGCGCGGGTCGAAGGTGGGCTGGTCGCTCATCGCTCTCCTCCGTTCGTCTGGGTCGGCTCCTGTTGCAGGAGTTCGGTGAGGCGCGCCTTCGCGCGGGAGAGCCGCGACTTGACGGTGCCGGGTGCGACGCCGAGCGCCGCGGCGGCGTCGGCCATGCTCAGCTCTTCGAGCACACAGAGGGTCAGGATGTCCTGGTCGCGTCGCGGGAGCGAGGCGAGCGCCGTGCGCAGCGCGGCCCGGCGGGAGTCGCGGTCGATCCGGTCGTCCACGACGTCCGCGTGGTCGGGCGCATTCTCGGGCGGGGGGAGCTGCTGCAGCCCGTCCCGGTAGCGGCGGGAGGCTCGCGCGTAGTTCCGGAACACGAAGTTCGTCGTGACCAGCAGCCACGCCACGACGGAGTCGTTCACCACGCGCATCGCGTCGCGGCGGCGCCACGCCTCCAGGAAGACGACGGCGGTCACATCCTCGGCGTCGTGCAGCGACGACGTCAGCCGGATCGCCTGGCGGAACACACGGTCGTGATGCAGGTCGAACAGCTCGCCGAACGCATCGGCGTCACCGCCGCGCACGCGTTCGAGCACGCTCGCCTCATCCATCTGGATTCCCCTCACATCTATGAAGTGTCCAGGAACTCTCTCGCGGTTCCCAATCGGTCGCGCAGAGCGCCGATGCGGGGCTAGCCTGAGCGCCAGGAGGCCACGCCATGCACATCCCCCGACCCTCGCAGGAGACCCAGGAGCTGTTCCGGACGCTCGTGCCCGATGCGCCCGGTGTCCAGGTCAAGCCGATGTTCGCGAACCTCGGCGCGTTCGTGAACGGCAATATGTTCGCGGGGCTCTTCGGGGACAGCATCGGGGTCCGCCTCCCCGACGAAGCCGTGCGCGCCGAACTGCTCGCGGTGGAGGGCGCCGGACCCTACGGACCGGCCGAGCGTCCCATGGGTGGTTACGTCTCGCTGCCGGAAGAATGGAAGGACGACCCCGACCGCCTCCGGGAGTGGATCGGCGTCGCGCTCGAGCAGGTCGGCCGGATGCCTCCGAAGGAGAAGAAGCCGCGCACGGCGGCCCCGAAGTAGTTACGCCTCGACGAGGGCCGAGCGGATCACCGAGCTGAAGAACGTCAGGCCGTCGGTGCCCGAGCGCATGGCGTGACGCGTGTCGGGGCCGAAGCCGGGCTCGACGGCGTGCTCGGGATGCGGCATGAGGCCGACCACGTTGCCGCGCTCGTTCCGTACGCCCGCGATGTCGTTGAGCGAGCCGTTCGGGTTCACGTCCGTGTAGCGGAATGCGACCAGTCCCTCGCCCTCGAGCCGTTCCAGCTCTGCGGGCGACGCGATGAAGCCGCCCTCGCCGTTCTTCAGCGGGATGACGATCTCCTGGCCCTGCTCGAAGCCGCTGGTCCACGGGGTCTGCGTGTTCTCGACCGTGAGGTGCTGGTCGCGGCGGACGAAGTTGCCGTGGTCGTTGCGGATCAGACCGCCGGCGAGGAGGTGCGCCTCGGCGAGCATCTGGAAGCCGTTGCAGATGCCGAGCACGGGCATCCCCTTCTGCGCCGCATCCACGACCTCGGTCATGATCGGGGAGAGCGAGGCGATGGCGCCGCAGCGGAGGTAGTCGCCGTAGCTGAAGCCGCCGGGCAGCACGAGAGCGTCCACACCGTGCAGGTCGTGCTCGCCGTGCCACAGCGCGACCGGCTCCGCTCCCGCGATGCGGACGGCGCGCAGCGCGTCGCGATCGTCGAGCGAGCCCGGGAAGGTGATGACGCCGATGCGCATCAAGCGTCGACCTCCGCCGGATAGTGGATGCCGACCACGTCTTCGATGACGGAGTTGGAGAGGATCTCGCCCGCGATCTCCTCGACCGTCGCGCGCACCGCGTCGTCGATGGGGCCGTCGACGGTCAGCTCGAAGCGCTTGCCCACGCGGACCCCGGTCACCCGGCCTCGGCCGGTGCGTGCGAGCGCTCCGGCGACGGCCTTCCCCTGAGGGTCGAGCAGCTCAGCCTTGGGCATCACTTCAACAATGATCGTCGGCACGGGGATACTCCGCTCACTCGGGCGTCAGGGTGGGGGTTCGGGGTCGATTCTACCGTGTGGTGGCGGGGACGCGGTCCGAGGTGGCGACGGAGGCCGCGTGGGCGACGGCGCGCGCCTCGAGGTCCCTGCGCAGCCGCTGGAAGAGGGCGGCGGAGGCGGCGCCCGGCCAGTCCGGGGCGAGTGCGGCGGAGGGGAGGCCGGGGTCCCGGTAGGGGATGACGCGCCACTCGTCGAGAGCGCGCATCCACACGGCGAACGCCTGCGCGTCGTCGTCGGGTCCGGGTGCGTCGGGCCGGGGCGCGTCGGCGAAGTGGGAGAGGAAGGACTCGTGGGCGGCTCGGATGGCCGGCAGGTCGTACCAGCGGGCGAGGCCGGTGGCCAGGTCGCCGCGCGGGGAGGCGTCGGCGAAGAGGGCGACAGCCGCCTCGCTCGCGCGGAAGGTGCCTCCCCGACCGCGCTCTGCGGCCGAGTCGCTCGTGTCTGCGATCGCCGACACAGCCTCGGCCAGCTCGTCCTCGAGAGCCGAGGGCGCGATCCACAGGCCGTCCGCCACGGTCCCGCAGCCCAGCGCGGCCAGCCGCCGGCGCAGACGGTCGCGGTCGCTGCGGCTGCGCTCCGGGAACGACAGCGACACGAGCACCCAGCGGGACGCCTCCACGCGGTCGCCGAAGATCCGCCGGTCTCCGCGCTCCAGCATGGGAACGGCGGCCGGATCGAGTGCGTAGCCCGCGGTCCCCTCGCGCGGCTCGCGGCGCAGGACTCCGCGCGAGCACAGGCGGGCAAGGCTCGACCGGGCCGTCGCCGACGGGACGCCCAGCCCATCCATCAGGCGGACCGCGCCGGCCGCGCTCATCCAGCCGCCGATCGGGCGGAGGACGCTGCCCACCACGGTGCGCAGGAGCGCGGTCGCGCTGCCGCTGCCCGCCTCGAGGTCGTCGCGGGCGGCCGACTCCGGGTGCGTCCGCGCGACCGTCCGGGCTGCCGCGGTATCAGTCATGCGCGAGCTCGCCGAGCACGTCGCGGACGGCGCCCATCCCGGTGCAGAGCTCCTCGAAGCTGGTGCTGAGCGGTGAGAGGCCGATCCGCAGGCCGTCGGGATCGCGGTAGTCCGGGATGACGTCGCGCTGCCACAGTACGGAGGTGACGTCCCGCATGGCCGGGTGGCCGAGGGTGATGTGGCCGCCGCGGCGGTCCGGCTCGCGCGGACTGGCGAGCGTCACGCCGAGGGGAGTGAGCCACGCGTCGGCGAGGGCGACGGCGAACTCGGTCAGCGCCACCGACTTGGCGCGGACCGCCTCGATCCCGGCCTCCTCGATCATCGCGATCGTGTCGCGCATCGCCAGCATCCCGACGATCGGCGGAGTGCCGCTGAGGAACCGGCGGAGGTCGTCGGCCGGCACGTACTCGGGTCCCATCAGGAAGACGTCCCGGGCGCCCATCCACCCCTGGATGGGCTGGCTCAGGTGCTTGACGAGCCGCGCGTTCACGTAGCCGAAGGCCGGCGAGCCGGGTCCGCCGTTCAGGTACTTGTAGGTGCAGCCGACGGCCAGGTCGACATCCGCGGCATCCAGGTCGACCGGCACGGAGCCGGCGGAGTGGCACAGGTCCCAGAGCACGAGCGCACCCGCGTCGTGGACGATCCGGGTGATCGCGGGCAGGTCCGCCAGGAAGCCGGACCGGTACGCGACGTGGCTCAGCACGACGAGTGCCGTCTGCGGACCGACGGCCGCGGCGACCTGCTCGGGCGTCACGCCGGCCTCGGTGTCCGCCTCGATCCAGACCAGCCGCAGCCCGCGCTCGCGGGCGATGCCGTCGAGGACGTAGCGGTCGGTCGGGAAGTTGCCGGTGTCGAGCACGATCTCGCTGCGCTCGGGGAGCCCGTCCACTGCAGCGCGTGCGAGCTTGTAGAGGAGGACGGTCGTGGAATCGCCGATGAACGTCTGCCCGGGAGCGGCGCCGAGTGCGCCGCGGCCCAGCTCGTCGCCGATCGTGAACGGCAGGTCCATCCACTCCTCGTCCCAGCCGCGGATCAGGCGGCCACCCCATCCCTCGAGGAGGAAACGGTGGATGCGGTCCACGCTCGCGCGCGTCGGCCGGCCGAGCGAGTTCCCGTCGAAGTAGGCGGTGACGGCCGAGCCGTCGTCGTCGATGCCGGCGAAACGCGTGCGGAAGCGGGCGAGCGGGTCGGACGCGTCGAGGGCGCGCGCGGCGGTGAGCGGGTCGGGCGCGAGAGCGGCGGGAGGGGCGGTGTCGAAGTCGGTCATGCGGTGTCCTCGGAGGGGGAGAGGCGGGTTGGCGGGTGCGGGGTGGTTCCGGGGTCGGGGTCGGGGCTGGGGCCAGGGTCGGGGTCGGGGTCGGGGTCGGGGTGCGGGCTGCGGTCGCGGGCGTCGGCGCCGTCGTCGTTGTCGGCGGCGTCGCCGTCGCCGTCGGCCAGGGCGGTCAGCTGCCGGACGGTGAGGCCGCGAGCGGTCGCGAGCCAGTCCGGGATGGCGTCCGGGCCTGCGGGCGGCGGCGCGCTGACCCACGCCAGCCGCGGACCGACGGTGGGTGCGTGCTCGTCGTCGGCCCGGCGGAGGCCGGCGATCGAGCGCAGGACGGCGTCCGGGTGGATGCCCGCGTCGAGCATCCCGCGCAGCTCCCGGGCGTTGACGCCGACGGGGAGCGGGCCGTTGCCGAGGTCCGTGCCGTAGAGGACGCGGCCGCCTGCCCGGGCGAAGCGCCCGAGGTTGCCGGAGGCGATTCGGTGCTGCTCCGTCGGCGCGCCCCAGCCGTGGATGTCGAGGGTGCTGACCCAGCTCATCCCGCGACGGACGCTCTCGGCGATGAGGTCGTCGTCGAGCCGCTCGGTGAACGGCGCGTGGGCGAGCTGATCCGCTCCGGCGCGCACGGCACGGGCCGTCTGGCCGTCGCCCTGGACGTGAACGGTCACCGGGACGCCACGCGCGTGCGATTCGCTCACAATGCTGTGGAGAACCCGGTCATCCACCGTTTCGCCGGCCTCGGTGTTGAGGGTGACCTTGATGCGAGAGGCTCCCAGCATGATGTTCTCCCGTACGGCCAGGCGCGCCTCGCGCTCGCCGCCCACTTCCGCCGAGGAGCCCGGCGGCCCCCACCCGGCAGCGACCGGGTAGCCGCCCCGGCACGTGATGAGCGAGCCTGCAATGGCGACCGAGGGTCGCGTCCGCTCGTCGGCCAGCCAGCCGGCGGCGACAGCGGGCACCCAGCCGAGGTCGATCGCGTGCGTGATGCCGCCGGTGAAGAGTGCGTGCTGGTCGGTGAGCCCGAGGTGCGTGTGGTGGTCGGTGAGGCGGGGGAAGAGGGTGCCGCCGATTCGGTGGTGGGCCCCGCCGGAGTGGCCGGCGCGTCCGCTGTGTCCGGTCGCCGGGGGCGGGCCATCGATGGGATGGAGGAGCTCGCCGTCGCTGTAGAAGGTGGTGGGGCCGAGGAAGCGGTGCCCGTTCCAGACCGCGTCGACGGTGAAGGAGGTGTCGGCCGGATCGCTCACGCGGGCGATCCGATCTCCGTCCGGACGGCGTAGAGCTCGGGGAAGAAGGTGAGATCGAGCGCCTTCTGCAGGAAGGCGGCTCCGGTGGATCCGCCTGTGCCCGACTTCATCCCGATGGTGCGCTGCACGGTCTTCAGGTGACGGAAACGCCAGAGCTGGAAGTTGTCCTCCAGGTCGACGAACTCCTCGCAGGCCTCGTACTCGCGCCAGTGCTCGTTCGCGTTCTCGTAGATCTCGCGGAAGACGGGGACCAGTTCCGGCGTGAACACGTGCGCCTGCGTGACGTCGCGTTCCAGCAGAGACGTGGGCACGGCGAAGCCCGCGCGGGCCAGGTAGCGCAGGAACTCGTCGTAGACGCTCGGCGCCTCCAGCAGCTCCGCGAGCAGCGCATGCGCAGCCGGGTCGCTCTCGAACACGCTGAGCATGCGGCGGTTCTTGTTGCCGAGCACGAACTCCACGGCCCGGTACTGGTACGACTGGAACCCGGAGGAGTTGCCGAGGAAGCCGCGGAACTCGGCGTACTCCGTCGGCGTGAGCGTCGCCAGGACGGACCACTGCTCCGTCAGGGTGCGCTGGATGTGCTTGACCCGGGCGATCCGCTTGAGGGCCGGGGAGAGGTCGTCGGAACGCAGCAGGTCCCGCGCGGACTCGAGCTCGTGCAGCACGAGCTTGAGCCAGAGCTCGGTGGTCTGGTGCTGGATGATGAACAGCAGCTCGTCGTGATGCTCGGGGCGGCTCACCGGTCGTTGAGCGCTCAGCAGCGTGTCCAGATCCAGGTACGAGCCGTACGACATCCGCTCCCGGAAGTCGGTGACGATGTCGGGATCGAACTCGCGGGTGTTGTCGCCAGTGGCCATGCTGCAATTGTGCGCCGGTCGTGGGGAAAGTGCAACAGGTCATCGACTCGCGCGCGGCACCCGCAGTCCGCCCTCCGTTCACCCGCGCGTTACCGACAGTTGCGCGCGCCGTCGCACCCGGCTCCTAGCCTGACGGAACGCCGCTGTCGAAGCGCACGCAGGGGAGGCTCCGCATGGGCAAGCAGGACGATCTCGCCGTGGCCGGCGCCCGGTGACGATCAGAGCGGTGACTCCGCGCGTCGTCGAGCCGCCCGCGAGACTGGGGATGGGCGTGAGCGTCTACCCGTCGGCCACAGCGATGGTGTGGCCGGGCGAAGGGCACGCCCACGAAGCCGTCGCCGTTCCGGGGGTGCGGCTGGCACCGGGGGACGTTCTGGTGGAGGTGGAGCTGGCGACCGTGTGCGGCTCCGACATCCACACGGTGCTCGGCCATCGGCAGGCGCCCGCGCCGCTGGTTCTCGGCCACGAGCAGGTCGGGCGCGTGATCGCGCTCGGCCGCGGCGGCGCCAGGACGACGGACGGGCAGCGGGTGTCGCTCGGGGAGCGGGTGGTGTGGTCGGTCGCGGTGCCCTGCGGCCGCTGCGCCCGCTGCCGTCGCGGGCTCCCGCAGAGGTGCCTCAGCCTCCAGAAGTACGGCCACGAGCGGATGCGGCGCGGCTGGGAGCTGTCGGGCGGCTTCGCGACCCACACGCACATCCTCGACGGGACACCGCTGGTCCGCGTCCCCGAGGACATCCCGGCGGAGGTGCTCGCGCCGGCGTCGTGCGGCACCGCGACGGTGGCGGCGGCCCTCGAAGCGGCGGGTGAGATCGTCCCGCTCGACGGCGCCCTCGTGCTGATCGCCGGAGCCGGGATGCTCGGCCTCACCGCCGCTGCGATGGCCGTCGAGGCGGGCGCCCGGGTCGTGGTCAGCGACCCCCTTCCCGAGCGGCGGGATGCCGTGCTCGCGTTCGGCGCATCGGGTGTCGCCGACCCCTCTGCCGCCGCCGGCTCGCCGACCGGTCTCGCCGCCGTCCTCGCCAAGGTGGGCGGCCGCGTGCCTGCGCCGACCGTCGCACTGGAGCTCTCCGGCAACCCAGCAGCGGTCCGGTCGCTGCTCGGCGCCATCGACGTCGGCGGCGTGCTCGTGCTCGTCGGCTCGGTCTCGCCGGGACCGGAACCCGGCATCGTGCCCGAGCAGCTGGTGCGGCGGCTGCTCACGATCCGCGGCGTCCACAACTACGCGCCCCGGCACCTGGAGCAGGCGGTCGCGTTCCTGGTCCAGAACTGGCGGAGCTACCCCTTCGCGGAGCAGGTGGGCGAGACTTTCCCTCTGGAGGCGGTGGATCGGGCGCTCGCCGTCACGACCCATCCGCGTGTCGGCGTGCGGCCGTAGCCTGGGGTGGTGTTCGACCGCTTCTTCGAGATGATCCGTGATGTCCCGGTCCCGGACGACGCCGAGCTGCTCTACGGGGACGACGAGCTGGGACGACTCCGGGAGCGCAACTTCCGCCGCTATCTGGCGGTGCCCCACTCGCCGGTCCTGCTCCTGGGGGAGGCGCCGGGCTGGCGCGGCATGACGGTCACCGGTGTCCCGTTCACGTCTGTGCGAGAGGCGGAGGCCGGCGTGCTTCCCGGCCTCGAACTGCCGGCGACGCCGCAGGCACCGTGGGAGGCCTCGAGCCGGGTGTTCTGGGAGACGATGAGCGCCTGGCAGGGGCCGCTGCCGCTGTCGTGGCCGGTGTATCCGCACCATCCCTTCGTGGCCGGCATGCCGCAGAGCAACCGCACGCCGCGGTCCTCCGAGGTGCGCGCGGGCGGCCCTGTCGCGCTCGAGCTCATCCGGGCACTCGGGGTGGAGACCGTCGTCGCCGTCGGGCGGAAGGCGCAGGGGGCGCTCGCCGAGGCGGGCATCGAGGCGCCGGCGGTGCGGCATCCCGCGCAGGGCGGAGCCCGGATGTTCGCCGACCAGGTGCTCTCGCTCAACCGGGCCATGCTCGACGCCGGCTGACGCCTGCTGCCGGGAGGCGGGAGTCGGGCCCGCGGGCGGCGACAGCCGACCGCTGCTGCCCCGGTTCAGTCCAGCGCGATCGCGTCCCGGTGCTGGGCCATCTTGTCCAGATATCCCGCGGCATTCTCGGCGATGCTCTGCAGCTCCTCGTCCGTCAGTTCGCGGCGGACCCTCGCCGGGACGCCGGCGACCAGCGAGCGGGGAGGGATGACGGCGCCCTGGGTGACGACCGCTCCGGCTGCGACCAGCGACCCCGCACCGACGCGCGCGCCGTTCATGACCGTGGCGCTCATCCCGATCAGGACGTCGTCGTCGATCGTGCAGCCGTGCAGGACGGCGTTGTGGCCGACCGAGACGCGCGCGCCGACCGTGAGAGGGAACGCCGCATCCACGTGCGCCGAGACGTTGTCCTGGAGGTTGGAGTCGCGGCCGATGACGATGGGTGCGTTGTCCGCGCGGACCACGGCTCCGTACCAGACGCTCGCGCCCGGCTCGAGAGTGACCTCACCCACGACCGTGGCGCCCGGCGCGATCCAGGCCGCGTCGGAGATCTGCGGCGTCCGGCCGCCGGAGAGTGCGAAGAGCATCGGGGCTCCTTCCTGTGCTCCCACGCTACCGGTCGAAAGAATCCCGTCCACGCGTCACGTCGAGGAGATTCGCGCGTCTACGTAAATGACGGGTACCGCCCTCCTTGCGCGAGTGAGGAGTACGCAAGTCCCCGTTCGAGGACGAACGACGGATGAAGCCGCGTCATCGTGACCTCGGTCATCCAGCATCACCCGGTGAAACGACGAAGGAGTCGACATGCACATAGGCGTGCCCAAAGAAATCAAGAACAACGAGAACCGAGTAGCGATCACCGCACCGGGTGTTCACGAGTTGTCGATGCGAGGACACCACGTCTGTGTCGAGCGCGGTGCTGGGGTCGGGTCTGGGATCAGCGACGAACTATTCGCTCTGGCTGGCGCCACGCTCGTTGCCGATGCCGCCGAGGTGTGGGCCACAGCGGATGTCCTCCTCAAAGTCAAGGAACCGATCGCATCCGAGTACGACTATCTGCGTCCCGACCTCACGGTCTTCACTTACCTGCATCTGGCAGCCAACCGCGCCCTGACCGGGGCGTTGCTCGAATCCGGCGCTACGGCCATCGCCTATGAAACCGTGCAGACAGCTGATGGAGCCCTGCCGCTTCTGGCGCCGATGAGCGAGATCGCAGGCCGCCTCGCCGGCTATGTCGGCGCCTCGCAGCTGATGGCTCCAGCCGGAGGAAGCGGAATCCTGATGGGTGGTGTCGCGGGCGCCGGCAAAGCGGAGGTGGTCGTCATCGGCGGAGGGGTCGCGGGCGAACACGCCGCCGTCAACTGCCTCGGCCTCGGTGCCCGCGTGACGGTGGTCGACATCAACGTGCCGCTCCTGCGGCGTCTGGAGGCGGCTCATCCTGGGCTCGAGACGGCCCTGAGCACCTCCTACACGATCGCCGAGCTCGTACAGCGGGCCGACCTTGTGGTCGGCGCGGCACTTATTCCAGGAGCGGCAGCGCCGAAGCTGGTCATCGACGAGATGGTCGCCGACATGCGTCCCGGCAGCGTCCTTGTCGATGTCGCGGTCGACCAGGGCGGATGCTTCGAGGGAAGCCGGCCCACGACGCATGACGCTCCGACGTTCACGGTGCATGAATCCACGTTCTACTGCGTCGCGAACATGCCGGGCTCTGTGGCGCGGACGTCGACAGTGGCGCTCACCAACGCGACGATGCCGTACGTACTCGGGATCGCCGACCGCGGCGTCGAGGCGGCGCTCGCCCACGACCCGGCCCTGAGGCGAGGGCTCAATGTCCGCGATGGCCAGGTGCTGAACGACGGTGTGAAGCAAGCCTTCGCGCTCCTCTGACCGCTGCTGGTCGCACAAGCTCACGCATCCCAAGAATTCACAGGAGTTTTCGATGGAACAGAACGACGGATCCCGCACCGACTTCGCGGACGAGCAGGCAGGGTACAAACGTGCTCTGAGGCCCCGGCAGGTGCAGATGATCGCCATCGGCGGCGCCATCGGCACCGGACTGTTCATGGGCGCCGGTGGTCGCCTCGCGAGCGCGGGCCCATCGCTGTTCATCGTCTACGTGGTCTGCGGAGCGTTCGCCTTCTTGATCCTCCGGGCGCTGGGCGAACTCGTCCTGCACCGGCCCGCGTCCGGCTCGCTGGTCTCCTACGCGCGCGAGTTCCTCGGCGAGAAAGCCGCCTTCGTCTCGGGGTGGCTGTACTTCCTCAACTGGGCGATGACTGCGATCGCGGACGTGACGGCGATCGCCCTCTACGTCCAGTTCTGGAAAGCATTCACGTCGGTTCCCCAATGGGTGCTCGCACTGCTCGCGCTTGTCGTCGTCCTGGCCCTCAACATGGTCTCGGTGAAGCTCTTCGGAGAGATGGAGTTCTGGTTCGCGCTGATCAAGGTGGCGGCGCTGGTGGGTTTTCTGGTCGTCGGCACCGTGTTCCTTGCGGCGGCCTGGCCCACCACCGTCGACGGGAGCGAGGTGGCTACGGGGCTCACCCTGTGGCAGGACAACGGCGGCATTTTCCCGGCCGGCCTCGTGGCGAGCGTGCTCGTGGTCCAGGGCGTCGTGTTCGCGTACTCGGGGATCGAACTCATCGGAACGGCAGCGGGCGAGGCGACGAACCCGAGCGCTGTCATCCCTCGCGCGGTCAACACTGTGATCGCCCGTGTCGCGATCTTCTACGTCGGTTCGGTCGTTCTACTTTCTCTCCTTCTTCCCTACTCCGCGTACACGAAAGGGCAAAGCCCATTCGTCACCTTCTTCTCATCGATCGGGAGTCCTCAGGCCGGGGAGATCGCCGGTTCGGTCATGAATTTCGTCGTGCTCACTGCCGCACTGTCGAGCCTGAACGCCGGGTTGTATTCGACCGGTCGGATTCTGCGGTCGCTGTCGATGAGCGGGGCCGCGCCCCGCTTCACCGGGCGGATGAACCGGCACGGGGTGCCGTACGGCGGGATCCTGCTCACCGCATCCTTCACTCTCATCGGCGTCCTCCTCAACCTCCTCGTGCCGTCGGAGGCGTTCGATATCGTGCTCAATATGGCGGCGATCGGGATCGTGGCCGGCTGGGGGACGATCATCCTCTGTCAGCGACGCCTCGTCCAGTGGGCGCGTGAAGGCAAGCTGACGCGTCCCGCGTTCCGAATGCCGTACTCGCAGCTGACCTCCGTCCTGACCCTGTGCTACCTCGCCGGGGTCCTGCTCCTGATCGCCTTCGACTACCCGACAGGTACATGGACTGTCGCCGTCTTCGTTGTCATCGGAATCCCTGCGCTCATCGGCGGGTGGTTCCTGTGCCGCGGACGCGTGCTCGAGATCGCACGCACGCGAACCAACCACACCGGCGCCGCCCGCGCGATCGAATCCGGTGCCACTCCGGGCACGACAGCTCGCGACGAAGAGGACCGCGCCTTGGAGAGGTGACGTGCCCGCTCTCGGTTGAACTCAACGCTCTCGCCTTCGTCCCCATCTGGCTTGACGGCGAAATAGCCCGTGTCGTATATTCCTTCTGGAATAACCACGAGAGATCGAGAGAGATGTCCGAACCCCGAACGCTCACCCCACTCGCCGTCGCTGCGCTCGCGCTGCTCGCCGAGCGTCCTTCGCATCCCTACGAGATGTACCAGACGCTCATGCAGCGCTCCGAGGACCGGCTGGTCAAGGTGCGTCCGGGGTCGCTCTACCACACGGTGGATCGACTGGAGGCGCACGGCTTCGTCCGCGCCACCGGCACCGAGCGGGAGGGCAATCGGCCGGAGCGGACCACTTACGAGATCACCGACAGCGGGACCAGCGCTCTCGGCGAGCGCATCACCGACATCATCGGCACGCCCATCAACGAGTACCCCGAGTTCCCCCTCGGGCTCGGTGAGGCGCACAACCTGCCGGTCCAGACCGTGATCGCGCTGCTCCGCAAACGCGTCTCGCTCATCCGGGCCGACACCTCGATCCTGGATGACGCGGTCGCCCACATGACCGAGCGCGGACTCCCCGCGAAATTCTGGCTGGATGTGCGCTACCAGCGAGCTCTCGCCGCGGCCGACGTGGAAATCCTGGAAACCCTGATCGCAGACCTCGAGGCAGGCGTAGTGTCCTGGTCCGAGGACACGCACGGAGAGAAGACCTCATGGAACGCCAACTGAAGCCGTGGCCCGCCCTCTGGGCGCTCGTCATCGGGTTCTTCATGATCCTGATCGACACGACCATCGTGTCCGTCGCCAACCCGTCGATCATGAAGGGACTGAACCTCGGCACCGACTACAACGCCGTCATCTGGGTCACGAGTGCCTACCTGCTCGCCTACGCCGTCCCGCTGCTCATCACCGGACGCCTGGGAGACCGGTTCGGCCCGAAGAACCTGTACCTCGTCGGCCTCGTGATCTTCACGCTCGCCTCGGCCTGGTGCGGCTTCGCGGGCCAGATCGGCTTCCTGGTCGCCGCGCGCGTCGTGCAGGGCCTCGGCGCCTCGCTGATGACGCCGCAGACGATGGCCGTCATCACCCGTATCTTCCCGCCGGACCGGCGCGGCGCGGCGATGGGCCTGTGGGGTGCCGTGGCGGGCGTCGCCACACTGATCGGCCCGCTGCTCGGCGGCGTGCTCGTCGACAGCCTGGGCTGGGAGTGGATCTTCTTCATCAACGTCCCCGTCGGCATCGTGGCATTCATCCTCGCCGTGCGCCTCGTACCCAAGCTGCCGACGCACACCCACAGCTTCGACATCCTGGGTGTGGTCCTGTCGGCGATCGGCATGTTCCTGCTGGTGTTCGGCCTGCAGGAGGGCGGCACCTACGACTGGGGCGTCATCTGGGGCCCGATCTCGGTGTGGGGCCTCATCATCGCCGGCCTCGTCGTGCTCGCCGCCTTCGTCGTCTGGCAGGCGCGGAACAAGAAGGAGCCCCTGCTGCCGCTCCCGCTGTTCCGGGATCGCAACTTCTCGCTGTCCAACGGCGCGATCACCACGGTGGGATTCGCGGTCACCTGCATGGCACTGCCGCTCGTCTTCTACTTCCAGACGGTGCGCGGCCTGACCCCCACGGAGTCAGCCCTGATGCTCGCGCCGATGGCGGTCTTCTCGGGTGTGCTGGCGCCCTTCGTCGGCAAGCTGATCGACAGGGTCAACCCGCGGAACATCGCGACGCCCGCGCTGCTGCTGTTCGCGTTCTCGCTGTTCCTGTACTCGCGGATGCTGACTCCGGACGTGAACATCTTCCTGCTGCTCATCCCGAGCGGCATCCTCGGCATCGCCATGTCGGGCGTCTGGGGGCCGATCTCCACGACGACGACCCGGAACCTGCCGATGAACCAGGCGGGCGCGGGCTCCGGGGTGTTCAACACGACGCGCCAGGTCGGCGCGGTGCTGGGCAGCGCATCCATCGCCGCCCTCATCTCGGGCCGCCTCGCCGTCGACCTCCCGAAGCTGCCGGGTGGCGCGACTCCCTCGGGCGCGAGCACAGGGACCGAGCTGCCGCAGTTCCTGCACGCCGGCTTCACGCAGGCGATGTCCGAGGCGCTCCTGCTGCCCGCCGCTGTTGCGCTCCTCGGCGCACTGGTGGTGGTGTGGTGGGAGCGGCCGAAGCCGCGCGCTTGGGCCGCCCCCGCCGGCGTCGGTGCGCCTGCGGCGGTCGGTGCGCCTGCGGCGGCTGGTGCGCCTGCGGCGGTCGGTGCGCCTGCGGCGGCCGGTGCGCCTGCGGCGGTCGACGCCCCCGCCGGCGTTTCCACCGCCGTCCCCGACGCAACGGCGACCACGCACGGCTCGCACGCCGCGCCCGTCCCCGTGGATGCCGTTCCGCACCGCTCGCACGCAGTGGACGCAGCGCCGTCGACGGAGGTCCGCCCCGGAGACGAGCCGCGGCACGGCGCGCACGCCGCTCCCATCGCCGACTGACGCCCCGTCGGCTCCCACCCATCACCGAGTCCGCAGAGATTGCACGCGACACGCCGCGCGCGCCGTCAGTCTCTGCGGACTCGACGGTGGGGGCCCTCAGGGTGTGGGGCGGGTGAAGAGGTTGACGAGGTTGCCGTCGGGATCGCGGAAGAGCGTCGAGCGGTTGCCCCACGGCATCGTCGTCGGCGGAAGCACCACGTCCTCCGGCTGGAGACGCGAGAACTCCGCATCCACGTCATCCACCTGGAACTCGACGATGACCGAGTCGTTCGACGCGGGACGCGGAGCAGCCTCGCCCAGCATGGCCACGGTCTCCACGGCACCGATCGCCAAGGTCCCTCCGCCCACCTCGAACTGTGCGAACACCGGCGCGGGTCGCACAGCGGGGACGCCGGTCAGCTCCTCGTAGAAGCGAGCGAGACGATCGACGTCTGCGGTGACGATGCGGATGGATGCGAACTGCATGGTGCCTCCTGGAGCGGCGGTGGACGGATGTCCGATCACCCTGCCAGCGACCTCTGACACTGCAGCGGTCCGCACCGGCGAGGTCAGGCGACGACGCGCACCGCGTTCGCCCAGGGGTCCTCGAAGGCCAACGTGCGCCCGTCGTCCTGCGTCTGCACGCCGAAATGCCGCATCCTCTCGCCCAATGCGCCGAGGTCGTCGGCCGAGGGCACCCGGATCTCGACCTGACCGAGGCCGAGCGCAAGCCGCCGACGGCCGGCGCCTCGGCTGTTCCACGTGTTCATCGCCATGTGGTGGTGGTATCCGCCGGCACTCACGAACAGCGCAGAACCGCCGAGCGCGGCCGTCGCTGCGAAGCCGAGGCGATCCACATAGAACGCGCGCGCCGTCTCCACGTCGCCCACCGACAGGTGCACATGGCCGACGGCTGCATCGCCGAATACCGGGAGCTCGTCGGTCCCGGGCTCGGCGAGGGCGGCACCGCGCTCGGTCAGGTGCTCGGAGAGGAAGGCGTTGGGGTCGAGGAACAGTGTCGCCATCTCGACCTGCCCGTGGGTCCAGCTCCAGAGGCTGCGGTCGCGATCCCAGTACAGCTCCACGCCGTTGCCCTCGGGATCGGTGAAGTAGAAGGCCGTGCTGACGAGGTGGTCCGCACTTCCGGTGAACGTGCCGGGCGCACGGCGAGCGACGGAGTACACGGCGGCGGCCAGCGCCTCCTGCGTGTCGAAGAGGATCGCCGTGTGGAACAGCCCCGCCTCGCCCGGACCCGCGTGCTTCAGCTCCGGCGCGTACTCCAGCACGACCGCCGGCGTTGTGCCGCGCCCGAGGATGACCCGGCCGCCCTCGGCCGCGAGCACCCGCAAGGTGACGGCGTCGCGGTAGTACGCCGTCATCCGGTCGAGATCGGCGACGCGCAGAGTGACCGCGCCCATGGTGGAGTCTGCGGGGAGGAGTTCGGGCACACCAGCATCAACCGCCGCGGCGTCGCCGTTATTTCACCGGTGAGGTCTGGATCGGCCGCCGGCCGGCCTTACTCGCGGACTCACTCCCCGGTGAGGCGCTCCAGCAGCTCGCGGTACCGGGCAGCCGTCCGAGCAACGATGTCCGCCGGCAGCTCGGGCGGCGTGCCCGCCCTGTCCCAGTTCGCGGCCAGCCAGTCGCGCACGATCTGCTTGTCGAAGCTGGCCATCCGCTCCTCGGGGGTCTCGCCCGCCGCGTACGCGGCGGCGTCCCAGTACCGGCTCGAGTCGCTGGTCAGCACCTCGTCGGCGAGCGTGATCTCGCCCGTGACCCGGTCGGCGCCGAACTCGAACTTCGTGTCGGCGATGATGACCCCGCGAGCCTCGGCGATGGAGGCGCCGCGCCGGTAGACGTGCAGCGACAGCCGCCGCAGCTCCTCCGCCACGTCGGGGCCGACCAGCTCGATGGTGCGCTCGAAGCTGATGTTCTCGTCGTGCCGGCCGAGTGGAGCCTTCCAGGCAGGGGTGTAGATCGGCTCCGGCAGCCGGTCGCCGTTGCGCAGGCCCGACGGCAGCGGGATGCCGCAGACGCTCTGCGACTCCCGGTACTCCGCCCATCCACTGCCGGTCAGGTAGCCGCGCACGACGCATTCGATGGGGAACATGTCGAGCGGCTTCACCAGCATGGACCGGCCGGAGACCTCCTCCGGGATCCGCTCCACGACACGATCGCCGACGAGGGCGTGGTCCGGGATGAGGTGGTTCGGCACATCGTCCAGCCGGTCGAACCACCACAGGCTCAGGGTCGTGAGCAGTTCGCCCTTCCCCGGGATGCCGGGCTCGAGCACGTGATCGAAGGCGCTCACGCGGTCGCTGGCGACGACGAGCACGCTGTCCGTGTCGGCAAGACCGCTCGCGCCGGCCGGGACGAAGAGGTCCCGCACCTTCCCCGAATACACGTGGACCCATCCCGGAAGTTCGCTCACCCGTCCATCGTAGGGGGAGGCGTGCCGGCGGCTACGCGAGCAGTCGTGTCTTGGCCGCCGTGAACTCGGCCTCGGTGAGCACCCCCTGGGCGTGCAGGGTGGCGAGCTGCTGGAGCTGGGAGGTGAGGTCGTTCCCCGGGGATGCTGCGGGTGGCGCAGGAGCCGCCGCCTGCTGTGCCTGTTGCTGTGCCGCCGCCTGTTGCGCGGCCGCCGCTTGCTCCGCCTGTTGCTGCGCGGCCGCCTGTTGCTGCGCGTCCGCCTGCGCATGCTCGTTCTGGCGGCGCTGCACGTTCCCGGACACCGCGGTCGCTGTGCCGGCGACGACCGCTGTGCCCGCGGCCATGCCGATCAGCCCGGGTCGTCCGCCTCGCCGGAACGGTGACATGATCGTCCTCCTCAACTCTCGTCGGTGTCGAGCTCGTAGTACGCGTCCGCCACCACCGCGTTCACGACAGGAGCCGGGATGCGCTCGCTCAGCAGCACCATGCCGCCCGCCTCGAAGAAGCGGCTCGACAACTGTCTCGCCCAGACATGTTCGAGGACGAGGATGGCCCCGGCCGAGCCGGGATCCAGGAACTCGGCGATCTGCTTCGCATCCTCCTCGGCGGCGAGACCCGAGGCCTCGACCGGAAGGTCGGCGAAGCCGAGGTCGTCGCCCAGCTCTGCCGGCTCGACGATCTCGACGCGCCCATCGTCGTGGCGCCGGACGATCACTAAGTCGAGCAGCCGGATCGTCCCCGTATCCAGCAGCTCGGCGATCGCCCGGACCACGCCCTCCGACGGTCGGTCGCCGTCGAACCGGGCGAACAGGAACTCTGCCGGACCGTACTCGAACTCGGCCATCACTGCCCCTTCCCGGCGGTCGCATCCGATCGTCACGGGCACCATACTGCGCGGGTCGCCATCGGCGATATGCAGTAGCTCCAGACGGACGCGCCAGCGTGGATGTTCACGGTCACATTCCTAGAATGGAGGGTCGGCCGGCGCGGAGCGCCGCCGGGCGAGGACGGATCGAGGAGGACCGCGATGGCTGAGATGAACTGGGCAGGCAATTACGAGTATCGAGCGGGGCGCATCGCGCGGCCGGAAACGGTCGAGGAGCTGCGCGAACTGGTCGTCGGTGCTCCGGCGGTCCGGGCGCTGGGCAGCAGGCACTCGTTCAACGACCTGGCGGACACGCCGGGGCTGCTCGTCAGCACCGCGGGACTGCCCGGCACCGTCCGGATCGACGAGGCGTCGCGCACGGTCACGGTCGGAGGAGGCGTCCGCTACGGAGACCTCGCCCGCGAACTGCAGGAGGCGGGATGGGCGCTGCACAACCTCGCCTCACTCCCGCACATCTCGGTCGCCGGTGCGATCGCCACGGCCACCCACGGCTCGGGTGACCGCAATGGCAACCTGGCCACGGCGGTCGCCGGGTTGCGCATCCTGAACGGTTCCGGCGAGCTCGTGGACCTGCGCCGCGGCGACGAGGGGTTCGACGGCGCCGTCGTCGGACTCGGCGCGCTCGGCGTGGTGACCGAGGTGACCCTCGAGATCCGTCCGACGTTCGACGCGCGTCAGCGCTTGTTCGGCGGAGTGCCATGGGATGCGGTGCTCGGCCGGCTCGACGAGCTCACATCCGCCGCGTACAGCGTGAGCCTCTTCACGACCTGGGACGAGCCGTCGGTGTCCCTCGCCTGGCTCAAAGAGCTCGACGGAGCGGAATCCGCGATCGAGGACGACTTCTTCGGTGCGCCGGCTCTGACCGAGGCGCGGCACATGATCCCCACGATGGATGTGCGGAACACCACGGAACAGCTGGGTGTGGCCGGCCCGTGGAGTGAGCGGCTCGCGCACTTCCGGTTCGAGTTCACACCCTCCAACGGCGAGGAGATCCAGTCCGAGTACCTGGTGCCGAGGTCACGGGCCGTGGAGGCGATCGAGGCGGTCCGTGCGCTCGCGCCGCTGGTCGCGCCCCTGCTGCAGATCACCGAGATCCGCACGGTCGCCGCCGACGACCTCTGGCTGTCGAGCTCGTACGGGACCGACGTCGTCGGCCTCCACTTCACCTGGGTGCGCGACCAGGCCGGCGTGGAGGCGGTGCTCCCGCAGGTCGAGGCCGCGCTCCTCCCGCTCGGCGCGCGCCCGCACTGGGGCAAGCTGTACCTCGATCGCGAGGGCGTCGTCCCCTCGCTCTATCCGCGCCTCGCCGACTTCGCCGCTCTCGCCGCGCGCTTCGACCCCGACGGCCGGTTCCGCAACCCCTTCCTCGCCCGGCTCCTCCCCTAAGAACTTTCGTCCCTCCATCGAGTACACGAAGACTGCACGCGACACGCCGCTGAAGCGTGCAGTCTTCGTGTACTCGATGGAGGGGAGGGCTAGGAGACCCGGGCGGCGATGTCGGTGCGGTAGTGGGCGCCCTCGAGGTGGATGTGTGCGAGGGCTTCGTAGGCGCGTGAGCGCGCCTCGGCGAAGCCGGTGCCGCGAGCGACCACGGAGAGGACGCGTCCGCCGGTCGCCAGGAGGGCGCCCGTCGCATCGTCGCGCGCGGTCGCGGCGTGCGCTATGGTCACCTCCGGTACGGCGGCGGCCTCCTCGAGGCCCGTGATCGCCCGGCCCGTCTGCGGAGCCTCGGGATAGCCCTCGCTCGCCAGGACGACGGTCACCGCGGTGTCCAGTGCGAACTCGGGACGCGGCAGCCGCCCGAGCCCGCCCGTCGATGCTGCGAACAGCAGCGTGGACAGGGGCGTGACGAGCCGGGGGAGCACGACCTGCGTCTCCGGGTCGCCGAATCGGGCGTTGAACTCGATCACGCGGATGCCCCGCTCGGTCAGGATCAGTCCGCAGTAGAGCAGCCCGATGAACGGCGTCTGCTCGCGGGCCATCGTGCGCACCGTCGGGAGGGCGATCGTCTCGATGACCTCGTCCACGAAACCGTCCGGCAGCCACGGCAGCGGCGAGTAGGCGCCCATCCCGCCGGTGTTCGGTCCCGCATCCCCGTCGAGGAGCCGCTTGTAGTCCTGCGCCGGCGACAACGGGAGCACGTCGTGGCCGTCGCTGAAGAGGAACAGCGACACCTCCTGGCCGTCGAGGAACTCCTCGACGAGCACCCCGCCGTGACGCAGCCAGTGCGTGGCGTGCTCGACCGCCGCGTCGCGGTCCTCGGTCACCAGTACGCCTTTGCCTGCCGCGAGACCATCCGCCTTCACGACGTACGGCGCTCCGAAGTCGTCCAGCGCCTCCTCCGCCTCGGCGAGCGTCTCGGCGCGGACGGCCCGCCCGGTCGGGACGCCGGCCGCATCCATGATGCGCTTCGCGAAGGCTTTCGATCCCTCGAGCTGGGCGGCGGCCTTGCCCGGCCCGAACACCGGGATGCCGCGTGTCCGCAGAGGATCGGCGACGCCGGCGACGAGCGGCGCTTCCGGTCCGATCACGACCAGCTCGATGCCGTTCTCGATCGCGTACTCGGTGACGGCGACACCGTCGAGCGGATCGAGGGTCGCATCCACCCGCACCTCCTGGGCGATGCCGGCGTTGCCGGGGGCGGCGACGATGTCGTGGCCGGCCTCCTCGGCGAGCAGCGCGGTGATGATGGCGTGCTCACGGGCACCGGAACCGAGGACGAGAATCTTCACGCCACCATGCTAGAGGGAGGGGATGCGCGGCTCCGGCCGCAGGGCGCCTCCGGCCGGCCCGGTGGCAGGATGGGACGCATGGCCAGAGCGAAGATCCCGGACGAGGTCGGCGGTCCGGCGACGCGGGCGGCGGTGGCGGGAGGAGCCGACCGGGAGACTACGGCGACGGCGGTTCGGTACCTGCTGCAACTGCTCGCGGAGCGGGCGCCCGGCAACACCGTCGAGGTGCGCGTGCCGCCGTTCGGCGCCGTGCAGTGCATCCCCGGACCGCGGCACACCCGAGGGACGCCGCCGAACGTCATCGAGACCGACGCCGCCACGTGGCTGTCGCTGGCCTCCGGCGGAACGACCTGGGAGGAGGGCGTCGCCTCGGGCAGAATCCACGCCTCCGGCCAGCGGGCCTCTCTGGAGGGACTCGTCCCGTTGCGCTACTGAGTCTGGGCTACCGAGTCTGCGCTACTGGGCCTGCGCTACCGGGTCTGCGCTACCGAGTCTGTGCTACCGGGTCGCGGCGCTCACGGCTGCACGCCGAAGAGCACGGCCACCACAGCGGCCGTCACCATCAGTGACCCGAACGCTGCCGCCCCGGCTGCGACGAGGATGACCGACGTTCGGGATGCGCGGCTCGCGCCGAGAGGAGGGCTCATACCTCTTCAGACGACGTCGATCGGCGTGCATGACGCCCGACGCCCGCTCAGTTTCGATCTGGGAGAATGGGACGCATGACCGACACCCCCGAGCAGCCGTCCTCCGACGAGGAGCAGGCAGCCGCGGAGCCGGCGCCCGAGGAGCCGGCAGCCGCGGAGCCGGCAGCCGCGGAGCCGGCGCCCGAGCAGGCGTCCGAGGAGATCGTCACCTCCGCACAGGTGCGGGTGCGGCGCTCGCCGCGGTACTTCCGGTTCATGATCGCCGGCGCCGTGCTGTTCGCCATCGTCGCGCTCATCCTCACCTACTCCTTCCCGGAGAACCCGACCTACGACCGGGGAAGCGTCTTCGGCTTCCTGCTCGCGATCTGCGCGACCATCGGCGTCGCCCTCGGCGCCGTGGTGGCGCTGGTGCTCGACCGCGCGACCGCCCGTCGAGCGCGCACCGTCCAGGCGGATAGAATCGACGTGCGCGTCCCCGAGCCCGGTTCGCCGCCTGCGCGGCGAGAGGGTTCGCAGCCGGAGCCCGGCGACCAGAGCAGTCAGAGCACTTCGAACAACCCGGGCAGCACCGAGAGCTGAACATCCCGACATCCTGAAAGGGGTCCGCTGTGGCCGCAGGCGACGGTCTTCTCAGTCACGATCTGCTTCCCGGAGAGAAGGGGCCGCAGGACGCCTGCGGAGTCTTCGGCGTCTGGGCCCCCGGCGAGGAGGTCGCCAAGCTCAGCTACTTCGGTCTGTACGCGCTGCAGCACCGCGGGCAGGAGTCGGCCGGCATCGCGACCAGCGACGGCGACAAGATCCTCATCTACAAAGACATGGGGCTCGTCTCCCAGGTCTTCAACGAGAACGCCCTGAACTCGCTGCCCGGCCACATCGCGGTCGGGCACACGCGCTACTCGACGACCGGCGCATCCAGCTGGCAGAACGCGCAGCCCACCCTCGGCTCCACGGCGAGCGGCACCGTCGCCCTCGGCCACAACGGCAATCTGACGAACACGGCCGAGCTGATGCAGCTCGTCCACGAGCGCTACCCCGAGCACGACGGCGAGCTCTCCCGCGGGAACACGACCGACACCGCGGTCGTGACCGCGCTGCTCCGCGGCGACCTCGACCACACCCTCGAGGCGACGGCACTGGAGGTGCTCCCGCGACTGCGCGGAGCGTTCTGCCTGGTCTTCATGGACGAGCACACCCTGTACGCCGCGCGCGACCCGCAGGGCGTCCGTCCGCTCGTGCTCGGCCGCCTGGAGCGCGGCTGGGTGGTCGCCTCCGAGACGGCGGCCCTGGACATCGTGGGCGCGAGCTTCGTACGCGAGGTCGAGCCGGGCGAGCTCATCGCCATCGACGAGAACGGCCTGCGCAGCCAGCGCTTCGCGGAGGAGAAGCGCGCCGGTTGCGTCTTCGAGTACGTGTACCTGGCGCGTCCGGACACGACGATCGCCGGTCGCGGCGTCTACGAGGCGCGCGTCGAGATGGGACGCCGGCTGGCGCGCGAGCACGAGGTGGATGCCGACCTCGTCATCCCGACGCCCGAGTCCGGGACACCCGCCGCCATCGGGTACGCCCAGGCGTCCGGCATCCCGTTCGGGCAGGGCCTGGTGAAGAACTCCTACGTGGGCCGGACGTTCATCCAGCCGTCGCAGACCATCCGCCAGCGGGGCATCAAGCTGAAGCTCAATCCGCTGAAGGAGGTCATCAAGGGCAAGCGCCTGATCGTCGTGGACGACTCGATCGTCCGAGGGAACACGCAGCGCGCCCTGGTGTCCATGCTGCGAGAGGCCGGCGCCGCCGAGGTGCACGTGCGCATCTCCAGCCCGCCGATCACCTGGCCGTGCTTCTACGGCATCGACTTCGCCTCCCGCGCCGAACTCATCGCGACCGGGCTGGGGGTCGAGGAGGTGCGCCAGTCCATCGGTGCCGACAGCCTCGGCTACCTCTCCGAGGACGGCATGATCGCCGCCACGGAGCAGCCGCGCGAGCGCCTCTGCACGGCGTGCTTCACGGGCGTCTACCCGATCGAGCTGCCGGACGCGCACCACCTGGGCAAGAACCTGCTGGAGCGGCCGGACCTCGCCGCCACGGACGACGGCTCCGGCCCCACCTCCGACGGGTGCGAGCCCGGCCCGGACTCCGAGTTCGAGCCGCTCCTCTCCTACGGGGACCCCGCCCGACAGGAGTGACCGGCCCCGATACGATGGACCGGTGACCGACTCCAGCGCCTCCTCGTCCGCCTCCTACGCCGCAGCCGGCGTCGACACCGCGGCCGGCGACCGGGCCGTCGAACTCATGAAGGCGGCCGTCGGGCGCACGCACGGTCCTGAGGTGCTGGGCGGCGTGGGCGGCTTCGCCGGCCTGTTCGACGTATCGGTCCTGAAGGACTTCCGCCATCCGCTGCTCGCGACCTCCACCGACGGCGTCGGCACCAAGGTCGCCATCGCGCAGGCGCTCGACAAGCACGACACGATCGGTCAGGACCTGGTCGGGATGGTCGTCGACGACATCGTCGTGGTGGGCGCCCGGCCGCTGTTCATGACCGACTACATCGCGTGCGGCCGGGTCGTCCCCGAGCGCATCGCCGCGATCGTCGAGGGAATCGCCCGGGCCTGCGCCCAGACCGGCACGGCGCTCGTCGGCGGCGAGACGGCGGAGCATCCCGGCCTCCTCGGTCCCGACGACTACGACGTCGCCGGCGCTGCGGTCGGAGCGGTCGAAGCGGATGCGGTGCTCGGCGCCGACCGCGTCCGCGACGGGGATGTGGTGCTCGCCCTCGCGTCCTCCGGCCTGCACTCCAACGGCTTCTCGCTGGTGCGCCACATCCTCGCGGCGCGCGGCGTGGGATTCACCGACCACTCGGCCGAGTTCGGCGGCGTGGTCGGGGAGGCGCTGCTCGAGCCGACCCGGCTCTACACGGCACCGCTGCTGCGCGTGCTCCAGGATGCCTCCCTCGGCGGCGCCATCCACTCGCTCAGCCATGTCACGGGTGGCGGGATCGCCGCGAACCTCGCCCGCGTCCTCCCCGTCGGGTCCTGGGTGGAGGTCGAGCGCTCGACCTGGACGCCGACGCCGGTGTTCCGCATCCTGAGCGACCTCGCCGGAAGCTCACTGGAGTCGGCGGAAGGCACCTGGAACCTCGGCATCGGGATGTTCGCGGTCGTGTCGCCCGAGGCGGCGGACGCGGTGGCCGCCGCGATCACGGCCGACGGCATCCCGACCTGGCGCGCCGGGACCGTCTCGACGGCGCCCCGCGACCTGACCGGCTTCGAGCAGGGCGCGAAGGGCGTCGACGGAGGCGCCGTCCGTCTCACCGGCGCCTACGCCTGACCCGCACCTCCCCCTCCCCTCACGCCCCACCGTCGAGTCCGCACAGATTGCACGCGCAGCGCCGCTGCGACGTGCAATCTGTGCGGACTCGACGGTGGGGCGTGACAAATGTCATGGACGGATGCTGACAGGCGCACTGGGGCGCGGTGCGGGGTTCGGGCACGCTGAGAGGCGTGAATGAACCCGCCATCCGCCTCACCGGCCTGCGCAAGAGCTTCGGCGCGCTCACGGCCGTCGACGGCGTCGACCTCAGCATCCGCCCGGGCGAAGTCGTCGCCCTTCTCGGCCCGAACGGAGCCGGCAAATCGACCACCATCGACCTGGCGCTGGGCCTCGCCCGGCCGACGGCAGGAAGCGCAGAGCTCTTCGGCGCAGCGCCACGCGTCGCGATCCGTGAGGGCCGGGTGGGGGCGATGCTGCAGGGCGGCGCGCTGCTCCCGACACTCACCGTCGCGGAGTCCGTCGCCCTCGTCGCCGCAGCCCACCGCAACCCGCTGACCGTGACGGAGGCGCTCGAGCGCGCCCGCTGCACCGAGATCGCGCGGCAGCGGGTCTCCAAGCTCTCCGGCGGCCAGCTGCAGCGCGCCCGGTTCGCGGTGGCCGTCGTCTCCGACCCCGACCTCCTCTTCCTCGACGAGCCCACCGCCGCGATGGATGTGGAGGCGCGGCGCACCTTCTGGCGCTCCATGCGCGAGTTCACGGAGGCGGGCCGCACCGTCGTCTTCGCCACCCACTACCTGGACGAGGCGGACGAGCACGCGGACCGCATCGTCATGATGGCGCGGGGCCGAATCGTCGCCGACGGGACGCCCGCCGAGGTGAAGGCCGTCGTCTCCGGCCGCCGCATCCGCGCCACCGCCCGGTTCGCGGCGACCCCCGAGAGCCAGGCCGCTCTCGCCGCCCTTCCGGGCGTCCGCACGGCCGACCGGCGCGGAGACCGGGTGACGCTCGTGAGCGACGACTCCGACGCCACGCTGCGCGCCCTCCTCGCCGAGCACGACATCCACGACCTCCACGACATCGAAGTGACAGTGCACACCATGGACGAGGCGTTCCTCGCCCTCACCGAGACACGCGCCACCGAAGGAGCCCTCTCATGACCATCGCATACCTGGGGCGCGATTCCCTCCGTCAGCTGAAGAACGCCCGCGCCATCGTGTTCACCGTCGCCGTGCCCCTGATCATGCTGATCGCCTTCGGCGGCAGTTACGGAGGCTCCGGTCAAGTGGATGCGTCCACGCACCTTCCGTGGGTCGTGGTCACCACCATCCAGGTGGCGGCTTACGGCGGGATGATGGCGGCGCTGTCGCAGGCGTTCCAGATCGTGACCGAGCGCTCGATCGGCTGGAACCGTCAGCTGCGCATCACGCCGCTCAGCGGCACGGGCTACCTCGTCTCGAAGGTCGTGGCCGCCCTCGCGCTGGCCCTGTTCAGCATCCTCCTCATCATCGTCGCCTCGCTCGTGCTGTTCCATCCCGACCTCGCGGCGGGGAGCTGGGTGCTCGCGGGTCTCGCCGTCTGGTGCGGCGTGGTCCCGTTCGCGCTGCTCGGCATCGTGATCGGGCAGTTCGCGAAGCCGGAGTTCGCACAGCCGCTGTTCATGGTCGTGTTCATGGGAATGGCCATCCTCGGCGGTCTGTGGATCCCGCTGCAGATCTTCCCCGCCTGGGTCGCCGACGTCGCCAAGGCGGTGCCGTCCTACTGGCTCAACCGGGTGGGCCAGCTCGGCGCCCTGCAGAGCGGTGACGCGCTGACGCCGGCGATCGTCCTCGCCCTGTGGACGCTCGCGCTGGCGGCTCTCGTCGTCTGGCGCTACCGCCGCGACGCGGCCCGGGGCTGATGCTCGGCGCCGCGCCGGGATGCGCTGACCTAAGGTAGCAACGTGTTCTCGAACGAGCTGGCGGGCGTCCGCCCGATCGGATGGCGCGAACGGCTCACCCACCCGTCGGCCTTCCGCTGGTACCCGGGTGCGGCGATCGGGCTGCTCTATCAGATCTCCGTGCTGGTGGCGGTGTGGTCGTCGCCCTGGTCCCTCCTCCATCGCCTGCTCGCCACCGCGCTGCTCGCCGCGATCTACGTCGGGTTCCTCGTCCTGGCGCCGGTGCTCTGGTGGGCGGACGAGCGGGCCCGCCTGCTCGGCCTCGCCGGCTACTTCCTCCTGACGCTTCCGCTCTTCCCCCTCCTCGGACCGGTCGCCTCCTGGACCTGGGTGTATGTCGCCTGCGTCGCCGGGATGGTGGTGTCGCGCACATCACTGACCTTCGCGATCATCGGGCTCCTGGCCCTGATCCAGCTCGTCGTCTTCGCGGTGGCCGGCACGTTCGCGGACAGCTGGTACATCGCCCTCGTGACCCTCTCCATGGGCGTCATGATGGCCGCCTTCGCCCGGCAGATCGACGCCTTGAGGCGGCTGAGGAACGCGCAGGGGGAGATCGCGCGGCTGGCCGTCGTGGAGGAGCGCGCCCGGTTCTCGCGGGACATGCACGACGTGCTGGGCCACTCGCTCACCGTGGTCACTGTGAAGTCCGAGCTCGCGCGGCGACTGGTCCCCACGGATCCCGCCCGGGCAGCGGAGGAGATCGCGGACATCGAGCGACTGAGCCGGTCCGCGCTCGCCGACCTGCGCGCGGCGGTGGCCGGATACCGCGAGATGAGTCTCTCGACCGAGCTCGCGGCTGCACAGGCGAGCCTGGCGGCGGCGGACATCCAGGCGCATCTCCCCCGCAACGGGGAGGACGTGGAGCCGGACCTGCGGGAGCTGTTCGGCTGGGTGCTGCGCGAGGGCGTCACCAATGTGATCCGGCACTCCCGCTCCCGCAACTGCTGGGTGACGGTCGGGCCGGACCGCCTCGAGATCGAGGACGACGGCCGCGGACCGCTCGCGGGCACGGAGGCGGCGCCGGCTCCCGCGGGCGCGGCGTCGTCGCGCGCGGTGCGGACCGCCGGCTCGGGGCTCGCCGGCCTCACGGCCCGGGCGGCCCAGGCGGGCGCACAGCTCGCCGTCGTCCCCGGCCCCCGGGGTGGGACGCTGCTCAGCGTGCGGAGGACGGCGTGAGCGCGCCGATCCGCCTCCTGCTCGCCGACGATCAGGCGCTGGTCCGCGGTGCCGTGGCGGCTCTGCTCGACCTCGAGCCGGACCTCGAGGTCGTGGCCCAGGTGGGGCGCGGCGACGAGGTGGTCGCGGCTGCGCGGGCCGAGGCGGTGGATGTGGCGCTGCTGGATGTGGAGATGCCGGGCCTCGACGGCATCCAGGCGGCGGCGGCCCTCCGTCTGGCGCTGCCGACGTGCCGGTCCCTGATCGTGACCACCTTCGGGCGACCCGGTTACCTGCGGCGTGCGATGGAGGCAGGTGCGTCCGGCTTCGTCGTCAAGGACACCCCGTCGGGCCAGCTAGCCGATGCGGTGCGCCGGGTCGCGTCCGGCTTGCGGGTGGTGGACCCGGCGCTGGCGGCGGAGTCGCTCGCCTCCGGAGCGTCACCGCTCACCGTGCGCGAAGCGGAGGTGCTGGAGGTCGCGGGCGACGGTGGGACGATCTCGGACATCGCGCGCCGGCTGCACCTCAGTGAGGGGACGGTCCGCAACCACCTCTCCAGCGCGATCGGGAAGACCGGCGCCCGCAACCGGTCGGAGGCGGTGTCCATCGCGACGAGGCAGGGCTGGCTGTGACGGTACCCTGCCGGTGAGGTCGCGCTACCCGCCGGTATGCGCTGGCGACGTCAGGCGCGCTTCGGCGTCCCGGTCTCCTCGTCCTCGTCCTCGTATTCGTACGTGCTGGCACCCTTGGGCTCGTAGTCGGCCCACTTGGCGTACTCGTCGTCGCTGTGGGAATGTCCGGTCAGCTCCCGCTCCAGTGCGTCGTAGTTCACCTCTGGGCTGAACGACTTCAACTCGCGAGCGATCTTGGTGTGCTTCGCCTTTTGACGGCCGCGCCCCATGCGTGACCCCCTTTTGGTCCCAGCCCGGGCGAGAGGCTCCCCGGGGATCGAATAGAAACAGTGAAAACTACGATGGAGTTTAGCATGCGAGCCTCGTGGGACCCCGAGTTCGCGCACAGCGAGAAGTGATGGGATGAGCGCGTGAGCACGACCAGGACCGAGACCCAGGTGGTGGTCATCGGCGCGGGTCAGGCAGGTCTCGCCGTGGCCTACTACCTGCGTCGTTTCCAGCTCACGCCCGGGGTCGATTTCGTCGTGTACGACCGCGGTCCCCGGACGGGTGGCGCCTGGCAGCACCGCTGGGATGCGCTGAAGCTCGGCAGTGCCCATCACGTCAATGACCTGCCCGGCATGGGCGAGCTCGGGCTGAGCTTCGAGACCGCCGACCGGTCGCTTCCGGCGCGTGACATCGTCGCCGGCTACTACCGCCGGTACGAGGAGCACTTCGGTCTCGAGGTGCAGCGTCCGGTCGCCGTGCGGAGCGTCTACGACCGCGGTGCGGACCTCATCGTGGAGCACAGCGCCGGCGAGACCGCCACCCGCCTCGTCGTGAACGCCTCGGGCACGTGGGGCGCCCCGTTCATCCCGTACTACCCGGGCATGAACGACTTCGCCGGCCGTCATGTCCACACCTCCGGATACGTCGCCGCGCAGGACTTCGCGGGGCAGTCGGTCGTCGTCGTGGGCGGGGGCACCAGCGCGATCGGGTTCCTGCTCGAACTGGAGGGCGTCGCGGAGTCGCTCACCTGGGCGACACGGCGCCCGGTCGACTTCCGCGACGAATCGGAGCTGACCATCGAAGGCGGCGTGGCGGCCGTGACCATGCAGGATGCCGCGGCGCGTGCCGGCGAGGCGCTCCCGTCCATCGTCAGCGGAACGGGCGTCCCGCGCACTCGCCGTATCGCCGCCGGCATCGAGCGTGGTGTGCTGACGGAGCGGCCGATGTTCGCGCAAATCGAGGAGCACGGCGTCCGCTGGCCGGACGGCTCGTTCAGCCGTGCCGACGCGATCGTCTGGGCGACCGGCTTCCGCCCGGAGCTGCGGCACTTGTCGCCCCTCCGGCTGCGCGAGAAGACCGGCGGCCTCACGGTGGCCTCCGGCGCATCCTGGCAGGACTCGCGCATATTCCTCGCCGGGTATGGGCCGCAGGCGTCGACCATCGGAGCCAACCGGGCCGGGCGGATCATCGCCCGCCAGATCATGGCGCAGCTGTAGCGACGAGCGGGCACGGAGCGCGTTCGAGCTTCGGTGGGCCGCGGGGACCGTCGGATCGGTGCGGCCGTCGGATCGGTGCCGCCGTCGGATCAGTCCCGCCGTCGGATCGGTGCGGCCGTCGGATCAGGCCGGCCGTCGGATCGGTGGGGCCGTCGGATCAGGCGCTCACGTCGGATCAGGCGGTCACGTCGGATCAGGCGCTCACGTCGGATCAGGCGGTCACGTCGCGTGCCTCGCCCGCGAAGCGGAGTCCCCGGATGCGCATCGTGCCGGCCGACGGCTCCGGATCGACGGCGAAGCGGTCGGCCGGCGCGTCGGCCTGCAATCCGAGCCGGGCGCTGAGCACGGCCACGGCGGCGGCTGCAGACCACGCCTGCGGTCGGCAGGCCGCCGGGTACGGAACAGGCGCGCTGGTCTCCTCGGCGCTGTCGCCGGCGTGCAGTTCGGGCATCCGGTAGCCGAAGCCCTCCGCCGCGGCGAGCAATCCCTCCGTCAGCCGCTCGGCTTCGCCCCGGAACCCCTCCCGCGCCAGCCCACCGATCACGATCGCGGTGTCATGCGCCCAGACACTCCCGCCGTGGTAGCTGAGCGGCCAGTAGCCGGCGGAGTCCTGGGACATGGTCCGCAGCCCGTAACCCGAAGCCAGCTCCGGTGAGACCAGCCGCCGGGCGACCAGGGCGGACTGCTCGGGCTCGAGGATGCCCGTCCCGAGCAGATGCCCGATATTGCTCGTCACTGTGTCCACCTTCCGCTTCGCGGCGTCGAGCGCGACAGCCGGGTACGCGCCCGCGGGGTCGTCGATCCAGAAGGATGCGGCGAAGCGCTCCTTGAGGTCGGCGGCCCAGGCGCGCCAGTCCTCCGCGCCCGGGCGGCCGAACGCCTCGAGCAGCTCGGCTCCGCCGACGGCCGCCTCGTGCGCGTATCCCTGTACCTCGCAGAGTGCGATCGGGCCGAGGGCGAGAGTGCCGTCGCGCCACTGGATCGAGTCGCCGGAATCCTTCCAGCCCTGGTTCGCCAGGCCGTGCCCCGTCGTGTCGATGTACTCGAGGAAGCCGTCGCCATCGCTGTCGCCGTGGTCGCGCATCCACGCGAGGGCCGCCTCGAGGTGGGGGAGCAGTACTTCGACCTCCTCGGCGGGCATGCCCCAGCGCCAGGCGTCGTGGAGCAGGCACACCCAGAGAGCGGTCGCGTCCACGGTGCCGTAATAGAGAGGTGGAAGGATCACATCCTCGCCGGGGATGCTCAGCGTGCCCGGCCGCAGTTCGTGCATGATCTTGCCCGGCTGCTCGGCCGACTCCGGCACCTCGCGGACGCCCTGGTAGGCGGCGAGCACCCGGAGAGTGGATGCGGCGAGCTCGTGACCGAGTGGCAGCAGCATCCGCGCGGCCCACAGGGAGTCGCGGCCGAAGAGGGTGAAGAACCACGGGGCGCCTGCGGCGAGGAAGACATCGTCGGGATGCTCGACGGTCGTCATGCGCAGCGCCTGCAGGTCGGCGATCGCGCGGCCGAGCCAGGCGGCGAGACGGGAGTCGCCGGTCGCGGCGCGGAAGGCACCCCAGTGGTCCGACGGCGCTGCGCCCGCCACGACCGCGGTCGGATCCTCGACGTCGATGCGCCATTCCAGCACGACCTCGCTCCGGGCCGCGAGGTCTGCCTCCCAGCGCAGGGTGAGGCGGTCGCCGGAGACGGTGACGTCGCTGCCTTCGGCGACGATGCGGGCGGAGACGGGACCGCTGCGCAGGTGCGCCGATCCCGGGTCCGCTCCGAGGGCCACCATGATGGGATGCTCGCTCCCCCTCCGTCCCGCCTTGATCTGCTGCATCGGCGAGAAGTCGGCTCCCACCTCCAGCTGAACGGTGGTGCGGAGCCGGTGGCCGAGCGCATTCCTGAGCACGATCCGCTCGCCGAGCGAACCCGCTCGAACGGTGCGCGAGCGATCGAGGCGGACGCGGGGATCGGCCGTCTCGTCGTCGAGCCCGCGCACGACGGCCGTGAACACGGCCGTCGCAGCATCGGGACCGGCGGTGGAGATGTGCTCCGGTTCGGATCCACCGATTGTCAGCAGCAGCCGATCCAGCACGCGCAGGTCCGAATGGTAGAAGCCGTGGATCCCGCGCCCGTCGATGCGTCCGTCCGGGGCGGACCACGCCTGTGACGGAGCCGTCACCACCACGGTGCTGTCGTGAAGGAGCGGCTGGTGGAGCTGGGTCATCGTCAGAGTCGTGCCTTCGTGTTCGTCTGGTCCCGGAGAGGAAGTTCCCGGGTACTGATCGTCGGCGGTGCCGGAGGGAGTCACTCCTTCACCGCCCCTTCGCTGGAGTTCATGATCCGTCGCTGGAACACGAAGAACAGCACAGCGACGGGGATCGTCATGATCGCGGCCGCTGCGAGCTTGATCGGATACTGGCTGCCCTGGCTGAGCTGGCCGCTGGCGAGACCCGCCACGCCCTTCGTGAGTGTCGTCAGGGACGGGCTCTGCGTCGAGACGATGAAATGGGCGAGCTCGTTCCACGATCCCTGGAACGACAGGATGACGATCGTGATGAGCGCAGGTCGTGCCATCGGCAGAACGATCGACCAGAAAACGCGGAAGGTCCCGGCTCCGTCGATCCGCGCCTGTTCCTCCACGCTCGCCGGTACCGACTCGAAGAAGTTCTTCATGATGAAGACGCCTGCCGCGTCTGTCAGCAGGGGCAGGATCATGCCGGTGTACGAGTCGTACATGCCCAGCTGGTTGATGACGAGGAACTTCGGGATCAGCAGCACGACCATCGGTACCGACATCACCGCGACGAGTGCGGCGAAGACGACGCTTCTGCCGCGGAAGTGCAGCCGGGCCAAGGCGTAGCCGGCGAGCGAGTCGAAGAAGACCCTTCCGAGGGTGACGACGACGGTGACGACGGCCGAGTTCGCGAACCAGACCGGGAAGTCGGAGGAGAGGAACAGCTTGGCGTAGGCGGCGGTGGTGAAGGTCTGCGGGATGAGCGCGACCGGGTTCGCCGTCGCCTCGGCATCCGTCTTGAACGAGGTGGAGACCTGGATGAGGAACGGCAGGATGTACACCACCGCCAGTACCACGAGGATGACGTAGGTGATGAGGGTGGCGGCGCTGAACGGCTTCCCGCGGGACCGACGCCGGGCCGAGACGGGCCCGCCCGCGGAGGCCTCGACCCGGTCGGGAGTCACGGTGGTGGATGTCATCGGAGCGCTCCTTCGCGATCGGACTCGCCGGACGCGGCCGCGACGCCGCCCGGCGCGCCGGCAGCCACGGTGGCGGCCGTGAGCGCCGGCTGGTAGAGCCGCATCCTGCGCTTGGAGACCTTCCTCTCGCGCAGCACCCAGCGCTGGAAGATGGTGAACACGACGATGATGACGAACAGGATGAAGGCGATCGCAGCTCCCTGACCCCATTGCTGGTTGACGAAGGAGGTCTGATAAGAGAGGTAGGCGGGCGTCAGTGTCGTCTTGCCCGGCGCGCCACGCGTGCCGGTGTAGATCTGGTCGAAGACCTGCCAGCAGCCGATCAGTCCCAGCGTGAGCACGGTGAACAGGGTGGGCCGGAGCTGGGGCAGGGTGACCCTCCAGAATCGTTGCCAGCCGTTGGCCCCATCCACCATCGCCGCCTCGGTGACATCGCCGCCGAGGTTCTGCAGGGCGGCGAGGAACAGGAGCATGAACGTCCCGCTGGTGGTGAACACGGCCATGATGATGTACGCGGTCATCGCGACCGACGGCCCGCCCAGCCAGTCCCACCAGGACACGCCGAGGGCCGTGTTCTGGGTCAACGCTGCTGGTCCCCGCGTCACACCGAAGGCCTGGACGAGGCCGTGGAAGATGCCGGTCGGGTCGTTGAACCAGTTGGGCCCGTGGATACCGACCCACGACAACATCGTGTTGACCGCCCCGCTGGTGCTGAACAGGAACAACCAGAGCACCGTGATGGCCACAGAGCTCGTCACGGACGGGAAGTAGAAGGCGGTGCGGAAGAAGTCGCGCCCGCGGAGGATCGCCCGGTTCACGAGAACTGCGAGCCCCAGCGAGACGGCGGTCTGAATCGGCACCACCAGGATGACGTACCAGGCGTTGTTCTTGAGTGACATCCCGAAGTCCTGCTCGGCGAGCCCGCCGCCCGAGAGCAGCGTCGTGTAGTTGCTGAAGCCCACGAAGTGCACTCCGGACGAGAAGGGGCTGCCGCGGCCGCCCCAGTCGGAGAAGCTGACCCAGAGCGCCATCAGGACGGGGACGACAAGGAAGACGCCGAGCAGCAGGATGACCGGGGCGGTGAACAACCACCCCGAGGCGGCCTCGCCGCTCCGGATACCGGTGCGACGAGACCGACTCGTGGTTGCGGACATGACGGTTGCGTCCCTACTTCAGCAGTGCTTCGAGGTTCTTCTGCGTGGCGTCGAGGATCGCCTTCGGATCGCCGGTGGCGAGCGATTCGAGCTTGCTGTTGAAGTCGGTGACGACGTCGGCTGCGCCCTTCGCAGTCGGAACGCCCTTGGCGTAGTCGGCGGCGCTCAGGAAGGGCACCAGGTCCGGGTTGGCCGACTTCCAGGCGGAAGCGGCCGATTTGATGGACGGCATGGGCCCGAACGCCTTCGAGAACGCCAGCTGGTCCTCCTTGCTGGTCAGCTTCTCGACCAGCTTCAGAGCGGCGGCCTGGTTCGGACTGTCGGCGGCGATGCCCCAGCAGTTGGTGAACTGGAGGGTGCCCTGGCCGGCCGGGCCTTTGGGCAGTTCAGCGATCGTGTAGTGGATGCCCGGGAAGTCCGACTTGAGCGCCCCGGTGATCCAGTTGCCCTCGATCGTCATAGCGGCAAGGCCCTTGCCGAACGCTTCGCCACCCCAGCCGGCGCCGAGGTCCTTTGCGTACTTCAGCTCTCCGCCGTCGAGCAGCTTCTTCACGAAGTCGAGAGCCTTCACGTTGGCGTCGCTGTCCGCTGTCGCCTTCGTGCTGTCATCGTTCATGAGGTTGCCGCCCGCCTGCGCCATGAAGGAGCCGACCCGGGCGTACTCGCCGGAGATCCCGAGGCCGACCCGGTTGCCGCTGGTGAGCTTCTTGGCGACGGACTCGAGCTGATCCCAGGTGGTCGGGATGTCAGCATCGGTCAGGCCTGCAGCCTTCCACATGTCGGTGTTGATGATGAGCTGGAGGGTGGAGAAGTCTTTGGGGGCGCAGTAGAACGTGCCGCCGTACGTGAACGACTTCACCAGGCTCGGATAGAAGTCGCTCTTGTTGGCCAGCTGGTCGCCGTAGGCGAGCAGGGATCCGTTGGAGGCGTAGCCGGCCAGGGCGTCGGTCGACAGGTAGAACACATCGGCGGGCTTCTTGGATGCGAAGCCCTGCGACAGCTGCTGGTTCAGGTCGCTCGCCGCGACGACGCTCGCCGCGGTGCCCGAGCTCGAGGACCAGGCCGACACCGCTGACTTCACGGCGGCGGTCTCCGCGTCGCCGGACGAGCCGATCATCACGGTCAGCGGCTTATCGGACGAGGTGAGCTTGCCGGTCGATTCACCGCTGCTGCCGCTGAAGCCGGAGCCGCAGGCGGTCAGGACGAGCCCTGCCGCGGCGGCGACAGCGCCGGCTGCGAGCCAGCGGTGTGTGATTCTGCGCATTCGTGTTTCTCCTTCGCTGTCGAGTGTGCCCCGACGATGGGGCGCACTCGGGAACGGTGCTGAAAGTTGTGGACAACTGGGTCGGGCACTTTCCTGGGGAGTGTTTGATCGATCAAATCTGCAACTGCTATGGTGGGTTTGAACGATCAAACCAGGAATGGTTGACACATTAGCCATGCGGTTCCCGGGGTGTCAAGCGGGCAGTATGGTCATATCCGACGCGGCGAATCCGCGCGCCGAGGCCACGGGCGAGCGTCGAGGAGGGAGCCGCGATGGGAGCACAACCCACCGTCAGCGACGTCGCCGGCGTCGCGGGAGTCTCCCGCCAGACGGTCTCCAACGTGCTCAACGCACCCGAACTCGTCCGCCCGGAGACCCGGGAGCGCGTACAGGAGGCCATCCGCTCGCTCGGCTACCGGCCGCACGCCTCGGCCCGCCGCCTGCGGACGCAGAAGAGCTCGACGATCGGCATCCGCCTCGACCCGATCACGCAGGACGGCATCTCGGGCAGCATCCTCGACCGCTTCCTGCACGCCCTCACCGAGCGCGCCGACCGCCAAGGCCTGCGCGTGCTCCTCTTCACCGCGGCCGGTCCCGAGGACGAGATCGAGCAGTTCCGGCGGCTGTCGGATGCTGCCGATGTCGATGCCTTCGTGCTGACCTCGACCTTCAACGGCGACCCCCGCACCGAGTGGCTGATCGAGCACGGCCTGCCGTTCGTGACCTTCGGCCGGCCGTGGGGCATCGACGATATGACGGACCCCGAGCATCTCTGGGTGGATGTCGACGGCCGCTCCGGCCTCCGCGACGCCACCGACCACCTGCTCTCGCTCGGGGCGCGACGCATCGGCTTCGTGGGCTGGCCGCTCGGTTCGGGAACGGGAGACGACCGCCGCGCCGGCTGGCTGGAGGCGATGCGCGGCGGCAGCGGACTCTCTCCCGCTCAACTCCGCCTGCTCCAGGTGGAGACCGAGGACGTCGTCCCGTTCGGAGCCGACGCGGTCCGTCGGCTCGAAGCCCAGGCGGGGCCGGTGGATGGCGTCGTGTGCGTGTCCGACTCGCTGGCCATCGGGGTCCTGACCGTCACCGGGGGCCGCATCCCGGTGGTGGGATACGACGACACGCCCATGGCTGCCTCGCTCGGCTTCTCCAGCGTGGCCCAGTCGCTCGATGAGGTCGCCGCCGGCGTGCTCGAGCTGCTGACCGGCGCCCACGGCGGCCGGGTGGACGCAGAGAGCGACATGTCCGACCCGCGTCATCGCCTGGTCGCCCCGCGCCTTGTCGTCCGCGACGGCCCGCCGCTCATCGGCCCCCGCTGATCTCGCCCCCGGCCCTGGCCGCCGATTCTCGTCCACATTCGTCACGAATGTCGGCTTCAGCGCTGAGTTAGTGCACATTCGTCACAAATGTCGGCTTCAGCGCTGGGATGGCGCACATTCGTCACGAATGTCGGCTTCAGCGCTGGGATGGCGCACATTCGTCACGAATGTCGGCTTCAGCGCTGGGATGGCGCACATTCGTCACGAATGTCGGCGCTCCCGCGCTTCCGCGCTCCCGTGCTCCCGCGCTGCCGCGCGCCCGCGTCGCCGTATCGCCGGCGTATCGAAAAGCGGATACGCGGCGGCAACAGCCGACTCTCTTGACTGGGATCGTGGTCACCAGCGCACCTGCCTCGACGAACTCCCCGGACGTTCCGGGTCCCGCAGCGCCGGTCGGCATCTCGATCTTCGGATGCGCTCCCGATGAAGCGGAGCTGTTCCGTCGGCTGTCCGGCCGTCTCGGCATGGTCCCGGCGATCACCGCGTCGCCGCTGTCCGCATCCACCGTGGACCTCGTGGCCGGCAACCGGTGCGTCAGCGTCGGCCACGAGAACCCGATCGACGGCGCCACCCTCCGTCGACTGAGGGACGTCGGCGTCGCCTACCTGTCGACACGAAGCACCGGGGTCGACCACATCGACGCGGAGTCCGCCGCGAGCGTCGGCATCGCGGTGGAGGGAGTCGCGTACTCGCCGGACAGCGTCGCCGACCACGCGCTGCTGCTGATGCTCGCCGCTCTGCGGAACGCGCGCTCCACCATCCTCCGGGCCGAGTCCCACGATTTCCGGCTGAACGACCAGCGCGGCCGCGAACTGCGCGACCTCACGGTCGGCGTCGTCGGGACGGGTCGCATCGGGCGCGCGGTCATCCAGCGCCTGCGGGGCTTCGGCTGCCGGATCCTGCCCCTCGACGGCAACGCCGACCCCGCCGAGTTGGACGATCTCCTCGAGCGCTCCGACCTCGTCACTCTCCATGCGCCCCTCACCGCGAGCACGCGCCATCTCCTCGACGCCGGACGTCTCGGCCGGATGAGGCCCGGCGCGATCCTCGTCAACACCGCGCGCGGAGGGCTGGTCGACACCGAGGCGCTGCTCGCCGCGCTGGAGGGCGGCCGGCTCGGTGGCGCGGCGCTGGATGTGGTCGAAGGGGAGGCGGGCATCTTCTATTCCGACCGCCGGCGCCGGCCGATCGAGGACGAGGTCTTCCTCCGCCTGCAGCGCCTGCCGAACGTGCTCATCACCCCGCACACCGCGTACTACACCGAGCACGCCCTGCTCGACATCGTCCGGAACACCCTGCTCAACACTCTCGAATTCGAAGGACACCCGCATGCCTAAACTCACCGTCGCCGTTCTGTTCGGTGGACTGTCCGAGGAGCACGACGTCTCGGTCAAATCGGCGCAGGAGGTCGCGCGCAACCTGAACCTCGCAAAGTACGAGCCGCTCTATGTCGGGATCACGAAGGCGGGCGAGTGGATGCTCTGCCCGGCTCCCGGCCCCGATTGGCGGGAGGGCGACTGCCGCCCGGTCACGCTTTCGCCCGACCGGAGCATCCACGGCCTGCTGCTGGAGGAGGACGGTCGCCGGAAGACCATCCGCCTCGACGTCGTGATCCCCGTCCTCCACGGCAGGCTCGGCGAGGACGGCGCCGTCCAAGGCCTGCTGGAGCTCTCGGGCATCCCGTACGTCGGTTGCGACCTGCAGAGCGCCTCGCTCGCGATGGACAAGTCGCTCACGTACCTCGTGGTCGGCGACGCCGGCATCCCCACTCCCGCGTTCCGCACGGTCACTGGTCACGACCGCATCGATCCCTCCCGGCTCGCCTTCCCGGTGTTCGTGAAGCCGGCTCGCTCGGGGTCGTCCTTCGGCGTGACCCGCGTGGAGCGGGCCGAAGACCTCGCCGTGGCCATCGACGAAGCCCGCCAGTTCGACGGAAAGGTGCTGATCGAGGAGGCGGTCGTCGCCAGCGAGGTGGGATGCGCGGTACTGGAGAGCGACACCGAGCTGATCGTCGGCGAGGTGGACCAGATCCGGCTGTCCCACGGCTTCTTCCGCATCCATCAGGAGGAGCGGCCGGGGGCCGGTTCCGAGAACTCGAGCATCGTCGTGCCCGCGGAGCTGCCGGAGGAGACGCGGGTCCGTGTCCAGCAGACAGCGCGTGTCATCTACCGGGCGCTCGGATGTCGCGGCCTCGCGCGGGTCGACCTGTTCGTGAAGGCCGACGGGGAGATCGTCCTCAACGAGGTGAACACCTTTCCCGGCCTCACCTCGTACAGCCGTTACCCGCGGATGATGGCCGCCGCGGGGATCTCTCTCGCCGAGGTCGTGGACCGCCTGATCGCGTTCGCGCTGGGAGGCCGCAGATGATCGACGAGTTCGTGTACCTGGACGAACGCCTGCCCGGTGTGCGCTGGGACGCCAAGTACGCCACCTGGGACAACTTCGTCGGCAGACCGGTCGACGGGTACCTCGCCAACCGCATCGTCGGCACCCGGGCGCTGTGCGGGGCACTGGAAGCCGCGCGAGACGAGGCGGCCTCCCACGGGTTCGGGCTGCTGCTCTGGGACGGCTATCGCCCGCAGCGGGCCGTGGACTGCTTCCTGCGCTGGTCGAGCGAGCCGGAGGACGGGCGCACGAAGGGACGGCACTATCCGAACATCGACCGCGCACAAATGTTCGACCTCGGCTATGTGGCCGCGAAGTCCGGCCACAGCCGCGGCAGCACGATCGACCTCACGCTGTACCACCTGGCGACAGGGCAGCTTGCCAGCATGGGCGGCGACCACGATCTGATGGATTCGGTCTCGCATCACGGTGCCGCGGTCGCCGAGGCGGAGGCGCGCAACCGCCAGCGCCTCCGATCGATCATGGAGGCGAGCGGCTTCCATCCATACCCGGAGGAGTGGTGGCACTACACCTTGCGGGACGAACCGCATCCGGACACCTACTTCGATTTCCCGATCACCTGACGCACCTGTCTCCTGCGATCGGCAGCCGGCACCTCTGATTCCTTCAGGAGGCGCGCCTGATTCCTTCAGGAGGCGCGCGGGAGTCTCACGGCAGCGCTGAGACCGCCCCCGGGCCGGGAGGTCAGCGTGAGGGAACCGCTGTGCGCCTGCGCGATGCTCTTCACGATCGCGAGCCCCAGGCCGACTCCGGCATGGTCGCTCCGGATGCGCTGGCTGCCGCGCTGGAAGGGCTCGGTGAGTGTCGCCAGCAGCCGGGGGTCCACCAGGTCCCCGGTGTTCTCGACGGTGAGCACGGCCAGGCCGCCCTCGGCCGCGGTGCTCACCTCGACCCTCCCGTCGGGACGATTGTGGATGATCGCGTTGTGCACGAGGTTGGTCGTGAGCTGCAGCAGGAGGGGATGCGACCCGACAGCGAGGGACAGCTCGCCCGCCGACCGGATGCTGACGTGGTGCTTCTCGGCGAGCGGCATCATCGTCTCGACGGCTTCCTCGGCGAGGAGGGACAGATCCACGACGTCCCGTTCGAACGTGCCCTGCTCCACTCGGCTCAGCAGCAGGAGTGCCTGCGTCAGCTCGATCGCTCGTCTGTTGACGACCGTGAGACGTTCGAGCAGATCCGCCGTATCGCTGTCCGGATCCGATCGCGCCACATCCAGGAGGGTCTGAGTGATCGCCAGCGGGGTGCGCAGCTCGTGGGATGCGTTGGCGGCGAAGCGGCGCTGCTCGGCGTCGTGCGCCTCCAGCTGGGCGAGCATGGCGTCGAAACTGTCGGCGAGTTCGCGGAACTCGTCGCTCCGGCCCTCCAGCCGGATCCGGTGGGAGAGGGCTCCGCCGGCCACGCTGCGGGTGGCGCCGGCGATCTTCGCCAGCGGCGCGAGCATCCGGCCGGCCAGGATCCACCCGCCGAACACCCCGATCACCAGCAGTGCCATCATCGCCCACTCCGCCGCCGGTGCGAAGGCGCGCACGAGGTCATCGCGGCCGGGGAAGAACGGACCCGGCCGGCCGTGGAGCGCTCCCTCGGGCAGCTCGAGGGCATTGGCCGGCACGTAGCGCAAGAGGAAGAGCCAGACGACGAGCAGGAGCAGAGAGCCGGCCACGAGCAGAAAGGCCGCGTAGCTGATGGTCAGCTTGAGGCGGACGCTGAGTCCCGGGCGCCTATCCACGGCCGCCTCCGTCGGGCGCGGCCGCGGCGGGATGCTCGGCCGGGGCCGCCGGCCCCGCCTCGACGCGGTAGCCGACGCCGGGAACGGTCGCGATCAGCCACGGCTCGCCCAGCCGCTTCCGCAGCCCCGAGACGGTGATGCGCACGGCGTTGGTGAACGGGTCGGCGTTCTCGTCCCAGGCGCGCTCGAGCAGTTCCTCGGCGCTGATGACCCCGCCCTCGGCCGCGACGAGCACCTCCAGCACCGCGAACTGCTTGCGGGTGAGGGCCACATAGCGGCCATCGCGGAACACCTCGCGACGAAACGGATCCAGCCGCAGACCGGCCAGCTCGCGCACGGGCGGACGGTGATACTCACGCCGCCGGTGCAGCGCACGCAGCCGGAGCACCAACTCCCTCAGCTCGAACGGCTTGGTGAGGTAGTCGTCCGCGCCGAGTTCGAAGCCGGTCGCCTTGTCGTCGAGCCGGTCGGCAGCGGTCAGCATGATGATGGGCATGCCGGAGCCGGAGGAGACGATGTCCCGCGCGATCTCGTCGCCGGAGGGACCGGGGATGTCCCGGTCGAGGACGGCGATGTCGTACCGGTTGATGCTCAGCAACTCCAGGGCGGTATCGCCGTCGCCGGCGATATCGGAGGCGATCGCATCCAGGCGCAGGCCGTCGCGGATCGCCTCTGCCAGGTACGGCTCGTCCTCGACGATCAACACACGCATGCTCTCAATGCTCCTCGGCGCACCATATCGTCGGCGTATCCGAAATCGCCAGGGCCTTCGCCGCTCGGTCAGGGTTCCCCCTGACCGGACCCTGGAACTTCGTTCCGGCGACCCGAAACGGCTTGCATCGACGCCAAACGCGATATAACGTGAGTTCGTCAACAGTCGCGATATAACGCGAATCACCGACGGCCCCGGCACGGGCCGGACGAGCAAGGAGCAGGAACCAATGGCACAGGAGAAGTGGCTGATTCAGCCGGGCGAGAGCCGGACGATCGACATCGAGGTCGTCCGTGCCCTGAAGGTCGGCTTCATCGGCGGACAGATCGATATCGTCGGGCACGACGAGCCGGGCGCGCGCATCGAGGTGCACTCGGTGAGCGGACGTGAGCTCAAGATCCTCATCGACGAGGACCGGCTCGAGATCGACCACCCGCAACTGCGGTGGGACAACTTCATCGAGGTGTTCAAGTCGATGCGGTCCAACGCCCGCGCGGACGTGAGCGTGCTGGTGCCGCGCGATGTCGCACTCAAGTTCGGCGTCATCTCGGCGACGGCTCTCATCTCCGGACTGCGGACGGATGCGCGACTGAGCACCGTCAACGGCGATGTGGTCGTCGACGGGCTCGGCGGCGACATCGAGCTCAACTCGGTGAGCGGCGAGCTGTCCGTCCGCGATCACACCGGGCGGATCTCCGCCCACACCGTCTCGGGCGACGTGACCGCCACCGGAGCGATCCGCCGGTTCTCGGCCGACGGCGTCTCCGGCGACATCATGCTCGACGTGACGGGAACGCCCGACGAGATCGCCGTGAACACGGTGTCCGGCGACACGACCATCCGCATCCCGGAGGCCCTCGGCGCCCGTTACCGGGTCAACACGGTCTCCGGACGGGTGCAGCTGGACAACCTGACCGTTGTCGGCGGGATGGGGAAGGGATACACCGGGACCTCCGGAGTCCTCGACGGCACCTGGGTGGAGATCAACGTCAACTCCGTGTCGGGCGACGCGGCCGTGCTGCGGAGCGCGGCGACGGCTCAGGGCGCGGGCCAGCAGGCGGCGACGGCTCAGGGCGCGGGCCAGCAGGCGGCGACGGCTCAGGGCGCGGGCCAGCAGGAGGCGACGGCGTGACTCCCGTGTTCGCGCACGGCAGCCTCCGCCTCTATCTGCTGAGCCTCCTGGACGAGGCTCCGCGGCACGGCTACGAGCTGATCCAGGCCCTGACCGAGCGCTTCGGCGGCACGTACAGCCCGAGCGCCGGCACCATCTATCCCCGGCTGGCCAAGCTGGAGGAGGAGGGCCTGGTCACCAAGGCGACGGAGGGCCGGAAGACCGTCTACGCCATCACGGATGCCGGGCGGGCGGAGCTGGAGGCCCGCCGTCCCGAGCTGGACGCGATCGAGGAGGAGGTCACCGACTCGGTGCGTCGCCTCGCCGACGAAGTCCGGGCCGGGGTGAACGACGCGATGCGCTCGCTCCGCGCCGAACTGGCGTCCGCCGCGCGGCAGGCCAAGCGCAATGCCGACCGCGTCGACCCCCGCCAGGAGGCGCGCGACGCGGGCCGGGATGCGGGCCGGGACGCGGGCCGGGATGCGCGGGCCGCCGGCAACGCTGCGGCTCGTGAGGCGGAGGCCGCCCTCACCGAGTTCCGGCAGCAGCTCCGGACCGACCTTCGCCGCCAGGCGGCTCGTGGCGCACTCCCGGCCGACGTCGTCCCCCTTCTCACGGGCGAACTGGATCGCGTGCGGCGGGTGGTCGCGGAGGCGCTGGCACGTCGCTAGCCGGCATCCACCGGCCGACCCTGAGCCGGGAAAGAGTCAGGAGATGCTCATCCAGCTCCCAGTGACACCGTTGCCGGTCGCTCAGCCGCGGGAATCCGCGGCGGAGCGGTCCGGGGCGGAGCAGACCCCAGTGTTTGCAGAGGAGCGGGGTTCGGTCGCCGCGACGCGCCGACTTGACAGTGCATTGCCAGCGAGTATGCTCGCACCTCGTGACAACTGAGGGGCGATCCCCGAAGCGCTGGTTGATCGGCGACCCGCTTCCGAGTGAAAAACTCGAAGGGCAGCTGCTTCCGAAGCACCTCGCCCTACCCATTTTCGCGTCGGACGCCCTGTCGAGCGTCGCCTACGCTCCGCAGGAACTCCTGATGATCCTGCTGCTCGGCGGTCTGGCCTTCTTGACCTTCGCTCCGTGGGTTGCAGCCGCGGTCGTCGTGCTCCTCATCACGGTCGTGCTGAGCTACCGGCAACTGGTCAAGGCGTATCCGTCGGGTGGCGGCGACTACGAGGTCGCGCACAAGAACCTGGGTGAGAAGGCCGGGCTCGTCGTCGCCTCGGCCCTGCTCGTGGATTACGTGCTGACCGTCGCGGTCTCGGTCGCGTCCGGCGTGGACAACGTCATCTCGGCGCTGCCGTTCCTCGCGCCCTGGCGCGTCGGCCTCGCCATCGCCTGTGTGATCGTCCTCGCCGGGGTCAACCTGCGGGGCGTGCGCGAGTCGTCCAAAGCCTTCGCCCTCCCGACCTACATCTTCATCGGCAGCATCGCCCTGATGGTCGTGACCGCGCTCGTCCGCACCGTGTTCGGGAGCGCCCCGGTCGCCGAGTCGGCCGGCTATCAGGTCCACGCCACCTCGCTGACACAGGCGGCGGTCGTGCTCCTGCTGCTCCGTGCCTTCTCGAGTGGATGCTCGGCTCTGACGGGTGTGGAGGCTGTTGCCAACGGCGTTCCCGCCTTCCGCACGCCCAAGATCCGCAACGCGCGCGTGACGCTCGGCCTCATGGGAGGCATCGCGATCACCCTCTTCGCGGGCCTCACCGCGACGGCGCTGATCAGCGGGGTGCATTACGCCGAGAACCCGTGCGACCTGCAGGGATGGGCGCAGTGCGCCACCGAGCCTCAGCGCAGCCTGATCGCGCAGATCGCCGCCGCGACCTTCGGCAACAACACGATCTTCTTCTTCCTGGTGCAGGCCGCGACCGCCGTCGTCCTGCTGCTGGCGGCGAACACGGCGTTCAACGGGTTCCCGCTGCTCGGATCGGTGCTCGCCCGCGACTCGTACGCGCCCAAGGCGCTCAACACGCGCGGCGATCGCCTCGTCTACTCGAACGGGATGATCGTGCTGGCGCTGGCCGCCACCGTCCTGCTCGTCGTCTACCAGGCGAACCTGACCCAGCTGATCCAGCTGTACATCATCGGCGTCTTCGTGTCGTTCACGCTCGGGCAGTCGGGCATGGTGCGGCACTGGATCGCGCTGCTGCGCACCGGCGGCCAGACCGGCCGGGAGCGGAGCGCCATCGTCCGCTCGCTCTGCATCAATGCGTTCGGGGCATGCCTCACCGCTGTGGTCCTCATCGTGGTGACGATCACCAAGTTCACGCACGGCGCGTACCTGGTGTTCATCTTCATGCCGATCCTGTGGTTCCTGATGCTCGGGGTGAACCGGTACTACCGGGACGTCGAGAAAGAGGTCGAAGTCGACCCGGTCACCACCTTCGGAAGCGTCGGAGACCACGCGATCGTCCTCATCGGCAAGATGCAGAAGCCCGCGCTGAAGGCGCTCGACTACGCGATCGCCGCGCGCCACGACTCCATCGAGGCGGTCCACGTCTCCATCGACGAGGAGGCGACGCAGAAGCTGCAGCGGCAATGGATCGAGCAGAACATCCACGTGCCCCTCACGATCATCGAGTCGCCCTACCGCGACTTCGGCATCCCGCTGGTCAAATACCTCAAGCACCGGCGCGAGGAGCACGGCTCCGAAGTCGTCACCGTGTACCTGCCGCAGTACATCGTCGGGCACTGGTGGGAGGCGATCCTCCACAACCACCGTGCGCGGCGGATCAGCAGGCAGCTGATGCTGTGCCACGGCGTGACGGTGGCCCTCGTGCCGTGGCTGCTGGACTCGTCGTCCCTGATCTATGGGCGCCGCTCCCGGCCGCTGCCGGGCCAGGACCGTCGCGGCGAGCCCGTGCGTCCCGTCGCACGCCGTCCGCTGGTGCCGGCGTCGCGCGCGCACACGCGCATCCACATCCACGAGGTCCCGCTGAACGGCGGCGCGCCGCAGGAGAGCGTGGAGTCGATCGCGGCGACGATCCCGGAGCCGGTGGAGCAGGGCCCGGCGCAGCCGGCGCCTGGCGCCGCGGCGGCCGCCGCTGGCGCCGCGCCCGCCCCGCAGAAGAAGGTCCCGGCGCGAGCGAAGCGCTGACCTGCCTGCACATTCGTGACGAATGTCGCGTTCTCGGGCCGGGGAGTGCACATTCGTGACGAATGTCGCGTTCTCGCGCCGCGGAGTGCACATTCGTGACGAATGTCGCGTGCAACGCCGCGGAGTGCACATTCGTCACGAATGTTGAGGTGCAACGCCGCAGCCTGCGCATTCGTGACGAATGTCGGGTTCTCGCGCCGCGGAGTGCACATTCGTGACGAATCTCCGACCCGACCCTGCGCGCTGCCGCTTGACCTTGACGTAACGTCAACTCCTAGCGTGGATGATGCACCGCACGGAAGGAGGATGACATGGACTGGTCCATCCAGGACATCGCACGGATCGCCGGTACCACCAGCCGCACGCTGCGCCACTACGACGCGATCGGGCTGCTGAAGCCCAGCCGCGTCGGCGGCAACGGCTACCGGTACTACGACCGCGACTCGCTCGTGCGGCTGCAGCGCATCCTGCTGCTCAGGGAGCTCGGTCTCGGCCTCGATGCCGTCGGCCGCGTGCTCGACGACCGGATGGATGCGGTGCCCGCCCTGCGCGACCACCTCGAGTGGCTCCGCGCGGAGCGGAAACGGCTGGCGCGGCAGATCGCGTCGGTCGAGTCGACGATCCACGCGGTGGAGGAAGGAGAAGAGATCGTGGCCGAGCAGATGTTCGACGGATTCGATCACACGCAGTACAAGGACGAGGTCGAGGAGCGCTGGGGGAAGGAGGCCTACGCGGCCTCCGATCGCTGGTGGCGCAGCAAGAGCCCGGAGGAGCGTGCCGAGTGGCAGTCCCGCCAGGAGCGGCTGGCCGCCGACTGGCAGGCCGCCGCGGCGAGCGGCGTCTCACCCGACTCGGAGGAGGCCCAGGAGCTGGCGGGCCGTCACGCCGAGTGGCTGGCGGGCATCCCGGGGACCCCGGGCTACGGCACCGGCGCTCCCGCTGCCGCGTACCTCACGGGACTCGGCGACATGTACGTCGCCGACGACCGCTTCGCGGCCAACTACGGCGGAACCACCGGGGCCACCTTCGTCCGGGACGCCCTCCGCCACTACGCCGCGACGCACCTCGCCTAACCCGCCCCGCCCAGCCCCACCATCGAGTACGCAGAGACTTGCGCTTTTGGTCGCCAAAACGTGCAGTCTCTGCGTACTCGATGGTGGGGCGCGAGAGGCGCGAGGCGGGGGGCGCGGGGGGCGGGGCGCGGGTTAGGGGTGACGCGGGCGGCGCGCGAGGCGGTCGTCCAGCCAGTGGGCGGCCACGAGGCGGGACGGACGGGCCGGCGCGGCAGGGTTCGGAGCGGGAGCGGCGCGGTCGGGCTGCGGGGCGCGGACGAAGGGGGAGTCGGCGCGGGCGTCGCGAGCCCGGGCGGCCCGGTCGGACTCGAGCAGGATGCCGTCGCGCACGTCGAAACGGACGGCATCCCGCTCGTCCTCGAGGCCGGCCGACTGCTCGGCCGTTCCCTCGAGCTCGCGCTCCAGCGCCGCCGCAGGCGTGGCAGCGTCCTGCGGCAGGCGGATCGCGAAGAACGGGAGGGTGATGCTGCACAGCGGCCCGACCAGCAGCGCGAACGCGAGCGTCCCGACGCCGACGTTCCCGCCCAGGACCCACCCGATGATCAGGGCGGTCACCTCGATGGCGGTTCGCACCATCCAGATCGGCCGGCCGGTGCGGGCGTGCAGACCCGTCATCAGGCCGTCGCGCGGCCCCGGCCCCATCCGCGGACCGATGTAGAGGCCGGTCGCGACGGCGAGCAGGGCGAGCCCGCCCGCGAAGAACAGCACCTGCGCCCACAGCTCGGTCTGCTGCGGCAGCAGGTCGAGACCCAGCTGTGCGCTGGGGCCGATCAGCAGCACGTTCAGGATGGTGCCGAGCCCGGGCCGCTGACGCAGCGGGATCCAGAACGCGAGCACCACGAGCCCGACGAGGTTGGTGACCCATCCGAACGCGATGCCGGTCTTGAACGACAGACCCTGGGACAGCACGTCCCACGGTGACAGCCCGATGCCGGCTCGCACCATCAGCGCGATGGCGATCCCGTAGAGGAACAGGCCGATGAGCAGCTGGATGAGGCGGCGGGTGAGGAGGCGGGCGGTCATGGACATATCCAATCGCTGGATTGGACTGGCGGCAAGAAGCCAATTCGCCTAAAGTGGCCTGCATGACGGATGCGCAACTCACCGCCCGCTCCCTGGAGCTGCTCCTCGGCACCTGGCGGACCGGTGGTGCGGGCTACCAGGCGCTCGCCGACCGCATCCGGCTGCTCGTGCTCGACGGCCGCATCCCGATCGGCACACGCCTCCCGGCGGAGCGGGACCTGGCCGGCCGCCTGGAGCTCAGCAGGACGACGGTCGCCTCCGCCTACCGTCAGCTGCGCGAGGGCGGGTTCATCGACAGCGTCCGCGGCTCCGGCAGCATCGCGCGACTTCCCGGAAAGGCCCTCACCCTCCCGACGGCCGGGGGAGAGGGGATGCTCGACTTCACCAAGGCGTCCCTCCCGGCAGCGTCCCCCCTCGCGGCGGCGGCCCGAGCGGCGGCCGACGAGCTTCCGCGCTTCCTCTCCAAGCCCGGTTACGACCCCGTCGGGCTGCCGCACCTGCGGGAGGCGATCGCCGCGCGCTACACGCTCCGCGGCCTGCCGACCACGCCCGACCAGATCCTCGTCACGGTCGGCGCGCAGCAGGCGATCGCCCTGATCGCGCGCACGTTCCTCAGCCGGGGCGACCGCGTCGCGATCGAGGTGCCGACGTATGTGCACGCCATCGAGGCGATCCGTCTCGCGGGCGCACGGCTCGTGCCCCTCACGGTAACGGTGCCCGAAGAGGGTCCGCACCGGATCGGCGACGAGCCGGACGGATGGGATGCCGAGGCCATCGAGCAGACGTTCCGCCGCGCCAATCCGGCGCTCGCGTACCTCATCCCGGACTTCCACAATCCGACGGGCGCCTCGATGTCGCCGCAGACGCGCGAGCGCGTGCTCGCGGCTGCCGCCGCCCACGGTGCCATCGTCGTCGCGGACGAGACCACCGCGGAGCTCGACATCGACCGGCCGGGCGAGTACCTGCCGATGCCGCGCTACGCCGATGCGGCGTCGGCAGGGGCTCCCGTCATCCTGATCGGCTCGGCGAGCAAGCTGCTCTGGGGTGGGCTGAGGATCGGATGGATCCGCGCCGCGCGCTCGCACATCCAGCGCCTCATCGCCGCCAAACCCGCCACCGATCTGGGCACCCCTGTGCTCGAGCAGCTCGTCGTCGCGCAGCTGGTGCCGCAGCTCGACGCGATCAAGGAGGAACGGCGCGAGCAGTTGCGACAGGGCCGCGAGTCCGTCCACCGGCTCGTGGGCGAGTGGTTCCCGGAGTGGTCCGTGCCGGTCGCGCACGGCGGTCTCACCGCGTGGGTGGGCCTCGGCGCGCCGGTCAGCTCCGCCCTGGCCCTCGCCGCTCGCAGCCACGGACTGCTGATCGCTGCCGGACCCCGGTTCGGGATCGACGGCGCCTTCGAGCGGTTCGTGCGCATCCCGATCACGTATTCGGCCGAGGAGTACGAGCGCGCCTTCACCGCTCTCTCGGGTGCCTGGGCGGTCGCCGCGAGCGAGCCGGCGCCCTACTTCGATGCGGGGTCGCTGCCGAGCGTCGTCTGAGTGGATGCGGTGCGCGCCTCATCCGGCAGCCCATCCGGCGGCTCGGCCGGCGGCTCGGCCTGCGGCGCGGCCGGCGGCTCGGCCGCGATGTCGTACCCCGGCATGAAGCCAGCGCTCATCGTCGGCTGGCATACTTCCGTTGCGCCACCGTCGAAGTGGCGCCCTGAATCCTGAGTTCCTGGGGGAACACCCGTGCATCTCCTCGCCGTCCTGAGCATGAAGAACCGCGCGCTGATCGCGCTCATCACGATCGTCGCCGCCGTCTTCGGCGGCCTCGCGCTGAGCAACCTCAAGCAGGAGCTCATCCCGTCGATCTCCTTCCCCCAGCTCGTGGTGCTCACCAGCTATCCCGGCGCGTCGCCGGAGGTCGTCAACCACGATGTCAGCACCCCCGTGGAGGCGGCGATCCAGGGCGTCCCGGACCTCGACAGCACCAGCGCCGTCAGCAGTACCAACCAGTCGATCATCACCGCGAAGTTCACCTACGGGACCGACCTGGCCACGGCCGAGCAGAAGATCGATCAGGCGATCAATCGGATCTCCTCCACCCTGCCGGCCGGCGTGCAGCCGCAGGTGCTCTCGGGCAGCATCGACGACCTCCCGGTCATCCAGCTCGCGGTCACCGGCGGCGGCGATCAGCGAGCGCTCGGGAATGACATCACGAAACTCGTCCTTCCCGACATCAAGGACCTCAACGGTGTCAACGACGCCAAGCTGATCGGTGAGGTCGGTCGTCGCATCACGATCACGCCGGACCCCGCGAAGCTCGCCGCGGCCGGGATGTCGTCCTCGGCCATCAAGGACGCCCTCCAGCAGAACGGCGTGCTCATCCCGGGCGGCGACATCACCGAGAGCGGCAGCACCCTGTCCATCCAGTCGGGGACTCAGCTGTCGTCGGTGGGGGACATCGCCGCGCTTCCGCTCATCCGCTCGGCGGGCGCCGGTGCGGGTGAGGGTGCGGGTGCGGGTGCGGGCGCGGACGCGGGTGCGGGTGCGGGCGCGGGTGGCAGCGCCGCGAACGGTGGCGCTGCCGGCCGCGGTCAGACTGCGGCTGCGCCCGCCGCCACCCCTCCCACTCCCCGCACCATCGGCGACGTGGCCACCGTCGCCGAGACGGACGACCCGATCACCTCCCTCTCCCGGGTCGACGGCAAGCCCGCCCTCACGATCGCGGTCACCAAACTCCCCTCTGCGAACACGGTCGAGGTCTCGCACGCCGTCAACGCCCTCATCCCGGATCTGGAGAAGAAGCTCGGCGGCGACGCGACGGTCACCGTGGTCTTCGATCAGGCGCCGTTCATCTCGCAGTCGATCGACTCGCTCACCGAAGAGGGCATGCTCGGTCTCGCGATGGCGGTCGTCGTCATCCTGGTCTTCCTGCTGTCGATCCGCTCCACGATCGTGACGGCCATCTCCATCCCGACCAGCGTCCTCATCACCTTCGTGGTGATGTGGGGGACCGGGTACACGCTCAACATCATCACGCTGGGTGCGCTCACGATCGCCATCGGTCGCGTGGTGGACGACTCCATCGTGGTGATCGAGAACATCAAACGGCAGCTCGTTCCCGGGGCCGACCGCGGCGTGACCATCGTGCGTGCCGTGCGGGAGGTCGCCGGCGCGATCACCGCATCCACCATCACCACCGTCGCCGTCTTCCTGCCGCTCGCGTTCGTGGGGGATACGACGGGCGAGCTGTTCCGCCCGTTCGCGCTGACCGTGACCATCGCGCTGCTGTCGTCGCTGCTCGTCGCCCTGACGATCGTGCCCGTTCTGGCCTACTGGTTCCTGCGTGCGCCGAAGCCGCGCACGAACGAGAACGAGGGCGTGGAGGCTGCGCACCTCTCCATCGAGGAGGCCACCGCCTCCGGCGTGGACGAGCTCGAGCATCCCTCGCGCCTTCAGGCGGGCTACCTGCCGATCATCCGGTGGACCGTGAAGCACTCGTGGGTGACCATCATCGCTGCGGTGATCGTGCTCGGTCTCACCTTCGCGGTCTCCCCGGCGGTGAAGACCAACTTCCTCGGATCGAGCGGTCAGAACTCGCTCACCGTCACCCAGACGCTCGCTCCCGGCGCGAGCCTGCAGGCCAAGGACGACGCGGCGCGGGTCGTGGAGCAGAAAGTGCGCGACACGAAGGGCGTCAAGACGGTCCAGGTCTCGATCGGCTCCAGCGGCTCCTCCCTGCGGGATGCGTTCACGGGCGGAAGCGGCGGGACCACCTTCTCGATCACGACGGACCCGGACGCCGACCAGGCGAAGCTGCAGAGCACCATCCAGGACGAGCTCGCGGCGATCACGGGACAGGGCACGATCACCCTGTCCGCCTCCAGTGGGTTCGGCCCCTCCAGCAACATCCAGGTCGACATCACGGCGAGCAACGACGCGGACCTGCAGAAGGCCACGGATGCCGTGGTCGGGCAGCTGAAGGACAAGGCGTCCCTCACGCAGGTCGCCGACAACTTGAGCGCCTCCCTCCCGTACGTCGCCGTCAGTGTCGACCGCGCGAAGGCGGCGGCGGCCGGACTCAGCGAGGTGGCCGTGGGCAGCATCGTGTCGCAGGCGATGCAGCCGACGCAGGAGGGCACCGTCGCGATCGACAACACGACGCTGAAGATCTACCTGCAGACGGCGAACCCGCCGACGACCGTAGCGGGCCTGGCACAGCTGCCGATCCCGACCGCTGCGGGCGTCGTCCCGCTCGACACGCTGGCGAGCGTGGAGCAGGTCGACGGGCCGTCGTCCGTCACGACGCAGCGGGGCGTGCGCACCGCGAGTGTGACCGCGACGCCGGCGACCGACAACCTGAGCACGGCGAACGCGGACGTGTCCGCCGGGCTGAAGGCGGCGAAGCTCCCCGTCGGTGCGAGCGCGAAGATCGGCGGGGTCTCCTCCAGCCAGTCGGACGCGTTCAGCCAGCTCGGCCTCGCGCTGCTGGCGGCCATCCTCATCGTGTACATCGTCATGGTGGCGACGTTCCGGTCGCTCCGCCAGCCGCTGCTGCTGCTGGTCTCGGTGCCGTTCGCGGCGACCGGGGCGATCCTGCTGCAGCTCGCATCCGGCATCCCGCTCGGAGTGGCCTCCCTCATCGGACTGCTGATGCTCGTCGGCATCGTCGTGACCAACGCGATCGTGCTCATCGACCTCGTGAACCAGTACCGCAGGCGCGGGCTCAGCGTCGCGGATGCGGTGGCGCACGGCGCCTCCCGGCGTGTGCGTCCCATCCTGATGACGGCGCTGGCCACCATCGCGGCGCTGACGCCCATGGCGATCGGTGTGACCGGTCATGGTGGTTTCATCTCCCAGCCCCTCGCCATCGTCGTGATCGGCGGACTCATCTCCTCGACCGTGCTGACGCTCATCGTGCTGCCGACGCTGTACAACCTCGTGGAGGGGCGGCGCGAGCGCCGCGCAGCACGCAAGGCGGCGAAGGCCGCTTCCCGTGCCGGGCGGGCGGCGGACGGGGGTGCCGGGCCTTCCGGCGGCGGCCCGCGTGGCGGAGGTGGGGGCCCGGAGCGGCCGTCCGGCGGGGCCGGCGGGGCCGGGCGGGCCGGCGGGGCCGGCGAGGCCGAGGGCTCCGGCGGGGCCGGCGGGGCCGGCGGGGCAGGGGACTCCGGCGGCTCCGGAAACGGGACGCGCCGCTCGCCGGACGCCCCGGAGCCGCCCGTGTTCACGCAGCCGGTCGGTGGCACGCAGATCTGAGCCGGTCCGGGATCCCAGACGGCTCGTCGTGTGGCCGAGCCCGCGCGGCCTCCGCGGCTCGCTAGGGTCGCGGGTATGAGCGCACAGGTCCTCTCCGCCGATCCGCTGTGGCCCCGGGCAGGAGGCTGGCCCGCGCTGGGCCGGGACGGCGCCGATCTGACGTTGATCGGCATCCCGACGCATGAGACATCGCTGTCGCCGACGGGCGCCCGCGCCACCCCGGCTGCGGTCCGGGATGCGCTGCGGCGGTACTCGACGCACGCCGCGGGACTCGACGTGGAGGGCCTGCGCTTCGCGGACGCGGGCGACGTCGCATCGCCCGACGGACCGGAAGGCCGCGAACGGGCGCGTGCGGCGATGGCCGCCGCGGTCTCCGCATCCCGGCTGACCGTGGCCGTCGGCGGCGATAACTCGCTGACCGTGCCGGCGGCGCTCGGCGCAGCAGGGGATGCGTTGCGGACGGCCGGGCTGATCACCCTCGACGCGCATCACGACCTGAGGGACGGAACGTCGAACGGATCGCCCGTCCGTGAACTGCTGGAGGCGGGGCTCGACGGGAGACGGATCGTCCAGATCGGGATCGCCGACTTCGCGAACTCGGCCGCCTACAGCCGCCGAGCGGCCGAGCGCGGCATCACCGTCATCCCGCGCGACGCACTGCACGTCCGGCCGCTGGACGACGTGATGGCGGAGGCCCTGGAGATCGCGGGCGCGGCGGGCGGTCCCATCCATGTCGACCTGGACGTCGACGTGTGCGACCGATCGGTCGCGCCCGGCTGCCCGGCCTCCGTTCCCGGCGGCCTCGCCGCGTGGGAACTACGCCGACTGGCCCGCCTGGCCGCCGCATCCCCGCGCGTGCGCTCCGTCGACATCGCCGAGGTCGACGCGACCGCCGACACCCCCGATCAGCGTACGGTCCGCCTCGCCGCCCTCCTCGTCCTCGAGTCCGCCGCGGGCCTCGCCTCCCGCTGACCCCGCCCCGCCCCCGCGCCCCACCCCCCACCATCGAGTACACGAAGACTGCACGCAAAACGCGGTTTAGCCGTGCAATCTTTGCGGACTCGATGGTGGGGCGCGGGGCGGGGGCGGGGTGCGGCGTCAGGCGGAGGCGCGGAGGGTGCGCGCGACGAGGGGGACGCCGGGGCGGTACGCGAGGTGGATGTGGCTGGGCGCGGCGAGCACGGCGAGGTCGGCCCGTGCGCCGGGCCGGAGGTGCCCGACGTCGTCGCGGCGCAGGGCGGCCGCTCCGCCGAGGGTCGCGGCTCGCAGCGCCTCGCCCGGCGTCAGTCCCATGTCCCGCACCGCCAGCGCGATGCAGAACGGCATCGACGAGGTGAACGACGACCCGGGGTTGCAGTCGCTCGCCAGCGCGATCGCGGCCCCCGCATCCAGCAGTCGCCGGCCGGAGGGGTAGGGATGCCGCGTCGAGAACTCCACGCCGGGCAGCAACGTCGCAACGGTCCGGGATGCCGCCAAGAGCTCCACGTCGTCGTCGCTCAGGTAGGTGCAATGGTCGACGCTCGCAGCATCCAGTTCCACGGCGAGGGCCACGCCGTCCCCGGGACCGAGCTGTGCAGCATGCAGCCGCACACCCAAACCCCGGGCAGCGCCAGCGGCGAGGATGCGCCGCGACTGCTCCACGGTGAAAGCGCCGCTCTCGCAGAACGCGTCGATCCACCGGGCGTGCGGCGCGCACGCCTCGAGCATCGGGCCCATGACCAGCTCGACGTACGCCTCCGGATCCTCCACGTACTCCGCGGGGACCACATGCGCGCCGAGGAATGTGGTCTCGCCGGTCACCTCGCGAGCGAGGCGGAGCAGCCGCTCCTCGTCGGCGATGCTCAGGCCGTAGCCGCTCTTGACCTCGAACGTCGTCGTGCCCTGGGCGTGGAGTTCGGCGACCAGGCGAGCCAGCCGACGCCGCAGTTCCTGGTCCGTGGCGGTCCGCGTCGCTGCGACCGTCGACCGTATGCCGCCTGCCGCATACGGCCGTCCGGCCATCCGCGCCTCGAACTCGCCGGCCCGGTCGCCACCGAACACGAGGTGGGTGTGCGAGTCGACGAATCCGGGGATGACGGCGGCGCCGGCCACCTCGATGACCTCGTCCGCGTCGGAGAGCGGGGCGGCGGATGCGGACCCCGTCCAGACGACCCGTCCCTCCACCGAGAGCACTGCGGCGTCGTGCACGATGCCGAGCGGCCCGGGATGAGCGGGATCGAAAGTGACGAGCTCGCCGATCCCGGTGACCAGCGTCGCGGTCATCGGCGTGCGGCTGCCTGCTCGCGCATCGGGATGCGCAACCCGCGCTCCTGCGCGACCTCGGCCGCCCGCTCGTAGCCGGCATCCACGTGGCGCATCACGCCCGTCCCCGGGTCGTTGACCAGAACGCGCTCGATCTTCTCGGCGGCCAGGGCCGTTCCGTCCGCGACGACGACCTGACCCGCGTGGATGCTGCGCCCGATCCCGACGCCGCCGCCATGGTGAAGCGACACCCAGGTCGCGCCGGATGCGGTGTTCAGGAGCGCGTTGAGCAGCGGCCAGTCCGCGATCGCATCCGAGCCGTCGGCCATCGACTCCGTCTCGCGGTAGGGCGAGGCGACCGATCCCGAGTCGAGGTGATCGCGGCCGATCACGATGGGCGCGGAGAGCTCGCCCGAGGCGACCATCTCGTTGAAGCGCACGCCCGCGAGGTGCCGCTCCTTGTATCCCAGCCAGCAGATCCGCGCGGGAAGCCCCTCGAAGTGCACCTTCTCGCCGGCCTGCGTGATCCACCGGCGCAGGTGCTCGTCCTCGGGGAAGAGCTCGAGCACCGCACGGTCGGTCGCTGCGATGTCGGCGGGATCACCGGACAGTGCGACCCAGCGGAAGGGCCCCTTGCCTTCCGCGAAGAGCGGGCGGATGTAGGCGGGGACGAATCCGGGGAAGTCGAAGGCGCGGTCGTAGCCGCCGAGCTGCGCCTCCGTGCGGATGGAGTTGCCGTAGTCGAACACCTCGGCCCCCGCGTCCTGGAAGCCGACCATGGCCTCCACCTGCGCGGCCATGGAGCGGCGGGCGTCGTCGGTGAAGCGCTCCGGGTCGGCGGCGGCGCGCTCGCGCCACTCGGCGACCGCGTAACCCACCGGGAGGTAGCTGAGCGGGTCGTGGGCGCTGGTCTGGTCGGTCACGATGTCGATCGGGACGCCGCGGCGCAGGAGCTCGGGAAAGACCTCCGCCGCGTTGCCGACCACGCCGACGGAGAGCGCGCGGCGCTGTTCCTTCGCGGCCAGCGCCCGGTCGACGGCGTCATCGAGGTCGTGCGCGAGGACGTCGAGGTAGCCGTGGTCGAGCCGGCGCTGCAGCCGGCCGGCGTCCACATCCACGATGAGGACCGCGCCGCCGTTGAGGGTGACGGCGAGCGGCTGCGCTCCGCCCATCCCGCCGCAGCCTCCGGTGAGGGTCAGGGTGCCGGCGAGCGAGCCGCCGAACCGTTTGCGGGCGACAGCGCCGAACGTCTCGTACGTCCCCTGCAGGATGCCCTGCGAGCCGATGTAGATCCAGGAGCCGGCGGTCATCTGGCCGTACATCGTGAGGCCCAGGGCCTCCAGCCGCCGGAACTCGGGCCACGTCGCCCAGTCGCCGACGAGGTTGGAGTTGGCGATGAGCACCCGGGGCGCCCACTCGTGCGTGCGGAACACGCCGACGGGCTTGCCGGACTGCACCAGCAGCGTCTCGTCCGCCTCCAAATCGCGGAGCGTCGCCACGATCGCGTCGTAGGCCTCCCAGCTGCGGGCCGCGCGTCCCGTCCCTCCGTAGACGACGAGGTCGTCGGGCCGCTCGGCGACCTCGGGGTCGAGGTTGTTCATGAGCATCCGCAGCGGCGCCTCGGTCTGCCAGCTCTTCGCGCTGAGTTCCGTGCCGCGTGCCGCGCGAACGGGTCGTGCTCCGTCCATGGTTCTCGTTCCTTTCGTACCCCCGTCGAGTACACGAAGACTTGCGTTTTTCGGGGGCTTTTCGTGCAGTCTTTGCGGACTCGATGGTGGGGGCAGGGTCAGGGGAGGTTCGCGGCGGCGCGGAGGGCGCCGGAGCGGACGAGGGCGTAGGTCGCCTCGATCTCGGGGGAGAGGTGGCGGTCGGGTCCGGGACCCGGGACGGAGGCGCGCAGGGCCGCGATGACGGCGCCTGTCGCGGGGCCGGGCTGCAGCGGTGCGCGGAGGTCGGCGCCGCGTGCGGCGGTCATCACCTCGATCGCGATCACGCGGGCCAGCCCGTCGATCGCGCGACGGAGCTTGCGGGCGGCCGCCCATCCCATCGACACGTGGTCCTCCTGCATGGCCGACGAGGGGATGCTGTCCACCGACGCCGGCACCGCGAGCCGCTTGAGCTCGGACACGATTCCGGCGGCGGTGTACTGGGCGATCATCAGCCCGGAGTCCACGCCGACCTCCTGCGCGAGGAACGGCGGGAGGCCCTGGTTGCGTGCCGGGTCGAGGAAGCGGTCGGTTCGCCGCTCGGACATGCTGGCCACATCGGCGACAGCGATGGCGAGGAAGTCGAGCACGTACGCGACCGGGGCTCCGTGGAAGTTGCCGTTCGACTCCACGCGCCCATCCAGGGTGAGCACCGGATTGTCGACGGCGGACGCCAGCTCGCGCGATGCCACCAGCTCCGCGTGCGCGAGCGTGTCCCGGGCGGCGCCGTGCACCTGCGGGGAGCAGCGCAGCGAGTACGCGTCCTGCACCCGCGTGCACTCCGGTCCCTTGTGACTGGCCACGAGCGGCGAGCCGGCGAGCAGCGCACGCAGGTTCGCGGCCGAGATCGCCTGTCCCGCCTGCGGGCGCAGCCGCTGCAGGTCGTCCGCGAACACCGCGTCGGTCCCGAGCAGCGCCTCCACACTCATCGCCGCCGCGATGTCGGCATCGGTCAGCAGCCCGTGGAGGTCGTGGATGGCGAGAGCCAGCATCCCGAGCATCCCGTCGGTGCCGTTGATGAGGGCGAGCCCCTCCTTCTCGGCGAGGACGACCGGCCAGATGCCCGCGGCGGCCAGGGCGTCGCCCGCGTCGCGCAGCTCGCCGTCGACGCGCACCTGTCCCTCCCCCATGGCGGCCAGGGCGCAGTGCGCGAGCGGCGCGAGGTCTCCGGAGCAGCCGAGCGAGCCGTACTCGTGCACGACCGGGGTGATGCCGGCATTGAGCAGCGCGGCGTAGGTCTCGACCGTCTCCGGGCGCGCTCCTGTGCGTCCCGTCATGAGAGTGGAGAGGCGCAGCAGCATGAGCGCCCGGACGACCTCGCGCTCGACCTCCGGCCCCGACCCTGCGGCGTGGGAGCGGACGAGGCTGGCCTGCAACTGGGCGCGTCGATCGGCGGGGATGAACGTGGTGGCCAGGGCGCCGAAGCCGGTCGAGATGCCGTAGTGCGGTTCGGTGTCGTCGGCCAGCGCCTCGACGATGGCGCGGGAGGCGGCGACCTGGTCGAGGGAGTCCGGATCGAGTTCGATGCGGGCGTCGTGGCGGGCGACGGCGACGACGTCCTCGACGCGGAGAGGCCCGGCGCCGACGGTGACGGTGGTCTGTGTCTGGAGCATGGTCCGATCCTCGTCGGGCGCCTGCCCGGGCGCTGCACGCGTAGGCTCAGACGTGTCCGGGATCCCAGACGGACACCCACGGCAGCCGGGAGGTGAGGGATGAGCAAGGTGCCCGCCGCGGAGAACACCCTCCGCATCCTCGGCTACCTCGGCGCCCAGCGCGGACCGGCGCCCGCGGCCGCGATCGCCGCAGCGCTCGGACTCCCGCGCTCGACCGTGTACCACCTGCTCACCGTCCTCACCGAACACGGCTTCGTCCTGCACTTCCCCGAGGCCCGGCGGTACGGCCTGGGCGTCGCGGCCTACGAGCTGTCGAGCGCGTTCTCACGGCAGCAGCCGCTCAGCCGGCTCGGGCGGCCCATCGTGGCGGCGCTCGTCGACGCGATCGGCGAGTCCGGCCATGTCGCGGTGCTGCACGGCCGCGACGTGGTCTACATCGTGGAGGAGCGGGCGCCGCGACGTCCGCGACTGGTGACGGATGTCGGGGTGCGGCTCCCGGCGCACCTCACCGCGAGCGGGCGGGCGCTGCTCGCGACGCTGCCCCGGGAGCAGCTGCGCGCGCTCTACCCGGACTCCGATGCCTTCGAGGACCGCACCGGCTCCGGTCCGCACTCGTACGCCGAGCTGCGCCGGGTCGTCACCGAGGCGCGTGAGCGCGGCTACGCGACCGAGGACGGGGACGTGACGCCCGGCTTCGCGTCCGTCGCGGTGTCCGTCCGCGATCACGCCGGCTGGCCGGCCGCCGGAATCGCGGTGACCTTCCCGCGCGACAGCATCCCGCCGGAGCGATGGGATGCGCTGGCAGCGCATGTGCGGGATGCGGCCGCCGAGTTGTCCCGCCGCATCCGCGGCAGCTGACGCCACGGCGGGGGAGAACCCGCTACCGGGCGGGCACGCCCAGCGGCTTGGCGTAGCAGAGGGAGTCCGGGCCGTCGACGTACTGACCGAAGTTCGGGATGCGCTGGTAGCCCGCGCTTTCGTACAGCGCCATCGCGGCATCGTGCAGGGTCCCCGTCTCCAGACGGAGCTCGGGGATGCCGGCCTCCCGGGCGGCCCCCTCGACGGCGGCCAGCAGGGAACGCGCGACGCCCTGACCGCGCGCATCCTCGTGCACGAACATCCGCTTCAGTTCCGCCCAGTCCGGGGTCGTACCGACGACCAGCGCCGCGATCCCGAGAGCACGGCCGTCGACCCGGGCGACGAACAGTGTGACGCCGGGCTGCTCGAGCTCGGAGACATCGAGCAGGAAACAGTTCTCCGGCGGGTACAGAGACAGCGCGAAGGCGTCGCTGAGCCGCAGCAACTCCACGATGTCCGGCTGACGGGGAGGCTCGGGTCGGATCTCGGTCGGCATTCCTCGATGCTAGCCGGGTCGGTCGTCCCGCCGCACACGCGGCGAGTCACGCGTACTCGGTGCTCGCACAGCGTTGGCACTCTCCGCCGAGAGTGCTAAAATCTTTGCCCGAGAGAGAGGCGCAAAGGGCCTCTCACCAGGCTGATTTCGACAAGAGAGGGGTACATCCAATGGCCATGTCGTTCGATCCTTTCTCCCAGTTGGACCGGATCGCACAGAGCGTCTTCGACACGAGCCGCCAGCCGCGCGTGATGCCCGTGGACCTGTTCCGCGAGGGCGACCGCTACATCCTGAACGCCGACCTCCCCGGCGCCGACCCGGCCTCGGTGGATGTGGATGTGGACGGCCACCTGCTCACCATCCGCGCGGTGCGCAGCGGCGCCGAGCGCGAGGGAGCCCGGTGGCTTGCGCAGGAGCGGCCCTCCGGTGCGTACATGCGCCAGTTCACGATCGGCGACGACGTCGACCCGGACGGCATCACCGCGACCTACGACAACGGCGTGCTGAGCGTCATCATCCCGGTCGCCGAACGCGCGAAGCCGCGGAAGATCTCGGTGGAGTCCTCCGGCGAGCACCATGCGAAGGCGGTCTCCGCCGGGTAGGGGTCAGAACCGCGAACCCGGCGAGGGCGCGTCGTCAGGCGGCGGCGCGCCCTCGCGCCACCCACTCCAGGCGGCGCAGAGCCTCCGCGTTCCTCACATGCAGGAGGGAGTCGGCGAGCAGCCCAGGGAGGCGCGTGACCGCTCCCGAGTACGGGTACTCCTCCATCCGCACGATGCAGCCTCCCCTCCTCGGCTTGACGTCGATGATGACCCGCTCGGTGCCGAACGGCCGCGTCTTCGCCTCGAGCACCACCCGCCGCGGTGGATCCCACACCTCGACCCGGGTCTCGTCGTTCAACACGAGCGGCCATACGCCGACGGAGTGATGCAGGCGGGAGCCCTCGGCGGGATAGCGGCGATCGGCGGCCCGCAGGCGCGAGGCTCCGACGACCCACGTCGGGTAGACCCACGGGTCGGCGAGGACGGCGAACACCTGCTCCGGTGTGCAGGTCATCAGGCGGACGTTGACGGACATGGTCACTGCTCCGGGAACTCGGGGGGATAGAGGGGATCGGCGGCCGTCGACGGCGGGGCGAAGAGCTGGTCGGCCGCAGGCGCGAGGTCCGGCATCCGAGTGAAGCCGAACTCGTGGCGGAGGGCGGCGCGGGCAGCGTAGTAGCCGCTGAGCCCGTGCACGCCCGGCCCCGGCGCGGCGGAGGAGGACGCGAGGTACAGCCCCCGGCCGGGCATGCGCCACGGCTCGCTCGAGAAGACGGGCCGCGCGACGAGCTGGATGAGGTCGGGCGCACCGGCGGAGATGTCGCCTCCGCGGTAGTTCGGGTCCTGCTGCTCCATCTGGACGGCGTTCTTGGTGGCCGTCCCGATGATCAGGTCGCGGAACCCCGGCGCGAACTGCTCGATGCGACGGATGATCGCCTCCGTGCGGTCCTCGGTCGAGCCGCGCGGTACGTGGGTGTAGGTCCAGAGGACATGCTTGCCGGCGGGAGCGCGGGACGGATCGAACAGGCTCGGCTGCGAGAGCAGGACGTAGGGTGGATCGGACTGCCGGCCGGCGGCCACCGCCTGTTCCGCACGCGCGACTTCCTGGCGCGAACCCCCGAGGTGGACCGTGGCCGTCTCGTACAGTTCGGGATCGGTCCACGGCACCGGGCCGGAGAGGGCGAAATCCGCCTTGAACACGCCGTTGCCGTCGCGGAAGCCCGAGATCCGGCGCAGGTAGCCCGGGGACAGGCGGTCCTCGCCGAGGCGGGCGGCATCCTTCACGTGCGTGTCGAAGAGGACGACCCGCGAGTCCGGGAGCTCGGCGAGCGACTCGACCGGCACATCCGCCACGATCTCCCCGCCGTGCGCCCGCAGGTCGTCGATCATCGCCTGCGCGATCGAGCGGCTGCCGCCGACCGGGATCGGCCAGCCGCGCGCGTGGGCGTAGGTGGCCAGCGTGAGCCCGGCCGCCGCGCCCGCGAGGCTGGGCAGCGGGACCGTCGTGTGGGCGAAGGTCCCGGCGAGCAGCGCGCCCGGCGCTTCGGTCCGGAAGGGCAGGTCCCACCACGGCCCGCCCTGGGCGAGCGCCGAGAGCGCGAAGCGGGCAGCGACCAGTGGATGCCGCGGTACCTGAAGCAGCTGCGAACCGGTGAACTGGGCCACGGCATCCACCTCGCGGACCAACGGCCCGAAGAGCGCACGCCACGCCGGCCCGTCGACGCCGAGGCCGTCGGCCGTCCGTTCGAGGTCGCGGTACGCCATCGCGACGTGCCCGCCCTCGAGAGGGTTGCCGTAGGAGGCCGTCGGAACGATGAACGGCACCCGCCGCTCCAGCCCGAACCGCCGGAAGAACCCGGACGCGAGGGCGAGAGGATGCACCGCCGAGCACACATCGTGCAGGAACCCGGGGAGGGTCAGCTCCTCGGTTCGCAGGCCGCCGCCGACCGTCGCGCTGCGCTCGTAGACGCGGACGGAGAGCCCGGCTCGCGCCAGGGTGACAGCGGCGGACAGCCCGTTCGGGCCCGATCCGATGACGACGGCATCGAGCCGGTTGGTGGCGGAGGCGCTCATACCTCCCTGTATACCCCGCCCCTCCCCACGTTCCGATGCCGATCAGCAGCCCGTTCTCAGCGTCCGTGCACTAGTGTTGGCAGGTCGGCTCTTGACACTGCGCGTTCTGCGCGGATGGGTTTGTCAGTCAAGCGGGCCGGTTCCCTACCCGATCAGCGGTATGGATCACACAATCGTGAACGGCCCCGGACACAGATCGCCCGGGAATCATACGGTGCGCTGCGGCGTGCCGCCGCGCACTCGACATGAACCCAGGAAGAACATCCATGCCCGGTTACAACAAGGACCGACGATCGCAGCCCTCCGGTGCTGCACCCAAGAGCGGCAGCAGGAGCCCCAGCCACCGCGGCTACCGCGCCGAGGAGCCGGCGGCCGCCGGCAAGAAGGCCCGCTGGAGCACCGAGGACCGCGCCGCGCGCGGTCGTGCCGTCTACGGCACCCGCGACGACAACGCCGGCCGCGGCCGTGGCGAGCGCCCCAACTGGGAGCCCCGCGGAAAGGATGCGCGCCGCACCGAGCGCGTGTGGGAGGAGCGCGCTCCGCGCGACGACCGTCCCCGTCGCGACAGCGACGACCGTCCGCGCCGGTCGTACGACGACCGTGCCGACCGTCCGCGCCGTTCGTTCGACGATCGGGCCGAGCGTCCGCGCCGTGATGACGACCGTCCGCGCCGTTCGTTCGACGATCGCGCAGAGCGTCCGCGCCGGGATGACGACCGTCCGCGCCGTTCGTTCGACGATCGCGCTGAGCGTCCCCGCCGTGATGACGACCGTCCGCGCCGTTCGTTCGACGACCGCGCCGAGCGTCCCCGCCGCGATGCTGCCGACCGTCCCCGTCGTGACTTCGGCGACCGGGCCGAGCGTCCTCGCCGTGACGCCGACGAGCGTCCCCGCCGTTCCTTCGACGATCGCGCTGAGCGTCCGCGTCGCGATTTCGCCGACCGCGCCGAGCGTCCGCGTCGCGATTTCGCCGACCGCGCCGAGCGTCCCCGCCGCGAGTACGACGACCGGCCGCGCCGCTCCTTCGACGACCGCGCAGAGCGTCCCCGTCGTGACTCCTCCTTCTACCCGTCGCGCGACGACAAGCCGGCCTTCGCCGCCGGTGAGGACGTCGTGCTCGAGCGCCTGGAGGCGGACGCCATCCAGGCCGATGACGTGGTGGGCGTGACCTTCGCGGACCTCGGCTTCGGCGGCAACGTCGTCCGTGCCCTCGCCGAGCTCGGCGCCGACAAGCCGTTCCCGATCCAGGCCGCCACAGCCCCCGACGTGCTCGCGGGCAAGGATGTGCTCGGCCGCGGCCGCACCGGCTCCGGCAAGACGATCGCCTTCGGCGCGCCGCTCGTCGAGCGCCTCATGCAGCTCTGGGCCGACCAGGGCAAATCGGGCGGCAAGCGCCAGCTCGGCCGCGCACCGCGTGCGCTCATCCTGGCCCCGACGCGTGAGCTCGCCCTGCAGATCGACCGCACCGTGCAGCCGATCGCGCGCAGCGTCGGCCTCTTCACCACGCAGATCTACGGCGGAGTGCCCCAGGCCCGCCAGGTCGGTGCGCTGCAGCGCGGCGTCGACATCATCATCGGCACGCCCGGACGCATCGAAGACCTCGTGGAGCAGGGTCGCCTCGACCTGAGCGAGGTCGCGGTCACCGTCCTCGACGAGGCCGACCACATGTGCGACCTCGGCTTCCTCGAGCCCGTGCAGCGCATCCTGCGCCTCACCTCTGCGGGCGGCCAGAAGCTCCTCTTCTCGGCGACCCTCGACTCGGGTGTGGCACAGCTGGTCAACGAGTTCCTCGTCGAGCCCGCCGTGCACGAGGTGGCGGGCGAGGACCAGGCGTCCTCGACCATCGACCACCGTGTCCTCGTGATCGAACACCGCGACAAGGGCGCGATCATCGAGCAGCTCGCGGACCGCGACGGCAAGACCCTGGTCTTCACCCGTACGCGCGCCTTCGCCGAGATGCTCGCCGACCAACTGGACGACGCCGGCATCCCGGCCGTCAGCCTCCACGGAGACCTGAACCAGTCGCGCCGCACGCGCAACCTGGCCCAGCTCACGAGCGGCCGTGTGAATGTCCTGGTGGCGACGGATGTCGCCGCGCGCGGCATCCACGTCGACGACATCGACCTGGTGATCCAGGCGGATGCTCCGGATGAGTACAAGACTTACCTGCACCGCTCCGGCCGCACCGGCCGCGCCGGCAAGCAGGGGACCGTCGTGACCCTCATCCCGAAGCAGCGTCAGCGCCGCATGAACGAGCTCCTCGACCGCGCAGAGATCGAGGCGGACTTCGTCCCCACCGCCCCCGGTGACGACCTGCTCCTCACCCTCGTGCCGTAACACCGCTCAGCTTCTGAGCACAGAAGGACCGTCCTCGACTCCACGTCGGGTGGCGGTCCTTCTGCGTTTCCGCCGGGGCGTATCGAAGGAGATCGGGGGTCGAACCTCCTTCGAATGGCAGTAGTGAGGGAGATTCGAACGATGTTCGTTCGAATCTCCCTCGCCTGCTGGAGAGATGGCATTTCCGGACATTGAGGACATCGCGAACGAAGGTCGAACTGCCGTGCGTGATATGTTCCCGTGGAACGCATAGTTCTTTACGAAAGGTGGTTTTACATGGCGGTTATCAGTGTCACTCCGGAGGAGCTGAAGAGCCAGGCGCAGGTGTATATCACTGCGAAGGACGAGATCGAGTCCGCGGTTCAGAGGGTCAACACCATGAACGGCACCATCCAGCAGGAGTGGAAGGGTGCGGCATTCGAGGCCTACCTGGAGCAGTACCAGCAGTTGTACACGAACGTCCAGCAGTTCGAGCAGCTTCTGGAGAGCATCAACCAGCAGCTGGTCTCGTACGCCGAGACGGTGCAAGAGCGTGATGCTCAGGACGCGCACTCCTTCGGCTTCTGATCCGGTCACCACGTCGTGGCGGATGCGGGCGATGCTCGCGGCTCTCATAACGGCCGCGGGCATTGCTCTGCTCCCCGGCGCGGTCGCCCGAGCCGATGCCGGCAGCGGCAACGGCTCGGGCGATGACGGAAGCCTTCACCTCATTCCGGAGATCATCACGAACGCGGGGGTCAGTGCTGGCGGTTCGAGCGACTTCCCGGTGAAGGCGCAGCTCTTCCTGCCGGCAGTCGCCCAGCACGCCCGGGATCGTGAGAAGTCTCAGGAGGCCATCACCGGCGCCGTCGGCAGGATGAGCTTCAGCCCGCAGTCGAACCCGTTGTTCACCCGGGCATACACGGACCTCCGAGAGGGGTTGTTCGTCGACTACACCCCTCAGGCCGTCCCCTCCGACAAGGCGCGGACCGACGCTCAGAGCAACGACATCTGGATCCTGCTGACGGTAGTGGCCGCTATCCCGCTGACCCTCCTCGCGGTGTACCTGGGGCGGAAGAACGCCTCGAGACGAATGAACAGGCATGGCAGAGCGACACCTTAACCTCAGCATCGAATTCAACGGGCAGCAGCTGGACCTCCGGGTCCCTGCCGCCGTGACCCTCGGGCGCCTGACAGAACTGATCGGGCAGGTGCTCTACGAGCACAACATCGTCATGCCCCCGCACTGGCGCCTGCGAGTGAAGGACAAGCCGATCGCCCTGGGCGACTACGACATCGTGGGCGACTTCCCCATCGGAGACGGCGACGTACTAGCCGTCGTCACATCCTGACCCCGCGGTGCCGAACGCCAACCTGGTGGCGTCCGTCGCGGGAGGTCATTCCGCTCCTCGGGACCGTGCGTTACGGCGGATGGTGAGGTAGCAGAGCAGCGCTCCGATGAGTGAGCCTGCGATGAACACGACCAGCCACCGATAGTCGAACGCGTCCGTGACGGCGGCCGTCGCAGGCGTGGTGGCTTTGGTCGTGACCGGATTCGCGAAGGACTCGTAGATCTTCTCGGGGTCGGCTCCGGAGGCCCGGGTGTTCGAGAGCACCGTCGAGAACCGCTTGCTGTAGTCGCTGTTGGTCGAGAGGTCGGTGTTCCCGGTGGCGATGGTGCCCTTCATCGCATCGAGGACGGACTGCGTGTCCGCTTTCGTCCGCTCCACTCCAGCGACGAGCGCGTCGAACTGAGCGGAGTTGTCCGTGATGATCTGAGCGCCGGCGGCGACGCTCTGGGCGTCATGGCTCGTCGCAGCCACCAGCTCGGACAGCGTGCGATACAGGGCGGGCCCCGTGTCCTCGTCGAGGTAGAGCTCGGAACGACCCTCTTTCTGCCCGTGCCAGGGGAGGGTGTCGAGTTGGATGACCGCGTTCGACTTCTCCTCCCATTGAGCGGGTGAAGCACTGACGCTGGCGATCGCGGCCGCGTACCAGGCCCGGAGCCGGCTCACCGTGTCAGAGAAGTAGGTGTCGGACAACTGGAGGCCCGACAGAGTGTCCAGGTTGCCGGCGATCGCTTGGAGCTGCGCCTTCACGCCGGTGATCTGGGCGACGATCGCTGAGATGTTGTCGAGTCCGAGAGACTGGTACGTCCCGACATCCGTGTCACTGAGGTTCTTCTCGATCTGCGACGTGTCGATGGTCCCGTAGCGGTTGTAGACGGACTCGGTGCTGTGTCCGCCGAAGTCGCCGGTGACGCGAAGCGCGCTGGTGAACGTGGCGAGGGTGTCATCCGGAGCCCCGAACAGGAACTGGAGGAGGTGCGCAGCCGTCTGGATGTTGCCGAGATACGTGGAGATGGCCGCGAAGTCGTCGCCGCCGATCTTCTCCTTCGTGGCATTCGCCGGGACGAGGACGTAGACGTCGCTTCCGATGCTCGTCTCCGCCGGCGGCGGCGTCGAGGTGGTGTCCTGCGCCGTGTATGCGATGGTCGCGGTCCCGGCCGCATCCTTCAGGTCGATGCCGAAGGCCAACGTGACCGTTATCGGTCCGGTTCCACTGCGGTTGTCGATCGTCGCCGATCCGGTCGCCTCATCGAGCCACACGCAGCTCGGCGTGAGCGCCGCGCAGGAAGGTGCGGGCGACCCGAGGCTGACGGTCACATCCGTGAGGGGGATGGTGCTGGGTGGCCTGATGCTCACGGTGGAGCGTGTACCGGCGGCAACCGTGATGGGTACGGTCTTGGTGACCGATTGGGTCGTGACATCCGTCGAGGGATAGACGAGATTCAATGCCGGCGGAACGATGCCCTGAGTGTCGTCGTATTGCCGGATCAGGCCGAGGTTGCTCAGGTAGGGGGCCGGATCGAAGTCTGAGCTGCCCTGCAGCGCGGAGAACAGGGCGGAGTACTCGGCAGGGTCGGTGGGGATCGAGGCGAGAAGATCCCTGACGCGCTGCTCGTACTTCTCGACGGTGGTGGCGGTCGACGACCCTCGCGTGCGGAAACTCTCCGCGACTTTCTGGGCGAGGGCGGGTCTGGCGAGCTCCTTGGTCAGAGCCGAGGTGTCGATGTCGTAGGTGGCGTCGCCGAGCACGCTGTCGCCGGCCGGGACTCCGATCGCGGCGTTGTCAGCAGGCATCGTGATGGTGAAGTACTCCTGCAGCAGCTTCTTCTCCAGCGCTTCGAGATCGTGCACCGAAGCAGTGAGTGCTTCCTGCTGGTCGTGGAGGGTGCCGCTCACGCCGTTGACACGCGTGTTGAAGTCGGAGGCGAGTCGGTCGTAACCGGCCACGGCGCTCTCGAGCGAGGCGAGGACGCCGGTCGCCGTGCCGTCGGCATCCACGGACGAGAACCCGTCGAATCCGCTCCATGCGCCGTCCCCGGAGAGGAGCCCGTCGATGTGCGATGAGAATTCCTGGTCGTAGAAGCTCTTGTCGGACGCGCCCTGGTCGGAGATCGCGCCGTTCCCGTTCGACACGTTCGTGCGTGCGATCTGCTCCTGCTGCGCGAAGTAGCCGGAAAGGCTCGGTTGCTGGCGGTTCAGCGATTCGCTCACGGAGGTGAGCGTGCGCGTCGTGCTGTCCGTGAAGCTGTTCTGGGTCGAGATCCATGCGGAGTTCATCGATTGCAGGATGCCGGCCAGGCTCACACTGCTGCCGTAGCCCTGTGCGCTCCGGTCGAGGTCGGGATAGAGGGTCGTGGAGAGGCTGTCCACCAGCGACGCCTGACTGGCGACGGCGGCACCCATGTTGACCTGGGCGCCGGCGATGTTCCCGGCGATGCTCGCGAAGTACATCTTCACGATCCGGGTGTTGAAGTCGCGAAGGATCGTGCCGACCTGATTCTGGAGTCGTTGCTGGGAGAGCGCGTCGCCCTTCACGATCTTGTAGTCGATGACCGCCGTGACGGGGTTCAGATCCTGCAATGTCAGGACGTCATGGGAGAACGACCCGGGGAGATGGATCACGGCGCTCACGGACGCGTCGGCGTATGCCCTCTCGGCGACGCTGCGGGAGACGACCTCCCAGTTGTACGTCGCGTCGTTGGAGACGAGGCTCACGAATTCCTTGCCGAAGAGATAGCTGACGCCGTTGAAGGAAGCCGGCTGGTCCTCGTTGACCAGGGCGATCGTCGGGGTGCCTGGCGAGGATGTGTCGGTTCCACCGCCGAACAGGGCGCTCGAGCCGACCAGCGACGCTGCGAGCGCCAGCGTTCCCAGACTGATGAGGATTCTTCTGAGCATCGAGGTTCTCCTGGATGGGGGTCGAATGTGATCGTACCAGGAGAATAGATCCATATGTCAGTCCAGTTATGCTGGACGTATGCGGATGAGATTGTTTGATGGGCGCGACACCCTGGAGTTCGAGCGCACGGGGACCACGGTGACGGTCCTGCTGGGCGGTTCACAGATCCGCAGGGGAGCCATCGATGTCGTGCGTCAGCATGCGGTGGTCGAAGAGGATGCCCCGGAGGACTACGCGGCTGTCCTGGAGTACGCGCTCCCCCTCGATGCCGTCACGCTGCGCCGTGCGGCTTCCGACGCGAAGACCCGTATCTCCAAGTTGCGGACGGCGCAGAAACTGTCGGCGGTGAAGGCGCTGGCCGGGCGGTTCGCGGTCCCGTTCCTTCACCCGGAGAACGTCGTCCTCACGGGCGCAGGGGTCTCTGTCACGCATTCCGGGCTGGTCGGCATCGTCACGCCGATGAGTTTCGACGAGGAGCTCTTCCTCAAGGGCTACAAAGCGCTCGTGCTGAGCATCTTCCATCCACGCCTCTCCTTCGAGAAGCTCGTCGACGGCTCCGCGGTCCTCGGCGACCGGTTCAGTCAGGGCATCGCCTCCTGCGAGACCGTGGACGAGCTCGCTTCCTTCATCGACGCCGAGCTGGCTGCCGAGACGGCACGAGCGGCGAGGGACGTGGTCTCCGTGCCGAAATCCCGGTATCGGCTGATCACCGCGGTCGCCGCCACCGCTGTCGTGGCAACGGCGGTCCTCGGATGGTTCACATACACGTCCTACTCGCTCACCCAGCCGAAGCAGGAGGCGATCGTCACCGCTCAGTCGCACTTCCTCACGAGTGACTACGCGCAGACCCTGGCCGATCTGCAGGACTTCAGTCCCGCCGATCTCCCGACCTCCGCCCGCTACGTCTTGGCGGTCAGCTCGGTCAAGCTCACCGACCTGACGGGTGCTCAGAAGCAGGCGGTGCTCGACAACATCTCGACGAAGACCGATGACAACACTCTGAACTATTGGATCTTCCTCGCTCGCGGTGAGCTCGAACAGGCGCTGGACCGCGCCAAGAACGTCGGCGATGACCAGCTGACGCTGCTGGCGTACACGGATCTGTATCAGGCGACGAAGCTGAACACCAGGATGGATGGCGCTCGAAAACAGAAGCTGCTGGAAGAGTACGCAAAGAATATCGAGGAACTCACGGCACGTCTGGGGGCGGCGCAGTGAGCGAGCGGGTGATGAGCAGCCCCTTCGGTGTCCCGGCGGCGCCCACTGCGGATCCGCGACTGATCGACGATCGAATCGTCCCGGGGCGCGTGCTCTACACGGTCTATCTGCTCGACGATGAACTGGTCAGCATCCCGCTCACCGAGCACGCCCCGTCCGCGATCCATGACGACCTGACCCTCGGCGTGATCAGCGGGACGCTTTTCGTGAACGGCGCGGCCGTTTCCGCCGGGAGCGCCGTCCTCAACGGCCGGAAGGCGTTCGTCGTGGATGCGGGCCGTGCTGAAACGACGCACCTCCTCTTCGATCATGACGACCACTTCGTGCTCGGCGGTACGGAGGTCGCCGGGGTGAAAACGCAGGGCGACAGTCTGGTGGTCGTGCACGACGAGGAGTTGATCGTCACACCCGGCGACGACTTCCTCTACGTCGACGGCCGGAGGATCTCCGAGAGCGGAGTGATCCGCGTCGCGATCGGCGCCCGGGTGCTGACGCCCGAGTATCTGCTGGAGAAGCGCCCCACCCAGTGGCGGGTGACCGCGTTCGCCGACGACGTCGTGTTCGACTATTCCTCCTTCCTCCAGCAGGAGAGGGCAGCCGAGTTCCCGCCGGACTTCCCGGACTACCGCCGGAGTCCCCGGATCACCCTCGAGCTGCCGACCGACTCGGTCCAGCTCCAGAAGATCGAGCCGCCGCAGAAACCCGACAAGAACAGCATCCTGAAGGCTCTCCTGCCGCCGCTCGCCATGGTCGCCGTCGGTGTCGCAACCAGCGTGCTGTCCGGGCGGAATCCCCTCTTGATGCTCGGGATGGCCCTGCTGAGCGTGGTGACAGCGGCCTTCACCGTCTCCCAGTTCGTCGGGGACAAGCGGGAACGACGCCGGCAGGACGACATCCGCCTGGGCGACTACGAGCGCTACCTCGTGAATGCAGCGGCCTCGCTCTCCCGCCTGTCCGATCAGGAGAAGGAGGCGCGGGACTACGCTGCGCCGAGTCCGGCGGTGCTCGGCGAACTGGTGAACCGGTACGACCCGCGCATCTACGAGAGGTTGTCGAACAACAAGGACTTCCTGGATGTCTCCTTGGGGACCGGCGACGCACCCTCATCCCTGACGGTCACCTCGAGCGTGAACGAACGGGACGACGACGCGGACGCGCGGCGCGTCACGGAGCTGGTCTCCCGCTTCGCAACCCAGCGCCAGGTGCCGAGCATGCTCAACCTTCGAGCCCAGACCGTCGGCCTTGTCGGCACCTACGACGTGGTGAGCGCCGCTGCCGCGTGCCTACTGTTCCAGGTCGCCGTGTTCCACTCCTACCGCGATGTGAACTTCATCGCGCTCGTGCCCGGGAAGTCCTACAAGGACGACTGGTATCGCTGGCGGTTTCTGCCGCATTTCACGATCCAGGGTCTGAACGTCCGGGGGATGGTCCACAACGCGAAGACGCGCGACCTCGTCCTGACGAGCTTCACGCAGATCCTCAGCAAGCGCCGTCAGGCCCTGAGGGAAGCCGGTAGGGAGACGCCGGTCTTCGCTCCGCACTACGTGTTCACCGTGTTCGACGACTCGTATCTGGCCGGTCACGGGATCAACGAGTTCCTGGCGGAGGACCTCAGTGAGCTCGGCGTCACCGTCATCTGGTGCACAGAAGACCGCAAGCTGCTTCCCGAGACCGTGACGGCACTCATCGAGTACAAGAACCGGAACGCCGGGACTCTGGTCAACGACGGCCGCGTCTACGTCGCCCGCGACTTCACGCCGTATCCCACCCCCGATGGACTCGAGCAGGCGCTGCGGAAGCTGTCGAACCTCCGGCACGTCGAAGTCGAGAAGAACGCCATCCCGGAGGCCGTGACCTTCCTGGAGATGTACCAGGTGAAAGAGGTCGAGGATCTGGGTGTCGGTGGGCGCTGGGCTGCGGCAGACACCTCCAAGACGCTTTCGGTTCCGCTGGGACTGCGGGGCAAGGACGACCTCGTCGACCTGAATCTGCACGAACGCGCTCACGGACCCCACGGGCTCGTCGCGGGCACGACCGGCTCCGGCAAGTCCGAGATCGTGCAGTCGTACATTCTGTCGCTGGCCGTGAACTTCGCGCCGGAGGACGTCGGCTTCCTGCCCATCGACTTCAAAGGCGGAGGCATGGCGAACCTGTTCGCCGGCCTCCCTCACCTGCTCGGGTCGATCACGAACCTCGACGGCGCAGCCTCCGCCCGGGCATTGGCGTCGATCCGCGCGGAGCTTCAGAAGCGTCAACGGCTCTTCGGGCAATTCGACGTGAACCACATCAATGGCTATACGCGCCTGTACAAGCTCGGCAAGAACGAGACCGACCCGGCCGAGAAGGCGAAGTATCCGTCCAGGCCGCTGCCGCACCTGTTCCTGATCTCGGATGAGTTCGCGGAGTTGAAGGCGAACCAGCCGGACTTCATGGACGAGCTGGTCTCGACCGCGCGGATCGGGCGGTCGCTCGGCGTGCATCTGATCTTGGCGACCCAGAAACCCAGTGGTGTGGTCAACGACCAGATCTGGTCGAACAGCCGCTTCAAGCTCGCGCTCAAAGTGGCCGATGTCTCCGACTCCAACGAGATCATCAAGACGCCCGACGCCGCCAGCATCGTCGAACCCGGGCGCGCGTACCTGCAGGTCGGCAACAACGAGATCTACGAGCTCTTCCAGTCCGCCTGGTCCGGCGCCGACTACGACCCGGGGAAGACCGAGAAGCAGACGGTCGATGAGCGCATCTACCTGATCAACGACTTCGGACAGTACGAGCTGTGGACGCAGGACCTGTCCGGCGACGAAGCCGCTCAGGAGGCGCGCACCGAGAAGGTGAGCGAACTGACCGCGGTCGTCGACCACCTCAGCGCGATCGCGCGGGAAACCCAGGCCGTCATCCCCGATAAACCGTGGCTCCCGCCGCTGGGCGTCAGGATTCCGACGCCCGCGGTCGGAGCCGGTCCCGGGGTCCCGCTGGGGCTGCTCGACATCCCGAGCAGGCAGGCCCAGGAGACGTACTGCTTCGATGTCCAGGAGGCCTCGCACACGGCGGTCTTCGGCAGTCCGGGCTTCGGCGCATCCACTCTGCTGCAGACCATCGTGATGAACCACGCCCGTCAGAAGACCCCCGAGCAGGTGCAGTTCAACCTGCTCGACCTCGGCAACAACGGTCTCCTCCCGCTGCGCTCATTGCCGCATGTCGCGGACATCGTGACGCTGGAGGAGACGGAGAAGTTCAGCAAGATGCTGGGAGGCATCGCCGACGTGCTGGCCGAGCGGCGGAGCGCCTTCCGCACGGCCGGGGTCGCGTCCCTCGCCCAGTTCCGGGCGAAGACGGGAGCGGAGCTGCCGATCATCGTGAATGTGCTCGACGGCTACGACGGTCTGGCTCAGGACAAGCGCAAGGACGCGGTCGACGGTCAGCTCATCCAGGTGCTCCGGGAAGGCGCTGCCCTGGGCGTCTACCTCCTCATGAGCGCCAACCGCGCGAACTCGATCCGCATGAACATGAGCAGCAACATCCCGACCAAGATCGCGCTGTACCTGAATGACGAGGCGGATCTGACCGCGATCTTCGGCCGGGACCGCGTCCTGCAGGCGGAGATCCTCGGCCGGGGCCAACTCGTGCTCGACGCACCGACGGCGATCCAGTTCTATCTGCCGGCCGAGGGCGAGAACGACTCCGAGATGCTGGAGAACCTGGAGCGTGAGACCACTCGAATGGATGCCGACTGGAGCGGCCCGCGGCCGCCGGCGATCCCGATGGTCCCGCCGGAGCTGACGCCGGACGCGTTCCGTCGGCTCCCAGCGGTGGGCAGTGTCGAAGACGCCGGTGGTGTGGCCATGGGGCTGTCCAAGGCAACCACTGAGCCGGTCGGGTTCCTTCCCGGTTCGCAGACGTTCTTCCTGTTCGCGGCGCGTGACGATGAGCAGGAACTTCTTTTCCAGGAGGTTCTGCTTGCGCAGGGCGGTCGGGTGAAAAGCGAGTTCATGATCGTCGACTTCAATGAGTCGTTCGAAGAAGCTCTGACCAGAATGCCGCTTCCGGCGAATTTCAGCTACCTGTCGAGCAAGAGCGACGCGGACCAGATCGTCGCTGGGGTGGTTGCATATTTGGGCCTCCACAAGAAGAAGGTTCAGGGCGCCCATATGGTGCTGGTGGTCGCAGACCTGGCGGATTTCATCGCGAAGACCGGGCTGAAGGCCGATGATTTCGTACTCGCGTTGAAGAACACGTTCAAAGCAGGGCTCGATTTTGTGATCTTCAGCCGCCATGAGTATGTCGCGAAGTCGTTCGATCCGGTTCCCAAACTCGTCAGGGAGTTGAAGTTCACCGGCCTGGTCGGGGCGAGGGCATATGACAGCCCGCTTATCAAGAGCACGGGGAGTTCGAACGAGTCTGAGCCGAGAGTCGATGAGCCATTCTTTGTGCTGCGCGGAGGCAACGCGTTCGAGACGATCAGGCTCCCCCAATCAAAAGGAGCGGTCGCATGAGCGAGAATCCACTGCTGCTGCCGTTGGGAAGTGCAGTGAACATCGAAGACGCCGACGGCACCTTCATGATCATCGCGCGAGGCTTCCAGAAATCGCCCGAGGGGTTCCTGGCCGGCTACAAGGTGGTACAGCACCCCCGGGGCGCAGCCCCCGGTGTGAAAGAGGCCGTGGTCACTCAGACCCAGATCATCAAGGTCGTACACCGGGGGTGGGAGAACGCCGAAGATGCGGAGTTCGCGAAGAAGCAACTAGCGACGGCGAAAGCCCCGTCGGCGGCGCCGGCACCGGTTGCGGAACCGAAGCTGACGATCGATCTATCACAGCCAGCGGCCCGTGCACCCGCTACACCTCGACCGAAAACCGGCGAAGAGGCATGTAGCGGCGGGCTGAGCAACCCGAAAGACCCGTTCAGTGAGCTACGAAGGAAAGGAAAACGGAAATGACTGAGAATCCGCAAGAGCAGGACGAGGCGCGAGGGTTCCTCCCTCTGGGGAGCGTTGTCATCTTGAAGGGTTCGGTGAAGAAACTCTTGATCGTCTCCCGTGGCTCGATCGTTGAGGGCGACTTCTTCGACTACGGGGCGTTCATGTACCCGGAAGGCATGATCGACACCAACATCGCCTACTTCAACCATGACGACATTTTGAAGATCGTGCACGAGGGCTACACCGATGACGACAACGACCTCGTGCTCGAGATCCTGAACAGCGCATTCGTCCAGTTCCAGCAGCGAGACGAGGGTGATGTTTCCTCTCCTGAACCTGCGGCTGCGGCGCCGATTGCGTTGAGTGTGCGCGACGTGGACCCGTTCGCGAGTGTCCGTGATCTGGCGGACGGCGATGAGAGTAGTGCCCCGTAATGTGGATGCTCCTATTGCTGTCAAGCGGCCTGCGGTGTTTCGAGTTGAGCGAGCGCGAGGTTCGCGCGTTGTTCGAGTTCGGGGTCGGCGCGGGTGCCGATCTCGAGTCGTCGTAGCCGCTGGTAGGGGACGCCGAGCGTTGCGGCGAGGACACTGATCGGTGTGCCGATCGCCTGTCGGCGTGCCCGGAGTTCGCGTCCGACCGGGTTGTCGGTGGCGGGGTTGAGCAGGGCGGCATAAACCTCGTTCGCGACGTGTCGTTTCAGGCAACGCATGATGTCGCGGTCGGTGAGTTGCTCCGCGCGGCGCCGTTCGAAGTAGGCCATTGTGCGG
>NZ_FOTM01000012.1 GCF_900114565.1 Leifsonia sp. CL147
GACGGGCTCTGGCAACAGATCTGGTCCAACAACCCCAACGAACGTCTCAACCGGGAGATCCGCCGCCGCACCGACTCCGTCGGCATCTTCCCCAACCGCGACGCGATCATCCGCCTCGTCGGCGCCGTCCTCGCCGAACAGACCGACGAATGGGCCGAAGGACGCCGCTACCTCGGCCTCGACATCCTCACCAAGTCACGCCTCACCCTCGTCACCGGCACAGGAACCGAGGTGAACACCGACACGATCCTCGAACTCAGCGCCTAACAACACCCAGAAGGATCAACAACGACTACACCACGTCCCGGGACTTGACCCGCCGCGGCTGGTCGCTGCAGCCGTTGGTCGCCGCTGCCGCTGGCCGTCGACAGCGTTGGTCGCCGCTGCCGCTGGCCGTCGACAGCGTTGGTCGCCGCCGCTGCTGGCCGTCGCTGCCGCTGGCCGCCGCCAGCGCTGGCCGTGCCGTGTCCGGCAACGAGGTGGTGAGTCGACCCTGATCCCCGGTTCTCCCCATCAAGCAGGTCGGTCCGCTCGAAGAAGACCGTCGTTTCACGTGAAACGCGTCCATCTCGAATGTCGCCACGTGCAGGCTCGCAATCGCTGGGTGGCCGCGATGAGGTTGCCCACGACGTGCTGGAGCTAGGGCAACTTCGACGCCGGGCTGTCTCGGCGCTCGGCGTCGAGGACTGCTCCCGGCCACCTAAGCGGGGACTGAAGCCGTCGGCAGACCCACACCAGCGTAGGTTTCACGTGAAACCACGCCCCCGGCACTGGATTCTGGACAATCCGTCCGCGGACAAGGGCGGCTCTAGGACTCCTTCCACTGGGCTGACTGCGTGGAAGAATCCCACTCGGACGGGGTGCAGGCGAGCGGATAGCGCCGGACGCACTATGAGCGGGTAATTCGCCTAGCCCAGCTCCGGCTGGCCCTGACGCATCAACCCCTACGCGGCAAGCACACGTGCACCCGGCCAAGCCGTCGTCGCATAGCCGTGGGGTGTCTCTGATCTCGAGCGCAGATCAGGGACGAGCTAGTCGGCCGGTTGGAATGCGGGAGGTGTTTCACGTGAAACCCCGGCGAGGGCGGGAGGGGTCTCTTCGCGCGAAACGCACCGAGGCACTTCCCGAGCCACGATGCCCGCTGGGCACGAAAGGCGGAGCATCATCGGCTCATTCGATGAATGTGTCCGCGATCGCAGTCCCGTCCGGCGTGAGCTATCGACCTTGAACGTGAAGGTCGATGATGTCCACCCGCTCCCAGACCTGAATGACGTCGGTTCGCGACAGCGACCTCCTAGGATCTACTGACGGCACCGCGAGTGTGGCTTGCAGGCGCGGTGCTCTCCCCAAGACGTCGAGAAGCACTCGCGTCAACGGATGACTTTGCATGATGGGCTTTCGCACTTCCCGTTGGAAGCGCCGGCGCCAGCGGTCACAGAAATCACCTGAATGTTCGAATGGGTCAGCTTCGAAACGCACCTGCGTCCACGGCGGTCGACGTATGCAACGCAGTCCCCCGAACCCGCCCGTGCCGGGACCTTCGCTCCGGTGGTCCAGCTCGCAGCTGCAGGCCACCCGAGTGCTTCCAGGCGTCGGTCGAGTCACGAGGTCGTGCGAGTCCAGCGCCGGCAGGTCACCGGACACCTCCAGGTGCTCTCGTCTCACGAAATCCCCGTTGCGGACGAACCCCGCCTGATCCCGTCACGCCACCAGGCGCTCGCAGCCCGCCGCAATACACGCGGGAACTCCCCCAGCCGACTGTTCGCGATCCGACCTCGACCACCCGCCCGGCGAGTACTGTCTGAACTCTCGTCGGCCCGAACGGACAACGAGGTTTCACGTGAAACCCTCGAGACATGGCCTCCCTGAAATCAATTGCGGTCCCGCCCAAACAGACCAACGCCTCCGACCAGAAACGCACCACGCGTAGAGGTATCTCACCACGACGTCGAGTTCGGCTCGTCCGCAAGACCCGCCATCCGTAGGTGTGAGCGAAGCGGGCTATCCACAGAGACGCGTGCCGCGCGGGAAGCGTCGGATATCCGAGTTAGAGTTGGTGAACGGGTGCGCTGAGGGTGTGCCAACGACCGACGGAAAGCCGGTGCGACGCACCATCGAGCGACGAGGTTTCACGTGAAACAACCCCACCAGGACGAGCACGGCGGAGTAGGTGAGATCGACACGGTGATGGAGTCCGAGACGTCGGAGGCGGCATTCGATGGGGGGACTCCCCTCGCTGAAGAGATCCAAGAACTCGCGCGTCGACGTCAGGTGATCGCCGCGACGACGCTGCCGCTCCCCTCCCGGACGCGCATCTTCACGATCTCCAACCAGAAGGGCGGGGTCGGCAAGACCACGACGGTCGTCAACCTCAGCGCTGCGCTGGCGAAGTCGGGCGCTCGAGTACTCGTGATCGACCTCGACCCTCAGGGCAACGCGTCCACGGCATTGAGTGTGGAGCACCGCGAAGGAACCCCGAGCGTCTACGACGTCATCGTGAACGACCGCGAACTCGACGAGGTGATCCAGAAGAGCCCGGAATTCGAGGGACTCTTCGTTATCCCGGCGACGATCGACCTCGCCGGAGCAGAGATCGAACTCGTATCCATGGTGGCGCGCGAACAGCGGCTGTCCCGCGCGCTCAATCGCTTCCTCGACGAGTACGACATGGACTATGTGCTCATCGACTGCCCGCCCTCCCTGGGTCTACTGACGATCAACGCCTTCGTCGCAGCGAGTGAGGTGCTCATCCCCATCCAGTGCGAGTACTACGCGCTCGAAGGTCTGAGCCAGCTGCTCAAGAACATCCAGCTCATCGAGCGGCACCTCAACCCCAAGCTGCGGGTGTCGACCATCCTTCTGACGATGTACGACTCCCGCACCAACCTGGCGCACCAGGTGGCCGCCGATGTGCGCGAGCACTTCCCGGCCGAGGTGCTGGAGACGATCATCCCCCGCTCGGTCCGCATCTCAGAAGCGCCGAGTTACGGGCAGAGCGTCATCAGCTACGACACCAACTCCAGCGGCTCCCTCTCGTACATGGAGGCGGCCGCAGAGATCGCACGAAGAGGAGCACCCCGCTAATGGCAGCGAAGCGCACTGGACTGGGCCGAGGCATCGGCGCCCTCATCCCCACGAGCGACCAGGCGACACGACCGGTCGACGTGTTCTTCCCGGACAACAGTGCCAGCGCCCTCGGCGGCGCTCTCGCTCTCGCCGAGCGTGAGCCGGACCTCATCGCCGTTCCGGGCGCGCGCCTGGCGAACCTCTCCCCTGCGGACATCGTTCCCAACCGCGTGCAGCCGCGCGTCGAGTTCGACCGTGACGCCCTCGACGAGCTGATCGCCAGCATCCGTGAGGTCGGTGTCCTGCAGCCGGTCGTGGTCCGTCCGCTTCCCGACGAGCCGGGTCAGTACGAGCTCATCATGGGCGAGCGGCGTCTCCGTGCCACCAAGGAGCTCGGTCTCGACAGCATCCCAGCGGTCATCAAAGACACCGCAGACGAGGACATGCTGCGGGATGCCCTGCTCGAGAACCTGCATCGCAGTCAGCTGAACCCGCTGGAGGAGGCGTCCGCGTACCAGCAGCTGCTGGCGGACTTCGGGATCACGCAGGAGGAGCTGGCGGGCCGGATCGGGCGGTCCCGTCCCCAGATCACCAACACCATCCGCCTGCTCAAGCTGCCCGCCGCGGTTCAGTCGCGCGTTGCGGCCGGCGTCCTGAGCGCCGGCCACGCTCGGGCGATCCTCTCCCTGGGCGACGATCAGGAGGCGATGATCCGCCTGGCCGACAAGATCGTCAACGAGGACCTCTCGGTTCGCGCCGCCGAGGCGGCGGCGAGCAAGACGCCGAAGCCGGCACGCACGAAGGCGACAGCCGGACGCCATCGCGGTCATCTCGACGAGATCGCCGGACAGCTCGGAGACCGCCTCAACACGCGGGTCAAGATCTCGCTCGGAGCGAGAAAAGGCCAGATCGTGGTGGATTTCGCCACCATCCAGGACCTCAACCGCATCCTCGACGAAATCGGGCAGCCCAGCTACTCCTGACCGCGTGATCGGCGCGATGGAGGGCTCGCGCCGTGGACGAGACGACCGGTCAGGCGTCAGCCATCGCGGCGATCGCCAAAGCCGCATACACCTCGCCGTGCTCCCGGCCGGATGCGGTGATCGCCTGCGGCATGATCGACGTCTCGGTGAGGCCGGGGAGTACGTTCGCCTCCAGGAACCAGGGCTGTCCGCCCGCGTCGACGATGAGGTCGATCCGCGAGAGATGCCGCAGGCCCAGCGCGATATGGGCCGACCTGGCCGCCTCGGCGACGGCCGCCATCACGTGTTCGTCCAGTCGGGCGGGCACGTAGAACCGTGTCTCCCCCGCGTTGTAGCGCGCGTCGAACGTGTAGGCGCCGTCGACCGGCTCGATCTCCACGGCCGGAAGGGCCTCCGGGCCGTCGCCGGTGTCGATGACGGCCACGGACACCTCCACCCCGTCCACCTTGCGCTCGATCAGGGCCACATCCGAGTAGGTGTACGCATCGACCATGGCGCGCGGCAGCTCCTCGGCGGTCGTCACGATGGTGACCCCCTGGGCCGATCCGCCGTGAGCGGGCTTGACCACCACGGGCAGCTCGAGACCGCTGAGCACCGTCGCCAGCACGCTCCCCGCACCGAGCTCACGGAACGTCTCCTGCGGCAGGGTCATGGACTGCGGAGTGGAGACGCAGGCGCGCTCCACGATCGTCTTGGCGGTGGGCTTCGACCAGGCGAGCCGCGATGCGTCGGCGCGGGAGCCGACGAAGGGCACGCCGGTGATCTCCAGCAGGCCGCGCAGCGCGCCGTCCTCGCCGCTCGCACCATGGAGTGCGGGCCAGACCACGTCCGGACGCGTCTCCTCGAGGAACGCGAGCAGGGACGCGTCCGGGTCGCGGAACACGACCCGATGGCCGAGACCGTTCAGACCGTCGGCGACCCTGCGGCCCGTGCGCAGCGACACATCCCTCTCGTGTGAGATGCCCCCGGCGAGAACGACGATGTCGAGTGCCTTGTTTTCAACCATGATCAGGTCTTTCTCGTTCTAGCGGAGGTCGGTGGGCGGGTTGGCGCTGGTCCGGTTCCGTACTCCCGACGCCGAGAGCGGTCCCGTGCCGGCGAACGTGTCGAGCAGGTCCTGTTCTCCGCCGATGACGGTGGCGAGCCGGCGGATGCCGACCTTGATGTCCTCCGGCGTCGGGTAGCAGAACGACAGACGGATGTTCTGCGCGCCCGAACCGTCCGCGTAGAAGGCCGTTCCCGGTGTGTAGGCGACCAACTCGGTGACGGCGCGTGGCAGCATCGCCTTCGAGTCGAGGTGCGGCGGAAGGGTGAGCCACACGTAGAACCCGCCGTTCGGGTCGGTCCAGCTCAGCTCGGGCAGGTGCTCGTTCAGAGCGGAGATCATCGCCTCCTTGCGCTCCCGATAGACCCCGCGGAACGTATCGATCTGCGCTCGCCAGTCGGCATCCTGCAAGTACTCGGAGATCACCAGCTGGCTGAAGGAGCTCGGGCTCAGGACGGCCGCCTCGTTGGCGAGGATGAGCTTCTCGCGGATGGCATGCGGCGCCAGCGCCCAGCCGGCGCGGAAGCCGGGCGCCAGCGTCTTGGAGAAGGTGCCGAGGTACACGACGCCGTCCTTCTCCACCGAGCGCATCGCTGCCGGCGGCTTCTCCTGGAAGTACAGGAGTCCGTAGGGGTTGTCCTCGAGCACGAGGATGTCGTTCTGCCGCGCGATCTCGAGGATCTCGAGCCGCCGCTCCCAGGTGAGGGTGACGCCCGCCGGGTTGTGGAACGTGGGGACGGTGTAGAGGAACTTCACCCGTCGCCCGGCTGCCTTGAGCCGGGCGATGTGCTCGCGCAGTGCCTCGGGGATGAGACCGTGCGCATCCATCGGGACGTGGTCGACCTCGGCCTGGTACGACTTGAAGATGACCATCGCCGTGACGTAGCTCGGCCCTTCGGCGAGCACGACATCCCCCGGGTCGATGAACAGCTTGCTGAACAGTTCGAGCGCGTGCTGCGAACCCGTCGTGACGACGACGTCGTCGGCGCTCCCGCTGATGCCCTCGAGCGCCATCACCTCGAGGATCTGCTCACGGAGCACCGGCACGCCCTGGCCGGACCCGTACTGGAGCGCGACGGCACCGCGTTCGCGCATGACCCGATCCATCGCGCCGACGACGAGATCTTGCGGGAGGGCGGAGACGAACGGCATCCCGCCGGCCAGCGAGACCACCTCGGGGCGGCTGGCCACGGCGAACAGAGCTCGGACCTCACTGGCGGCCAGGCCGCTGGTGCGCTGTGCGTAGTGGTGATACCACGGGTCCAGATTGTTGCCCCGCTGCTGCGGAGTGCCCTGTTCGATCACGTGTGAGTTCCGTTTCTCTGCCGTTCAGCCATGCTATGCGGGTGGAGCGCCGCGGCGAAAATCGCTGCGGCGTCCGGGGTACGAAAAGACCCGCCCGGCGGGTGAGCGCCGGACGGGTCTGAAGAGGACGGGTCGCGCTACGCCAGGTAGGCGGCCAGGTCGGCTTCGAGGGCAGGCTTCGGCTTCGCGCCGATGACGGTCTTGACGACCTCGCCGCCCTGGTACACCTTCATCGCGGGGATGGAGGTGATCTGGTACTTCGCAGCGGTCTGCGGGTTCTCGTCCACGTTGAGCTTGACGATCTCGATCTTCTCCGAGTGCTCTGCGGCGATCTGGTCGAGGATCGGTCCGACGGCGCGACACGGACCGCACCACTCGGCCCAGAAGTCCACCAGAATGGTCTTCTCGCTGTTGAGGACGTCCTGCTCGAAGCTGGCGTCCGTGACCGAACGTGCTGCTGACATTATCTGTATCTCCTTATGCGGTGGTCGTGAGTTCGAGATCACCCGACGCGCCATCCGCTGCAGCGTCGAGTAGGTTCTGGGGAAGCGATGCCAGGTAGTGCTCCGCGTCGAGCGCGGCGACCGTTCCGGACGCCGCGGCGGTGACCGCCTGGCGGTAGGTGGGGTCGACGACGTCGCCGGCGGCGAAGACACCGGGCAGGTTGGTCTTCGAGCTACGTCCCTCGACGGCGATGGTCCCCTCCGCCGTGAGGTCGAGCTGACCGTGCACCAGGTGGACGCGCGGGTCGTTGCCGATCGCGATGAACAGGCCCTGCAGCTGCAGCTCGCTCTCCTCGCCGGTGACGAGGTTGCGGAGCGTGACGTTCTGCACCTGCTCGTCGCCGCCGATTCCGACGACCTCCGAGTTCCAGATGAACTCGATCTTGTCGTTGGCGAACGCGCGGTCCTGCATGATCTTGGATGCCCGGAGCGAGTCGCGACGGTGGATGACGTACACCTTGTCCGCGAAGCGGGTGAGGAAGTTCGCCTCCTCCATCGCCGAGTCGCCGCCGCCGATGACCGCGATCGTGCGCTGACGGAAGAAGAACCCGTCGCAGGTGGCGCACCAGGAGACACCGTGACCGGACAGGCGCTCCTCGTCCTCCAGGCCGAGCTTGCGGTAGGCGGAACCGGTCGCGAAGATCACGGCGAGCGCCTCGTGGGTGGCACCCGAGCCGAGCGTGACCTTCTTGATCTCGCCGGTCAGGTCGATCGAGACGACGTCGTCGAGCACGATCTCGGTTCCGAACCGCTCGGCCTGCGCCTGCATCTTGAACATCAGGTCCGGTCCCATGACGGCCTCGGGGAAGCCCGGGAAGTTCTCGACCTCTGTGGTGTTCATGAGCTCGCCGCCGGCCTCGACGGACGAGGCGATCAGGAGCGGCTTCAGGTTGGCACGGGCCGCGTAGATGGCCGCGGTGTAACCGGCTGGGCCGGAACCGATGATGATGATCTGCCGCACGGAGGAACTCCTTGACCTGTTCTGACACCCCTGACCGGAGGCATCGACCTGTAGAACACATCCTAAGCGGATGCTATTCCGTGTCACCTGGGCGCGCGCGAGCGGCCTTCCAGACGGTTCAGGACGGGCGCGAGACCGCTCTCGAGGTCGGGCGAGCGCAGGATGGCGAGGAACCCGACGTACACGACGAGCATGACCACGCCGATCACCGCGGTCGCAGCGATCGCGGCGAGAGGACCGCTCACCGGGAACGCACCGGCCTCGACGCCGCCCAGGATGACCAGGAAGCCCGCGCCGGCTGCCATGGCGGCCAGCCCGGCCAGGACGAAACGCCACAGCGAACCGAGGATGCGGCCTCCATCCACTCCCCCGGTGCGGCGGCGCAAGAGGGCGAACGCGAGGACCGCCTGCACCACGCTCGCGAGCGAGACGACGAGGGCGACCGCTGCCGCACGAGTGGCCGGAGGGACGGCGAAGCAGACCAGTACGCCGACCACGATGACGGCGACCTGCGCGAGCGTGAAGAGGAAGGGCGTGCGGGTGTCGCCGAGGGAGTAGAACGCGCGCTGCGCCATGAAGACCAGCGAGAAGGGAACCAGGCCCACCAGGTACGCGACCAGGACCAGGCCCATGGCCTGGTAGTCGGAGGTGAAGACGCGCGCCACCGGATAGGCAACGACGATCAGGGCGGCCGACGAGAACACGATGAAGAACATGATGGAGCGCGCGGCCGACGAGAAGTCCTGCCGGAACTCGGTCACCGATCCCCGGTGCGCGTGTTCCGCCATGCGCGTGTAGAACGCCGTCACGATGGAGACCGCGATGATGCCGTGCGGAAGCATGAAGATCAGCCAGGCGTTCGCCATGACGAACGGACCCGCGAAATCCTGGCCGGCGGAGTTGGCGACGTTGGTCTCGATGAGTCCGGCGAGCTGGGTCGCGATGAGCATCCCGAAGGTCCATCCGGCCGCCTTGCCCGCCGTCCCCAGGTCGACCCCGCGCCAGCCGAAGTCGAAGCGGAACCGCAGCCCCACTCGCCGCCAGAAGACGAAAAGGATGAGCGCCTGCACCGCGATGCCGAGGGTCGCTCCCCCGGCGAGCAGTGCGATCATCCCGAACGACCACTGGCTGTGGTGGTTACTCGACGAGTACGCGCCGAAGGCCAGGATGAAGGCGCCGAGCAGCACGATGGCGACGATGTTGTTGACGACGGGCGCCCAGGTGAACGGCCCGAACGACTTGCGGGCGTTGAGGACCTCGCCGAGCAGTGTGTAGAGGCCGAGGAAGAAGATCTGCGGAAGCGACCAGTAGGCGAACGCCGTCGCCAGCTGAGCCTGCTCGCGGCGCAGACCGTAGAGCGCCACGAGCAGCGGGGAGAGGAAGGTCGCCACAAGGGCGACAGCAGCGAAGACCACGATGCCGAGCGTGACCAGCTTGTTGATGTAGGCCCGGCCGCCATCGGCGTTGACCGAAGCCCGCACGATCTGAGGCACCAGGATGGCATTCAGGATGCCCTGCGCGATGATCGCGTAGATGCTGTTGGGCACGAGCGTCGCCGTGCCGTACGCGTTGGCCGCGAAGCTGATCGCGCCGATGGCCTGGACCAGCAGCCACGCCTTGGCGAAGCCGAGGAGCCGCGACACCAGCGTGCCGGAGGCGAGCATCGCGCTCGCGCGGCCGACGCTAGCCACCCGGACGCTCCGATGGCTCGCCCGACCCGACCGGGCCGGTCCGGTCCTCCTCGGTCCGGTCCTCCTCGGGCCCGCCCTCCTCGGTCCCGCCCTCCTCGGTCCCGTCGCCGAACGCGTCGTCGTCGTCCTCTGCCGCCTTCGACCTGCGCCGCAGGATGTTGCGCACGATCCCGAACCCGAACAGCAGCACCAGGAGGATGCCGAACACCAGCGCGCCGATGCCCTCCCAGTCGGCGTGCACATCCACGGTCACCGATGTCGGGTCCCCGATCGGGACGCCGGTCGGGCTGTAGAGGTGGAGCGACAGGACGACCTGACCGTTGCCGACCTTGGCCTTGACCGGGATCAGCACGGCCGACCGGGAGTCCTGCAGGATGCGCTTGGTGGTCGACTGGTCGACCTCGAGACGGCTGTTGGAGGGCGCGGCGGACAGCACGACGGTCGCCGCGTCGTCGGGCAGCTCGTTGCTCACGGTGAACGGGATGGAGCCTTGCGCGCTGACGAGGTTCACGTTCTCGGTGGGCAGGATGTGGATGGAGTGGAGGGTGGCATCCGTCGCACGCCGCTCCTTCACGACGGCGGCGTTCCAGTCCGCCCGCGGGTTCAGCCACGAGACGGCGAGCAGTGACAGGAGGCTCGCCCGCGTCCGTCCCGTGAGCCGGGTCGGGTCGTCGAGGACAGTGGCGAACTGCCCGATCGACCCCTCGTCCTGGACGAGAGCGCGGATGTTCGCGACGCGGTCGCTCGTCTCCGGTGCGTCGACGAGGTCGAAGCCCGACGTGGGAGTCCCACCGCGGACCGTCGCGAAGGTCGCGGGCGATGCCCACGGCGAGGAGAGCAGGGTGTTGAGCGTTCGCTCCAGCTGCGTCCCACTGGACGGCCAGGACCGATCCAGCGCCACGAGCAGCCGCCGGCTCTCGCCCGGCTCCTGGGCGATGAGTTCCAGCTGAGCGTTCACCTTCGACATGGCGGCGTTCCAGGCCGTGTCGCTCGGGGCCGACACCGCCTGCCGCAGGGCTTCGCTGATCGCCTGGTCGGAGGCGAGGAGGTGGTCCTGGCCGGAGACGATCGCCGCGTTCGGCGTCGTCTCGAGCGTGGCAGCGTTGGTGTTGCTTCCGGAGACGATGGTGGTGGTGAGGCCGGCGGTGGCGAGCGGTGCGAGATCCGCGTGGCGCAGCGTCTTGTCGCCCGCCCAGCCGATCCCGCTGAGCGTGTAATTCCAGGCGAGCAGGCTCTGGATCGTCGGCAGCACCGGTCCGGCGGTCGGGGTCGGGGAGGGCGTCGAGGTCACCGCTCCGGGGGTGGGAGCGGGAGTGCCGGTCGGCGGCTCGCCCACGGGTGTCGGCGCCGGGGTGAAGTTCTTGGGGTCGATCGCGTAGCCGAGGGAGGTCGGTGCGAGCGGCGCGGGAAGCCCTGCCTGGATCTGCCCGGCGACATCCGCGTCCGCGTAGCCGAGGGGGAAGCTCGGGTTGGGGAGGTCGGCGAGGCGGTTCAGCCACTCCACCGCCGTGGCGGGTGCTGCGTTGCCGAGGATGCGGATGGACGCGATGATCATCGGGTCGATCCCCAGCGTCACGGTAGTGTGGCCGGCCAGACCATCCAGTTCCCGGGTCAGGATGCCGTTCGGCGCCGTGTAGGTGGCCAGATCGTTGGCGGCGATCAGTCCGTCCGAGCCGGACGGGGTGACGATCGGGAGCACGACGCCGACGCCTGCCTGCTTCGGTGCGCCGCCGGGGTACCAGACGACCGATCCCCTGGCCTCCGCGTCGGCCGCACCGGCATGGACCGACGCGCCGATGCCGAACACCCCGGAGTCCGCGCGGGCTGCGAACGGGATCGAGGCTGCGGGAACGGCGACCCGCACGATCGTGCTGGACCCCGGCTCGAGCCTGTTGAGCTGCGCCTGGCCGAGGGTGATGGCATCGGAGACCTTGTCCGTGGAGGTCAACCAGCCGGCGAGGGCCTTCCGATCACTGCGCGGGGAGGGATCCAGCCAGAGGGTCACCGTCCCGGATGCATAGGCCGTCGCGGTCGGATTGGATACGGTGATCGAGACGCCCAGATCCTTCCCGGGCTCGAGGACTCCTCCCGCGTCCGCCGTGATGGCCGCCGTGGGATGGGATCCGTGCGGAGCCGGGGCGGAAGCAGTCGGCGTCGGGGTGGGCGTCGCAGCGGCGGCGGGCGCGACCGCGCCTGCGATCGCCAGACCGGCGGTGACGGCCGCCACGACGGCGGAGGCCGCTGCGCGCCGCAGGCGGGCGTGGAGCCGCGCACCCCTGCCGAGGGTGGGGGAGGCTGCGCTCATGCGTCGACGCGCGATCCCTGCTCGGCCTCCATGACCTCGATTGTAGAGGCCACCCCCTGAGAGGCCGGCGAGCGGTGCCGTTAAACTGGGGCACCATGCAGAGCGTCGCCGAATCCCTCGAACGCCTCGGCGACCTCGCACGCACGCCTTCGGTCGCCCGGCTCGCCGACGCGTTCCAGACCGCCGGCTTCGAGCTCGCGCTCGTCGGCGGCCCGGTCCGGGATGCGCTGCTCGGCCGGGTCGTCCACGATCTCGACCTGACGACGGACGCCCGGCCGGACGACATCCTCCGCATCGTCGCGCCCGTCGCCGACGCGGTCTGGGACGTTGGCCGGCAGTACGGCACCATCGGCGCGCGCTTCGGCGACGACACCGTCGAGATCACGACGTATCGTAGCGACAGCTACGACGGCACCACGCGCAAGCCGGAGGTGGAGTTCGGGAACAGCCTCGAGGGCGACCTGCTGCGCCGCGACTTCACCGTCAACGCGCTCGCTCTCCGCCTTCCGGAGGTCCGCCTCGTCGATCCGTCCGGCGGCGTCGAGGATCTGATCGCCGGTACCATCACCACGCCGAGCACTCCGCAGATCTCGTTCGGCGACGATCCCCTCCGCATGATGCGGGCAGCACGTTTCACCGCGCAGCTGGGGTTCACGGTCGACGCCGAGACACGCGACGCGATGACCGCGATGGCCGACCGGATCGAGATCGTCAGCGCGGAGCGGGTCCGGGATGAGCTGAGCAAGCTCCTTCTCGCCGACGAACCGCGAGCGGGACTCGAGCTCCTGGTCGAGACCGGCCTGGCCGACCACGTACTCCCCGAGATCCCGGCCCTGCGGCTGGAGGCGGACGAGCATCACCACCACAAGGACGTGTACCAGCACAGTCTCACGGTGCTGGAGCAGGCGATCGGCTACGAGAAGGAGCGCCACCCCGGCGAAGCGCCCGACCTCACCCTGCGGCTGGCGGCCCTCCTGCACGACATCGGCAAGCCGGCGACCCGCCGCTTCGAGCCCGGTGGCGCGGTCAGCTTCCACCACCACGACATCGTCGGCGCGAAGCTCGCGAAGAAACGGCTGACCGCCCTGCGGTTCGACAAGGCGACGATCGATGCCGTTGCCCGCTTGATCGAGCTCCACCTGCGGTTCTTCGGCTACACCGATGGACACTGGACCGACTCCGCCGTCCGCCGGTACGTCCGCGACGCCGGGCCCGAGCTCGACCGGCTGCACATCCTCACCCGCGCCGATGTGACGACCCGGAACCGCCGCAAGGCCGACCGTCTCAGTTTCGCGTACGACGACCTCGAGGCGCGCATCCGCGAACTGCAGGAGCAGGAAGAGCTGGATGCCGTGCGGCCGGACCTGAACGGAGAGCAGGTCATGGGCATCCTGGGCCTCCGCCCGGGGCGCGAGGTCGGTCAGGCGATGCGGTTCCTGCTGGAGCTGCGTCTCGATGAGGGTCCGCTCGGCGAGGAGGAGGCCGCGCGGCGGCTGCTCGCCTGGTGGGCGGATCGCTGACCGTCGTCGTCTCGCTTATTCGCGTGATTCCGTCCACAGGGGCGGATGGGCCGGGGTTCTCCACGGATTCGTCGTCCGGCGGCTGACGGACGCGTGCGCTCGGCGACAGTGGGTTCATGACCGAGATCACCGCCGGCTGGCGCCCCGCATCCACATCCGTTACCCTAGGTAAGTTGCCCGGGCGGAGCCCTGCCCATGCAACCGATGTGAAACAACCCTCCTGCTGCAGAACGTCTGCAGCCGCTGAGACCAGAGGAGGTGGGTTAGTCATGCATCAGTACGAGTTGATGGTCATCCTCGATCCAGAGATCGATGAGCGCACCGTGGCTCCGAGCCTTGACAAGTTCCTCAATGTCGTCCGGAACGACGGCGGAACGATCGACAACGTCGACATCTGGGGACGTCGTCGCTTGGCTTACGAGATCAACAAGAAGACCGAAGGCATCTACGCCGTCGTGCAGCTCACCGCGACTGGTGACACCACGAAGGAGCTCGACCGCCAGCTGAAGCTCAGCGAGGCTGTCATGCGCACCAAGGTGCTCCGCGCCGAGGAGGCGATCGCTCAGGTCGCCGCCGCTCAGCAGCGCGCTGACGAGAAGGCTGCCCGCAAGGCCGCCACCGCCGCCGAGAAGGTCGGCGCCTAGTCCGATGGCCGGCGAGACCATCATCACCGTGGTGGGCAACCTCACGGCTGACCCCGAGCTGCGCTACACGCAGAACGGGCTCGCGGTTGCCAACTTCACGATCGCGTCCACTCCCCGCACGTTCGACCGTCAGGCGAACGAGTGGAAGGACGGCGAGGCTCTGTTCCTCCGCGCCAGTGTCTGGCGCGAGTTCGCGGAGCACGTCGCCGGATCGCTGACCAAGGGCTCGCGCGTCATCGCGCAGGGTCGCCTGAAGCAGCGCTCCTACGAGACGAAGGAAGGCGAGAAGCGCACCAGCATCGAGCTCGAGATCGACGAGATCGGGCCCTCGCTGCGCTACGCCACCGCACAGGTCACGCGTGCCCAGTCCTCGGGACGTGGTCCCGGCGGCTTCGGCGGCGGCGCACCCGCCGTCGACGAGCCGTGGGCGGCCTCCGCACCGGCAGACCCGTCCGCGGGCGCCGACGTGTGGAACACCCCCGGCTCCTACAACGACGAGACCCCCTTCTAAAGGGCCCCTCACACTCATCAGCCCGCCGGGCAGCACCGGACGGGCGGAAAGCAAAGGAAATCATGGCTGGAAAGTCGAGCGGCGACCGCCGCAAGCCGATCCGCAAGGGCAAGGACGGCAAGAACGCCGCCCCGGCGAAGTCCATTCGCGTCGGCGTCATCGATTACAAGGATGTCGCCACCCTGCGCAAGTTCATCTCGGAGCGTGGAAAGATCCGCGCCCGCCGGATCACCGGTGTCTCCGTCCAGGAGCAGCGCCTCATCGCCCGCGCGGTCAAGAACGCGCGCGAGATGGCACTGCTCCCCTACGCCGGCTCCGGCCGCTAAGGAGAAGCGACATGTCGAAGGTTATTCTCACGCACGAGGTCACCGGCCTCGGCTCGGCCGGTGACGTCGTCGACGTCAAGAACGGCTACGCCCGCAACTTCCTCGTCCCGAAGGGCTTCGCGATCGCGTGGACCCGCGGTGGCGAGAAGCAGGTCGAGCAGATCAAGGCGGCCCGCGTCGCCCGCGAGCTGCACACCGTCGAGCAGGCTCAGGACCTCAAGGCGAAGCTCGAGGCGACCAAGGTCAAGCTGACCGTCAAGGCGGGCCGCGAGGGCCGTCTGTTCGGTTCGGTCAAGACCGGTGATGTCGCGGACGCCGTCAAGGCGGCCGGCATCGGCGAGCTGGACAAGCGGAAGATCGAGCTTCCCAACCCGATCAAGGTCGTCGGCGACCACGAGGCGACCGTGCGTCTGCACGACGACCTCTCGGCCGTCATCAGCCTCCAGGTGGTCGCCGCCAAGTAGGCGCACGCACAACGGAGTGTAGCGGTGGGCGAAGGCCCGCCGCTACACCTCGTTAAGCGACTTTTCCCCCGTTCTGTACACAGGTCCGCGACGCCGCGAGCCAAGGTTGAACACCGACTTCAAGGAAGTTTTTACCCACAGGGTGGGGAAAGTAAAACACCTGGTCAGAGCCGACATGTCTGCAGAAACTTCTTTCTTGTCCACAGGCTTCCACACACCTTCTACACACGCTCTACGGCGTTTCGCGCAGATTATCCCCAGTTTTATCCACAGGCTGAGTTGTGAGAGTGGACAGGGGTTCATATGGTGGACGGACGTTGATGGACGGCAGCCGCGGATGAGCGGCGATGTCGGAGGTCGTCCCGACAATCGAACCGGGGGGCTTTCCGCGTGATGAACGCGGGAAGGTGTCCCACGGCTGTTCCGTCATGCCCGGAGCGTGAAGTGAGGAGAGAACGTGTCGATCGCCCATATCGGTCTGGCCGACGGTCGTGACCCGGGCGAGGCCCGTTCCCCGGAGCGGACGCCTCCGCATGATCTCCTGGCGGAGCAGAGCGCCCTGGGCGGCATGCTGCTCAGCAAGGATGCGGTGGCCGACGTCGTCGAAGTCGTCCGTGGGACCGACTTCTACATCCCGAAGCACGAGATCGTCTACGACGCCATCCTGTCGCTGTACTCGCACGGTGAGCCCACCGACGTGATCACCGTCACCGACGAGCTGACCAAGATCGGCGAACTCTCTCGGGCCGGCGGAGCCGAGTACCTGCACACCCTGACCAGCCTCGTCCCCACCGCCGCCAACGCCGGCTACTACGCCAACATCGTCGCCGAGAAGGCCCTCCTCCGCCGCCTCGTCGAAGCCGGCACGCGGATCACGCAGATGGGCTACAAGGCCGAGGGCGAGGTTCTCGACCTCGTCAACAGCGCGCAGGCCGAGATCTACTCGGTCACCGGCACGCAGGAGGTCGAGGACTACGTCCCGCTCACCGAGGCCGTGACCGTCGCGATCGACGAGATCGAGGCCGCGAAGCACAAGGACGGCTCCATGACCGGAGTCCCCACCGGCTTCGCCGAACTGGACGAGCTGACCAACGGCCTGCATCCCGGTCAGATGGTCATCGTGGCGGCCCGGCCGGCGCTCGGAAAGTCGACCCTCGCGCTCGACTTCGCCCGTGCTGCCGCCATCAAGCACGACATGGCCACCATCTTCTTCTCCCTCGAGATGGGCCGAAGCGAGATCGCGATGCGCCTGCTGTCCGCCGAATCCTCTGTCCCCCTGCAGAACATGCGCAAGGGAACGGTCGACAACCGCGACTGGACGACCATCGCATCCACGCGCGGCCGCATCAACGACGCTCCTCTTTATATCGACGACAGCCCGAACATGACGCTGGTCGAGATCCGCGCCAAATGCCGCCGCCTGAAGCAGCGCGTCGGGCTGAAGATGGTCGTCATCGACTACCTCCAGCTGATGACGAGCGGCAAGCGTGTAGAGAGCCGCCAGCAGGAGGTCAGCGAGTTCTCCCGAGCCCTGAAGCTCCTGGCGAAGGAGCTCCAGGTCCCGGTCATCGCACTGTCCCAGCTGAACCGTGGCCCCGAGCAGCGCGCCGACAAGCTCCCGGCCCTGAGCGACCTCCGCGAGTCCGGATCGATCGAGCAGGACGCCGACGTCGTCATCCTGCTTCACCGCGAGTCCGCCTACGAGAAGGACAACCCGCGAGCGGGCGAGGCCGACCTCATCGTCGCCAAGCACCGCAACGGCCCCACCCGAACCGTGACGGTGGCGTTCCAGGGCATGTACTCCCGCTTCGCGGACATGGCCCCGATCTAATCCTCCGGGAGGACGCGGACCGATCGCCGGACGTGGTGCACTGGCAAGCATGATCGGCATCCTCCTTCCGGTGCTGCAGGGCGCGGCCAGCGCGGCACTCGCTCTCGTGGCGTTCGCCCTCGCTGTGACGTGGCCGTCCCTGCTTCCGTCGATCGTCGGTGTCCGGAGGGACGGGGCGCGCCTCGCCGCCTTCGCCGGACTCGGCATCGTGCTGGTGCTGGCAGCGTCGGCCGTCTATCTGACGCCGGGCCTGCTCCTGCGAGATCCCATGGGGCTGCTGCTCTCTGTGCCTGTGGTGGCGCTCTGGCTCCTCGGGGCGGTCGCCCTGGTCGTGCGCGGAATCGTGATGGATGGCGCTGTCCGCGCGATCTCGTTCGCGTTCGCCGTGGTCGCTGTGACGGGGGCGCTAGCCGGGGTCGCTGCCGCCGTGCTCGCGCAGTACGACATCGCCGACAGGGTCACCCCGACCGGCGCGTTTCTGCTCGCCGTGGGAGCTGTCGCCGCTGTGATCTTCTGGGCTCGCGAGGGGGAGCCGGAGGCGCATCCCACCCGCGCCTGACGGGGCGAGGGTGGGACGCGGCGACGGTCGATCGGAGGCCGGTGGATGCGGCGAACGCGCAGAAGGCCGCGACTAGACTGGATGGCGAATCCCCGATGAAAGAGGTCGCCGAGTGGCTACCGCCGTCCCTGCCCCGCATCCGAACGCCCACGCGCACAGCCGGTACTGGCTCGTCCCCGCCGTTCGCGCCATCGTGGCACTCGCCGCCGGGGCGGTCATCACGTTCACCCGGGATGCGCACACTCCCGTCTTCGGACTCATCGTCTTCGGTCTCTTCGCCATCGTCGACGGCCTGGCCACGGGCATCCTCAGTGCCCTCTTCGCCGGACCCCGGCTGACCCGCACGCTCTTCGCGGTCCAGGGCGGGATCGGCCTCCTCGCCGGCGTGCTGGCGCTGGCCCTCACCGGCGGCGGGCTCGGGCTCTTCCTCTACCTGGTGACGGTGTGGGCCGCGCTCACCGGTTTCCTGGAGCTCTACAACGGCATCCGCGAGCGGCGCCGGGATGCGGCAGCCCGCGACTGGCTCATCACCGGGGCGATCACGGCGGTGCTCGCGCTGGCGCTGCTGTTCTCGCCCGCCGACGCCGTGCTGGCGATCGGGCTGTTCGGCGCCTGGGCCGTCATCGTCGGCGTCTTCCAGGCGATCGGGGCGGCGACGTTGCGGGGTGCCGCGCGCACCCGGGCGCAGTCGCACGGAGCGGAGACCGGATCATGACCTCCGGCGACAAGAAGGACCCTCGAGTGACCCAGAACCTCCAGCCCAGCCGTCGCGACCGGTTCCTCCCGGTCGAGCTGATCGGCATCTCCGCCGGCCTCGCCGTCTTCGTCGGTCTGATCGTGCTCGTCGCGACGCGCGAGTTCGTCCTCGCCGGAGTGGCCCTCGGGATCACCTTCATCGTGTCGCTCGTGCTCCTCGCGCTCTTCGCGCTGGCCTTCAAGCCGACCGAAGCCGAGGTGGAGGACATCCACGAGCAGGATGCCGAGGCGCGCGCCAAAGCCGCCCGGCAACGCGCCGAGGGTGACGACCGGCCGCAGGGGCACTGAACCCGGAGCCGGAGCCGGGGCCTGAACCCGGAGCCGGGGCCGATGCCCGACGGGTCGCTGGAGAGGCCGACCGCGACGGGGCGCCCGACCCCCGGGCCGCCGGTTACAGGTAGTCGACCAGTTCGGACGCCAGGCCGATGTACCTCGCCGGGGTGAGCGCGAGCAGGCGGTTCTTCGCCGCCTGCCCGATCTCCAGCCCGTCGACGAACTCCGTCAGGGCAGCGTGGTCCACGCGCTTGCCGCGCGTCAGCTCCTTGAGGAGTGCGTACGGGTCGGAGATGCTGGAGCGACCGGCCGTGACCTCCGCGCGGATGACGGTCTGGATGGCCTCGGCCAGCACCTCCCAGTTGGCGTCGAGGTCCGCGGCGAGTGCCTGCCGGTCGATGGCGATCTGGCCGAGGCCGCGCTCGATGTTGTCGAGCGCCAGGAGGGAGTGCCCGAGTCCGACGCCGATGTTGCGCTGCGTGGTCGAGTCGGTCAGATCCCGCTGGAGGCGGCTGGTGACCAGGGTCGCGGCGAGCGAGTCGAGCACGGCGCTGGAGAGCTCGAGGTTGGCCTCCGCGTTCTCGAATCGGATCGGGTTGACCTTGTGCGGCATCGTCGACGAACCGGTGGCGCCCGGCTCGGGAACCTGCCGGAAGTAGCCGAGCGAGATGTAGGTCCAGATGTCCGTGCACAGGTTGTGCAGGATGCGGTTGGCGTGCGAGATGCGCGAATACAGCTCCGCTTGCCAGTCGTGCGGCTCGATCTGAGTGGTCAACGGGTTCCAGTCGAGGCCGAGGCTCTCGACGAACTCCTGCGAGATGCGCGGCCAGTCGGCCTCCGGGTCGGCGACCAGGTGGGCGGCGAAGGTGCCCGTCGCGCCGCTGAACTTCCCGAGGTGGACGCCGCCCTCGATCTGGGCGAGGACCCGCTCCAGGCGGTGCACGAAGACCGCGAGCTCCTTGCCCATGGTGGTCGGTGTCGCCGGCTGGCCGTGCGTGCGTGCGAGCATCGCGTCGCCGCGGTACTGCTTCGCCTGCACGCGGAGCTCGGCGATGACGGCGCGGAACTTCGGCAGCCACGACTCGCGGACCGCCGCACTCACCGTAAGTGCGTACGAGAGGTTGTTGATGTCCTCGCTCGTCGCGGCGAAATGGGTCAGCTCCGCGATGTGGTCCAGGCCCAGCGCGTGGAGTCGCTCGCGGACCAGGTACTCGACCGCCTTCACGTCGTGCCGGGTGGTCGCTTCGAGCTCCGCCAGCCGGTCGATCTCGGGCTGGCCGAAGTCGTCCGCGAGAGCCCGCAGCGCTTCGGTCTGCTCGGCGGACAGCGGGGAGGACCCGAACATCCTGTGCTCGGTGAGGAAGACGAGCCACTCGACCTCCACCTGGACGCGCGCCCGGTTCAGCCCCGCCTCCGACAAGTGGTCGCCGAGCCCGATCACGACGGGCCGGTAGCGGCCGTCGAGGGGACTGAGCGGCTGGGGAGGCAGGGCGGTCATGGTGCTCCTCGCGAGGTCGAGCGGCGGGTACCCCACCATTCTCCCGCACGCGACTGCAGGCCGCGGACCCCACGCGTGCGGGCCGCGGACCTCAGGTGCGCCGGGTGGGACGCACGAGCAGCCCGAGCAGCCAGGCGATGATACCGAGGACGAGCGCACCGAGCACGCCCCACCAGAACCCTGCGACGTACAGTCCGAACCCCATCGCTCCGCTGATCCAGGACACGATGAGAAGGAGGAAGGCGTTGACGATCAGCGAGATCAGCCCCAGCGTCAGGATGTAGAGCGGGAGGGCGACGATTCGGATGATCGTGCCGATGACCGCGTTCACGATGCCGAAGATCAGGGCGATGAGCAGGAACGTGAGCACCGTGGCCGTGGTTCCCGAGGCGTAGGGACGGACGCTCACGCCGCTGACGATCAGCGTCGTGAGCCAGAGGGCGAAGGCGTTGATGATCAGCCTGAGCAGGAATCGCATGGCCTCATCCTTCCAGGGAGCGGGGCCGGGGTACAGGGGTGCGGCCGCCTACGCGTGATGCGCTTGATCCCCAGGCGGCGTCCATCCACAGGTTTGCGGAATTCCCCTGGAAGTATGCGGGCGCGGCTAAGTTGGGTCTGTGAGTTCCGATGACCTGCCCGGCGTGAGACTACGCCCTGAAATCGTCGCGGTGCCGCCCTACAAGCAGGGGCGACCGGCGCCGGTCGATGGCTTCAAGCTGTCCAGCAACGAGAATCCCTTCACCCCCCTGCCCTCGGTGGTGGATGCGGTGGCCGCGACGCTGCGGCAGCTGAACCGCTACCCGGATGCGGGCGGAGGGGACCTGCGGCAGCGCCTCGCCGAGCGGCACGGTGTGGGCGTCGGCCAGGTGCACCTGGGCAGCGGCTCGGTCGCACTGCTCTCGCAGTTCATCTCGGCGGCGGCCGGAGCGGGCGACGAGGTCGTGTACTCCTGGCGCTCCTTCGAGGCCTACCCGGGGCTGGTGACCGTGACGGGGGCGACGAGCGTCCAGGTCCCGAACCTCCCGGACGGAAGCCACGACCTGGAGGCGATGGCCGCGGCGATCACGGACCGCACCCGCGTCGTGATCGTGTGCACGCCGAACAACCCGACGGGCACGATCGTCACGGCGGCTGACTTCGAGGCCTTCATGGCTCGCGTGCCCTCCGACCTCCTGGTGCTGCTCGACGAGGCGTACTTCGAGTTCGTCACCGATGACGCGGCGGTGGACGGCATCCCCCTCCTCTCGCGCTACCCCAACCTCGTGGTGCTGCGGACCTTCTCCAAGGCCTACGGGCTCGCCGGGTTGCGCATCGGCTATGCCATCGGTCCGCAGGCGGTGCTCGACGCAGCGCGTTCGGCGGCCATCCCGCTCTCGGTCACGGACGCCTCCCGCATTGCCGCACTGGCCTCGATCGACGCGGAGGACGAGTTGCTGGAGCGTGTGGCACGTGTCGCCATGCGGCGGGACCGGCTCCGGGATGCGCTGCTCGCGCAGGGCTGGGCCGTCCCGGAGGCTCAGGGGAACTTCGTGTGGCTGGCCACGGGGGCGGAGACGGCAGACGCCAACGACGCATTCTTCGACGCCGGGCTGACCGTGCGGGCTTTTCCGCCGGAGGGCATCCGCATCAGTGTCGGCGAGGAGGAATCTGTGGACAAACTCCTGCAGGTCAGTGGGGATATTGTGCAGAACCTACCAAATGGCCACCCCGCCAAGCGGTTAGGTTAGAACGGTGGTTGCGACGAACGAGATCCCGCGCCCGGCGAACACGGTCCAGCTGCTCACCGCTGACGGCCGGTTCCAGCCGAGCGAGACGTCGGCGGAGTACCTCCCGTACCTGGAGAACCTCGACGAGAACGACTACCGCACCTTCTACCGCGACATGGTCCGCGTCCGTCGTTTCGACGACGAGGCGGCGAACCTGCAGCGCCAGGGGCAGCTCGGCCTCTGGGTGCCGAGCCACGGCCAGGAGGGCGCCCAGGTCGGGTCGGCTCGCGCGGCGAAGCCGCAGGACCACCTGTTCCCCTCGTACCGGGAGCACGTCGTCGGTCTGATCCGCGGCGTCGACCCGGTCGGCATCGTGGGTGTCTTCCGCGGTGTCGCGCACGGCGGGTGGGACCCGACCGATCCCGCCATCGGCAACTTCCACCTCTACACGCTGGTCATCGGATCGCAGTCGCTGCACGCGACCGGCTATGCGATGGGCATGAAGCTCGACGGCAAGGTCGGGACGGGCGACCCCACGCAGGACGCGGCGACGATCGTCTACTTCGGCGATGGCGCGACCAGCCAGGGCGACGTCAACGAGGCGTACGTCTTCGCCGCCAGCTACCAGACGCCGCAGGTGTTCTTCCTGCAGAACAACCACTGGGCCATCTCAGTGCCGGTCTCGACGCAGTCGCGCACTCCTCTTTATCTGCGTTCGAGCGGCTTCGGCATCCCGGGCGTCCAGATCGACGGCAACGATGTGCTGGCGGCCTATGCGGTCACGGCGAAGCATCTCGACGACGCGCGCAGCGGCGAAGGTCCCAGCATGATCGAGGCCCTGACCTACCGGATGGGCGCGCACACCTCCAGCGACGACCCGTCCAAGTACCGCTCGGACGACGAGCTCGCCTACTGGGCCGAGCGCGACCCGATCCGGCGCTTCCGGGTGTTCCTCGAGGAGCAGGGCGTCGGGCAGGCGTTCTTCGACAGTGCCGATGAGGAGGCGGCGGATCTCGCCGCCGATGTCCGCAGGCGGACGCTCGCGCTGACGCCGCCGCCGGTCGCATCCATGTTCCAGCACGTCTACAGTGAGCCGCATCCCGTCACGGAGGAGCAGCAGCGCTGGTTCGAGGAGTACGAGTCGTCCTTCGGAGGTGACGCATGAGCGAGGTGAGGAGCGAGGCCGAGTACAGCGAGGCCGAGTACGTGGAGGCCGAGCTGATCGACGGCGAGCCCGAGAGCGACGCGGACGAGAACGAGGGCCAGGGCGACGACGAATCGTCTCCCGATGCTGCGTCCCCCGACTCGACGAACGACGACTCGGCCGACTTCGACTCGACGTTGCTGGACACGCAGGCGATCGACGTCGTCGAGATCATCGAGAGCGACCCCGGCGCGCGCGTGCTCGAAGAGCACGTCGCCGAACAGGAGTGGACCCGCGAGTTCGTGGTCGAGGACGAGCCAGGCGAGGACCCGGGTCCCGCTCCAGATGTAGTCGACGCCCCGCCCGAGCCGCGCATCCAGTCGCTGCCGATGGTGAAGGCGTTGAACGCCGGACTGCGGCGCGCCCTAGCGGATGACCCGCGCGTCCTTCTCATGGGAGAGGACATCGGGCCCCTGGGCGGCGTCTTCCGGGTGACGGAGGGACTGCAGAAGGAGTTCGGTCCCCAGCGCGTCATGGACACCCCGCTCGCCGAGGCCGGCATCATCGGCACGGCGATCGGGCTGGCGATGCGCGGCTACCGGCCGGTGCTCGAGATCCAGTTCAACGGATTCGTCTTCCCCGGCTTCGATCAGATCACCACACAGCTCGCCAAGATGACCAACCGGCACGGCGGCAAGCTGGCGTTCCCCGTCGTCATCCGCATCCCGCACGGCGGCCACATCGGCGCCGTGGAGCACCACCAGGAGGCGCCCGAGGCGTACTTCGCGCACACCGCCGGCCTCCGGGTCGTCGCGCCGTCGACCCCGCATGACGCGTATTGGATGATCCAGGAGGCGATCCGCTCGGACGACCCGGTGGTCTTCTTCGAGCCGATGAGCCGTTACTGGCCCAAGGGCGAGGTCGACCTGGTCGAGAACGGTACGCCGCTGCACGCGAGCCGCGTGGTGCGCACGGGCACCGATGCGACCATCGTCGCCTGGGCCGGGATGGTGAGCGTCGCGCTCCGCGCTGCCGAGCTCGCCGCCGAGGAGGGACGCAGCCTGGAGGTCATCGACCTCCGGTCGCTCTCGCCCGTCGACTACGGGCCGGTCATCGCGTCCGTCCAGAAGACAGGCCGCCTGATCGTCGCGCAGGAGGCGCCGGGCAACGTGTCCGTCGGTTCCGAGGTGGCGGCGACCCTCGCCGAGAAGGCGTTCTACTCGCTCGAGGCACCGGTGCTGCGCGTCTCCGGGTTCGACGTGCCGTTCCCGCCGGCGAACCTGGAAGAGCTCTACCTGCCGGACGCCGACCGCATCCTCGAGGCCGTCGACCGGGCGCTGGCCTACTGAGCGCCCCGCCCTTGCCGGCAGGGGCGGACCCGGCCGGCGCCGACCCACAGCAACAGACAGAGAGAAGTCGCAGATGAGCGAGTCCCAGTTCCTCCTGCCCGATGTGGGCGAGGGCCTGACCGAGGCGGAGATCGTCTCGTGGAAGGTCACGCCGGGCGAGCAGGTCGCGGTGAACCAGGTGATCGTCGAGATCGAGACCGCCAAGTCGCTGGTCGAGCTGCCGTCGCCGTTCGAGGGAACCGTGGGCGAGCTCCTCGTCTCCGAGGGTCAGACGGTCGAGGTCGGCACGCCGATCTTCACCGTGACGAGCGGCAGTGAGACGGCCGGGCCCCAGCCCGAGCCGGAGCCGGCGGAGGAGGTCGCCGCCGACGCTGCGGCGACCGTCTCGCACGAGGAGGATCCGAAGCCGGGCGCCGTCCTGGTGGGCTACGGCTCCTCGGGGCACGGCACGAGCCGTCGCCGCCGCGTGACGCATCCCGGAACGGCTTCGATCCCCGTATCGTTCTCGGGATCGATCGCACCCGCCGCCACGTCGTCGCAGACCGCCGCCGCACCATCCGGCACCGCGGCCTCCCCCGCGGCGCACGCTTCGGCGATCGCCCACGCGGCGCCGTCCGCCCACGCGGCGCCGTCCGCCCACGCGGCGCCGTCCGGGCCGGTCTTCGCCAAGCCGCCGGTGCGCAAGCTCGCCAAGGACCTCGGCGTCGACATCACCGTTGTGACCCCCACCGGCCCGATCGGCGACGTCACCCGCGACGACGTCCTGCGCGAGGCGACCCAGGTGACCGTGTTCCGCAACATCCAGACGCCGGAATGGCCGAACGACCGCGAGGACCGCATCCCGGTCAAGGGCGTCCGGAAGGCGATCGCGACCGCGATGACCTCGAGCGCGTTCAGCGCCCCGCACGTCAGTCTGTTCGTCGATGTGGACGCGACGCGGACCATGGAGTTCGTCAAGCGGCTCAAGAATTCGGCCGACTTCGCCGGAGTGAAGGTCTCTCCCCTGCTCATCATGGCCAAGGCCATGATCTGGGCCGTCCGCCGCAACCCGACGGTGAACTCGTCGTGGACGGACGAGGAGATCATCGTCCGCCACTACGTCAATCTCGGGATCGCCGCGGCCACGCCGCGCGGCCTCATCGTGCCCAACATCAAAGAGGCGCAGGGCATGACTCTGCTGGAGCTCGCGAAGCAGCTCGAGCAGCTGACCCTCACCGCCCGCGACGGCAAGACCCCGCCGTCCGACATGAGCGGCGGGACGATCACGATCACGAACATCGGTGTGTTCGGGATGGACACCGGCACGCCCATCCTGAACCCCGGTGAGGTCGGCATCGTGGCCCTCGGCACCATCAAGCAGAAGCCGTGGGTGGTCGACGGCGAGGTGCGTCCGCGTTTCGTCACCACGCTCGGCGCATCCTTCGACCATCGCGTCGTGGATGGCGACGTCGCCTCCCGTTTCCTGGCGGATGTCGCCTCCATCATCGAGGAGCCCGCGCTGCTCCTGGATTAATGAGGCATATATACCCAAATACAAACCTTTCTTGGGTACATCTCAGTTGCTACCGTCGGTAGGAGGGCAAACCCGCCCTCCTATCGAGAGGAAGCACATGATCAACTCCGACATCCTTGACGACGTCGCTGCGCCTCAGGCAGCGACTCGCCAGGCAGGCGGCTACACGACCCGTCAGGCCGGCGGATACACCACGCGATAAGGGAACGTGCGGACCAGTGCGGCTCCGCGCTGGTCCGTATATCTCCTTACGAGCTCATGAACTCCCTGTTCGATCAGATACGACCGCATATTCACGTTGATCACGCCGCTTCGCGCTTTCCTTCAGACACCATCCGAACGGCGGTATTCACACACCCGGAGAGGGCGGAGCTCTTCGTTGTCGGCTGCGTCGGCATCGGAGACGATGCGGGCTGTGTTCGATGCCTCCAACGCAAAGTCGATCTACTCATGGAGCGGGTCGACAGAGCGGATACTTCGCTATCGCCTGACGGTTTCACGGAGGCCGTTGTCGAAGCGGGGCGGGCCGGAGTGCCTCTTGCGATAACGAACGCGGTGGTGGGGCAGAACTGGTCCGTGGTCGTTCCGTGGCTGGACTGCCGCCCATGCCGCGCGAGACGTGGGCGCCGCACGACGCCCGTCGGACTCGCCCGGGCGCCACAACAGGCGCTTCCCATTGCGGAGGGTCTCACGTGGGGTAGTGGGATTCCCCGTTCCGGAAGTGCGCACGAATTCGTAAGGGAACACCGCGGCTGGTTCGGGTTCGCAGGGGTACTCCTGAACCCGATTATGAGCGAGGGTGGAGGTGTCTTCACCGCCGACACCGCGATGTTCCTCGACGAGCGAGAACCGCTGGCGCCCGTCGGGGGCAAAGGCACAAGCGCTGAACAAGCTCTTGCGAGTTGCCTCGGTGAGGGAATCGAGCGCTTTGCGATCGCGGGAGGGCTTGACAACCCACTGCCGGTAACGGCCCGCGGAGATGATGCCGAGTGCGCAACGGCACCATGGCGCGACGCTGTGGACTTCGATGGGACGCGCGTAGAACTTGGGGCAGGTGACTTCGTGTCGCTTCTCACGTTGGATTCGCTGTCGAACGGCGGCGGCCGGCTCTTTCCTGCAAGCCTCGTGTACGCCCCCTACACGCCTGAGGAGGGCCATCGTTCGCCAACGCCCAGCAGCACGACCGGGGCGGCGGTAGGAAGGACGCTGGACGAAGCGACCATTCAAGCCGTTCTCGAACTCATCGAACGGGACAGTTTCTGGTACTACAGCCGTTGCCTGAAGGCAACGACAAAATTGTGCCTGGATGATCATCCGCTTGCTCAGCAAATCGCCGAAGCAAGTGGAGTTCAGATCCACGCGGCGGTCATGGACAACCCGTTCTCTATCCCCGTCGTCCACATCACACTGACTCGTCCCTCCATCGCGGGTGGCGCGCGAACCGCGCGAGGGATCGGAGCGTCGACCACGCTCGCAGGGGCAACGCAAAAGGGTCTGATCGAAGCCATGCAGATGCTCCGTTCGCTGGACACGGGCATCGACATAAAACCCTCCCTGACCGACATGCGAGCTCTCTGGTTCGATGGCACGTCTCGCGATGCATTCCCGCACCTTTTCGCCCCCGACGATCCGCCTGCTATCAGTTGGCGGGGGCTGGAAGGCTCGCCGGGAGAAGCTGGATCTCCGGATGCGGTCCTTGACTCCCTCATACAACGTGCGAATCGAGCCGGCGTTGAGCTGTACCGGCACGTGTTCGCGGCGGAGGCAGGGTTTGCGGCGGTCCGATGCATCGCCGACCGCATTCTTCCGCTCGACGACCACTACTTTCCGGCGCTGAATCGATTCGCCGACTGGGACCCGGGCATAACGCACGGCCAATGGTCCTATGGTGGACCGCTCTTCATGTGAGGCTCTCCGTGCGAAGAACTGGTTTTGCCATTTGGGCCTTCCTTGCTCTGTCCGGACTGGGAGTGGGATGCTTCACGGTTGCCGACAATCTCTACTTCCAGAGCCGCGGATACTCGACCGCTGTGATCGGCGGTCTCGTCGCAGTGTTCAATATCGCCGTGGCGGTGGCCGAGATCCCGGCTGCCATCGTCTTCGACCGAAGATCGTATTGGCTGGCCATCCAGCTAGGGAATCTCACACGGACGGCGGCCCTCGTTCTCTTCTTCCTGTCGTTGGGACTGGTGGCGGATGTCGCGGCCGAAGCGTTGGCGGGTGTCGGCGCCGCGGCCATGAGCGGCACCTCTTACGCCTACGTTCTCAACCGCCTCAACGGCGATCCCGCACAGCAGAGGCGAGCGCTCGGTCGCATCGCGTGGCTCGGGGCCGCCGCCTCGCTTCTCGGTGGTCTCGTGGGCGCGTGGTCGTTCAGCGTCTCGCCCCGATCGATCTGGCTCGGAGGGGCCGTGTGCATGGCGGTCGCAGGGGCGGCCCTGCTGCTCGGCCACCGGGGTCGAGGGTCAGGCTCAAGCTTCGCGAAAGGCGAGGTGGAGCCGCTGCGTCACTACCTTCGCGGGTTGGGTGTTCTCGCGGCGCACCCTCGGGCCTGGATGTCGGTCATCGCCAACGCGGCCTTGGTCGGCCCCCTCATCCTGTGGCAGCTGCGGCTCGGTGGAAGTGTCATCGCCACGGTCCTTCTCGGGTTCGCCGTCATGAAGGTGGCGGGCGTCGTGGGCGGCCGACTGATCGCCGGGCGCCGAATACCGCGCGGCCTCCTTCCGCTGTTGATCGGCGGCAACGCCGCAGCGATCGCGGTCTTTGCCCTTGCCGGCAACAGCATCATCGTGGTCGCCTCGTTCGGCGCGCACGTGGTGGCGCATGTCGCCATCAGCGTCTACTGCTCGGCGCAGTTCCACGAGGTCGTGCCGGACAGTCGCCGGGCCGGCGCCTCGTCCGTGGTCTCGCTCTTGGGTTCCGGTCTCACCGCGCTCGCCGCGATCGCGGTCGGGATGCTTGCAGAGCAGTCTGCGCTCGCCGCGGTCGTCCCGAGCTTGCTTCTGTATGGGCTTGTTCTCGCTATCGCCATCGGAAGCGGAATCCGCGCGCGGCGGAAGGCGGGCGGGGTGCGGGACACCGAGGAGCCCGCGCTGCTCCTGGATTGAATTTGACAATCATTTTCAATAAGACGTAGCCTGAGCCGGTGCCCGCGACCGCGGGCACACCCTTCGTGTCGTTCGCGACTTAGACAGGCTCATCCATGAAGACGCGCTCCATCGTCTCCGCCCTCGCGGCAGCCGCCGCCGCAACCGCCGCCGTAGCGGCGCTCGCCGGCTGCTCCGCCTCGCCCTCCGCAGGATCCGGCGACGGTACCGTCCGTGTCGTCGCCAGCACCAACGTGTACGGGAACATCGCCGAGACGATCGGCGGCGACGCCGTCCACGTCACGTCGCTGATGTCCGACCCCGCACAGGACCCGCACTCCTTCGAGGCCAGCGCCCAGAACCAGCTGGCCGTCTCCAAGGCCGACGTCGTCGTCGAGAACGGCGGAGGCTACGACGATTTCATGCACACGCTCGTCACGGGCGCCAAGAACCAGGACGCCCAGGTGCTGAATGTCGTCGAACTGTCCGGCAAGAAGCCGGTCGATGGCGAGCTCAACGAGCACGTCTGGTACGACTTCCCCACGATCCGCACCCTCGCGACCGCACTCGCGACAGCGCTCGGTAAGGCCGATCCTGCGCATAAAGCCACATTCGAAGCGAACGCGCAGGCGTTCAGCCAGAAGGTCGCCGCCCTCGAATCCACCGAAGCGCAGTTGAAGGCGTCGCACGGTGGGGAGGGTGTCGCGATCACCGAGCCCGTTCCGCTCTACCTGCTCGACGCGATCGGGCTCGTCAACAAGACTCCGGAGAAGTTCAGCGCCGCCATCGAAGGGGAGAACGATGTCTCCCCCGTCGTGCTCGAGCAGACCCTGAAACTCTTCAGCGCGCACCGGGTGAAGCTCCTGGCGTACAACGAGCAGACCACAGGCGCCGAGACGGAACGGGTGCTCGCCTCTGCGAAGCAGGCCGGCATCCCGGTCGTGCCCATGACCGAGACGCTGCCCAGCGGCGAGGACTACCTCAGCTGGATGCGTGCCAATCTCGCTGCCGTCAGAAAGGCGCTGGGCGGATGACCGAACCACTCGAACTCGTCGCACCGCCGGTCGAGGGCCAGGTCGTCCTCCGGCTGCGGGATGCGTCCCTCGGCTTCGGCGACCGGACGCTGTGGAGCGGCCTGGATCTCGATGTGCACGCCGGCGAGTTCGTCGCCGTGCTCGGCCCGAACGGCTCCGGGAAGACCAGCCTCCTGCGCACCATCCTCGGCCAGCAGCAGCTCGACGACGGCGAGATCGCCTTCGAGGGCCGCGCGGTGCGCCGCGGCGACCGCCGCATCGGGTACATCCCCCAGCAGAAGCTCATCCCGGCCGGCACCCCGATGCGCGCGCGCGACCTCGTCGCCCTGGGCGTCAACGGTCACCGTTGGGGCCTGCCTCTCCCCCGCCGGACCGACCGGGACCAGGTGGAGCGGCTCATCGACGCGGTGGGCGCGCGGCGCTACGCCGACACGGCCGTCGGATCGCTCTCCGGCGGCGAGCAGCAGCGGCTCCGGGTCGCGCAGGCGCTCGCCGGAGACCCGGCCCTGCTGCTGTGCGACGAGCCTCTGCTCTCGCTCGACCTGCAGCACCAGCGCGGCGTCAGCGAGCTGATCGACCGTCGCCGACGGGACCACGGCAGCGCGGTCGTCTTCGTCACGCACGATGTGAACCCGGTGCTCGGGATGGTGGACCGCGTCCTGTACCTGGCCGGCGGCCGGTTCCGCACCGGGACCCCGGACGAGGTGCTGCGCAGCGAGGTCCTGACCGACCTGTACGGGACGCCCGTCGACGTCATCCGCAGCCGCGGCCGGATCGTCGTGGTCGGCATCCCGGATGCCGAGACCCACGACCACCACGATCACATTCGCGAGGCGCACCCGGAGCCGGTCGCATGACGCACCTGGATCTGTGGTCGCAGCTGTTCGACTTCACCGACTACGGCGAGCTGCTCCTCCTCGTCAAGAACTCGATCTTCGCCGGGGCGGTGCTCGGCATCATCGGAGGCCTGATCGGGGTCTTCGTGATGCAGCGCGACATGGCCTTCGCGGTGCACGGGATCAGTGAGCTCTCCTTCGCGGGTGCGGCGGTGGCCCTGCTGCTCGGCGTGAACGTCGTGGCCGGGTCCCTCGTCGGCTCGCTCGTCGCCGCGATGCTCATCGGCCTGCTCGGCGCGAAAGCACGCGACCGCAACTCGATCATCGCGGTCCTCATGCCGTTCGGTCTCGGTCTCGGAATCCTGGCGCTCGCGCTCTATCCCGGCCGCAGCGCCAACAAGTTCGGCCTGCTGACCGGCCAGATCGTCTCGGTCGACGACCCGCAGCTCGGGTCGCTGCTCGTCATCGGCGCGATCGTCCTGGTGGCGCTGCTCCTCATCTGGCGGCCTCTGACCTTCGACAGCCTGGATGCGGACGTCGCCGCCTCGCGCGGCGTCCCGACCCGCTTCGTCGCGCTCGCGTTCATGGTGCTGCTCGGCCTCGCGGTCGCCGTCTCGGTGCAGATCGTGGGCGCGCTGCTGGTGCTGTCGCTGTTGGTCACGCCGGCCGCGGCGGCGATGCGGATCTCGTCCTCGCCGCTCGGAGTCCCGCTGATCAGCGTCGGCTTCGCGCTGGTATCGGTCGTCGGCGGCATCCTGCTCGCTCTCGGAAGCGCCCTGCCGATCAGTCCCTACGTGACGACGATCTCGTTCCTCATCTACGCGGTCTGCCGCGTCGTCGGGGGTCGTCGTGCCCGCCGGCGGACCGCGGCGAAGACCTCTCGGCGACTCGTGAGCCAGGCGGGCTAGCCTGGGATCGTGAAGCGGAACACCTGGCAGCGGGAGGCCGTCCGCGAGGCTCTGACCTCGACGGAGGGCTTCATCAGCGCGCAGGGACTGCACCTGAGCCTCCACGAGGCCGGCTCCCCGATCGGCCTGGCTACGGTGTATCGCGCGCTCGCCGACCTGGCGGCGGAAGGCGATGCCGACTCGCTGCAGTCGCCCGAGGGCGAAGCCCTCTACCGGGCGTGCACGACCGGCCATCACCACCACCTGATCTGCCGCAACTGCGGGCTCACGGTGGAGATCGAGGCGGATGCGGTCGAGCAGTGGGCGCGTCAGGCCGCGGCAGCGCACGGGTTCACGCAGGCGCAGCACGTGGTCGACGTCTTCGGGCTGTGCGCCGCGTGCACAGCCCTGAGTGATTTGGCCGGCACCGCCCCGATGCCGTAGCATGGATGTTTGGCTGAGTGGGCTCCTCCCACTCAGATCGTGTACGAACCCCCCAGACGAATCGCTTGGGGAAGTCGTGCGCCGACAAGTGACCTTGGGTGGTGCCGTCCGGCACCACGGTATTGGAGAAGAAAGCAATGGCAGCAGTGTGCCAGGTGACAGGAGCCGTTCCCGGCTTCGGTCACAACATCTCGCACTCGCACCGCCGCACCAAGCGACGGTTCGACCCGAACATCCAGAAGAAGACGTACTACGTTCCGTCCCTTCGCCGTAACGTCACCCTGACCCTGAGTGCCAAGGGCATCAAGGTCATCGACGCCCGTGGCATCGAGTCCGTGGTCAAGGACCTCCTGGCCCGTGGGGAGAAGATCTAATGGCGAAGCAGCAGGACATCCGTCCGATCATCAAGCTCCGTTCGACGGCGGGCACCGGTTACACCTACGTGACCAAGAAGAACCGTCGCAACGACCCCGACCGCCTCGTGCTCAAGAAGTACGACCCTGTCGTGCGCAAGCACGTCGACTTCCGAGAGGAGCGCTAATCATGGCCAAGACATCCAAGATCGCCAAGAACGAGCAGCGCAAGGTCATCGTCGCGCGCTACGCCACGAAGCGTGCCGAGCTCAAGAAGGCACTCGTCGACCCGAACGGCACCGACGAGTCCCGTGAGGCCGCCCGCATCGGCCTGCAGAAGCTTCCCCGTGACGCCTCCCCGATCCGCGTTCGCAACCGCGACGCCGTCGACGGCCGTCCCCGCGGAAACCTCAGCAAGTTCGGTATCTCGCGGGTCCGCTTCCGCGACATGGCGCACCGCGGCGAGCTGCCCGGCATCACCAAGTCGAGCTGGTAATCCAGCCCGATCGACGCACTCGAGGGGCGTCCGGCTTCGGCCGGGCGCCCCTTCGTCGTGGTCCCCGGGCATGCCTGGAGACCACGATCACGACGGATATCCACTAAACGGTCTGAAGATCCGCGTGTTTCCGCGGGATTCTGATACATTCGAGGCGGTCGTCCGACCAAACGTAATGGCCCGTGTGGCCTCAACCGTTCCACAAAAAAGCTGTAGATCCAGCACAAGGTCCGAGGAGGACACTCAATGGCTGACAACCTGAACAAGACCGAGCTCGTTGCTGCCGTCGCTGCGGCGTCTGGTCAGAGCCAGGCCACCGTCTCCAGCGTCGTCGACGCGTTCTTCAGCACCATCAGCGAGACCGTCGCCAAGGGCGGCAAGGTCACCATCCCGGGCTGGCTCGCCGCCGAGCGCAGCGAGACCGCTGCCCGCACCGGCCGCAACCCGCAGACCGGCGCCGAGATCTCCATCCCGGCCGGTCACCGCGTCAAGCTGACCGCGGGCTCCAAGCTCAAGGCTGCCGTCAAGTAGTCCTTCCCAGCTCTGCCCGAGGGCGGTACCGCGGTTCGCGGTGCCGCCCTTCTCGTTCTCCACAGCTCCTCGTCCCTCCACAGCATCGACGGCTGTGGGCGCCCGCCCAGGGGGTGGGACGTAGGCTGGAGAAGTGCCACGAATCCTCCGCGTGATCGGCCCCGCCGCCCTGCTTCTCGCAGCCGCGGCGGCCATGGTCGGCGCGCTCGCGTTCGGTGGCGGCGCCAGCGCTCCCCTGCTCGCCGATCCCGGCGCGCTGGTGCGCTGGGGGCTCCCTGCGGCGACCCTCGTGGTCAACCTGAGCCTGGCGGGAACGGTCGGCGCCCTCGTGCTCGCCTGCTTCGCATTCAGCCCCGAGCGCGACGAGTACGGAAAGGCCCTCGACTTCGCGGCCGGCAGTGCCGGAGTCATGACCGTGGCGTCCGCTGCGACAGGTCTGTTCACCTTCGTGAGCGTCTCCAATGTGCCGTGGTCGTTCGACTCCACGTTCAGCAACGGGTTGAGCTCCTTCATCACCAGCGTGTCGCTCGGGCAGGCCTGGTTCGGCATCACGCTCATCGCCGCCGTCGTCACCGTGCTGTGCTTCGCCGTGCGCAACCAGACGGCGGTCGCATTCGTCGCGGTCCTCGCGATGGCGGCGGTCGTGCCGATGGCGCAGCAGGGGCACAGCGCCGAGGCGTCCGGGCATGACGCCGCGGTGACCTCCTTCGGCCTGCACGTACTCTTCGCCGGCATCTGGCTAGGCGGGCTCCTGACGCTGGTCGTCGTCAAGCACACCTTCGGGAAGGGCCGGCTGGTCACGGTCCTGGAGCGCTACTCCACGTTCGCGCTGATCTGCTTCCTGGTCGTGGCGGCCTCCGGCTATGTGAACGCGGAGCTCCGCGTCGGCACGCTGGCCGAGCTGGCGACGCCGTACGGCATCCTCGTTCTCGTCAAGGTCGCCGCGCTCGTGGCGCTCGGGCTCTTCGGCGTGACGCAGCGGCGGTACCTGATCGGCCGGCTGAAGGCGACCGGCGAGCCGCGCAGCTTCTGGTGGATCGTCGTGGCCGAGCTCGCCTTCATGGGCATCGCTTCCGGCGTGGCCGCGGCGCTCGCGCGGACCGTGACCCCCGTGCCGCAGACCCGCGCGGCCATCCCGACGCCCGCCGAGATCCTGACCGGCGACAAGCTGCCTCCGGAACTGACGTGGGGACGGCTGTTCACCTCGTGGAACTTCGACCTGCTCTGGGTGCTCGTCTGCGCCTTCGCGCTGTTCTTCTACTTCGCGGGAGTCTGGCGGCTGCGGCGCCGCGGCGACGCGTGGCCGATCCACCGCACGGTGCTCTGGACGCTCGGCATCGTCCTGCTCTTCTACATCACCAACGGCGGCGTGAACGTCTACGAGAAGTACCTGTTCTCGGCGCACATGTCCGCGCATATGGTGCTCACGATGGCGGTCCCGCTGCTCCTGGTCCCCGGCGCTCCCGTGACACTCGCCGCCCGTGCCATCCGCAAGCGGCACGACGGCTCGCGCGGGGGCCGCGAGTGGCTGCTGCTCGCGGTCCACTCGCGCATCGCCGGGTTCCTCTCCAACCCGATCGTCGCCGCCATCCTCTTCGCCGGGTCGCTCTGGGTGTTCTACTACACGCCGGTGTTCCGCTGGGCGACGACCGACCACATCGGGCACGAGTGGATGGTCGTGCACTTCCTCATCACGGGGTACCTGTTCGTGCAGTCGCTGATCGGGATCGATCCGGTCAAGTACCGGCTGCCGTACCCGTTCCGGCTGCTCCTGTTGTTGCTGACGATGGCCTTCCACGCCTTCTTCGGCCTCTCGATCATGCAGATGCACGGGCTCATGCTGGCCGACTGGTTCGGCGCGATGGGCCGCACCTGGGGCGACTCGCCGCTGATCGATCAGCAGGCCGCGGGCGGGATCGCCTGGAGCATCGGCGAGATCCCGACCGTGACGCTCGCCATCGTCGTCGCCATCCAGTGGAGCCGCAGCGACGAGCGCGAGACGAAGCGTCGCGACCGGAACGCCGACCGCACCGGCGACGCGGAACTCCAGGAGTACAACGCGCGCCTGGCCCGGATGGCGGATCGCGACCGGGTCTCCCGCTAGCCGCGCCCGCGTCTCCCCCTAGGCCTGACTGGGCCTCCCGCCAGCCCTACTGGGCGACGACGATGGCGAGGGAGCCGTCGCTGCGGATCGTCACGCTGCTGAGGCTCATCGCGAACGGCTCGGCATCGCTGCGGGTACTGACCGACCCGTCGAAGAGCGACTGCACCGTCACCTTCAGATGGGCGACGCCCGTCATGCGGTCGGTGGTCCACGAGGTGTCGCCCGGGCGGAGACGCACGACCGGGTACGTGCTCATCGACCAGGTCGGATCGCCCTGGACGCGGTCGTCGATCTCGATGCCGAACGGGCATCCCGCCGGCTGCAGCACATGCTGTTCGGCGCACCGGTCCAGGAAGGCGTTCACCTCCTTCTGCACGGCGGAGGTGAAGGATGGGGTCGGCTCGGCATCCACGGTGGTCTCGGTGATGCTCCCCGGGCTCACGGCAGCGACCACCGGGGCGGCCCGGAGGAATGCCGAGGTATGGGACAGCTCGAGGGGCGCCAGCGGAAGGACCAGGTAGTCGGCCGAGACGGTGAACGCACCGGCCGGCTGCTTCGGCGAGGCGGCGCGCGGACTCAGGACATGGCCGCGAACGCTGAACGTGGTCGCGTGCGCGACGGCGATCCGCGAGATGGCGAGCGGAGTGGAAGCGAAGGACCAGGTCGGCAGCAGCCCGAGGACGGATCCCGTCTGACGGACGCGGAAGCTCGCCGAGACCGAGCGCCCGTCCGCGACGGCGTGCACCACCACCGTGTGCACCCCGTCCGTCCCGGCCGAATCCGACGTGATCCGGATGTCCTCGATCGAGGGCAGGACATCGGAGCGCAGCAGCTCACGGGATGCGCCCGTCGGCAGGTGGGCGCTCTCCAGCGCCGCTGCCGTCGGAGCGGCGCCGGGCATGGCCAGCGCGGCCGCGACGTCGTGGGAGGCGATCGAGCCGGCGAACGCCTGCACGAACCCGCTCGGGCTGTAGTACGTCCGCTGGACGGCGCCGAGTCCGGCAGCGAAGGCGGCGAGGAGCAGCACGCCGACAGCCGACCAGAGCAGGACGGCCCGTCGGCGCGTGCGCGCGTCCGCCTCAGCCATGAGGCCATCCTAAGGTTCTGTGGATAAGCGGTCCGGCGCCCGCGCGCAGGGTTAGAGTAGTGCGTCAGGTCGGGCGATACGGAAGGGGCGGGGATGGGGCGGCTTTCCCTCTCGCCGGAGCAGCAGGCGCTGTTCGAGTTGATCGAGCACACCAGAGAACACGTCTTCGTGACCGGTCGTGCCGGTACGGGCAAGTCGACGCTGCTCAACCATCTGGCGTGGAGCACCGAGAAGTCGATCGTGATCTCAGCGCCCACGGGCGTGGCCGCGCTCAATGTCGGCGGCCAGACCATCCACTCGCTGTTCCGCCTCCCCATCGGAGTGATCGCCGACCACGACATCGACCAGACGGCCGAGCTGCGCAAGCTCCTCAACAGCATCGACACGCTGGTGATCGATGAGGTCTCCATGGTCAACGCCGACCTGATGGATGCGATCGACCGCAGCCTCCGCCAGGCCAGGCAGCGCGCCGGGGAACCGTTCGGCGGCGTGCAGGTGGTGCTGTTCGGCGACCCCTACCAGCTGGCGCCCGTCCCCGGCGGCCCCGAGGAGCGCGCCTACTTCGCGGACACCTACCGCTCGATGTGGTTCTTCGACGCGAAGGTGTGGCAGGAGGCCGATCTGCGGATCGTCGAGCTGCTTCAGGTGCATCGCCAGCACGAGTCGGACTTCCGGTTCATGCTCAACGCAGTGCGTCACGGGCAGGTGACCAAGGAGATCGCCGACCGGCTCAACGAAGTCGGTTCGCGTCCGGCGCCGGAGGACGGGACCATCACGCTCGCCACGCGCAACGACACCGTGAACCGCATCAACGCGCAGGCCCTCGGGCGCCTGCCCGGCCGCGTGCTCACGGCGAAGGCCGAGGTGAGCGGCGACTTCGGCGGCCGGAACTATCCCGCGGACGAGTCCCTCGAGCTGAAGGTCGGCGCACAGGTGATGTTCCTGCGCAACGACGTCGGCCAGGGCGACGGGCCGCGGTGGGTGAACGGCACGATCGGCACGGTGACGAAGATCGACTCCACCGTGTTCGTGGACGTCGACGGCGAGGTGCACGAGGTCGAGCCGGCGATCTGGGAAAAGTTCCGGTACACCTGGTCGCCGGCGACCAAGAAGCTGACGAAGGATGTCGTGGCCGAGTTCACCCAGTTCCCGCTGCGGCTGGCGTGGGCGGTCACCATCCACAAGTCGCAGGGCAAGACGTATGACGCGGCGATCGTCGACCTCGGCACCCGCGCCTTCACGTCCGGTCAGACCTACGTCGCCCTCAGCCGGATCACGACGCTCGAGGGTCTGTACCTGACGAGGCCGCTGCGGCCGAGCGACATCATGGTGGACCAGGACGTCGAGCGCTTCATGCGCGACGCGCGGCCGGTTTCCATGCCGGTCACGGGGGCGGGGGCAGCGGCAGGGGCGGCGGCGCGATGAGCGGCCGTGCGGACGCGGCGAGTGGGAAAAGGGGACGGACGTGGCGGTGACCTTCGTGCTGGACTTCAGCGACGGCCAGCACCTGGAGACGAGCGGGAACGGTGTGATCGGCCGCAACCCCGCCGTGCACACTCCGGGGACCGAGTTGGAGGATCCGGGCCACGTCGAGCTGATCACCGTGGAGGATGACGCCAAGTCGGTGTCGCGCGCCCACTTGGCGTTCGGCCAGTTCGACGGCGTCTTCTGGGTGATGGACCTGGGCTCCGCCAACGGGACGACGATCACCTACCCGGGCGATGGGACGTTCGCCTGCGACCCCAAGACGCGGCACGAGGTCGATCCCGGGTCGGTGGTGCGCTTCGGATCCGTCTCGTTCGCACTGACCCGCCGCTGAGCACTGACCCGCCGCTGAGCGCGTCCATCCCGGTCCGCTTTCCGCCGCACGCTACAATCGCTGGACCACGCAGGGCGACCGTCGGGGGATGCAGCGATGCGACGTGACACGAAGTTCGGGCGGTTCGCGCTCGCCGCCGCCGCGGGACTCGTGGCACTGGTACTGACCGGATGCACGTCGACCGTGGGCCGCGCCGACCTCCCCCAGCAGCAGCCCGGAGGCTTCTCGAAGGATGTCGAGACGCGTCTGTCGACGGCTGTCACGGACGCGATGGGCCTGGCCGATGCCTCCGCCGGCTTCGCGGGAGTGTGGGCTCCGTGGGCGGGCAGCTGGACCGCGGCGCTGGGCACCACGACGCGTGGAGGTTCCACTCCGGTGAAGGCGGACATGACCTTCCGCATCGGCCAGAACACCGTGCCGATGACGTGCACCGTGCTGCTGGAGCTCGTGGACGAGGGACGCCTGGGTCTCGACGACCCGGTCGCCAAGTGGGTGCCGGGCCTGGTCGGGGTGGAGGGCGTCACCATGCGGGAGCTCTGCCAGAACACCTCGGGGATCGGCGATTACGCCGGCCAGCTGAACGCCGAGTTCCTGATGAACCCGGCACGGCAGTGGCCGCCCCTCGAACTGGCGAGCGACGGCATTGCGACGCAGCGCTACGGGACCCCCGGCGAGAAGTACGGCCGTTCCCTGACGAACGCGGTACTGGTCGGGATGGCGCTGCAGAACGCGACGGACCGCAGCTGGCCGGACCTGTACAAGCAGTACGTCTTCGACCGGCTGGGCATGACGGCGAGCACCCTTCCGTCGAGTTCCCAGCTCAGCGTGCCCGGTCCGCACGCCGGCGGGTACTCGGCCGGGGTGGATGCGGCCGGCGCGATCGTGTGCGCACCGATGCGCGACGTCAGCCGCCTGTCGCCGTCACAGGGCTGGACCGCCGGCGGCGTTGTGTCGAACGTTCCCGATCTGAAGAACTTCGCGCAGGCGCTCGCCACCGGCAGCCTCCTGAGCAAGAAGTCGCGCACCGACCAGCTGGACGCCGTCGTGGACGGCGAGTCGTGGCAGCGCTACGGCCTCGGCGTGCAGCTGCTCGGGCCGCTTCGCGGCAGCAGCGGCGCCATCCCCGGCTACAGCTCGGCGCTGTTCGCCGACCCGGCCTCGGGCCTGACGATCGTGGTGGCCCTCAACAACTCCACTCCGGGTCCCGGCTTCGCGCAGTCTCTCGCCCAGCGGCTCGCCTCGGTGGTCTCCAAGATCCCGGCGGAGCAGAAGGGCGCCAAGGTCGTCGCCTCGCTCCCCTGGTCGGAGCAGCAGACCATCGACGCCATGACGAAGGCGGCGCCCTGCCCCGCGAAGAAGGCCGGGTGACCGGACGGCGCTGGGCGGTGGCCGGGGCCGCTATCGGGGCGCACCTGGTGTTCTTCGATCTGCTCGGCTGAGAGACTCCACACTTCTCCACCTGTGGATAACCCTGTTGAAAATCCGTGGATACGCAGCAGTATCGTGTGGAGGACACGCGCGAGATTTGTGGACTCACAGATTCCCAGGTTTAATAAATGGCTCCTGACCGGGGCTTCTGTCGTAATGCATTCATAATCGAAGGTCTCTTCGAAAGCACACCGGTGTAATTCACATTGGGCGACACGTTGTGGATGGCCGTGTGGGAAATCGGCAGCAGCACATCCCGGGGACGCTCTGCCGTGACCGCACCCTCGAGCTGTCGAACGTGGACCTGTCTCGGGAGTTCACCAGCCGGATCGTCGCCCAGCGCGGCTTCCGGGCGTGGGAAGGGAGGAGATTCGGGCCGACGCGTCGGGTGACGGCGGGAAACGGAGGTGGATGCGGGCCGGCCCGCGCGGGGGCGCCTCCGTTTCCGTCGTGCGCGACGCCGCCGCGCCCGCTGAGGCGGCCAGCACGTAGGCTCGTGGCGTGCCGATCGTCCAGGAGCTGGCGCCGACCCTGCTCGGGGTGGCGGTGCTCGCGCTCGCCGCGGTGGCGGTGCTCGCCGGCTACGGCGTGCCGCACCGCTGGGCGCCGGCGCTGGCGATCCTGCGGGGCGCAGCGCAGCTCGCCGTCATCAGCCTGGTCCTCGCCGGGGTCATCACGGACCCGCGCTGGGTGGCCCTGGCGCTCCTGGTCATGTTCTCGGTGGCCGCCGGGACGGCTACGCACCGGATCGGCTGGTCGCGCGAGCACGCCCTCATGATGGCGACCGCCATGGCGACCGGGGTGATCGTGTCGTTCTCGGTGGTCTTCCTGACCGGTGCCATCCAGTTCAGCGCGCGCTACGCCCTCGCGATCGGAGGCATCGTGATCGGCAACTCGATGAGCATCGCCACCCTCGCCGGGCGACGCTTCACCGAGGCGGTCCGCGACCACTGGGAGGAGGTGGAGGGGTGGCTCGCCCTCGGCGCGAAGCCCCGGCAGTCGACGCTGGAACTGGCCCGCGGCGCGGTGTACTCGGCGCTCATCCCCTCGGTGGATCAGACCAAGACGACCGGGCTCGTCACCCTCCCGGGCGCCTTCGTCGGCGCCATCTTCGGCGGTGTCTCGCCGCTCGAGGCCGGCCGGTTCCAGGTGGTCGTGCTGGCGGCGATCATGGCGGCGGGGGCGATCACGGCGGTCATCGTGTCCGCGTGGCTGGCGCCCGTGCGGGTCCGTCCCGCCGCTCTGCGCTGACCTGGGGGACATCGCCGCCACATCCCGGCCTCTAACGTTGTAATCTCGACCGAGAGGCACGTGAGAGGGGAACACCGTGGCTGTGACCATGCAGGATGTCAGCGTTCTGGCGGGCGTGTCGATCAAGACCGTCTCGAACGTGATCAACGACTTCCCGCACGTCCGCGAGCACACCAGGCACAAGGTGCTCGAGGCCATCAAGACGCTCGGCTACACGCCCAATCATTCGGCGCGCAGCCTGCGCTCGGGCCGCACCAACGTGATCTCGCTCATGATCCCGAACCTTCGGAACGCCTACTTCGCCGAACTCGCGGACTCGGTCATGCAGGCCGCAGCCGACGCCGGACTCGCCGTGCTGATCGAGCAGTTCGGCGACGACCGCCCGCATGAGCTCGGCGTCCTGCGGCATCCTCACGCCCGGATGGTCGACGGCGTCCTGCACAGCGTGCTCGCCCTCGACGAGGCCGGCGCCGGACTGATCGGGGATCTGACCACACCGGTCGTCCTGCTCGGCGACCGGAACTTCGCCTCGCCGCGCGACCACGTCATCATCCAGAACACGGAGGGCGCCCGGGCCGCGACCGAGCACCTGCTGGCGTCCGGCCGGCGGCGCATCGTGGCCTTCGGCGCGCATCCCGGCGAGGTCACGGGCTCGGCCGCGCTGCGTCTGGAGGGCTACCGGCAGGCGCTCGCCGCGGCCGACATCCCGTTCGACCCGTCCCTCGTGGTCCCGGTCAGCTTCTGGCACCGCCACAACGGCGCAGAGGGGATGCGGGACTTCCTCGCCGCGGGCGCCTCGTTCGACGGCGTGGTCGCCTTCAACGACGCCATCGCACTCGGCGCCCTGCGCGCGTTCCAGGAGGCCGGCCGCCGCGTCCCGGAGGACGTCGCCGTCATCGGCTTCGACGACATCGACGAAACCCGCTACTCGATCCCGACCCTCTCGACGATCGATCCCGGCCGGGACGAGATCGCGCGGGCCGCTGTCGACCTCCTGGTGAGGCGGATCGAGGGAGACGACGCGCCCTTCGTCCCCGAGGCCATCGAGGTGCCCTTCCGCCTGGTGGAGCGCGAGTCGAGCGCGAGCTGACGAGTCCGGTTGACATCATCCCGGCTCTCCCAGCATCATGGTGTCTGCAACGTTGTTCTATAACGTTGTAGGAAACCCAGGAGACCATGTCTGAGACACGAATCGCCCTCGACCGCTCTGCGCGCGTCGCGACCGTCAACCGCCGCATCTTCGGCTCGTTCGTCGAGCACCTGGGGCGGTGTGTGTACGACGGCATCTACGAGCCGGGGCACCCCACGGCGAATGAGGACGGATTCCGGCTGGATGTGGTGGAACTGGTGCGGGAGCTCGGCTCGAGCACGATCCGCTACCCGGGCGGCAACTTCGTCTCCGGGTTCCGCTGGGAGGACTCGGTCGGGCCCCGCGAGAAGCGCCCGGTCCGCCGCGACCTCGCCTGGCACTCGCTCGAGTCGAACCAGGTCGGCCTGGACGAGTTCGCCCGCTGGCTGAAGCTGACGGACTCCGAGCTGATGCTCGCCGTCAACCTCGGGACGCGGGGGATCGAGGCGGCACTGGACCTGCTCGAGTACGCCAACCATCCCTCCGGCACGGCGTTGAGCGACCTCCGGATCGCGAACGGGACGCCCGAGCCGCACGACATCCGCATGTGGTGCCTGGGCAACGAGATGGACGGCCCGTGGCAGACCGGCTACATGACGGCCGACGACTACGGCAAGCTGGCCGCCCGCACCGCAGCGGCGATGAAGATGGCCGACGAGCATCTCGAGCTCGTCGTCTGCGGCTCGTCCGGTTCCGGGATGCCCACGTTCGGCGAGTGGGAGCGGATCGTCCTGGAGCACGCCTACGAGCACGTCGACTTCGTCTCCGCCCACGCGTACTACCAGGAGCGCGGCGGCGACCTCGGGTCCTTCCTGGCCTCGTCCGTCGACATGCAGTACTTCATCGACACCGTGGTCGCGACGGCGGACCACGTCGGGAACAAGCTGAAGAACCGCAAGAAGATCCAGATCTCGTTCGACGAGTGGAACATCTGGTACCTCGACGAGCACAAGGACTCCGAGGAGGTCAACCACGAGTGGCGGCACGCGCCGCGCCAGCTGGAGGACGTCTACTCGGTGGCCGACGCGGTCGTCCTCGGCAACCTGCTGATCACCCTGCTGAAGAACCACGACCGGGTGACCAGCGCATCCCTCGCCCAGCTGGTGAACGTCATCGCTCCGATCATGACGGAGCCCGGCGGAGCGGCGTGGCGGCAGTCGACCTTCTTCCCGTTCTCGGTGACCAGTCGCCTCGCTCGCGGCGAGGTGCTCCGGCCGGACATCACGACGGGCACCTACGAGACCGCGGTGTACGGGGCGGCGGACCTCGTGGATGCTGTCGCCACCTTCGACGAGGCGGACGGCTCCGCCGCACTCTTCGTCGTCAACCGCAGCAGCACCGAGACCCAGACCGTCCAGGTGGATGTGCGCGACCTCGGCGTGGAGCGGGTGCGCGAAGCCCTGTCCCTCTGGGACGAGGACGTGTACGCGAAGAACACGCTGGAGGACCAGGAGCGGGTGGGCCTGCGCCCGACGCCCGTCGCCTCCCTGGCCGACGGCGTCCTCACCCTGGAGCTCCCCCCGGTCTCCTGGACCGGCGTCTCCCTCGGCTGACCCCCGCAGGCTCAGCCGGCCGCGGAGGACGCGGCCGGCTGGGCGCGCACGGGCGCCGCGCCGGACGCCGGGCGCCGCGCCGGGCGCCGGGCGCTGGGCCGGGCGCCGGTCGGCTGCTCGCGGCCGCGATCAGCGGCACTGGCCGGCGACCGCGATCTGCTCGTCGCTCGGCCGGCCGTACGCCTCGATGCCGGACCCGGCCACATCGAAGCCCATCGAGATGGCCCAGGCGGTGGCCCACATCTCGTCGTCGTCCCGGAACGCAGGGCCGTCGAAGAGCGCCTTGCACGCCGGCCGCACCACCTGGGAGTGACCGACCTCGTGCGTGATCAGGGCTTTCGCATTCACATCCCCGCGTTCCCAGCCGTCCTGGATGGGGAAGTTCAGGTCGATCGTGGCCCAGCCGCCGTCTCCCTCGTGGTACTGCGTGGTGCCGGAGTACCAGCCCTCGCCTAAGCCTCTGACCTCGGCGTGCCATTCGAAGTCGAGCGTGACCCCGTGCGCGATCGAGCGCGCGTACGCCTCGATCTGCGCCCGGATCGGGTACGCCGGGTCCTGCTTCTCCGCCTCGCCCGCCGCCTGGGAAGCGGTCACTGCATCCGTCGCCTGGATGAGGTACACCAGCCCCGTGCCGCCGAACGCCCCGGTCACCACGCCGCCGGCCCCGGCGTCGATGGCGTGCCGCAGGTCGACCTTGCTCGCGTAGGTCGCCGAATCGTCCGCCGTCAGCACCTGCTCGCCGTGGGCGGCCAGTTCGCGGTACACGTCGTGTGCGCTGGTCGAGAACACCGCCTGCGCCGCATCCAGCGCCTTCAGCTCCGCGGCCCGGGTTCGTGCGAGGCGGTGCTCGTCGTGGGCGAGCTGCGCCTTGTGCTGCACATCGCCGATGACGGTCCAGGGCATCAGATCCGCGCTGGCCGCCGTGACCTTCGGCGGCGTGAACACGGCAAAGGGGAGCTTGACGCTCTTCGCCTCCAGGTCCGCCTCGGCATCGGAGAGAGCTTTCGCCGTCGCCGCTGCCAGGTAGTCCGGACGCGGATGGTCGGTGAACACGGCCATCGAGAACAGGGACGCGCGGGCCTTGTCCAGGGCGATCTCGCGTTCGTCCGTCACGTCGGTCAGCGCCTTCGAGGCGGCGACCACCTCGCGATAGGCGGAGGTCGACTGCACGGTTGCGATCGCCTGCCAGGCGTATCCCGCGCCGGTCACCGCCCCCGCCGCCAGCAGCACGGTTGCGGTGATCGTCACCCAGAGGCGCCATCTCCGGGTGCGAGGCGCCGGCAGCGCTGCCGCGGGCTGTGCTTCCGGTGCCTGTGCTTCCGCCGGCTGCGCTGGCGCGGGCTGTGCTTCCGGTGCCTGCTCGGTCGTCTCCGCATCGGTCACTGCTGGTCCCCCCGGTTCGTGGTCGTCTGGTGCGGATCCGCCGCATCCCAGCGCGCAGCTCCCCCAGAAGAAGACGCTAGCGTGTCGCGGACATGACGCCCACCACCCCTAACGGGCCGCGCACAGCGGGACGCGGTCAGCCGCGTCGGCCGGCATGCCTCTGACCTCACGCACAGGGAGCGCCGGATAGTTTACGGATGTGAACGATCTCCGGCTCGACCCCGGGCGCACCGCGCTCCTCATCATGGATGTCCAGCAGGGCATCCTCTCGCGTCATCCCGATCCCGACGCCTTCGTGGCCGGACTCGTGCGGGCCCGCGACGCCGCCCGCGACGCCGGGCTGGCCGTCGGCTACGTGCGCGTGGCTCTGACCGCGGAGGAGGCGGAGCGCATCCCGGCGGCCTCGCGCTTCGCCGGATCGGCCGCCCGGCTGGACGCCGAGAGTCCGGCCACGCAGTTCGACGATCGCCTCGCGCCGGCCTCGGGCGAGATCGTGGTCCGGAAGCGGCGGGTCGGCGCCTTCAGCACCACCGACCTGGCCGCCCGGCTTGCGGAGCGAGGAATCGACACCCTCGTCCTCACCGGCATCGCGACCGCCGGCGTCGTGCTCTCGACCGTCCGCGACGCCTCGGACCGCGACTTCCGCCTGGTCGTCCTCGAGGATGGATGCTGGGACTCGGACGCCGAGGTGCACCGCGTCCTCACCGAGAAGGTGTTCCCGCGCGGCGGCGTGACGGTCGCCTCCCTCGAGGAGTTCAGCGCGTCGCTGCGGTGACGGTCGTCGGCGCCCGCGTCGCGTCCGGCGACCCTGCCCGGAATCCGCGCACGCTTAGGTAGATGCCGAGGAACGCCTCCCAGACGAATTCGGGGAGGGTGGCGACCGCCGACCACGGCGACACCTGATCGTAGGCGCCGAGCAGCACGGCGACGCCCGAGAGGGAGACCAGCGGGCCGGCGATCATGCCGAGGACCGCCCAGCCGCGGGGCACGAGTCCGGCGCGGAACAGCATCCAGCCGAGGATCAGGCCGTTGCCGAGGCCGACGACGAAACCGGGGCCGAGCAGGAACGTCCATCCGTGCAGCGCCACCAGGGCCTGCGCGACCACCACCGCGGCCGCCTCCGTACCGCCCGACGCCGCGCCGTTCTCGCGGAGGGTCACGACGGCGAGCAGGCTGAGGATCCCGACGGCGATGAGGGCCGACTCCATCACGCGGGCGACCACGTAGGCGAGCGCGAGGGACGGGCTCGTGCGGCGCAGCACCGGATAGAGAACGAGAGCGGTGCCGAGGTTGGCGATGACGAGGGCGATCTCCAGCAGGGCGCCGGCGAGGACCGGGGCGGTAGGACCGGCGACGACGTAGTGGGGGTCGGTCAGGATGGGGCCGTACAGCAGCGCGCCGGGGATCGACGTGGCGAAGGTGAGCAGGAAGAAGACGCCCGCGGCGAGCGAACGGCGGCGGTCGTAGGGATGCATGCTGGTCCTCTCGGGCGGAGGTGTACGGCGTACACCACTCGGAGATGACTGTAGGTGTACGCTGTACACCATGTCAAGGGAAGGATCGTCGACGCCGCGACCCGGCCTCACGACCGACCGTGTGATCGACGCCGGGCTCGCCCTCGCGGACAGCGAAGGACTGGACGGACTCAGCATGCGAACGCTCGCGCAGCGGCTGGGCGTGGTTCCGATGGCGCTCTACAAGCACGTCGCCAACAAGGACGATCTCCTCGACGGCATGGTCGATCGGGTCTGGGCGGAGGTGGAGGCGCCATCGGCCGACCACACCTGGCGGGACGGGATGCGCCGCCGCTCGCTCTCGCTCCGCCGCGCGCTGCTCCGGCACCGCTGGGCGGTCGGCCTCATGGAGTCGCGGCTGCGCCCGGGCTTCGCGAACCTCCACCAGCACAACGCCATGATGGGATGCCTCCGGCGCTCGGGATTCTCCTTCCGCACGACCGTGCACGTGACCTCGGCGCTCGATGCGTACGTCTACGGCTTCGCCCTGCAGGAGAAGACGCTGCCGTTCGACACCCCGGAGGAGTCCGGTGCGGTGGCCGAGCAGAAGCTCGACGCGACCCCGCCCGGATTCGCCGAGCACTTCCCGTACCTCCTCGAAGTGGTTTCCGAGCTGGCCCGGGCCGGTTACGACTACGACGAGGAGTTCGTCACCGGCCTCGACCTCATCCTCGACGCGGTCGAGCGGGCGCGTCCGGGCTGGGCGACGGCCGAGGCCACGCCGGCCTGAGAGTCCTCCACAGCAGCCGGCTCGTGGGGCAGAATGTCGGCATGGCGCAGCTGCGGAGTGAGCGGGGTCTCGACCGGCTGGTCAACTTCTCGGACGCCACGGTCGCGATCGCGATCACGCTGCTCATCCTGCCGCTGGTCGACGCGGCCACGCACATCGGTGGGGAGCCCTTCGACGCGTTCTACGCGAAGTACCAGTGGGAGATCCTGGCGTTCGTGGTCTCGTTCGCCGTGATCGCGCGGTTCTGGGTGGTGCACCACCGCATCTTCGAATCGGTCCGCGCCTACTCGTCCTCGCTGGTCTGGGCGAACTTCCTGTGGCTCTTCTCGATCGTGATCATCCCGTTCACGGCGAACGTGCTCTCGAACGGAAGCGGCCAGCGGACCGACATCAACGCGCTGTACATCGGCAACCTGCTGCTCGCGGCGATCGCCTCTCAGCTCATGGGCCTCGTGCTCGTCCGCCACCCCGGTCTCATGTCCGAGGAGGCGCGTGCGACGCGCGACCGCACGAGCGGCATCGCAGAACTCATCCTCATGGCGGCGGCGCTGGTCCTTGCCACCCTCGTCCCGGCCGTGGGGATGTTCTGGCTCTTCCTCCTGTTCCTCGCCGGTCCGCTCCACGGGCTGTTCCGCCGCGTGGTCTATGGGCCGGCCGCCGGCCGGCGGGCTTCCCGAACGGACAGCTGAGGTCTAGGTTCGGGTCATGCGACCAAAGACCCTCTTCATCCTGGCGATCGTCGCCTTCGCCTACCTGCTCGGTGCGCGCGCAGGCCGCGAGCGCTACGAGCAGATCACCGGTGCCGTCAGCTCGTTCTGGAACTCCCCGGACGTGAAGAAGGCCCGCAAGAAGGCGAAGGCGGAGGCCGAGAAGGCCCGCAGGCGCTACGCCTGACCCGGCCGCTCGGCGCCGGGCCGGGATCGCGACGACCGACTTCGCCTCGACGACCGACTTCGCCTCGACGACCGACTTCGCCGCGATGACCGACTTCGCCGCGATGACCGACCTCGCCTCAGGGCTTGTCGTAATCGCTCTCGGTGTACTCGCCCTCGGCCGCCTCGGCGGGCTCGTCCACTCCGGTGTAGCTGCCCTCCGTCGCAGCCTCAGGACCGACGCCCTCCGTCTCGGTGTACTGGCCGTGGACCGTCCGCTCGTGCGGCGCCTCCCCGTCGACCTCCGTGTAACTGCCTTCGAGGTTCTTGCGTGCGTCGCCGCTCGGCTGCTCTGGGTTGCTCATACGAGGGACACTACGCCGCGCCGGGTCGCTCGGCCATAGCCTCCGCGACCTGTGGATAACGTAGTCGCCCGCCCACAGGCGCGAGCGGTCTGCGCCCGTCAGACCGACGAGGGGCGGGTGGATGAGCGGCGACGCGCACCCCGGCGCCGGTCGGCGACCCCCTTGCGGGCGTAGACGGTTCGGCGTTTCGTGGATCGCATGACCGATTCGCGCGAAGAACAGGAGCCGATCACCGGCAACGACCCCACCAACGGGCTGGCCGGTGACCTCGAGGGCGACGATGGCGGCGCCATCGAGCCCACGGCGGACGAGAACGTGATCCTGGATGTGATCCCGGACCTGGACGACGCCCGCCGACCGGACGACGAGGGCGACGACTCAGCCACCCCGTACAGCGAAGAGGGCAAGCCGTAAGGCGCCAGGAAGGAGCGGAGCATGAGCGATACCAGCGGACTTCCGAACGCGGATGCCGAGGGCGTTCCCGCCGAGGACCGGCCGGAGCGATTCGAGGAGGGTGCTGCCGGCGATGAGCAGGGCGCTGCCGGCGACGCGGAGGGTGCTGCCGGTGACCGCGATGCACAGGCGGCGGAGCCGGCCGAGACCGAGCCCGGCCAGGCGGGCGATCTCACGGACCCGGGCGCGCCGGCCACGTCGCCCGGAGGAGCCGAGGACGTGAGCGCCGGCGGCGAAAGCGACACGGCTGAGCCTCCGCCTGCCGGCTTCGATCCGGCGGACCATCCGTCGAATCCGGACCTCGTGGCCCGCACCGAGCCACCGGACTGATCGACCATCCCAGCCACCGGCCAGGCGCCGGTGCCAATCGGCCCCGCCCCCTCATCCCAGGCGGGGTCGATTGGCGTCCGGGCGCCTCGATGATCTCGGCGTGCCGGTGTTGAGCGCCTTCAGGCGGGCGGCCGGCCCGCGAGCCAGACCGCGCCCGCTGCCAGTCCGAGCGCGCACAGGGCGACTCCCACCCCGAGCACGGGGGCGTCGCCGCCGGTCGGGGGGAGGAGCAGCCCGGCCAGGAACAGCAGCGCGCCGACGTTGAGCAGCACCGCCGCAAGCCAGCCGAGAGTCGTGCGCAGCGTCGCGTTCATCTCGGGTAGCGTAGCCCGGCGGCTACTCACCGTCGATGCGTTCGAGCAGGCGCTTGGTCTCTTCTGCGATGTCGTCGTGGTCGTTCTGCGCGGCGCGGCTCTCCAGCGAGATGACGGCGCAGCGGTGCACCTTCGAGAAGTCGCCGTACGGGAAGCTGAACCTCCCCTTGGTCTCCTCGCTCGCGTCCGGGTCCTCTCCGAGGTGCCACAGCGCGTATTCGTCCCAGCCGTGCTTGTCGATGAATCGGTTCTCGTCATCGGTGCTGGGCGCATCCTCGCTCCAGTCGTCGCGCTCGTCGTGGACGACCTTCCCCTGCTTCACGAGCTTTCGCGCGTGCTCCAGCGCCTTCTTGTTCAGGCGGACGCTCATGACCCTCCCTGGTTCCCGGTCGACGCGGGCTCCGCGTCGAGCGACTCGTTGATGAGGGATGCGACCAGCATCCGCCAGTCGGACCCTTCGTGGAGCGTCTCGAGGTACCCGGGCGGCACGGCGCCGAACACGGGCTCGTGCTCCTCGCCTTCCGGCGCGACGCGGATCAGCGTGCCGAGTTCGGCGTGCGACTCGTCGAGCACCACCCAGATGCCGGGGGACTTCTTCTCCACGTGGAAGATCCGGCCGCGGTAGGGATACCGCACGCTGGACATCTCGAGTTCGCTCGCCGACATGGCGACTCCTCTCTCCGGGCCGTCGCCCCTATCGAACGCTTCCGGCGCCCGCTGCGCAAGAGTCTTGTCAGTCGATGCCGATCAGCCGGCCCATCCGGGCACGGAGGTCGGCGGGGTCGTCGAAGACCTCGACAGCCCCGGCCTCCAGCAGTTCGGCCGGCCCGACCCCGCCGGAGAGCACCGCCGCCGCTCGCACGTGGGCGCGTGCCGCCGCCATCATGTCCCACACCGAGTCGCCGATGAAGAGAGCGTCTGACGGCGCCGCCTCCGCGCGTTGCAGGGCGACCTCGATGATCCCCGGCTCCGGTTTCGCCGTCTGCACGTCGTCCGCGTCGGTGGTGGCATGGATCGCGTCTCCCGCATCCAGGCACCGCAGCAGCAGTTCCAGTTCGTCGGCGGGCGCTGAGGTCGCGAGCACGACGCGGATGCCGCGCCCCGACAGGTCGCGGAGCAGGTCGGCGGCCTGTGCGAACGGACGCAGGCGCCCGGCCAGCTCCCGGTAGTGCCGGGAGTGCAGGTCCTTCGCCCGCTCCATCCATTCGTCGTCGCGGTCGCCGGCCAGTGCGGTGAGCAGCCGTGACGAGTCCTGCCCGATGGCTCGGTGGATGCGCCACGAGTCGACCGGCGCGCCGAGCTCGGCGAACGCCCGGCTCCAGGCGTCGACATGCAGGTAGTCGGAGTCGACGAGCGTCCCGTCGATGTCGAAGAGCGCAGCAGAGATCGTCATGCCTCCACGACTACCACGCCTCCATCGGGCGAGGCTCCTTTTCGCCTCGCCGTCTTCCCCCTCTCTGCGGCCGTGCCTGGTGCCGCGGGTGAATCGTGGAATCGCGCCCCGCCCACCAGAAGTAGAAGCCGATGAGGACGAGTGCCGTGACGTAGAGCACCATCCACCAGGGGAACTCGAGGGTGGCTGCGGTCTTCTTGGCCGCTTCGAGGTCCTTGGGTGGCGTGGGGAGGATGCGCTGGCCCGTGACGAGGATGCGGTGGGTGTTGATGCCGAGGGGTGTACAGGTGACCAGCGTGACCAGGTCTTTTCCGGCCTCCTGGCGCAGAGTGGCCGTGTCTTCCGGCTCGACGACCCGCGTGTCGAAGATCTGGTACGTGAGCACCTGACCGAACGTCGTGAGGATGATCCGGTCGCCCTTCTTGACCTTGTCCAGGTTGGTGAACATCGTCGCGTCGGCCAGGCCGCGGTGCGCGGTGATCACGGAGTGCGTGTTGTTCCCGCCGACCGGGAGCGATGTGCCCTGCAGGTGTCCGGCGCCCTTGAGCAGCGTCGCATCGCTGGTGCCGTGGTAGATGGGCAGGTCGACCCCGATCGACGGGATCTGGATGCGGGACATCGCGCCGTTCGGGCTGCGCAGGAGCTCCCAGTAGTCGAAGGCGTCCTGCTTGCTGCTCGTGCCATCGCCGGTGGGGACGTTGGTGTTCTTCTCGAGCACCGCGCCTGCAGACAGTGCAGCGTTGTACCGGCGAGCCTCGCTGAGCTGTTGGGAGGCCGTGGGCTTGACGCTCTTGACCGCGTCGCTGTACTTGCTGATCACGAGGGACTGGTTGTAGGCGGCCAGCCAGCTCGCGGCAGGGGAGTACGTCAGCGTCGTGGCGCCGGCGAGGGCCAGGACCGTCGTGATGATGAGTAGCGGGCCCGGTCGCCAGCGGTGTCTCGGAGTGGCGTGACGCGGAATGTAACGGGGCATGTGATCCGGGCTCCGACCTTGTCAGAACGGGGGGCGGTCCGGTCGTGCCGGTCCGCCCCCCGTGTGCTGCGTGATGAGGTCGCCGGTCAGGCGTTCTCGTGGGTGCTGCGGCGGCGACGGATCACCAGGATGCCGCCGAGCGCGATCACGATCAGGGCGATTCCACCGATGGTGAGCGCGATCTGGACGTTGGATCCCGTGAACGGCAGCTGGGGGACGCCCTGCTGAGTGTTCTCGATCTTGGTGAGGGGGGTCGTGCCGTTGGCACCCGTCTTCACGATCACCGGGGTGAGCGTGGCCGAGCCGGTGGGCAGAACGAATCCGGCCGGGGCGACGGTCTCTTCGAGCACGTAGCAGCGCTGTTGGAAGTCGTGGCCCGCGACGGTGGTGTTGGAGACCGTTCCATCGGCCGCGACGGTCAGCTCGGTGTCACCGATCCAGAGGCCCGGCACCGTGATGATGCCGGAACCGTCCGAGGTGATGACGTACGGCGAGCCGTCGGGCTGGGTGACCTTCGTCAGACCCGTGATGTCGGCGGTGCAGGAGCCCTGCTGGTCGGTGGTGCCCATGTAGATGCTGAACTTCGCCCCGGCCAGGCCGTCGGCGGTGTTGGCCGAGTTGACCTTCTGGATGGTCAGGTCGCCCCATCGGGTGGTGGCGGTCGTCGAGGGGGACCCGTTCGCGCCGTTCGGCGTGCCGGGGGTGAGGGTGAAGTCGTTGAGGTTGACGTACGCGATGTTGTCGATCTCGCCGGGCGCGTTCGCGGCGGCCTGGAAGTCGAAGACGACGTTCTGGCCGGCGACGAGCTTGGCGAGTCCGGCCGGCGTGAAGGTGACCGTCAGGGTCTGCCCTGCCCACGTGCTCGTGTAGTCGGTGCCGATGGCCAGCGCGGTGCCGCCGGCCGTGACGGTGACAGGCGCCGTGGTGAGCGGGGTGAGCTTGGCGTCCAGCGTGTCGGTGAGGATGAACTTGTCATAGGTCTCACCGTTTGCGAGTGCCGGAACCAGCTGCGTGACCTGGTACTCCACCGGTGCGCCGAGCAGGGCGCCGTTCGCGGGCTGGTCGACCACGTTCTTCACCGGTCCGACCGCCGTGGTGTTCTTCGGGTAGACGTTCACGTCGTATACCCAGTCGCCCGTGAGGTTCTTCGCGTCGGCCGGGGTGGGCAGGGTGACGACGAACGGAGCGGCCGGGGCGACGACGTTCGAGGGCGCGGAGACCTCGCGGACGAAGTACGCGCCCAACGGCAGCCGGGCCGAGGCGGCCGTGCCCGTCGCGTCGGTGGCGGGCAGGCTGGTGCATCCGGAGAGGGTGTGGCTGCCGAGCGTGGTGACGCCCTGTGCGGCAGAGGCCTGCTTCTGAGCGGCGGTGATCGCGTTGACCGCGTCCCAGCCGGCGTTGGTGCCGTCCGTCAAGTCGATGCCGTCGATGGTGCAGTACTCGAACACGACGCCGGCGATCGGCTTCGTGGTCGGCTGCGTGCCGGTCCCCGACGGGTTCTGGTCGCCGTTTCCGGGGTTCTCGAACTTATGGATGATCAGCTGGCCCTGCTGGGTCGTGTCGATGGAGGCCGCGTTCGCCGCCGTAGCCCCGGCAAGAGCCGAGAGCGCAGCCAACGACAGCGCTGCTCCGACAGCCAGGGCGGAGCGCCTGCCATGCCGTGTGGTTGAAGTCACAATGGTTTCCTTTCCGCTCACCACCTCGTGGAGTGAGAGATCCACTAATGGAGACCGTTCACCGGCCAGGTCATGACGCGAAGGACGGATTGCGCAGTCGTAATGAAGACATCTCCGGCATCGAGGGCGATGTCTTCATGAACTGCAGTCCACGAGGATCGCGTCATCGAACCTCGCGCCGTGCGTCTATATCAGTGAACACATGTCCGAACCGAGTGACGGAGGGAGGCACGGTGACCTCTACGCCTCGCATCCCCGTGAGGAGATTCAAGGTGCGACGTTCTTCATTCGTGCCTCCGGCAAGCCGTGCGAGCGCGGTCCCGAGCGCTCTGTCGTGGCGCGAACACCTCGACGGTTCGACAGCGCCGAAAGGCCCGGCGGCGTGGACGGCGGCGAGCACGACGCAAGCCGATCGGATGGTGATCGACGCCGGCCCCTACGGGGTGATAGATCTTGCAGCGACCCCGTCGACGGCCGACGCCGGTGGCGCCCCACAGCTCGGAGTCGTCTGGTGGGACAAGCGGTCCTTCCGCGAGGAGGACGACGACGACGGGACCATCCAGACGAGCTTCGTCCCCGCGCCGACCACGGACCACATCTCGCTGGCCGCCGGCTCCTCCCGCGGAGCCGGACCGTCATGGCGCACCCCTGCGCCCGCCTCTGCGCCCGCCTCTGCGCCCGCCGCCGGGACCGCTCGAGCGGATGCGCCGGGCAGGGAGCCCGGACTGCACCCGGTGGAGGCCGCGATCGCGGGACCGGCTCGTGCGGAGCCCGGTCCCGCATCCTCCGCCCCGCTGGAGTCCGTGCCTGCTCCGGTCCTGGCGAGCAGCAGCAGGGCCGAGCTCGACGATTCCGAACATCAGAGGCACGCCCGGCGATCGAGGCACATCGCCCTCGCCCCGAAAACGCGCGGCAGGCGACGTGGCCCGGCAGAGACGAGCCACCCGCGTCGCGCGAGGCTTCGGCGCAGGCGGATCCGCCGCCGGGTCGTCCTCGGAACGGTCATCGTCGTCATCGCGTTCGTCGTGACGGTGCTCATCCAGTCCGCGATCATCGCGCCGTTCACCGTGCCGTCGGTCTCGATGCAGAACACGCTCGAGACCGGCGACCGGATCCTGGTCGACAAGATCGGGTACGGTGCCTCCTCCATCCACCGGGGAGACGTGGTCGTCTTCTCCGACCCGGGCGGCTGGCTGGCCGGGTCGAAGGAGAGCGCGAGAGCGGGTGACGACGGCTATCTCGTGAAGCGGGTCATCGGAGTCCCGGGAGACCACGTCACCTGCTGCAGCACCGACGGCCGGCTGAGCGTCAATGGGATGGAACTCTACGAGGACTACGCGGTGCTGCCGGCCGGCGAGCATGCGGCGGCCTCGCCCTTCGACGTGACGGTCCCTGCGGGCGCCCTCTGGGTGCTCGGTGACAACCGATACAACTCACACGACTCATCCAAGACGCAGGGCCTGCCGTCGAAGGGGTTCGTCCCGATCGCCGACGTCGTCGGCCAGGCCGTGGCCAGGGTCTGGCCTGTGAACCGGCTCGGGCCGATCGGGTCCGCCCGCGAGACGTTCGCCTCGGTCCCGGACCAGACATGTCCGATCTGAAGGTCCACTCCTTGAGCCACGACGAAGTGGACGGACTCGACGAATCCGCCGTCGGCGTGCCCGTTCCGAACACGGCATCGGGATTCGTCACCGACTTCGCCTTGCCCGGAGTGCTCCCCAAACGGGTCCGCCCCCTGGCGGTGGTCGCGCTCCTTCTTGCGCTGGTGCTTCCGTTCGTCGCCATCCCGGTCGCGCACCGGGTGATCCGCACGCTCCAGCACGAGGGTGGACGCGGCCTGGCCGTCGCCCAGGCGGCCATCGTGGTCGGCTACATCGACATCCTTCTGTGGGCCCTGGTCTGTCTCAACCTCGCGGTCGCCGTGCTGCTGCATCCTGCCGTCGGCTGAGCGGCTCCGGCCTCAGTTGAAGATCGCCCACTCCGAGCGGTCCAGCCGGGCGCGACTGCCGTTGATCACGAGGTACCACGAGTTCTCGTCGCGATGCAGGTACTCCGCGAGGATGGTGGAGTACTTCCACTCGTCCGAGACCAGCGACCAGTGGATCAACGAGATGAGCTGGCCCTGTCGCAGATAGGGGACGGCGACGAAGTCATCCTGACGATGGGGGTCCGGCAAGCTCTGGCGGGCCCCCGTCCGCTGCGTGCTCATGATGAACTCTAACGCCGTCGCCGCCCCGATGGACAGCCTCGGTCAGTCGGGTTGAGGCCCGGAACCCACCAGTTCGCCGACCGACCGGACCGGTGCGATCGTCCGGTCGCGCGCCGACTCGTACGCGGCCAGAATGATGCCGAGCACCTGGATCCCCTCCTTCTGCGTGTGCAGCGGACGCGTCCCCGCCAGGATGCTGCGAGCGAAGTGCCCGATCTCCGCCTCGAACTCGTGGACCGGGGGCAGTTCGACCATCGTGGGCGCTGCGTCGCCCCGACGGCGGTAGCTCAGAGACAGGCCGTCGCTGGTCAGGCTTCCGAGCTCGCCGACGACCGAGAACTTCTCGGTGCCGTCTGCCGGCTGGTATGCCCAGCTCGTGACGAGGCTCCCGATCACCCCGTTGTCGAAGCGGACCAGCAGCTGCGCCGAGTCCTCGCCCTCCATGAACAGGAGTCGATGGGTCGCCAGCATCGCGGTCACCTCGACCGGCGAGCCGCCCGCCAGGTGCAGCAGCAGGTAGGTGGGGTGGTAGCCCGTGTCGATGAGCTCGCCGCCGCCGCTGGTCGCGGCGTGAGAACGCCATCCCATGTTCGACGGATCGAAGTCGTTGAAGAAGCTGTCGGTGGTGCGCACCTCGTAGACGTGGCCGAGCACCCCGGTGTCGATCAGCTCTTTGGCCTTCGCTACGGCAGGGAGGAACAGCTGGTTGTGCGCGCACATGAGCGTCACGCCGGCCGCGGTGACGGCAGCATCCACCTCGGCCGCCTCCTCCGGCGTGAGGCAGAGAGGCTTCTCGCACAGGATGTGCTTGCCGGCGCGTGCCGCAGCGACGATCGCGTCCTTGTGGAGGTGGTGGGGGAGGCAGATGTCGACGGCGTCGATGTCCGCCTCGGCCAGCATCGTGGCGTAGTCGGCGTACACCGCAGCGCCCGTGTCGCCGGCGCGGAGGTCGGCCGCTTCGCGCACGGGATCGGCGACGGCGGCGAAAGTCACGGTGCCGGGGTTGCGCAGGTAGCCGGCGATGTGGGCGCCGGCGATGCCGCCGGCTCCGATGAGGCCGATGCGGACGGTGGTGCTGGGCATGGTGAAGGGCTCCTTCTGAGAAGAGGATAAGTGCAGAGTGGAAGAAGACGGGCTGGTCAGGCGACCGATGCGGACTCCCGGGCGAGGGTGACGGCGCGCCCGCTGGCGGCGGACTCGTTGGCGGCGACGACCATCCGGGTCAGTTCGACCGCGTGCCGCAGGTTGTCGTCGGCGATCGTGCCGTCGTGGATGTGCTGCACCCACTGGGCGAACGGCCCCGGCCGGCGCGCGGGGAGCGGCAGCTCCCGCCATTCCTCGCCGAAGCGTCCGCCTTTCGCGACCAGGCGCTCGCCGCCGAAGCCGAACAGGAGCGTCGCCTCGGTCCCGCGCAACTCCACGGTGAAGGCACCCGGCGTCGTCACCACGCTGGCCTCGAACACCCCGAGGCGGCCATCAGGGAAGGAGGCGGTCACGACCGCGCTGTCCTCCACCGCGCGATGGGTGACGCTGCCGTACGTCGCCGAGATGGTCAGGGGTTCGGCGCGGTGGAACAGCCGGGTGAGGTACGCGGGGTGGCAGCCGAGGTCGGTGAGCGCTCCGCCGATCGCGGCCTCCGGGTCGGCGAACCGCTCCGGGAGCCAGCCGGCGACCCAGCCGTTGTGGGCCAGGCGAACGCGGGAGTACGTGAGCTCGCCCAGCGTCCCCTCGTCGAGGATGCGTTCGATAGCGCCGGTGTAGTCGTCCGACAGCCGCGGCAGGGAGACCACGAGGGCCACGCCGTTCCGGCGGGCGAGTTCGACAAGCTCCTCCGACTCGGCCACCGTGGGGCACAGGATCTTCTCCGTGAAGACGTGCTTGCCGGCCGCGATGGCCCGGCCGATGACGTCGCGGTGCTGGTCCGTGGACGTGGTGACCGTGACCGCGTCGAGTCCGGGACGCGCGAGCAGCTCGTCGAGGTCGGCGACGAACTCCACCCCGAACTCGGCGGCGGCCGCGTGGCCGCGCTGCTCGTCGTCATCCCAGACGGCGACGAGGGTGGTGCCGGGGTGCTCCTGGACGTTCTTCGCATAATCGCCTGCATGGACGTGCCAGAAGCCGATCGCTGCAACAGCGAGTGGTGGGGTCATGCCTGTCGAGGCCTCCTTGCCTGGATGCGGTTCGCGCGAACCCGGCAAGCGTATCTTCTGCTCGGGAGCGATCGAAAGTGATGTGGCCGGATTTCTGGAATCGTTCCCAGATTGTGCATCATCGAGGGGTGAGCACATCGATGACGATCAGCCTCGACGGCGATGACTGGAGTATCCGGGAGGCGCTGGGCGATACCGCCGAGTGGTATCTGGGGGCGCCGCTGCCCGAGGCGGGCAACAACGTTGCGGAGGCGTCCGCGGCGATCGCGGCGGCGCCCGGATGGCTCCCGGCTCGCGTGCCGGGCGCCGTGATCGACGATCTGTCCCGGGCGGGGGAGCTGCCGGATCCCCGTGCCGGGCGCAACTCCCGCGCTGCGGAATGGACGGCCGAGCGCTCGTGGGTGTACCGCCGGGCGGTGGAGCTGGAGGCTTCCGCAGCCGAGGGGGTGGCCGTGCTCGAGTTCGACGGCATCGACCCCGGCGCGGACGTGTACTGGGACGGCGAACTGCTCGGCAGTGTCCGCGGGCTCTATCACCGGCTCCGGCTGCCGCTGGACGCATCCCGGCGTTCCGCAGGGCGGCACAAGCTGGCCCTGCGCGTGCATCCGGCGCCCGACTCGGAGCCGCAGGTGGGCCGCACGGAACGCGTGCGGGTCCACACGCCGCGGCTCGGCTACGGCTGGGACTTCTCGCCGCGACTGCGCCACCAGGGCGTGTGGAAGAGCGCCCGCCTCCGGCAGGGCCGCGCGTTGCTGGGGGATGTCGTGGTGCGGTCGAACGTAGAGTCCGGCCGGTCGGCCGGTGTGGTGGACGTCGCGTGGGAGGCGCCCCTCACAGCAGCGGGCGCGGATCCCGGCGCACTCGCGGTGACCGTCGGCGTCGCCCGAGCTGGCCGCATTCTGGCCGCAACCACCGTCGCGGCGGACGAGGCGTCGGCGAGCGTGCGCATTCCCGACGTGGAGCTGTGGTGGCCCAACACGTTCGGCGCACAGCCGCTGTACACGGTGACCGTGGCGCTGGGGGATGCCGACGGCGAGGCCGACCGGACCCTCCGCGAGGTCGGCTTCCGTACCGCCGGGCTGGTCCAGAACGGCGGGGCTCCGGCAGACGCGCTGCCGTATACGGCCGTTGTGAACGGCGTGACCGTCCCCCTCCTCGGCTGGAACTGGACCCCGGCCGACACCCTGTTCGGGTCGATCGAGGAGCGAACGGTCGAGCATCTCCTCGGTCTAGCCGCGGCGTCCGGGGCGCGGCTGATCCGCGTCTGGGGCGGCGGCCTGGTCGAATCGGAGCACTTCTACACCACCTGCGACCGGCTGGGCCTGCTGGTGTGGCAGGAGTTCTCGCAGTCGAGCTCGGGGATGCAGAGCGCGCCCAGCACGGATCCCGCCTTCGTCGCGCTGATGCGCGCGGAGGCCGAGGCCCTGGTGCCGACGCGGGTGCATCATCCCTCGCTGCTGCTCTGGGGTGGCGGGAACGAGCTCGACGAGGGCGGTCTGCCGCTGTCGGACGACCGTTCGCCCGTGCTCGCCGCCGTGTCGAAGGTCGTGAGACGGCTGGATCCGGACCGCGGATGGCTGCCCACCTCGCCGACGGGACCGGAGTTCCACAACCGGCTCGACCGCATCCACGCGAACCCGCAGGGCCAGCACGACGTCCACGGCCCCTGGGAGCACCAGGGGCTGGTCGGTCAGTACACGCTGAGCAACGCGGGAACGAGTCTCGCGCACACGGAGTTCGGCGTCGAAGGGATGACGAACCTGCGGTCTCTGGAGGCGCTCATCCCGGAGGGCGACCGCTGGCCCGCCGACCGCACCAACCCGGTGTACCGCCACCTCGGCGAGTGGTGGAACAACGCGCAGCAGGTCGTCGAGCTGTTCGGCGGCCGGCCGGACACGCTGGACACGCTGAACCGCGCATCCCAGTTCCTGCAGGCGACGGGAATCCAGTACGCCGTGGAGGGGGACCGGCGACGGTTCCCGCGCTGCAGCATGGTGCTGCCCTGGCAGCTGAACGAGAGCTACCCGAACGCGTGGTGCACGGCTGCGGTGGACTTCCGCGGTGACCCGAAGCCCGCCTTCTTCGCCGTCGCGCGCGCGTTCGAGCGCCGCCGGGCCACGTTGCGGGTGACGCGCGCGGTGTGGGGCGGAGAGGTGACGGCCTCGGTGGAGGCGTGGCTGTGGGCGGAGGATGCGGTCGCGGCGGGCTCCACGCTGGTGCTGCGGGCGCGGGGGCTGGATGGTGCGGTGGTGGCGTCGCGGGAGTTCGCGGTCCCTGCCGTCGGGGAGCCCCGGCCGGTCGGGACGCTGGGGGTGGCTGTCGCCGCGCTGCCCCGGGTCTTCCTCTGGGAGGCGGAGTGGCGCGACGGAGCCGGAGAGAACGGAGGAGGGTTGCTCGACGTGGAGCGGATGGTCGCGACGGCGACGGACGACTTCGCCGCGCTGTTCGACGCGCCGGCCCCGGAGCTCGCTGTCACCCGGACCGCGAGCGGCGAGGTGCGCATCCAGAACACCGGTGAGATGGCGGCGCTCACTGTGCGCCTGGTGGATCCGCGACCTGTCGGCGCGCCGGAGGTTCTGCAGGCGGGCGGCGATCCGCGTCCGCTGCTGCCCGGCGAGGAGCGGGCGCTCGCCGCCACGCCGGGTCTTCCGGTGCGCGTCGAAGCGTGGAACGTCGTTCCGATCGAGGTTCGGTGAGTGGATGACGCCCGACCCGATCCAGGCGGCACACCGCGCACGTTCACGGCCTGTTCAGATCCAGGTGGTGTGATAGCCCCGTGAAGACGCGAATCGCGGAGTACCCGCGGCCGGACCACTTTCTTCTCCACATCAGCGACACGCACGTGCTGGCGGGAGGCGAGAAGCTCTACGGCAGCGTCGACAGCGAGCGGCACCTCCGCGCTCTCCTCACGGAGGTCGAGGCATCGGGCGGACGGCCGGAGGCGATCGTCTTCACCGGCGACCTGGCCGACCGCGGTCAGCCGGACGCCTACGCGCGGTTGCGCGCCCTGGTCGAGCCGGTCGCCGAGCGGATGGGCGCCCGCGTCATCTGGGTGATGGGCAACCACGACGACCGCGCGGCCTTCCGGGCGGGGCTGCGCGACGAGCTGCCGGAGGTGACACCGGTCGATGACGTGTACTGGATCGGCGGCCTGCGGGTCATCGCGCTCGACTCCACCGTCCCCGGGCACCACTACGGGGATGTCAGCGAGCCGCAGCTGGATTGGCTCGCCGCGGAGCTGGCGATGCCGGCACCCGAGGGGACCATCCTCGCGATGCATCACCCGCCCATCCCGAGCGTGCTCGACCTCGCGGTGTCGGTGGAGCTGCGGGACCAGTCGCAGCTGCGCGAGGTCCTCGAGGGCAGCGACGTGCGCAGCATCATCGCCGGGCACCTCCACTATTCGTCCACGGCGACGTTCGCCGGCATCCCGGTCTCGGTCGCGTCCGCCAGCTGCTACACGCAGGACCTCACCGTGCCGACGGGAGGGACGCGCGGCCGCGACGGAGCCCGTGCCTTCAACCTGGTGCACGTCTACCCGAACACCGTGCTGCACTCGGTGGTGCCGCTGGGCCACTACCCGACGCTCGACTACGTGGATGCGGAGGAGTCGGCCCGGCGCCTGGCCGCCGACGGCATCCGCATCCCTCCCGCTGCTCGCCACGAGGCGCCCACCGAGCCCATCGCCGTCCTCGCCTAGCGCGCTCCCGCCCCCCGCTCCCGCCCCCGCGCCCCACCCACCCCGCGCTCACCCCCCACCGTCGAGTACGCAGAGATTGCACGCTCGCCCGGCGTGTCGCGTGCAATCTGTGCGTACTCGACGGTGGGGGGTGAGCGCGGGGGGTGGGGGTGAGGCGCGGGGTCAGGGGGCGGGGCGCTCCCAGGGGGCGGGGAAGGGGAAGTAGCGCTCCAGGAAGTCGGTGACGATCCGGGTGCGCTCCTCCGGCTGGATCTCGGGCTTGGAGCCGTCGTTGAGGCAGAACATGTCCTGGTCGCGCTTCTTCAGCAGGCGGCGCATCATCTCCGGCGCCTGCCGGAGCGTCGTCTCGACGTACATCACCTTCGCCTGCGTCTGGGTCACCGCCCGCCCGGTCATCAGCGCGTAGTAGTGGTACAGCGAGTTGGTCACCGAGATGTCGGTCGCGGAGCGGAACGGGCTGGCGGCCGTCCGCCGGAAGTCCTCGGCGAACTCCTGCTCCATCTCGCGCAGGACGCCGATGCGCAGCGGCGCGGCGCAATGCTCGAGGTGCCGCGTGGTGACGGCGCCGAACCGCTCCCAGAGCAGCCGGCGGTTGACGCGGGCCGCGTTCTCGAAGCCGCTGCGGGCCGGGTCCGTCTCGCCGAGCCCGATCCGGGTCCCGGCCTCCACGAACTTGGTCACGCCGCCCGGCGAGAAGAACACGTCGGGCGAGAGCGGACGGCCGATGAACATGTCGTCGTTCGAGTACAGGAAGTGCTCCGCCAGCCCGGGGATGTGGTGCAGTTGGCTCTCGACGGCATGCGAGTTGTGCGTCGGCAGAGTGGAGGTGTCGGCGAAGAAGTCCTCGCTGCGCATGATGTGGATGCGCGGGTGCTCGGGATCCAGCCACGGCGGCACCGGTGAATCCGTCGCGATGTAGATGTTGCGGATCCACGGCGCGAACATGTGGACGCTGCGCAGCGCGTACTTGAGCTCGTCGATCTGCCGGAAGCGCGCTTCGTTGTCGTCGCCCTCTCCGACCACGTAGGCGGCCATCCGCGCGGCGCGCTGCCGCTGGTATTCGGCGCTGGACCCATCCACCCACGAGAAGACGATGTCGATGTCGAAGGCCACGTCGCTCGCCAGCGGGTCGAACATGTACTGCAGGGTGCGCCAGCGGCGGCCGTAGAGCTCGACCTCGGCCTCGACGGCCTCGCCCCGCGGCAGCCGGGGACGCATCAGGGCGTTCGGGCGCGGCGCGGTGATCTCGTCGTCGCCGAACTTCCAGAACTCCAGCTGGAAGGCGGTGTCCGCGCCGTAGCGCAGCCGGCCGATCGGCTCGAGCCGGGGGCGGTACACCCGCAGCACGTCGGCCTTGCGGCGGGAGAGCCGTCCATCGGCGATCAGCAGGTCGTCGCCGTGCCCGTCACCGTCGTGGTCGATGCTGCGGGAGTAGAAGGGCTCGTCGGCGAAGGCCGCGGCCAGTGCCGCGGAGACTTCCTTCCGCCGCCGTCGGTCGAGGGCGACGATCAGGCGGTTGTCGTCGTCGCGGACGAGCAGGTACTCCAGTCCTGCGGCATCGAGCGCATCCCGGACGGCGACGAGGTCTTCGATCATCGACTCCCGAGGCGTGAAGGGACCCGAGACCAGCGTGAACAGCCCCTTCCGCTGCACGACGTCGTCGCGGGCGAATCGGGGCGCGCCGATGCCGGGGTCGCTGGTGACGACGACGGGCTCGGGCTGGACGGAGAGGGATGCGGGAGGATGCTCAGCCATACAGCCTTTACTCTAGGCGGCTCTTCTCCGGGCTGCTCTCCCGCCTCCCTCCCGCTCTCTCGTCCGCCCTGCACGCCACGATCGCTTCGCGGTCACTCCGTCGGCACGCCCTCGGCAGCCGGGTGGTGCGAGGCGGCGATGGTGGGGGTGAGGAGTTCCTGGATGGTGGCCAGGAGCAGGGAACGGGCCTCCGGGGTCACCAGCCAGGGGGCGAAGCCATCGGCGGCGAGGAAGAAGGTGGCGCGGCCGGCGGGCGCGACGGTGCCGTCGGCGAGCGGGCTGCCGGCCGGGGTGACGGCGATCACCGCCCGCCCGGACTCCGGGTCGCGGGCGATGACGGTGGCGGAATGCGGCGGGTCGACCACCGTCAGCTTCGAGCGTCCGCGGTAGACGACCACCTCGCCGACGAGGCCGGCGGCCGCGTGATGGCCGGTGTCCGGGATGTGGATGCGGTCCAGCGCCAGCGGGACGCTCTCCGACGTCGCCAGGCCGAGCGACACCAGGTGGCCCCAGCCGAGCAGCGGGACAGGCCGGGCAGCGGCGGCGCGGGCCGCCTCGGGATGCGCGTTGCGGGTGACGATGTGGAGGTCGGCGTCGGGATGGTCGCCGAGGTGGGCGCGCATCCCGGAGCCGGCCAGGAACTCCACGAGCTCGCGGTCGCCGGGAGCCGGGTTCGGGCCGCTGAGCACGGAGACGAGGGCGCCCTCGCCGCGGACGCGCGGGTGGGAGACCCCGAGGCGGTCGAGGGCGGCGTCGATCAGGGAGAGGACGGCGGCCCGGGCGACGTCGGCGTACTCCGCCTCCAGTTCGCGCCGGGCTGCCAGGAGGGCGGGCGCTGCGTCGTCCGCCGCGGTGTCGTCGTCTGTGGTTCTCGCCAGCACCCGGCAGGCGAGCGCACCGGCGGTGCCCGCCGCGCGTGCCGCGGCGGTCCAGGGCCGGAGCTGCTCGACGAGGTCGGAAGGCACGGCGTCACCCGTGTGCGTGGCGGCGAGCCGGCCGAGCAGCGCCCCGGCCTCCTCCCACCGGCCCGCCTCGATGGCGGCGCCGAGGCTCGGCCAGCGCGGCGCGCTGGGAGGCCACGCGCTGCACGCCTCCACCAGAGTGCGCAGGCCGCCGTCGGCGCCGACGACCGTCGCGTACGCGCGCTGCGCGGCGGCCGCGGCGTCGTAGCCGTCGGGATCCGCCGCCCACTCGGCCACGGTCTCGAGCGCGAGGTGCGAGGGGGCCGCCTCCACCATCGGGTTGGACACGATTCCGACGAGGCCCGGCGCCACCGACCGGCCGGTCAGCGGACCGAGGAAGAGGCGCGAACGGTCGAAGTCGTTCACCGGGAAGTTGTCCCAGAGCACGAGGTCACGGCCGAAGCTGCGCCGTGCCCGGGTGATATCGTCCGCGGTCACGGTGCCGACCACGATGTCCGGACCGGTCCACAGGATGTGCGCGTCCGGCGGCAGCGTCTCGGCGAGGCCGATGCGGTACGGCGTGCGCTCGACGCCGGCGTAATCGGTCGGGCACAGCAGCATCGGCTCGTCGATGCCCGCGGGACGCAGGAACGACCGCTGGAAGCGCGCCGCAGTGTCCCCGTGGGCGCGGCCGAGCGCCTCCGGATCCTCCAGCGGGATGTCGTCGAACAGCAGGGCGAACGAGCGGATGCCGACGTCGAGAAGCTGACGGCACTTCGCGGCCAGCGCGAGGTGCTCGGAGTCCTCGCCGAACCGCATGGACAGGCCGGGCGAGATCCCGTACACGAAGTCCACGCCGCGTTCGGCGGCCGCGCGGTTCAGCGCGGCCAGCTCGGCGAGCCGGGGTGCGGGATAGGGCTCCCGCCACTCCTCGCGGTGCCAGCGGTCGTCCTTCGGGGCGTACACGTAGCGGTCGAGACCGATCGCACCGCCGCGCTCGAACCAGGCGAGACGGTCGGCGTGCGACCAGGGCTCCCCGTAGAAGCCCTCGACGACGCCCCGCCAGGCCAGCGCGCTCATCGTCCTGCCCCGTGCCACGACGACCACAACTCGGCGTACGCGCCGCCGGCCGCGACCAGCTCCTCGTGGCTGCCGAGCTCTTCGACGTGGCCGTCGCGGACCACGGCGATGCGGTCGGCGTCGTGTGCGGTGTGCAGCCGGTGCGCGATGGCGACGACCGTGCGGCCCTGGAGCACGCGGTTCATCGCGCGCTCCAGGTCGCGCGCGGCTGTCGGGTCGAGGAGGGAGGTCGCCTCGTCGAGGATGAGCGTGTGCGGGTCGAGCAGCACCAGCCGCGCGAGCGCGAGCTGCTGCGCCTGGGCGGGCGTGAGGACGACCCCGCCCGAGCCGACGACCGTGTCGAGACCCTTCGGCATGGCGGCGACCCAGCGCAGCGCATCCACCACCCGGAGGGCCCGCGCGAGTTCGTCGCGTCCGGCACCGGGCTTCGCGAGCGACAGATTCTCCGCGATCGTGCCGACGAAGACGTGATGCTCCTGGGTGACGAGCGCCACGTGGCTGCGGAGGTCGTCGAGCGGCAGGTCGACGAGGCGGACTCCGCCCACCGTGATCCGGCCGCCGGTCGGCTCGGTGATCCCGGCCATCAGCCGCCCGAGGGTGGACTTTCCGGAGCCGGAGGGCCCGACGATGGCGACCCGCTCGCCCACGTCGAGGTCGAGGCTCACGCCGTGCAGCACCTCGGTGCCCTCGCGATACGAGAAGCGCACATCCTCGGCCACCACGTGCTCGTCGGCGGGCTGCTCTCCTGTGGCCTGGCGGTCCTCCGGGACGTCGCCGACGCCGATGATCCGCGACAGGGCCGTGGTGCCGACCTGGATCTCGTCCAGCCAGCTGATGAGCTCGTCGATCGGGGACACCAGCTGCATCGCGTACAGGGCCACCGCCGTGACCGCTCCGATGGTGGCTGCGCCGGCTCCGACCAGGAAGGCGCCCCAGACCAGGACGACGATCACGGGCAGCAGGAAGGCGATGTCGGTGCTCGGGAAGAACCACGAGCGCAACCACAGCGTGTACCACTCGGAGTCCCGCCGCTCCCGCAGGGCGGCGTCGATCTTGGCGCGCTGGGCGGGGGCGAGGCTGAGCGCCTCGATGGTGCGCACGCCATCCACGGTCTCGCTGATCGTGCCGCCCAGGGTGGCGTAGGACGCGAGCTGCCGCTGGTATCCGGGACCGGAACGCTTGAGGTACCAGCGCGCCGCGGCGACGAGGATGGGCACCCCGGCGAACATCGCGACCGCGACCGCCGGGTTCACCAGGAAGGCCGCCACGACCGTGAGCACCGCCGTGACGCCGGCGACGAGGATGCGCGGGACGCCGAACCGGACGGTCTGCGCGACCGATTGGATGTCGTTGGTGGTCCGGGCGAGCAGGTCGCCGGTGCCGGCCGCCTCCACGATCGAGAGCGGGAGGCGCGCGACCGTCGCGAGGAACTCCTCCCGCAGCTGCGCGAATACCCCCTCGCCGAGCACCATCGACTGGCGCTGGGCGAAGCGGATGAGGACGGCCTGGCAGGCGATCGCACCGAGCAGGACGATCGCGATCGTGTCGATCCCGCCGCTGGTGAGCGAGTGGCCGGTGACGCCGTCGATGATGACGCCGATCAGGGCGGGGCCCGCGAGGCCGGCGACCGCGGCGAGGGTGTGCAGCGCGAGGACGAGCGACAGGCCCCGCCGGTGCTGGCGGATCAGCCGGGCTCCGGTCGCCCGGACGGTTCGGGTGCTAGCGATCGGAAGGAGCATCGCCCGGTCCCTTCTTGGGCTTGTCCGCCTTCTTCGGCTTGTCCGCCTTCTTGGCCCGCTGCGTCTTCTTCGCCGGCGGAGCAGGGCGCTGGGCGCTGACGGGATGCGTGGCCGTCCACAGCGTGTCGATGGAGCCGGTCCAGGCAGCGTCGAGATCCTCGCCGTCCGCCGGTTCGGCGGCGGAGATGGTGCGGGAGACGATGGCCCGGTACAGGTCGCCGAAGTCGTCCTCCTGGCGCAGCAGCGTCTGGTGGCCGCCCGTGCCGACGACGCGTCCCTTCCTCACGACGGCGACGGTGTCCATCCGGTCCAGGAGCAGGGGGCTGGCGGTGACGACGACCGTGGTGCGACCGTCCCGTGCCTCGCGCAGCCGCTCCGCGATCCGGGCCTCGGTGTGCGCATCCACGGCGCTCGTCGGCTCGATCAGCACCAGCACCTCCGCGTCGGTGAGCAGGGCGCGCGCGAGGCTGAGCCGCTGGCGCTGACCGCCCGAGAACGTCCGGCCCCGCTCGGCCACGCGTTCGTGCACCCCGGCGGGGAGCGCATCCACGGTCTCGGTCGCCGCTGCAGCATCCAGAGCGGCGGAGACGCGGCGCAGCCGGCCCGTCGAGGTGTCGGTGTACTCGCGGTCGCGGATGGGCAGCGTGTCGAGCCCGTCGAGGAGCCGGCCGCCGAACAGGTGCGGGTCGGCGTCGTTGACGACGATGCGTTCGCGCACATCGCGCACCGGGACGCGGGTGTGGTCGACGCCGCCCCAGAGCACCGGCGCCTCGCGGAGCGTCGCGTCGTCGAAGCGTCCGATCCGGGTGGCGATGGCGGCGGCCTCGTCGGGGTTCGCATCCACGATCGCGGTGAACCGGCCGGGCTGGATGACGACGCCGGAGGCGAGGTCCTCGATGGCGGAGCCCCATGCCGGCGCCGCGGCGGTCTCCGCGTCGTCGCGTGCGGCCGGCCGGGTGCGCAGCACGGAGAGCACGCGGCGGGCCGACACGATGCCGGCGGTGAACGTCTGCGCCGCTTCCACGGCCGTGCGCAGGGGCAGCACGAGGAAGGCGGCGTAGCCGTAGAAGGCCGTCAGCTGCCCGGGGGTGATGCTTCCCTCGACCGCGAGGTGTGCGCCGAACCAGACGATGAAGACCAGGAAGGCTCCGGGCAGCAGCACCTGGAGGCCGTCCAGCCAGCTCTGCGTCTTCGCCACGCCGACGCCGGCCGCCCGGACCCGCTGCGACTGCTTCGCGTAGCGCTCGACGAACTCGTGCTCGCCGCCGATGCCCCGCAGCACGCGCAGGCCGACGACGGTGTCCGCGCCGAGGGTGGTGAGGCCGCCGGACTCCTCACGCCACGCCGCCTGCCGGGCGCGCAGCGGACGCAGCAGCAGCGCGAGCACGAGCGCCACGGCGGGGACGCCGATCACGACGGTGAGGCCGAGGGGAACGGACGCGCTCAGCATGATGAGCGAGACCGCGATGAACGCCACGACGCCGCCGCCGAGACGCGCGGTCACGTCGAACATCGCGCCGAGTCGCAGGGAGTCGGTGCTGACGGTCGCCACGATCTCGCCGGAGGAGGTGGTCGCCGTGATCGCCGGCCCGGTCTCGGCCGAGTGGTAGCCGATCAGCCGCGCGACACCGAGCGACGAGCGCAGCCAGTTGGACACGGCCATGCGGTGCCGCAGCATCCCCGCGACGGCCTGCACGGCGGCGACGGCCAGCAGTGCGCCGCACCACGACCACAACCGGCCGGTGTCGCCCGTGACGCCCTCGTCGACGGCGCGGCCGAGCAGGTACGGCCAGACGGCCTGGCAGAGCATCCAGACGACGCCGAACAGCACGCCGGCGCCGAGCGTCGCCGGCTGCCGCGCCGCCTGCCAGAGCAGGAACCGGGGGACCGAGGCGAGGTGCTGCTCGGACGGCCGTGCGGACGGGATGCCGGAGCCGCGAGGCGTACGGCCGGAGGGCGGAGGCGAGGCGGACGGACTGGACGGACTGGACGGACCGGACGGACCCGACGGATCGGACGGACCGGACGGATCGGACGGGGATGGACGGGCAGCGCGGACGCTGGACACGGGATGCTCCTGAGGGGGATCGAGCGGTGGAAGCGGCGAGGTGGAGTGCGGTGGCCGGCGGGGAGTCGGTGGCGGGGCTCGGGGCTCGGCTCAGCGTCCCGGCGGAGTGAGGGCGGCGATCGCAGCCGCATCGAGGGCGACGGCCGGCGCCTGCCGGAGGAGGAGCGTGAGCCGAGCCGCTGTCTCGAGCTCCTCCACGAGGTCGATCGCCGCGTCGAGAGTCGGCGCCGCGACCACAGGACCGTGATTCGCGAGGAGGAGTACGGGATTCCGGGGTGCGGCCGCGGCCACCCCGGCCGCGAGCTCGGCGCTGCCCGGCCGCGCGTACGGGACGAGCGGGACCTCCCCCAGACGCATCACCCGGTACGGCGTCAGCGGCGGCAGCTGCGCCAGTCCGCCATCGCCGGGCGGCAGGCAGGCGATGGCCGTCGCCGACGGGGAGTGGAGATGCACCACCGCGGTCGCCTCGGGATGCGCGGCGTACATGGCGGCGTGGAGCGGCAGTTCCTTCGTGGGTCGCGGGGCGCCATCGCCGTCGGCGGGGGTCGCAGCCAGTTCTTCCTCGGTCACCGAACGCAGCGACCGTCCGGTGGGCGTTGCGATGATGCGGGAGCCGACGCGCATGCTCACGTTGCCCGAGCTCCCCGGGGAGAGCCCAGCGGCCGAGAGATGACGGCACGCCCGCACGATGGCCGCGCGCGCCTCCCGCTCCTGGGTTCGGAGAGCGTCGCCGGGCGTGGTCACGGTGCGACCTCCCACGCGTCGCTGAAGAGACCGGGACCGCCGAAGTTGCCGGACTTGAGCAGCACGGCGATGGTGCGGTCGCGGTGCTCGCCGCGGTCGCGGTGTTCGCCGCGGTCGCGGTGTTCGCCGCGGTCACTGTGCTCGCCCTCTTCGCCCGGGCTGGTCGTGACCGCCCACGGGACGCCGGGTGCGGCCTGCACCCCGATGCGCAGGCGGGTGATGCCCAGCCGGCCGGTCACCGCTCCGGACGTCTCGCCGCCGGCGACGATCAGGTGACTGTATCCGAGCTCGTGGACGGCGAAGGCCGCCAGCTCCGAGAGAGCTGCTTCGAGGAGGGCGGCGGCCCGTTCGGTGCCGAGTTCGCGCTGCGCGACGGCCACGTGCGGCGAGGCATGGATGAGGACTTGCGCGCGTCGGTCCGTACGCGCGGCGAGCGCATCCCGGAGGCGCGCGAGCGTCGTCGGGTCGTCGGCGAGGGCCAGGGGATCGAGGAGGTGGCGCTCGCCGCGGAACGCCTCGATCTGCGCCCGCGTCGCGGCCGAGGCACTGCCGGCGAGGATGAGACGTCCCGTCACGGGCACCGGCGGGAGGGTGTCCGCGCTGTGCTCGAGGACGGGGGCTGAGACGGCGGAGACCGCGGAGGCGGCGGTGGCGACGAGGCGGTCGGCCTTCTCCGGGGAGTCGGATGCCGAGGGTCGGCCGGGTACCGACACGCGAGCAAGCGCCGTCGCGACGCCCGCACCCCCGGCGGCGACGACCGGTCGTTCTTCCGCAACGCGGAGAACGGCCTGCGCGACGATGTCGAGGTCGTGCTCGGTGAGCGCATCCACGAGGATGTGGCCGTCGCCCACTCGGGCCGCGACAGCCTCCGCGCCGCGCTGGACATCCTCCCAGCGCACGAGGCCGACCGGCGCGGACGTCTGCGGAGCGAGCAGCCGGATCAGGTTCGAGTCGCGCATCGGCGTCAGCGGATGGCTGCGCATGGGCGACTCCGCGAGAGGCACGCCGTTCACGAACAGCGTGCCCTCGTACTGTGTGCGGCCCGCGCCCGGTGTCGCCGGTGTGCCGATGCTCACGGCGGAGGCAGTGCGGACGGTCGAGGCGGCATCCCGGCGATCCGTCCCGGAGGCGATCTCGGCCAGGGCGTCGGCGATCGGGCCGATGTTCCCCGACGGCGTCGAGTCGAAGGTGGAGCAGTACTTCTGATAGAGCAGCGTCGCACCCGAGGAGAGCAGGAAGCGGGCCGCCTCGGTCGAGGCGGCCACCGCTTCGTCCACGGGGGCGGTCCGCACCTTGAGGGCGACGACCGCCGCCGCGGATCCCTCGGCGGGGAACAGGTCCCCGCGGGCGGAATCGCTCGGCGTCCCGAGCAGAACGCTGGCCGGGATGCCCGCTTCCACCACGCGGCCTGCCAGGTCGCACGCTCCGGTGACGTCGTCCGCGACGACGCCGAGCCGCATCATGAGACGCCGACCTCGGTCGTGTCGCTCTCCGTGCCGACCTCGGTCGTGTCGCTCTCCGCGCCGTCGAGTCGGCGCGACACGCCGTCGCGAGCGCGCCGCCGGCGGCGAGTGGTGCCGACCGGATGCGCGCCGGCTCCGCCCGCGATGACAACCGTGGCGCCCGCGTCGCGAAGGGCCTGCAGGTCGTCCGGATCGGCGCCGGCATCGGTGACGATCACATCCACGAGGTCGAGGCCGCCCACCCGGATCGGGGCCCGCGCACCGAGCTTGGAGTGGTCGACCAGCAGCACCGTGGTGCGCGCGGCGCGTGCCAGCTCCTGCTTGAGCTCGGCGTCGAGGGCGTTGGCGCAGAGGATGCCGCGGCTGTCGACCGCCGTGGCGGAGAGGACGGCGACGTCGACCGAGTAGTCGGCGATCGTGCGGCGGGCGGCGGCGCCGGCGAAGCTGCGCGTCTCGCTCTGGTAGACGCCGCCGACGCCGACCAGCTCCACATCGTCCCGCTCGATGGCCGCTTGGATGACCGGAAGGGAGTGGCTGAGGATGGTCGTGCCCGACCGCAGCATCCCGGCGAGGGGTGCGACCGACGTGCCCGCGTCGAGTGCGACGGTCGCAGCGCCGTCGAGGAGGTCGAGACAGGTCTCGGCGATCGCGTGCTTCTCGCCGCTTCCCGTCACCGCGCGCTCATCGAACGGCCGGCCGTGGCCGAGATTGGGCAGGCTGGCGCCGCCGACGACCCGGCGGGCGAGTCCGTCGCTCTCGAGCTGGCGCAGGTCGCGGCGGATCGTCATCTCCGACACACCGAGCTCCTCGGCGACGCGCGACGACGAGACGTAGCCCTCCGCCGAGAGGCGGCGGAGGAGCTCGTCGCGGCGGGCGGGAGCGTCGGTGTAGCGCACCCGTCCATCCAAGCGGCTGCTCGCACTGCTTGTCAATAATCGGACAAATCTTGACGTGAATGTTCGGAAGTGAACAGAATGGAGCAGTGACCTCCCCTCCTCTCGCCGCCCTCGGCGTGGATGTCGGCACCACCAACACCAAGGTGGTGCTGGCCGTGCTCGGCGACGACGGCGTTCGGGAGGAGCGCATCGTGACCGTGGCCACGGCAGACACCGGAGCCGGATTGCAGGCCGTGGTGCTCGGGGCGATCCGGGAGATCGCAGCCGACAGTCCGTACCCGGTCGCGGCTCTGGGCGTCGCCTCCATGGGCGAGACGGGATGCCTGACCGCCCCGGACGGCGCCCCGCGCGGCGACCTCCTCCGCTGGTCCGACGGCGATGCGGCGACCGCCGATCGGCTGGTAGCGGCGGCCGGTGCTTCGGCGCTCTACACCGCCACCGGCGTGCCGGCCCCGGCCAAGTCGCCGCTCACCCACTGGCTCCGGCTGGCCGACGACGGGGATGGCCGGATCGCCGACGCGAGCTGGCTCGGCGCCGACGGGCTGGTGATCGCGGCGCTGACCGGAGAGCCGGTCACCGATCACACCCTCGCGGCCCGGACGATGGCGTACCGGCTTCCCGCACCCGGTGACGGGTTGGCCACCGAGTTCGACACCGAGCTGCTCGGTCTCGCCGGTCTCACCCCGGAGCGGTTCCCGCGCGTCGCACTCCCCGGCGAGGTCGCGGGAAGGCTGACCACGCCTGCCGCGGCAGCGCTCGGCCTCCCGGACGGCCTGCCGGTGATCGCTGCGGGGCACGATCACGCGGTGGGCGCCTGGGCGGCGGGGATCCGCGAGCCGGGGGAGGCGGCCGACTCGGTCGGCACCGCGGAGGCGTTGCTCCGCGTCGTCGAGGGTGTGTCCCGCGAGGAGGCGCTCCACCAGGGGATGAGCCTGGCGCGCTCGGTCGACGGCCGGTACGAGACGCTGCTGGCCGGCAATCCCACGGCCGGCGCGCTCGTCGAGTGGGCGTTCGCCGAACTGCTCCCCGGCGCGGATCGGCGCGAGACCCTTCAGAGCGCGGCGGGACTCGCGGATGACCCGATCGGCACGGTGCTGCTGCCGTACCTCCGCGGCCGCCAGTCGCCGCAGCCCGACCGGGGCGCCGCGCTGCGACTCGTCGACCTCGCAGGAGGCGAACCCGCCTCGCTCCCGGGCATCCCGAACGCGGCAGCCGGCGCATCCCGCGCATCCCGCGCATCCCGCGCCTCGCTCGCCGACCCCGCAACGACGCTCACCGCCGTCCTCACCGGTCTCGCGCTGCACCTGGCCTGGATGGATGCGGCCCAGACGCGGCTCGCCGGTCCCCGGCATCCGGAACTCGTCCTCCTCGGCGGACCCGGTGCCGCGAACGGCGCCTGGTGGCGGCTCAAGCAGCGCGTCGTCCCCGGCGTGCTCCGCCGGGTGGATGCCGCCGAGCCGGTCGCGACCGGCGCCGCCATGCTGGCCGCCCACCGGGTGGCCGGCCTCACGACCACACTGCCGCTGCGCAGTGCCGACAGCGTCGCCTCCGCGGGCGATCCGGCCCTGCTGGACGCCTTCGTCCGTGCGGCGGCCCTCCACGACAAGGAACCTCAATCCCGATGACCGACCCCGTCACCCGGCCCCCGCTCGACCTCGACGCCATCGCCCGCCCGACCGGCGGCCTCGCGATGGTCGCCATGGACCAGCGGGAGAGCCTCCGCCACATGTTCGACCTGGCCGGCGCCGGGCGTCCCGACGACGACGTGCTGATCCGGTTCAAGCTGGACGTCGCCGAGGCCCTGGGCCCGCTCGCGTCCGGCTTCCTGATCGACCGGCACTACGGCTTCGAGTCCGTCCGCGACATCCTCCCGGATCGCACCGGCCTCATCCTCGCCGCGGATGAGCTGACCCAGGAGGACGGCGGTCCCGTGGAGGAGACCGCGCTCGACGACGTCGTGCTCACGCAGACCGACCTGGCCGGCGTCGCCGCGCTGAAGCTGCTCGTGATCTGGCGGCGCGACGCCGCGCGCGAGCAGCGCGTCCGGCTCGTCGAGCGATTCGTCAAGGAGTGCCGGGCCCGCGGTGTGCTCTCCGTGCTCGAACCCGTGGTGCGGGCCACTCCGGAAGAGCTGGATGCCGGCAGCTGGGACCTGGATGCGGCCATCCGTGAGGCGGCCGCCGAGCTGTCGCCGTCGGGCCAGAGCCTCTACAAGGTGCAGGTGCCGCTGTCGGGCACCGGCGACGCGAAGGAGCAGCAGCTGGAGAGCGAGCGGCTGAACGCCTCCATCACCGGTCCCTGGGTGGTGCTGTCGCAGGGCGTCGACCGCACGGCGTTCCTTCCGGCCGTCGAGGCGGCGTGCCGGGCCGGCGCGAGCGGCTTCCTCGCCGGCCGTGCGCTCTGGAGCGACGTCGTCGGGCGCGGCGACGTGCCGTCCGCGCTGCGCGAGCTGTCGGTCCCGCGGCTCGAGGCGCTGATCGAGGTCGTCGACCGTGAGGCCCGGCCGTGGCGGGAGGCGCGATGATCGCCGGGCTGCTGCACACCGTCCCCGCGCTCGCGGCGACATTCGACACGCTCGTCGGGGAGGCCCTCCCGGGCGCGCGCCGCATTCACCTCGTGGACGCATGGATGCTCGAGACCGCCATCGCCGAGGGCGTCACGCCAGCGGTCCGCGAGCGCGTCGCCTCCCACCTGCGTCACCTCGCCGACTCGGGAGCCGACGTCATCTTGGTCACGTGCTCCTCGATCGGGGAGGCGGCCGAGGACGCGGCCGGCGCCCTCCCCGTCCCCGTCATCCGCGTGGATGCCGCCATGGCCGCCGAAGCGGTCGCGCTCCTCGCCTCCACACCACCCTCCGGCGAATCCGGGCTCGCGGGAGGGCGGATCGCGGTGCTGGCGACGAACACCGCGACGCTCGGGCCCACGACGCGGTTGATCGAGCGCGAGGCGGCAGCCCGGGGCGTCCGGGCCACGGTGACGGCGACCGTCGTCGGAGGTGCCGCGGCTACGCGCGCGGCGGGCGACCAGGCCGGCCACGACCGCCTCATCGCGCAGGCCGTCCGTGCTGCCGCGAGTCCCGTCGGGGGCGCGGAACGCGCGCGCGTCATCGTCCTCGCTCAGGCGTCGATGGCCGCCGCAGCGCAGGCCGCGGGCGTCGACGTGCCCGTGCTCACCTCCCCGGCCGGCGGCGTCGCCCGGCTGGCCGAGGCATCGACCCCGTCGGACCCGCGATCGCCGGACGCCAGCGCGAACCGCCCGTCGCCTCCCGGGTCCGGCGGGCCCTCCCCGGACGAGCCGCGCGGAGCCCGCGCATGACGCGCGTCGAGCTCCTGGCCTACGCCGACCGGCTGGGCGGCGACCTGCCGCGGCTCCGCGCTCTGCTCGACGGCCCGCTGCGCGACTTCGGCGGGGTGCACATCCTGCCGTTCTTCGTGCCCTTCGACGGCGCGGACGCCGGGTTCGACCCGATCGACCACGGCACCGTCGACCCGCGTCTCGGCACCTGGGAGGACGTCCGCGCGATCGCGGCCCGCCGCGAGGTCACGGCCGATCTGATCGTCAACCACGTGTCCAGCGAGTCCGCGGAGTTCGTGGATTGGCTGGCGCGCGGCGAGCAGTCCGCGCACGACGGCATGTTCCTCACGTTCGGCACCGTGTTCCCGGACGGCGCCTCCGAGGCCGACATCACCGCCTTCTACCGCCCGCGGCCCGGCCTTCCGTTCACCGCCTATCGCATGGCGGACGGGCGCCGCCGCCTGGTCTGGACGACGTTCCTCCCCAGCCAGGTCGATCTCGACGTGGCGAACGACCGGGCGCGCGCCTACCTCCGCCGCATCCTCGCCACGCTCCGCGCCGGCGGGGTCAGCACCGTGCGGCTCGACGCGGTGGGGTATGCGGTCAAGACGCCGGGAACCGACAGCTTCATGACGTCGGAGACGCTCGGGTTCGTCCGCGAGATCGTTTCGCTCGCCCGTGCGGAAGGCCTCCGCGTACTGGTCGAGGTGCACGCGCACTACACGCAGCAGCTCGCGATCGCCCCGCTCGTCGACGACGTCTACGACTTCGCCCTCGCCCCGCTCCTGCTCCACAGTCTCGGCACCGGGACCTCCGACCGCCTGCTGGAGTGGCTCCGCATCCGGCCGCGGAACGCCATCACCGTGCTCGACACCCACGACGGCATCGGCATCATCGACGCTGGTCCCGCCGGCGATCTCCCCGGCCTGATCGACGAGGCCGAGATGGCGGCGATCTTCGAGCGGGCCGCCGTCGCCACGCGCGGGCACTCCACGATCGCGTCCGTCATCCCGGCCTGGATGAGCCTCCCGCACCAGATCAACGCCACCTTCTTCTCCGTCCTGGGCGCGGACGCGAACCGCTACCTGCTCGCCCGCGCGGTGCAGCTGTGGCTCCCCGGCCGCCCGCAGCTCTACTACGTCGGGCTGCTCGGGGGACTGGATGACGTTGCCCTGTTCCAGCGCACCGGCCAGGGCCGCGACGTCAACCGCCACGTGTACACGCCGGACGAGGTGGAGGCCGCGCTCGCCACCGAGGTGACCCGCGCGCAACTCGCGCTCGTCCGGCTGCGGTCGACGCATCCCGCGTTCGGCGGCGGGTTCGGCTACCGTGTGGAGGCAGACGGCACCCTCGAACTCGAGTGGGTGCTCGGCGACGAGCGCGCCACCCTCCAGGTCCGGTTCGGCCCCGAACCCGGATTCCGCATCCGCACCACGGGTGCGGACGGCCCGCTCACCGCCGGCTCCGTGGCAGCGCTCGCCGCCCGGTGACCCACCACTCCCCCCACACCGAGGACCATGCAGACCATCCAGGACATCACCGTCACCCGCCACGCCACCGAGGTGGTGCTCGTCGCCCCGGCCTACACGCTGGGCGTGGCCCTCGCCCGGCCGCGCGCCACCATCGCCGGCCCAGACGGCGAGCTGTGGAGCGACCTCTCGCTCCTCGCGAGCGTGGACCGCGTCGGCGTGCCCGACGAGTCCTCCGGGCCGACGGCCGTGACCGTCGAGGAGCGCGCGGACGGGACCGTCGAGGTCACCGTGCTGATGGACTCCAGCGCCTGGGCGACCAAGGCCGTCGTGCTGCACTGCACCCCCGGCGAGGTGCGCGCCCGGATCGAGGTGACGACCGAGGAGGACGACGCCCGGATCGCGGACCTCACGATCTTCGGCGGCCAGGCGGTCCTGCCCACCGGCGCGTCCGGGACGTTCCGCTCGGGCATCCGCTTCCCGTCGGTGTTCGTGCCGACCCCGACCGAGCCCATCCAGGTGGTCCGGCCCTCCAATACGCAGGCGCAGCTCGGCGTCGTCGGCGATGCGGAGCCCGGCCGTCTCCACGGGATCTTCTCGCCGCCGCCGCTCCTCTTCGCGCTGGGCCGCCCGTTCATCCCGGGCACCGCTGCGCACGGGCCGACCGACATGCCGGTCGGCGACTGGCTCGGGGTCTCCGTCGTCGCGCCGGTCGCCCAGCTCGGCTTCACCACGTTCCGCTACGACGCGATCGACGGCGGCTTCCTGTTCCGGCTCACGTACGAGGGGCACACGCGCGTGCAGGCAGGCGGATGGGTGTCCCCCGACTTCGTGCTGCGCCCGGCCGGCGCTCCGCTCAGCGCCATCCGCGACTACCGCGACGACCTCGCGGCGCGCGGCTGGGCGGCGCCTGCTCCGGAGGGCGCGGACTGGTGGCACGAGCCGATCTTCTGCGGCTGGGGCGCGCAGTGCGCCCTCGCCGTGCGGATGAGCCACGAGGGCGAGGCGCTGGCGACGGACGATCCGGAGGGGTTCGTCCTTCCCACGGGCGCCGCCTTCGCGCCGGACCTCGCCCGGCAGTACCTGTACGACCGGTGGCTGCGCCGCCTGGCCGAGCGCGGCATCCACCCGGGCACCATCGTCATCGACGACCGCTGGCAGGCGGACTACGGCACGAATGCGGTCGACACCGAGAAGTGGCCCGATCTGCGCGGGTGGATCGACGAGCGCCACGCCGCCGGACAGCGCGTGCTGCTCTGGTTCAAGGCCTGGGACCCGGCGGGGCTGCCACCGGAGCTCACCGTTCGCGACCCCTTCGGCCGACCGGTCGCGGTCGACCCCTCCAACCCCGCCTACCTGGAGGCGCTCGCCGGACAGGTGACGCGGATGCTGTCGCCGGACGGCCTCGACGCCGACGGCTTCAAGGTCGACTTCACGCAGCGGGCGCCCTCCGGCGTCACCCTGCGGACCCACGCCGACGGCGTCTGGGGGGTGGCGGGGCTGCACGCGATCGTCAAGACGATCCACGACGCCGCTCGCGCGATCAAGCCGGACGCCCTCGTCGTGACGCACACCGTGCATCCCTCGTTCTCGGACGTCACCGGCATGGTGCGCCTCAACGACGTGCTGGAGGACTCGGTGCACGGCGACCCGGTCCCCGTCGGCGACCAGCTGCGGTACCGCCACGACATCGCCGCCGCGTCCCTCCCGGGACACCCGATCGACACGGACCAGTGGCCGATGCCGAACCGGGAGGAGTGGCTCGCCTACGCGCGCCTCCAGCCGGAGCTCGGTGTGCCGGCGCTCTACTACGTCGAGTCGATCGACAACAGCCGCGAGACCGTCACCGATGCGGACCTCGACGAGATCGCCGCGCTGTGGCGCGGCTACCGCGCGGCCCGCGGCGAACGCGCCGCGAAGGAGCCGACCGCCGTATGAGCGCGTTCACGCAGGTGGCGCCGGGGGTCCACCGGTTCGTGGACACCTGCAACGTGTATGTGGTGACGGTGGAGGGTGCGGCCGGCGCTGCGGGTGCGGCGGGTGCCGCCGGCGCTGCGGGCGGTGCCATCGCGATCGACTTCGGCTCGGGCGACGTGCTGGACCACCTCGGCGAGCTCGGCCTCGAGACGCTCGACGCCATCCTGATGACCCACCACCACAGGGACCAGGGCCAGGGCCTTCCGCGAGCGATCGCCGCCGGCATCCCGGTCTTCGTTCCTCCGGTGGAGCAGGACCTGTTCGCCCGCGTCGACGAGATGTGGTCCGCGCGGGCGCTCTACAACGACTACAACCTCCGGCAGGACCGGTTCTCGCTGCTCGACCCCGTGCCCATCGCCGGCACCGTGCCCGAGTACCGCTCGGCCGTCTTCGGCGGCATCCACGTGAAGACGGTCCCGACACCCGGCCACACGATGGGTTCGGTCACCTACCTCGTCGAGCGCGGTGGCGGGGAGCAGCCGGCCCGGGTCGCCTTCACCGGCGACCTCATCTACGCGCCCGGCAAGGTGTGGTCCCTCGCGGCGACCCAGTGGTCCTACACCGAGAACGAGGGCCCGGCGATGAACGTGCTCTCCTGCATGCTCCTGCAGGAGGAGGAGCCGACCATCCTGCTGCCGTCGCACGGCGAGCCGATGCCCGACGCGATCGACGCCCTCGAGCAGCTCGCCCGACGGATGAGCGGGTACGTCGACTCGCGTCGCACCAACCCATGGGACCTCCGCGACTGGCTGGAGCGTCCGTTCGTCCGCCTCACCGACCACCTGCTCCTGAACCGCACCGCCAACTCCTGCGTCTACGTCCTGCTGAGCGACTCCGGCGCCGCGCTGTTCATCGACTACGGCTACGACATGTCCACCGGCTGGCCCGCCGGGACGGATCGCGCCGCCCGCCGGCCGTGGCTCGCCTCCCTCCCTGCTCTGAAGCGCGACTTCGGGGTCACGTCCGTGGAGGTCGTGCTGGGCACGCACTACCACGACGACCACATCGCCGGCTTCAACCTGCTGCGCGAGGTCGAGGGCACGGAGGTCTGGCTTCCCGAGAACGTGGCGCCGGTCATGGCCGACCCGATGCGGATGGACCTGCCCTGCCAGTGGTTCGAGCCCATCCCCGCGGACCGCGTGCTCGGTCTCGGCGAGACCGTCCGCTGGCGCGAGTACGAGATCGTCACCCACGAGCTGCCGGGCCACACCCTCTACGCGGCCGCATTCGAGTTCGAGGTGGACGGCGTGCGAGTGCTGGCGACGGGCGACCAGCAGACGGCGGAGGGGCGCCTCGGGGTGCAGCGCGAGATCCTCAACTATCAGTACCGCAACCGGTTCCGCCGCGACGACTTCATCCAGAGCGCAGCGCTGTACCGGCGGGTCGCCCCGGGTCTCATGATCACCGGCCACTGGCAGGGCCGCGAAGTGGACGAGGACTACCTGCAGCTGCTCACCGAGCAGGGCGACGAGCTCGCGGACATCCACGACGGTCTCCTGCCCGACGACGGGATGCTGCCGCCGGCGGACGGGAACGTCGTGCTCCTCGAGCCCTTCTACCAGCGGGTGCCGCCGGGAGCAGCGCTCGAGTACGAGGTGGTCGTCGTGAACCCCTACGACGACGAGCGCGAGATCGCAGCCGACCTGGTCACGCCCGAAGGATGGAGCGACCCGCCCCGGGCGTCGGCGCTCGCCGCCCCGCACGAGACCGTCTGCCTGCGCTTCGCCGTGCAGGCACCCGACGTCGCACGCAAGCGCCAGCGCCTGGCCGCCGACGTCACCATCGGCACCGTCCGCTACGGCCAAGCCGCCGACGCCGTCGCCGACACCATCCACTCGGCCGGCGCTCGTTGACTCCTCAGTAGTGCTCGCGGGCCTGCAGAACGACGATGTGGGTGTCGGATACGAAGTAGACCAGGCGATTCGCTTCATCGATCCGCCGTGACCACGCGCCGGAAAGGACGTGCTTCAGGGGTTCGGGCTTGCCTATGCCCAGGAACGGATCCCGCAGGACGTCCGCGATCAGGGCGTTGATCCGCTTCAGCGTCTTGCGGTCCTGGGTCTGCCAGTAGAGGTAGTCATCCCATCCGTGGGCGTCGAAGGCCAGCTCACGGCTCATGCGTCGAGGAGGCCGTGCTTCTCGAACTCTCCACGCCGCGCCCGCTCGATCGACTCGAGAAGACGCTCCGCGTTCGCCGCGTTGCGCAGGAGGTATGCCGTCTCCGTGATCGCGTCGTAGTCCTCTTTGGACATGATGACCGCGTTGCCGTGCTTGGAGACGACCTCCACCGCCGTGTGATCCTGATTGACCTGCTGAATCAACCCGAACAGCCCCTTACGAGCATCGGTTGCTGTGATCGCCGTCATGGCGTCCCCATTCATTCGAAGTAGTACCTAATAATGTACCACTAAAAAAGTGGTGCCGGCGTAGACGAGCACGTCGTTTTCGGAGGCGGGCGGCCTGCCGTGTTGACCGCTCGGGGGCGTCCGGCCTAGTATCTGTGGGAACGATCCCACACGATCCACCAGCGCAGGCGCGGTCGTACCTCCCTTGGAAGGACATGATGGCAGACGGCCCCCGCGCCGTCCTCTCACTCGACATCGGCGGCACCAAGCTCGCCGTCGGTGTGGTCACGGAGGACGGACGAACCCATGCACTGACGGTCGAGCCCACCCGCCGAGAGGAGGGTCCGGGTGCGATCGTTCCCAGACTGTTCGCGATGGGCCATCGGGCGATCGCGGAATCCGGCCGGCGCGTCGACGCCGTCGGCATCTCCTGCGGTGGGCCGCTCGACGCCAAGACCGGCGTCCTGACAGGGCCGCTGCACCTTCCCGGCTGGATCGATCTGCCGATCGTCGAGCTCGCCGAGCGCGAGTTCGGGGTCCCGGCCGTGCTCGAGAACGACGCGACGGCAGGCGCACTCGGCGAGTTCCGGTACGGAGCCGCCCGCGACGCGGACACGATGGTGTATCTCACGATCTCCACGGGGATCGGCGGAGGCGCGGTCATCGACGGCCGGCTGCACCGCGGTGCTGCGGGCAACGGCGGCGAGTTCGGCCACGTCCTCGTGCGCACGGGCGGCCGTCCGTGTCTCTGCGGCCGGCGCGGGTGCCTCGAGGGGTACGCGTCGGGCACCTCGATCGCCCAGCGCGCCCGCGAGGCCGTCGCCGAGCGGGGTGCGGACTCCTCGCTCGCGCAGCTGGCCGAGGTGCGCGCGGAGGACGTCGTCGCGGCCGCAGCCCAGGGCGACGCGCTGGCGACCGAGCTCTGGGACGAGACGGTCGACGCGCTCTCCATCGCCCTGACCGACCTCGTCAACGTGTTCGAGCCCGACCTCGTCGTCCTCGGCGGAGGCGTCACCCGCTCCGGCGACGCCCTCGTCGTCCCTGTGCGGGAGCGCGTCGCGGCTGCCGCCATGGCGCCGGCGGCCGCCGCATCCACCGTCGTCCTCGCGGGCCTCGGCGACGTCGTCTGCGTCGTCGGCGCCGGGGCTGTCGCCTTCGACCGACTCGACCAGCTCGCCGGTGCCGGCGCAGCCGACCGCAAGGGAGACCACCGTGGCTGAGTGGATGCATGAACAGCTGGAGGCGCACATCCACGTCGCCGAGCAGGGCGAGCAGGTGCTGCCGACGCTGCGCGAAGTGGGGAGGCTGCTCTGCGACGCGTTCGCCGGCGGACACATCCTGTACACGTTCGGCAACGGCGGGAGCGCCGCGGACGCCCAGCACTTCACGGGCGAGATCATCGGGCACTACAAGCGCGACCGGCGGCCGCTCGGCGCCGTCACGCTGAGCACCGACCCCACCACGATGACCTGCATCGCCAACGACTACTCCTACGACGACGTCTTCTCCCGCCAGGTGCTGGGCCTCGCCCGCCCGGGCGACGTGGTCGCGGCCTTCACCACGAGCGGGCGGAGTGCGAACATCGTCTCAGCGCTCGAAGCGGCGAAGTCCGCCGGAGCCACGACGGTGCTGTTCGGTGGAGGCGACGGCGGGCCGGCGCGGGCGTTCGCCGACTACGCGCTGCTGAGCCCATCCACGACCACCCCGCGGATCCAGGAATTCCACACCTTCATGCTCCACGTGCTCTCTGAGATCGTGGATGCGTGGGCCGACGGCGACGAGGAGTACGCACTGTGACAACCCCGGACACCCGCGCCACGAGCTCCGGCAGCTCTCCGGTCGACACTCCGAGAGCCGGCGGAGAGACGCCGGAGAAGGTCGCGGTGGATGCGGCGCAGCACCCGCGGGAGAGCGTTCCCGGGCAGAGCTCGGCGGACGCCGCCGCCCCCGTCGCCCCGGTCGCCCCCGCCGCCCCCGTCGCCAACGCGCCCGCCGGGAGCCAGCCGCGCGACCTCCCGCGGGAGAAGCGGCCCACGGCGACTCCCCAGCGCACCCTCCACATGATCGGCAACGCCCATCTCGACCCGGTCTGGCTCTGGCCGTGGCAGGAGGGCTACCAGGAGGCGCGCGCCACGTTCCGGTCCGCCATCCAGCGGATGGAGGAGTACCCGGACTTCGTCTTCACCTGCGACCAGATCGTGCTGCTCAGCTGGGTGGAGGAGTCCGATCCCGAGCTGTTCGAGCAGATCAGGCGCCGCGTCGCCGAGGGCCGCTGGGTCAACGTCGGCGGCTGGTGGGTCGAGCCGGACAACAACATGCCGATGGGCGAGAGCTTCGTGCGGCAGGGGCTGTACGGCCAGCGCTACCTGGAGTCGCGCTTCGGCATCCCTGCGACGGTCGGGATGAACGTCGATCCGTTCGGCCACAATGCGATGCTGCCGCAGATCCTCCGAGGGCAGGGCATGGACTCGTACACGTTCCTGCGCCCGGGCCCGCACGAGTCCGATTTCGGGCTGTCGCTGTTCTGGTGGGAGGCGCCGGACGGCTCCCGGGTGCTCGCCTACCGCATCCCGTTCGAATACGGCAGCCCGGGCGGCTCCGTCGACGGCCAGACGGAGAAGTCGCTGGCGGCGCTCGACCGCAGGGTCGGCTTCGGCGAGAACGCAGCCGCGATGGTCTTCTACGGGGTGGGCAACCACGGCGGCGGGCCGACGATCGCCAACATCGAGTCCATCCACCGGTACGACCGGATGGGCTCCTTCGGAAGGATGACGATGTCCTCACCACGCACCTACTTCGACGAGGTGCTCGGCCGGGGCGAGGCGTTCCTGGACGCGCTCCCGGTCCACCGCGACGACCTGCAGCACCACGCGCCCGGCTGCTACTCGTCGCACTCCGGGATCAAGGCCTGGCAGCGCCGCGCCCAGTTCGCCGTGCTGAACGCCGAGCGCTGGGCGGCCGTCGTCGCCGCGAGCGACGGCGTCGCGTACCCGCGCGACCAGCTGGAGACGGCGTGGAAGCAGGTGCTGTTCAACCAGTTCCACGACATCCTCCCCGGCTCGGCGATCGAGCCGTCGTACGACGACGCGCGCGACCAGCTGGGGGAGGCCGTAGCCATCTCCAAGCGGATCGTCACCCGGGCGCACAACGTCATCGCCCGCCAGGTGCAGGTCGATCGCGAGGACGGCACGCAGCCGGTCATCGTCTTCAATCCGCACCCCTGGCCGGTGTCGGTGGATGTCGACTTCCAGTACGGCGGCCAGCGCGCCGGCGTGCACGTGGTCGACGAGAAGGGCGACGCGGTCCTCTTCCAGAGCTCCCAGTCGACGGCGACGACGGACGACGTCTCGCGCGGCGCCGTGGTGTTCCGGGCGGACGTCCCGGCGCTCGGTTACCGCCTGTACCGGTTACGGCCGGGCGCCGGTCCCGGTGCCGCCTCGGGTGCGCTGACGGTCACCGGGCACACGCTCGAGAACGACCACGTCCGCATCCGCATCGACCAGGGGACGGGCTGGATCTCGTCCTACCTCGACAAAGCGACCGGCGTGGATCTGATGGCCGGGGTCGACGGCGCGCAGCACACCCAGGTCAATGACGATCCGACCGACACCTGGGGACACCGCGTCATCTCCTATGCGTGGCCGGGCGCGACCATGGAGCTGAAGCGGATCGTCGTGCGCGAGACGGGGCCGCTGCGATCGCGGGTGCGGATCGAGCGCGGCTGGGGCGCATCCACTCTGGTGGAGGAGCTCCTCCTGGACCACGACTCGCCCGTCCTCCGCGTCGACGTGACGCTGGACTGGCGGGAGCGGGCGCACCTGCTGAAGCTGCGCTTCCCCACCGTCCTGGAGGACCCGGCGGCGACGTACGAGATCCCGTTCGGGCACCTGGAGCGTCCCGTGGACGGCGCGGAGGAGCCGGCGCAGTCGTGGGTCGACCTCAGCGGCACGGTCGACGGCACGCCCGCGGGCCTGACCGTGGTCACGACGAACAAGCACGCCTACGACGTGTCGCCCGGGTCCGACGAGAACGGCCGGCAGCCGAGCATCGGCGTCACGGCGGTTCGCAGCCCGGTCTACTCGTGGCACGACCCGCGGCTGCTCGACCCGGACGGGATCTACTCGTTCCAGGATCAGGGCATCCAGCGCTTCCGGTACGAGCTCGTGCCGCACGGCGGCGACTGGCGCACGGCCGACCCGGTCCGTCGTGCGCTCGTCCTCGGCAATCCGGTGCGAGCCATGCAGGAGTCGTTCCACGACGGCATGCTGCCTCCGGTGAACTCGTTCGCGAGCGACGGCGGATCTGCGGTCATGGTCACCGCGCTGAAGGGCACGGAGGATGCGACCGCTGCTCCCGGCGGAGCGGACGTGGTCGTGCGCGCCGTCGAGACGCGCGGCGAAGGCGGACGCTCCCGCATCGAGCTGCCCCTCCTCGGACGCACGATCGAGGAGGACTTCGGTCCGTCCCAGTTGCGGACGTTCGTGGTGCCGGCCGACCCCGCGGAGCCGGTGCGCGAGGTCGACCTGATCGAGCGCCCCCTCTCGTGAGCGCGCATCCCCGGATCCGCGTGACCGTCGTGCCCAGCACCCTTCCCGGCACCGTCCCCGGCACCGTCCCCGGACCCGTCGGCGCGTTCGAGGTGCAGGAGGAGTGGGAGCAGGCGGAGATCGGATGGACGCTGCGGCTGCGTGTCTCCTATGGCGGCGGCGAGGCGGTGGATGCGTCGGTGCTGGCCGAAGCCGTGGTGGCTGACGCGGACGATCCGTGGTGGCTCATCCCGGGTGCGTTCTACGGCGAGAACCGGCCGGCCGGGAACGCGCGCGCGTTCCCGCGCTTCGAGATCGGCGCCGACTCCGCCGAGCAGCAGGCCGCTCTGGTCAGCGATGCCTGGGAGTTCCGCGCCGACCGGGCCGCCACGCCGGCCGTGTTCGCCTGGGCGGGTTCGGGACGAGGCGGCCTCGCGCTCGCCGCCGCCGAGACGTCACCCCTCGGGCTCACCGGACTCGGTCTCGCGCACGACCCGGCCACCGGCGACGCCACCCTGGGCATCCGCTTCCCCTACCGGGAGTACCCCGTCACGTACTACGGCGATGCTCGTCCCCGGCCGGCCGACGCCGCGACCCATCGCTTCGAGCCGGATGAGGTCGTCGAGCTCGAACTGCGCGTCTTCGAGCTGGAGCCGTCCCGCCACGCCTATGCGCCCATCCTGCGCGCCCTGCACGCCGAGTCGGTGCCGGCCGCGCCCCTCGAGCCCTGGGTGGATGTGGCCACCGCGGCAGACCTCACGGCCGACGGACTGCTCACCTGGCACTACGACCCCGATCCCGGAGTCCTGCTGGAGACCGTCGGCTTCGACCGCGAGGTGAGCGGCCGCGACGGACTCACCGTCGACCGGCAGGCGATGCACGTCGGCTGGGTCAGCGGCATCCCCTGGGCGTACGCCCTGCTGGCGCATGGTCTGCGCACCGCGCGCGCCGAAGAGGTGGAGGCAGCGCGTCGCGTCATCGACTTCATCACCGCATCCCTCTCGCCCTCGGGCACCTTCTGGGGCGTCTGGTACCGCGACCACGGCTGGACGCAGAGCTGGACCGAGCTGAAGCGCGGCCTGCACTCGCGGACGCTCGCCGAGGCGACGCTGTTCCTGGTGCGCGCGCAGGCGCTGACGCCGCACGACCAGTGGGAGCACGCCATCCGATCGAACCTCGACGCCGTGGTGCGACGTCAGCGCGCCGATGGCAACCTCGGCTCGGTGCATCACGCCGAGACCGGTGAGGTGCTGTCGTGGTCGGGCGCGTCCGGGCTCACCTGGATCGCCGCACTCGTGGAGGCCGCCGGCCGCTCCGGCCGCTACCTCCGGGCCGCGCTCGCCGCAGGCCGCTACTACGAGCAGTTCGTCGACCGGGAGTTCCTCCACGGCGCCCCGGAGGACGTCGACCTCGCGCCGACCTCCGAAGACGGTTACGCGGCGGTGATGGCCTACGTCGCCCTGCACCGCGCGACCCGCGACCCGCGCTGGCTGGACGTCGCCCGGCGCGCCGCCGATTGGATGCTGACCTTCCGCTACAGCTACGACGTCACGTTCCCCGAGCACACGCTCCTGGGGGCGTACGGCTTCCGTTCCCGCGGCGCGGACAACGCGTCGCCGTCGAACCAGCACCTCCACGCGTACGGACTCGTCTGCACAGGCGAGCTGCGCGAGCTCTCGGCCGCCCTCGGCGACCCCCACTACGCCGGGCGCGCCGACGAGACCCTCGCCTGCTTCCGGCAGTTCATCGCCCGTGAGGACGGCGACTTCAACGCCTACCGCGGAATGGTCAGCGAGCGGTACTACCAGACGAAGTGCTTCCAGCCGAAGGGGATGCTGCTGACGCTCTCCCACGCCTGGAGCGTCGGCGTGACCCTGCTCGCCTGCGAGCAGACCCTCGCCGGCTGAGCCCGTCCCTGGCCCCGCCCACATTCGTCACGAATGTCACCCTGGATGCCGTGAAAAGCCACATTCGTCACGAATGTCGCCCTGGAGGCGGCGAGAGGAGACATTCGTCACGAATGTCGCCTCAGCCGTCCTTGCGCAGCTGCAGCAGCAGCTCCGGCGCGCGCCCATCCAGGACGCGACCCCCGAGCCGCACCCCCAGCACCAGGAACACCGCGCCCAGCACCACGCCGACCGCAAGCCCGAGCCAGCCCCACACCGCCTGGCGGGTGACCAGGGAGACGACCAGGAGCGCGATTTCGGGAAGGCACAGCACCGCGATGACGCCCCAGGCTGCGAACGTCGGGCCGAGCAGCGAGATGTTCGCACCCGGACGGGACCGGAACGGGTTGTCGCCCGGCTCGGGGACGGGGAACACGAACCGCGCGGAGGTCACCGAGCACACCGCGACGCCGCTCAGCAGGATCCCGAACGAGAGCCCGAGCAGTCCGGGCGCCGGAAGCCAGTCGTCCCTGACGGCCGCGGCTCCGACACCGATGAGCGCGACCGCCGGCACCGCGAAGATCAGCAGGGCCGACGCGCGTCCCCAGCGATCGGCCCGGCCGGGGACCGCCTTCGAGACGTGCAGGGCGAACGCCGTCGAGTCGAACGAGACGTCGGCGATCATCCCGATCCCGAGCGCGAACGCGACGACCGGCCCCGCCGCGAACAAGTATCCGGTTGAATGGTTGAGGCTGGAGTAGAACCACATGACCGCGGGCAGCAGCGGCACGACGAGCAGCTGACGGAGGTAGCGCGGGTCGCGGAACCAGTAGGTCAGGCAGCGGGCGGCGATCGCGCCGGCCGGCGTGCCCGGCAGCACGCCGAACAGCCCGGACTTTCCCGGAGCCCGCACCCGGGAGGAGGCGCGTGCCGGAGTGACGAGCGAGCGTGCGAGACCCCAGCGCCACACCATCCAGAGCAGCGCAAAGGTCGCGAGCGCGATCAGCAGCCGGAGTGCAGCGCCGGTGACGTCGCCGGCGGCGACGGCCCCGGGAACGGCCCACGCGGCGCCGAGCGGCGACCAGCCGAGGCCCGCTGCCACTCCCGGCAGCGCATCCGCCGAGGACCGCAGACCCCGGGTGATGCCGATGACGATCGGCCCGGCCAGGATGAGCGGGACGAGGATGAGCAGCCCGCTCGCCTCCCGGAAGCGCCGGCCCGATGCGAGACCGCTCGCAACGGACGTCACGGCGCGCGAGACGACGATGCAGGTCGCGGCACCGAGCACGCCCGTCACCGCCGCGATCAGCGCGACACCGGGAGACCGCAGCCACGGCAGGGCCGTTCCGATCCCGGCGATGGTGGTGGCTGCGCCGGCGACGCCGACCGCCCCGCTCAGCAGCATCCCGAGCATGAGCGGACGCAGCGGGATCGGGTAAACGGCGAGGTGCGCGGCGTCCAGCGTCTGCTCGACACCCGACAGCAGCAGCGGGAACACGGCCCAGCCGAGCACGGCGGCCGACCCGCCGAGCACGACGACGGTGGTGGCGACCTGGGCCGGCGCGAGGGAGAGCGCCAGCAGCCCGCCGAGCACCACGAGGAGCCCGGCTAATCCGTACAGCGCGCCGATGATGACGGCCACCAGCTGGCTGGTGCTGCGCCGGAACGAGTTGCGGAGGACGAGGAGCCGCAGCTTTACGAGTGTCGCAACCACTCCGGTCCCTCCCCGACCCGGCGGCCGCCCACGAGCTCCACGAAGCGGTCCTCCAGCGTCGATCCGGCGCGCACCTCATCCACCGATCCGGCGGCGAGGACGCGGCCGGCAGAGATGACGGCGACGTGATCGCACATCCGCTCGACCAGGTCCATCACGTGCGACGAGACCACGACCGTCCCGCCGCCGTCGACATAGGTGCGGAGGATGTCGCGGATGTTCGCCGCCGACACCGGGTCGACCGACTCGAACGGCTCGTCGAGCACCAGGACGCGCGGCGCGTGCACCATCGCGGTGGCCAGCGCGATCTTCTTGGTCATACCGGCCGAGTAGTCGACGACCAGCGTCCCGCCGGCGGACTCGAGGTCCAGCAGCTGAAGCAGATCGTGCGTGCGCTCCTGAGCGGTCGGCCGGTCCATCCCGCTCAGCAGCCCCGCGTACTCGACGAGCTGCTGGCCCGTGAGCCGGTCGAACAGGCGGACGCCCTCCGAGAGCACGCCGACCATCGCCTTGGCGACGAGCGGCTGCCGCCACATGTCGACACCGTGGATGTGGACCTCGCCGGCGTCCGGCCGCAGCAGCCCGGTGGCCATGCTGAGCGTCGTCGTCTTTCCGGCGCCGTTCGGGCCGACCAGGCCGTAGAAGCTGCCGGACGGCACATCCAGGTCTATACCGTTCACGGCATACTTCTCGCCGAACCGCTTGTGCAGCCCGCGGATCCTGATCGCCAGGCCGTCGTCCCCCGTCATGCGCGCCCCTCCCCGTTCGCCCGCTGTGGTCGAACCCCGCGGGCCAGCCTAGCGGCGGCGGTCGCCGACGCCGGCCGGACACGATAGTGCAGGGTCTCGCTGAGATCTTGCCGTACCGCGGAGTTCGTGAAGTGAGCGCGGCCGAGCAGCAGCAAGCGGCGGATGCGTGACATCGGGTCCCTTCGGAGGAAAAGCTGGCATCGTTGCCATACGACACGAGGGCTTGAGAAGCACCCCGTTCGAGCGTACAAAACAATCGGGTAACGAATATAGGCCCCAGGGAGCAGGTCCCCTTGTGAAGAGCCGCATCGCTGCGTTAGCGTGCGATGTGGGAAGGTTTCCATACTGTCGCACTGAACCCCGGCAGTAGGGGATCCCCTACCTCTTCGCACGGGCGAGGACGCCCGCTGCGACTCCACTGAAGGGAAATCAGATGAACAAGAGGCACACCGCCCTCGCCGCGCTGGCCATCACCGCGTCGGTGGCGCTCCTCGCCGGATGCAGCTCCAGCGGCGGCACCTCGTCCGGAGGCGGCTTCTCGAAGGATGTCAAGGGCAGCCTGAATGCCTGGGGATTCGACAACGCCGACGAGGTCGGCACCTCGCGGCTGGCCTACGCCAAGGACCAGCTGAAGGGCGTCACGATCAAGATCGATCAGACGCCGTTCGACGCGCAGAAGTTCACCACCCGCGTCGCCGGCGGCAACGTCCCGGACGTCGTGCAGATGGACCGGCAGTTCGTCGCGACCTACGCGGCGCAGGGCCTCATCCAGCCGCTCGACCAGTGCTACTCGACGCACAACGTCGACCCGAAGACGACGTACTACGGCTCGGTGATGGATGACATCACCTACGGCGGCAAGATCTACGCGGTGCCGCAGTTCTACCAGCCGCCGGCGATCATCACGAACGAGCGCGTCATGAAGGCGGCCGGCGTCACGGACGCCGACATCGACACCTCGAAGCCGGACACCCTGGTCGCAGCGATCAAGAAGATGTACAAGGCGTCGGGCAGCAACCCGACGACCCTCGGCTTCGACCCGCAGGCCACCGGCCAGGCGGGCCTGTGGCTGCTCGCCTACGGCGGCGAGGTCATCGGCAGCGACGGCAAGCCGACGCTCGACGACCCGAAGAACGAGAAGGGCCTCGAGGTCCTCAAGCAGATCACGGACGCTCAGGGCGGCTACGCCAAGATGAAGAGCTTCACCGACTCGTTCGACTTCTTCGGAAAGGACAACCAGTACGTGAAGGATCAGGTCGGTGCCGAGGTCGACGCGCAGTGGTACGTCAACGTGCTGACCCCGTTCGTCAGCAGCGTCGACATCGGCGCTGTTCCGTTCAAGGACAGCTCCGGCAAGCCGTTCACGGTCGCGTCCGGTACGTCGTTCGTCATCCCGGCCGGCTCGAAAAACAAGGATGCGGCCTGCGCCTGGGCGCTCGACCTCACCAGCCTGCAGGCATGGGAGGCCGCCGGCGCCGCCCGCGCCAAGACGATCGCAAAGACCCCGGGTGCCATCAACACCGGCCTCTTCACCGGCTCGCCCGAGGCCGACAAGCTGCTCCGAAGCAAGTACGTGAAGCCGTCCGGCAACGCCGGCTTCGACAAGGCGATCTCGACGTACTACGACGTCGTCGGCAACGGCAAGTCGTTCGGAGCGTCGCCGGCCGGTCAGCAGATCCAGACCGAGCTGCAGAACGCGATCACGTCGTACCTCCTCGGCAACAAGTCGGCCAGCCAGGCCCTCAAGGACGCGCAGTCCGCGGCCATGAAGGCCTACCAGCAGGCCACGAAGAGCGGCAAGTAACCGCGGCTCCCGCCAGGGGCGGTCTCCTCCGGGAGGCCGCCCCTTTCCGCGTCCCCGGACGCGCGCTGCGCGGCGGCGCGCCTCCGCCCCGGCGCCCCCCCGCCCCCGCGCCTCCGTCTCGGCGCGCCCCCGCGCCTCCGTCTCGCTGGCCCCTGCGAGGAACCTCTCGCCGAGGTGCTCGTTGTTGCAGTCGCGCGCGGCGTGTCGGATGCACCTACGAGCACTTCGGCGGGGTGTGCCGCGCTCGTGCCTCCGCGCTGTCCAGTCCGCGCGGGCCCCGCTCGCGCGGCGCGCGCCCCGTGCCGCTCGCGCCGCCGCGCCCCGGTCCCGCTCGCGGCGCGCCCCCGCCTCGCTTGCCCCACGAGGAACTCCTCACCGAGGTGCTCGTTGTTGCAGTCAGTCGCGGCGTGTCGGATGCACCCACGAGCACTTCGGCGGGGTGTGCCGCGCTCGTGCCTCCGCGCCGTCCAGTCCGCGGGGCCCCGCCCGCGCGCCAGCGCGCGCCCCCGTCGCGCGCCCGCGTCCCGCTCGCTCCCGCGAGGAGCCCCTCGCCGAGGTGCTCGTTGTTGCAGTCAGGCGCGGCGTGTCGGACGCAACTACGAGCACTTCGGCGGGGGAATCGGACAGAGGAGGCGGGTCAGCGGGGCGGGACCGCCCCGGGGAGGTCGGAGACGTCGGAGACCCCGGGAAGCTCGGAGACGTCGCGGACGCCGCGGAGCGCCCGCCACAGCAGCGCGGGGCAGAGGAGCAGGAGCGCGCCCGCCAGGATGAGCGTCGAGCGGGCGCCGAGGGCGTCGCCGAGGACGCCTCCGACGATCGCGCCGAGCGGGAACAGCCCCATCACGACAACCTGCATCGTGGCGTTCACGCGTCCGAGCATGCGGTCCGGGCAGACCTGCTGCCGGACGCTCACCTGGGTGATCGCGTACACGATCTGCCCGAACTCGCCGGCCGCGATGCCGACGACGATCAGCAGCGTCCACCATCCCGGCTGGGCGAACGCCCCCAGAAGCGCCAGCGGGGCCGTGAAAGCGAGCGACAGCCACACGATGCGCACGGAGCCGACGGCGCGCGACAGCCGCGTGGTGAAGGCGGCGCCGATCATGACCGTGACCGATCCGACGGCGATCACCACGCCGATCAGCGCTGGCGACAGGCCGAGAGTGCGGGACAGGAAGACCATGTTGACCGCGGATGCGATCGCGAACGAGAAGTTGCTCAGCGCGCTCGCGACCGCCGTCGCCCGCAGCACCCGCGAGCGGAAGACGAAGCCCAGGCCCTCGGCGATCTCCTCGCGCATCCGCCGCGGGTGGGCGGCGGGGAACGGCGGCGGTGCCTCCTCGCGGGCCCGGATCCCGAGCAGGCACAGGGCGGACACCAGGAACGTCCCGGCCTGGACGAGTAGCACGGACGCCGCCCCGATGAGCGTGACGAGCACCCCGCCGAGCGCAGGTCCGGCGACCTGGCCCGAAGCACGCACGAACTCGAGCGACGAGTTGCCGGCGAGCACCCGATCCCGTCCGATCACGGATGGCAGGTAGCTGCGGTACCCCACGTCGAAGAAGACGCGGGCGACACCGGCGAGCAACGACACCGCCAGCAGCTGGCCCAGCGACAGGATGCCGAACACGGCCGCGAGCGGGATGGTCGCCAGGAGTGCCGCGCGGGCGAGATCGCTCGCGATCAGAAGAGGCCTCCGCCGGACCCGGTCCACCCAGGCCCCGGCGGGAAGACCGAGGACGGCGAACGCGATGGTGGATGCTGCGCCGAGCATCCCGACCTCCAGCGCTGTCGCATGCAATGTGACGACGGCGAGCAGGGGCACGGCGACGCCCGATACCTGCGCGCCCAGCTGGCTCGTGGTCTGCCCGGCGAGCAGCAGCCGGAAGTCGCGTGACGCGAACAGCGAGGGAGAGGGAGAGGGAGAAGTGGATGCCACGGCGGCCTTTCGAGTCGGGAACAGGTGGTCCTCCCACCCGCCGGCTCGATGCGAAATCGTCGCTAGGGGGGTTAAACATTACCGGGCGCGGTGGACGATGTCCATCCGCGCCCGGTTCCGAGCGGACTCAGCCCTTGCGGCCCTGCGACGCGACCCCTTCGATGAAGTACCGCTGCCCGAAGGCGAAGAGCAGCAGCATCGGCAACGTCACGATGAGCGCGGCGACCATGACGTACTGGTAGTCTCCGTGTCCGCCGTTCGTCGGGCTGAAGGTCGTCATCGCGTACGAGATGCCGAGGGGGACCGTGAAGCCGTCGACGCCTCCCGCGTTCAGGTAGATCAGGGCAGCCTGGAGGTTGTTCCAGCTGGCCTGGAACTCGAACAGGAAGATGATGATGAACGACGGGATGCTGAGCGGCATGGCGATCTTCGTGAACAGCTTCCAGTAGCTCGCGCCGTCGAGACGGGCCGCCTCGAACAGCTCCCGCGGCAGCCCCAGGAAGAACTGGCGCTGCAGGAAGATGTAGAAGGCCGACCCGAACAGGTTCATGCCGAACATCGGTATCCAGGTGCCGATGAGCCCGAGGTTCTTCCAGATCAGGTACTGCGGCACCATCGTGACGGCGCCGGGCAGCATCATCGTGGCCAGAATCAGCCCGAACAGTATCTTCCGCCCGGGGAACTTGAAGTACGCGAACCCGAACGCGACGATCGAGCTGGAGATCGCGACGAGCCCCGCAGCGAGGATCGCGATGATGACGCTGTTGCCGATCCAGGACAGCAGGGGAAGCTGGTTCCAGACCTCGATGTAGTTCTGCGGCGAGAAGGTGTTCGGCCAGAGAGAGTTGTCGAAGACCTCCTCGCGGGGCTTCAGGCTTGCTGCCAGCAGCCAGACGAACGGGTACATGAACAGCAGGGCCATGCCGATCGCGACGATCCACAGCAGCGTCTTGCCGATGATCGACTTGGGCTTGTACCAGCGGTCACCGACCGGCTTCGGCCGGCTGGGTCCGGTCGGGGTCGTCCCGCCGCCGGGCCGGGTCGCCTCCAGCTCAGTGGCCACCAGTGCGGCCGAGGCCGGAGCGGACTGGGTCGCGGACGACATCACTTGTCTCCTTCGTAGTAGACGAGCCGGTTGCTGATCTTCACCTGGACCAGGGTGATCAGCAGGATGATGATGAACAGCAGCCAGGCCATGGCGGCCGCGAAGCCGAAGTTGAACTGACGGAACGCCTGCTGGAAGAGGTAGACGCCGTAGAACAGCGACGAGTCCGGCGAGGCGTTCGTCTGATCCCGCCAGAACAGCAGGTACGCCTGATCGAACACCTGCAGGGCGGCGATGGTGAGCACCACCACGTTGAAGAAGATCGCCGGCGAGATCATCGGGATGGTGATGGTGAAGAACTTCCGGATGGCTCCGGCGCCGTCGAGCGATGCCACCTCGTACAGGTCGCGTGGCACGTTCTTGAGGGCCGCGAGGAAGATGACCATCGTGCCGCTGACGCCCCACAGGGTCATCAGGACGATGGACGGCTTCACCCAGTTCGGGTCGATCAGCCACTGCGGGCCCTGGATGCCGAAGATCGCGAGGAACCGGTTGATCGCCCCCGTGTTCCCATTGAGCAGCAGCAGGAAGATGGATGCGGTCGCCACGGCGGGCGTCATCTTCGGCAGGTAGTAGATGGTGCGGAACACGCCGGCGCCGCGTCCCACCCAGTTGAGCAGAAGCGCGAGGAGCAGCGCGAAGATGATCTCCAGCGGCACGGCCATGACCGCGTAGAACAGCGTGTTGCTGAGCGAGAGTGCGACCTTCGGGTCGTTGAACAGCTCGGAGTAGTTGTCGAATCCGGCGGGGCTGGCGCTGTTCGTGGCCAGGTTGTAGTTGCTGAACGAGATGTAGAGGCTGTACAGCATGGCGCCGAGGGTGAACACCAGGAAGCCGATGATCCACGGGCTGATGAAGAGGTAGCCCGCGATCGCCTCGCGCCGGTTGTACTTGCTGGCCCGCTTCTTCTTCGCAGCACCGTCGTCGCCCGTTCGGGTCGTGCTGCGCGACGCATCGGTGAGGGCCATCACCGGCCTCCCTCTGCTCCGCCACCGAGCTCGGTGATCCTCATCGCCACCCTTTCGATCCATGCCCCGCCTTCGCCGGCGCGGTGTGGCATCGTTACCACATAGCTGCGACTATAAGTCCTTCCGGGCGAACGGTGCAACCGAGCCCGGCCTTTCGGCGCGGGCCGCGGTCGCCGGCGCGAGGGCGGAGCGGTCGCCGCTTGGTGCGGCGGTGCCGGCGGGGGAACTGCCTGTTGTGCCCGGAACGGTACACCCGGTTGGCCGCCTCGTCACGGGCCTGGGCAGCGGGAGGGGGCGGTGACCGTTAGGGTGGATGCGCCGGGCGTCCGGCGCTCCGGCGCCCGTGGGTGGGAAGGGTGCCATGATCGAGAACGACGCGGACGGCGCTCCGCGGCGCGCGACGCTGAAAGATGTCGCCCAGGCGGCCGGGGTGTCGCAGTCCACCACGTCGCGGGCGCTCAGCGGCGAAGGCTACGTGGCGGGCGGCGTGCGGGACCGTGTCCTGGCCGCCGCCGAATCCCTGGGCTACGTGCCGCACGCCATGGCACGCAGCCTGCGCAAGCAGGACAGCCGCACGATCGGCGTCCTCGTCTCCGACCTGCGGAATGCCTTCTACGCGGACCTCGCCGCCGGGATCGCCTCCCGCTCGCGCCGCGAGGGCTACACGATGATGCTGGTCGACGACCAGGGCTCGACCGACGCCGAGATGGATGCGGCACGCGCCTTCGTGGCGACCCGGGTGGCCGGAGTGATCGTGACACCGCTGTCCGGGGAGGTCTCGGCCTACCTGATGCGCCAGCACATCCCCGTCATCGAGGCCGACCGGCAGTTCTCGGCCGGCCGCTGCGACGGGGTCATCATCGACAACGCCGGTGTCGCGAAGCGGATGACGGACCACCTCATCGACCTCGGGCACCGCCGCATCGCCCTCTTCATCGACGAGACGACGTGGACGACGGGTGGCGAGCGCGCGGCGGGCTATCGCCGCTCGCTGGAGGGATCGGGCCTCCCCGCGGATCCCTCGCTCGTCATCTCCGCCGGCTGGGATGCGGACGGCGCCCGCAAGGCGGCGATCGACATCCTGGCCCGTCGCGACCATCCGACCGCCATCTTCGCCGCCAACAACCTGCTCGCCGAGGGCGTGTGGCGGGCGACGAACGACCTGGGTCTGCGCATCCCCGAGGATGTCAGTGTCGTCTCGTTCGACGACTCCCAGTGGATGAGCATGGTGAGTCCCGGGATCACGGCCGTGGCGCAGGATGCCGTGTCGCTCGGCGAGACCGCGCTGGACCGCCTGCTGGAGCGGCTGCAGGATCCGATGGCCGAGCCCCAGACGACGGTGCTCGACGCGGAGGTGCTGCCGCGCGGCTCCACGGCCGCCCCCCGCGCGCTGTAGCGGTCCGCCTGCGCGAAGTCCGCGTCCCCGGGGGCGGGCCGCCCTCTCGCCGAGGTGCTCGTTGTTGCACTCGCTCGCGGCGTGTCGGATGCAACAACGAGCACTTTGGCGGCCGCTCGCCGAGAACGGTGGAAACGATCCCACAAATGGGGCAGGATGGGCGCGGCGGAAGGAACCGAGGTGAGATCCACGCACACAGGAATACAGCCCGCGCTGGTGGTGGCGATCGACGGAGGCAACTCCAAGACGGAGGTCGTCGTGCTCGCAGAGGCGGGCGGCGAGCTGACCGAGCGGGCCCGCGCCATCGGGCCGGGGAGCGGGGCCGGCCCGGAAGCCGTGGCCTCTGCCGTCTCGGCCGTGCTGCGCGAGACGGGGACCGACCCCGCGAGCGTCGGCTCGGTGTCCGCAGCGGTGGCCGGACTGGATTTCCCGGGGGACGAGGCAGGATATCGTGCCGCGCTGTCGGAGCTCTTCCCCCGGGCGGTCGTGGACGTCGTCGGCGACGCCGTCGCCGTGCTGGAGGCGGCCGCCGGCCTGGATGAGGCGCTCGCGATCGTGTGCGGTGCGGGTCTCAACGCCGTGGCGCGGGGTCCGAAGGGACTCGCGACCGTGCCCGCGCTCGGCTGGCTGAGCGGCGACTCGGGTGGCGGCGACGAGCTCGGGCGGGCGGCGGTCCGTGCAGCGGCCCGCGCCGAGGATGGCCGCGGACCGTCCACCCTCCTCCTCGGCCGGGTTCTGGCCGAGACCGTCGCCTCCGATACCGCCGAACTGGGGAGGGCCATCCGGGACGGGGCAGTGTCGATGCGGCAGGTCGGCGCGCTCGCGGCCACGGTCGCCCGGACCGCAGCCGACGGCGACCCCGTGGCGATGGAGCTGCTCGCGGACTCGGCCCGCGAAGCCCTGCTGCTGGCCGACGTGGTCGTCCGCCGCTCGTGGGACGGCTCTTCCGTCCCCGAGGGGACCCCCGCGATCCTGGCCGGTGGACTCTTCGCCGACCCCGGCTTCCGCGACAGCGTGTCGGCCGGTCTCCGCGAGCGCGGCTTCGAGCCGCGACCGCTCGAGTTCCCCCCGGTCGACGGTCTGGTACGCGCGCTGCGCGAGCGCGCGAGCGCTTCGAGAACCCACCACCCGGGTACCGGCCACGCGAGCACCGACCACCCGAGCACCGACCACGCGGTTACCGACCACCGACAAGAAGGGGATTCCCGATGAAGATCACGGTCATCGGCGCCGGCTCCACCTACACGCCCGAGCTCGTCTCGGGCCTGTGGAACGAGCGCGAGCGACTCACGGTCGACGAGCTCTGGTTGATGGACATCGACGGACCGCGACTCGAGATCGTCGGCGGAATGGTGCGCAGGATGCTGGCGCGGCAGGGCGCGGACGTCCCGGTCACGCTCACCACCGACCGCACGGCAGCGATCGAGGGCGCGGACGCGGTCCTCATCCAGTTGCGCGTCGGCGGGCAGAAGGCGCGGCTGGGGGACGAGCTGTTCCCGCTCGCGTGCGACTGCGTCGGTCAGGAGACGACCGGCGCCGGCGGGCTGGCCAAGGCGCTGCGCACGGTCCCGGTGGTGCTCGACATCGCGCGGGAGGCGCGCGAGCGGGCCGCACCGGGCGCCTGGGTCGTCGACTTCACGAACCCCGTCGGCATCAACACGAGGGCCCTGCTCGACGACGGGCACAAAGCGATCGGCCTGTGCAACTTCGCGATCGGCGTGCAGCGCTGGATCGCCCGCGAGCAGGGCGTGGAGCCGCGCCGCGTCGAGGTGGACCCGGTCGGCCTCAACCACCTGTCGTGGGTGCGCCACATCCGTGTCGACGGGGTGGATGTGCTGCCCGGGATGATCGCGGAGCGTTCGGACGAACTGGGCCGGCGCGGCGGCGTCACCGGCGAACTGATCCGGGACCTCGGCGTCCTGCCTTCCTATTACCTCAAGTACTACTACAGGCACGATGCCGCGGTCCGGGAGCTGAAGGCGGCAACGCCTCGAGCGACCGTGGTGGCCGACGTCGAGCGGGAGCTCCTCCGGCTCTACGCCGACCCGGCGGTGGACACCAAGCCGCCGCAGCTGGAGGCGCGCGGCGGCGCGTACTACAGCGAGGCGGCCACGGCGCTGCTCGCCTCGCTCGTGGCGGGCACAGGCGACAACCATGTCGTGAACGTGCGCAACGACGGTCTGATCCGTGGACTCGCGGACGACGACGTGATCGAGACGCTGTGCCGGGTGGATGCGTCGGGCGCCGCGCCACTTCCCCAGGACCCGGTCGAGCCGGAGCTGCTCGGGCTGATCCAGCATGTCAGCGCCTACGAACGGCTCGCGGCACGGGCCGCCGTGACCGGTCACCGCCGGCTGGTGCGGATGGCCCTGCTCGCGCATCCACTCGTCGGTCAGTGGGACCTCGTGACAGCACTCGAGAAGGGGCTGTTCGAGTCCGCGGGCGAGCTGCTGCCGCAGTTCGCGGACGTGCGCGCATGAGCTGGTCCGTCGAGGTCGTGGTCTACGGTGCGACGTCAGCAGGGGTCGCCGCAGCGGTGGCGGCCGCCGAGGCGGGGGCCGCCACGCTCCTGGTGGAGCCCGGCCACCACCTGGGCGGGATGACCTCCGGCGGGCTCGGCTACACCGACGTCGGGGATGTGCGCGCGCTGGGCGGTGCCGCCGCGCGGCTGCGTGCGGATATCGCGGAGCACTACGGCACGGCTCCCGGACACTACGCGGGACCGGAGCCCCACGTCGCGGAGGGGATCTTCCGGCGCTGGCTGGAGCAGGCGGGCGTCGACGTCCTCTTCGGCGCACGGCTCACCGCGGTCGAGACCGCCGATGCCGCCGAGGGCCGCGCCCTGCGAGCGCTCACCGTCGCGACCGCCGAGCGCATCGAGGCCGCCGTCTTCGTCGACGCGAGCTACGAGGGCGACCTCCTCGCTGCGGCGGGCGTTCCGTACCGGGTGGGGCGGGAGGACCGCAGCCTCCATGGCGAGCGGTTCGCGGGCCGGCAGGAACTGCTTCCCGGAATGCACAACATGCCGCCGTGGGTGTCTCCGTTCGCGAACGATCCCACGGGGCTGACCGAGGGCCCGATCCTGGCGCAGCTGCACGATGCGCCGCTCGCCGGACTCGGCGAGGGCGACGGCGGCGTGATGTCGTACGGGTTCCGGGTGTGCCTGACCACGGCGCCGGACCGCATCCCGTTCGAGCGTCCCGACGGCTACGACGAGGAGTACTGGGAGCTCGGGCGGCGACTGTTCGCACGCGACGAGCGCGAAGGCGTCGAGCGCCCGGCCGGCTGGATGATCGGCCTCGAGCCCAACCTGCCCGGCGGCATGGCGGACGGCAACTCCCTCGGCCCCGTGTCCCTGAGCGTGCTGGACGGATCGGCCTGGGAGTATCCGGACGCATCGCCCGAGCGCCGCGCCGAGCTCCGGCGCCACCACGTGGATCACACGCGCGGGTTCCTGTACTTCCTGTCCCACGACCCCGCCGTCCCGGCGGCGGTCCGCCGGGAGCTGTCGCGGTGGGGACTCCCGCCGGGCGAGTTCGCCGATACCGGTCACCTTCCGCACCAGCTGTACGTGCGCGAGGCGCGGCGCATGGTCGGCGAGCGCATCCTCACCGAGCATGATCTGCTGGCCGGGTCCATCCCCGGCGACACCGTCGCCCTCGGCTCCTATCACATCGATATCCGGGAGGTGCAGCGCGTGTGGAGGTGGGTGTACGAGCATCCGCGGCCGATCGGCACGATCTTCACGGAAGGGTACCTGTCGGTGCCGGTGCCCGTGTACGGCATCCCGTACCCGGCGCTCCTGCCGCAGCGGGAGCACGCTGCCAACCTGCTGGTCCCCGTCTGCCTGTCGGCGTCGGCGGTGGCTTTCGCGTCCGTGCGCATGGAACCGCAGTACCTGATGCTGGGCCAGGCGGCCGGGGCGGCTGCCGCGCTCGCCGCGGCTTCTGGAGTCGCCGTCCAGGACGTGCCGATCGGCGAGCTCACCGCGCGGCTGCGCGAAGCAGGGCAGATCCTGAGCATCGGACGACCATGAAACGGGTTCCGTGTCAATCCCCATGACGGGAGAGGAACCCGGTGCTTCGGGTGAGGCACTATGTGGACATGGGAAAACTCGTCTACGGAGCGGGACAGGAGTACGACCTCGATGACCGCGTGCTCAGCCACGTCAAGCTCGCCATCGTCGCCAAGCTCCGCCGTCACGAGAGTTTCCTGCTGAACTGGGATGTTCCCGTGGAGCAGGGCTCGGGGCGCGTCTCCCTCTGGATCAGCCGCGAGGTGCCCCTCGCCTTCCAGTTCAGCGGCAGCCGTCCGCCCGCGATCAACCCGCAGTGGCTCGAAGCCCTGATGCACACCTCGCAGCGCACGGGCGGGATGGTCGTCATGCCGGAGGACGAGCTGGCACGGCACCTCGGGTAGGGAGTGCACCGAAGGGAGGCGCGCACCGCCCGTCGCGCACGGCCACGCGCACACCCCGCGCACCGCCCGTCGCGCGCTCCACGCCCACCGCGCTGCACGCACCGCACGTCCTGCGCATCGCGTCAAGCCCGTGCCTTCCTCCTCAGTACCGACATAGCTTTGCTTGCATGGGCGATATGACGGCGAGCGCCGTGCTGATGATGCTGCCGCGGCGCGCACACACGCCGGTCGCCGTGCTGGTGGAGGGCGCCGTCCCGTCGTCCCTGCGTCTGGATGTCTTCGGCGGCCGGGAGCTGTTCGTGCGGATGCGCCGGGGCGTTGCCATCCACGGACTCGCGGAGCCCTACCGGGAGCAGCCCCGGGACGACATCCCCGCCGAGTCGGAGCCGGCGCTCATCGTGACCTCCGACCGCTATGCCCACGCTCGCTTCGCCTACTCGGCGTCGGTGTTCGGAGCGTCCGACATCATCGTGCTCGTCCCGCTCGACGAGGACGGGGAGGCATCCGCGCGCATCCGCGTCCCGGTGCCGTCCCTCGACCGGCCCTCGTGGCACGAGTACGAGCTGGTCTCGCGCACCCGGATGGAGTGCCGCTACCGCATCCCCGACCTCGGGGACGCCGATCCGGGAGGAGGATCCCATGCTCTATCGGCTCGCTGAGATCGAGCGGCTGCTCGACGACGGCGGTCCTGGTGTCTACGTCCGCTTCTCGGCCGGTTTTGCGGCCGACCTCGAGGCGGGGCCGGCCGACGCCGAGAGCGGGCTGCCGCTGCCCGGGCTGCCGGCGCATCCACTCGATCCCGAATCGTGGTGGACGCTGCCGCGCGCCGAGTGGATCGCCCGGCAGCTCACCCGCCTGCCCGCACCGCGTCACGCACCGCGGGAGGGCGTCGCACCCGAACGGTTCGCCTGGCTGCTGCGCGGACGGGAGGTCGGCCACGGCCCGGAGGGCGACGTCCTCGTCGCGGACGTCCACGTGGTCGGCCGCCTGGCGGAGTGCCTCATCGAGCAGGCGGACCGCCTCTGGGCGGAGCGATTCGACGCGGTCCTCGGCCGCCGCGAGGCGGAGCAGGTGTCGGTGGCGCATGCCTGAGCGCACCCTGCTCGAGGGCACCGCGATCCTCCAGCTCATCTCCGACACCCCGTCGGGCGGAACGGCGATCGTCCTGCGCCGCCCGGAGGCGCCGCCGTTCGTCGTGATGGGCGACGACACCGAGGAGGGGTTCTCGCGGCTCCGGCGCGGCGCGATCGCCTACGGTGTCGCCGAGCTGTACCAGGCCATGCCGCGCGACATGCTGCGCGACGGCCACATCCTCCATGTCCGCGGCGATCACCGTCCTGCGCGCGTCGACAAGGCGGGGTCGATCTTCGGTCCGAAGCCCGAGAAGCTGTGGGTGCCGCTGGACGACGACGGCCGCCCCTTCGGACGGATGCGCGTGCCGATCCCCTCCCTCCAGCGGCCGGCGTTCGTGGAGTTCGCACTGCACGGGGAGGGCGACGGGGACGTTCTGGAGTACCGCCTCGACGGCGAGGCACGCTTCGGCGAGGGCTACATCTGCCCGTACTGCGGCAAGCTGTGCCCGCGGAAGGAGCCGCACACCGCGGCGCACGGCGTGGCCGGTCACACGCACGCCGGCGTCACCGCGGGCCAGGACGACGGGGGCCCGGCGCCGCAGACCGGCCCGCTGGAGGTGGGGGGTCACCACGGCGCCGGGGCGCAACTGTGAGCCGTGCTCTGCGGCTGCTCGTCTGGCAGGTGCACGGCGGCTGGATGGATGCGTTCGTGCGGGGTCGCCACACCTACCTGCTGCCCGTGAATGCGGCCGGCGAGGGCGGGGTGGGCGACCGCGACTGGCCGGCGAACGTGGTGGATGTGCCCGAGAAGCAGCTGGCGGAGACGCCGTTCGACGCGGTCGTGCTGCAACGGCTGGAGGAGTTCGACCTGGTCGAGCGGCTGACCGGACGCACACCCGGCATCGACGTCCCCGTCGTGTTCGTCGAGCACAACACGCCGAAGCAGGGCGTGCCGGACTCGCGGCATCCCCTCGCGGATCGGCGCGACCTCCTGATCGCGCACGTGACCCATTTCAACGCGCTCTTCTGGGACACCGGTGCGACGCGAACGGCGGTCATCGAGCACGGCGTGGTGGACTACGGGAACTTCTTCACCGGCGAGCTGCCGCGCGCAGCTGCGGTCATCAACGAGCCGGTGCGCCGCTGGCGGGTGACCGGCTCCGACCTGCTCGGCGGGTTCGCCTCCATCGCACCGGTGGACGTGTTCGGGATGCAGGCGGACGGGCTCGCGCAGGCGCTGGGGGCGCCGCCCGACCGCGTCGTGGCCGCCGGGGACGTGGAGGCGCCGCGACTGTTCGCCGAGGTGGGACGGCGGCGGGTCTACGTCCATCCCAACCGGTGGACATCGCTCGGGCTGTCGTTGCTGGAGTCGATGACCGCGGGCGTCCCCGTGGTGGCTCTGGATGCGACCGACGCGCGCCGCGCCGTGGTCCCGGGTGTCGGCGTGGTCTCCACCGACGTGTCGGAGCTGCACGATGCCGTGCGCGCGTTCGTGGACGACCCGGGACGCGGCGCCGAGACGGGGGCTCGGGCGCGGGAGTGGGCGCTCGAGCGGTTCGGCCTCGCACGGTTCCAGTCGGACTGGGACGAGCTGCTGGCGAGCTGGGTCGGCTGAGCTGCCGGTCGCCCGCGTGGAGACGGCGGCGCGGCGGTGGCGGCCGGCGGTGGCGGCCGGCGGGGGCGGCCGACGGGGCGGGTCAGTCCTCGCGCGCGTCGCGGAGGTCCTTCTCGGCCTCGCGGACGGCGCGTTGGGCCTCGGAGAGCCGCCGGCGCAGGTCGCGCTCGGCGGACCGCGCCTCGGCGAGGTCGTCCACGACCCGCTGGAGCCGCCGTTGCAGGGATTCGCGCTCCGCCTCGAGGTCGCCGCGACGGTCCACGGCCTCGTCGAGTTCGTCGTCGATCGCCTCCGCATCGGCGTGCGCGCGTTCGACGGCTTTCTCGGCGGCGCGGAGGAGGCGCTTGCGTTCCCGCCGCTCGCTCGGCGACTCGGTGGGCTCGGCCGGTTCGGCGGGCTCCGATAGCTCCGCGGCCGCGCCCGACTCCGAAGGCTCCGCAGCCTCCTCCCGCTTCGCCCGCGTCTCCGGTGCGGCCCGCCTGCGTGCCCGGGCCGGAGGGAAGGCCTCGATCTCCACCGGCAGCGCGACCGCGTCGGTCACATCCACCTGCTCGAGCCCGGTCGACTCCAGCGCCCGCACGAGCATGCCGCTGCGCACCGCTGCTGCGGCGGCGGCGTCGATCACGGCCGCCTGCAGCGTCTCCTCCACCTCCCGCTGCACCGCGGGGCTGAGGCCCAGACCCTCCGTGGCGCGCTGCAGCAGGCGCTGCCGCTCCTGGGTGAGGGACCGGATCTCCGCGCGGTCGCGCGAGGCGAAGGCGTCGCGCATCCTGGCGCCGATCTCGAGCACGTCGCCGATCAGGTCCGGCTGGTCACGCACGAGGGCGTTGATCGCGGCGGCGGAGGCCGACGGCTTGCGCAGCGCCTTGATCTGCTTCGCCGTCGAGCGATCCGCCTGGGCTGCGGCGGCGTTGCGCCGTGCGATGAAGTCGCCGGGTTCGGTGGCGTAGAGCTCGCCGGCCACCTCCCGCACGTCCATGCCGCGAGTGTACGCGCCGGGCGCCGTGGCATGCCCCCGTGCCTCGTGGCACGGCCGCGTGTCAGGACCGGCTCAGGTGCGCGGCATCTTGGCGGCCTTCACCGCGGCGAAGTACTCGTTCGAGGGGCGCAGCCAGATCAGCACCACCGCGACGACCGCGAGCACGAACTCCAGGAAGCCGGCACCGTACCCGTTGATGATGTTCAGCAGCGAGAGGACGGTGAGGATCGTCAGGACGATGCGCGCCCAGTTGGCGCCGCGCCGCAGGAAGAACGCGAACAGCACCAGCGTGATCGCCCAGAACAACAGGGTGACGATGGTGAAGACGATGGCCAGCGCGAGCGCCGCATCCGCCGCCTGCTGCGGAGAAGCACCCCCCAGGTTGATGCCCGGCCGCTGGAAGGCGCTCAAGAACTGGTCGCGGGAACCGCTCACGATGACGATCGTGATGATCCCACTGATGACGCTGAGCACCGCACCGGCGATGTAGAGCCAGAACGCGATGGCGACCGTGCGCGGCGGCTCGGTGGGCGCGACGACGGGTGCGCCGTCGCCCCACGCCGGTGCGCCGTAGCCGACGGGAGGCGGAGGCGGCGCCGAGGGGAAGCCCCGGTCGACGGGCGGCGGCGGCGGCGCGGCCGGGAAGCCCTGGTCGGCGGCCGGCGGGGCTGGAGCGGCCGGAGCGGCCGGAGCGGCCGGAGCGGCCGGAGCGGCGGGCGGCTCGGCCGGCCCCGCGGGCCCGGCAGCGTGCGGCGGGGTGCTCGGCTCGCCGGCGCCGGACGGTTCGGCGGGTCGCGGCGTGCTCTCGTCGTCAGGAGTGCTCATGCGGCGACCCTACCCCCGCCTCGATCGGCCTGACTAGGGCTTACGCGGGGATGCGGCGACGGGCCGGAGCAGACGGCGCGGCCGGGCATCCCGCGGGCCCAGCGCTCACGCGCGCCCCACCGCTCAGGCGGAGGCCTCGGCCGCTCCCTCCTCCCGCACGCCCGGCGCCTCGGCGAGCGGCTGCGTCGCGGGCCCCTCGAGCACGGTGCCGTCGGGTGCGAACCGGGACCCGTGGAGCGGGCAATCCCAGGACAGCTCGGCGTCGTTCCAGCGGACCACGCCGCCCAGGTGACTGCAGATCGCCGTGAGCGCGCACGTCGTCCCGTCGACGGTGGAGACGGCGACCGGGGTCCGGCCGCGGCGTCCGACCGTCCCCGTGCCTTCGGAGACCGGTTCGTCCCCGAGCTCGGGTCCCGTCTCGGCGGCCGCCCATTCGGTCACTGCCGCCTTGCCGGCGCCGGCGTTGATGGCGACGCCGGAGGCGATGTCGACCGGGCGGGTCACCCGGCGATGCATCACCCGCGCCCACTCCAGGGTCTCGCCGGTCAGGTCGGCGGTGAGGCTGAGCGCTGCCGCGACCGCATTGGTCATGCCCCACTTGTCGTACCCGGTCGCGAGGTAGACCCGTCCCCGTCCGCGGGGAAGCCAGCCGACGAAGGGGATGCGGTTCGCCGACCGGTAGTCCTGCGCCGCCCACCAGTGCGTGCGCTGTGCGCCGGGGAAGAACTGCTCGGCCCAGGACGTGAGGTCGGCCACCTTCCCGGCGGGGGAGTCGGCGCGTCCGGGCGGGTGGCTGTTGCCTCCGACCAGGAGCAGCTCGCTGCCGTCCGCCGCCGGCGCCCTACGGAGCGACCGGCCCGGGGACTCCGCCGACAGGTACATGCCCGGCGGGAGCTCGCCCGGCACCCGGAAGGCCGTGAGGTACGAGCGCGACGGCTCCACCTTGGCGAAGTAGAGTCCACGGTCCAGGATGGGCGTCCCGGTCGCGAGGACGACCTGGCCGGCCCGGGACGTGCCCGACGTGCTCGTGACCACCGCCGGCTTCGCAGCGGAGACATCGGTGACGCGCTCGCCCTCCACGATCCGGCCGCCCAGCCGGCGGAACTCCGCGGCGAGTGCCGCCAGCACCTCCATCGGATGGATCTGCGCCTGGCCCGCCAGCGTCAGCGCGCCCTCGACCGGGAACGGCAGCTCCGTGGTCCGCTCCTCGACCGCGTCGAGGCCGGCGATGCGGGCCGCCGCGAGTTCCGCATCCAATCGGTCCAGTCCGTCGAGCGTGGTGGCATAGGTGACCGCGTCCCGCAGCTGGTACGGCACCCCCTGCTCCTCGAGGAAGTCGAGCAGCCAGCCCTGCCCGGCCGCGTTGCCGTCGACGTAGGCGCACAGCACCGCCTCGGACGCGTGCCGGCGGATGCCGGACAGCGTCGTGCCCTGCAGCAGGCTGACCTTGCCGGTGGTGTTGCCGGTGGTGACCGCCCCGACCGTCCGCGCCTCGAGGACGAGCACGCGCATCCCGGAGCGGGCGAGCATCAGGGCGGTCGCGAGGCCCGTCAGGCCGGCGCCGACGACGATCGTGTCGTAGTGGCCGTCCCACTCGAAGGCGTCGGTCGGGATGGCGGGCGAGGTGTCGATCCAGAGCGAGGTCGGCGGCATGAGACGAGCATCCCCCGTCGAAGGCCCGGGGGGAAGCGGTGACGTGAGGCCGTTACCGCGGCAGGGCGGGCGCGATCAGGCCCCGGTCAGGCCCCCGGGTCAGGCCCCCGTCGGGCCGGGGGAGGTCACGCCAGGGAGTCGAAGTCGAACCAGAATGCGTCGTCGTCGTCCTCGCCGGACGCCGAGCCGGAGGCCACGGGATCGCGCGGGATCGTGGCGGTCTCGATGCGCACGCGGGTCTGGGCGGTCACGAAGATCTCGCTGGGCGGCCGGCTGGACTGGGCGATGGAGACGAAGTCGCCGTCGCTCCTGCTCGCCTTCACGACGCGAGCCTTGAGTTCTTCCACGGGCGCACGGTCGACGAAGGTGAACCTGAGGTCGTCGATATACACGTGGAACACCTGCATCAACCGCTCCTGCTTGTCCGTTTCTCGCCCGATAGTACGCGGCCATCCCGGTTGTTACAGTGCAGCGGCCATCCGAGGAGACACCGGCCGAGGTCAGAGCAGGTCGAAGTCGACGTCGGGCAGGTCCTCAGTGCCGTTCTCGACGAAGGTGGCCCGTTGCGGCCCGAGGGACGCGATCCGGTGTTCGAACTCGGCGACGAAGGGCTCGTCGCGGAGTTCCCCGCCGGCGTACGTCTCGGCTTCCGCGAGCATCTGGCTGGCAGGCCCCAGCAGGAGCAGCACCTCTCCCCGTCCGCCGTCGTCGCGGACGACGGGGGCGCGCACCTCCGCGGCTCCGTTGCTGTGCGCAAGCGCCGCTGCGAAGCGCACGATGACGTCGGCGATGTCGTCCCCGGTGAGGAGGGAACCGCTCGCGTAGTGGATGCGCTTCATCACCTATCCATACGATCACCTGGGCGAGAGGTCAAGACCGCAGGGCAAGACCGTGCACAATCGGACCTTGCGGATCGGAGCGTCCGCGCGTTCACTCGCGGCATGACCGATGACACGCGAACATTGACTGCGCTCGCCCTCGTCTGCACCCTCAAGCCCTCGCCGAACGAGTCGAGCAGCCAGCTCCTCGCGCGGCAGCTGCTGGACGAGCTGGCCACCCACGATGTGACCGGCACGGCCGTCCGGCTGGTGGACTACGACATCAAACCGGGGGTGAGCCTCGACGAGGGCGGCGGCGACCAGTGGCCGCACCTGCGCGAGCAGATCATCGCCTCCGACATCCTCGTCATCGTCACACCGACCTGGATGGGGCACCTCTCGTCGGTCGCTCAGCGGGCACTCGAGCGACTCGACGCCGAGCTGTCGGAGACCGACGAGAACGGCCGCCCGCTCGTGGAGGGCAAGGTGGCCGTCGTGGGTGTCGTGGGCAACGAGGACGGGGCGCACGGGATCGTCGCGGACGTGTTCCAGGCGCTCAACGACGTGGGCTTCAGCATCCCATCGCAGGGCAGCACCTACTGGAACGGCGAGGCGATGGGCTCCGTGGACTACAAGGATCTGGAGGAGACGCCGGAGGCGGTCGCACGCACTAACGCGACGGTCGCGAACAACGCGGCGCACCTCGCCCGGCTGCTCGTCGCGCGGCCGTACTGACCGGTGCCGGGGGCCGCCCTCACCACCGCTAGCATGGCCGGGTGCTGGAACCCGATCCCCGACTCGTCGGGCGCCTGCGCGCGGCGGGATGCGTCTTCGCCGAGGACGAGGCCCGCCTGCTGACCGAGGCCGCGGCGTCGGATGCCGAGCTGGAGCGTCTCGTCGCGCGCCGCGTCGCCGGGGAGCCGCTGGAGCCGCTGCTGGGCTGGGTGGAGTTCTGCGGGCAGCGCATCCACGTGGATGCGGGGGTGTTCGTCCCGAGGCGGCGCACCGAACTGCTCGCCGGGCGGGCTGCCGCGCTCGCCGCTCGCGCTGCTCGCCGTCCCGGCCGGCCGGTGGTCGTGGACCTGTGCTGCGGCGTCGGCGCGATCGGCGCGGTTGTGGCCGCCCGGGTGCCGACGGCCGACGTGTATGCGGCGGACGTCGATCCTCTCGCGGTCGCCTGCGCCCGGCGGAACCTTCCGGCCGACCGGGTCTTCGAGGGCGACCTCTTCGCCGCGCTGCCGGTCGGACTGCGGCATCGAGTGGATGTGCTGGCCGTGAACGCCCCGTACGTCCCGACGGAGGCCATCGCCCTGATGCCACCCGAGGCGCGCGACCACGAGCCGGCCACAGCGCTCGACGGAGGAGCGGACGGGCTGGAGTTCCACCGCCGCATCGCCGCGGAGGCCTCCGCGTGGCTCGCGCCCGGCGGGACCATCCTGATCGAAGCCGGTGAGGAGCAGGCGCCCGTCTCCGCCGCGCTCTTCGCAGCCTCCGGCCTGGATGCGCGCATCGAGTCGGACGAGGAGTCCGGCGCCACGGTGGTCATCGCCTCGGCCGGCGCCGGCTAGCGCATCCCTTCACCGGCGGGGCCTGCAGGGCTACCGTGCGCGACATGAGCACGCTCGCTGCCGCGCGGCCCGCACCGGCCGATCGCGTCCGTCAGACGCTGGTGATCGCGGGGACCGTCGTCGCGGTGATCGGCGCCGTGGTGGGCTCGGGACTGGCGGGAGGCACGCCCATCCCGAAGGTCGCGGGCGGCGCCCTCGGGCCGGATGCCACCCTGCTCGCGCCGGGAGGGCCGGCCTTCGCCATCTGGTCGGTGATCTACGCGGGACTCATCGCCTACGCGATCTGGCAGGCCCTGCCCTCGCAGGCGGCACGCGAACGCCAGCGCCGCGCCGGTTTCTGGATGCTGGCCTCCCTTCTGCTCAATGCCGCATGGATCCTCTCGGTTCAGGCCGGGCAGCTCGGCGTGTCCGTCGTCGTCATCGCCGCGCTGCTGGTGGTGCTGCTCGCTGCGTTCGCCGTCCTTCGCCGCCACCCGGCCGAATCCCGGGTGGATGCGGTCCTGCTCGACGGTGTCGTCGGCCTGTACCTGGGCTGGGTCATCGTGGCGACGGCCGCCGACGTCGCGGCCTGGCTGCTCACCTCCGACCTGCTCCGTCTGGGCGGGAACCCGCACGCCTGGGCGATGGGGGCTCTCGCGCTTCTCGCGGTCGTGGGATGCGTCCTCGCGCTGGCGGGTCGCGGGCGCTTCACCCCCGCGATCGCGTCCGCGTGGGGGCTGGCCTGGATCGGCGTCGCGCGCCTGACCGGCTCCCTCCCCTCGGCGCCGGTGGCGGTCACCGCCTTCGCGGCCGCCGCGCTTCCCCTCCTCGTGGCGCTCGCCGTCCGCGTCACCCGCCGCCGCTAGCCCCCACCCCCCGCGCCTCGCGCCCCCCGCGCCTCGCGCCCCCCGCGTCCACGCCTCGCGCCCCACCGTCGAGTACACGAAGACTGCACGCTTTGGGCGCAGTTTGCGTGCAGTCTGTGTGTACTCGACGGTGGGGCGCGAGGCGGGAGCGCCAGGCGGGGGCGGGGGCGCAGGGGGCGGGTCCTCTAGGGTGGACGGGTGGGCGGCGTACTGACCGGGTTCGGCATCATCGCCTTCGTCATCGTCGTCGGGTACGTCGCGGCACGGCTGCGGATCGGCGGGCCGACGGCACCGTTCGTGCTGAACCGGATCGCGTTCTTCGTGACGAACCCGGCTCTGCTGTTCGTCACACTCGCCCATGCCGACCTGCGGGTCGTGTTCTCGACGCAGTTGCTGGTCGCCGCCGTCGCGGCGCTCGTCTCGGCCGGCGTGTTCGTCGTGCTGTCGCGGCTGTTCTTCCGTCTGCCCGCGCCCGAGACGACGGTCGGCGCCCTCGGCGCCGGTTACGTCAACGCGAACAACATCGGCCTGCCGGTCGCGGTCTACGTGCTGGGAAGCGCGTCCTTCGTGGCGCCCGTCCTCCTGCTCCAGCTGATCGTGTTCGCGCCGATCGCGCTCACCGTCCTCGACACGACGACGCGCGCAGCGGTGTCCGTCGGCTCGATCCTGACGCAGCCCGTCCGCAACCCGATGATCATCGCTTCGCTGCTCGGCATCCTCATCGATGTGAGCGGGCTGAAGCTTCCGGATGCGGTGTTCCAGCCGTTCGCGCTGCTGGGCGGGGCGGCCGTCCCGCTCGTGCTGATGGCGTTCGGGATGTCGCTGGTCGGCTCCCGTCCGCTGCGGCCGGGCACCGGACGGGCTCCGATCGTCACGGCGGTGATCCTGAAGTCCGCCGTAGCGCCCCTCCTGGCCTTCGCCGTCGCCCGCTTCGTGTTCGGACTGCACGGTCAGACGCTGTTCGCCGCCGTCGCGCTCGCAGCACTGCCGACCGCGCAGAACGTCTACAACTTCGCTGCGCGCTACGAGCGCGGGATGCCGCTGGCCCGGGATGTGGTGCTGCTCACCACGGTCTTCGCGGTCCCCGCGCTTCTCGTGATCGCGGCGTTGCTCGCGCCCTGACGGCGGCTCAGCGCTGACGGTCGCCCGGGTGCCGAGCGCGTCTCAGCGCGCCGTGTCCTGCGAGCGCAGGTACTCCGCGTTGCCCCGGATGGCGGCCTGGTACCGCTGCAGGTCCGGGGAGGGGATGTTGTCCGCGGCCACCTCCATCAGCTCCGCCACTGCGGCATCGCTGCGGCCGGCCGCGTGCAACGACAGCGCATGCCAGACGCGGACGGATTCCGACTCCGGAAACAACGACAGGGCCCGGTCGAGCACGGCGAGCGACTCGTCGAACCGGTCGAGGTTGCGCAGGGTGCTGCCGTACTGCAGCAGGCAGCGCCGGAGGGTGTCGCCTTCGAGCCCGGTGTCGAGGGCGCGCTCGTAGTATCCCGCTGCGGTCTGCTCGTCGCCCGCCGTGTCGTACGCTCCGCCGACCTCGTAGAGCACATACGGGTCGTCGGGATGTTCGGCGAGCACGTCGAGCAGGGCCCGGATCGTGGGCTGCATGTCGCCGCGGTCGCGGGCGTCGAAGAGGATGCGCAGCCGCTCCAGGAGGGCGGGATCAGTGGTCACCCGGATCACCCTAGTGCGACCACGCCAGCAGGCCGCGGAGCGGGTCCGGCAGCTCGCCGGGGCCGAGGGCCGCAGTGAGCGCGGCCCCGTAGTGCTCCTTGCGGCCGGAGGTGGTGCCGAGGAAGCGGTGAAGCTGCAGCTCCAGCGCGCGCGTCCGCTGCGCCGGCTGCTGCTGGAACATCCGGAACAGCCGGAGGTCGCCTTCCCGCTCCAGGGCCGCTTCCACCCGGGCGTGTCCGAGGGCGCGGAGCAGCTCGCCCTCCAGGTCCGGACGGCACACGAAGACCGCATCCGCCGGCAGGCCGGCCCGCTCGAAGAACCGGACCTCGGCCACGTCGCAGAGGCCACGCAGGCGCAGGCCGGCTCCGGACGAGCCGAGATCCGCGGCGAACCGCCGGACGCTCATCGCCCCGCCCATCGGCACGACGATGGTCCCCTCTGCGGCCAGGTCCACCTCCAGGATCCGCGCCGCGGTCAGGACGGCGGCGCGGTCGCTCGCGCCCTCGACGAGGATCGCCGAACTGACGTCCGTCCACTGATCGGTCACGCTCACATTCTGCGCGCACGACTGCGCCCCTGTCGCACTCCGGCCCTCGCGCGTACGGTGCACGCCATGAAGATCATCATCTTTGCCGCAGGAGTCGCTGTCGGATACGTGATCGGGTCGCGCGCCGGCCGCGGAGCCTACGAGGATCTGCGCCGCAAGTGGCACGGGTTCACCGAGTCCGACACCGTGCAGCACATGAAGGGGGACGTGAAGGACTTCGCCGGCCGCGCCGCCGCCGACGTGGGGGACCGCGTCAGCGAGACCGTGAGCAAGGTCACCGAGAAGGCGTCGGCCAAGATCGACGAGGTCACCGGGAAGAGCGGGAACGGTTCGGCCACCGCGTCTCCCGCCAGCTGAGCGGACAGGCCGCCGCGGGCTACCTTCCGGTAGCCGCCGGCGCCCCCCACTCGTTCCCGCAGATGGCTCCTGTCAGCACGATCAGTCGACGGAACTCATCCGCGCCTCCCGGTCACGCCCCTTCGGGCGGGTGGGCCAGCAGGTCCACCCGCTCAGAGAGGTAGCCGGCGAAGGGACGCGCGCCCGCATCGCCGGCCGCCGGACTCCACCGCACCAGTGCCTCGCCGTCGCGCAGGAACAGCGGGCCGTCCGCGTCGCGCAGCAGCGCAGCATCCAGAGGGATGCGCGGGGCGTCGAAGTCCACCGTCTCGCCGTCGCGGAATCCCCCGCGCCGCGCCGCCGCCCGCAGCGACCGGCGATCCTCCACCGACCGGGAGAGATTCTGCGGCCGGCCCGGAGGTGTCGCACGGATGAGCGTTCCGGTCGCCCGCAGCGCGCCGTCGGGTTCCAGCAGGAAGACGCCCAGCCGCCAGACGGCGCCGATACGGCGGAGCACCGGTTCGCGGCGGATCAGGAAAGACCGCCGTGCCGGTATCAGCTCGGCGAGAGCCTCCCGTCGGGCGCCGGCGGCGCTCAGTTCAGCGACGGCATCGGCGATGGCCGAATGGATGCGCGCGATCGCATCCTCGTCGCTGCCGTCTGCCACGCCTCGAGCCTACGGCCGGGCGGAGGCTCTCAGGCCGCGTGGATCGAGTACGAGTTGTCGTCCGCGACGAGCAGCAGCTCGAGTCCCGCCTGGTGCCGCAGGATCACCAGGGCCGACGGGTCCGTCGCGGCCACCCGCTCGATCTGGTTCAGGAAGATCCGGGCCATCTCGTCGGTGACGCGGAAGTCGCGCCCGAGCGCGTGGACGAGGTATCCCGGCTGGGCGCCCCGATGATGACCCAGCCCGGTCTCCTCCGCGAAGTCTTCGACAGCGCCACGGATATCAGACGTCATGGTCATCTGGAACTCCTTCTCTAGCGTTGAGGACAGTAGTCCCGAATCCCGCGCCGTACAGGGGTTGACGAAGAGTTAGATGGACGTCATGAAAACGTTCACCTTCCCCCGCACCGACATCTCCGCGTCGAACATCGTCCTCGGCCTGATGCGCATCTCCTCGCTCGACGACGAGCAGATCCGGACGCTGGTCCGGACGGCCCGCGACGAGGGCGTGACGATGTTCGACCACGCGGACATCTACGGCTCGGAGCTCCACGGCTGCGAGCGTCGCTTCGGCGACGCCGCCGCCATCCCGGCCTCGGAGCGCGACCAGGTCGTCATCCAGTCGAAGGTCGGCATCCGGAACGGGTTCTTCGACTTCTCCCGCGAGCACATCCTCCATACCGTGGATGAGTCCCTCGCCGCCCTCAGGACGGACTACCTCGACCTCCTGCTCCTCCACCGCCCGGACACCCTTGTCGAGCCGGCGGAGGTCGCGCTCGCCTTCGATGAGCTGCAGAGTGCGGGGAAGGTTCGCGCATTCGGCGTCTCCAATCAGACGCCGGGCCAGATCGAGCTCCTGCAGCGCTCCCTGTCGCAGCCGCTCGTCGCGAACCAGGTGCAGCTCAGCATCACGCACGCTCCGCTGATCGCGCAGGGCGTCGCGGCGAACATGGCGGGACTCGACCAGTCCGTGTCCCGCGACAACGGCATCCTCGACTATGCCCGGCTGCACGACATCGTGCTTCAGGCGTGGTCGCCGTTCCAGAAGGGCTTCTTCGACGGCGTGTTCCTCGGCGACCGGGAGAACTACGCGGAGCTCAACGACGTGATCGACGAGCTGGCCGAGAAGTACGACGTCACGCCGACCGCGATCGCCGTCGCGTGGATCACGCGGCACCCGGCCGGCATGCAGGTGGTGCTCGGCACCACGAACGCGCAGCGGGTGCGTGACGCCGCAGCCGGCTCGGAGATCCCGCTGACGCGGCAGGAGTGGTACCGGCTGTTCACGTCGGCGGGCCACACCCTCCCTTAGCCGGGGCCTGACATTCGTCACGAATGTGGCGTTCACCCTTGTCGGAATGAACATTCGTGACGAATGTGGCGTTCACTCCTGTCGGAATGAACATTCGTGACGAATGTGGCGTTCACTCCTGTCGGAATGAACATTCGTGACGAATGTGGCGTTCACCCCTGTCGGAATGAACATTCGTGACGAATCTCGGGTCGTTGCGGGCCCGACCCGGTACGGTCGAAAGGTGGACGACCAACGGCTGTCGCTGCTGCGCCGGGTGGCGATGCGCGTGTGGCTGGCGCGGGTCGCCGCCGTCCGCGCCGGGCTGGTGCGCCCGGTGGGCCGGCGCCAGTCGTTCGTCGCCGGACGTCGTCCGCTGCGGGTGCTGATCGTCGGTTCCGGACCGGCGGCCGGCTGGGGCGTCGGGAGCCACGATCTCGGGCTTGCCGGCGGGGTCGCCCGCGCGCTCGCCGCATCCACCGGGTCCGGAGCCGTCGTCGACGTGGTGCCGCATCCGTCCGCGGGCGTGCGGCGCCTCGGCCGTATCCTGGAGGCGACAGGCGACGACCGGTATGACGCGATCGTCCTGAGCGGCGCGGTGCCGGACGCCCTGCGGCTGAGCGAGCCTCGCCGCTGGGGACCCCGCTTGCGGCGGCTGATCGAGCGCGCCCAGGCGCTCGGGCCACGATCCGTGGTCTGGCTGGGCGCGCAGCCCATCCGCTCCATCCGCCCCTACGACTCGGCCATGGGCGAGGTTGCGCAGATCCACGCGCGACGGCTCAACGCAGTGGCCCGGGAGATCTGCAAGGAAGCCGGCGCCCTGTTCGTCGCCCTGGAGGCGCCTCCGCGAACCGACTCGCGGCGGCACCGGAGCCCCGCCGACTACCTGTTCTGGGCGCGGCAGCTCGTGGATGTCCTGGCTCCCGCCCTCGACGCGGACGCGACGGCGCGCGTCACGCCCGTGAACCCCGCCTCCGATCGGGTCGTCGCGATCGAGCGGCTGAAGCTGAGCAATCGGGGAGGGGACGAGCGCCTGGACGGCATCGTCGGCACGGCGAAGCGGACCCTCGGTACCGAGATCGCGATGTTCACCGTGCTCGACGATGTGCGGGAATGGCCACTGGCATCGACCACCGGCACGACCTTCGACATCCCGATCGAGCAGTCGGCGTGCATCCACACCATCCAGACACCCGACGGCATGGTGGTCCTGAACGCCGTCGAGGACGAGCGTTTCGCCACGAATGCCCTAGTGATCGGGCCGGCCGGGCTGCGCTATTACGCCGGCTACCCGGTGGAGGCTCCCGACGGCACGCGCATCGGCGCGCTCTGCGTGTTCGGGCGCCTCCCGCGGGAGCAGGCCGACGGCGACGCCGATCTGGATGTGCTGCGCGAGCTCGCCCTGCTGGTGCAGCGCGAGCTGTGGCGGTGGGAGCCGGACGAGCGGAGCTAGGGCGTGTCTCCTAATTGGTGGGTCCAGGCGATGACGGCGTTGAGGACTGCTGCAGATCGGTAGACGGTTGCGAGTTTGTCGTAGCGGGTGGCGATGCCGCGCCATTGCTTGAGTGTGGCGAAGCGGCGTTCGATGACGTTGCGGCCCCGGTAGTCGTCTCGGTCGTAGCTGACGGGTCGTCCGCCTCGGGATCCGCGGCGGAGGCGGTGGCCGATCTGGTCTGATGGTTGCGGGATGACCGCTTGGATGCCGCGGTCGCGCAGGTGCTGGCGGATCGCTCGGGACGAGTAGGCCTTGTCGCCGCGGAGCCGGTCGGGCCGGGTCCTGGGCCGGCCGGTGGGACGG
>NZ_FOTM01000020.1 GCF_900114565.1 Leifsonia sp. CL147
GTGTCGAACCCCGCCGCCGCAGCCCGCTCCACCAGACCATAGGAGATCTCCCGCTGCCGCATCACATACAACTGGAACCAATTCCGGCCCTCCGGGTTGACCGCCTTCACCTCCTCGATCGACGTGGTCCCCAACGTCGACAACGTGAACGGGATCCCCGCCGCACCCGCCGCCCCCGCACCGGCAACCTCACCCTCGGTCTGCATCAGGCGGGTGAACCCCGTCGGCGCGATCCCGAACGGCAACGCCGACGGGCCACCCCAGATCTCACACGACGTATCCACCACCGACACATCCCGCAGCACCGACGGATGGAACTCCACATCCTGGAACGCCTGCCGCGCCCGCGCCAACGACAACTCCCCCTCCGCAGCACCCTCCGTGTAATCGAACGCCGCCTTCGGCGTCCGCCGGCGAGCGATCCGCGCCAGATCCTCGATCGACAACGCCGACCCCAACCGACGCTTCTTCAGATCCAACTCCGGCCGCTTGAACTGCATCAACTCCAGCAACTCAACCGGCTTCGGAAACTGACGGGTGATGCTGCCCCGCCCGGTCATCCTTCCCGCCCGGCTCTCGGACGTGGGCGAAGGCTGGCCATCCCGCCGTCGACGGCGACGCTGACGCCGGTGACGGAGCCGGCCCGCGGGTCGACGAGGAACGACACGACCGCAGCGATCTCGTCGGGCCGCACCAGGCGTCCGTGAGGCTGGCGGCCTTCGAGCGCGGCACGCTCGGCGACGGGGTCGTCTGCGGAGTCGAGCAGACGCTGGACCCACGGAGTGTCGGCCGTACCCGGGTTCACGCTGTTGACGCGGATACCGTCGGGCAGGTGGTCGGCTGCCATCTGCAGTGTCAGGGATGCGATGGCTCCCTTGGTCGCACCGTACAGAGCCCGCTGTGGCAGTCCGGTCGTTGCCACGATGGAGCTGATGTTCACCACCGCGGCCGAGTCGGATGCCCTCAGCCACGGCAACGCCGCCCGGGTCACGCGAACCGCGCCGAGCACGTTGATGTCGAACAGGCGGTGCCACTCCTCGTCGCTGTTGTCCTCGATGGTGCCCTGCGCGCCGATGCCCGCGTTGTTCACCACGACGTCGATCCCGCCGGCGACCTCGGCCGCCTGGGACACGGCCGCGCGAACCGCGGCATCGTCCGCGATGTCGACCGCCAGGGAGTCCGCCTCGTTCAGCGCGGTGCGATCGAAGACGAAGACCCGCAGGCCGTCTTCGCGCAGCCGGGAGGTGATGGCGGCGCCGATGCCGGACGCTCCGCCGGTGACGATGGCGGCGCGCTGCCGGCTCACAGGAACACCTGCCGCTGCGTGCCGAGACCGTCGATCGCGAGTTCGACGACATCCCTGCTCTTCACATACGGGAAGCGGCCGGAGAGCGCGACCCCGGCCGGGGTGCCCGTGAGGATGAGGTCGCCCGGCTCGAGCACCATGAACTGCGACAGGTGCCAGACGATGTAGGGCACGTCGAAGATCATGTCGGCTGTCGTCGAGTCCTGTCGCGGTTCGCCGTTCACCCAGCTGCGGAGGCGCAGGTCCGAGATGTCCACCTCGTCCGGCGTGACCAGCCAGGGTCCGATCGGCGAGAAACCGGGAGCCGACTTGCCCTTGCCCCACTGACCGCCGGAGATCTCGAGCTGCCACTCGCGCTCGGAGAGGTCGTTGGCCAGCACGTAGCCGGCGACGTACGAGAGCGCGTCGGCGGGGTCGCCGATGTAGCTCGCGCGCGACTTGATCACGACGCCGAGCTCCACTTCCCAGTCGGTCTTCCGGCTGCCGCGAGGGATGGCGACGTCGTCGTTCGGCCCGGCGATGGTGTTGGGGGTCTTGTGGAAGATCACCACGTTCTTGGGCGGTTCCGCGCCGGACTCGGCCGCGTGGGCGGCGTAGTTCATGCCCACGCAGATGATCGCCGATGGGCGGGCGATCGGCGCGCCGATGCGTGCCCCGTGCGCGTCGACCCGGGTCAGTTCACCGGCGTGCGCGGCGGCAGCGATGCGGGCGCGCGTTTCGTCGCGGAAGAAGTCGCCGGCGATATCTCCGGTGATGGTCGAGATGTCGTAGTAGGCGTCGCCCTGGACCAGGACCGGCACCTCCCGTCCAGATTCACCGAGTCGCGCGAAACGCATCCTTGCTCCAAACATCCGAGTTCTCGGGCCGAAAGTCGCCCTAACGTGCCGATACTAACATCGAACAGCGCGAGAGATCGGATGTTTGCACAACCGGAGGACGGCGTAGCCCGAATCCGATCGTTCGGGACCGGGTCCGGCCTCCCAGCCGCGCCGTCACGACTTCTTGCACGGATGAGCTCGCCCGCCAGCTGCCCCATCCTGAGGCCCGACCACCGCTGAGGTGCTCGTCGTTGCAGCCGACACGCCGTGTGATCGTGCAACGACGAGCACCTCGAGGGCAGGCGGGGGAGACATCCGATCGCGGCGGTGACGTCAGCCGACCCGAGAGTGCGCCCCGATCCGGTGATACGCGCGGTCGTGGTAGACGAGCGGGGCCGGATCTGCGATCCCGGCCCCACCGGCCGTCGGACGCACCGAGGTTTCGATCGCCTGCACCGTGATCAGGTAGCTGCCGCCGGTGTCTGTGCGCTGCACGATCGTCCCCCTCAACCATTGCGCCGCTCCGTCGATCACCGGTTCGCCTGTCGTGAGTGAATGCCAACCGCCCGCCGCGAATCGATCGACTCCCGTGGCCGAGAATCGTGCCGACACGTCCTCCTGGCCGGCGGCAAGGAAACTTACGGTGAGTGTCCTGGCCTCCCGGATCGCCGGCCATGACGACGATGTCGCCTGCAGAGAGAACGCCAGGAGCGGCGGCGCGGCGGATACCGAGATGACCGAGGTCGCGGTGAATCCGACCGGGTGCTCTCTGTGGCGCAATGCGATCACCGCGACTCCGGCCGGATGCCGGCGGAAGAGCGTGCGATACTCGTCGATACTGATCGGGCCGGCGCTCGCGGGCGACCGGTCGCCCGGCTCCGGCTTCTCCGTATCTGCGGTCGTCGTGCATCCAGCTGGAGTCATGGTCTTCTCCCGTTCTCGTGTTCTTTGTGACGTGGCTTGACTTCGTGCGTCGACCTTCAGGCGCCGGCGAACTCCGCAGCGGCCGCGGCATCCTCGGCGTGCGCGATCCCCTTGCCGCCTCCGGCCGGATAACGGCCGGCCGGGCGAGTCAGCCCGAGGTGGTCACGCAGTGTAGTGCCGGTGTACTGCTCGCGGAACTGGCCCCTGGCCTGCAGGATCGGAACCACGTGCTCGGCGAACGCGTCGAATCCACCGGGCAGGTAGGGCGGCATCACGTTGAAACCGTCGGCCGCGCCCTGCGTGAACCACTCTCCGATCGTGTCGGCGATCTGCTCCGGCGTGCCGGCGACCACTCGATGTCCGCGTGCGCCGGCGAGCCGGTGCAGCAGCCCACGCACGGTCGGGTTCTCCCGTTCCACGATGCCGGCGACCACTTGCAGCCGGCTGCGGTTGTTGTTCGTCACATCGCCCGCGCCGGCGAAGATCTCACGCGGGACCGGCGCATCCAGGGAGTCGGTCCCGAGTTCGACGCCGGTGAGCGAACGCAGTTGGCGCAACCCGTATTCGGGAACCGTCAGTTCGTTGAACTCGCGCTCGAGAGCTATCGCCTCGGCCTCGGTGGAGCCGATGAACGGGCTGATTCCGGGCAGGATCTTCACGGCGTCCGCATCGCGGCCGAACGCGCGCACGCGCTGTTTGATGTCGGCGTAGAACGCCTGCGCATCGGACAGTCGCTGGTGTGCAGTGAAGATCGCCTCCGCGAACCGGGCGGCGAAGGCGCGACCGTCGTTCGATGATCCCGCCTGTACGAGCACAGGGTGTCCCTGCGGCGAGCGGGGCGCGTTGAACGCGCCCGCGACGCGCACATGCTCTCCGGCGAAGGCTGCGGCATGGATCTTGGCCGGGTCCGCATACCGTCCGGCCGTGCGGTCGAGCAGGATGGCGTCGTCCTCCCAGCTGTCCCAGAGTCGCTGCAGCACTTCTACGAATTCTGCGGCCCTGGCGTACCGGGTCGCGGTGTCCGGGTGGGCGTCGAGGCCGAAGTTGGCTGCGGCATCCTCGGATGCGGTGGTGACGATGTTCCAGCCGGCGCGGCCGCCGCTCAGGTGGTCCAGCGTGGAGAACAGGCGAGCGAGGTTGTAGGGATCGTAGAAAGTGGTGGATGCGGTGGCGATGAGCCCGATCCTCTTCGTGTGCGCGGCGACAGAAGCGAGCGTGAGGATCGGCTCCAAGTGCCCGACCGAGTTGAACTCGATGCCGCGATTCAGGACGGGCCCGTCGGCGAAGAAGATCGCATCGAAGGCGACGGTCTCCGCCTTCTGGGCGAGCTCGGTGTAGAACGAGGCGTCGAAGATGCGCTCGGGCCGGGTCTGCGGATGCCGCCAGGCCGCTTCGTGATGACCGGCCGGATGGATGAACAGGTTGAGACTGAGCTGTCGCCCGGTGTTGTCGCGGGTCATGATTGTGGGCTCCGTTCGTTTTCGGGGGTGGATGTGGGGCATCGAGCGGGTCACGCCGGCTGCCGCCAGCGGGAGAATCGGCGTTCGAGAGCGACGAGAAGGGTGTTGACCAGCAGTCCGAGCAGGGCGATCGTGAGGATTCCCGCATACATGTCCGGGATCAGGAAGCTGTTCTGCGCGTTCACGATCAAGAATCCGAGTCCGGCCTTGGCGCCGACCATCTCGGCGGCGACGAGCACCAGGATCGATGCGGCGCCTCCCATCCGGATGCCCGTGAAGATCGTCGGAACGGCCGCGGGCAGCACGACCCGGCTGAAGAGTCGCACGCGCCCGACACCGAGCGACCGGGCGGCGCGGATGAGCAACGGGTCCACCGTGCGCACGCCTGCGATGGTGTTCAGCAGGATCGGGAAGAACGCCGCATAGGCCACCATCGTGATCTTCGAGACTTCACCGATTCCGAGGAGGAGCGTGAACACCGGCAGCAGCGCGAGCGCCGCGGTGTTGCGGAACAGTTCCAGCAGCGGGTTCACGGCAGACCCCAACCATCGGTTCCACGCGACGAATATGCCGAGGGGAACCGCGACAGCGACGGCGGTCGCGAATCCCGCCACTGCCCGCGCCAGGCTGGCCAGGATGTTCGCCTGCAACTCTCCGCTCTGCAGCAGGCCGAGTCCGGCGCGCAGAACCTCGTGCAGCGGCGGAAGGAACACGCGTGTCGTTGCGTCGGCGAAGTACGTCGGTCCGAACTCCCACAGCAGCAGGAACAGGATGATCCCGGTCGCCGCCCACAGGAGCCGGGCAGACCGTCTCAGCCACGAAGCGAACGGGATGCGCACGGCGCGGCGGATCGTGGACGCGTACGGCTCAACTGCTGAGGCGGTCATGCTGCGTTCCTCTCTTCGGTGCCTGCTCCCCCGTGGAGCAGCGCCCAGATCTCATGTCGGCGACTCACGAACTCGGGATCCGACCTGACGTCGGCGTTTGCGCGCCGCTCCGCTGCCTTGCCCGGGAACCGTACGTCGACGACGGCCTTCAGCCGGCCGGGCCGGGCACTGAGCACCACCACGCGCTGACCGAGATACACGGCCTCGTCGATGTCATGGGTGATGAACACCACGGTCTTGCCGGTCGCCGCCCAGATGCGCAGCAGTTCGTCCTGGAGCTGTTCACGCGTCTGCGCATCCAGTGCGGCGAACGGCTCGTCCATCAGGAGGATGTCCGGCTCGTACGCGAGACTGCGGGCGATCGCGACGCGCTGCTTCATCCCACCGGACAGCTCGTGCGGGTACCGGTCCTCGAAACCGCCCAGGCCGACGAGGGAGAGGAAGCGGCGTGCGCGCTCGTCCCGGGCCCGACGATTCAGACGCTCCCCGCCCACTTTCACGCCCTCCAGCCCGAACGTGACGTTGGCCAAGGCCGTGCGCCACGGGAACAGCGCGTACTGCTGGAACACCACCGCCCGATCGTGTCCCGGCCCGGTGATCGCGTTGCCATCCACCAGTACCGCGCCCGTCGTCGGGGCCGAGAGACCGGCGAGCAGATCCAGCAGAGTGGTCTTGCCCGACCCGCTCGGCCCGACCAGGGTGACGAACTCACCAGGGGCGACATCCAGCGTCAGATCGTCCAGTGCGGTCAGCGTCTCCGATCGCCGGGGCTGCACACTCGATCGCACCGTGAACGTCTTGCCCACATGCTGCAGGCTGATCTTCGCGGTCGCGTCGCTCATCGCTCGGCCTTCGCATAGGTGTTGAACCTGTTGGTGTAGATGGAGGTCGCGTCGAGTCGCCCGGAGACGATGCCCGCATCGTGCAACCAGGCATCCCAGCGGCCGAAGTCGTTGCTCGAGATCGCGCCGTAGCCCGGCAGCCCCGAGCTTTTCCAGTACTGCAGCGTCTGCGTGCTCTCGCCCCTGCCGCGCGAGGCGATGATCGAGCGGAACGTGTCGATCACCTGATCCCGCGGCGTCGTGTTCTCCCAGTGGATCGCCTTGGCGATCCCGGTCGCCAGCGCCGCGACAGTCTTCGGGTTGTTCGCGATGAAGTCATTGCGGAACACGTACTGTCCTCCCGCGAAGGAGCCGAACAGGCTGTAGTCGTCGAAGAGCGGACGGAGGCCGCCTGCGGCGACGGCGTGATCCTGCAGCACACCGCCGAGCGCTCCCAGCTCGACCTGCCCGCGACGAAGCGCCTCCTCGGTCGAGTTCGGCGGCGTGACGACCAGTTGCACCTGCTTGATCTCGTTCGCGCTGAGGCCACCGCGTTTCAGATACGTGTCCACCTCCGCCTCGCCTTGGGCGCCGAGCGTGTTGATGGCGACCTTCTTGCCGATCAGGTCCCGGGCGGTCTTGATCGGGCTGTCCGCCTTCACGTAGTAGCCGGTGAACGTCTTCGCGTCTTCGCCGTAGGCGCTGACCACCGCAGTGATGGGAGCGCCCGCCGTGACCAGCTTGACGATCGCGCCTGCGAACGCCTCACCGACATCGGTCTGGTCGGTCGCGACCGATTGGATGTCCTGGGGCCCGCTCGTCGTGTTTCCGACCCACTTCAATTTCACGTCACCGAGGTAGCCGAGTGCTTCCGCGAGCTCGGGAAGCACCACGGAATTCGCAGAGCCCTGGTAGCGCAGCACCGTCGTCTCACCGGACGCGCCGGCCTGAGGATCAGCGCTCGCAGCAGCCGAGCACCCGGTCACGCTCATCGCCATGCTGGCAACCGCTGCGACCGCTGCGATGGTTCGTCTCTTCCTCATTTTCCGCTCCCTCGAATCCGTCCGCCTGCGCGAGATGCTGCAGGCCGCCGTGTGTGAGAACGACGATATGGATTCTTGAGCAAATTAGTCAGGAAATAAGTCGAAGTAAGTCGGCGGAGCTACGCGGCACTCAATCCCGCAGGCGAGTACGCAGACGGTTAGGGCGCGTCTTCCACGCGGCATCGTCCGCGATCAAGGCTCGGACACCCTCCGGCAGCGGCCCGACAGCCACCTCGGCGAGGCTCGTCTCGTCGAGAACCGTACGCATCGCGGCGCGCACCGCGACCCACACATCGCGCACGTGCTCGGCGGCTCCGGGATAGGCGACGTCCTCAACGTGGGCCCCGGCCACATTCGCGAGCGGCCCGTCGATGGCCCGAATGACGTCCGCGACAGCGATCCGTTCCGGCGGCGACGCGAGACGATACCCTCCGTCGGCTCCGCGTTTGCTTTCGACCAACCCGGCGAGCTTGAGCTGATTCAGGATGCCGAGCACGAACGCCTCCGGCGCCGCCTGCGCCTCGGCGACTTCGTCGGCCTTCGTGTACCGCGAGTCGCCATCGGCGGAATAGCGTGCGGCCAGCTCCACCGCCGCACGGACGGCGTAATCGACCTTCGCGGTGATGCGCACCCGTCAAGTATCCCGGAGGGCGTGGGATTCGAACTCACGACGATTCCTTTTGCCCATCGGGATCAGGGGACCTCTCCTGGGACGTCACGTTTCCGCGGCCGGAGCCGGCGGCGAGGAACGCGGTGCCGAAGCACAGCTCGGTCCAGGAGGAATCGGCCAGGCTTTCCTGCATGGCGGCGCGGATCGACTCCCAGGGACGGCGCGCGATCCACTCGTCGAGGGAGGCCGAGCTCCGTACCGCCGCGATTGCGAGCTGCGACAGCCAGCGAGGCGTGCTGTCGGGGATCTTCAGATCCAGCACGACCCAACGACCGGCGGCGCAGAGGGCGTCTGCGCCGTGGGCGATGACCTGGCCGCACTCGGGCACCTGCGTCAGGGCGTAGGTCGACAGGATCGCGTCCATCGTGCCGGGGAAGACGAAGCCGGCGGCATCGGCCTGCACGAGGCTGACGTTGCTCCAGCCGTTCGCCGTGACGCGATTCTCGGCGCGCGCGAGCATCGCGTCGGTCAGATCGACGCCGACGATCCGGCCGCCGGGCCCGATCGCCTCCTCGATCAGCGGGAAGTTCAGGCCTGTGCCGCACGCGATGTCGACCACTCTGTCGCCTGGGCGGAGGCCGAGTTCCTTCACCGCACGCGACCGCTGCGCCCGTTGCGGGTAGCCGGGCACCGGGTAGAGCCGCGAGACCACGTCATAGTGCTCGGCCTTCTTGCGGTACGTCTCGATCAGGCGCTCGCGGCCTCGGTCGGTTCCGCTCATGATGACCCCGCGCCCGTCCGCAGATCGCGCTCGACCGAGCCCTTGATCCCCGCCATCTCGATGTCGCTCACGCGCTGCACCTGGCGCTCGAGGACACGGGCGGGAATGGTGCGCATGATGTTGGCGAGGTCGACTTCCACCCACATCATCGCGTCGGTGCGCCCGTCGCCTGCCGGCTCGATTTCCATCCCCCAGCGCGCGACGGAGCTTCCCATCGTGCCGGCGAAGGCCATGGAGTGCGGCGGGTCGACGGCGGTCACGCGCTCACGTCGTCGGTGATTCCACCCCAGGTCCCTCGCTCGCTGCTCCACCCAGCCGCCGGCCTGCAGCGGTCCGCCGCCGCGAACCCGGCATTCGAGCACCGTCGGTGCCCACTCCGCCCAGCGTCCCACGTCGCACAGGTAGGCCCACACGTCTCCGGCACTCGCGGCGACGGTGATCCGGCTCTCGGTTCTGACTGTCATTCGACGTTCTCCGCCTTCGCTTCCACCAGCGGCGGCGCGGCCGCCACGTCACGTCGCCTGTGGACCAGCCAGACGACATCCCTTCCGAACGACTCGATGAGCAGCACGAGGGCGGCCGCCACGAACACGATGCCGACCGGGCGGAGGATTCCCGACGCCGCCGCTGCCAGAGCGATCCCGGCGACGGCTGTCACCACTTTGCGCCAGTAGCGCGGCGGGAGCTTCCGGCGGAACCAGGGCAGCGCCCATCCGACGATCACGAACGCGTACCGCATCGAACCGATGGCGAGAACCCACACCCCTGAGCTCTGTGCGACGTACACGCTCAGCACGAGCAGGAGGAACGCATCCACCTCCATATCGAAGCGGGCGCCCAGTTCGGTCGTCGTTCCGGTGCGCCTGGCGACCCACCCGTCGACAGCGTCGAGTGCCAGCGCGGGGATGACGAGCGCGACGAGGAGGACCACCGCGATCGTCGTCGTGAAGGACGCGACGACCAATCCGGTGATCAGACCCACCAGCGTCGAACGGGTCATGGTGATGATGTTGGCCGGGCCGAGACGCTCCGAACGTCGACGCCGCAGCCCGCGGACCAGCAGCACATTCGAGAGGAGCAGGTACGCGAGGGTCGCCAACCATCCGGCCGACAGCGGCGGGACCGTCTGCCCGTGCACCGCGAGCACGATCACCGCGAACGCCGATCCGGCGAACGCCCATCCCGCCGCTTCGAGTTGAACTCTTCCCATGCGCTTCTCGTGTCTCTTGTGAGGGCACTACTTTCAATTAACACGCCACAGGCGCACCGATGGTTCAGAGAGGGGCGGATGTGCTCGATGCTATTGCGTTCTGGACCGAGGAGCCCGGTGTCGGCGTTCTCCGGTCCCAGCCCCTTCGACCGCCCGGCGACGGCGACGTCCTCGTCAGGACTCTGCATACCGGCGTGAGCCGCGGCACCGAGACCTCGGTGTTCGGCGGCCACGTGCCCGCGAGCGAGCGCGTACGGATGCGGGCCCCATTTCAGGAGGGCGACTTCCCCGGCCCGGTGAAGTACGGCTACCTGAACGTCGGGGTGGTCGAGCAGGGGCCTGCGACGCTCCGCGGGCGCACCGTCTTCACGCTCTTCCCCCACCAGTCGGCGTTCGTCGTCCCCGCGGAGGCCGTCGTCCCCGTGCCGGACGGAGTGCCGGCCCGGCGGGCCGTGCTCGCCGGGGCGGTCGAGACCGCCATCAACGTGTTGTGGGATGCCGCGCCGCTCCTCGGAGACCGGGTGACTGTCGTCGGGGCGGGGATGATCGGATGCTGCGTCGCACGTCTCGCCCGCGGGATCCCCGGAGTCGATGTCGTACTCGTCGACATCGACCCGTCGCGGCACGACATCGCCGACCGGCTCGGGGTGAGGTTCGCAGAGCCGGACGCTGCACCCGACCACCGGGATGTGGTCATCAACACGAGCGGGTCGGATGCCGGGCTGCAGCTCGCGCTCGAAACCGTCGTCACGGACGGTGAGGTCATCGAGGCCAGCTGGTACGCCGACCGTCCGGCGACGCTGCTGCTCGGCGGGGACTTCCATTCCCGGCGTCTCACCATCCGGTCGAGCCAGGTGGGCACGGTCTCCAGCCGCCGACGCGACAACCGGACCACCTCCGATCGCCTGGCGTTGGCCCTCCGGCTACTGGACGATGCCGCATTCGATGCTCTGCTCACAGCCGAATCCTCGTGGCGCGAGCTGCCCGCGGTCTTCGCGGAGCTGTCCGCCGGGGCGGGCGCCGGCCTCTGCCGCACCATCGATTGGGGGGATGCGTCATGACGTTCTCGGTGACGGTGCGAGACCACATGATGATCGCGCACAGCTTCACGGGCGAGACCTTCGGCCCAGCGCAGCGACTGCACGGCGCGACCTTCATCGTCGATGCGACGTTCGGCGCGGACGACCTCGATGCCGATGGCGTGGTCGTCGATATCGGGCGGGCGACCGCCGAGCTCTCGGAGATCACGGCGGCGCTCTCCTACCGCAACCTCGACGACGAGCCCGAATTCGCCGGCATGAACACGACGACGGAAGCGTTGTGCCGGGTGATCGCAGACCGCCTCGCCGACCGCTTCGGTGCGGGATCCGCCAGCGGGAGCCGGCACCTGACGTCGATCACGGTCACCCTTCACGAATCCCACATCGCGTGGGCGAGCTATTCGAGGCCCCTGTGAACGCGCGCCCGGAGGCGTCCGTCTTCTTCCTGGTCCCCGACGCCATCGACGACGCCGAGCGCGTCAGCGGCGGCAACGTGTACGACCAGCGGATTCGCGACGGACTGCGCGCGGAGGGCTGGGAGGTGCGGATGATCCGCGTCGCGGAGAACGAGCCGGGGCGGACCGCCGACGCCCTTTCGCAGCTGCCCGACGGGACCCTGCTGCTGGTCGACGGCCTGCTCGCGACGCACCATACGGATGCGATCGCGGCCGAGGGAGCGCGCCTGCGATTGGTCGTCCTCGCGCACATGATCGCGGCCGACCTCGCCGACTCCGAGCGCAGAGCATACGGAGTCGCGCGGCGCATCATCGCGACGAGCAACTGGACCCGCGGCGGACTGATCGCACAGGGCGTCGCGGATCCCGCCAGGATCGCCGTCGCCCATCCGGGAGCCGATCCGGCGGCGACGACGGCGGCCTCCTCGTCCGGCCACCGTCTTCTCTGCGTGGGCACGGTCGCGCCGCACAAGGGCCAGGATCTGCTCGTGAGGAGCCTGGCCGACTGCTCCGACGTTCCCGGTTGGACGTGCACGATCGTCGGATCGCTTCATGCGGCACCCGACTTCGTCACCGCGCTGAGGGCCGCGATCGCATCGGCGGGACTCGCCGATCGGATCGAGTTCACGGGTGTCCTCGCCGGGCGACCCCTCGAGGAGGCTTACGGCCGCGCCGATCTCGTGATCGCGCTGTCACGCAGCGAAAGCTACGGGATGGTGGTCGCCGAGGCGCTCGCGCGGGGCATCCCCGTCCTCACGAGCGGAGTCGGGGGCATCCCGGAGGCGATAGCCCAGGACGCCGCGGCCATGACCGTGCCCCTGGACGACCCGTGGGCGCTGGACGTCGTGCTGCACCGGTGGTGGGCAAGCCCTGCGCTGCGCCGGGAACGAAAGGCGGCGGCGCTGAAGGCGCGCGATGCGGCCCGGCCGTGGAGCACCACGACGGCGATCGTCGCATCCACTCTCGCGGAGGCCGCGCTCGCACACGCGGGGGCCGCGTTCCGCGGGGACGTGAGTGCCGACTCGGTGCCGAGACGATGAGCGAGATCATCGAGGTCGGCAGCCACTGGCTTGCAGTGCGCGAGGCGGAGGATTCCCGGGCGCGTTCTCAGGACCTCGCCCGGTCGGTTCGCTCCCTTCTTCCGGACGGGCCGATCATTGTGCACGACCTCGGCAGCGGCACCGGCTCCATGATGCGCTGGCTGGCGCCGCTGCTGCCCGGTCCGCAGACCTGGGTCCTGCACGACTGGAATGCGAGTCTCACCGAGCGAGCGCTCGACGGCGAGCTTCCCCGCGACCTCCTCGACGCACCCATCTCCGTACGCTCACGCATCGGCGAGCTCGCTCGGCTCGAGGGCGCGGACCTGGAGGGCGCCTCGCTCGTGACGGCGTCGGCGCTTCTGGATGTGCTGACTGCTCCCGAGGCGCACGCCATCGTGGACGCGTGCATCGAGGTCGGCGCCGCGGCTCTGTTCTCCCTGAGCGTGACCGGCGAAGTCGAACTCCGCCCCTGGGACGCACGCGACAAACTCTACGAAGCGGCGTTCAACGGTCACCAGCGGCGGGAGGTACACGGACGCCGGCTTCTCGGCCGCTACGGCGGCCCCATCGTCCGCGGGCTGTTCGGCCGGGCTCGGTGGAACGTGCGAACGGCACGAACGAGCTGGCGTCTCGACGACCGCGAGCCCCAGCTGCTCGCCGACTGGTTCGACGGATGGGTCGATGCCGCCGAGGAGCAATGCCCCGAGCTGCGCGACGAGTGCGCGGGCTACCGGGAGTTCCGCAGGGGGCAACTCGATCGGGGCGAGCTCTCCGCCGTCGTCCATCACCTCGATCTGCTGGTGTGGCCACGATGACATCCCGTGTCACGAGAGCCGGCGCACGCGTCCGCGGCGTCATCCGTTCGCGGTCGTTCCGCCTCACCGCGCGCATCGTCGTAGCCGGGGGCGTGCTCGTCGCGATCGCGGCGCGCGTCGGCGCCGGGCCGTTCCTCCACGGCCTGCTGAGCCTGGACGCACCCGCGATCGGCGCTGCGATCGTCCTCTACGCGGTCGCGACCACCGCGGCGGCGTGGCGGTGGCGAATCATCGCCGCACGCCTCGGCCTCGGACTGCCCTGGTCGATGGCCATGCGCATGTATTACCGATCCCAGTTCCTCAACTCCGTGCTCCCGGGCGGGGTGGTCGGCGATGTGCACCGGGCGGCCGTTCACGGCCGGGACACGGAAAGCGTCGGTGCGGCCACGCGCGCCGTCGTCCTGGAACGCACGGCCGGGCAAGCGGTCCAGTTCGTGCTCGCCGTGGTGATCGTGGCGTCGTCGGGCGCGGAGTTCGGCGGGTTCCTGCCCCCGGCGATCGGTATCGGGCTAGCCGTCCTCGCCGCGCTCGCGGTGTCTGCGCTCGCAGCAGGATGGGCGAGCGCGCGGGTCAGGCGCGCCCTGCGGCACGAAGCGGCCGAGTTTCGTGCCGGCCTCGGTTCCCCGGCGGTGTCCGCGCAGGTCGTCGCCGCTTCCGTGGTGGTCGTCGGCTGTCATGTCGCGATTTTCGCGATCGCCACGAGGTCCGTCGGTGCGAGCGTCCCGCCGATGCAGCTGCTGACCCTGGCGTTCGTCGTGCTGCTCGCCGCATCCATCCCCGTGAACATCGGCGGGTGGGGACCTCGCGAGGGTGTGGCCGGCTGGGCGTTCGCCATGGCGGGTCTCGGGGCATCCACCGGTGTCTCCGCCGCCACCCTCTACGGCGTTCTCGCCTTGATCGCAGCCGTGCTCGGCGCGGTCGTGGCAAGGCTCGCCCACCTCATCTCCGGGAGGAATCACCGTGACCGACAAGCCGCATGTGACGCTGAGCTGCGCCATCTCCCTCGACGGATACCTCGACTCGGCAGACCCTCCGAGGCTCGCCCTGTCGAACCCAGCGGACTTCGACCGGGTGGATGAGACCCGCGCGCGCAGCGACGCCATCCTGGTCGGCGCGCGAACAGTGCGACGGGACAACCCGCGCCTCATCGTGCACAGCCCCGAGAGACAGGACCGGCGCGCTGCCTCGGGCCTGACGCGCTCGCCCTGGAAGGTGACGGTGACGGCGACCGGCGATTTGGATCCACACGCCGCGTTCTTCACGGAAGGCGACACGACCAAGCTGGTGTACTGCCCCCGATCGGAGGCGTCGCGCATCCGCGGGCGGCTCGGCGGCGCGGCGACCGTCGTGGCGTTGGGCGACGTCGTGACCATGGCCGAGCTGCTCTGCGACTTGGCGGACCGAGGCGTGCGGCGCCTCATGGTCGAGGGAGGCGGGACCATGCTCACGCAGTTCCTCGCGGCGGACCTCGTCGACGAGCTCGACCTGGCGGTCGCGCCGTTCTTCGTCGGAGATCGGCGCGCGCCCCGGTTCGTCGCCGACGCCGTCTTCCCGTGGACCAGCGAACGGCGGGCGACTCTCGCGGAGGTGCGGTCCATCGGCGACGTCGTGCTGATGCGTTATGCGTTGTCCGATCGGTTCGCGGCGGAGCCCGACGCACCGCCGGTGGACGACGCACCGCACGCCGGCGCGGCGGACAGGTCGTGAACCGCCCGCGCGCGCGGTCGCCCCGCACCGGCAGCCGCACAGTCAGAGCGACCGTTGTGACGGTCCTCTCGGCTCTGACGCTGTTCGTCATCGCGGTGACCCCGGGCGTGGTCGCATCGGGAACGGCGCTCGCTCTCGTGCGGCTTCCCCTCGACGCCGTCGTGGCGCTCGTCGTGCTGGCATTCCTGCCGTGGCGCGGGGGGCGGCGAATCGTCGCGAGCATCGTCGCCATTCTCTTCGTGCTTGCGGCGCTCAGCGCCGCACTCGACCGGGCGTTCACGGCCACCGTCGGGCAACCCTTCGATGTGGTGACCGGATGGCCGGAACTGGTGGATGGCTACGGCGTGGTCCGCGACGCCGCCGGGCCGTTCGCGGCGCTCGGCATCCTGGTCCTGCTCATCGTCGTGTCCGCCGGGGCCATCCTCGCGGTCACCGCCGCCCTGCTTCACCTCGCCGAACGTGTGCGGCGCAGCCGGAAGGCCGGCCTGCTCGGGGCATCCACTGCGATCGCGGGGTGGCTCATCATCGCACTCGTCGGCGTGCAGCTCGTGCCCGGCGAGCCGCTCGCGGCGTCGGACTCGGTCACGACCGCCGCGGCGAAGCTCGACCAGGTGGCCGTCGCCGCCCGCGATCAGGCCGCCTTCCGAAGCGCGGCCGCTTCGGACGCCTATGCGCATCTGCCCGCATCCGACCTTCTCACCGGGTTGAAGGGCAAAGACGTCATCGTGGCGTTCATCGAAAGCTACGGCCAGGTGGCCGTGCAGAACACCTCGTTCTCCTCCGGGGTGGATGCCGTGCTGCGCCGCGGAGACGCACAGCTGGCGGCGCACGGCTACTCGGAGCGCAGCGCATTCCTCACATCGTCGACGTTCGGCGGCATCAGCTGGCTGGCACACTCGACACTGCAATCCGGGCTGTGGGTCGACTCGCAGCAGAGGTACGACGAGGTCACCTCGGGTGACCGGTTCACGCTCAGCGACGCCTTCGGAAAGGCCGGCTGGCAGACCCTGAGCGACGTCCCGTCCGACACGGGACCATGGCCGGTCGGAAGCTCGTTCTACCACTTCGGCAGCCAGCTGAACGCGAAGAACGTCGGCTACCGCGGCCCCACCTTCAGCTACGCGCGGATCCCCGACCAGTACACGTGGGCCTACTTCCAGCAGCATGAACTGTCGACGCCGCACCGACCGCTGATGGCCGAGATCGACTTCGTGTCATCGCACACTCCGTGGACGCCGTTGCCGCAGGAGGTGCCGTGGACCGCCGTCGGTGACGGCTCGATCTACGACGCGCAGCCCGCGCAGGGGCTCCCGCCGAGCGTCGTCTGGAAGGACGCGCACCACGTGCAGCAGCTCTACGCCCAGTCGATCGAATACACGATGAGCACCCTGTTCTCGTTCCTCACCACATTCGATGACCCGAACCTCGTGCTCATCGTGCTGGGCGACCACCAGCCGGCTTCGGTCGTCAGCGGGACGGCCGCGGACCACGACGTCCCGATCAGCATCATCGCCAAGGACCCGGCCGTCATCGACAGCATCGGTTCGTGGAAGTGGGAGCCGGGCATGCTCCCGTCGCCGACGGCGCCCGTCTGGCGGATGGATGCGTTCCGCAACCGGTTCCTGGACGCCTTCGGCCGGTCCCCATCCTCGAATCGAACCATTTGCTCGTCCGGCTCGTGTTCTCCATAGAGCCCCGCTCCGCAGAGGCACCGAGAGAAAAGCAGGTAGTCCAATGTCCGACAGCAGCCAGGGCCTTCTGAAGGTCACGCGGATCCTCGGCGGGATCGTCCTCCTCGCGATCGCCGGGATTCATCTCTTCCTCGTGTTCGACGGCGTCGGAGGCGTTCTCGGAGTGCTGTTCATCCTCAACTCCATCGCAGCCATCGTCCTTGCGATCGGGATGTTCGCGCTCCGCGGCGCACTGGTGACGTTCGTCGTCGTCCTCAGCCTGCTCTTCATCATCGCGAGCCTGATCTCGCTCCTGCTGGCGCTGACGGTCGGGTTGTTCGGCATCCACGAGACGTGGACGTTCACGCTCGTACCGGAGACGATCATCGTCGAGGCGATCGGCATCCTGGTGCTCGTCGTCGCCTCGGCCGCCGCGCTGCGCCGACGCGCGCGCCGCGCGGTGTGAGGGGCGACGCGGCTGAAATCCGTGCGGAGGGCGTCGAACCCTAGCCGCCGGCCCGACACGGCGCGACCAGAGCAGAGAAACCGCCGGGACCGTGGAATACCGGAGGGAGCGCACCGAGTGAGGATAAGGCGCGAAAGCCCGGCATGGAAGCACCGGGAACGAGCTACGATCGGGCGACGGAAAGACATACAAACCGGTAAGGGCAGCGCCGCCGACGGTGGCTCAACGCAGCATCGCACCCATGCAGCCGGGCTGGTCCTGCCGATCTCCGACGCACCCGACCGGCTCATCTACCGTGAGATCGGCCGGCACAGCCGAAAGCGACCGGAGGGTACACGCCCGATCTGGACCCTGGTGCGGGCAATCGGCGGATCCGGGCTAAGCGTCGCCGGGGGACGTCATCTCGGCGGATGGCACGGTGACTCGATCAGGGTGAACCCGGGGTGAAGTCCGCGCGAGAAGGTTGCGTTCGCATAGGTCGTTCCGAAATGCTGAGAGACACCCGGGAGTCTCGTTCCCCGGGCACAGACAGAGGGTGCCGTCGCTCCGACCAGCGATGCCCTTCTCGGCATGACCAGCTAAGGGGACCGGGTTGAGAGAGCGCATTTTCGGCGGGCGTGGGCGTGCCGGCGAAGGACATCGCAGCGGCGGGCTTCCCCGCCTCCGCTCCCGAAGGCTGCGGTCGACGGCTGCTGTCGTCGCTTCGTTTGTGACGCTCGCCTTCGCTGCGAGCGGCGCGCTACTGCCGGCCGAGTCGGCGTCTGCCGCACCGGGCACTCCCGGCGTTCCCGGCGCCCCGACCATCGTCTGGTCTGAGGGGTTCGACAATTCTCCAGTCGGACAGCCGACGCGGCTCGACAACTACGTCGGCACGGGCGGAATGACATACACCGCCTCCCCCTACTGGCTCTCCGAGGCTGCCTGTAATGGCACGATCACGGCGTTCAACGATGCCAACGACCCGGTCTGCGGCGCGACCGGCGCGCCTCAGTCGCAGGTACAGATCCGCCAGCTGGCCGATGCGCTGGGACAGCTCGCCGGCGCTGCAAATCCAGCCGCGAACAAGGCAGTTTCGACGTTCACGGGCACCTTCTTGACCCCGGAGGACACATCACACCCGAACGAGATCGAGCTCGCGACCGCCGGCCAGATCGCCTTGCCGACTTCCAGCGGCCGCTTCCTGACCTTCTCTGTGGATGCGGCTGCGCAGTGTGACACCAGTCCGCCGCTGCTGCGGTTCTACTACCGAACCGACGCGGGCGTCGAGGTTCCGGTCAGCCAGAGCGCGATCAACCCTTGTACTGCTCCTGGCGGTCAGTTCTTCACGACCCCGGCCGGCACGGACGCCTCCGGTGCGCCCGTCGGCAGCGGGGTCTACCGTGCCGGATCGTTCGCCGCCGATGGGTCTTACCTGGCCACGGGCCAGGGTATCGGCATCGTCATGCGGAACGAACAGTCGGTTCCGGGAAGCCTCGGCAACGATGGCGGCTTCGACAACATCAAGATCCTCGATGCCACTCCCCAGCTGGACAAGTCATTCAGTCCCGCGATCGTGCCGACGGGGGGCGTCTCGACGTTGACCTTCACGGTCACGAATACGAGTGATCTGGCTGCCAAGAACGGGTGGTCGTTCTCGGATGCGCTTCCGGCCGGGCTGACGGTGGCGTCGCCGTCGGGTGCGGCGACCACGTGCCCGGCCGGCGCTGTGACGGCGCCCGCGGGGAGCGGGACCGTCGCCGTGTCGGGTGACCTGGCGGCAGGGATGACCTCGTGCACCGTGACGGTGAATGTGACCTCGCCGACCACCGGTTCCTTCACGAACGGCCCCGGAAACGTGACCACTACGGGACTGGACAAGCCGGGCAACGCGACCGTCGCGTTCGAGTCCCCGGCGCTGTCGCTGGTGAAGCACGCGGGCGCGCCCGTGGATGTGAACGGCAACGGCATCACCGACGCAGGCGACACGATCCAGTACACGTTCACCGTCTCCAACACCGGTGACGTCCCCGTCGCCGGGATCGCGGTCAACGACCCGAAGGTGGGCGCTGTGGACTGCCCGTCGGCGACGTTGGCCCCCGGCGCGACGGAGTCGTGCACCGCGGCCGCCGCATACACCGTGACAGCGGCTGATGCGCAGGCCGGGTCGGTGGACAACACCGCAACGGCCACGGGCACGTCCCCCGCGGGCGCACCGGTGACGTCCAGCCCGTCATCGACGTCGACTCCGGCCAGTGTTGCGGCGCCGTCTCTGGGTCTGGTGAAGTCCGCCGATCCGTCGGATGCCGGCTCGTACCTGCCCGGCCAGGTCATCACCTACAGCTTCGTGGTGACGAACACCGGGAACATCACGATGAATGGCATCGGCATCGCTGAGACGTCCTTCTCCGGCACCGATCCGCTGCCGGCGGCGACGTGCCCGCAGCCGACGCTCGCGCCGGGGGCCCAAGAGGTCTGCACGACCAGTTACACACTGACACAGGCGGATGTGGACGCCGGTACGCTGCAGAACACCGCTGTCGCCCAGGGAACCCCGCAGGGCTCGGGCACGCAGGTCGCCTCCCAGCCGTCGTCGGTGATCATCCCGCAGGTTCCGGCTCCAGGGCTCGCCATCACGAAGTCGGCGACGCCCGGAACGGTCACCGCCGCTGGTCAGACGGTGACGTATTCGTTCGTGGTCAAGAACACGGGCAATGTCACACTGCACGATGTCGCCGTCGCGGACACGGACTTCTCCGGCACGGGGACGCTCGGAGCAATCGACTGCCCGACGACCATCCTGGTGGCCGGGCAGGTGGAGACCTGCAGCGCCGAGTACACCGTCACCCAGGCGGATGTGGACGCGGGGACCCTGACGAACAGTGCATCGGTGACGGGAACGCCGCCGAGCGGCGACCCGGTGCCACCGGTTCCGTCGAATCCGGTGGACATCACCATCCCGCGCACGCCGGCGCTCTCGATCGTGAAGACGGCGGATGTGCAGGCCGCGGCGGTCGGCCAGACGATCACGTACTCCTTCGTGGTCACCAACACCGGCAACGTGACGGTGGCGGACCCGCAGGTGACCGAAGGTGCGTTCTCAGGGAGCGGGACGCTGTCGGCGATCACCTGCCCGCAGGGACCGACGAGCCTCGCCCCCGGTGACGCGATCACCTGCACCGCCGATTACACGCTGACGCAGGCGGACGTGGATTCGGGTGCGCTGACCAACACCGCGACCGCGACCGGTACAACGCCTCCCGGCACGACGCTGCCACCGGTGCCGCCATCCACCTCCACGGTGACCACCAACCCGCATCCGGCTCTCTCCCTGGTCAAGACCGCCGATACGGACAGGGCGAGCACGGTCGGGCAAGTCGTGACCTACACGTTCACCATCACCAACGTAGGCAACATCACCATCACGCACCCGAGCGTGAAAGAGGGCGCGTTCAGCGGGCACGGCTCGCTGTCGGCAGTGGACTGCCCCAGCACGACGACCCTGGCGCCCGGCGCCTCGGTGACCTGCACGGCCACCTACACGGTCGTCGCGGCAGACCTGGCCGGTGGGACCCTGAGCAACACGGCGACCGCCACGGGAACACTCCCCGACGGTGACCCGCTGAGCTCCGACTCGTCGACTGCGACGGTTCCGGAGGCCGCCGTCTCCGCGCTGGCCTCCACCGGCAGCAGCATCGGCGGCTGGAGCGGGGCCGTCGCGGTCCTGCTCATCCTCGGCGGGGCGGCGTTCCTGCTCCTCCGTCGCCGAAGCCGACCGCGCGACGACGCCGCGTGAGAGAGGGTGGTGAGGCTGGCATCCGTCCAGCCTCACCACCCCTCGTTTTCTTTCCCTGTCCCAGCGGACACTGCAGGTCCAGAGTCATCTGCTTCTCACTGCAGGTGCCCATCACGATGCCCGGATTGGCTTGAGCGCCGGAGACCGTGTTCGAGGTAAGCCGGTCGGCGTTGTCGTAGCAGGAAGTCACGGTCACACCGGGGTTGGGCGGGCTCGCTCCGTCCCTGTGCGGAGGGCGTGGGATTCGAACCCACGAGACATTTCTGCCCACCAGTTTTCAAGACTGGCTCCATCGGCCGCTCGGACAGCCCTCCCGGCGCCGTGCGAAACAGCGTCGCCCGATTCTAGCGAACCCCGCGTGGATGCTGCCGAGGTCAGCCGGAGAACGGCTTGGAGCAGGTGTACTGTGCCGCGGTCTGCCCGTGCACATCCGAGGGCAGGGTCACGGACGAGCCGTCTCCGGTGGACCCCGTGCCGGCCGTCGGCGCCTGCGTGGCCGGAGCCTGCGTGGCCGGGGCCTGCGTCGCCGGGGCCGGCGCCTGCGTCACCGGAGCCTGCCCCGCCGGCGCGTTCGGGTCGGCCTCCGAGCCCACACCCGTGTTGCCGGTGAGGGTCACGGGCTGGTCGTTCGTGAGCGCCTCGGTGAGCTGCTGCGCCGCGTCGGTGGTCGGGACGACGCCGTCACCCTGATAGTGGTTCGGGTACTGGACGAACACGACCTTGCTGATGTCGATGTTCTTCAGCGCCAGGGCCATCGAGACGATGGTGGTCGGGTTGTTGAGGCTGTCGGAGAGCGTGATGTTGCTGGTCGCCGCCTTCGCGAGGCCGTAGAGCTTGACGGGGTTGCTCAGCACGTCGGCGCTCTTGATGGTGCGCACGAGCGATGAGAGGAAGACCTGCTGGTTGCTGATCCGGCCGAGGTCCGAACCGTCTCCGACCCCGTGACGGGTGCGGAGGAAGGCGAGCGCCTGCGAACCCTGCAGGACGTTCTGGCCGGCCTTCACATCCAGGCCCGTGTACGGGTCCTCGATGTCGCCCGCGACACACACGGGGACACCGCCGACCGCGTTCGACATCTCGATCACGCCGTCGAACTGGATGACACCCGCGTACGGGATGTCCATGCCCGTGAGCTTCTCGACCGTCAGCACGGTGCACGCCAGGCCCCCGTAGGAGAGCGAGTTGTTGATCTTCTGACGGCTCATCGCGTCGAAGCTGCCGCCCTTGGGGTCGGGGCACGACGGGATCGACACGTACATGTCGCGGGGGAAACTCACGACGGTGGCGTTCTTGTGGTCGGCTGAGACATGCAACAGCATGGTGACGTCGTTGAGGTTCTCGCCGCGGTCGCCATAGGCCGCGTTTCCGCCGCCGCTGTCGCTGCCCGCGAGCAGGACGTTGAACGCCCCGTTCATGGCGCCGATGCCCGGCGTCACGGTGTTGCCCTTGGTGTCGACGAGCTTCACGGACTTCTTGACGCCGGCCACGACATCCACCGCCGCGTAGGCCGCCAGCGAGACGCCGGTGACTCCGACGACCGCGATGACGGCGACGAAGATCTTGAGGAGTGCCTTGAGCGGATGGTGACGCTTCAGTCGTCCGTGGCGGACCGCTGGTCCTGCCGACTTCTCCTGCGCACGCGCTTGCGCGCGGGTGGGCATCTCGCTCATTCACGTCCTTTCGGGGGCGCAGTCGTCCGGGGCCGCCGTTCAGCGGCGTGGTTCGGCATCGGTGAGCACGAACATCGGGCGCGGCCGAAATGGGCACACGCCGCTAAAACTGTGCCACGGCCGGCTGGCAATGCTCTGGATGGCCGCGCGGCGCGTGCTCAGAGGGCGTCGAGGACCTGCGCGACACCGTCCTCGACGACCGGCCCCGTGGCCCGGGTCGCGACGGCCTTCACCTCGTCCGGCGCCTGGCCCATGGCGATGGCGACTCCGTGCTCTCCCGCCCAGCGCAGCAGGTCGATGTCGTTGCGGCCGTCACCGATGGCGACCACGTGCGACCGCGGGATGTCGAGCGCGTGCCGGACCCGCTCCATCGCGGTGGCCTTGCTGACCCCGTCCGGCGAGATGTCGAGCCACGCGGTCCAGCCGATGGCATAGCTCACGCGCTGGAGCCCCATCCGATCGACGATGGAGAGGAACTCCTCGGTGTCGTGCTCGGGCGACACGACGACGACGCGGGTGGCGGGATGCTGCAACAGCTCCTCGAACGGCACCTGCTCGGCGTTGACGAGCTCCCAGTCCGTCATGCCCTCGGTGTAGCGGCGGAAGCCGGTCGGACCCTCCACCATGAAGCTGCCGCTCGGGAGGTGCGGGCGGATGGTCTGCAGCACCTCGGACGGGTCGAAGACCTCGATGAACTCGCGCCGGTAACCGCCCTCGACGGTGTCATCCCGCCTCATGGTCAGGGCGCCGTTCGCGCAGACGACGAACTCGCTGGTCAGGCCGAACTTCTCGTGGATCGGGCGTGCGGTCTCCCAGCTCCGTCCGGTCGCCAGCATGACCTCGTGGCCGGCGTCGCGCACGCGCGTCACGGCGGCGCGCACGGCGTCCCCGACGCTCTCATCCTCGTGGATGAGCGTGCCGTCGACGTCGAGCGCGATCAGCAGGCGGGATCCATCGCTCACGGACGCGTCGGTTCCAGCAGCTCCAGGCCACCGAGGAAGGGGCGCAGCGCCTCGGGGACACGGACCGAGCCGTCCTCCTGCTGGTGCGTCTCGAGGATTGCGACGAGCCACCGCGTGGTGGCGAGCGTCCCGTTGAGCGTCGCGACGGGAGCGGTCCTGCCGCTCTCGCTGCGGTAGCGGATGTTCAGACGGCGGGCCTGGAAGGTGGTGCAGTTCGAGGTCGACGTGAGCTCGCGGTAGCGGCCCTGCGTCGGGATCCATGCCTCGACGTCGTACTTGCGCGCGGCACTCGAGCCGAGGTCGCCGGCGGCGGTGTCGATCACGCGGTAGCTGAGGCCCAGGGCCTGCATCATCTCCTCCTGCCAGCCGAGCAGGCGCTCGTGCTCCGCCTCCGCGCGGTCCGGCCGGGTATAGACGAACATCTCCAGCTTGTCGAACTGGTGCACGCGGATGATGCCGCGCGTGTCCTTGCCGGCCGAGCCGGCCTCGCGCCGGTAGCAGGTCGACCAGCCGGCGTAGCGGAGGGGCTCCTCCACGTCGATGATCTCGTCGGCGTGGTACCCGGCGAGCGCGACCTCGCTCGTTCCGGTCAGATAGAGGTCGTCATCGGCCAGGTGGTAGACCTCGTCCGAGTGCGCGCCGAGGAATCCCGTGCCCTGCATGATCTCCGGCTTCACGAGCGTCGGCGTGATCATCGGGATGAAGTCGTTCTGCACGGCCTTGTCGAGCGCCATGTTCATCAGCGCGAGCTCGAGCCGGGCGCCGATGCCGCGCAGGTACGAGAAGCGGGCTCCGGCGACCTTCGCGCCGCGGACCATGTCGATCGCGCCGAGCAGTTCGCCGAGCTCCAGGTGGTCGCGCGCCTCGAAGCCGAACTGCGGGATCTCGCCCACCGTCTTGAGGACCGTGAAGTCGTCCTCGCCGCCCGCCGGGACGCCGTCCACGATCGGGTTGCCGATGCTGCGGATCAGCCGCTCGAACCGCGCATCCGCGTCGTTGGCCGCCTGCTGGGCCTCCTTGACGCGGCCGGCGAGCTTCTGCGCCTGCGCGACGAGCTCCTTCTTCTGCTCCTTCGGCGCCTGCGCGACCTGCTTGCCGAACGCGTTCTGCTCGGCGCGCAGCTCCTCGAAGGCGGTGATCGCGGCGCGACGCTCGATGTCGGCCTGGATCGCCTCGTCGACCAGCTGCAGGGAGTCGCCGCGCGCCTCCTGCGAGCGGCGGACGACGTCGGGGTTCTCGCGGAGGAGCAGGGGATCGATCACCGCACAAGCTTATCGAGCGATGCCGAACAGGTAGCGTGAGGACCGTGAACGGACGGGGCGGGCAGGATCACGAGGTCGTCGCCGTCGTCTACAACCCCGTCCGCGTCGACGTCCCCCGCGTGCGCGCCGCCGTCGAGGCGGCGGCCCTCGCCGCTGCGGAGGAGGGCCGGACCACCGGTGACGTCGAACTGCTCTGGCTGGAGACCACGCCGCAGGAGGGCGGACAGGCGCAGACCCGGGAGGCGCTGGCCCGCGGTGCGCGGCTCGTGCTCGCGGCCGGCGGCGACGGCACCGTGCGGGCCGTCGCGGAGGCGCTGCGCGATCGGGAGGCGACCCTCGCGATCATCCCGGGCGGCACCGGCAACCTGCTCGCGCGCAACCTCGGGATCCCGTTCGCGAACGTGGAGAACGCATGCGCGATCGCCTTCGGCGGCCAGACCCGGCGCATGGACATCGGCATCGCGACAGCCCGCCGGCCGGACGGCTCGGTGACCGAGCACGCCTTCCTCGTCATGGCGGGCGTCGGGATCGACGCGGCGATGATCGCGAGCGCGCGCCCAGAGCTCAAACGCCGCTTCGGCTGGCTGGCCTACGTGGATGCGGCCTTCCGGGCGCTGCCCCGCTCGACGAAGGTGCACATCCGCTACCGGCTCGATCACGGCCACGAGCGCTCGGCGCACGTCAGCACGATCCTCGTCGCGAACTGCGGGACGCTGCCGGGCAACATGGAACTGATCCCCGACGGGGCGATCGACGACGGACTGCTCGACGTGGCCATCCTGCAGCCCGCGACCGTCTTCGGCTGGCTGGCGATCTGGCGGAAGGTGACCTGGGAGAACCGGGTGCTGCGCCGGTCCAGCGTCGGGCGGCGGATCATCCGCTTCACCGACCGCGCGATCCGCACCCGGCTGAGCTACCTGCGCGGCGCATCCGTGCAGCTGACGGTGGAGGAGCCGGAACCGTTCGAGCTCGACGGCGACGCGTTCGGCGACCTCCTGGGTCTCGACCTCCGGGTGGACGAACTCGGCCTCCGGGTGAAGGCGCCCGCGTCCGGTTCGGTCCGGTGACCCGTCCGCAGACCGGTATCCGCAGGCGGACGCCGCGCTAGAGCTCCTCGTCCCCCGATGCGTGCGCGCGGGCCCGGCCGGCCAGCGCCGTGAGGAAGAGCAGCGCCACGAGCGTGAGCAGGCCGACCGTGATCAGCGGGCTCGCGAGCATCCACCCGAGCTGGGCGAAGACGAGCGCACCGACATCCGAGGTCGGCGTCGGCCCGCTGTACGAGGTGGCGACGGAGAGGCAGTAGAGGACGATGCCGAGCACGACGAAGCCGCCGCCGATGATCCAGAGCGCGAGCAGGATCGGGTTGCGGCGGGGGTTCACGTCGAGGCTCTCCCAGAAGCCGGGCGTGGATGCGGCGAAGGGCGCACTCACGGAGGCGGCGGCCGCAGGCGGCGCGGGGACCGCCGCGGGCATCCGGCTGTCCGTCGACGCAGGCCCGTCCTCCTCGAACGAGAGAGCTGCCGCATCGTAGGCGCTCACCGGCTCCGACGGCTCGGGCGCCGCGTCCTCCCGCCCGCGGACCAGGGACGGCGCGCGGCGGAATGCCGGATCGGCAGCGGTCGACCGGACGCGGGTCCGGGGCCGCTCGCCCGGCTGCGGCTGGTAGCCGCGCTGGAACGCGGGGTCGAAGCGGGGGTCGAATCCGCCGGCACGATCCCCGTCGTCACGCTCCTCGGCGACCATGATGACCTCCCGACTGTCCTGACCGGCAGCCTACGCCGCCGTGCCGCCGTCGCGATCCGCCGCGTGCCCGTCCACGTCGTCCGTCAGGGAGGCGAGCCACTCGCGCGCCTCCGTGAACACCTCGTCCCGGTAGCGCTGGTCGAACTCCACGCGTACGCCGTCCGCCCGGGGGTACGAACCGAGGAACATGACCGACGGGCTGAACCTCCGGAGGCCGAGCAGCGCATCCGCCACCCGCTCGTCGTGGATGTGGCCGTCGGCATCGATGACGAACCGGTACCGCCCGAGGGCGTCGCCGACCGGGCGGGACTCGATGAGGCTCAGGTTGATCCCGCGTGTGGAGAACTGCTCGAGCAGGTCGAGCAGGCTTCCGGGCCGGTCGTCGGGCAGCTCGGCGATGAGACTGGTCTTGTCGGCGCCGGTGGGCTCCGGAACGCTCCGGGTGGTGCTCACCAGCACGAACCGGGTGACCGCGTTGGGGTTGTCGCCGATGTTCTCGGCCAGCACGTCCACCTCGTGGTGGTCGACGATCCCCGGCGGCGCGATCGCCGCATCCGCTGCGCTCCCCTCGAACAGGGAGGCCGCCGCAGCGACATTGCTCGACGCGGGCAGGTGGCCGTGCTCCGGGAGGTGGCGGTCGAGCCACTGCTGGCACTGGGCGTACGCGACGGGATGGGCGTTGACCGTGTGCACGTCGGAGAGGGTCGTGCCCGGGCGGGCGACGAGGACGAAGTTCACCGGGACGAGGTACTCGCCGATGATCCGCAGTCCCGGGATGGTCGCCAGCGCATCCTGCGCCACGGACACTCCGCCGTCGATGGAGTTCTCGATCGCGATCATCGCGGCGACGCTGCGCCCTTCGACGACATCCGCCAGCGCCTCGCCGAGGTTGTTCACGGCGCGCCAGTTCTTGCCGCGCGCCTCCGGGACCTGCTTGAGCGCCGCCTCCGTGAACGTGCCCGACGGCCCCAGGAAGCTGTACACGTCGTCGAGGGAAGCGGGAAGCTCGGCGGTCGCGCCGGTGGCGCCGGTGGCGCCGGTGGCGCCGGTGGCGCCGGTGGCGCCGGTCGACTCGTCAGCGGGGGCGGTGGACATGCCGTTCAGCTTAGCGAGCCGCCGGCGCGGCATCCCCGCCGGCGATCTCGCGCGTATGCGGGTCTACGGAACATGCGCGGTGGGGCGAACAGCCGCATACGTTACGAATCGCAGCACACACCGCCGGGCGGGCACGCGGTCGCATCCGCTCGGCGACCCGATGCACGAGGTTCCGTTCGAATCCAGCTCCCGATGGCACCCCCGCCGTGGAAGAGTAGGCACCATGGACGCACGAGCCGGCACCCCCGCCCAGCCTTCCGACCTGATCGACGTCGACGCCCTGCGGCGCGCGTACTACGAACTGAAGCCGGATGTCGGCATCCCGGAGCAGCGGGTGGTGTTCGGGACCTCCGGGCACCGCGGGTCGTCGCTGAACACCGCGTTCAATGAGGACCACATCGCCGCGACCACGCAGGCGATCGTGGAGTACCGCAATGCTCAGGGCATCACCGGCCCCCTGTTCATGGGGGCGGACACCCACCTGCTCAGCGAGTACGCCACCACCACGGCGCTGGCGGTGCTCGTCGCCAACGAGGTGCGCGTCCTCGTCGACGAGTTCGGCGACTGGGTGCCGACTCCCGCCGTGTCGCACGCGATCATCCGGTACAACCGAGCCGGGCACGGGGACCAGGCGGACGGCATCGTCGTGACGCCCAGCCACAACCCGCCCTCCGACGGCGGCTTCAAGTACAACCCTCCGCACGGGGGACCGGCCGACACCGACGCCACGAGCTGGATCGCCGCGCGCGCCAACGAGATCATCGCGAACGGGATGCGCGAGGTGCGGATGGCCGAACCGTCCGGCGTCGAGACGTACGACTTCCGCGGCCACTACGTCGCCGACCTCGAGAACATCATCGATGTGAAGGCCATCCGCGACAGCGGCATCCGCATCGGCGCCGACCCGCTCGGCGGCGCCAGCGTCAACTACTGGCAGGCCATCGCCGACCGCTACGACCTCGACCTCACGGTCGTGAACCCCGACGTCGACCCGGCCTGGGGCTTCATGACGCTCGACTGGGACGGCAAGATCCGGATGGACCCGTCCAGCCCGTCCGCGATGGCCTCGGTGGTCGCGCGGCGCGCCGACTACGACATCCTCACCGGGAACGACGCCGACGCCGACCGGCACGGGATCGTCACGCCGGACGGCGGCCTGATGAACCCCAACCACTACCTGGCGGTCGCCATCGACTACCTGTTCCGCACGCGCACCGAGTGGCGGAAGGATGCGGCCGTCGGCAAGACCCTCGTGTCCTCGTCCATCATCGACCGGGTCGCCGCCTCGCTCGGAAGGCGGCTGTGGGAGGTGCCGGTCGGCTTCAAGTGGTTCGTCCCCGGCCTGATCGACGGCACCGTCGGCTTCGGTGGCGAGGAGAGCGCGGGCGCCAGCTTCCTGCGGTTCGACGGGACGGCCTGGACGACCGACAAGGACGGCATCCTGCTCGCGCTGCTCGCCAGCGAGATCCGGGCGGTCACCGGGAAGTCGCCGTCGGAGCTCTACCGCGAGCTGACCGAGCGCTTCGGCGATCCCGTCTACCAGCGAGTGGATGCGCCGGCGAGTCCCGAGCAGAAGGCCGCCCTGTCGAAGCTGGACGGCGACGCCATCGCCGCCACGGAGCTCGCCGGCGAGCCGATCACCGCGAAGCTCAGCCGCGCTCCCGGCAACGACGCCCCGCTCGGCGGGGTCAAGGTCCAGACGGACACCGCCTGGTTCGCCGCCCGCCCTTCGGGGACCGAGAACGTCTACAAGATCTACGCCGAGTCGTTCGCCGGCGAGGACGACCTGCGCGAGGTGCAGGAGGAGGCCAAGCGCATCGTGGGCGAGGCGCTCGGCGCCTGACTCACGGGCCCAGCAGAGCCAGCGGAACGACGGCGACGCCGTCAGTCCGACGGTAGGCGTACGGCCCGGTATGGATGAGGACCATCTCGGTCAGCTCCGCGCCGAGTTGCGCTTTCAGCCAATGAAGGTGGCGCACGTCCCGATCATCCGGCGCAGCCGTCAGCTTCACTTCTACGGCGATGTTGGTGCCGTCATTGCGATGCACGAGCAGGTCCACTTCGTGGTCCCCGTTCTTCGTCCGCACATGATGCACAGTTGCCTCTGCCGCCTGAGCGTAGGTCTGGACGCTGAGCACGACGAGCGCCTCGAAGAGGGCGCCGAGGGCCGTCCGATCTTGAGGTCCCAGCATTCCGGTGCCTGCCCCGGCGAGGAGACGCGGCTCGTCCAGTTCAAGGAGGCGTGCAGCGAGCGCGGGGTCCGCCAGAAAGTGCTTCGGTGTGCTGGCAAGACGAGCGAAGGAATTCTTCGGCATCCACGCCGGCACAGGGTCCAGCAGCCAGAGTTGCGCCAATGCATCCCGATAGCGCTCGACTGTCGTCCGGGCCGGTCCGTCGCCGGCTCCTGGAGATGCGGCGCGGCCGATCGTCGCGGTCGAAGCCGTGGAGGCGGTGGCCGCAGCGTAAGCGGACATCCACGAGCGCAGCGCAGCGGGCTGGCGCCCCAGGATCCCTTGCTCGAGTACCTCGTGCTCTACCACTCGCTGGAGATAGCCGTCGAGGGCGAGGCGACGCGCTCGCCCCGAAAGTCCGCGAATGGCTGGAAAACCTGAACCGACGATCTCCTCGACGTACGCTCCCAGATCCGTTGAGGTCTCTCCTTCGATGGAAGCGCCGGCCTGGAACAGGGCAGAGATGCTGACGGTCGGAATCTCTATGTCGCGCTCACTGAAAGACAGAGGTCGCATGCGCAGCGTATGGATGCGCCCGGCCCCGGAATGCACAGGGGCGCCCCCGGGCGTCGCACTCCCCGTCAGCAGAAACCTGCCGCCGCCTTCCCCATCGTCGACCGCTCGGCGGACCAGATCCCAGACGGGTGGATAGCGTTGCCATTCGTCGATGAGCAGCGGGTGCTCGCTCGAAGCCGTCTCGACCACTCCCGGGTCGGCCGCGACGAGTTGCCTGTCGGCGGCGTCGTCGAGTCGCACCCGACGGGCGACGCGACGAGCAGCGGTCGCCGTCTTGCCGATCGCTTTCGGCCCTTCGATCGCCATCGCTGGAAGCAGGGGAAACAACTCGTCGAGTTCACTGTCGATGACGCGCGTCCGGTACATTCGCCCTCCGCGTTCAGAATACAAGGGCTGCGTCGGTTGGCGCTACATTTAGCAGGACTTTCGCGCTACATTTAGCAGGACTTTCGCGCTACATTTAGCAGCACTTTCGCGCTACATTCAGCAGCACTTTCGCGCTACATTCAGCAGCACCCGCGATCCCTCAACCGGGGTAGGCGGTGCCGCCCGGAACGCCGAAGAACTCCTCGAGGGTGGTGACACCGGTGGTGTGCAGCTGGGTCGAGAGGGGGACGCCGACGTAGCGGAAGTGCCACGGCTCATACGTGAAGCCCGTGACGGGGACTTTGTCGGCCGGGTAGCGCAGGAGGAAGCCGAACCGCCACGCGTTCGCAGCCAGCCATCGGCCGTGCGGGGTGTCGCCGAAGCATGCGTCGAGGGAGCAGGAGGCCGGCACGGCGCTGATGTCCACCGCGAAGCCGGTCTGATGCTCGCTGTGACCCGGGCGCGCGGTGTCCGTGTCGGCGAAAGCCTGGCCGTGCTGCGCCTTGTCGTCGTCGTAGACCCCCGTCTGCGACTCGAACGAGCGGTAGGCGCTCTGCACAGAGAAGCTCAGGCCCGCCTCCGACCTCCCCGCCTGGAACATCGCGACGAGAGCCGCCGCCGTCTCCTGCCGCATGGGCTGGTGGTTGACGTTGGGGACGTCCGGATAGGTCAGGTCCGCAGGCGCATAGTCGATCGGGGTGAGCGGGCGGGCCTTGTTGACGACGACCCACGGACTCGCGGGGTCGGTCGTCGAGTGCGCGGACTTGTCGAATCCGACGATCGTCGGCGTCGGCGGGGCCGAGAGGGTCGGCGTCGGCCGCGGCGGGCGCGGGCTCGACGAAGAACGGTGCAGTGTCGGACGATGCGTGCCGCCCGACGCCGAGATCGAGCCGGTGGCGCATCCCGTCAGCACAAGGAGCGCCACGAGGACGCCGCCGAGCAGCGCCCCCCGGGTCGCAGCGGCCCGACGCGGTCGGTCATCCCCCAGAGTCACGGGCCGAGCATAGCCCAGGAAGGTGATGCCCTCCCGCCGGATACGGAGCTACTTCGACAGGCTCCAGAAGTGACCGACAGCGCCGGGGTGGTCGACGGTGATGGCCTGGTCGAGGTCGCGATAGTCGCTGTCCTCGTTGTGGCCCACCATCTTGATCTTGATCTGGCCGTTCACGTTCTGCACGGCGGAAACGATCTGCACGTGGTCGAGGGAATCGTTGTCGTTCCAGTCGAACATCACGATGTCGCCGACCTTGATCTTGTCGCGCTGGTCGAAGGAGTACTCGGTCAGACCGAGTTGCGCCGCGTTCTCGCGGAAGTACTGGTCCATGGACGGCACGTACCCCCAGGCGGGACTCCAGTCTGCCGCGGCGTCGTGGTTGTACCAGTCGGCGTTCATCTGCCAGCCGCGGGCGATCAGCGTCTGGCTGACGAAGTTGGCGCAGTCTCCCCCGACCGGGTTGAGATCGCCGTACTGGGCGGTGTTGTAGTTCTTCCAGTACGTCAGCGCGTAGGCGAGCTGCTTGTCGACCGGGGTCTGCACCTGGTAGTCGTACGTCTTGCCCGTGGTGCTCACGGGCTTGCCGTTCTTGTCGGTGACGGTGATGGGAACGCTGCCGGCCTGGAAGTCCGCGGCTGCTGGCACGCTGACCACCACCTTGTCGTCCGTCGCCTTCGTCACGGTCGCGGGCTGCCCACCGATCTGCACCGCGCCGACCTTCTCGAGGTTGGCGCCCGTGAGGGTGACGGTACCCCCGGAGACGCTGCCCGCCGCGGGCTGGATGGAGGACACGACCGATGCGGCGGGTGACGGAGCGGCCGCCTGCGCGACGGCCTTCGTGATGGGCGACGGCTCACCGGCGCACGCGGTGAACGCGAGAGTCGCCGACGCGGCCACCGCTGTGACGGCGAGGATGCGGCGAGTGCGACTGAATGGGCTCATACGACTTTCGAAGCAGGTTCGGAGAGGGACCGGTCGGCCGCATCCCACGCTACGCCAGGAACTTATGCGTGACCTGGATGGGGGTCACCGCGTCCGCAATGTCGTTCGCCGCTGGCGAACCGCGCGGCAGAAGCGGCCATGGGCGCGTTGTCAGAAACCCGGCAGAGGGTGTAACTTTGCAGTCTCCGCAAAATTATTTTGCCCCACACCGGTGTGACGATCCGCGTGCCGGGCGTCCTCCACCCGACTCTCGACCTCCGGAGACAAATGTCTACACAGACCAGCGCACCGCCCGCCGGCCCACAACCGATCATGTCGCATCGGCAGATCCTGTTCGTGATCTTCGGCCTCATGGCCGGCATGTTCCTGTCCGCACTCGACCAGACCGTCGTCGGAACGGCCATCCGGACGATCGGCGACGATCTCCACGGCCTCAGCGAGCAGGCCTGGGTCACCACGGGCTATCTGATCGTCTCGACCATCGCGACGCCGATCTACGGCAAGCTCTCCGACATCTTCGGGCGTCGTCCGCTGTTCGTGATCGCGATCATCATCTTCATCGCCGGATCGATCCTCGCTTCGTTCTCGACCTCGATGATCGAGCTGGCCGCGTTCCGCGCGATCCAGGGCCTCGGCGCCGGTGGCCTCATGTCCATGCCGCTGGCGATCATGGGCGACATGCTCGCCCCGCGCGAGCGAGCGAAGTACCAGGGGTACTTCCTCGCCGTGTTCGGCATCTCCAGCCTGATCGGGCCCCTGATCGGCGGCCTCTTCGCCGGCGCGAGCGAGATCCTCTGGATCGCCGGCTGGCGCTGGGTGTTCCTGATCAACGTGCCGATCGGCCTCCTCGCCCTGGCGATGGTGCTTCGATTCCTGCACCTCCCGAAGCGCGAGCGCGGGTCCGCCCGCATCGACTGGTGGGGCGCCGCCGGCGTCATCGTGGCTCTCGTCCCGCTCCTCCTCGTGGCCGAGCAGGGCCGCGACTGGGGCTGGGGCAGCCCAGCGGCCCTCGCCTGCTACATCATCGGCGGCATCGGCATCGTCGCCTTCGTCATCATCGAGATCGCGATGAAGGACGACGCGCTGATCCCGATCAAGCTGTTCCGCTCGAGCACGTTCTCGATGGCGACCGTCATCGGCGTCTTCGTCGGCTTCGGGATGTTCGGCGCCATGCTGACCCTGCCGCTCTACCTGCAGCTCGTCCTCGGCTCGAGCCCGACCGTGTCGGGCCTGCAGCTGCTGCCGATGATCCTCGGTCTCATGGTGTCGTCGATCGCCTCCGGCCAGATCATCGCGCGGACCGGCCGCTACCGGCAGTTCCCGATCATCGGTACGGCGATGCTCGCCGGCGGATTCCTGTACCTGACGTTCATCAAGGTGGGGGACTCGTACTGGTTCATCGCCGGCGCGATGCTGCTGATCGGCCTGGGCCTCGGCCAGCTGATGCAGACGCTGACGATCGCGAGCCAGAACTCCGTCGGGCTGCGCGACATGGGTGTGGCGACCAGCGCATCCACGTTCTTCCGCCAGATCGGTGGAACGCTCGGCACGGCTGTATTGATCTCCCTGCTGTTCACGGTCTTCCCGACGAACATCAAAACCCAGCTGACGGACACCCCGACGCTGACCAGCGCCCTGGATGCGGCCCTCACGCCGTCCGTCGCCAGCGCTCCCGGCAACAAGCAGATCATGGAGCAGGTCTACGACCCCATCGTCGACCCGATCGCGAAGGGCGCCCAGGCGGCGGCGCACGAGCAGGGCGTTCAGGCGCTGGTTGCGAAGGGCATCCCGCAGGATGTCGCGGAGCAGCAGGTTCCCGCCGCGCCGATCGATTTCTCGAATGCGGACCAGCGCAAGCGGGTCGTCGACCAGGCCGTGCCGACGGTCCAGGCGAAGCTCACGACCTCCGCCGGCGGGTCGAACAGCTCCGCGGTCAACGACACGTCGTTCCTGAACAATGCGGACCCCCGCCTGTCGAAGCCATTCCTGGTGGCGTTCAACGACTCCTCGGTGCTGGTGTACTGGGTCGCCATGTTCGTGGTGCTGCTCGCCTTCGTCCTGACGCTGTTCTTCAAGGCGCCGCCGCTGCGCGCCAAGTCGGCTCTGCAGGAGGCGGCGGACAACGCAGCCGACGCGGCCGCCGCTGTGAAGGCCGAGGAGGAGGCCCGGGAGCCGGTCGGCGTCCACGCCTCCGTCTCGGACGACGGCGACGAGGAGTACGACACGGGCGTCCTGGCCAACCGGGCGGCCTCGGAGTTCGGAGCGCTCATCGAGCCGGGTGCGGACACCGCATCCACTCGGGCGCAGCGTCCCCGGCCCGCGACCGAGTAGCGCTCCGCGCACCAGGTGCTTCGCACCTCCACGGACGGCCGTCGCCCTTTCGGGCGGCGGCCGTTTCGCGTGTACGGCAACGACTGGTCCCGACACGCCGTTATGCCCCGCGCCATTACGGCATGTCGGGACCAGTCGTTGGGATGCGACGGGAGCGCGGACGCGAGACAGGGGATGCGCGCGAACGCGAGACGGGAGGACGACGCGGCGGAAAGACGCGGATGAGAGCGCGATCACAAAAGTCTTGACAGGGGCGGGTGGTGCGGCTTAGATTCTGTTCCAACGCGTGAGAGCGCTCTCACCGTTTCACGTGAGAGCGCTCTCACGCAGCAGACGCACAGACACGCGCACACAACAGACACGCACAAAGGAGTGACCCGTGAAGCTCTCACGACGCACCAGGATCGCCGCGGCCGTCGCCGGCGCAGCATCCTTCGCCCTCATCGCAGCCGGATGCTCATCCAGCGGTGGCGGCGGATCCACCTCCGGACCCGTCACGCTGACCGTCACCACGTTCGGCACGATGGGCTTCGACAAGCTCTACGCGCAGTACGAGAAGGAGCACCCCGGCATCACGATCAAGGCCACCAACATCGACACCGGTGACAACGCGCTCACCGACTGGCAGACGAAGGAGGCCGCCGGCAGCGGCCTCCCCGACGTCCAGGCCGTCGAGGAAGGCTGGCTCAGCAAGGTCATGCAGGTCTCGGACCAGTTCAACGACCTGAAGGACTACGGCGCCGACGACATCAAGAGCCGCTGGGTCGACTGGAAGCTGAAGCAGGCCACCGACAAGAACGGCCGCATCATCGGCTACGGCACCGACATCGGCCCGGAGGGCCTCTGCTACAACGGCAAGCTCTTCGCCGCGGCGGGTCTCCCCAGCGACCGAGAGTCGGTCGCGAAGCTGTTCGGCGGCGACAACGCCACCTGGGACGACTTCTTCAAGGTCGGCGAGCAGTACCACAAGGCCACCGGCAAGGCCTGGTACGACCAGTCCGGCTTCATCTGGAACGCCATGGTGAACCAGCAGAAGGAGGGCTACTACACCACGGACGGCAAGCTCAACATCGAGAACAACAGCGACCTCAAGACGCTGTGGTCGAAGCTCGCCGGTGGCGCAGCGGCCGGTCTCTCGTCCAACCAGACCCAGTGGGACTGGGGCAAGGGCAAGGCGTTCACGGACGGCTCTTTCGCCACGTTCGTCTGCCCGGGCTGGATGCTCGGTGTCGTGCAGGGACAGGTCAAGGCAGGCGGCGGCGACGCCACCACCGGCTGGGACTTCGCCAACGTGTTCCCGGGCGGTTCAGCCAACTGGGGTGGATCGTTCCTGACGGTCCCGAAGCAGTCCAAGCACCCGAAGGAGGCCGCTGCCCTCGCCGCCTGGCTGACCACCGCCAAGTCGCAGGTCCAGACCTTCCAGGCCGCCGGCACGTTCCCGTCGGTCACGGCCGCGCAGAGCGACCCCGGGGTCACCGGCTCGAGCGACCTGACGAAGTTCTTCAACAACGCTCCGATCGGTCAGATCCTCAGCGAGCGCGCGAAGGGCGTCGTCGCCCAGTACAAGGGACCGGATGACTCCGTGATCCAGTCGCAGGTGTTCGGACCGTCGGTGCAGCAGCTCGACTCCGGCAAGGCGAACGGCGACCAGGCGTGGAGCAACGCCATGAAGCTGCTCGACCAGCTGGTCGTCAACAAGTAACCCGAATCCGCACCCGGGCCCCCGCTGCAGCCGAAGCGGCGGGGGCCTGCTCCACGGGAGGACCGCCATGACCACCACCGCCACCACCCGGGAAGAGCCGCCGGCCGTCCCGGTCGCCCCCGCCTCCGCCTCCCGGCGCGGACGCGGCCCCCGCGCCGGCCTCACCTTCGCGCAGCGACTGAGCCGCTTCGACGTGAAAGCGTCGCCCTACTTCTACGTGGCCCCGTTCTTCGTCCTCTTCGGACTCGTCGGGCTGTTCCCGCTCGTCTACACGTTCGTCGTGTCGCTCAACAACTGGAACCTGCTGACCGGTCCCGGCGACTGGGTCGGCTTCAAGAACTACGCGTCCGAGCTGAGCGATCCGTTCTTCTGGAACTCGCTGTTCAACACGGTCAGCATCTTCCTGCTCTCCGCCATCCCGCAGCTGATCGCCGCCGTGTTCATCGCCGCGATCCTCGACCAGAACCTGCGCGCCAAGACCTTCTGGCGGATGAGCGTCCTGCTCCCCTACGTCGTCACGCCCGTGGCGGTCACGCTGATCTTCTCCAGCGCGTTCGACGAGAAGTACGGCCTCATCAACAACATGCTGCAGGCGGTCGGGCTCCACCCGGTGATGTGGAAGACCGAGACCTTCCCCTCGCACATCGCCATCGCATCCATGGTCAACTGGCGGTGGACGGGCTACAACGCGCTCATCCTCCTCGCGGCCATGCAGGCGGTGCCGCGCGACATCCACGAGTCGGCCGCGCTGGACGGCGCCGGGTCGTTCCGCCGCTTCTTCTCGATCACGCTGCCGAGCATCCGTCCCACCATGATCTTCGTCATCGTCACGGCGACGATCGGCGGACTGCAGATCTTCACCGAGCCCAAGCTGTTCAATCCCTCGAGCGCAGTGCCGGGCGGGCCGCAGCGGCAGTACCAGACGACCGTGCTCTACCTCTGGGACATGGCGTTCAACCGCCAGAACTTCGGCAAGGCGTCGGCGATCGCCTGGCTCCTGTTCCTGCTCATCGTCATCTTCGGCGTGCTCAACTTCCTGATCTCGCGCCGGATCGCCTCCACCGAGGCCCGGGTTCATCGACGGCGCACCGCGAGACGGCTTCAAGCCTCCCGCCTCCTGGCCGCTTCGAGCGAGGAGAAGAACGCATGACCGCCACGACCCGCGACCTCCGGCCGTCCCGCGATGTCCGGCCGTCCCGGTCTCCGAAGCGCAGGGCGCTCGGCATCGACCGGCGCCCCGGCTTCCTGACCTACGGCATCCTGCTCGCCATCTTCCTCGGCGGCGCCTACCCGCTGTGGTGGTCGTTCGTCGCAGGATCGAGCGACAGCACAGTGCTGACCTCCACGTGGCCGCCACTGCTGCCGGGAGGACAGTTCTGGACGAACGTCGGCCAGGTCCTCGACACGGTCCCGTTCTGGCTCGCACTCGGCAACTCGCTCATCGTCGCGACCGTGATCACGCTCTCGGTCGTCGCCTTCTCGACGCTCGCCGGCTACGCCTTCGCCAAGCTGCGGTTCCGCGGGCGGGAAGGGCTCATGGTGTTCGTCGTCGCGACGCTGGCCGTGCCGACGCAGCTCGGCATCATCCCGCTGTTCATGGTGATGAAGCAGTTCGGCTGGACCGGCACGCTGGGCGCGGTCATGGTGCCGACCCTGGTCACCGCGTTCGGCGTGTTCTTCATGCGCCAGTACCTGGTGGACGTGATCCCCGACGAGCTGATCGAAGCCGCGCGGGTGGACGGCGCGACCATGATCGGCACCTTCTGGCACGTCGGGGTCCCGGCCGCACGCCCGGCGATGGCGATCCTCGGCCTGTTCACCTTCATGACCGCGTGGACGGACTACCTCTGGCCGCTGCTCGTCGCGCCGCAGAACCCGACCCTGCAGGTCGCGCTCAGCCAGCTGCAGTCGGCGAAGTACGTCGACTATTCGATCGTGCTCGCCGGAGCCGTGCTCGCCACCATCCCCCTGTTGATCCTCTTCGTGCTCGCCGGCCGGCAGCTGGTCTCCGGCATCATGGCGGGCGCGGTGAAAGGTTGAGAATGAAACGCACCTGGCCCGATGGCTTCCTCTGGGGGTCGGCCACCGCGGCCGCGCAGATCGAAGGCGCCGCCCACGAAGACGGAAAGGAAGACTCGATCTGGGATGCGTTCGCACGCGTCCCCGGCGCGATCGCCGGCGGCGACACTCCGGAAGCGGCGGTCGACCATTACCACCGGATGCCGGCGGACGTCGCGCTGATGGCCTCGCTCGGGCTGCAGTCGTACCGCTTCTCGACATCGTGGGCGCGGGTGAAGCCGGGCGACCGGTCCGTGAATCCGGCCGGGCTGGCGTTCTACGACCGGCTGGTCGACGAGCTGCTCGAGGCCGGCATCCTGCCCTGGCTGACGCTCTATCACTGGGACCTGCCGCAGGCCCTCGAAGACAGGGGTGGATGGGCGTCGCGCGACACGGCGTACCGGTTCCGCGACTACGCGACCGCCGTGTACGACGCTCTCGGCGACCGGGTCGACCACTGGACGACCTTCAACGAGCCGCTGTGCTCCTCCCTCATCGGGTACGCCGGGGGCGAGCACGCGCCGGGCCGCCAGGAGCCGCGCGCCGGGCTCGCCGCCCTCCACCACCAGCATCTCGCGCACGGTCTCGCTGTCGAGGTGATCCGCGAGCGGGCTGCGGCGGAGGGGCGGGAGGCGACCCTGCGTCTCGGCATCACGCTCAACCTGACGACCGCCGTGCCGAACGACCCGGGCGACCCCGCGGATGTGGAAGCGGCGCGACGCATCGACGGGCTGTGGAACCGGATGTACCTGGAGCCGCTGCTGCTCGGCGCCTACCCCGCCGACGTGCTGGAGGATGTGCGCGAGCACCGCTTCGAGGAGCTCGTCCACGACGGGGACCTGACCGCCATCGCCCAGCCCATCGACTTCCTCGGCGTGAACTACTACCACGACGACAACGTCAGCGGGCATCCCCTCCCCGCGGATGCTCCTGCGGGCGTGACGCCGACCGATCGTCCGACGTCGTCCCCGTTCGTGGGCAGCGAGTATGTGACCTTCCCATCTCGGCACCTGCCCACGACGGCGATGGGATGGGAGGTCAACGCGGAGGGGCTGCGCGACCTGCTGGTGCGTCTCGACAGGGACTACCCGACCCTCCCGCCGCTGTACATCACGGAGAACGGCGCCTCCTACGACGATGTCGTGGCGGAGGACGGGAGCGTGCACGACAGCGAGCGCGAGCACTACATCATCGCGCACATCGACGCCGTCGGCCGGGCGATCGACGCTGGGGTGGACGTGCGCGGCTACTTCGTCTGGTCACTGCTCGACAACTTCGAGTGGGCGTGGGGGTACGCGAAGCGGTTCGGCATCGTGCGGGTCGACTACGACACGCAGGTCCGCACGGTGAAGGACTCGGCCCGCGCGTTCGCTCGGGTGATCGCGGACGCACGAGCCGGGGAGGCGCTGGAAGAGACCGCCGCGTCCCGCGTCTAGCATGGACGCAGGCGAGGAGGAGGCCCGATGACGACGGAGCAGGTGGCCGGCCGCACGGTGCCCACCCTGGAGGCGGTGGCTGCGCGCGCCGGAGTCTCCCGGGCGACCGTCTCCCGCGTCGTCAACGGCTCGCCGAAGGTCACCGCCGAAGTGGTGGCCGTCGTCGAGAGGGCCATCGCCGACCTCAACTACGTGCCCAATCGCGCCGCCCGCTCGCTGGCGTCGCGCCGGACGCAGGTGGTCGCGCTGGTGGTGCCGGAGTCGACGGCGAAGGTGTTCGCCGACCCGTTCTTCGCCTCCATCGTGCAGGGGGTCGCGCTCAGCCTGGCCGACACCGAGTACACGCTGAACATGGTCATCTCGTCGGAGACCACGCCCGACAAGACCCGGCGCTACCTGATGGGCGGCAACGTGGACGGCGCGCTGGTCGTCTCGCACCACTCGGGCGACCACTCCTACGCGCAGCTCGGCGCCTCCCTCCCGCTGGTGTTCGGCGGACGTCCCGTGAGCGTGAGCGAGCATGAGTCGTACTACGTGGATGTGGACAATGTCGCAGGCGCGCGGGTCGCCGCCCAGCACCTCATCGACCGCGGCCGGCGGAACATCGCGCTCATCACCGGTCCCCAGGACATGCCCGCCGGCCTCGACCGCCTCACCGGCTGGGCGCAGGCGCTGGAGGCGGCCGGGCTGGACACCTCACTGGTCGCCTTCGGCGACTTCTCGCCGGCCTCCGGGATGGAGGCGATGCGCCGGCTGCTCGCCGACGGACGTCCGATCGACGGGCTCTTCGCCGCGAACGACCAGATGGCGGCCGGAGCCTATTCGGCGATCCACGAGGCCGGCCTGAGCATCCCCGGTGACATCGCGGTGGTCGGCTACGACGACGACAACTTCGGCCTGATGTCGACGCCGCCCCTGACGACGGTGCACCAGCCGTCGATCCGGCTCGGCGAGACCATGGCGCGGGTGCTGGTGCGCCGGATGGCCGGCGAGTCCGTCGAGCGCGTGACGCTGCTGCCCACCGAACTCGTGGTCCGCCAGAGCACCTGACCCCCCGTCGCGCTCGCCCGCGCCGCCCTCTCCGTCGCCCCCCGTCGAGCCCCACCGTCGAGTCCGCAGAGATTGCACGGTTGCACGGCGTGTTGCGTGAAATCTTCGTGTACTCGACGGTGGGGGGCGGGGCGCGGGGGGCGCGGGGGGCGTATGGTCGCGGCATGTTTGCACTGCGCGAGAAGCCCTGACCCGGGGGACCGCATGTTCGCTAGCCGCCGGGCGCCGAGGTGCTCGTTGTTGCAGTCGACACGCCGGACGGCCGTGCAACAACGAGCACTTCGGCAGAGGGAGCGCCGGGCTACGCGGGAGAGTTGGGCAGCTCGACCGCGAGCTGGAAGCCCTCGGGCCGGTGCTCTGCGCGGACCGTTCCCTCGTGGGCTTCCACGATGGCGCGGACGATCGCGAGGCCCAGCCCCGCCCCCGACGCGCCCGGGATCCGCTCCGGCGTCCGCGCGGAGTCCGCCAGCCAGCCGACCTCGAACATCCGGTCGAGGTCGGCCTCCGGCACGCCTGCACCCCGGTCGAGCACGCCGATCACGGTCGCCGTCGGTGTGCGCAAGGCGGAGACCACGATGGTGCTGCCGACGGGAGCGTGCCGCACAGCGTTCCCGACCAGGTTCACGAGGACGCGGCCGAGAAGGTACGGGTCGGCCCAGACCGTGTCCGGACCCACCGCGCCGTGCGCGATCGAGATGTCGCGTGCCTCCGCCAGGGTGCGTACGTCCGAGACCGCGTCCGACACGAGGTCCAGAAGCCCCACATGCTCGCAGCGCGGACGCAGCGTGCCGCTCTGCAGGCGCGACAGCTCGAAGAGGTCGTCCACCATGCGGCTCATGGTGTCGGCCTGCTGCCGGATGCGGCTCACGTAGTCGGCGGGATCGGCGGCCACGCCGTCCTCGAGAGCTTCCGCCAGCGCCCGCACACCGGTCAGCGGGGTACGCAGGTCGTGGGAGATCCAGGAGAAGAAGGTGCGGCGGGCAGCATCCAATCGCTCCAGCTCCGCCCGGGCCGCCGCCAAGCGCTCGGAGGTCTCGGCGAGCTGTGCCGACATCCCGGCGAGCTCCTTGGCCTCGCCCGAGCGCCGGAGGACGACCTCCCCGTCGGCGATGCGCCTCGCGGACTCGGTCAGGCCCGCGATCGACCGCCGCACGCCGCGGGCCACCAGCCAGGCGCCGACGAGACTGAAGACGCTGGAGACGGACACGATCCAGAACAGGGCCTCGACATCGTGCGCGGAGATGTACATCCCGGCCGAAATCGCGACCGTCGATCCGGCGATGGATGCGATGGCAGCGGCCACGATGACGGCGATCCGCCAGCCGATGGATGCGCGGCGAGCGGTGCGCAGCACCACGGCGGCCACCAGGAACACGACCGAGGTGCAGCCGAGGGTGGTGAGGAGGATGATCCAGAGGTCCGAGTCCTTCACCTCGACGCTCCGTTCATGCCGGATCGCCGTTCACCGCGAACCGGTAGCCCTGGCCCCAGACCGTGAGCAGGGTGCGCGGGTCGTGGGGTTCCGGCTCGATCTTCTCGCGGAGACGGCGGATGTGCACGGTGACGGTCGACGGGTCGCCCCGGTTCCAGCCCCAGACCTCCCGCAGCACCTCGTCGCGGGTGACGACCCGGTCCGCGTTCTCGAGGAAGAACACGAGGAGCTCGTACTCACGGCCCGTGAGCAGGACCGGACTGCCCGACGCCCACACCAGTCGGCGAACCGGATCCACACGGAACGGCCCGGCCGAGAACGCTTCCGGCGGTCCCGCAGCAGCGGTGCGCCGCACCATACCGTTCACACGGAGCACGAGCTCGCGCAGCGCGAAGGGCTTGGGGAGGTAGTCGTCGGCGCCGTGCTCCAACCCCTCGATCCGGTCGTCGACCTGATCGAGAGCGGTCAGCATGATGATCGGCAGCTGGGCGGCCAGCTCGCGGGCCTCCCGGCAGAGCTCGTCGCCACTGATCCCGGGCAGCATCCGGTCGAGGATGAGGACGTCCGGGAGCCGCTCGCGCAGGGCCCTGAGGCCGCTCACTCCGTCGGTGTAGCCGGACACGACGTAGCCGGCTGTGCGGAGGTAGTCGCGCACCACGGTCAGGACCGTGCGGTCGTCTTCGACGACCATCACGTGCGACGGCTGGGCGGGGGTCATGGTCCGAGTCTTCTCCACAGCCTGGGGACTGCGCAGCAATTCTTACAGATCTGAAATGACTGATCCCTGTGGCTCTCCTGGTTGTTACGTTCGTTCCGCTGCCGGCAGAACGCCCAGCGAAACGAATAAGGAGCACCCTCCCCATGCGCAAGAAGATCACCCTCGCAGCCGCCGCTCTGGCCCTCGCCGCCGGCCTCACCGCCTGCAGTGCGAGTGCAGATGCCGGCACGAGCGCCAGCCCCTCGTCCTCCGCGTCGTCGTCCGCGTCGTCGTCGTCCTCGTCGGACAGCCGCACGGGCACGTTCGCCGGGCTCAACGACAAGAAGGTGTCCGGCACGGTCTCCATCAGCGGCGGCACCCTCACCCTCTCGGGCTTCTCGTCGGACGAAGGCCCCGACCTGCACGTCTACCTGACCTCCGGAACCGACGAAGCTGCCGTCAGCGCGGGCAAGGAGATCAAGGCTGTCGCGTTCGACAAGACCGACCAGACCTTCTCGCTGAGCGGCATCGACTCGTCGTCCTACACGGACGTCGTCATCCACTGCGACAAGGCGAAGGCCGTCTTCGGAGCAGCGACCCTGTCATGACCGGGCAGCTCGCGCCGGCGCCCCGCGTCGCACCGCCGGTCGTGGCGCCGACCCTCGTCGCATCGGCCCTGGTCGGTGCGGCGAGGGTCGCCCTCGGCGCCATGTGGCTCTTCCTCGAGGGGCTGGTCAAGTACCAGGCGGGATTCGGCTCTGCGGACATCCTGCTCGTCGCCCATGCCGGAGACTCCAACTCGCGCGTCCCCGGCTACTTCACCGCGTTCGCCCATGCGACGCTCGAGCAGGCACCCTGGCTCTTCGGGATCGGGATCCCCCTGCTGGAGACCGGACTCGGCGTCGCCCTCATCCTGGGAGCCTTCACGCGTGCGGCCGCACTGGTCTCGGCCCTGACGCTGATGCTGTACTGGTCGGCGGATCAGCTGATCTGGGAGTACCCGCTGATGGCGCTCCTGACGGTGGTCGTCGTGGCCTGGCCTTCGGCGGCCCGGCGATTCTCGCTCACGACGATGGTGGAGAGGCTCAATCCGAGGTTCGGGAGGGTGCCGGGGGCATTGCGCGCCTGGCTGTGACGGTCGGCCGCGGCGGTCGGCGACGGCCGGCCGCGACGGTCGGCCGCGAGGGACCGCGGCGACGGCCGGCCGTGACGGTCGGCCGCGACGGATCGCGACGACCGGGATGTGGCGCCGCCTCAGGCGAGGCGGCGGTACAGCCGGTTACCGAGCGCGGCGAGCACGAAGCCGGTCGCCACGATCGCCGCGACACCGCCCGCGTAGGCGATGAAGAGGTGCTCGGTGCCGGACTGGGTCGAGAAGTACGTGACCAGCAGGGCGATGATGGAGCCCGCCGCGCACACGGCGCCGATCCACACCAGCGGCCACAGCGCGGTGCGCACCGGCGGTTCGGCACTCGGCAGCCGCAGCCCCGACAGCACCAGGCCCGCCAGGCACCCCCAGAAGGCGACGACCAGCATCCCGGCCACCACGTCGCTCGGACGGTGCCACTGCTCCACGAGGGTGGAGGCGCCGGCGGCGATCGCGAAGATCGACCCGATGACCGCGGCGAGCGGACGGAAACGCGGAGCGGCGAGCAGGAACACCACGAGGGCGGCGGAGGCGGCGACCGCCGTGTGCCCGGACGGGAGCGAGTTGGCGAGCCCCGCATCCACTCCCTTCTCCGGCCGGGAGAGGATGGTGTACTTCAGCACCTGCGTGCTCACGTTCGCGCCGATCGCAGCACCGACGGCGACCGCGAAGACCAGCCAGTTGCGCCGGACGAGTACGATCACCAGCGCGACGATCGCCCCGATGATGACGGACGCCACCGGCAGCGCGTTGAGGAAGGCGTGAGCGAACTCGATCACGCCGCCCTTCCAGGCGTCCGCGCCGGCGAAGGCTCGTTCGTCGATCACCTGGCCGATGTAGCTGCGCACGAAGACGAAGTAGACCACGACGAAAAGTGCGGCGCAGACGAGCGCACCCCAGAGGAAGGGGAGAGGGCGGAGGCTCGAACGCATGGTGCAACCACCCTTCCACACGCGACTCTGAGATTTCCCGACGAACGCCGAGCGAACCCGAAGAGCCTCAGAAGCGACCGCATCCGGCGTGGCGCGGTCAGCCGACGAAGCGCACCGCGGGCTCGCAGGTTGCCAGCCGCGCCCGCATCACGGTCACCGCCTCGGGGTTGCTGTCGACCAGCAGGAAGCGCCGGCCGAGGCCCGCTGCGACCGCTCCGGTCGTCCCGCTGCCTGCGAAGAAGTCGAGCACCCAGTCCCCCTCGCGGCTCGACGCCTGCACGATGCGGCGGAGCACGCCCTCCGGCTTCTGGGTGGGATAGCCGGTCTTCTCGCGTCCGGTGGGCGACACGATGGTGTGCCACCAGACGTCCGTCGGGAGCTTGCCCAACTGCGCCTTCTCGGGCGTGACGAGGCCCGGCGCCATGTAGGGCTCGCGTTCGACGGCGGCCGAGTCGAACAGGTACGCCGCGGGGTCCTTGACGTAGACGAGGATCGTGTCGTGCTTCGCCGGCCAGCGGTTCTTCGGCTTGGCCCCGTAGTCGTAGGCCCAGATGATCTCATTGAGGAATGATTCGCGGCCGAACAGCGCATCCAGCAGCACCTTGGCGTAGTGCGCTTCACGGTAGTCGAGATGGAGGTACAGCGTCCCGTCGGCGGCCAGCACGCGCCAGGCCTCGATGAGGCGTGGCTCGAGGAACCCCCAGTAGTCCTCGAAACGGTCGTCGTAGCTGAGCAGGTCGCCCTTGATGCGCTCGTAGCTGCGGCCCTTGAAGCCGATGACGCTGCCGGCACCGCCCGCGGAGCGAACCGAGGTCGACGTCTGCCGCGCCTGCGGCCTGCCGGTGTTGAACGGCGGGTCGAGATAGATCAGCCGGAACGACGCGTCCGGCAGCCCGGCGAGCACGTCGAGATTGTCCCCCAGCGCCACCGTGCTGGGCCCGTCCGGATCCCACAGCGGATCGACTGCGGGAACGGGCTGGGACATGGGTCCATTGTGGCGCAGTCGGAGCCGTGGCGCAGTCGGAGCCGCTGCGCAGTCGGAGCCGCTCGGCCGACCCGCCAGAATGGACTGTGCACAATCTCGGTCTCCTCTTCGATGTGGACGGACCCCTCGCGAGTCCCGTCACCCGGACCATCGCCATCCGCAGCATCGTCACGGACCTGGTCGCCATTGCGGCGGCGGGCGTCCCGATCGCGTTCATCACGGGACGTTCCGGCGACTTCATCCGCAACCAGGTGGTCGCTCCCCTTCGCGACGCCGGACTCGGTGACGCCCTCGACCAGCACGGCGCGCGCATGTTCGGCGTGTTCGAGAAGGGCGGGGCCTGGGCGCCCATCACGGGCGAGGGGATGGGCGAGGTGACGGTGGATGAGACGGTCGCCTTCACCCCGGAAGCCGTCGACGCCATCCGGCAGCTCGTCCGCGACCGCTTCGCCGACACGATGTTCTTCGACGAGACCAAGCGCGCGATGATCTCGGTCGAGCAGCGGACCGACGTGGATGCGGAGACCTATGCCGAGGCGCAGGCCCGGTTCCAGGAGGCGGCGTTCGACATCCTGACCGGCCTCGCCGTCGGTCTGCGCTACGGCGAGCGCACCATCCCCGACCGGGATGGACTGGTGCCGTACCGGATCGACCCGACGATCATCTCCACGGACATCGAGTCGGTGCTGCTCGACAAGGACCGCGGCGCGCAACGCGCCTTCGACTACTTCGCCGCCCGTGGTCTGCTCCCGCGCCGCTGGCGGTCGGTCGGCGACTCTCGCAGCGACTACAAGATGGCCGACTTCGTGCACGACGCCGGCTACGAGGTCGCCCACGTGGATGTGCGCCCCGCCGATGGCCTGCTCGATCGCCCCTACGAGGTGATCACGATCGGCGACGCCATCCACGACGACGCGGGCGCCGAGTTCCTGGCCCACTGGCGGCGGGAGCTGGGCCTCACCTGATCTCCCGCCCGCCTCCCGTCTCTCCCGTCTCTCCGGTCTCTCCCGTCTCTCCGGTCTCTCCGGTCTCTCCCGGCTACGTCCGGTCTCCCAATGTCGCAAACGGAGGAGGATCGGCGAATCAGGAGATGGAAGCACCTCCCTTTCGCGTCACAGCCGGCGAGTCGCCTGCCCTTCTCCTCCGTTTCCGACAGCCAGGTCGGCAGTGGGAAACGGAGGAGAAACCTGCGCGGGACGGGCCTGTCGACGGGAAAGGGAGGACTCGCGGAGCGGAATGACCCGGAAACACCTCCGTTCCCGTCTAACGGAAAGCGCCGGGAGAGGGGAGGGACGGGGTACGAGGGAGGGACGAGAACGGGACGGGACGGGGCAGGACGGAGGGGGGCCTCAGCCGAGCTCGCCGCCGCGGTTGCGGCGGCGGATCTCGCGCGGCGCGCGGCCCCCGAGGAAGGAGCGCGCCGGATCGACAAGGAACCCCTGGCGCAGCGCCTCCCGGCCGACGAGCATCCGGAACCCCATCTGATCCCGGTTCGTCAGGGTCGTCTCGGCGTGCACCGGCCGACCGCCCAGCACGAGGTCGAGCAGCACGACGACGCGCTCCTCCGCGTGGCCGGAGGAGCTCCGCACCACGCGGCGGTCGTGCACGTCGCACTCGGCGGTCACCGCATCCCGATCGGAGTCCTGCCACGGCTGCACCCGGAAACGCACGCGGTCGCCGGGAAGCTCCTCGATGTCGAAGGCGTGGAGGGAGGAGCTGCGGGCTCCGGTGTCCACCTTCACCTTGATCCACGGCACGCCGATGCCGGGAAGGCTCACCCACTCACGCCAGCCGACCGTGCGGGCGCCGAGCGGATCGACGCTTTCCGTGTCTGCGCCGGCCGTCCCGGTGGTTGGATGGAGGTCGGCCATTCCCCCATCTTCGCAGGAGCACCCCCGTGAAACTCGCCATCCTCTCGCGCGCCCCGCACGCGTACTCGACTCAGCGGCTGCGATCGGCTGCCGAGTCCCGCGGTCACACGGTCAAGGTGCTCAACACGCTGCGGTTCGCGATCGACCTCTCCGGCGACGAGCCGGACCTGCAGTACCGCGGGCGCCTGCTCTCCGATTACGACGCCATCCTGCCGCGCATCGGCAACTCCATCACCTACTACGGCACGGCCGTCGTGCGGCAGTTCGAGCAGATGGACGTCTACACGCCGAACACCGCGAACGGGATCACGAACTCGCGCGACAAGCTGCGGGCCACGCAGATCCTCTCCCGGCACAACATCGGGATGCCGCGCACGGCCTTCGTGAACAGCCGGGCCGACGTGCGCATGGCGATCGAGCGCGTCGGCGGCGCACCGGTCGTCATCAAGCTGCTGGAGGGGACGCAGGGGATCGGCGTGATCCTCGCACCGGAGGCCAAGATCGCCGAGTCCATCATCGAGACGTTGCACTCGACGAAGCAGAACGTCCTCATCCAGAGCTTCGTGGCGGAGAGCCGCGGCCGCGACATCCGCGCGCTCGTCGTGGGCGACCGCGTGGTGGCGGCGATGCGGCGGGTGGCGAGCGGGGACGAGTTCCGCTCGAACGTGCACCGCGGCGGGACGGTCGAGAAGGTGGAGCTGACTGCCGAGTTCGAGGAGGCAGCGGTCCGGTCGGCGCAGATCATGGGCCTGCGCGTGGCGGGCGTGGACATGCTCGAGGGCAAGGACGGTCCGCTGGTGATGGAGGTCAACTCCTCGCCGGGACTCGAAGGCATCGAGCGGGCGACCGGACTGGATGTGGCGGGCGCCATCATCGACTTCATCGACAACCAGGTCGGGTTCCCCGAGATCGACGTCCGGCAGCGGCTCAGCGTCTCCACCGGTTACGGGGTGGCGGAGCTCGTGGTGCACTCCAATGCGGATGTCGTCGGCAAGTCGCTGCGCGACTCGGGACTGTGGGAGCGCGACATCACGGTGCTCACGCTGCACCGCGGCGCGTCCGTCATCCCGAACCCGCGCAGCGGAGTCGTGCTGGAGTCGGGTGACCGCCTGCTCTGCTTCGGGCGGCTGGAGGAGATGCGGTCGATGATCCCCGACCGCCGCCGGCGCCGCGCGAAGGTGCGGAAGCTGCCGAAGGCCGCGAAGGAGGCGCTCACCGAGGACTGACCTCGGTCAGCGCCGCCAGGCCGGCGGGCGGGGCTCGCCGACGCTGCGAAGCGACGCTTCCCGGGCCGACGCTTCGCGGGCTCACCCGGGGCGACCGTTCCCGGGCTCACCGCGGCGGTTCCCCGGGCTCATCGGGGGCGGAGGGCGCCCTCCAGCTCGTCGGAGAGGGTGCTCCACGAGTCGGCGAACTTCGCGATCCCCTCGTCCTCGAGCACGGCCACCACGTCGTCGTAGTCGACGCCGACCGCGGCGAGATCGTCGAGAACGGCCCGGGCCTCCGTGTAGCCGTCGCGCACGGAATCCGCCGGGATGACGCCGTGGTCGGCCACCGCATCCAGAGTGGATTCGGTCATCGTGTTCACCACGCCGCGGGTGACGAGCTCGACGACGTAGCGGGTGTCCGGATAGTCGGGGTTCTTCGTCGACGTGGATGCCCACAGCGGCCGCTGCGGACGGACGCCGGCTGCCGAGAGCTCCCGCCAGGCGTCGCCGGCGAGCACCTCCTCGAACGCCTGGAACGCGAGCCGCGCGTTCGCGACGGCGGCCCGGCCGCGGAGGCGGTCGGCCTCCGGGGTGCCGACGGCGTCGAGGCGCTTGTCGACCTCGGTGTCCACGCGTGACACGAAGAACGAGGCGACCGACGCCATCCGCGACGGATCGTGGCCGTTGCGCACGGCCTGGCGCATGCCCTCGAGGAACGCCTCCATCACCTGGCCGTAGCGGGCCAGCGAGAAGATGAGCGTCACATTGATGCTGATTCCCTCGGCGAGGCAGGCGGTGATCGCCGGAAGGCCTTCGAGCGTCGCCGGGATCTTGATGAAGAGGTTCGGCCGGTCGACGCTCCACCAGAGCGAGCGCGCCTCGGCGATCATGCCGGCCGCGTCGTGGGCGAGCCGCGCATCCACCTCGATGGAGACGCGTCCGTCGACGCCGCCCGTCGCGTCATAGCAGGGACGGAGGACGTCGCACGCCTCCCGGACGTCATGGGTGGTCAGTTCGCGCAACGCCTCGCCGACCTCGGCGCCGCGGGCGGCGAGGTCCTGGAGCTGGGTCTCGTACGTCTCCCGCTTGCCGATGGCGGCGGCGAAGATCGTCGGATTGGTGGTGACCCCGGTGACGTAGCGATTCTCGACGAGGGAGGCGAGGCGGCCCGAGCGGAGCATCTCCCTGCTCAGGTCGTCGAGCCAGATCGAGACTCCGGCGTCGGCCAGTGCGGACAGCGGATCGGACATGATCGGTGCTCCCTTCTCGTGATGCAGGCGGCGACACTTCCATGATCGCCGGGAAGCTCAGGACGCGATACCGGTGACGGCCAGGAATTCGGCGCGCGACCGGGGGTCGTCGCGCAGGCTGCCCAGCAGGGTGGATGTGACCGTGCTCGATCCGACCGCGTTGGCGCCCCTCAGGGTCATGCACGAGTGCTCCGCGGCGATGACCACGCCGACGGCACGCGGCTGCAGCTGCTCCTGCAGCCAGTCGGCCACCTGCTTGGTCAGCCGCTCCTGCGTCTGCGGACGACATGCGAAGAGCTCGACCACCCGGGCGAGCTTGGACAGGCCGAGGATGCGGTCGCCCGGCAGGTAGGCCACCCAGGCCCGCCCGGTGAACGGCAGCAGGTGGTGCTCGCAGAGGGAGCGGACGGGGATGTCGCGGGCGACGACCAGCTCGTCGTACCCCTCGTCGTTCGGGAACGTCGTCATCTCGAAGGGCCGCGGCGTGAGCATCTCGGCCCAGGCGCGCGCCATCCGGCCGGGCGTCGCGTGCAGGTGCTCGGATTCGAGGGGGACGCCGAGGGCGGTCAGGAACTGGGCGGCGGCCTTCTCCGCTGCTGCCGCGTCGATCCGCCCGGGCGAGGTGACGGCATGCAGCTCCGGGCCCTCGGGCCGCTCGGCGCGTTCGTCGCGCTCCACCATCTCCACCGCGTGCACAGCGCCGTTCATGGTGAGCCTCCCTGTCGGCTTTTCTCCAGCCTGCGACGACCCGGCCCTTTTTGTCAAGATACATTGTTGATAGAATCGCGGCATGGATGAGCGGAGCCGCGAAAGCGCACTGGAGGGCATCGGCGCCCTCTCCGACCCCGCGCGGCGCCGGCTCTACGAGTACGTCGGCTCGCGGGACCTGCCGGTGGGCAGGGAAGAGGCCGCCACAGCCACCGGCATGAGCCGGAGCCTCGCCGCCTACCACCTCGATCGCCTCGCCGAGGCAGGACTGCTGGAGACGAGCTATGCCCGCGAGGACGGCCGCACGGGGCCGGGAGCGGGACGACCCGCCAAGCGATACGTCCGCAGCCGGGCCGAGACGACCGTGTCCGTCCCCGAACGCGACTACCGGTTGCTCGCGCACCTCCTGACCGACGCCGTCGCCGCGGACTCCACCGGCCACCTCCGCGATGCCCTGCTCACCGCGGCGGAGACCGAGGGCCGCCGCAGCGCACGGCCCGAGACGGATCTGCTCGACGACCTCCGCGACCGCGGCTACGAGCCGGCCGTGGCGGAGAACGACGAGATCGTCCTGCGCAACTGCCCGTTCCATCACCTGGCGCAGCGACACGCCGACGTGGTCTGCAGCGTGAACCACGCGCTGCTGCGCGGCGTCCTGGCCGGGCACGACGACGACCCGGAACGAGCGGAGCTGGTCCCCCCGGAACCGCACTGCTGCGTCGTGGTGCGCCCCGCATCCTGACCACAGCGGTCAGCGGCCGCCGGCGAGCACCCCGTCGACGATCGACAGCAGCTCCGGGCGGGCGAGGATGCGGAAGTGGCCTCCCACCTCCAGCTCGATGTTCCTGGCGCCCTCGAGGCGGCTCCCACCGGGGACGTGGGGGTCGAACCAGCCCCAGACCGACACGATCCGCGCGTTGGCCGCCTGGCTGAGGGCGAGCCGTCGCACCTCGGGCGCGCTCGGCGTCAGCGCCCGGACGCTCGGCAGCGGGATGAACCGGGCCAGTGCCGAACCGGCGAACGGTGTTCCGACGGCGACGACCGCGCGGATCCGGTGACCTGCGTCCGGCATCCCCATCAGGTACTTGGCGACGAGGCCGCCTTTGCTGTGGGCCACGATCACGACGTCGGTGAGGTCGTGATCCTCCAGGTGGCGACGGACCAGGGCGGCGGCCTCGGGGACGGACATCCGATTGCGCTCGAGGCCGGTGACGACATGCACCGGGTGGCCGGCGGCGTGGATGTGCTCGCTCAGCGGGCGCAGGAATCGCCAGGTCTCGAAGATCCCGGGCAGCACCACCACGGGTGCGCGGTCGCCGGACCCGGCCACCATCGCCTCGGGCGTGCTCCGATCGAAGGCGGCCCGCAGTTGGTACCGGCCGGCATAGAGGTAGTCGAGGAGGAGGACGGACGCCCGCCGCAGCAGAGTGCGCCTCACGCTGCGACCTCGGCGACCTGTGCGATGAGGGCGGCCGTGCGCCACGGCGCGCCGTGCATGACGAGGTGGGCGACGGACGGAACCGTGACCGCACGGCCGCCGGAGCGGCGGGCGAGCTCGGCGACCCAGTCGGCGCGGGCGATCGGGTCCCTGGCGCCGCGCACGACCAGCGTCGGAATCCGGACGGCCTCGAGCTCCCGCTCGATGGGGTAATCCAGCATCGCCGGGAGGGTCGCCAGGTACCAGCGCGGACCGCAGCGCAGGTAGTCCGCGGCGACGAGCAGATTGCCGCGCGGGCTCTCCCGCAGGGTGTCGACGCCCAGCAGCATCCCGGATCTGAGGGCGGTGCGATCCGATGGATCCGTCACCGGCCCGAGCAGCGCCAGAGCGTGCACCAGGTCCGGCCGGCGCACCGCGAGGGACACCGCGACCTGGGTGCCCATGGAGTGGCCCACCACCACGGCGTCCGCGAGGCCGGCACGGTCCATCGCCTCCGCAACCGTGTCGGCGAAGTCGTCGATGGAGAGGGGATGCGCGGGCCGCTGCCGCGTGGCCCTCCCGAATCCGGGGAGGTCGACCGCGAACACCCTGCCCTCGCCGGACAGCGCCGGCACCAGGCGCTCGAAGTACCGCGAGCTGACCCCGATGCCATGCACGAGGACGAACACCGGGCCGCTCGCGACGGGGGCCGCCGCATCCAACGCCGCCGCATCCGCTCCGGTGTCCGCGCCAGTGTCCACGCGGGTGTCCACGGTCACGACCGCGCTGGGCGGCGAGGACGGGCGGCGACGGATCACTCCTCGAACGTACTCGCGCGTCCCCGCCACTCCGTGAAACCCGCCACTCCTTGAAAACGGAGGCGAGGAGCGTAACTGTGGAGAAGCAGAAGTGCGGGAAAGTACTAGACCCGAGAGCTGCGGAAGGAGTAGCACAGGATCATGCCAGCATCAGAGGAGCTGCCCTCCACCCTCGAGCGCTCGGAGAAGCACGCGCAAGCGCTCTGGTCGAAGGCGCACGACTCCGCCGTCAAGGAGTACGGCGAGGGCGAACGCGCCCACCGGACGGCGTTCGCCGCGCTCAAGCACGAGTACGAGAAGGTCGGCGACCACTGGGAGCGCAAGGCCGAGAACGGCCCATCGGACCGGAAGGCTGCAGGCGCCCGGAACACCCGCGCCGAGACGGAGGAGGGCGTCGACGCCAACGCCTCCAAGGCGCACCTGCTCGATGTCGCCAAGCGGCTCGACATCTCCGGCCGCACCCGCATGTCGAAGGACGAACTGGTCGACGAGATCAAGCGGGCCAACCGTCGCGAGACCGCGGCCGCACGAAAGAAGGGCTAGTCATGAGCGACGTGCTCGCGTTCATCGGGTGCTTCATCCTGTTCCTCTTCGGGCTCTTCCTGCTGGGACTCGCTGCGACCCTTCCGGCCTGGGAGGGCGTCGTCTTCTTCGGCGGCATCATCTGCATCGCGCTGTCCTTCGGCATCCCCGTGGGGGTGCTCGGACATACGGAGTGACGTGGCCGCTGACTTCACCCGGCAGCACAGCCACACCTTCGATCCCGCCGAGGCCGACGCCCTGCTCGCGGCCGCCGGCGGGCGTTTCGCGGTCGCGTCGGAGCCCGGTGCCGGCTTCTCGTTCGCGGTCGACCAGGCCACCGACGCCGCATTCTCGGTGGCCCGGTACGCCATCGGCGGGAAGTGGGAGGCCTCCGGCGAGTTCGAGGACCTCGTCGTGGTGAGCGTGACCGGCGGCGACTACCGCTGGGAGATCGACGGCGAGCGCGGCGACGCAGCGGGGTCGCCGTTCCTGATCCGTCCGGGCCACGACTTCGCCTGCTACGCGGAGGGCAGCGAGGCCGTGAGCATCTTCCTCCCGCCCGGGATGCTGCAGGATGTCGCGCGAACCACCTCCGGCGACGAGGACCTGAACCTCGTGTTCGAGTCCGCGCAGACGATCACCCCGCGCCATGCGGAGTTCATGCTCACCGCATCCACCGCTGCCGCCGAATACATGGAGGCGGGCACCTTCCGGCATCCCCTGGTGCGCGCGAGCCTCTTCCACAGCCTGTCGATGGCCGTCCTCCAGTCCTTCCCGGTGAGCACGGACCCGCGCGAGCGGACCCTGACGACCGCGGGGAAACGGAGGAAGTTCCGCCGTGCCGTGACCTTCATCGAGGACTACGCGTCGCTCCCGATCACCGTCGCCGACATCGCCGGCTCGGCGGGCGTGACGCTCGCTCAGCTGAATACGGCGTTCCGCACGCACAGCGGTACGACGGCACAGGGCTACCTGCAGCGCGTCCGCCTCTCCGCCGCGCACGCCGACCTGCTCGTCTCGGACCCCGCATCCACGGACCTGACGGATCTCGCGGCCCGCTGGGGCTTCCCCGACCTCGACCGCTTCAGCCGCGGCTACCGCAGCGCCTACGGCGTGCCGCCCACGGTCGAGCTCGGCGGCGCGCGGAGCGATGCCGTCGATCCCTGAGCCCCTCCCTGGTGGCGCCTGCCGGGTCGCCCCCTCTGCCGAGTCGCCCCTCTGCCGAGGTGCTCGTAGTTGCAGGGCCGCACGGCGTGTCGGATGCAACGTCGAGCACCTCGGCGGAGGTGGAGGGGGCGGCGGGCGCGGGCGGCGGAGGCGCGGGGCGCGCAGGCGGAGGGGCGCGCGGGCGGGGAGCGCCGGGTCAGGAGGCCGAGCGGGCGGCGATCGCGGCGTCGAGCGCGGCGATCACGGCCGAAAGCGGCCTGCCCTGCCCGACGGCGATCCCGGCGATGAAGGTCGTGAGCGGGGCGGCCGGACGGGCGACGCCGTGGGCCGCATCCCGCGCCAGGTCGAGAATGGCGGCGACGTCACCCGGCTGGATGCTCGCATCCACCGCCGCGGCGGCAGCGGCCGCCCAATCGTCGAGTTCGGACGGTTCCATGGACTCCTCCTCCGGGTGCGCAACGTGTCCGGCAATTCTCGCGCACCGCAGCGGCCCGGACCTCAGCGTCCCCGCGCGCGCCCGTGGCGCTGCGCGCGGATCGTCAGCGGCAGCACGACCCAGATGACGAGCAGCACCACGAAGACGCAGGTCGCGGCGATGATCCCCGCGGGAGGGTGCAGCAGGAAGTCGACGATGAACAGAACGATTCCGGTGAAGAGCAGGGATGCCGCTGCAAGGCACACGATGAGGATCTTGTTTCCGATGCCCACGAGTTCGGCCTTCGCGCGCTGACGGAACAGCAGGCGGTGCAGGCTCACCGGGGCGAGGGCCAGCAGCGTGATCATCACCGCGAGGAGCACCAGGACGAGGTAGACCCCCACGTCGAAGGGAGGCAGCAGGGCGAAGCGCTGCTGGAAGGGCAGCGACAGCAGGAAGGCCGCGAGGATCTGCGTCCCGGTCTGGAACACGCGGAACTCCTGCAGCAGCTCCTGCCAGTTGCGGTCCGCCCGCTGGGTCGGGGTCTCATCCCTACCGTCGTCCGGGGCGGCATCCGCCTTCTCACTCAACGCCGCACCTCCGCGAGCAACTCGTCGTCATGCACGAACCTTAGCCCTGGTCGCTGTCGCCCTCGTCGCCTTCCGCCTGCGACGGCTTGTCGATGATCTGCTCCTTCGCCTCCTCGTTCTCCTTTTCGCGATCGCCTTCGGTGTTCTTCTGGTCGGACATCTCCGCTCCTTCTCTTGTGGTGGTCGGTCGCCGGTGGTTCGCGGCCCGCGCTCAGCTGTCGGTCCGGAAGTGCACGGCCTTGTGACTCCCGTCGCAGAACGGCTTGATCGTCGACACGCCGCAGCGGCAGAGCGCGACCGTGCGGCGGCGCTGCTCGATCGGCGTGCCGTCCGGCGTCGTCAGCTCGACGTGCCCACGGACCAGCAGCGGACCGTCCGGGCAGGCCACGATGACCGGCTGCTCCTCGTGCGCGCTCATGCTGCCACCGCCAGCGGCCGGCGCAGCGAGCTGCGGCCAGCCTCGAAGCTCTCGAGCAGGTGCTGCCCGGCGAGACCGTCGACGTAGAGGCAGGCGGCTGCTCCGAACACGATGTCCGGGAGGAGCTCGGGATGCTGCTCCGCCAGCCCTCCGGCGAGGTCGCGGCCGGCGATCTGCTCGTGCACGGCATCCGCCTCCACGTGCTCGTCGTAGTACCAGGTGACGTCGTCGTCGTGACCGAGGCGCCGGAAGCCGTTGCCGTAGAAGCGATTCGGGATGGACGAGGTCATCTCGAACGCCGCCAGATGCCCGACGATCGCACCGCGCAGACTCCGGTTGAGGCCGAACATCGACATCATCGTGAACGATGCAAGTGTGATCGCCGGGACATGGTCGATGTACGCCCCGTAGCTGTCGTCGAGGCCCAGCTCGCGCATGGTGCGGCCGAAGATCTCGGCGTGGATGCGCTCCGGGCGTCCTCCGCCGTACTCGTCGGCCTGGACCTCCACCAGGGCGGCCTTCGGGCGGCCCGTCAGGCGCGGGATCGCCCAGGAGTGCGGGTCCGCCTCCTTGCGCGTGTAGATCGAGCGGTGGATGACGAACTCCACCGCCTGCTCCTCCGTTGCCTTCTTCGCGAGGTAGCGGGAGAGGCTGGGGCCGCCATCGTCCGAGGTGAGGTCGAACAGGTAGGCGGCTACGGCCTCGGCGTCGGGCTCCGGAAGCTCACCGAGCGGGACCCGCCGGCGCAGCTGCCGCTCGAACTCCCGCTCGATGGCGCGCCGGGTGCGCAGGAGCTCGGGATGCCACTCCCACTCGTCGTCGGCGTCGACGGTCTCGCCGTAGTGGAGTCCGTAGAGCACGAAGAGGGTCAGTTGGAGGTCCTCGTCGGTGAGGAGGTCCGGCTGGGCCCGGAGAGCTCGGGCGGCGTTCTGCGAGAACCGGGCGGTGTCGCCGGATGCGTCGGACGGCTCGATCCGCAGTGCGTCCAGCAGCGCCTCGCTCACCGGCCCCCGCGGGGTGATGCGTGGTGTCATATCCCGAGAGAACCGGCGAGAGGGCCGGCGGTCAAGTGCTTGCCTCCGCGCCCCTTCGGTGCGTGCCGGTCTGCGCCGGGGACCCATCCCACATTCGTGACGAATGTTGCGTTACCGGCGCCGTAGGGCGACATTCGTCACGAATCGGCGGCGGAGGGTGCGCAGCGGGGTAAGGCGACATTCGTGACGAATGTTGCGTTACCGGCGGCGTAGGGCCACATTCGTCACGAATCGGCGGCGGAGGATGCGCAGCGGGGTAAGGCGACATTCGTGACGAATGTCGCGTTACCGGCGGCGTAGGGCAACATTCGTCACGAATCGGCGGCGGAGGATGCGCAGCGGGGTAGGGCGACATTCGTGACGAATGTCGCGTTACCGGCGGCGTAGGGCAACATTCGTCACGAATCGTCGGCGGAGGATGCGCAGCGGGGTCGCAGCGCGCCGCAGGCGTCCGTCGGAGTAGCGGACGCCGCCGCACAGGCGGGCGCCGACGGCCAGCCATACGCAGACCGCCCGCTCGGCCAGCCAGAGGGGCGCCCACAGCGACGCCGTCGCCGGGAACAGGCGGCGGCCACCGGCCCGCCGGCGGCCGCACTCGGCGAGCGCGACCACCCCGGCTGCCGCAGCCAGGAGGCGGGCAGGCCGACGCATCCACACCAGCGCCAGCGGAAGCACGGCGAGCTCCGCGAGGAGGCGCGCCGGCTGCGCGAAGTCGTCGTACGCCTGCCGCACGCGCTGGCCCGCGAAGTGACGCGCGTCCGGCGGGCGGCGGGTCACGCCGATCCGGTCCGCCGCCACCCCACGGCCGCCCGCTGCCCGCACGGTCCGGATCAGTTCCAGGTTCTCGAAGAGCACGTCGCCGTCATAGCCGCCCGCATCGATCACCACCCGGCGACGGACCGCCAGCGTACCGGGGTAGTCGTGTCCGAGGGCACGGTTCAGGAGGCTGCGTCCGGTGTCCCAGCGCGCGTGCCACGGAGCCGGGACGAACACGTTCTGAGGGCGCACCAGGTCGGCGCGGTCCAGCATCCCGACCACAGCGCGCAGGGCGCCCTCGTCGTAACGGACGTCGTCGTCGGCGAGCACGACCCGCTCGTGCCGCGCCGACCGGAGGCCGGTCATGACCCCGGCGACCTTCCCGTTGGCCCCGGGCCACGGCTCGACCGGGAGGTGCCGGACGCCCGCCGGGAGCGCCCGCGCGTGCGCCGCGAACCGCTCACGATCGGAGCCGTCGACCACGGTCACGTCGACCAGCTCGCGCAGCCGCGTCAGATAGCCGACGAGCTCCGGCAACCCGGCGTCGTCCGTCCAGCGCAGCGGCAGCACGTACTCCGCGTCGACGGTGACCGGTCTCGTCGGTCCCTGCTCTCGCCGCGCGGGCACGTACTCCGCATCGACGGTCACCGGTCTCGTCGGTCCCTGCTCGCGCCGCGCGGACACGTACTCCGCGTCGACGGTCACCGCGCGGGCCGGTCGACGCCCGCGCCGCGCGGGCTGAGGAAGATTCCGAGCCCGATCATGACGACCGCGAGGATCAGGTGCAGCCAGTTGTCGGCGCTGTTGAGCGGCACGAAGTCGGCAGGGTGGTCGCCGCCGAAGAAGAGGCCGTACACCCAGATCACGGCGTACACGATTCCGCCGACGACCAGATAGTTGCGCGATCCCAGGCGGGATGCCGCGAAGGCCAGACCGGCGACGCCGTAGAGCAGGTGGACGATGTTGTGCAGCACCGAGACCTGGAAGATCCCCAGCAGCATGGCCATCGAGCCGTTCCCGGCGAACCTGAGATCCCCGTAGTCCGTCGTCAGCCCGGGAATGAAGCCGGCGATGCCGACGACGAGGAAGACGATCCCCGCGACGAGCGACGCCTTCTGCGAGGCCGTGGCGCCGTAACGATGGTCGTCGCGGTCGGCGAACCTCCGGTCGGACGGGTTGACGGTCATCATGGTGACCCCCTTCGGTGAGCGGGTGAGGTTTCCTGTCCCGTACGAAACCAACGACTCCCCGAAGGCGTCAGTCCTTGACAAACCGCTCGTCAGGGGCCGGAATGCTCGAGCCTCGGGGAGTACAGCCGGGCTCCAGGCCGCAGCCGCACCACATCGTCGGTGAACGACGCCAGGTCGGCCCACAGCACGAGCACCGACCCGCGCGCCCGCCAGCTCAGGAAGCGGGCGATCAGGGTCGGGGCATCCACCCCCGTCCGCTCGTAGCCCGCGAACGACCGGTGCGCGTGCGGGCTGACCACCAGTCCGTACACCCGCGTCGTCACCATGAATCCGTCCGGCGGCCCGTCGAGCGCGAGGCGCGCGTCCACCACCTGTCCCACCCGCTCGCCGTCTGCGGTCAGGACCGGGCTGCCCATCAGGTCACTCAGGATCATGGCGACCTCCCGGGATGCGGCTGATGACGTGGTCGCGCATCCACCGCTCGGCCCAGCTGGCGTCGAGCGAGTCCGCGGCGGCGCCGACGCTCACGACGGTGCCCACCCGCGTGACGATGCTCCAGGGGATGCGGATGAATCGCGATTCGGGAAGCCGCCCCCCGAAGATGCGCGTCATCAGGATGGGGCCGGTCAGGAGGGCCTGGACCACGGGTGGATGCTGGGGATCCAGCCGCGCGAGATCGGCCGGCGTGCTCAACTCCAGGTCGTCGACGGCGCTGATCGGGACGCCGTCCGGGTCGAGGATCTGCCGGTCGAGCAGCTCCAGGTCGGCGTCGAGGACCCGGCCGGCGACCGGCGGCGGTGTGGGAAGTTCGCGATCGTTTCTCATGCTCCTGCTCCCGAGATGATCATCAGAGGAATGGCGGCGATCGACGCGAGCAGGACGATGCCCAGGAAGACCAGTCCGAAGAAGTTGGTCACCTTGCCGTTCACCCGGTCGCCCATGTACCCGGGATCGTTCGCGACGATGAGGATCGGAAGGTAGGTCAGGGGCAGCGCGATCGCCGAGAAGACCACGGAGAACTCGGTGAGCTGCACCGGATCGACGCCGGTGAACAGGATCCCGATCGCCGCGAGGAGCGAGAGGATCATCACGACGTGGAACCGGGAGGCTTGGGCCGGGCGCCGGAACTTGCCCCACGGCCATCCGAAGAACTGCGAGAGCGCGTACCCGCTCGAGAGCGTGACCTCCAGTGCCGCCCCGAACGTCACGGCGACGAACCCGAGGATCGCGATGATCAGGCCGATCTTGCCGAACGCCTGCGCCACCGGGAGCGCCGTTTCGAACAGCGATGCCACCCCGATGCCTTTCGGGAGCAGCACAATCGCCGAGCACGCGACGATCGACAGCGAAAGGATGGCGCCGAGCGGGAAGCCGACGAGGACGTTCAGGCGCGACTGCGTGAGGTCCTTCGCGGTCCACTTCTCCTCGATGGCCCCCGAGGAGTAGAAGAAGACCTCGTAGGGGGTCATCGAGGACCCGAAGAGTCCGATCGCGTAGTACCAGTACGTCGCGGGAGCCTCGTCGGAGTGCGGCGACGGCTGGAGGAGGAGCTGGGAGCCGAGCGCCGACCAGTCGGGGTGGAGGAAGAAGACGGCGACGGCGAAGACCAGCAGGGCGAGGCCCAGCAGGCCGGTCACGTTCTCGAGGATCGAGAACTTCACCCGCCAGATCACGATCCAGAGCGCGATCGCGGCGACGGGGAACCACAGGGCCGGCTCGATGCTGGAGGCGAGCTGCAGGGAGAGCGCGATGCCGCCGACCTCGGCCGCGAGGGTGAGCAGGTTGATCAGGAACGAGGCCGACAGGTTGGCGAGGGCCATCCGGGCGCCGAGCCGTTCGCGGATGATCTCGAAGGTGGCCCGCCCGCTGACGGCGGCGACCCGGCCCGACATCTGGGCGAAAAGGCAGATACCCACCGCGCCGACGATCAGCACCCAGCCGAGGGTGAGCCCGAACCGCGACCCGACGAGGCTGCTCGTCACCAGGTCCCCGATGTCGACGAAGCCGCCGATCGCCGTCAGGACGCCGAGGGCGACAGCGAAGATGCCCTTCACTGCTGTTCCAGCCGCTTCGAGCTGGCGGCGAGCTGCTGCGCGACCCGGTCCAGCTCCTGGCGCTGCCGCTCCAACGCGCGGCCGGAGTCGTGGCCCGCCGCGGAGGCCTCCTGGGCCGAAGCGACCGCATCCTGAGCGGTCCGGATCTCGGAGAGCACGCGCGCCCGGCTGGCGCCGATGCCGCCGATCGCCGTGAGGGTCACGACGTTCCGGGCCTGTGCGGCCAGGCGGTCGGCCGCATCGGACAGCCCCGTGTCAAGGACCGTCGGCAGGATCCGGCCGTTCTCGTTCTGGCCGAGGAGCAGGCCGGCGGCACGCGAGGCGGAGGCCGCAGTGGTGGCGGATTGCGAGAGGCTCCCCCGTGCGTTCGCGTCCGCGGAGCACCCGGCGAGAGCGGCGGCCAGGAGCAGCGCGAGCGCCCCGGATGCCACGCGTACGGCGAGCAGTCGATGAATCACGCCCCGGACTGTACGCCCGCTGTGAGAACGGTGAAACGGGTTGCGCGCGAGTGCGCGGTTACAGCTCGGGAGCCAATCGGGGCGAATCCCGGCGGAACCCCGCGGTCGCCTCTTCGTAGGTGGTATGGCGGCGTGCGGGATGCGAATCGGCCGGCGGCGGAACGCTCGCCTTGCCGAGGGCATGCAGGACCAGCTGCTCCACCAGGGTCGCCGCTGTGGTGTCGCGCGCTCGCGCGATCCGGACCAGGGCGGCGTACTCCCGCTCGCCCAAACGGATCGTGAGAGGCATCCCAGCCGGGGCTCGGCCCGGCCCGCCGACGGATGCCGGCTCCGTCACTTCCGCACTCTGAGATTCCTTCATGTCTGAAGCTTCGCATAAGAGAGCGCTCTCGGCAGCTACCTTTCTTGTTCGCGGAACGCACACATCCCCGTGGCGGGCATTGCACGCGCAACGACGCAGCGCCGATGATCGATGCGTTGCGTGCTCGCGCCGCCTCCCCCGTCCCCCCGGTCCCGGCGGCGTCAGCGCGACATCCATTCGGCGGGATCCTGGTCTTCGGGTGACCAGGATCCCGCCGCCAGCATCCCCAGGCCCTCGTCGAGTTGCCGTCGCACCTCCGAGAGCGGTACGACCTCGGCGCCGAACGACAGTGCCATGGCCGCAGAGGCAGCAGCACCGACGATCCGGTGGATGCGCGGCTCGCTCGCGCGATCGCCCAGCGCCTGCTGCGCGGCCTCGGCTGCCGTCGCCAGGAGGGTGCTCAGCCGCTCCCTCTCGGCCTCGGCGAGCGCGACGGGCTCGCCGAGCACCTCGAGCGCCGCCGCAGCCTCGCGAAGTGCCGGCTCGAGAATCGCCCGCAGCAGTGCCGCAGGATCCGGTCGCCGCTGCAGCGCCGCGTCCAGCGTCGCCAGCAAGACGGCCGGCGTGAACGGCTTCGGCAGGAAGTGCGCTCCGTCGCGCTCGACGGCCGCCCGAGCGGCCGGTCCGGGCAGCAGCCCGCTCATCAGCACGATCGCGGCCTGCGGCTGCTCCGTGGAGACATGCCGGGCGATCTCGTCTCCGCTCACGCCGGGCATCATGATGTCGGTGATCACAGCGTCGAACGGGCGATCGTCCGTGAGCAGGCGGAGCGCATCCCGCCCGTGGGCGACCTCGGTGATGAAGCCGTCGCGGTCGAGCGTCTGGCGGACCAGCTCGCAGATGGCCGACTCGTCGTCCACCACGAGGACTCTCCGCCCGCGCCCGCGCCCCGGAACCGCCGCACCGGCGCGCAGGCGCACGGGCGCATCCTCAGCGGTGGCGGGCAGCGCGAAGCCGATCGCGGTGCCTGCGCCGGGCGCGGTCTCGACCTCGAGCTCGCCGCCGTGCGCCTTCACGATCGCGGCGGAGGTCGGCAGCCCGAGGCCCGTGCCCGTCCGCTTCGTGGTGAAGAACGGCTCCAGGATGCGGCCGGCGGTCGGCCCGTCCATCCCGCATCCGGAGTCGCGGACCTCCAGCCGGACGCCGTCGCCCTCCTCCGTGGCGCGGACGCTCAGCACCCCGCCCTCGGGCATCGCGTCGCGCGCATTGGTGATCAGGTTCACCAGCACCTGGAACAGCTCGGTGTCGTCGCCCGCCACCGCCGGCAGCCGGTCGGGGATGTCCAGCCGGAGGTCGATCGACTTCGGAAGCGTCTCCCGGCAGAACCGGCCGACCTCCTGCAGCAGCGCCACCAGGTCGACCGGCTCCCTCCGTCCCTCCGAACCCCGGGCGAACGACAGCACCTGACGGATCATCGCCGCACCGCGCTGAGCCGCAGCATCCAGAGCGTCCAGCATGTCGCGGCGCCGCGCGTCCGGCTCGTCCTGGCGCAGCAGCTGCACCGACATGAGGATGGGGGTGAGCACGTTGTTGAGGTCGTGCGCGATGCCGCCCGCGAGGGTCCCGAGGCTCTCCATCCGCTGCGTGCGGATGCGCTGCTCCTCCTGCCGCCGGTGCTCGGTGATGTCGGAGTTGACGGCGAAGACGGTGACCTCGCCGTCCTCGGCGCGGGACAGCTGCCAGCGGCAGTCGGCGATGAGCTGCGAGCCGTCCGCCCGTCGCTGCCGCAGCTCGCCCACCCAGAACCCGTCCCGCAGCAGCGCTGCGGAGGCCGCGTCGAACTCGGCCGGGTCGTCGTAGAGGAGGTCGCGCACAGAGCGGCCGACGGCATCCACGCCGGTGACGCCGTAGATCGTCTCGGCCCCGCGGTTCCAGTAGCGGACGATGCCGTCGAGGTCCCGCACGAGGATGGCATCGCGCGCTGCGTCGAGGAGCGCCGCCTGCGACGCCACCCGGCGCGTGTACTCGTCGAGTTTGCGCCGCGATTCCTGGTCGTCGGTCACATCGCGCACGATGATCGCGATGCCCTCCTCCGTGGGATGCGCGTCCACCTCGAACCACCGCCCCCACTCGGGCGAGAAGGCGCGGGCGCTTCCGGCGACGCCGCGTTCCATCGCGTCCCGGTAGATGCCCTCGTAGGCGCTGCCGAGAGCGGTGGGGAACATCTCCCACAGGGGACGGTCGCGCAACTGCTGCTCATCGATGCCCGCGAGCTGCAGCGCCCACGTGTTCGCGAACGTGAACCTCCAGGACCGGTCGACGAAGCCGATCGCGTCGTGCACCTGGTCGAGGGAGTCGCGCAGCAGCCGGGCCATCGCCCGCTGCTCCTCCCGGTGGCGCACCAGAGCGGTCACGTCGTGGAACGCGCCGTGGATCCGGACCACCTGGCCGTTCTCGTTCAGCTCCGGCTCGCCGACGATGTGGACGTGCATCGAGCGCCCGGCGGCGGTCACGATGGTCGCCCGGACATCCAGCGGAGCGCCGTGGAACGCCGTCCGCTGGAACGCAGTCCGCACGGCCCGCCGGTCCTCGGGCAGGAACAGCGCAAGGGCGTCGTCGTCGAGCGGGACCGGCCCGGGCTCCATCCCGAGCAGCCCGAAAAGCCCCTCGCTCCACTCGATCTGGCCCGTCTCGACGTCGACGACCCAGCCGGCGAATCCGGCGATCCGGGCGGCCATCCGCACCAGCGCCTCGTTGCCGGCCGCTGCCACAGCGGCACGCTCCACGTCGCCGATGTCGCGCGCGATCGAGAGCACGCCGACCACCTCGCCGTCTTCGCCGCGCAGCGGGATGAGCGTCACATCGAGCGAGCGGATGCGGCCCTTGGCCGTCACGATGCGCGTGACGTACCGGCGGTTCTCCCCGGCGAGCGCCTCGCCGAATCGCGCCAGGGTGTGATCGACCGCCTCGGGATGCAGGAGCCGCGAGAACGTCATCCCGTCCAGCTCATCCAGCGGGTAGCCGGTCAGCGCCGCCAGAGCACTGTTGCACTCCACGAAGGTTCCGGAGATGTCGACGACGCAGACGCCGTCCGGATGGCCGTGGAACAGGGCATCCAGTCCGCCGCGGCGCAGCGCCTCGGACGGCGTCGTCATGCGCCTGGGCGCGGTCGGAGCTGCGAGGGCATGGGGGGATTGTAGGCAGAGATCGGCCTACACTGACCGCCATGGTCGCCGAAACCTCCGGTGCGGACATCCTCGTCGTCGATGACGACCCGCTCATCCGGGCCACCTTGACCGCTGCTCTGAGCAGCCGCGGGTATCGGGCGACCGCGACGGACGACCCGCGATCGCTCTCGGCCCAGGCGGATCCGGACGCCGTCGTGCTCGATGCGATCCTCCCGAATTGTTCGCTCAGCGAATGCTTGGGCCTGCTCGGTCACCGGAGCGACGGCAGCCGCCGACCGATACTGGTTCTGAGCGGCTCCCTGACCCCACCGGTCGACCTCGCAGGAACCGGGATCGGCTACCTGACCAAGCCCATCCCCCTCGGTGTGTTCCTCGACGCCGTCGCAGAACTCGTGGCGTCCACCTCTCGGGCGGAAACGTAAGGGACAGACCCAGAACGATGACCGATACCTCCGCGAGAACCCGCACGCTCCGTGCCGTGGTGGCCGATGACGACATCTTCACCGCCTCGATGGTCGCCTCCGCCCTCCGCTCCACCGGCATCGAGGCGTCGCAGGCCACGAGCGCCGCGGACGCCTGGGCCACCATCGTGCAGGTGGAACCGAACGCGATCGTGACGGACCTCGACTTCGGAGGAGGCGACTCGGGCGCCGAGCTGCTCTGGCGCGTCCACCGCGAGCTCCCCTGGGTCGGGCTCGTCGTGCTCACCTCGCACCTGTCGCCCGAGCTCGCGGTCGGCGACGACGCCCTCCCGCCGTCCGTCGTGTACCTGGTGAAGTCGCAGGTGAAGGATGTGGGGGTGCTGGTCGCCGCCGTGGATGCCGCCATCGTCGGCGGCGAGCACCGGGTCGCGGAACCCGACGAGGATGTGCGCACCGTCACCCGCGCCCAGGCGGAGGTGCTGCGCCTGGTCGCGTCGGGCGCATCCACGCGCCGGATCGCGGCTGAGCGCGGGACCAGCGTGCGTGCGGTCGAGACGATCCTCGCCCGGTTGTATGCGGCCCTCGGCGTGGATGCGGACGAGCAGGCGAACCCGCGCGTCACCGCTGCGCGGATGTGGCAGCAGGGGCGCGTGCGCATCCGCTGAGCGGTCCCTTAGCGTCGGAGCGGACGACGGAGCGGACGACGGAGGAAGCGGCGGAGGCGCCCGGGTGCGAGCGGGCGCCGGCCCCTCTTCGCGTCCCGGACGAGGGCTGTGTCCCCCGTGCGGGGGCGCCCGGATGTCCGTCGGGTGAACTCCGCGTGAAGGCGCCTCCGCAGCCGCCGGCGCGCTTCTAGGATCGCTCACGCCGGGCGCTCGCCCGGACCCCCGCATCCCCCTCTGGAGGCATCCGCCGATGTCGACTCGCGCCCGGCTGGCCGCGCTCTTCGCGGCGATCGGAGCGCTGGTGGTCGTGGCCGCCGTACTGACCGCGGTGCTGCGGCCGCTGCCGGCGACAGGGGGCGCGGCGGCCGGGTCCGCGGGGTCCGCGGGATCGGCTTTCGAGGTCGCCGCGGGCCTGGACGACTGCGGCCGCGGATGGGGCGGAAGCGCATCCCGCGTCGACGGGGGAGACCAGAGCTTCACCGTGACCAACACGACGGTGGGCGGCATCGAGGTCTACCTGGAGTCCGTCGGCAGCACGCGCGTGTACCTCGACCTCGAGAGCCTCGGAGCGGGCGCGCACGCCGCCTCCCGGGTCTCGCTGGGCGCCGGCCGCTACCGGTTCGTCTGCCTGCCGGCCGATGCCGATCCGGTCCGCGGACCGACGGTCACTGTGGGGAAGGCTCCGCGGGGCGCGCAGCTGACGCCGGGCGTCCTCCCGGTGACCCGCAACGACCTCATCCCGGTCGCGAAGACCTACACGGCCTGGGTCGCCGCGCGCCTGCCGGTGCTCCAGCGCGAGGTCGCCGCGGTTGCCGGCGACGCCGAGGAGGGCGACCTTGCAGCCGCGAAGCGCGACTGGCTGACCGCACACACCACGTACGAGACGCTCGGCGGTGCGTACAGCGCCTTCGGCGATGTCGGCGACCTGCTCGACGGGCTCCCGCGGCACGGGCTGACCGGCTTCCACCTGGTCGAGTCGCTGCTCTGGCGGGGAGGGACGGCGCAAGCGGTCGCGGCGTCGGCGCACGACCTCAGCGGCCTGGTGGAGCGGCTGGTGACGACCTTCGGCAGCGAGCAACTCGATCCCGGCCAGGTGGGGCTGCGGGCGCACGAGATCGTGGAGGACGCCATCCAGAACACTCTGACCGGCGCCGACGACGCGGGATCGGGGACGTCGCTCGCGACCGTCGACGCGAATCTCGCGGGGGCCGCCGCAGCGCTCGCACCACTGCACGAGGTGCTCGCGAGCCGCTACGACCGGCTCGCCGAGACGCAGCGGGCGCTCTCGGACGCGGAGGCGCTCATCGAGTCCCACCGCACCGCCGAGGGCAGCTGGACCGCGCTGAGCGAGCTCGATCGGCCGGCTCGCGAGCGAGTGGATGCGGCCCTCGACCGAGCCGCCGAGCTGCTGGCGCCGGTGGCCGCGCTGTGCGATCCGAGGAGGGACTCATGAACGGGATGGGACGCCGCAGCTTCCTGCAGGCGGGCGCTGCGGCGACGGCGACAGCGGCGACGACGGCGGCCCTCACAGCGGCGGGCGGCCTCGGCGCGGTGGGCGGCCTCGGTGCGGCGGGCGGCCTCGGTGCGGCAGGCGGCCTCGGTGCGGCGGGCGGCCGTCCCCACGCCGCGACCCGCGCCGCTGTCCCGTTTCACGGCCTGCACCAGCAGGGCATCCTGACGCCGCCCCAGCGCGGCGCCTCCTTCGTCGCGCTGGACGTGACGGCCACCTCCCGCGCCGAGCTCGCCGACCTGTTGAAGACGGTCACCGAGCGTGCGCGCTTCCTCACCACCGGCGGCACACCGCCCGACCCCGGCCTCACCGCTCCTCCCCGGGACTCCGGCGTCCTCGGCCCGACCGTCGTGCCCGACTCCCTGACCGTCACCGTCTCGGCCGGCGCCACGCTGTTCGACGACCGCTTCGGGCTGGCGCGCGCGAAGCCCGCACGGCTGCGGACCATGGACGAGTTCCCCGACGACGCCCTCCGCGGGGACGTCTGCGACGGCGACCTGCTGCTCCAGGTCTGCGCCGACGACCGGGATGCGGTCATCCACGCGATCCGGGAGATCGCCCGCGCGACGCGGGGCGGCATGCAGGTGCGCTGGCGGCAGGACGGGTTCGTCTCGCCGCCGCGCCCCAGCGGCACGCCGCGCAACCTCATGGGATTCAAGGACGGCACCAGCAACCCCGACGCCCGTGACGCCGCGGAGATGGCGCGTCTCGTCTGGGCGAGATCCGAAGGAGCCGAGCCGTCGTGGGTGGCGGGAGGGAGCTACCACGTCGTCCGCGTCATCCGGATGCTGGTCGAATTCTGGGACCGCGTGAACCTGCACGAGCAGGAGAACATGATCGGACGCCGCCGCGACACCGGAGCGCCGCTGACGGCCTCGTCCGAGTTCGACGACCCTCACTACGAGAACGACGCCACCGGAGATGTCATCCAGCTGGATGCCCACATCCGGCTCGCCAATCCCCGCACGAAGGACACCGATCCGCAGCGCATGCTCCGCCGGGCATACAACTACGACGGCGGACTCGACGTGAACGGAAACCTCGACATGGGCCTGATCTTCGTCGCCTTCAACCAGGACCTCGACCGCCAGTTCGTCGCCGTCCAGAAGCGCCTGGCGGGCGAGCCGCTGACCGACTACATCCAGCCGTTCGGCGGCGGATACTACTTCGCGCTCCCCGGAGCCCGCGACTCCTCCGACTGGCTCGGCCGCACCATGCTCGCCTGAGCAGGCCCTTCCAGAAGAGGCATCCCGTCACGTCCGTGCCGGGGAAGTGAAGAAAAGGAAGAAGGAATCGTGTTCAGACCCTCTCGTCTGCGCCGCTCCCCGGTCGCTCTGGCCGGTGTCGCGCTCGCCGGCTCGGCCGTTCTCGCGGGCGCCGGCGTCCTTGCGGGCGCGCCCGCTGTCGCCTCCGCCGGCGGCCAGCACGGCGGCCAGCACGGCGACCACTCCACCCAGACCACCACTCCGATCAAGCATCTCGTCGTGATCTTCAACGAGAACGTCTCCTTCGACCACTACTTCGGCACCTACCCGAACGCGGCGAACACCGACGGCACGCCCTTCCAGGCCGCCGCGGACACCCCGAAGGCGGACACCCTCGCCACCTCGGGAACGCTGACGAACAACCCCAACCTGTACGCACCGAAGCGCCTCAGCCCGGCCCAGGCCGTCACCTGCGACCAGAACCACAGCTACGCGGCGGAGCAGAAGGCCGTCGACGGCGGCGCGATGGACCAGTTCGTCCAGAAGACCGAGACCGACACCTGCACCGGCGCCTACGGCGCTCCAGGCCTGGTCATGGACTATTACGACGGCAACACCGTAACCGGGCTGTGGAATTACGCCCAGAACTACGCCATGAGCGACAACAGCTGGGACACCACCTTCGGCCCATCCACACCGGGGGCGCTCAACCTGATCTCCGGCCAGACCCACGGCGGAACCGCCTACGACCCGAAGACGGGAGCGGTGCTCACCGCATCCACTGCCGTCCAGTCCCCGGACGCGCACGGCGTCGGCACCGTCATCGGCGACCCGGATCCGGCCTATGACGACTGCTCGGACAACGACCACACGGCGTCCTCCGCCGTCGTCGGGATGTCAGGCCGCAACATCGGCGACCTGCTGAACGCGAAGGGCGTCAGCTGGGGCTGGTTCCAGGGCGGCTTCACCCCGACCACCCCCTGGAACGGGCAGGCCGGCTCGTACGCCAAGTGCGATGCCACCACCGCGAACATCGCGGGTGCGACGCCGAAGGACTACTCGCCGCACCACTCGCCGTTCCAGTACTACGCGTCGACGTCGAACCCGCACCACCTCGCCCCCACCTCGGTGAAGGCGATCGGGCACACCGACCAGGCCAACCACCAGTACGACCTGACGTCGTTCGACGCAGCGCTCAAGGCGGACAACCTGCCGGCGGTCTCCTTCCTGAAGGCCCCGGAAGCGCAGGACGGCCACGCCGGCTACTCGGACCCGATCGACGAGCAGAAGTTCCTCGTCAACGAGATCAACGCCCTCCAGAAGTCGGACAGCTGGTCGAGCACCGCGGTCGTCATCGCGTACGACGACTCGGACGGCTGGTACGACCACGTCGCCCCGAAGGTGCTGAACGGCTCGAACGACTCGGCCGTCGACTCCAGTGTCTGCACCAGCGTCACTCCGGTCGCGGGCGGCTACGCGGACCGTTGCGGTCCCAGCCAGCGCCTTCCGCTGCTGCTGATCTCGCCCTGGGCCGCGCAGAACACGGTGGACCACACCGCCATCGAGCAGACCAGCGTGCTGCGCTTCATCGAGAACAACTGGCTGACCGGGCCGATCGGCGACGCGTCCTTCGACGCCCGCGCGGGCTCCCTCGGCGGACTGTTCGACTGGCGGCACCCGCAGCACCGGCAGGTGCTGCTCGACCCGGCGACCGGCGCGGTCAGTTCCATCGTGCCCACGCGCCCGCACTGGCCGACGCCGCCGCGCGGCGGCTGGGCCGAGCGGCCGTAACGCCTCAGCGCGTCCGAGCCACGAGGGGCGGTCCGTCGACACGGGCCGCCCTTCGTCGCTCCAGGCGCCCGGGCGCGCGTCAGTCGATGAGATCCAGCTCCACGAGCCGCCGGAGGACCTCGACGCCGGCCGGAGGGCAGCGGCCGGCGTCCGCGCTGGTCGTCCAGTGGATGGCGCCCACCTCATTGGACGGAGCCGGAGCGTCCGTGGTCCAAGCCCGGAAGACGCGCATGTGCACCAGGCGCCCGTCGGGTTCGCCGTGGGCCTGCGTCCGGACTTCGAAGAGCTCCTCGAGGTCCGCCGGTTCGAGCGCGAGGGACACCTCCTCGAACGCTTCTCGCGCGGCCGCCTGATCCGCCGTCTCGCCCGGGTCGACCTTGCCTCCGGGCAGGTAGTACACGTCCCGGCCGCGTGCGGTCACCATGAGCACGGTGCGATCGCGCACGACAGCGACGGCGGACACGATGAGCGGGGCGGGAGTCACCCGACCACGCTAGCGCCCGGTCGGCTGGCGACCGTCCCTCCGCGATGCGTGCACAGCCGCATCCCTCCATGGCAGGATCGGGGCGTGACCCGCCGAACCATGCTGCTCGACAGCGCCTCGCTCTACTTCCGCGCGTTCTACGGCGTGCCCGACACGGTGAAGGCGCCGGACGGCACGCCGGTGAACGCGGTGCGGGGGTTCCTGGACATCATCGCCAAGCTCGTCACGGACTACCGGCCGGACGTCCTGGTCGCCTGCTGGGACGACGCGTGGCGGCCGCGCTGGCGCGTGGACCTCATCCCGAGCTACAAGGCGCACCGCGTCGCGCAGCTGGTACCCGGTGGGGTGGATGTGGAGGAGACGCCCGCAGCGCTCGTCGCCCAGGTGCCGCTCATCCGTGAGGTGCTCGACGCGGTCGGCATCCCGATCCTGGGTGCGGCCGACCATGAGGCCGACGACGTCATCGGCACGCTCGCGACCCGCGCGGACGGCCCCGTGGATGTGGTCACCGGCGACCGCGACCTGTTCCAGCTCGTCGACGACGAACGTGACGTGCGAGTCATCTATACCGCGCGCGGCATGAGCAACCTGGAGCTCGTCACCGGCGAGACCCTGGAGCAGAAGTACGGCATCCGCGCCGACCAGTACGCGGACTTCGCGGCGATGCGCGGCGACACCTCGGACGGGTTGCCCGGCGTGGCCGGGATCGGCGAGAAGACGGCCGCCGCCCTGCTCGCCGAGTACGGCGACCTCAACGGCATCATCGCGGCAGCGGAGGATTCCCGCAGCGGCATAAAGGCGGCAGCGCGTGCCCGCTTCCTCGCGGCAGCCGATTACCTCGCGGTCGCGCCGCGCGTCGTCGAGGTGGTGCGCGACCTCCCGTTGCCGGCGGTGGACGCGCCCCTCGTCCGTCCCACACCGGAACACCGTGCGGCTCTCGCGCCCCTGGCCGAGCGCTGGGGCCTCGGCGGCTCGCTCGACCGCCTCCTCACCGCACTCGAGGGCTGAACCGCGCCCCACGAGTCGATGTCCCACGGGGCCATGAATCCCGCGGTCGGCTGCCCCACGGTTTCGGTACCCGAACCGAGCAACGTGTTCGTCGTGGTCACGGTGCCGACCTGGGAACCCGGCAGCCAAGAGGCGCTAGACGCTCGGACAGTTTGAGTCAGCTTGTTCCCGCCGCGTCCAGCGGGACGCGACCAGGGTGGGCTGTTTCAACTTCTCCGCGGATTGAACTCCACCAAGAGCTCATCCGCTCCGGTAACGCACTCGATTACTCCGGCGGTGCTCTCAAGCGTGACGCCGACGAGCTTCGTGTGGTGGAACGCGTCAAGCACTGGTTCGACATGTACGAGGCGAATACCGACAGATGGTCGTACGGCCGCTTCGTTGCCGACATCAAAGAATGCCCACTTGCCATGCTCGCGGATGAACTGCTGATTCACCTCCGACTCATCTTCGAAGCGTGAAAATGGGTCAACCCACGGGCCTTCCTTGAGAACGAGGATCTCGCCGTCAGCACCGGAATCCAAGAGCACCGTTCGATCGTCATCAAAAGTCAATTGGACAGCGCCTGCGTGCCGATCGACCGCGCCATGGAATACGAAAAAGAGTCGGCCGATAGCTTGGACACGGGCCGTGGGGACGGACAGGCGATCCAGCAGGAAAGGCCGGTTACCGCACCGGGGTTGCGCTCTTGAACCATGTCCTCACGCGGTCGCTTGTTCTCGGCCTTGAGCCGGCGGATAACCACCCTTCCGCCTCGAGATCCAGTACCCGGTCATACCGCGCTCCTTGTCTATCGAAATGCGTCGATTGCTATGGTTGCGCCAATATTTGATACTTCTTCCACGAGCTCGGGCGTGATGAGAATACCGGCCTGACCACTCTCTGGGGCAAGAGTGATGTAAATGGTGCACTCGCCACAGTTTCGCTTGAGAAAGTCAGCATCGACGTGGTGTTCGCGTAATGCTGCCAGCTGCGTCTCGAGAGCTTCTACGAACCGCTCCTGGCGCGCTTCGGCGTCTCCTTCTAAGAAGCTGCTCATGGAACTCAGGGCCACCGAATGATCGCCCCGGACCTCCCGATACCGAACCGCAGACGCTCGAAGCGTGTCAACTTCAGGTGTGAGCGCGGAAAACCAACAAACAGAGCTAACTATTACCTGGTCCACCCGGCGACGGGACAGTTGTAGCCGCCGTAATGAAAACATGACATCCCTCACTTATGTTGGTCGTCGCCGATGGGAAACAATCGCGCCGTCAGGCAGTTGCGACCGTGATCGGCGAGATAATTGTTGCAATCAGGATCACGAGCACTGCGACGATGCCGGCGCCGATGGATTGGAAGACTTGCCCCCAATCGATAGAGGCGGGGCTGCTCACAGATTGCCCCAAATAGTCCTCCACGTTTCCAATGGATTCGCCGTCCCCTCCCTTGATCCGAACTTCCCCTGTTGCCGTATCCACCTCAACGTCCGGATTGTTGCTTCTACCCCCGAATTTCCCAGATCCCTTGACCTTGTGAATGGCATCGCGGAAATCCTTCGGCGAGACCCCGAACTTCTGCGCGGCCTTTCCGAGATTATCTGTCCAATTGCCGCCGCCCGCGCCGTAACCAGCTTGCGCCGAATGAGAACGCGGGTTTTGAGCGTCCGATGCCTGCGTTGCGTAACACGACCGGACCTCATAAGCGGGTTGCGCCGAGCAGTTGGGCGTGCTTGGGTCTGCGCCGCTGCTGTTGACCGTGCTGGCGTTGGTGGGTGTCCAGGGGTCGCTGAAAGTGGGTGCGTCTGCGCCGCTGCCGTTGACCGTGCTGCTGAGGCCGGCGGGGCTGTTGGTGGGGGTGGGGTACACCACCGGGGCTGCGACCCAGCCGCCGTGGGGACCCTCGATGAGCTCGCGGTGTCCGTCCGGGTCGATGAACGTGGCCGGATTGTTGGTGACATACCCGTACCGGTGCTGGGACTGGGGAGTGTCCAGCGTGCCCGCATAGCTGTCGGCTTGCATCCACTGGGCTTGCTCGGGTTGGTAGGTGCGGGCCTGGTATTGGATGAGGCCGGCGTCGGGGTTGTTCTGTTGCCCGGTGTACCCGATCGGGGTGGTGGTGGTCGTGTTCGGCAGCACGGCACCCGCATCCGTCACCTGCAGGTGCAGCGGTAGCGGGTTCCCGCCGGTGCTGCCGTGCAAAGACCCGGAGGTGGGTTCTGCCGCACCGAAGTCGGTGTAGGAGGACGCGGTGAGCGTGGCCCCAGCACTGTCGGCGGTGGCACGGACGGTGCCTTGCGCATCCAAGTACAACCAGGACGCCGTCGTGGTGGTTTTCCCGTCGTCGGTTGTGCTGGTGGTTTGGTGGTCGGCGCCTTCCGGACCCCACATCAGGTTGATGCTGGTCTTCCCGGTGGCCCAGGACACTGGGGTGACCCCGTCGTTGGTGATGGTGGTCGCGTTGCCGACGAATGGGGTGTCCCCGGTCACTTCGGCCGGGCAGCCGGGCACGGTGCCGCCGGTGCCGCAGCCGGTGCCACCGAGCAGTCGGCTCAGGGTCGGGGTGAGGTGGTCGGAGGCGTATTCATCCGGGAGTGTCTCCCCCACCGTCCGACCCAGGCCGTCATAGCTGTAGCTGGTGACCAGATTGTCCGACCGGGACGACTTGGTCAGCCGACCCGTGAAGTCGTACGAGTTCGTCGTGGCCAGGGTGCTGGTCTTGGTGCCCGAGATCACACCGAGCAGGGTCGCGGTCTGGATGGTGTCGACCTTGGATGCGGTCTGCTCCCCGTTCGCATCCCACGTGTTCGTCGTGGTCACGGTCCCGACCTCGGAACCCAGCAGCCCGGACGCGCTGCGCGGCCCGACCGTTTGAGTCACCAACTGGTTGGTCGCGGAGTAGGTGGCGTGGTAGCCCAGGATCTGCCCGGTCAACCGGTCCGTGTCCGTGCCCGAGACCCGGTTCCCGGCCGCGTCATACCCATAGGTCGCTTTCACCCCGTCGGTGCGGGTGGAGGCGGTCAGCCGGCCCAGCTTGTCGTAACTGTAGGTGGTGGTCAGGTGTTTAGACGCCGACACCTGGTCCAGGCTGGTCACCCGCCCGTTCGTGTCGTGACCGTAGGAGAGGGTCATCGGCAGGCCGTCCGCCGCGGTCAGGTTCGCATCCGGGCACACCGGCAACAGACCACACACCAGACCGGTCACGGCCCCGGTCACCGCCGGCACCAGGCCGATGCCCGTGGACGCGGTCCCCGTCGCGGACGCCGAAGCAGTCGCGGTCGGGGTCGGCGTTGCGGTGGGGGTGGCCGGGACTGCGGGGGTGGGCGTGACCGTCGGGGTCGGGGTGGGCGAGGGCACCACCGACGCTGACGGCGACGGGGTGGGTGTGGGTGTCCCCGTCGGTGCGGGCGCGGCCGGCGCCGGCGTGGCCGGCGCGGTCGCGGATGGGGCTTGCGGTGCCGCGTTGTCGTTCACCCCGGGCGTGGACCCGGTGTGGCTGATTTTGGTGATCTGCCCGGCCGAGTCGTAGCTGTAGGTGGAGGTGGTGTTGTTCGGTCGGGTGATCCGGGTCAGGTTCGAGGAGGCGTCATAGCCGTAGCCGACGGTTCCAGTGGAGTCGGTTTGCGAGGTGACCCGGCCGGCGGCGTCGAGCCCGTACTTCACGGTGGACCCGTCCGGGTAGGTCAGGGCGGTGCGCAGCCCGGAGGCGTCGAAGCTGTAGCCGAGGGTCTTCCCCGCACCGGTGGTGGTGGAGGAGATCCGGCCGGCCGCATCGAACGACCAGGACGAGGTGCCGGTGGAGTCGGTCATCCCGGTCAACCGGCCCGCGTCGTCGTAGCTGTAGCCGATCGCCGACCCCGTGGCGGGGGTGGTGGCGGTGAGGCGACCGGTCGGGTCGTACCCGTACTTCGTGGTCTTCCCGTCGGGTTTCGTCGAGGAGGTCTCCTGCCCGGCCGGTCACCCGGGTGAGCCGGCCGGCCGGGTCATACCCGTAACTGGTGGTCACGTTGGTATCCGCGCTGGCGGCAGCACCGGGGACCGCGTTCTCGGTCACCTGGGTGAGCAGCGCTGCAGCGTCGTGGGAGTAGGCGGTGGTGACCCCGGCCGGGTCCACCATCGCTGCCAGGACACCGGCGGCGGTGTACTGGTAGGAGGTGGTGGCACCGTTCTGGTCGGTCTTCGACGCGAGCTGGTTGGTGCCGGTGAAGCTGAAGTTGATCGTCCCGCCGCGCGGGTCGGTGATGCCGGTGACGTTCCCGTTGCCGTCGTGCGCATACATGGTGGTGTCGCCGGCGCCGTCGGTGCTGCCGCTCATCCGGTTCGCGCCGTCGTAGCTGTAACTGGTGGCACGACCGGCCGGGTCGGTGACGGAGGTCAGGTTGCTGGCCGGGTCGTAGCCGTACACGGTTTTCCCGCCGGCGGGATCCGCGGAGGAGATCGCCCGGTTCAACGCGTCGTAGGCGACCGTGGTGGTCCGCCCGGTCTGGTCGGTGCTGCTGGTGCGGTTACCGGCCGGGTCGTACCCGTACTTCGTCTGCTTGCCCGCCGGGTCGGTGACGGTGACCACCCGGTCGGCGGCGTCGTAGGTGTAGGAGGTGGCGTGCCCGTTCGGGTCGGTGGTCTTCACCAGCCGGCCGGTGGCATCGTAGGCGAAGACGGTGCTGCCGCCTCGAGCGTCGGTGACCTTGACCGGCCGGTTCACGGCGTCGTAGCTGATGCTGGTGACGCTGCCTGCCGGGTCGGTGATGCTGGTCAGGTTCTGCGCGGCGTCATAGGTTTTCTGGGTGGTGTTCCCGTCCGGGTCGGTGACCGCGGTCACCAAGCCTTCACCGTTGTACGCGTATTTCGTGACGCCGCCGTCGGGGTTGGTCACGCTGGTGCGCCGGTACTCGCTGTCATACCCCTAACGGGTCACCCCACCGGTCGGGTCGGTGATCGTGGCAACGTTCAGACCCTTGTTGTAGGTGTAGGAGGTGACTCCGCCGTTCGGGTCGGTGATCGTGGCGACCTTGTCGTCGGCCTGATACGTGTACGCCGTGACCGCTCCGGCACCGTCGGTGCGGGAGGTCAGGTTACCGACCGCGTCGTAGGCGAAGGTCGTGGTGTGCCCGTCCGGATCCACTGCGCTGGTGACCCGGGAGGCCGCATCGTAGGTCAGGGTGGTCTTCCCGGAGGCGGCGTCGGTGACGCTGGTCAGGTTCCCGTGCCCGTCGTACCCGTACGAGGTGGTGTTCCCGTTCGGGTCCGTCCGGGAGGTCAGGTTGCCCGCGGTGTCGAAGGTCTGCTGCCAGTGCGCACCGTCCGGGCCGGCGACCGCGGTGGTGCGGCCCTGCGCGTCGACGGTGTAACTGGTGGTGCGCCCATCGGTGAGGGTCTGCGAGGTCAGGTCGCCCTGTGCGGTGTAGCTGTAGGAGGTGTCCGCCCCGTCCGCAGCGATCGTCTGGGTCAACCGGCCCTGCGCGTCGTACACCGACTTGGTGGTGTTGCCGTTGCCGTCGGTGCTGGCGGTGGTGTCCCAGTTCTTGTAGGTGGTGCCGATGGTGTGGCCCAGCGGGGTGACCACCTTCGTCACCCGGCCCTGGGCGTCGATCGAGAACGTCGTGGCAGCACCCGTGGTGTCGGTGTAGGTGGTCGAGTTCTGGCCGTAGCTGATCGTGGTCGCGGCGCCATCGCCGTTGACCTGCTTGACCACCCGGCCGGCGTCATCGTACGTGTTCGTGACATAGGTGGTCCCATCCGGGGCCGTCACCGTCGTCATCCGGTTGCTGCCGTCATACCCGTAGGAGGTGGCGTGACCTGCCGGGTCGGTGACCGAGGCGAGGTTGCCGGCGGCGTCATAGGCCAGCGTCCAGGCGGCGCCGTCCGGCCGGGTCGCGGTGACCACCCGTCCGGCGCTGTCCGCGGTGAAGGCGAGGCTCTGCCCGCCGGGCTCGGTGACCGACGCCAACGGGCCGAACGAGGTGATCACCCGGGCCGGGGTGCCGGAACCGCCCGAGCTGCCATCCGGGGCGACCGGCCACGGGTTCGGCGTTGCCGGGATCGTGATGCTCGTGGTCCCGTACGTGTACGACCAGGTGTGCCCGGCACGATCCGTGCGCGAGACCATCACCCCGGCACCCGTGTACGAGTCCTCGGTGAACACCTCGGTCGAGCTGTCCGGCATGGTCAACGTCAACGTGTGCGCCGCCGTCCGCGACAATCTCGTGTAGATCCCCGGCTGCACCGAGCTGAAGCTGCCGTCCGCGTTCCTGGTGAACGCTGTCGCCGACCCATCCCCCGCCGTGACCAGCACCGACCCGTCCCCATAAGTCTGGGATTTCGCCGCCAGCCCCGAGGACCAGCCGCGACCGAACATCCCCGACCGGGAGTCCAGAGAGTTGTAGGTCAGATCCACCGGCGTGCTCACACCACCGGGCCCCGACACCGTGAACAGGTTCTTGGACTGCAGGAAGTTGCCGGTGGAGAAGTTCACCGGATCCGACCCATAGCGCATCCAGTTGCCGAACCCCAGTGCGAACAGCGCAGCCAGCTCCGCCGCCGACGGCACGCCCGGGAACGCCGTCTGCCCCTTGGACGCATCCCCACAGGTGATGTTCTGCGCCTGCAACTGACGCGCCAGCGCCGTCACCACCGCATCGATCTGGAACCCGTACTGAGCACCCTCATACGTGCCCGAGATCGCCGGCCAGTCGAAGTTGTGATCCATGAACCCGAAGAACGTCTGCGCATACGTGCCCGGCAGATTCGCGAACTCCGCATACGGGTACGTCGTCCCGTTCGTGCCACCCTGCGTCACACCCGCCTGCTGCCGGCGCCCCGTGAACCGGGTCCACTCATCCAGCGTGCGCTGCCCGAACGCGAGGTCGTTCGCAAACGGCGAGGCGAACGAGGACGCACCCCCGTCAGCGGCCGTCCCCCACGGGGTCCCGTTCAGATTGTTCAGGCTGATCGTCAACGACACGGTCGCGTTGGTCATCTGCGCCGCCCGCGCAGACCGGT